>JAEULA010000004.1 GCA_016793165.1 Alphaproteobacteria bacterium | reverse complement strand
GCGCCGTGCGACCCGCTTTTTGGCGCCGGGCGCCGGGGTCTGCGGACCGGGGGCAGGGGCCCGGGGGGGGCCGGCGCGCGGGGGACGCTTGGTCCCCGGCGCGCCGCAAGCGATGCCGGGGCTCAGCGCGGTGCCGACTTGCCGTCGTAGCGCTTGGTCCACTCCGCCAGGATGCGGTCGCGGTCCTTCGCCATCGCCCCGAGATCGAGCGGCAGCATCGAAGGCTCGGCGTTCGTCGGGTAGTTCGGCGGGGCGACGTTGAGTCCCGGCGTCGCGACGATCGCGTAGTACTTGCCGTAGAGCTGGTTCGCCTTCTGCGTGACGGTCCAGTCCATCAGCTTCTGGGCGGCCGCCAGGTTCTTCGTGCCCTTCACGATTGCCGAGGCCTCCATGTCCCACCCGGATCCCTCCTTCGGGATGACGAGCTCGATCGGCGCGCCCTTCGACTTCTCGCTCGCGCCGCGCATGTCGAAGCCCAGGCCGACCATCCGCTCGCCGCGGGCCGACTGCACGCAGGGCGCGCTGCCGGAATGCGTGTAGACGGCGACGTTCTCATGGAGCTTGTCCATGAACTCCCAGGCGGCCTTCTCGCCCATCGCCTTCATCCACCCGGCGATCGCCAGGTAGCCGGTGCCCGACGACGCGGGGTTCGGCATGACGATCTGGCCCTTGAACTTCGGGTCCAGCAGGTCGTTCCAGGACGCCGGCATCGGGGCGCCGGCCTTCTTCTGCTCGACCGTGTTCACGCAGACCACCGCGAGCCACGCGTCCATGCCGGTCCATGCCATCGGGCTGGCGGTCGAGCGGAACTGCGGCTTGAGCGCCTCGGCGCCCTTGGGCGTGTAGGGCTGCACCAGCCCCGCCTGGTCGAACAGAATGATGCTGGTGACCGCGAGGCCCCAGACCGCATCGGCACGCGGGTTGTCCTTCTCCGCGAGGAAGCGCGCGGTGATCGTGCCGGTGGACTCGCGTACCCACTGGATGTCGATGTCGGGATTGTCGGCCTCGAAGGCCTGCTTGTACGGCGCCAGCTGGTCGCTCTCGAGCGCCGTGTAGACGGTGATCCGCGTCTTCTGCTGGGCATCCGCCCCGGCGCTCCACGCCAGAGCCAATGCCGCCGCACCCGCCGTCAAAACTCGCCTCAGCATGACCTCTCCCTCCGAGTTGAACGTGAACGCCCTGCGCCGGACCCGGCGCGCCTCCCGTACTTGGCCTAGTTTTATGACACTCGCGCGACCGGTCAAAGACCTCCCGCGTTCAGCCGGGCCAGGGCAGCGAGTATGTCTTGACGTTCGTGAAGCTCTTCATGGCCTCGACGACGCCCTCCTTGTAGCCGTTCCCCGAGTCCTTGATGCCGCCGAACGGCGACATCTCGATGCGGTAGCCCGGCACTTCCCACACGTTGACCGTGCCGACATGCAGCTCGCTCACGAAACGGGTGATGTAGTCCAGCCGGTTCGTGCACACGCCCGACGACAGGCCGAACGCCGTCGAGTTCGACACCGCGATGACGTGATCGATGTCGCGGCAGCGGATCACAGGGATTGCCGGGCCGAAGGTCTCCTCGCGCACGAGCTCGCAATCGAACGGGACCTTGTCGACGACGGTCGGCGGGAAGACGGCGCCGCGGCGGTCGTTGCCGTGCAGGAGGACCGCGCCCTTGGCAACCGCGTCCTCGACGCGCCTTTGGAACAGGATCGCCGATTTCTCGTTGATGACGGTGCCGACGTCGGTCGCCGGATCGCGCGGGTCCCCGGCCTTGAGCTTGCGCGCCTTCTCGACCACCAGCGCAACGAAGGCGTCGGCGACCTTCTCGACGGCAAGAATGCGCTTCACCGCCGTGCAGCGCTGGCCGGAGTTCTTGGTCGCGCCGGCGACGGCGAGCTCGGCCGCCTTGTCGAGGTCGGCGTCCTCCATCACGATCAGCGGGTCGTTGCCGCCGAGCTCGAGCACGCAGCGCTTGTAGCCGGCATGCTGCGCGATGTACTTGCCGACCGGCACCGAGCCCGTGAAGGTGACGAGGTCGATCAACGGGTTGGTGATCAGCTCGTCGGTGAACGGGCCCGGAAGACCGGTGACCACCGACAGCATCTCCGGCGGCAGCCCCGCCTCGTACAGGACGTCTGCCAGCGCCAGCGCCGTCAACGGCGTCGCCTCGGTCGGCTTCAGGACCACGCGGTTGTTGGTGGCGATTGCCGGCGCGATCTTGTGCGCGGGCATGTTGAGCGGATGGTTGAACGGCGTGATCGCGCTGATGCAGCCCAGCAGCGGCGTGCGCGTCGTGTAGATCCGGCGCGACTTGCCGTGCGGGGTGATGTCGCAGCTGAAAATCTCGCCGTCGTCCTTGATCGCGAGCTGGCCCGCGAGCGTGAACACGTCGTAGGCGCGGCCGACCTCGTAGAGAGAGTCCTTCATGCACAGCCCGGCCTCGGCCGTGATCAGCTCGGCGATCTCCTGGCGTCTGGCCGCCAGCTTCTCGGCCGCGGCCATCAGGATGCGCTGGCGCTCGTAGCGCGTGAGCTTCGACTTGTAGCGGTAGCCGACCTCGAGCGCCTCGCGCACGTGCTCGGGACGGCCGGCCGGCACGGTTCCTACAAGCTCTCCGGTGTACGGATTGAGGACGTCGATCGTCCCGTCGCTCGACACCTTGCGGCCGGCGATGCGCATCGCCTCCGCGCGCGGCGTGGCGGACGACATGGCGCGCATAACGGTCATGCGGCGACCCTTTCCTGGATGCGATTGAGGACGAGATCGAAGACGTCGAAGTTGCGGTAGCGGCGATCGGCCTCGAGGGATGCGCGGCGATTGAGCATCAGCGGCACGCGCTGCTCGGACACGCCGCCATGCGAGCGCAGCGGCTCCTTGAGGCCGGACAGGTCGTGGCGGGCGAGACTCGTGCCGATCACCTTGTGGCGCGTCGACACGACGACGACATCGCCCATGCGGTCCTCCGGGAGCTCGAAGCGCGCGCAGGCCGCCTTGCGGTCGAGCGCGGCCTCGATGCCGGGAAGCGCGGCCAGGCGCGCCACGATCTCCGCCACCGGCGCCTCGGCCGGGAGATACGCCGTGGCGAAGGAGCCGAGCGCGCCGTGATGGACGACGTAGGGGTCCGTGATCGGAAGAATGACGCGCGCCTTGCCGGCGCCGAGCCAGCCGTCGAGCACGTCCTGCAGGAAGATGATGTCGGGCCTGCCCTGCCCGTCGTGCTTGGCGTTCATGCCGTGGTCGGCCGTCAGCGCGACCACGCAGCCCATCGCGTCGAGCTTGCTCAGATGTCCGTCCATCATGGCGTAGAACGCGTTGGCGACGGGCGTGCCGGGCGCATGCTTGTGCTGAATATAGTCCGTGGTCGACAGGTACATGATGTCCGGTCGCCAGCTTTCCATCAGCTTGACCCCGGCGGCGAAGACGAACTCGCTGAGCGCGGCGGAGTACACGTCCGGCACCGGAAGGCCGACCATCTCGACGACGCGATCGATGCCGTTGGTCGCGACGGTCGCCTGGTCGGCCTTCTCCGAGGAGAAGCTGCAGGCGCGCCCCGGCGCGAGCTTCAGGCCCTTGCCGAGCAGGCCGCGCAGCTTGTCCTTGGCCGTCACGACGCAGATCTTCAGGCCGGCGGCCTGGGCCGCGGTGAAGATCGTCTCCGCGCGCAGGAAGCGCGGATCGTTCATCATCACCTCGGTGCCGGTGTCGCGGTCGTAGAAGTAGTTGCCGCAGATGCCATGCACCGCCGGCGGCGCGCCGGTGACGATCGACAGGTTGTTCGGGTTGGTGAAGGTCGGAACGACGCAGTCCCCGACCAGCGCAGTCCCCGACTTCAGCATCCGCGCGAAGAACGGCGCGACGCCGGCCTCGACGGCGCGCTCGACGTAGCCCGGCTCCGAGCCGTCGACGCAGACGACGACGACGGGTGCCGCGGGCGTGCGGTAGCTGCGGCCGTTGATCGTGATGGCGGTCATGTCGGGCCCTCAAGCGGCGGCGGGCGCGCCGTGCGCCACGCCCATCTCTGCGAGCATCTCGCGGATCGCGCCGAGCACGCCGCGCATGTGCAGCGCCTCGAGCCGGCCGATGCAGCCGATGCGGAAGCTGTCGGCGACGGTGAGCTTGCCGGGATAGATCACGTAGCCCCGCTCCTTCAGCCCGTCGTAGAAGCGCTGGAATTCGAAGCGCGGGTCCGCCGGCATGTGGAAGGTCATGATGATCGGCGCCTGCAGGTTGTCGGACAGCAGCGGCCGGAATCCGAGGGCGCGCATGCCGTCGAGCAGGATCCGCGCGTTGCCGGCGTAGCGCGCCAGACGGCCCGGCTGGCCGCCCTCCGCCTTGTACTCCTGGATCGCCTGGTGCAGCGCGACGATCACCTGGATCGGCGGCGTGAAGCGCCACTGGCCGGTCTTCTCCATCGCCTGCCACTGGTCGTGCAGGTCGAGAACCAGCGTCGTGGCGTTTCCCTTGGTCGCGACCAGCGCCTCCTTGCGGCAGACGATGAATCCCATTCCCGGAACGCCCTCCAGGCACTTGTTCGACGATGCGGCGAGCGCGTCGTAGGCCACTTCGCGGGCATCGATCGGCAGCGCGCCGAAGGCGCTCATCGAATCGACCAGGAAACGCCGTCCGGCCTTGGCCACGATGCGTCCGATCTCGGCGATCGGATTCTGGATGCCGCTCGTCGTCTCGCAATGGACTGCGAAGACGTGGGTGACCGCCGGGTCCCCGGCCAGCACGGCCGACAGCGCGGCCAGGTCGGGGGGCGTGTCCTCGGGCGTCTCGAGCACGAGATTCGCGCGTCCGGCGATCTCGCAGATCCGCTGTGCGCGCTTGCCGTAGGCCCCGTTGACGAGGATGACGACCTTGCCGTCGCGCGGCACGAAATTGGTCAGCATCGCCTCGACGGCGAAGGTGCCACTGCCCTGCATGCCCACGGTGACGTGGGTGCCCGCACCGCCGGCGATCTCGGTGATCGCCTCCAGCACCTCGCGGTTGAAGCGCACGAACGTCGCGTCGCGCGAGCCCCAGTCGTGCACCATCGCGCGCTTCACGGTGGGCGACGTGGTCAGCGGGCCGGGGGTCAGGAGAAACGGATCGCCGGTCTCCGAGCGTGCCGTCGGCATGGGAACCTCCGAAGGAAGATGACTCGATGATCGCCGCTTGCCGGGGATCGCTCAAATACATAATCCATATCCGTCCCATTGACCCAGGCTATGGCCGATGAACCTTGCCCAGCTCCGCGCCTTCCATCTCGTCGCCCGGGAGCGCGGCTTCACCCGCGCCGCCGCGGCCGCCGGCATGAGCCAGCCGACCCTGTCGAACCACGTCGCCGCGCTGGAGTCCGCGTATGCCGTGCGGTTGTTCGAGCGTCGCGCCCGGGAGATCCGGCTGACAGATCTCGGCCGCATGCTGTTCGACGTGACGACGCGCCTGTTCGAGCTCGAGGACGAGGCGCGCGCGCTGCTGAGCGGCACGAAGACCCTGCGGCGCGGCCATCTGCGCGTCGCGGCGGACAACGCCTACCACGCCGTCCCGATCCTGGCCGAGCTGCGGCGCGCCCATCCCGGGCTCACATTCCGGCTCGCCGTCGGCAACTCCGCCGCGGTGGTGCGCCAGCTGCTCGACGGCGAGGTCGACGTCGCGGTCACCGCCAAGGTCGTGCCCGATCCGCGACTGCATGCGGTGGAGATGAAGCAGGACGAGATCATCCTGTTCGTTCCGCGGACGCATCCCTGGGGCCGCCTCCGACGCGTCCGCATGGACAAGCTCGACGGCGCCGACCTCGTCCTGCGCGAGCAGGGCTCGTTCACGCGCGAGGTGTTCGAGCAGGCGGTCGCGGGGGCCGGGATCCGGCTCGGCACGGTCATGGAGGTCCAGACCCGCGAGGGCGTGCGCGAGACCGTCGCAGCGGGGTTCGGGATCGGCGTCGTCTTCGCCAGCGAGTTCCGGCCGGAACCGCGCTTCCGCGCACTTCGCTTCGCCGATGCCGCCCTCAGCGTCGGCGAGTATGCGGTCTGCCTCGCCGCACGACGGCACGTCGCGCTGATCGGCGCCTTCATGCAGGCCGCGGCGAGGTCGCGCCGCGTCCGGTCGCGGGCGAACGCCGCGACCGAGCCGTCATAATCTCTGGCCTCGCCCGTTTCGACGCGCCTATCATCACCGCGTCACCTGCCATGCACGGAACCGAAATCCTCTTCACGCTCGTCGGCAGCGTCGCCCTCCTGCTTTGGGGCGTGCGCATGGTCCGGACCGGCGTCACGCGCGCCTTCGGCGCCGGGATCCGTCGCGTCATCGCCGCCAGCACGCGCAACCGCTGGCGCGCTTTCCTGACCGGGCTGGGCATCACCGCCTTCATCCAGTCGAGCACGGCGACCACGCTGATCGTCTCCTCGTTCGCGAGCCGCTCGCTGATCGCGGCGCCCGCCGCGCTCGCCGTCGTCCTCGGCGCCGATCTGGGCTCGACGCTCGCGGCGCAGATCCTCTCCTTCGACCTCGGCTGGCTCGCCTATGCCGCGATCGCCGCCGGCGTCTTCAGCTTCATGGGGTCGCGCAACGAGCATGCGCGGCACATGGCGCGGATCGTGATCGGCCTCGGCCTGATGCTGCTGAGCCTCAAGCTGATCGCCACCGCCTCGGCGCCGCTGCGGGGGTCGCCGGCGGTCGTGGCCCTGCTCGGCGGGCTGGCCGGCGAGCCGATCGTGGCCCTGATCATCGGGGCGATCGTCACCTGGCTGGCCCATTCGACGCTGGCGATCGTCCTCCTCGTCGCCTCGCTCGCCGGCGCGCAGGTGACGCCGATCGAGGTCGCGTCGGCGCTGGTGATCGGCGCCAATATCGGCGGCGCCTTCGCGCCGTTCGTCAGCCAGACCGGCGCCGCCCCCGCAGCCCGCCGCGTACCGCTCGGCAACCTCATCATGCGCGCCGCCACCGCCGTGCTCGCGGTCGCCACCATCGGGCCGGCGCTCACCCTCCTGTCGAAGGTCACAGCGGAACCGGCGCGGCTGCTCATCAACTTCCACACCGCGTTCAACCTTGCGTGCGTCGTCCTCTTCATCGGGGTCGTGCCGCTGATCGCGAAGCTCTGTGAAAGGATCCTGCCGGACACGCCGAGCGCCGAGGACGTCGGCCGGCCCCGCTATCTCGATCCCGCGCTGCTCGAGCACCCGGCGGAAGCGCTGGCCTGCGCGGCGCGCGAGACGCTGGCGCTCGGCGACCACGTCGCGCAGATGCTGCGCAAGACGATCGAGGTGCTGACCACCGACGACCAGAAGCTGATGCGCTCCGTCGAGGCCTCCGACGATGCGGTCGACCGCCTGCACGAGGCCATCAAGCTCTACCTGATCCAGGTGAGCCGCGCGGGCATGAGCGAGGTCGAGAGCCGCCGCTACGTCGAGATCCTCAGCTTCGTGACCAATCTCGAGCATGTCGGCGACATCATCGACAAGAACCTGATGGAGCTGGCGGCCAAGAAGATCCGCAACCGCGTGGCCTTCTCGAGCGAAGGCCTCGACGAGCTCAAGGCCTTTCACGCCCGCGTGCTCGACAATCTCCAGCTCGCCTTCAACGTGTTCATGTCGCGCGACCCGGTGGTGGCCCGCCGCCTGCTGCGCGAGAAGACCTCGATGCGAGAGGCCGAGCTGTCGGCCGCCGACAGCCATTTCCGCCGCCTGCGCCAGGGCCGGCCGGAATCGATCGAGTCCAGCGCGATCCACCTCGATGTCGTGCGCGACCTCAAGCGCATCAACAGCCACCTGACCTCGGTCGCCTACCCGATCCTGGAAGCGACGGGCGAGCTGTCCGAGACGCGCCTTCGCGACACGCCAGGCAGCGCCCTCGGCGTACCGGTCGAGCGCCCCGGCACCTGATCCGCCGGCCGGCCGTTGCGGGCCGCCGGGGAGACCGCCGCGCGCCGGCTTGCTGCGCCGTTTCGCGCGGCGACCCATTGCCGCACCGGGCTGGCGACGCCGCCGGGGAACTGTACCTTCCCGCCATGTCCATGGATCGAGTTTCGCTCGCTGAGTCGCGGGTGCCCCGCTACACGAGCTATCCCACGGCCGCCCAGTTCGGGCCCGGCGTGGGCCGCCGCGATGTCGCCGCCTGGCTGGGCCGGCTCGACCCGCGCATTCCCGTCTCCGTCTACGCGCACATCCCGTTCTGCCGGCAGCTTTGCTGGTATTGCGGTTGCCATACGTCGATCGTGTCGCGCGATGCACCCGTCGCGGCCTACCACGAGGTGCTGCTGCGCGAGCTCGACCTGGTCGCGAGCCTCGCCCCAGCCCGCCTGCCGCTCTCGCATCTGCATTTCGGCGGCGGCACGCCCACGATCCTGACGCCCGGGCAGTTCGGCGCGCTGATGGCGCGGATCGGCGAGGTGTTCGAGATCAGGTCGGGCGCCGAGATCGCCGTCGAGATCGACCCGCGCGGGCTGGACGAGGCGCGCGTCGCCGCACTCGCCGCCTCCGGCGTCAATCGCGTCAGCCTCGGGATCCAGGATCTCGATCCCGGCGTGCAGGCCGCCATCAATCGCCATCAGCCTCTCGCGCTCGTCGCGGACTGCGTCGCGATGCTCCGCCGGTACGGCCTCGAGCGCATCTCCATGGACCTGATCTACGGGCTGCCGCGGCAGACGCCGGAGACGCTCCGACGGACGGTGCGCGACGTGGCGGCGCTCGCCCCGGATCGGGTCTCGCTGTTCGGCTACGCCCACGTGCCCTGGATGAAGTCGCATCAGCGTCTGCTCGAGCCCAGCGGCCTGCCGGACGCGCCCGAGCGCCTGGTGCTGAGCGACGCGGCCACGGCCGCGCTGCTCGCTGCCGGCTACGAGGCGATCGGCATCGACCACTTCGCCCGCCCCGGCGACAGCTTGGCCGAGGCCGCGCGGGCCGGCACCCTGCACCGCAACTTTCAAGGCTACACGACCGACCGCGCCGGCACCTTGATCGGCATCGGCGCCTCGGCGATCAGCACCTTCCCCGGCGGCTTCGCGCAGAATGCCGCGCGGCTCGACGACTGGCGTGACGCGATCCAGCGTGGCGAACTCGCCACGGCCCGAGGCGTCCGACTGACCGACGACGATCGCCGTCGCTCGGCGATCATCGAGGCGCTGATGTGCAATTTCACGGTCGACATCGCCCCCGACATCGCGGCCGATCCGACCCTGGCCGAGGACCTCGAGCGCCTCGAGCCGCTCGTCGCCGCAGGGCTCGCGGCGCGCATCGGCACACGGGTGACGATTCCGCCCGAGGGCCGGCAATTCGCGCGCATCGTCGCCGCGACCTTCGACCGCTATCTCAAGCCGGAAGCCCCGCGCCACGCCGCGGCGGTGTGAGCCGCGGCGGCAGCAGCGGCACCCGGCGGCGCCTCATGTGAAGGGTCCAAGGAGCCGGTCCCTGCGGACCGGGCAGCGAGCTCCGCCTGTCGAGGGCCGGAATCGGACGGGAGCGGCCGCGCCACGTCCTCAACACGGCACCACCCGACAGGCGTGATACTCGCCGATGCCCGTGCGCCGCTCCGGGACCCGGCGACGTCGGCCGCCTCCACGGCGAGCCCGGCGCATTCCGCTGCAATCGATTTGCCCGCCGCGACCGTGCCCCGGCAGAGCACTGCGAACGGGTTGCGGCGTCAGCCCTGATCGTAGCTGCGCTTGATCAGCCAGAAATTGAACAGCACCGCGAACGCGAACACGGCCAGGCCGAAGCCGTGGACGGCCAGGTCCTTCGCGCCGGCCGACAGCACGAGCCCGACCAGGCCCAGAAGCCCGACGAAGCCGCCGACGATCCAGCTGCTGATCTTGTCTTTCATGGTCCGCTCCTTCTGGCCGGCGATGCCGGCCGATCATCATCGTTGAGAATTCGATGGGCAGCGCCCTCGAGGTCGTCGAACTGGCCCGCCCGCAGCGCCCACAGGAATGCGGCGAGGCCCAGAAAGCCGAGCAGCACCGCCAGGGGAATCAAGAGCAGCAGGCTATCCATCACATCCTCCCGCGCGCGAGGCGCATCGCGTTGCCGATGACGAGGATCGACGAGGACGACATGGCGACGGCCGCGATCAGCGGCGTCACCATTCCGGCCATCGCCAGTGGCACGGCCAGCAGATTGTAGCCGAGGGCGAGGATGAGGTTCTCGCGCGCCGCGCGGCGCGCCGCGATGGCGAGGGCCAGAGTCTCCGGCACCGGACCCAGGCGCTCGCCCTGGAACACGACGTCGGCCGCTGTCTGCGCGATATCGACCGCCGACGCCGGCGACAGCGAGGCATGCGCCGCCGCCAGCGCCGGCGCGTCGTTCAGGCCGTCGCCGATCATGGCGACGCGACGCCCTTCGCCGGCCAGCTGCGCCAGCACCGCCGCCTTCGCGGCCGGAGTGGCCTCCGCCTGCCATTTCGCGATCCCGACCGCCGCGGCGGCCGCGGCGACGTTGGCGGCGCGATCGCCGGACAGCAGACGCACGTCGTAGCCGCGACGCTGCAGCGTGCCGACGACGTCGGCCGCGTCGACGCGCAGCCGATCGGCCAGACGGAAGCGCGCGCCGCGCGCGCCACCCTCGTCGGCCAGGAAGAGATCGAGGGCTCCGATCTCCGCGGTCGCGCCCGCTTGTGCGTCGATGGCGCAGAACGCGGCGCTGCCGAGCCGCCAGCGCGTGCCCGCGCAACGTCCCGTGAGGCCGGCGCCCGGTGTCTCGTCGACCTCGCTGGCGGCGGCCACCGGCGGTGCCGCGCGAACGATCGCCCGCGACAGCGGATGGCGGCTCGTCTGCGCGAGCGCGGCCGCGATCGCGAGCGCCCCGGCCTCGGACAGGCCGCGCGGCTCCACGCCGCGCAATTCCGGCCGGCCGACCGTCAAGGTGCCGGTCTTGTCGAGAACGATCGTATCCACCGCGGCGAGGCGCTCCAGCGCCGTGCCGGACTTCAGCAGGATCCCGGCGCGCATCAGGCGCCCCGAGACGACGACCTGCACGACCGGCACGGCCAGCGCCAGCGCGCAGGGACAGGTGATGATCAGCACGGCGGCGGCGTTGAGGAGCGCCACTTCCACCGCCGCGTCCAGGAGGAAGTACCAGGCGACGAAGGTCAGGGCCCCGGCGACGTGCACGACCGGCGCGTAGTACCGGGCAACCCGATCGGCGAGCGCGACGTAGCGGCTCTGGCCGTGCTCCGCCGCTTCCATCAACCGCGCGATCTCGGCGAGCAGGGTTCCCTCCCCGGCGCCGTCGGTGACCACCCGGATCGGCGCCCCGAGATTCAGCGAGCCCGCGAACAGGCGCGTGTCGCGGGTCGCGGCCAGCGGCATGGACTCGCCGGTGACGATGCTCTGGTCGATCGTCGACTGGCCGTCGATCACGCGGCCGTCGACCGGGATGCGCTCGCCGCTGGCCACGAGCACGACATCCCCGACCTTCACGGCGTCGGGCCGCCGCAACGCGACGCTGCCGTCCGCCGCAACGACGCGCACGGCCCGGGCGGTCAGCGCCAGGACGTGGCGTGCCGCCTGGCGCGCCCGGCCGCGGGCGCGAAGGTCGAGATAGCGTCCGATCAGCAGGAAGAAGAGCAGCGTGACGGCCGAATCGAAGAAGGCGTGCTCGCGACCGGCCGCGGTCTCGTGGATGCTCATCGCCGAGGCGAGGATCACGCCGATCGAGATCGGGACGTCCATGTTGGTGCGGCCGGCACGCAGCGCGGCCAGGGCCGAGCGGAAGAACGGCACGCCGGCGAAGGCGATCGCCGGAAGGGCGATCAGCCCCGAGACCCAGTGGAGGAATTCGCGGGTTGCCGGCCCCATCGATCCGGCATGGCCGGACCACACCGAGACCGAAAGCAGCATGACGTTGGCCGCCGCGAAGCCCGCGACGGCCATGGCGCGGAGCAGCTCGCGCTCCTGGCGGACCTGATCGTCGCTCTCCTGGGCCGCGTCGAACGGCGCCACGCGGAAGCCGAGCGCCGCCAGGCGCCCGACCAGCTCGCCGACCAGGGCGCGCGGCCCCGCCCATTCGAGCGCGAGCCGGCGGGTCGAGAAGTTGACCCGTGCCCGGCGGACCTCCGGCGAGCGCGCGAGCGCGGACTCGACCAGCCACACGCAGGCGCCGCAGACCACACCGTCGAGGAGCAGGTCGAGACGGCAGACCCCGTCGCGCTCGGCGACATAGACCGAGACGTCGGCCGCCGCGCCGTCGGGTCGCAGCGTGCCCGGGGCGGCGAGACGGCGCCGGTAGAAGTCGTCCAGGCCGAGTCCGGCGACGAGCCCGGCCGCCGCCTCGCAGCCGTGACAGCAGAATCGCGACTGGCCGGCTGCCAGCTCCGCACCGCAATGCGCGCACGCCGCAGCGCTCGCCGCGGCGACCGCCCGGTCGACCGGCATGGCGAGCGTCGCGGTCATCGCGCGAAGATCCGATTGACGCCGGCGACGGTGTCGCCCGCGCGGGCGATCGCAAGCTTGACATCCCACTGGCCGCGCTGCGGCAGCGCGACTTCGCCGACATAGCGACCCTGCGCGGTCTCGCGCAGCTCGACATGGATCGGCGCGCCGCGCTCGACCGGACGCTCGATCGAGACCGCGACCTGCGCCCCCGTCAACGGCCGTCCCGCCGAGTCGGCAAGGTCGAGGCGCAGCGATTCCGACCGGCGCGCGGCGTCGGCGTCGAGCGACACCCGCCACGTCCAGCCCAGGCGCTCCTGGCGCTCGACGTCCGCGATGACGCGGTTGTACGCGACGCCGCGTCCGAACGCGTCGGGATAGGCGAGCCCCGAGAAGCTCGTGAGGGCGGTCGCCACCATCGCGGCGTTCACGGCGACGACGACCAGCATGCCGCCGACGAAGATCCACGGAATCAGGCTGCGCTTCGGGCGAGTCTGCATGATCGCTCTCCTGGATCGCTCAGTGCTTGGGACCGACGAAGCTGCTTCGAACCGTCATGGGCGAGGTCCGCGTGCCGGCCTGAAGGCGGAAATCGACACCCACGGATTCCTGTGCCGCCGCACTCGCCGCGACGTAGATGCGGTACGTGGCGACCGAGTCGGGCCGCGCCGTGATCGTCACGCGATCGGTCGGCTTGTCGGCCTCCTCGCCCGCGATCGTGACGCGGGGATTGTTCAGACCCTGGACCGAGAGCGCGTAGCTGCGCGGCTCGCGCGCCTTGTTCAGGATCTTGACCGTGTAGCCGTTGCGGATCGAGCCGTCGGACAGCGTGACGAACAGCGGCGCACGATCGCGCAGGACGTGCAGCTCCGTGTCGCCGCGCATCGCGAGCGCCACCACCATCACGGTCGAGACGACGACCAGCATGGCCACATAGATCATCGGCCGCGGCCGCAGCCAGTTCAGGCGCGTCGGGCCGCCGACGCGGCCAGCCTGGACATGAGCGAGCGTATCGAAGGCGATCAGCTTCGTCGGGCGCTCGACCTTCGCCATCACCGCGTCGCAGGCGTCGATGCACAGCCCGCACCCGATGCACTCGAGCTGCTGGCCGTCACGGATGTCGATGCCCGTCGGGCAGACGGCGACGCACGAGCCGCAATCGATGCAGTCCCCGCGCCCCTCCCAGCTCGTCCCCGCCTTGTGCTTGCCGCGCGGCTCGCCGCGCCACCCACGGTAGGTGACGGTGAGCGTGCTCTCGTCGAACATCGCGGCCTGGAAGCGAGGCCACGGGCACATGTAGGTGCAGACCTGCTCGCGGGCCCAGCCGGCCAGCGTATAGGTCGAGGCGGTGAACAGGGCGATGAAGACGTAGACCGTGAAGGTCGCCTTGCCCGTGAAGATCTCGACGAAGGTCGTCGGCGCATCGACGAAGTAGAAGACCCACGCACCGCCGGTGGCCGCGCCGATCGCCAGCCACGCCGCGTGCTTGGCGACCTTCCGCCAGGCCTTGTCGAAGCTCCACGGCGACTTGTCGAGCTTGATGCGCGCGTTGCGGTCGCCCTCGATGAAGCGCTCGACCGCCATGAAAAGGTCGGTCCAGACCGTCTGCGGGCACGTGTAGCCGCACCAGACGCGGCCGAGATAGCTCGTGACCAGGAAGAGGCCGACGGCGCCGAGGATGAGCAGGCCGGTCAGGAAATAGACCTCCTGCGGCCAGATCTCGATCCAGAAGAAGTAGCCGCGCCGCCCGGGCATATCGAGCAGGATCGCCTGGCTCGGCGCGTTCGGTCCGCGATCCCAGCGCAGCCAGGGGACGACGTAGTAGGCCGTCAGGCAGAGCCCGAGCATCAACCACTTGATGCTCCGGAAGAACCCCTGGACCTTGCGCGGGTAGACCTTGATGCGCGTGACGTAAAGCGGCTGCTCCGCCCGCTGTTCGCGGACGGAGCGCACCTCGTCGCCACTCGGCTGGTTCGGCGGTGGCGTGATCATCAGCTTGCCGCCATCCATCGCGGTCGCACGGCTGTTACTTGCCGCCTCCCAGCGCATGCACGTAGACGGTCAGCATCTTGATCGTCGCGGCATCGAGACGCCCCTCCCACGCCGGCATGGAGCCGGCGCGCGCGTTGGCGATCGACTGCACGACGCTCGCGCGGTCGCCGCCGTAGAGCCAGATGCCGTCGTTGAGACGCGGCGCGCCGAGCTCCTGGTTCCCCTCGCCCTTCTCGCCGTGGCAGGCGATGCAGTGCTCCTTGTAGAGAGCCTCGCCGCGCTGCGATGCGGGCGACGCGGGCTGCGCGCCGGACATCGCGAGGACGAAGTCAGCCGTGTCGGAGATCTCGGCCGGCTTCAGCACGCCGTCGGCACCGAAGCGCGGCATCTGCGACACGCGGCTGTCCCCGTCCGCGTTGCGTACGCCGTGCCGGATGGTCTGGTGGATCTGCTCGAGCGTGCCGCCCCACAGCCAGTCGTCGTCGGCCAGGCTCGGATAGCCGCGGGTCCCCGCGCCGCCGGAGCCGTGGCAGGGCGCGCAGTTGTCCGCGAAGACCTGGCGACCGCCGGCGAAGGCGAAGTTGCGCAGCTCGTCATTGCGCCGGATCTCGGTGAGGCTCGCCTTCTCGATCCTGCCGACGAAGCCGGCCCGCTGCGCGCGCTGCTCCTCCAGGCTCTCGTTCAGCTCGCCCCGGCTCCAGTACCCCCAGATGCCGCCGACATGGGGCAGCGAGGGATAGACGATCATGTAGCCGACCGCCCAGAGCACGGTGACCCAGAACACGTTCACCCACCACTTGGGCAACGGCGTGTTGAGTTCCTTGATACCGTCCCATTCGTGGCCTGTGGTGTCCCGGCCGGTGATGTCGTCTTTCTCGATCTTTGTGGGCATGGCGTGTCTCCGCCTCAACGCTCGTCGAAAGGAATGCGGGCGCGCTTCTCGAACTCGGCCTTGTTCGCGGGCCAGAACGCCCACGCCACGACGGCGAGAAAGGTCACGATCCCGATGATGGTCCAGCTGCTGCGCAGGACCTCGTAGAGGGTCTTCAGCTCCATGGCCTCGCCCCCGCTACTGCTTGAGGTCCGCGGGCGTGACTTCGGAGAAGCGCACCAGGGTCCCCAGCATCTGGAGATAGGCCACGAGGGCATCCATCTCCGTCGGCTGCTTCGCCTCGGCGTTGAACTTCGCCACCACGGCCTTGGGATAGCGCTTCAGCAGCGCGGCACTGTCGCCGTCCGGATCAAGCTGCGCCTCGAGATCGGCCTTCGCGTTCGCGACCATCTCGTCGCTGTAGGGAACGCCGAGCGTCCGGAGCGTCTTGAGGTGATCGGCGACGTCGTCGTAGGCCAGCGGCTTGCGGGCCAGGAAGCCGTAGCCGGGCATGATCGACTCCGGCACCACCGCGCGCGGATTGATCATGTGGGCGACGTGCCAGTCGTTCGAGTACTTGCCGCCGACGCGCGCGAGGTCGGGCCCCGTGCGCTTCGAGCCCCACTGGAACGGCCGGTCGTACATGCTCTCCGCCGCGAGGCTGTAGTGCCCGTAGCGTTCGACCTCGTCCTTGAACGGCCGCACCTGCTGCGAGTGGCAGGTGTAGCAGCCCTCGCGGATGTAGATGTTCCGGCCGAGCAGCTCCAGGGGCGCGTAGGGACGCACCCCCTTCACCCGCTCGATCGTGCTTTCCACCGCGAAGAGGGGGATGATCTGCACCAGACCGCCGATCGAGATCGTGATGACGGTCAGCAGGGCGAGAAGGATGACGTTCTTCTCGACGACTTCGTGACGATAGGCCATCGCTGGCTCCTTACGCGCGCGCGGTGGACAGGGCGGGGCCGCGCGTCTCTTCGACGGCGAGGTCTCCGCGCATGGTCCGCCACAGGTTGTAGGCCATGATCAGGGACCCGGCGACGAACAGCAGTCCGCCGAGCGCCCGGATCGCGTAGAACGGCCGCATCGCGACCACGGTCTCCACGAACGAGTACTGGAGGAAGCCGAGCTCGTCGTAGGCGCGCCACATCAGGCCCTGCATGATGCCGCTCACCCACATCGCGGTGATGTAGAGGACGATGCCGAGCGTGGCGATCCAGAAGTGCCAGGCGACCAGCTTGGTCGAGTAGAGGCGCGGGCGGTTCCACATCACCGGCACCAGGTAGTAGAGCGTGCCGAAGACGATGAAGCCGACCCAGCCCAGCACGCCGGAGTGCACGTGGCCGATGGTCCAGTCCGTGTAGTGGCTCAGCGCATTCACCGCCTTGATCGACATGACCGGCCCCTCGAAGGTCGACATGCCGTAGAAGGCGACCGCCGTGACCGAGAAGCGCAGGCTCGGGTCCGTGCGCAGCTTGTCCCAGGCCCCGGCGAGCGTCATGAGGCCGTTGATCATGCCGCCCCAGCTCGGCATCCACAGCATGACCGAGAACACCATGCCCAGCGTCTGCGCCCAGTCGGGCAGCGCCGTGTAGTGCAGATGATGCGGGCCCGCCCAGATGTACATGAAGGTGAGCGCCCAGAAATGGACGATCGAGAGCCGGTAGGAATAGACGGGACGGTTCGCCTGCTTCGGGATCACGAAGTACATCATCCCGAGGAAGCCGGAGGTGAGGAAGAAGCCGACCGCGTTGTGGCCGTACCACCACTGGATCATCGCGTCCTGAACACCCGAGTAGGCCGAGTAGCTCTTGGCGCCGAAGAACGACACCGGCAGCGACATGCTGTTGGTGATGTGCAGCACCGCGATCGTGAGGATGAAGGCGAGCAGGAACCAGTTCGCGACGTAGATGTGCTCCTCGTGGCGCTTGAACACCGTGCCGGCGAACGCGATCAGGTAGGCGACCCAGACGACGGTCAGCCAGAGGTCCGCGTACCACTCGGGCTCGGCGTATTCCTTGCCCTCGGTGATGCCCAGCACGTAGCCGGTGGCGGCGATCAGGATGAAGAACTGATAGCCGAAGAAGACGAACCAGCCGAGCGGCGCGCCGCCGAACAGCCGCGCGCGGCAGGTCCGCTGCACGATGTGCAGCGAGCAGCCGATCAGCGCCGTGCCGCCGAAGGCGAAGATGACCGCCGACGTGTGCAAGGGCCGCAGGCGACCGAACGTCGTCCATTCAAGGTCGAGGTTCAGCACGGGAAAGACCATCTGGAGCGCGATCACCAGGCCGACCGTGAAGCCGACTACGCCCCAGAACATCGCCATCACGAGGAAGGCCCTCGTGACGTCGTCGACAAACTCCGGGCGTTCGGCCATGGCCGGATTGCCCTGCATCGTTGCTGTCGCCATCGCGACCCCCGTTTGATCCATACCGCTACGCTGCGTACGGGAATCCGACTCGGTCCCGACGCGGGCCGCAGTGGATCAATTTGTGCATGTGCGAAACATGCGACACGGTGATGCTGTGCGCGGGCGCCGCAGTGACTGTTTGTCGCATCGCGGGAAGCGGCGAGACGTCGTGAATGTTCCCCGCGCTACGCTGCGCGGCGGATTCCGCGCGCGGCGCCGGGCTGGTCGCGCGGCGCTCGTCACAAGCCTTCGGAGGGCCCCCACGTGGCCGACACGCTCGCCGTCTTCGCCGGTCCGATGCCGCTCATCCGCCGGGTTGAGATCGATCGGCCCTGGCTGTGGCTCGCGAAGGGCTGGGCGGACATGCTCGCGGCGCCGCGGATCAGCATCGCCTACGGCGCCCTCATCGCGGCGATCAGCGTGGCGATCGTCGCCGCGCTGTTCCTGATGGACATGCCCTACTTCACCCTGCCGATGGCGGCGGGATTCTTCCTCGTGGCGCCCCTGGTCGCCGTCGGACTCTACGAGACCAGCCGCCGCCTCGAGGCCGGGGAACCGGTGACGCTCGCGGCAGCGCTCGCCGCCATCCTGCGCAATCGCGCCCAGCTGGCCAATCTCGGCATCGTGCTGATGCTCATCAATCTCGCCTGGGTCCGCATCGCGACGCTGCTCTTCGCGCTCTTCTTCCAGGGCGCGCATCCGACCTGGGGCAGCATCATCGACACGATCTTCTTCTCCCCGGTCAGCATCCCGTTCCTGGCGACCGGCACCGTGGTCGGTCTCTGCCTCGCGGTCTGCGCCTTCTCGCTCGGCGCCGTGTCGATTCCGATGCTGCTCGACCGCGACGTGAACGTGTTCGTCGCGGTCATGACGAGCATCTCGGCCGTGCGGCACAACTGGCGACCGATGGCGCTCTGGGCGGCACTGATCGTCGTCTTCACCGCCGCGGGCATGGCGACGTTCTTCATCGGGCTCGCCGTCGTCATGCCGCTCATCGGCCATGCCACCTGGCACGCCTATCGCGACGTCGTGCTGACCACGCCCTGACGCTCAGGCGGACTCAGGCCACCAGCCGCCACGCCATCGCCAGCAGCAGCGCGGCGCTCGCGAGCAGGAGCAGCGGCGTCGCGATCGCGGTGATGCGGGCCCAGCGCCGGCCGAACAGCAGCCCGGCCCAACCGACGCCGACGAGTCCCGGCGCCGTTCCGAGCGCGAAGGCCGCCATCATCAGCGCGCCGCGCAGGGGATCCTGCGATCCCGCCGCCGCGGCCAAGGCGGCGTAGAGAATGCCGCACGGCAGGAAGCCGAGCGCGACGCCGAGCGCGTAGCCGCGCCACCCCGTCGGCCGTGCCAGCAGCGGGCGCGCGATCGCGGGGACCAATGCGGCGCCGGCCCGGCCCGAAAGCCGGCCCAGGGCCGGCAGCCCCCGACCCAGGGCCTGCGCGACCATCGCGATCGCCGCCAGCGCGAGCAGGAACGCCGCGATCACGCGCAAACCGGCGAGATTGCCGACGAAGCCGACCACCGAGGCGCTCAGGGCCCCGAGGCCGACATAGGTCGTCGTCCGGCCGAGATGATAGGGCACGAGCGCGGCCCCCGAGAGCCGTTGCAGCATGCCGTATCCGGAAGCCCCGTCGCGATCCAGGGCGGACGTGACCTGCGCCATGACAAACGGCCCGCACATCCCCACGCAATGCGTGAGGCCGCCGCCGAGCCCCGCCATGAGCATCGCCAGCAGGAGGGCGGCAAGACCCGAGCCGCCGGTGTCGAGAGCCAGTCCGTGGTGCGGCACGACGTGTCGTCCTCGAATGCGATTGGGAAGGCGATCGCGCCGCGTCGATCCGGCGCATCGTCCGATCATGCGAGGCCGCCGCCCGGCGCGCCAGGGGCCTGCCGTCGCAGCGCGCATCGGGGCCGCTGCGGCCGCCGTCTGTCGACGATTACGACGAACCGGCATCGAACATCATGCGGATGCGAGTCTCTCCCGCGCGCTGGATGTGGCGGCGCGCCGCCTTGTCCGCCCGGTCCGCGGCGCGCTCGGCGATCGCGGCCAGGATCTCCTCGTGCTCGGCGAGCGCGGCGGCGGCCCGACCGGCAACCTCGAAGGTGGTCCCGGGAAGCAAGGCGATGAAATCGGACATCGGACCGAGCGCCTGTGCGAGATAGCCGTTGCGCGCCGACTCGTAGATCGCCTCGTGGAAGCGCCGGTTCAGCCGCGCGGTCTCCGCAGGATCGTCGAGGCAGCCGCGCATGCGCGCGAGGAGATCGCGCATCACCGATATCTCGAAATCCGAGGCGTGCTGCGAGGCCAATTCGGCCGCGGCGCCCTCGAGCACCGCACGCACGAAATAGAGCTCGCGCACCTGCCGCTTGTCGAAGGTGGTGACTGCGAGACCCCGTCCCGGCGCATTCTCGATCAGCCGGTCGGAGGCCAGGCGGCGGATCGCTTCCCGCACCGGCGTGCGGCTCACGCCGAGCCAGGCCGCCACATCGGTCTCGCGCAGACGCTGGCCGGCCTTCAACTCGCCGCTGCGGATCGCGTCGCGCAGCCGGCAATAGGCGTGCTCCGCCCGCGACAGGCCGGTGTCCCCGGCGGCGTCCCCGGCGCCGGCCCGGCGCACGAGCGCGTGCACACGCCCGCCCGGCGTCGGCGCCGGCGATCGCGGAGCGTCACGCTTGCGCACGCTCACCGGCCGGGCCCCCGGGCTCCGGTCGTCGCGCGGGTCGCGGTCATCCGAGATACATCCCGCCGCTGACATGCACGGTCTGGCCGGTGACGAAGGCGCTCGAGGGACGGCACAGCATGCGCACGACCTCCGACACGTCCTCCGGCACACCCTCGCGCCCGACGATCGGCGCGCCTGCGATGCCCTTGCCCGATCCCGCCGAGCGCTTCCCGCCGATCTTGCCCGGCACGACGCAGTTGACCGTGATGCCGCGCGTCGCGAACTCCACCGCCAGCGCCCGAGTGAACCCCACCAGCCCCGCCTTCGCGGTCACGACATGGGCGCGTTCCGGCGCGCCGAGATGGGCGCTCACCCCGCCCATGTTGACGATGCGGCCGTAGTTGCGCGCGACCATGTGGGGCAAGGCCGCGCGCGCGCACAGGAACGCGCCGTCGAGGATGATCCCCGTGATCTCGCGCCATGTGGCGAACGACATCTCGGTGAACGGCACCTCGCCCCGCAACGCGGCATTGTTCACGAGGATGTCGATGCGGCCGAAGCGCCCGACGATCGCCTGCATCATCGCGGCGACCTCGGACTCGGCGGTCACGTCGGCGAGATGCGCCATCCCGACGCCGCCCGCGGCCTCGATCTCGCGCACCACCGCCTCCGCGTCCGCCCGCGACGAGCGGGCGTGCACGACCACCGCCGCGCCGTCGGCCGCGAGCGCCAATGCCGTCGCCCGGCCGATGCGCCGAGGCGCCCCCGTGATCAGCGCCACCTGCCCCTTCAACGGCTTCTCGTCCATCGTCCTCTCCCCTTTCCCGCGTTCAAGCCCTGCCGCCGGCGCCATCCGCGACGACGGGCGGCACATCGAGCAGCGGGCGCAGCTCGCGCACACGCATGCCCGCATCCAGCGCGCCGATCCGAGCCACGAGGGCCGCGCCGCGTTCCGCGCCGAGGATCGGATCGACGAGGTCGCGCGCCTTGGCATCGACCTCCGACTGGGTCATCGGATTCTCCGGCGTTCCGCGCACGGCCTTGGCGTGGTGACGCAGCCGCTCGCCGCCGGTGGTCTCGATCTCGACGATCGCCTGTCGTGCGGGCTTGGCGACCGTCAGCTCCGCGCTCGGCACCAGAGTCATGCGCCGGCGCAGATCGAGGACGGCGGGATCGGTCATCCGATCATGGTCGTGCGCAGCCTCGAAGCTCACCGTCCCGTCCAGAAGCGCGAGCGCCACGAGATGCTGCACGCAGACATCCGGCATCGAGCGGCCGTCGACGATGTGGATGCGGTCGTCCGGCATGGTGACGGCGATCCGCGCGATTGCCGCGACCGGGAGGCGATGCGCGGCGATCAGGGCGGTGACGGCGTCGAGCACGGCCTGGATCGGGGAGCCCACGCACCATTTCTTGATCGACGCGTTCTCGATCTCGAAGCGCTCGCCGAGCGCCTCGACGATCCGTGCCGGCTGCGCGGCCTCGCCGAAGGCCGTGAAGAAGCTGTGCCGGCCGGCGAGCGGGTCCTCGACCGCGGAGAAGCCGGCCGCGACCATCAGCGCCGCGGAGACGCCGTTGCGCGCGGGCATGCCGCCGAAATCGAAGGCCTTCTCCACGTGATAGGGATCGCGCTGCCAGAACGGGATGCCGGAGGCCTGCTGCGCGGCATAGGACACGACGTGGCGGACCTGCTGCGGCCGCAGTCGCAGCAGCGCGGCGGCGGCGGCGGCGGCGCCGAACCCCGTCCCGATGCTGTGGGTGCTGTGGCGCACCGTGTCGGGTCGAGAGAATCCGAGCGACAGGTTGGCGCGAACGCCGACGTCGTACCCGACTGTCACCGCGCGCAGCAGCGCCTCGCCGGTCGCGTCCTGCCGCTCGGCCACCGCGAGCGCGGCCGGCACGATGGCGCAGCCTGGATGGAAGCGGCCGGCCAGATGGGAGTCGTCGGTCTCGTCGGCATGGCCGGCCATTCCATTGGCGAGGGCGGCCTGGGCTGCCGGAACGAGGCGTCCCGTCCCGATCGCCAGCGCCTCTCCGACACCGCCGATCTCGGCGACGTAGCGCGAAGCCAGGAGCCCGGCCTTCAGCCGCGCGCCCGACACGATGGCGCAAAGCGAATCCAGAAGGTGCTGGCGGGTCTTCACCGTCACCCGTTCCGGCAGCGGCCGGTCGATCGCCCCTGCGACGTACTCGGACAGCAGCGTGATCTCGCGCGACAAGGACACATCGGCATTGCCGCTCACGGAACCCCTCCCTGGAAGTCGTGCAGCCCGGTCATGTCCATCCGGCGCCGCGCATCACGAGAAAGGCGCCGCCGGCGAGGATGGCGGTGTCGAGGATCGCGCCGTGCAGCGTCATGCTCATGCGCTCGCCGAGCCAGCGCGCGACCATGACCCCGGGCACGCCGATTCCCCCGACGACGAGGGCGAGCACCCATGATGACGGCGGCAGGTCGCCCAGGGCCTGGAACGTCGCCACCTTCGCGATGCCGACGACCAGCGAGACCGCGGAATCCGTCGCGATCACCGCGGGACCTGCGAGCCCCATCGAAACGAGCAGCGCCACGAGCACGATCCCGGCGCCCGGCGTGCCGCCGGTCAGCAGGCCATAGAGCGCGCCCGCGCCCAGCGTCACAGGCCGCGACGCGGGCAGCGGCCAGCGCTTGAGCAGGTAGCGGCCGGGCACCAGGACCAGGAGCATGACGCCGATCACCATGGAGGCCTGCCGCCCGCTCAGCAGGCTGTAGGCGCCCGCGCCGACGAAGCAGAACGGCAGCGCGACGGCAATCAGCGGCGCGACGCGCGGCCAGTCCACGCGATCGCGGAACACCGCGAGCCGCGTGGCGTTGTTGACCAGCCCCGAAACGGCGAGGATCGGCACCGTCGCCTCGGCGCCGACGATCGGCACGAGCACGAGCGGCATCAGAAGGTTGGTTCCGTAGCCCGCCAGCCCGCCCACGATCGATGCGAAGAACGCCATGGCGCCGACGAGGATCGCGTCGCCCGGGGTCAAGGCGCCGGCTCCGCCGCATCGGTGCCCGGCCGGCAGCCGCGACACCGGCGCCGCGTTGCGGGACGACCTTCGTCATGCCGGACCATGTTCACGCCGCTCCTTCGCATAGCGCGCGAGCGCGACGAAGCGATAGATCCCGTGCACGAACTTGCCGTAGGGCAAGGTCAGGAACAGGGCGAAGACGACGCCGAGATGGACGGCGAGCAGAATTCCCATCGCGGCCGTCTCGCGCAGCGCCAGCAGCGCGAGGCCGGTCAGGCTGGTGAGGAACAGCATCGCGATGAAGGCGACGTCCATCCCCCATCGCGCCGCATCGCGCGTCTCCGGATCGCGGCGGAGCTTCGCGACCAGGAGCCCAGCGGGCCCGACGAGCAGGCCGATGCCGCCGGCCGTCCCGAGCACGACCGGAAGGTCGTGCCACGCATAGGGCGCCTCGCGGCCGAGGACGTAGTGATAGAGCGTCGCCACGACGGTCGAGGCGAAGCACAGCAGGAACCCGTAGAAGGTCGCATGATGCGAATGCCGCCGCCCGTCCGAGGGCCGCTCGTCGGCGTTCATGCAGCCCGACCCGCCGCCGTCGAGATAGCGCAGAGTCGCCGCATCGCCGGCGGCCCGGGCCAGCGGTCGCGGCGCCGCGACCGCCGCCGCGGTATCGCCGATGTCGCGCAGGAACGAGCGCACGCCCATGGCGATCGCGAGCGTGGCATAGAGGAAGACCGCGCCGAACAGCGCGACCATCGCGCCGTGCGGCATCAGCCGGTAGAAGGCACCGGGTCCGCGATGGACGGCGAACAACGCCGCCGGATCGACATGGGCGACGAAGCCGGCGATGAACGCGGCGACGGCGAGCGCGGCAGCCGATGCGACGGCCAGGCCGTTGCGGCGGAACAGGCCGGCCAGCGGCCGCGGCCAGGCATAGACGGCGTAGGAGTCGGCACGGACCTGGGCCAGGACGCGCGGCACGTCGACCGCGAACTCGTGCGGCGGCGCGAACTGGCAGTCGTAGTAGCAGGCGCCGCAGCCGTGGCAGAGATTGGCCAGGTAGTTGAGGTCGCCATCGGTGAATGCCGTGCGCATCTCCATCGCCGGGAAGACGGCGCAGAGCCCCTCGCAGTAGCGGCAGGCGTTGCAGATCGCCATCTGGCGGTCGGCCTCGCGCAGCGCCGCCGTGGCCTGGACGTCAGTTGCGTGCATGGGCCGCGGCCTCCGCGCCCGCGATGCGCCCGAAGACGCTGCCGATGGTCATGCCGAGGCCGGCGAGATATCCCCTGCCCATCACGTTGCCGGCCATGATCTCGCCGGCGGCGAACATGTTCGCCGCGCGCGAGCCGTCGCGCATGATCATCCGCGCCCGCTCGTCGATGCGGGTGGCGAGATAGGTGAATGTGATCCCGGGCCGCACCGGGTAGGCATAGAACGGCGCGACATCGACCGTCCGCGCCCAGTGCGACTTCGGCGGCGTCAGCCCCTCTGTCCGGCAATCGTCGAGCCGGGCCGGATCGAAGCTGCCGGGCCGCACGGCGGCGTTGAACCCGGCAACCGTCGCCTGCAGCCGCGCCGGATCGAGGTCCAGCGCGTTTGCGAGCGCCGTCAGCGTGGGGGCCTCGATCGGCGGATAGACCGACGGCATGAACAGCCCCTTCGCCTTGGCGTCGAACACGATGTAGCCGATCTGATCGGGCTGGCCTGCGATCAACCGGCCCCAGATCGCATAGCGCTTGGGCCAGAAGTCCTCCCCCTCGTCGTAGAAGCGCGCGGCCTCGCGGTTGACGACGATGCCGAAGACGACGCAATCCAGCCGCGTGACGATGCCGCCGTCGAATTTCGGCGAGCGCGCGTCGATCGCGACCGCGTGGCATTGGGTCGGATCGCCGCGCAGGTCGACACCTTTGTCGCGCAGCACACGCAGCAGCGTGCCGCGGTTGTAGCGCGTGCCCCGGATCAGGAAGTTCTCGGCCGCCGGCCCCCAGGATTCCTTCAGCCACTCGATGTTCGACTCGAAACCGCCGCTCGCCGCGACCAGCGTTGCCGCGCGAACGGTCTCGTTGCGCCCGGCGATCCGGACCGAGGCGCCGAGGAAGAAGCCGCCGTCGATCTCGAGGTCGACCACCTCGGCGTCGTAGGCGATCGCCACTCCGAGATCCTCGGCCCGCCGGTACAGCGCGTTGAGCATCGCGCGCCCGCCGCCAAGGAAGAACGCGTTGGTACGACCGAGGCTGAGCGTGCCGCCGAGCGAGGGCTGGAAGCGCACGCCTTGGGCGTTCATCCAGTCCCAGAGCTCCTTCGAGCGCGCGATCGTGAGGCGCGCGAGCGCCTCGTCCATGTTCCCGCCGGTCACCCGAACGAGATCGTCCCAGAACTCGTCCTCCTTGTAGGGACCGGTGAGGACCTCGTTCCCCTCGTCGTGCGCGCAGCGCATGTTGCGCGTGTGGCGGGTGTTGCCGCCGCGATAGAATTTCGGCGCGGCCTCGAGGACGAGAACGGATCGCCCGGCGAGGCGCGCGGTGATCGCGGCGCACAGCGCCGCGTTGCCGCCGCCGACGACGAGCACGTCGTAGCGCGTCGCCAGGTCGATCATGCGCCCGTCCCCGCCGCGTCGCGCCCGATCGCCCTAGCGCGCGACCTTGACGCCGGCCTCCTGCAGGATCGTTCGCAGGCGCGGCTCGTAGTCGGCGAAGAAGCCGGCCGTCGCCTGGGCGCCGAGGAACGCCTCCTCGAACTGGTTGTCCTGGATGTACTTCTGCCACGTCGCCGATTTGGCGACGCGGGCGAAGAGATCCTCGTAATAGGCGATCGCCTCGGCAGGAATGCCCGGCGGCGCCACGAAGCCGCGGGCCTGCGACACGTCGGGGATGCCGAACCCCGCCTCCTTCAGCGTCGGGACATCGGGGAATCCCGCGAGCCGTCGCTCGGTCACCTGCGCGAGCACGCGCAACCGCCCGGCACGCACCTGCTCGCCGGCCTCGGTCGGCTCCGCGATCATGAGCTCGACATGTCCGCCGAGCAGGGCCGCGATGCGCTCGCTCCCCGCCGGGAACGAGATGAACGACCAGCGCGTGCCGGTCGACGTCATCAGCAGCTGGCGCACGATGTTGTCGCGCGCGGTGACCGATCCGCCGGACTGCCGGATCTGCCCGGGCTTCTGCCGCGCGGCCTCGATCAGGTCGGCCATCGTCTTGAAGGGCGAGTCCGCTCGCACGACGATCAGCGCCGGCTCGATCACGAGCCGCGCGATCGCCGTCATGTCGCGCACCGTCGCGCGCGCCTCCGCCTGCACCAGCGGCAGCGAGATCCAGAGACTGGTCCACACGCTGACGACGCCGGGGTCGCCGCGCTTGTCCACGACGTAGTTCATCGCCGTGGCGCCGCCGCCGCCGACGCGGTTGGTGACCTGGAAGCGCACCGGCGAGAGCTTCTCCTGCTCGATCGTCGACACGATCGCGCGCGCGAAGACGTCGGGACCGCTGCCGGGCCCGTTGTGGGCGACGATCTCCACCGGCCGGCTCGGCTGCCACGCGGCTCGCGCCGGTCCGACGACGGTGCCGGCAGCCGCGATCGCCAGCGTCCCGGTCCTGAGCACGTCACGTCGATTCATGGCGTTCCTCCTTCGGTTCATCTTGGTGCGAGCCCCTAATTGGAGCCGTCGTCGCCGACCGCCACGCGCAAGGCGCGCCGGCGGAACGTCGCGGTGAGCGAGAAGACAAGGATCGCGGCGGCGAGCACCAGCATCGTCGCCGATAGCGGGCGATCGAACAGGATGCGCGGATCGCCCTGGGACATCGTGAGCGACTGGCGCACCGCGCGCTCCATCGCGTCGCCCAGGACGAAGCCAAGGATCAGCGGTGCGGTCGGGAAGTCGAGCTTCGCCATCGCGTAGCCGGCGAGGCCGAAGCCGGCGAGCATCACCACGTTGAAGGTGCTGTCCGCGATGCTGTAGGCGCCGACGATCGACAGGCCGAACACGATCGGGAAGAGCACGAAGAGCGGGATCCGCAGGATCTGCGCGAAGACCGGCACCAGCGGCAGGTTGAGGATCAGCAGCATCACGTTGCCGATATAGAGGCTCGCCACCAGGCCCCAGAACACCTGCGGCGACTCCTGCATCATCAGCGGCCCCGGCTTCACCCCCCACAGCACGAGGGCGGAGAGCAGGATCGCGGTCGTCCCGCCGCCGGGAATGCCCAGCGTGAGCAGCGGCACGAGCGCGCCGCCGGAATCGGCGTTGTTCGCGCCCTCAGGTGCGGCGACGCCCTCGGGCACGCCGGTACCGAAGCGCTCGGGATGGCGCGAGAACGCCTTCTCGATTCCGTAGGCGATGAACGAGGCGATCGACGACCCGGCGCCCGGCAGCACGCCGACGATGAAGCCCACGATGGAGCCGTTGACGAAGGCGAAGCGGCAGGCCTTCAGCTCCGCCATCGACGGCAGCAGGTTGCGGAAGCCCTTGGGCACCGGCAGGAGCTGGTTCTCCTCTCTCGCGTGGATGCTCTCCAGCACGCCGGCGACGGCAAAGATGCCGATCGCGACGATCATGAAGTCGATGCCGCTGACCAGCGCGAGGCTGCCGAAGGTGAACCGGCTCTGCGAGGTGAAGAGATCGGTGCCGATGCTGGTCAGCCAGAGCCCGACCAGCAGCGACAGGATCGCCTTGAGCAGGGAATCGCCGCCGAGCACGACGACGAGCGACAGGCCGAGCGCCATCAGGGCGAAGTACTCGGGCGAGCTGAAGCGCAGCGCGAAGGCCGCAATCGGCGGCGCGAGCAGCGTCAGCGCCACGATGCCGAAGGTGCCGGCGACGAAGGAGGCGATCGCGGCGATGCCGAGCGCCGCGCCCGCGCGCCCGTTGCGCGCCATGCGATAGCCGTCGATGCAGGTGACGACCGACGACGCCTCGCCCGGGATGTTGAGCAGGATCGACGTCGTCGATCCGCCGTACTTGGCGCCGAAATAGATGCCCGCCAGCATGATGATGCCGCTCGCCGGATCCATGCCGAAGGTCAGCGGCAGCAGCATCGCGATCGTGGCCGCCGGCCCGAGGCCCGGCAGGATCCCGACGATGGTGCCGAGCAGGCAGCCCACGAAGCACCACACCAGGTTCATCGGCTGCAGCGCGACGCCGAAGCCCTGCCCCAGTCCCGCCAGGATGTCCATCTCAGAACCCCAGCTGCCCGACGGGCAGCCGCACGTCGAGCAGGACGGGAAACACGATCCAGAACCCGAGCGCGCAGGACGCGCCGACCGCCGCCGCCGTGGCGAGCGGCCGGCCGAACACGAACATCGTCACGAACACGGTGAGCGCGCCGAAGGCGACGAGGAAGCCGAGGACCGGCATCGCCAGCGCGGCGAGCGCGAATGCGGCCCAGGTGCCGAGCGGCCGCCAATGGCCGGCCCAGTCGATCGCCGCATTCCGCGCCTGTCGAAGCCGACGCAGCCGCGAGGTCACCAGGCCCAGCGACAGAAGGATCATCAGGCCGCCATAGGCCAGCGGAAAGAAGCCCGGCCCCGGTCCCTCGGGGCCCATCAGGTCCCAGGACAGCGCGGTCGCGAAGATGTGGACGCCGAGCCCTGCGAGCAGGATGCCCGCCACCGCCTCGCCGTCGCGCAAGAGGGACCGCAGCATATCCTGACCGATCAGGCGCTGATTGCGAGCAGGTCGCGCATGTCGCGCTCGGCCTCGAGCTTCCAGACCCGGTCCGCAAGACGCCGCGCGCCGTCCGCGCCGAGCACCGGCGTCGCGTTGGCGAGGAACTTCGTCTCGAGCGCGGCATCGGACATCGGATTGTCGGCGGTGCCGCTCGCATGCTCGACATCGACGACGTGGCGCCGGCCGTCGCGCGTCACCAGCGTCGCGCGCGCCTGGTCCTTGCGGAAGCCGTCGACCGTGGCCACCGCGATCCGGCGCCGGAAGGCGACGACGTCGGGCGACGTGGCGCGCGCGTCGGCATATTGGGCGATGCCGGCATCGCGATCGATATAGGCGACCGAGGCCGAGTGGTTGACGCTGAACTTCGACATCAGGCCGGATCGGGGATCATCGACGCCGGTGATCTTCACCGCGTGCGGGTGCACCTCGAGCTCGATGCGATCGACCTCCGCAACCGGGACCGCGGCCTCGCGCGACAGCGCGATCATCGCGTCGATCAGCGGATGCAGCACGACGCCGCAGGCATAGGGCTTGTAGCCGTTGCGCGCGATCTCCCACCGCTCGCCGAGCCCCTGGAGGATGGCCTCGGGCGTCGCCACGGCGCTGTAGATCCGGCAGAAGCCGCGCTTGCCCTCGAGGATCTCCTCGGAGCTGTCGTATCCCTTGGCCGCGAGCAGCGCGGCCAGCGCGCCGCTGGCCGCCGCCTTGCCGGCATGGAGCGACTTGCACGAGGTGCCGCGGTTCTGCTGCATGCCCGCGGCCTGCGTCGTCGCGATGCCCACCGCGTAGGTCAGGCGCTGCGCATCGAGGCCGAGCAGCCGTCCGCCCGCGGCCCCCGCGGCGATCGCGCCGAGCGTCCCGGTCAGGTGCCAGCCGCCGTCATGATGCGCCGGCGCACCCTGCCCAGCCCGCACGCCGGCCTCGAAGCCCGCGACATAGGCGCAGATCATGGCGCGGCCGTCGACGGCCGGCCCGCGCTCGCCGAGCGCGAACAGCGCGGCGAGGATCGGCGAGCTCGCATGCAGCACGACGCCGCCCATATGCGTATCGTCGAAATCCAGCAGATGGCCCATCTGGCCGTTGGCGATCGGCGCGTCGAGCAGCCCGAGCCTGACGCCGCGCCGGCCGATCACCGTCGCCTTGGCGGGCGAACCGAGCTCGACGAAGGTGTCGACCAGCGTCCCGATGGTCGGATGGCCGCTGCCGGCCAGCGCGCAGCCGATCCAGTCGAGCATGCCGCGTCGCGCCTCGTGCACCACCGCCGCCGGCAGGTCGGAGAACCGGAAGCGCGCGAGGAACGCGCACAGGTCGCGGGTGACGCCGAGCCCCAGGGCGGCCACCCCGTATTCCGTCTTCGCCGCCGCAGCGTCCGACATCCGCCTCCTCCCGCGTGGCGCGGGCAGCCGCGTTCACCGCGGCGCCCCGGCCCTCAACGAGCACATTTGTATACAATCATGTACGCGAGCGACAAGGCAGCAGCCGCGCCCGTCTGGATACGGCGCGACGGCACGATCGCCTCGCAACGGGAAGTGGCGCGCCCTGCTGGATTCGAACCAGCGACCTACGGCTTAGAAGGCTGCACACTGTCAATTTCAACGGATCCGGCTCGATTCCAATCACGCTCGCTATCTTGCTTATTTTCCGCATTAAAATTGCTGTTTCGGACTGTATGGAACAGCGTGGCATTGCTTGCCCAATCCGAGCCCGGTTGTTACCCTGGTGTTACCCCAGCGACCAACGGCCGAAGGCTGCCGCTCGATGCCAATCGTCAAGCTCACAGACAAGTTCATCCGAAATGCCCCGCGCCCGGAGCGTGGTCGCACCGAATTCTTCGACGCGCTCACGCCCGGTTTCGCCTTGCGCGTCTCATCGAGCGCCGACATGTCGTGGGTTGTGTTCTACCGGGTGAACGGCCACCAGCGACGCGCAACCATCGGCAAGCCGTCGCGAATGTCGCTCGCTGAAGCTCGGATCAAGGCCGCCGAAGCGATGAAGCAAGCAGATGCGGGCATCGATGTCGTCGACGAGCGCAGAGCCGCCCAGCGCCGCGGCCTCGAAGTGCGAACCGTCGCCCACCTGCTCGACGCCTACGTCGCGCGCTACTGCCGCCGCGAGCTAAGCCAGCGCGGGGCGGATGAGGCCGCGCGCATCGCGAAGCGCGACCTGGCGCCGGCACTGGGTCGCTATCTGGTCACCGATCTGCGCAAGGCGATCGTCGCTGAACATCTGGACTCGCTCGCCGAGACGGCGCCGATGAGTGCGCGCAACGCCTTCAAGGTCATCCGTGCGGCCTACCGCTGGGCTGCTGGAGAACGCGGGATCATCGACGTCAATCCGCTCGCGGGCCTCGGTAGTCCTGCCCGAGACGTTCGCCGCGACCGGGTTCTGGCCGATGACGAATTGCGCATCTTGTGGCGCGTGTGGACCGAACGTCGTGTGGACCCGAAGCGATCGGCGCAAGGTCGAAAGGAAGACGGTGCGCCGTTCTACGACGCCTGCAAGGTGATGCTGCTCACCGGGCAGCGAGTCCAGGAAGTAGCGCAAATGAGATGGCCCGAGCTCGACGCCGCAGCGAAGCTGTGGGAGATCCCGGCGGCCCGGGTCAAGACGCGTGCCGCTCAGATCGTCCCGCTCTCTGCGGTCGCTCTCGCGATCATCGAGGCGCAACCACGCTTCGTCGGCTGCGAATTCGTATTCACATCCGGCCGCACCGCGCGCAAATCCGGCGCCGTGAACGCCGGCGCGCTCAACGGCTGGTCGAAGGCAAAGGCATCGATGGATGCCGCCGCGAAAGTCATCGGCGCCGTCGGGCCCTGGCGCCTGCAGGATCTCCGCCGCACCGCCCGGACGCTGATGAGCCGTGCGGCCGTCCCGTTCGAGCATGCCGAGCGTGTGCTCGGCCACGTCATCCCCGGCATCGCAGGCGTCTATGACCGGCACTTGTATGCGGCCGAGAAGCGCGCGGCGCTCGAGAAGCTCGCCGAGATCGTGAGCGCGATTGTCTCCGCACCAGGCGGCAACGTCTCATCTCTCGCGGCACACAGAGCCGCGAAGACACGCTGATCCGTGCCCGGCGGCACCGGGCAACAGGTCGAGTCGACGAGCGCGTGAACGCTCGCCGACTCTGGCCACGACGAAGCGCATGGAGGCGCTCCGACCATGGTTGATTTGAACGCTACCACGACAGGTGTCCGGACCGATCGGCGCATTCACGCCGATCCGGTTGGAGACCCTACGGTTGGCGCCGAGCTCGTACGCGAGACCTGCGCCGCCCTGACCGCCGCCGAGAACACGCTGGTCCTCGAGATCGAAGGGCGACGCACCCCTGACATCAACGCGCGCTTCGCCGAGCAGAAGCGGGCCAGAGAGATCGTCCGCGCGGCGATTGCCCGGCTGCCGCTGCCGACGAGCTTGCTTGAAGCCTGTAAGCTCGTCGCCGACCTCACCGAGGCGGTCGACCGAGGCTTGCCGGATGAAGCGGCCCGCCGGTGCTGCGAGCGCATCTGTCAGACCGAGGCCGCCGTCCTGCAGACCTGGCCCGCGCGGTCGTTCGACGAGGTGATCGCGCGCCTGACCTGGCTGCAAGCCATCGCCGAAGACGATGCCTCGGAGGTCAATCACGAGATGTTGCGCGACGTCGTCCGGATCACGCTGCACGACGTTCGCCGCCTCGGAGGTGT
>JAEULA010000123.1 GCA_016793165.1 Alphaproteobacteria bacterium | reverse complement strand
GGGCTCGGCGCGCTGAGCGCGGCGGAGATCGATGCCGCTCTCGCGCGCGGCCGCGCGGCGGCGGAGGCGCTGAGGCGCGCTGGACGCGTCTTCGCGGCGGTGCTGATGTTGCGCGGCCGCATGGCGAGCGCCGGCCTGACGGCCCAACAGATCGCCGCCTGAGGCGGGAACCGGAGAGCAGGGACATGGAAATCAACGGCATCAAGATCCGCAAGTTCGCGACGTTCATTGAGGAGATCTTCCACGAGGGCGGGCCGGTGGCGGCCAAGCCGCTCAAGGTCGGCGCGATCGCGGCGGTGATCCACAACCCGTTCGCCGGCCGCTACGAGTCGAATATCGTACCGATGATGGAGCAGCTGCGTCCGCTCGGCCTCGAGATGTCGACGCGCCTGGCCAAGGCGCTGACCGGCGGCGACCTCAAGGCGATCGAAGGCTTCGGCAAGGGCGCCATCGTCGGCGCCGGCGGCGAGCTCGAGCACGGCGCGCTCTGGCACGTGCCCGGCGGCTACGCGATGCGCGACCTGCTCGGCAACGCGAAGGCGATCGTGCCGTCGACCAAGAAGGTCGGCCATGTCGGCGCGCGCCTCGACGTGCCGGTGACGCACATCAACGCGAGCTACGTGCGCGGCCATTTCAACGCCTTCGAGGTTGGCGTCAACGACGCGCCGCGTCTCGACGAGATGGTGCTGATCCTGGTGATGACGACGGGCGCGCGCGTGCATGACCGCGTCGGCGGGCTGAAGGCCAGCGAAGTCAAAGGCGAGGACGGGTTGCGATGAGGGCGAGGATCCGGAAGTTCGCGCTCGTCGTCGACGAGACGCATGTCGAGATGGGGCGCGAGGTATCGCCGCCGACGCGTCGGGCCGCGGCGATCGCGGTGATCGCCAATCCCTTCGCCGGCACCTACCAGGCCGATCTCGAGGAGCTGATGGCGATCGGCGAAGAGCTCGGCGACGTGCTCGGCCGGCGCGCGGTGGCGGCGCTGGGCATCAACCCCGGCCAGGCAGAGAGCTACGGCAAGGCCGCGATCGTCGGCGAGGCCGGCGAGCTCGAGCACGCCGCGGCGATCCTGCATCCGCGCCTCGGCAAGCCGCTGCGCGCGGCAGTCGAGAAAGGCGCGGCATTGGTGCCGTCCGCGAAGAAGATGGGCGGGCCCGGCACGCCGATCGATGTGCCGCTCGGGCACAAGGACGCGGCCTATGTCCGCAGCCATTTCGACGCGATGGAAGTGCGGCTCAACGACTCGCCGCGCGCGAACGAGATCCTCGTCGCGGTGGTGGTGACCGATTCCGGTCGCCCGAGCCCGCGCATCGGTGGGCTCACCAAGGACCAGATCGAAGGCAAGGACGGGCTGCGCTGAGCAAGGCCGCGGACATCCGTCCGCATCACGAACAGGAAAACAGGGAAGGGAGAAGGACACGATGACCACGATGAAGCGACGCACCGCCCTCAAGGGCGCCCTCGCCGCGGGCCTCGGCGCGCCGGCGATCGCCCGCGCGCAGGGGGCCGCGATCCGGATCGGCGAGATCAACAGCTACACCGCGCAGCCGGCGTTCCTCGCGCCGTACCGCAACGGCTGGAACCTCGCGGTCGAGCAGGTCAACGCCGCGGGCGGCATCGGCGGGCGCAAGCTCGAGACGATCTTCCGCGACGATGCCGGCAAGCCCGAGGACGCGGTTCGCTTTGCCGGCGAACTCGTCAATGCGGAGAAGGTCGACATCGTCGCCGGCGGGTTCCTCTCCAATGTCGGCCTCGCCATTGCCGACTTTGCGAACCAGAACAAGAAGCTCTACGTCGCCTCCGAGCCGCTGAGCGACGCGCTCGTCTGGGGTCGAGGCAACCGCTACACCTTCCGCCTGCGGCCTTCGACCTACATGCAGGCGGCGATGCTGGCCGAGGAGGCGGCGAAGGTCGACGCCAAGCGCTGGGCGATCGTGTCGCCGAACTACGAGTACGGCCAGTCGGCGGCGAAGTGGTTCAAGGAGCTGCTGATGAAGGCCAAGCCCGGCGTCGAGTTCGTCGCCGAGCAGTTCCCGGCCCTCGGGCGCATCGACGCCGGCGCCACCGTGCAGGCGGTCGAGCAGGCGAAGCCCGACGCGATCTTCAACGTCACCTTCGGCGGCGACCTCACCAACTTCGTGCGCCAGGGCAACACGCGCGGCCTGTTCGAGAAGCGCTTCGTGGCGAGCATGCTCACGGGCGAGCCCGAATACATGGACCCGCTCAAGGACGAGTGCCCCGAGGGCTGGGTCGTGACCGGCTATCCCTGGGATCAGATCGAGACGGCAGGCCACAAGGCGTTCCGCGACGCCTACCAGAAGCGCTGGAACGACTACCCGCGTCTCGGCTCGGTGGTCGGCTTCGACACGGTCAACGCCATCGCCGCGATGCTCAAGCGCGGCAACTCGACCGAGACCGAGAAGATGGTCGACGCCATGAAGGGGCTGAAGTTCGAGTCCGCCTTCGGCGCGTGCGAGTTCCGCGCGATCGACCACCAGTCGACCCTCGGCGCCTTCGTGGGCAAGACAGCGCTCAAGGGCGGCAAGGGCACGATGGTCGGCTGGCGCTACGCCGACGGTGCCAAGTACCTGCCCGGCGACGACGTCGTGAAGACGCTGCGGCCCCAGGGGTGAGCTGAGGCGACGGTCATTCCCCTCCTGTCGCGCATCGCGCGATAGGAGGGGTGGCCGCGAAGCGGCCGGGGACGACAGGCGTGGCTCGTCAGCTACGCCTGTCGTCCCCACCCTCGCTTCGCTCGGCCACCCCTCCTATTCGTGCTGACCCGCGAACAGGAGGGGAGTGCGCGCCGCCGACTCGACGCCCAACCGCATGGACGCCCTCCTCATCCAGGCCCTCAACGGGCTCGCCTCGGCCTCGTCGCTGTTCCTGGTCGCGTCGGGTCTGACGATCATCTTCGGCGTGACGCGGGTCGTGAACTTCGCGCACGGCTCGCTCTACATGCTGGGCGCCTATTTCGCGTATTCGATCGTCGGCCAGGACTGGCTGCCGCGCGAGCCCTGGGCCTACTGGAGCGCCGTCCTGGTCGCGAGCCTCGGCGTCGGCGTCGTCGGCGTGGTGATCGAGATGGCGCTGCTGCGCCGGATCTACCGCGCGCCCGAGCTCTTCCAGCTGCTCGCGACCTTCGGCGTCGTGCTGATCATCCAGGACCTGGCGCTGTGGATCTGGGGCCCGGTCGACAAGCTGGGGCCGCGCGCGCCCGGCCTGCGCGGCGCGGTGGAGATCCTCGGTCAGCGCTTCCCGCAATATGAGCTGCTGCTGATCGCGTTCGGCCCGGTCGTGCTGCTGCTGCTCTGGCTGCTGTTCACGCGTACGCGCTGGGGCACGCTGGTGCGCGCCGCCACGCAGGATCGCGAGATGGTCGCCGCCCTGGGCGTCGACCAGAAGTGGCTGTTCACCTCGGTGTTCTTCGTCGGCGCGTTCCTTGCCGGGCTCGGCGGCGCCCTGCAGGTCGCGCGTGCGCCGACGACGCTGCACATGGACCTCGACATCATCGCGGACGTCTTCGTCGTGACCGTCGTCGGCGGCATGGGCTCGGTGCCCGGCGCCTATCTCGCGGCCCTTCTGATCTCCGAGATCCACGCCTTCGGCATCCTCGTCGTGCCCAAGGCGACCCTGGTGCTGACCTTCCTCGTCATGGCCGTGGTGCTGGTGATCCGGCCCTATGGCCTGCTCGGCAGGCCGCCAACGCACCAGCGCGTTGCCGGCGCCATCCAGGTGGCGCCGATCCGACCCGCACCCCGCGCCCTCATATGGCTGGGTGCGGCGGCGCTCGCCGCCGCCATCGTCCTGCCGCTGCTCGGCGGCGACTACGCGCTGCTGGTGGCGACGGAGACGGCGATCCTGGTGCTCTTCGCCGCCAGCCTGCACTTCATGATGGGGCCGGGCGGGATCGCCTCCTTCGGCCACGCCGCCTATTTCGGGGTCGGCGCCTATGCCGGCGCGCTGCTGATGAAGCATCTCGGCGCGCCGATGGAACTCGGCCTGCTCGCGGCCCCCTTCGCGGCCGGGCTTGCCGGCTTCGCCGTCGGCTTCTTCATCGTGCGCCTCGAGGGCGTCTATCTCGCGATGCTCACGCTCGCCTTCGCGCAGATCGCCTGGTCGGCGGCATTCCAGTGGGTCGACTTGACCGGCGGCGACAACGGCATCCTCGGCGTCTGGCCGAGCGCCTGGGCGCAGAGCAAGGCCGTCTACTACGCGCTGACCCTGGCGCTGTGCGTCGGCGGCACGCTGTGGCTCCGCCACGTGATCCATTCGCCGCTCGGTTACGCGCTGCGCGCGTCACGCGACAATCCGCTGCGCGCCGAGGCGATCGGCATCGACGTCGCGCGCATCCGCTGGGTCGCCTTCACGCTCGCCGCGGCACTGGCCGGCACCGCCGGCTCGCTGTTCGCCTACGCCAAGGGCTCGGTGTTCCCGACCTACATGGCAATCCCGAAATCGGTCGACGCGCTGCTGATGGTGCTGCTCGGCGGCGTCGAGACGCTGAGCGGCCCGATCGCCGGCGCGGTCGTCTTCCACGGCCTCAACGAGCAGCTCGTGCGCTGGACCGAATACTGGCGCGCCGGCCTCGGCCTCGTCGTCGTCGGCCTCGTGCTCGCCTTCCCGCAGGGCATCGCCGGCTTCGCGCAGGCGCGCTGGGAGAGGCGTCCGTGATGCGGCTCTGCGCCAACCGTCTCCCTCGCATGAGGGGGGCAGGCCGCGCAGCGGCCAGGGGGCGCGTCGCGGCATCGCCGGTTTCGGCGCCCGGTGACCTGCTCCGCTGCCATCTCCCCCTGCTCGCGCGCTTCGCTCGCGATCTGTCCCTCTCGTTCGAGGGGGACGGTTGCGGCATGGGATCGTCATGTGCGATCGCCTCGCTCACTGCCGGGGTGCCGCGATGAGCGTCCTCGTGGTCGAGAACCTCAGCAAGAGCTTCGGCGGCGTGCACGCCGTGCGCGACGTCAGCTTCGCCATCGGCGCAGGCGAGCTGCTGGCGCTGATCGGGCCGAACGGGGCCGGAAAGAGCACGTGCTTCAACATGGCTGGCGGCCAGCTGCGGCCCGACGCCGGCCGGGTGCGCTTCGAGGACAAGGACATCACCGGCCGTCGCCCACGCGAGATCTGGCGCCTCGGCGTCGGCCGCACCTTCCAGATCACCGCCACCTTCGGCTCGATGACGGTCGCCGAGAACGTGCAGATGGCGCTGATTTCGCACGCGGGGCACCTGTACGACGTCCGCGGCACGGCGCGCGCCTTCGCCCGCGACCGCGCGCTCGAGCTTCTCGCCCAGGTCGGCATGGCGGATCAGGCCGATCGGGCCTGCGGCGAGCTCGCCTATGGCGACGTCAAGCGGCTCGAGCTTGCGGTGGCCCTCGCGCACGGGCCGCGGCTGCTGCTGATGGACGAGCCGACCGCCGGCATGGCGCCGAAGGAGCGCGTCGGGCTGATGGCGCTGACCGCGGCGATCGCGCGCAAACAGCGCCTCGCGGTGCTGTTCACCGAGCACGACATGGACGTCGTGTTCGCCCATGCCGACCGTATCATCGTGCTCAACCGCGGCCAGCTGATCGCCGAAGGCGCGCCGTCGGCCGTGCGTGCCGATGCGCGCGTACGCGAGGTCTATCTCGGCGCCGGCACGACGTCGGGAGGCCACTGATGGCGCTGCTCGAGGTCGCCGATCTGCACGCCCATTACGGCCAGGCGCAGGTGCTCGACGGGGTCGCCTTCGCGGTCGAGGCCGGCAGCGTGGTGGCGCTGATGGGCCGCAACGGGGCGGGCAAGTCGACGACGATCAAGGCGATCATGGGCCTCGTGCCGCCGACGAGCGGCCGCGTGGCCTTCGCGGGCGACGAGATCGCGGGCCGGCCGCCGCACGAGATCGCGCGGCTCGGCCTCGGCTACGTGCCGGAGGACCGTCGCATCTTCACCGAGCTGACGGTGATGGAGAACCTCGAGGTCGGCCGCCGCGCCGCCCGCGCCGGCGTGCCGACCTGGACGCCCGACAAGCTCTTCGCGCTGTTCCCCAACCTGGCCGAGATGCGCAACCGCCCGGGCGGGCGGATGTCGGGCGGCGAGCAGCAGATGCTCACGATCGCGCGCACGCTGATGGGCAACCCGGCGCTCGTCCTGCTCGACGAGCCGAGCGAGGGCCTCGCGCCCGTCATCGTCGAGCAGATGGCGAATGCCATCCTGTCGCTCAAGCGCGAAGGCCTCACCGTTCTGCTCTGCGAGCAGAACCTGCACTTCGCCACGCTGGTGAGCGACCGCGCCGTCATCATCGAGAAGGGCGCCATCCGCTACGCCGGCACGATGGCCGAGCTCAAGGCCGACGAGGCCGTGCGCACGCAGTATCTGAGCGTGTGAGACGGGCGCCGCGCTTCCTCGTCGCCCGGCCGGCCTGTCGCTGCTGCGCCGCGGCGCGACCCCGGCGCTGGTGAACGTGGCTACGGGCCTCGCGACGCGGCCGTGCAGACAGGACTCGTGCCGGCCCCGTAGATTGGCGCCATGTCCCCCAAGTCCCGTGCCGTCGTCCTCATCGCGCTGTGCCAGGTCATGGCGCTGGCACTGTGGTTCTCGGCGTCGGCGATCCTGCCGGCGATCGTCGGGGAGTTCCGCCTCGGCACTGCGCGCGCCGCCTTGCTCAGCAGCGCCGTACAGGCGGGGTTCGTGGCCGGCACGCTGGCAAGCGCGGTGCTCGGACTCGCCGATCGGATCGAATCGCGGCGCCTCTTCGCGATGGCGGCACTGGGGGGCGCGATCGCCAATGCGGCCCTGCTGTGGGTGCCGTTCGACTCGGTGTTCGCCGTCCTGCTGCGGGGAATCACCGGCGCCTGCCTTGCCGGCGTCTATCCCGTGGGGATGCGCATGATCGCGGCCTGGGCGGAGCGCGATCTCGGTCTTCTCATCGGCATCCTCGTCGGCGCGCTCTGCCTGGGCTCGGGCTCGCCGCACCTGATCCATGCGTTCGGCGGTGTCGACTGGCGCGTGACGATGCTCGCGACATCGGCGAGCGCGGCGCTCGCCGCCGCCCTCGTCCTGCTCGCGCAGCCGGGGCCTCGCGGACGCCTTGCGCGCCGCTTCGAGCCGCGCGCGATGCTCGCGATCTTCCGCGATCCGCCGATGCGCCTCGCGCTCGGCGGTTATCTCGGCCACATGTGGGAGCTGTACGCGATGTGGGCGTGGCTTGGCGTCTTCCTCGAGGCCACGTTCCGCGCTGGCGGCGAGAGCGTGGCGCTCGCGCGCATCCTCGCCTTCGCCGCGATCGGCCTCGGCGGGCTCGTCGGCTGTATCGGCGGCGGCCTGCTCGCCGACCGGGTCGGCCGCACGCGGCTGACCATCGCGGCGATGGTGGCGAGCGGCGCCTGCGCCGTGATGGCCGGTCTCGTCGACGGGATGGGCCTGTGGCCGATCACGATCGTCTGCCTTCTGTGGGGGCTGACGATCTGCGCCGACTCCGCGCAGTTCTCGGCGGCGATCACCGAGCTCTCCGATCCGGAGCGGGTCGGCACGATGCTGACCATGCAGACCTGCGTCGGCTTCACCTTGACGCTGGCGACGATCCACCTCGTGCCGGTCGTCGCCGCCGCCTGGAGCTGGCCGGTCGCCTTCTATCTGCTGGCGCTCGGCCCCGTGTTCGGCGTCGCCTCGATGGCCGCCCTGCGCGCGCGCCCGGAATCGCTGCGGCTCGCCGGCGGCCGCCGCTGAGCGGTCAGCCGAGCACCGGATAGAGATCCGCGCGCCGGTCCTGCCAGGTGCGTACGCTGCCGCCGTCGCGGGCGCGGCGGAGGAGTGCCAAGTCGAGCTCGGCGACGACGATCTGCTCGATGTTGAGCTCGCCCTGGGCCTGCACGCCGCCGGGCGGGAACTGGACGTCGCAAGGCGTGATCACCGCGGCGTTGCCCACGTTGCCGCGCATCCACTCGACCGGCAGGTTGCCGACGGTGTGCGTTGTGACGACGTAGATCTGGTCCTCGATCGCGCGCGCGTGGCAGCAGTGGCGCACGCGGTGGAAGCCCTGGCGGTCGTCAGTGCAGCTCGGCACCAGCAGCACGTCGGCACCGCGCGCCCGCGCCTGGCGCGCGAGCTCGGGGAACTCGACGTCGTAGCAGATCAGCACCGCCGCCTTGCCCCAGGGGAACTCGAGGATCTCGAGCCGCTCGCCGGGCGTGATCGCCCAGGGGCTGACCTCGGTCGGCGTGAGGTGCAGCTTGTCCTGAACGACGACGCGGCCATCGGGGAAGAAGACATGCGCGCCGTTGTAGAGCTTGTTGCCGCGCGCGTGCACATGCGTGCCGGCGACGATCGTCTGCCTGTGCCGGGCCGCGAGGCCGGTGAACAGCGCGCGGTAGGCCTCGGTGTGCTGGGCGAGGTCGCCGATCCCGGCGGGCCTGCCGTCGGCGCGCGGAATCGACATCAGCTGCGTAGTCAGGAACTCCGGGAAGACGACGATGTCGGCGTTCCACTCGCCCGCCGCCGCCGCATGATGCGCGCACTGCGCCGCGAACTCGTCGAAGCCCGCCACCGCGCGCATCCCGTGCTGCACCCCCGCCACCCTGATCCTGTCGGGGTTCACGGCAAGCCTCCTGTTGTTGTGCGCGCTGCTCGAAAAAAGCAATTGAACGCGGAGGTCGCGGGGAAACGCGGAGAACGCAGAGATGGTGAGCCAGCTCGATCGGAGTGCCGGATGTCGGCCTGTAATCGGCGGCGCTCCGCGCTCCCAATCCGAACTTTGAGATCGGCGCGCACCATTCGCCGAGGCGCCACATCTCTGCGTTCTCCGCGTTTCCCCGCGACCTCCGCGTTCAACTGCTTTTTCCCTGCCATCGTCGCCACGCTTCGGATCACGTCACAACCGCCGGGACGCGGTCGGCGGGCGGGGTGTTGCGGGAGCGGTGGATGCGCACGACGCCGTCGATGACGACCATGCCGATGCCGGGGAGGTCGCCCTTGCGCACGCTGTCCAGCAGGTCCTTGCCGCTCGAGTGCTGGGCGCGGTCCATGAACACGAAGTCGGCGGCGCGGCCCGGCTCGATCAGGCCGCAGTCGAGATTGCGCAGCCGCGCGGTGTTGCCGGTGGCGAAGCAGAAGGCCTGCTCGGCCGGCGTGTCGCCCAGCGAAGAGAGCAGCGCGATCATGCGCAGGATGCCGAGCGGCTGGACGCCCGAGCCGGCGGGCGAGTCCGTGCCGACGATCACGCGCTCGAGCTGCCTGAGCTCGCGCGCGATCCTGAGCGCGTGCAGCCCCGCGAGCTCGTTGCCGTTGTGCACGATCTCGATCGCGCGCTCGCAGCGTTCGCACAGGCAGGTGATCTGCTGCAGCGACAGCGCGGTGTGGCCACCGTTGATGTGGCCGATGACGTCGGCATCGGCCTCGAGCACGACGCTCTCGTCGATGTAGCCCGAGCCGGGTACCGACGGGCCGCCGGTGTGGATCGTCGAGTTCATGCCGTACTTGCGCGCCCAGGCGACCATCTTCTTCGCCTCGTCGCCGGCCTTGACCGAGCCGAGGCCGATCTCGCCGAGCCACTTCACCCCGGCCTTGGCCATCTCGGCGAAGTCCTCCTCGACCATGCCCTTCTCGATCACCGGCGCACCGGCATGCACCTTCACCCCGCCGGGGCGGAAGGCGTCGAAGCTGCGCTGCGCGGTGATCGCGAGCGCCTTCAGGCCGACGATGTCCTTGGGTCGGCCGGGCAGGTGGACCTCGCCCGCGGAAATCATCGTGGTCACGCCGCCGTTGAGGAAGGAGTCGATCCAGCCGAGCTGGCTCTGGCGCGGCGTCCAGTCGCCGAATACGGGATGCACGTGGGAGTCGATCAGGCCCGGCGACACGGCGCAGCCCTTGGCATCGATCACGAACTTGGCGCCCGCGGTGTCGACGTCCTTGGCCTTGCCGACGGCGACGATGCGGCCCTGGTCGGCGACGATGGTGTCGGCGTCGAGGATCGGGCGGGCGAGATCGCCCGACAGGAGAAGGCCGATGTTGCGAATCACGAGCTTGCCGGCGGGACTGCCGGCGGCTGCCACGTCTGCCATGTTTCGTCGCCCGTCGTTGAGGTTGATTCCGCGGCAGAGTCCTCGAATTGCGGGTATCGATCAAGAGACCGGCGTCGGGTATCGCGACCAGAGCGCTTCGATGTCGATGCGGCCGGCCTCGTCGCCCCAGATGGCGAGATTGGCCCGGACCTCTTCAGGCGTGCGCATCCCGACGAGGGCGACATCGATCAGCGGGTTCGAGAGCACGAACTGGATCAGGGCCGCGCTGTAGTCGAAGCGGTCGGCCGGATTGGCGAGTCGGATCCATCGCTGGAAGATGCCGGACGTGAGGCCGCGCATCGCGATCGTGAAGAGACCGCGCTTCTTGGCTTCGAACAGGCTGCCGAACGGCCGCGTCGGCTCGCACGGATGCTGGAGCAGCAGGTTGTAGGCGATCTGCATCGTGTCGAATGCGCCGCTCGAGATGAGCTCATACACGGCGCCATTGTTGTCCTCGGATGTGAACCCGATCGCGGCGACGAGCCCCTCCTCGCGCAGTCGGACGAGCTGGTCGAGAGTGCCGCCGGGCGCGCGGATCGCGGTCATCGCCTCGAGCGTCAGGCTCGTCCCGTGGATCTGCAGCAGGTCGAGCCGCGTCCGCTTGAGCCTGGCGAGGCTCGCCTCGGCCGAACGGCGAACCTCGGCGAGCGAGGCCTGCGGCACCTTGGTCGCGACGATAATGTCGCGCTCGCCGGCCAGCGCCTCGCCGAGAATCTCCTCGGACAGTCCTTTTCCGTAGCCGGGAGCCGTGTCGAAATAGGTGAGGCCGCCTGCCCGCGCGGCACGGATCGCGTCGACCGCGGCGGCTCGTGCCGCCGGCGATCCCGCGGCGTAGTCGCCCAGGTAGTTGGTCAGGCCGATGGCGGCGCCGCCGAAGCCGAGACGGCTGACCGTGGTTCCGAGGCGCGGAAAGGTCGATGTCATCGTCACGGCCGGTTCAACCTTTCACGGCGCCTGTCGCCATTCCGGCGACGATGCGCTCCTTGAGGACGACGTAGGCGAGAAGCATCGGCGTGATCGCGAAGACGATCGCCGCCGACATCATGCCGTAGTCGACGCGGTATTCGTCCTTGGCATTTGCCAGCACCACCGACAGCGTGCGGTTCTCCTGGTCGGGCAGCAGGATCAGCGCCATCAGGTAGTCGTTCCAGATCGCCACGAAGGCGAGGATGAGGACGGTCACGATGCCGTTTCGGCTGAGCGGCAGGATCACGCGCCACAAGAGGTCGAGCGGGCCGCAGCCGTCGATCACCGCCGCCTCGTCGAGCTCGTGCGGGATCGCTCGCATGAAGGCGACAAGCAGGAACACGGTGATCGGCAGCTGTTCCGTGGCGTAGACGAAAGCGATCCCGTACTTCGTGCCGAGCAGGCCGAGATCCACGAAGAGCTTGAACGTCATCGGCAGCACCGAGACCGCCGGCACCAGCACGGCAAGCGCGAAGAACATGTAGATCCACTCCGCGGCGCGGAACCTGAACCGTGCGAGCGCGAAAGCCAGCGGCACGCCGACGGCGAGCAGCAGGGCAAGGCTGGCCGCGGTGATCGTGACGGAGTTGAAGAGCGACAGCGGGATGTTGCTGGACGCCAGCAGGCGCTCGTAGTTGCCGGTATCGAAGCGCTCGGGCAGCAGCCGGATCGAGGTCAGGATCCCGTCATTGTCGCGGAACGAGTTGACCAGGACCCAGACGAAAGGGAACAGCGTGAGGAGCGTGTGCCCGACCAGCACGACGTAGAGAACGACCGTCGAGGCGATGGCGCCACCGGGGAGCGGCAACCGCAAGCCGCCGTCGGCGCGCGTCGCGGGCACGTCAGAGGCTCCGCGGCCGCGTGAGGCGGCGGAAGACGACCGTCGACACAAGGCCGATCAGGAAGATCGCGATGGCGATCGCGGTGCCGTATCCGAACTTCAGGCCGATGAAGATCGTCTCGTACATGTAGGTTGCCGGGACCTGGGTCGACGTGCCGGGCCCGCCGCGCGTCATGACGAACACGTAGTCGAAGCTCTTGAACGCGGCGGTGATCGCCAGGACGACGCAGACCTGGAGCGTCGTCCAGATCATCGGCACGGTGATGCGCGAGAAGACGATCCAGCGTCCGGCGCCGTCGAGTGCCGCGGATTCGTAGAGCTCCTTGGGCACGCCCTGCATTGCGGCAAGCAGGATCACCAGGAAGTAGCCGATCGTGTGCCAGACGGGCACGGCGATCACCGCGAGCAGGGCGGTGGCCTCGTCGCCCAGCCAGCTCCGCGTCCACGACGCAAGGCCGACGGCCCGGAGCAGCGCGTTGAGGAGGCCGGCATCGAGATCGTAGATCAGCGTGAACATCAGGCTGATCGCCGCCGAGGAGATGACGACGGGCACGAAGAACGCGGTGGTGAAGATCCGCGAGCCCGCGATCGGGACGCGCAGCATGGCCGCAAGGACGAGCGCGCTGCCGACCTTGAGCAGGACCGCCAGTGCGGCCCAGAGCGCCGCCCGCGCGACGCCGCGCAGGAACAGCTCGTCGCCGATCAGCTCCGCGTAGTTCGCGGGTCCGACGAACGCCGGATCGGAGAAGCCGTTCCAGTCGAAGAAGCTGTAGTAGACGGTGCGCACGAACGGCAGGATGAAGAACAGCCCGTAGAGCGCGAAGGCCGGCGCCATGAGCAGCAGCACCGCCGGCGAAAAGCGCAGTGTCCCCATGGACGGACCCGGAGGCCGTGACGCGTCGGATCAGCCGCCGAAGATGCGGCCCAGCTGCTCGACGAAGCGCGCGGGCTCGTGCTTGCCGGCGAGAAATTCACCGAGCAGCGGCTCGAATTTCGCGCGCTGGTCGGGCTTCATCGCCGAGGGAATCCACTTGTTGGCCGGATTGCGCAGCGCGATCGCGTTCGCCTCGCGCGGAATGCGGCCGTATTTCTCGTCGTCGACCGGAACGCCGAGCATCGGGATCGGCGCCTTTGCCTCTTCCGAATAGACGCGCCCCGCGTCCCGCGCGGTCAGTCGACGGACGATCTCGACGACATAGGGCCGCTTGTCGGCGTCGGCCATCGCCTTGCTGCTCATGTAGAGGAGCGTCGTCAGGTCGCGTTCGACATTCGGCTCCTTCTGGAAGCCGCCGGGGATGAGCGGGAACTCGAGGACGACCAGGTCCTTCTGGATCTCGGGCTTGATCTGCGCCGTCACCCAGGAACCGTCGAGGATGAGTCCGCCGCGATTGGCATTCACGTACTTGGCGTAAACGACCTCGTTCTTGATGGCGATCGCATCGTCCGGCGCATAGCCGACGACGAGATCGCGCAGCATCTCCATCGCCCGCACCATCTCCGGGACGTTGATCGGCTCGAGACCGCCATGCATGCGCATGGCGCGTTCGTTGCCGACCGTGCGGTTCACGACGTAGTTGTAGATTCGTCCGCCCTGGCTGTCGTTTCCGATGCTGATGGCCCAGGGCAGCTCGCCCTTGGACTTGAGCGCCTTGACCGCCGTGTTGAGGCTCGCCCAATCCGTCGGCAGCGCGACGCCCGCGCGATCGAAGACGGCCTTGTTGGCCAGGAACTGCACGTAGAACATCAGCAACGGCACGCCGTAGACCTTGCCGTCGAGCGTCGCGGTGCGCCACGAGGAGTCGTCGAACAGGCCCTTGAAGTGCGGGTCCTCGCGGGTCCATGCGGTGAGATCGGCGAGACGGCCGGCGCGCGCGATCTGGTCGAGCCCGAAGCCAGGGTCGAGGCGCCAGTAGTTGAAGAAGTCCGGGACCCGGTCGGCGCTCGCGTCGAGCTTGATCTTGGTCTGGTGATCGTTGCCGGCGGTCGCCTCGACGGCGATGGAGACGTTCGGGTAGTCGGCCTGGAACTTGTCCAGGATATCGCGCACCGGCTTGGTCATCGGCTGCACGCCGACATAGCTCGTGCCGAACCGGAGCGCGATCCGCTTGGCATTGGCGGCGCCGCGCGGCGGCGCGGCATAGGCGGCAGGCGTCTGCGCGCGCACCGCGCCGGCGAGCATCATTGCCGCGAGCGGAGCGCCGGCAACGAAGCGGCGGCGGCCGGCGTCGGGGCGGTCGATCATGGAGCCATCGAAGCAAGACGTCATGGGCGTCCTCCGGGACGGTTCGACCGCTGCGCGACGGCCTTGGTCGCGAGCCGCCATTGCCATTATCAATGTGCCATTCAGGCGGTCGCGGCGCGCGGTGTCAACTCGCCGACGGCCGTCGGCACGAGTTCGGATCCGGATCGCTCGAGTCCGGCGGAGAGGCGGGATCATGATCGACGGCTACGCGCATCTCGGACTGCCGCGGTTCTGGGCGGTCGAGGACTACCGCCGGATCATGGAGCTCGTGGGCATCCGGCGGGCGATGGTCTGCCCATTCGACTCGTGTCCGGACATCGCCGAGTGCCATCGCGCCTTGCTGGCGGACCCCGCCGCATTTCGCGCCTATGGTCTCGTGCTCGGCCGCGATCGGCGCGAGATGGAGGCCGGGTTGCTGGCCCAGCTCGAAGCCGGGTTCGACGGCTTCCGCCTCGGTGACGCGAAGATCGCGGCGCATCCCTGGATCCTCGATGTGCTGGGCCGCGAAGAGGCGGTACCGATGGTGGTCGGTGCGCGCGGCCTCGCCGCGGCGGCGCCGATGCTCGTCGCCTTCCTCGAGCGCTATCCGCGTGCCGTCGCCGTCAGCGCGCATTTCGCCGGCCCGACGGATCCCGACGTGCTGCGGCAGCCCGGCCCGGTTCGGGCGCTATTCGCGCATCCGCGGTTCCTCGTCGTCATGTCGCGCCAAGGCATGTTCCCGGCTCCGGCGATCAAGACCTGGGCCGAGGCGCTGATCGACGTCGTCGGATGGTCTCGCCTGATGTGGGGCAGCGAGGCGCCGGTGCCGATCTGGCGCGACGAGAAGCTCGCGCTGACGCCGGCATGGATCGATCAGTTCGCGCCGGATCCCGCCCAGAGGGCAGCCTTCTTCTCCGGCAATGGCGAGCGTGCCGTCTTCGACCGGCCGGCGCGCCCCGTGCGGCCGCTCACGCTGCCGTTCGATCCGTGGGACCACGAGGTCAAGATCGCCGCGCCGATGTTTCCCTACGGCCTGTCCGCGGACACGCGCATCCCGGCGCGCCTCGTGCAGGCCTGGCTGGCTGCGGGCGGCGAAACGGTGATGCCGCTCAGCGCCTTTCTCAGCGCGGTGCTCGACAAGGCGTTGCCCCCCGCCCGTCGCGGCGGCTGACGCGCGGCGTCACGCGGTCTCGCGCTCGGCGGCGGCGCGGTCGCGCTTGTCGAGGTGCCGGTACCAGGCGCCGATCAGGGGCAGGAACCACGGGTTGCCGGCGTAGAGCGGCACGGTCGGGAACGGGCGGCCGTCGAAGGCGTTCACGCGGTTGCTGCCGCCGAGCATCTTGCGGGCCGATTGCTGCCCGAGCCAGCCGAGCATCGCCACGCCGGAGCCGTTGCAGCACATCGCGTAGTGGATGCCGTCGATCTCGCCCATATGCGGGAGGTGGTCGAACGAGAAGGCGAGGTTGCCCATCCAGTTGTGGGTGACGCGCACGCCGCTCAGCTGCGGGAAGCGCTGGACCATCAGCGCGTGCAGGAGCCGCGCGCTGGTGCGCGCATCGACCTGGGTGAAGCGCGGCCGGCCGCCGAACAGCACGCGCTTCCCGTCCGGCGAAAGGCGGTAGTAGCAGAGCACGCGCTTGGTCTCGCCGAGGGTCCTGCCCTTGGGGATCAGGCTCTTCGCCAGGTCCGGATCGAGCTCCTCGGTGGCGATCATGTGGCTCGCCACGGGCACCGCGCGGCGCCGCAGCGACGGCGTCGCCGGCCCGGTATAGCCGTTGGTCCCCGCGAAGATCTTCTCCGCTCTGACCTCGCCGCGCGGCGTGACGACGCGCCAGCCGCCGGCTTCGCGCACCAGCCCTGTGACGGGGGCCTCGGCCACGAGCGCGGCGCCTGCGCGCTCGGTCGCGGCGAGCAGGCCGCCGTAGTACTTGGCGGGATGGAGCTTGCCCGAGCGCTCGACGACGATACCGCCGAAATAGAAGTCGCTCGCCATCTCCTCGCGCTGTCGCTCGCGCGGGAGCATGTGCGCGTTCGCGTCCGTGTGCTCGTTGAGCAGCGCGCACTGCTTCTCCAGCGACGCGTAGTCCTTGCGCGTGAAGGCGCCGGTGAAGCGCCCCGACGGCACGTAGTCGCAGTCGATGCCTTCGCGGGCGATGATCGTCTCGAGCAGTCCGAGCGCCTGCGAGCCGTCCACGAGCAGCGCCTTCTTCTCCGCCGCCGTCTCCGCGGCGCTGCGCCCTTTCACGCCGCCGAGTCCCTTGCCGATGTTGACGCTGCTGCTCACCGCGCCGCCGTTGCGCGTGCTGGCGCCGACGCCAAAGACGCTCGCCTCGAGCACGCAGACGCTCGCTCCCGAGCGCGCGAGTTCGAGCGCGGCATTGAGGCTGGCGAGACCGCCGCCGATCAGCGCGACGTCGACACGCGAGGGCAGGTCGCGATGGCCGCGGCCGGGGAGGGGCTTCCAGGCCTCCCACCAGTAGGGCTCGGTGCTGAAGGAGGGGTGGAAGATGTCGGTGCCTCGGCTGCCCATGCGAACGTCCCCGCGCGATTGCGGTCATCGTACACAGCCGGCGGCGAGGCGACAGCGCGAAGGCACGATGGTCCGTCGCGGCGGCGGGGCCTATAGTCGCGGGCCGTTGCCGCTGGAGACCGCCATGGACGACAAGACCCGCACCGAGCTCGAAGCCGCCGCCTTCCGCCGCCTGGTCGAGCATCTGCGCCGGCGCACGGACGTGCAGAATCTCGACCTGATGAATCTCGCGGGGTTCTGCCGGAACTGCCTATCGAACTGGTTCAAGGAGGCGGCCGACGCAAAAGGCGTCGCGGTGACCAAGGACGAGTCCCGCGAGACCATCTACGGCATGCCTTACGACGAGTGGAAGCGTCGCTACCAGACCGAGGGATCGCCCGAGGCTCTCGCGAAGTTCAAGGCGCAGGGCGGCCCCGGGCCGCATTGACGCGCCTGCTCCGGCCGGCGCCGGCGCATCGCGCGGCGCCGGATTAACCGAAGCGCAAGGCAAGACCGGCCAGCCTGGGCCTCGCTCCATGGTGGGGCTCGAGGTCGGCCGTGCGCCTGCGTCGCCAACTGGCATCGCTGCTCGTCGCGTTCTGCGTCTGCGTGGCCCTGTCCGCCGCGGCGCAGGACCACGCGCGTCTCGTCGTCGACGCGGCACCGTTCGGCCCGCGCGCTGCCGCCGGCGCGGTGCTGTGGAACCACGGCGGCGAGGCGCCGCTGCAGGCCGATCCCGCGCCGGCCGTCTTCGTCGAGCTGCTGCGCACGCAGGGCTTCGACGTGTTCCGGCTCGAGCGCAGGCCGGAGGGCGACACGATCCGCGCCTCGACCCGCGCCGTCGTCGCCGCGGCGCGCGAGTTGCGTGGCCGCGGCTACGGCCGCCTCGTGATCGCCGGCCACAGCGCCGGCGGCTGGATCGCGCTGGCGAGCGCCGCCGCGGTGTCGGGGCTCGCCGAGGCGGTGGTCGCGATGGCGCCGGCGGCGCATGGCCGCGTGAGTGTCGATCCGGAGCGCGCGCGCCGCAATCGCGACGAGCTCCTGGAGATCGCGCGGGCGATCGAGGGCACGCGCGTGATGGTCTTCCTGTTCGCTGACGACGACTTCGATCCCGGCGAGCGCGGCCCCGCGCTCGTCGCGCAGCTGCAGCGCCGCGGCGTCACCCATCTGATCGTCGATCGCCCGCCGGGCTGGCGCGGCCACGCCGTCGGCCTCACCCGCGCCTTCGCCCGTCGCTTCGGGTCGTGCATCGTCGGCTTCGTCGTCGCGGCCGCGCCCGTCCCGGCCGGCTGCGATCGCAATCCGGTCGCCGAGGTGCCGTTCGAGTTCGCGCCCGCGCCGCTGCCGGCCCGTCCGGCCGCCAACGACAACACGGTGCTCGGACCGTTCCTGGGGACATGGCGCGGATCGCTCGAAAACGGCGACGACGTACAGCTCGTTGTCGAGGGCGGCACCGCGGACCGGGTCCGCGGCCTGTTCGCGCGCGGCCGCAGCCGGGCCGAGGCCCGCGACGAAGCGTTCAATCTGCCGCAGCTCGGCCGCTACGACCCGACGCTCGACGCCCTCGTGTTCGAGATGCGGCCCGGCCAGCGCATCGTCGCGCGCCGCCAGGACGACCGCCGGCTCGCCGTCACCGTGGCCCATCCCGGGCCGCTCGCCCAGATCTCGGGGGCGCTGGAGCGTCAGGACTGGACGACCGCCGCCGCCCGGGCCTTGTCCCCCTAATCCACAGGCCGGCGTCGCGGGCGCGGTTGCCCTGACTCGCGCACTGCTCCTAAGACATCGCCCCGGGTCCGCCAGCGGCGGCACTCCCCCGGATCGGTCGAAGGAGACGAGCATGGCGGACGGCAGCACCGGCGGAGTCGCAGCGGCGAAGCTTCGCAGCTTCGTGGAGCGGATCGAGAAGCTGGAGAACGAGAAGTCCGAGCTCGCCGCCGACATCCGCGAGGTCTACGCCGAGGCCAAGGGCAACGGCTTCGACACGAAGATCATGCGACAGGTGATCAAGCTCCGGAAGATGGAGGAGCCCGATCGCCGCGAGCAGGACGAGCTCCTCGACCTCTATCGACAGGCCCTCGAGGTCTGAGCCTTCGAGCAGCGGTCGACCGCCCCGTCCCGGCGCCCGGCGCGGCGACGACGGGGCGTTCCAGGACTTGCTTGCCTGGGCGCCTGCTCCCTTCGCATGATCGGCGTCGCTCTCATCAACGCGAGGGAGGGGCTTGGCCATGCGGCAGCGAGATCCGGAACGTCGCGTGATCGGGCCCGCGTTCGGCGCCGACCGAGCCGGGGGCGCGTGTCGTGTCGCCTGAGCGGCTGCAGCGCCTCATCATCGCGACTTTCCGCAAGACGCGTCGCCGCATGAATTCCCTGGTCTGGCGCCGCGCGGTCGAGGTCCTGCCGCCGTTGGCGCGCCGCGAGGCCGGACTGATGGCGGGGCGGATCCAGGGCGAATCCCTGCGCCTCGAGGTGGCCGCACCGGGCGAGCTCGCCGCCGCCGTCCTGGCCAACGGCCCCGCGCTCCTGACGGCCGTGCGGCGCGTCGAGCGCGCGCTCGAGCGCGAGAAGGCGATCGCCTCGGTGATCACCGCGAGCGCCGCGCTCGTCGCGCTCGCCCTGCGCCTGGCCCCGCGCGCCGCTCCGGGCCCCGCGCCCGCGCAGCCCGGGGCGGTGCCCAAGCGCGCCGTCCCGCGCGCGAAGCGCCGGGCGCGCCGGACGTCGGTGCGCGGTCGCTCGCGCCAGGTCGCGCGTCGCCGTTGAACGACGGCGCCCGGCTCTGCCGGCCCGGCCCTATTCCGCGGCGACGGCCATGGGGGGCGGCGCGCGGAAGCGCTTGAGAAGGGCCGCTTCCCGGGTCTTGGCTTCGGCCAGGTGCCGCTCCTTCACATGGCCGTAGCCCCGGATCTTCTCCGGGATCGCGGCGAGCTCGACCGCGACGGCATGATTGCCCGGGCGCAGCTGGGCTGCGATCTCCTCGAGCAGGGCCTCGTAGTCGTCGATGAGCTTTCGCTCCATCCGGCGCTCCGCGGTCCGACCGAAGGGATCGAGCCGGGTGCCGCGCAGCCGGCGGAGGCCGGCGAGCATCCGCAGGCCGGTCATCAGCCAGGGCCCGAAGCTGCGCTTCCGGAGATGGCCGGTGGCAGGGTCGCGCTCGGCGACCAGCGGCGGCGCGAGATGGAACTCCAGGCTTCGCCAGTCCTCGAACTGCTCGGACAGCGCCTTGCGGAACTCCGGCCGCGAATAGAGCCGCGCGACCTCGTACTCGTCCTTGTAGGCCATCAGCTTGTAGGCGTAGCGCGCGACCGCGGTGGTCAACGCGAGCTGGCCGGGCACGCGCTCGCTTTCCGCCTTCTCGACGCGGCGCACGAGATCCTCGTAGCGCCGGGCATAGGCGCCATCCTGGTAGTCGGTCAGGTCGGCGACGCGGCGTGCGACGATCTCCGCGAGCGTGAGCGGGCGCGGCGCAAGGGCCTCTTCCCCGAGCACGACACGCTCGACGGCGCGGCGGTCGTGCGCCGCGAGCCGGCCGAAGCTGAAGGCGCGCTTGTTGGCCTCGATCGCGACGTCGTTGAGCTCGATCGCGCGCTCGATTGACTGGCGCGAGAGCGGGATGAAGCCCTTCTGCCATGCATAGCCGAGCAGGAACGGGTTGGTCGCGATCGAATCCCCGAGCAGCTTTGTGGCGAGGCGCTGCGCGGCGAAGAACTCCGCGGCGTCGCCGCCCAGGACATGCGTGATCATCCCCTGCAGGTCGCCGACCGGGAAGACCAGGTCGGGATTGCGCGTGAATTCGCCGGTCGGGGATTCGTGCACGTTGACGATCGCGCGGGTGCGGCCCGCGCGGATTCGCTCCATCGCCTCGGCGCTCGCCGAGACGACGAGGTCGCAGCCGAGCAGGAGGTCCGCCTCGCCGGCGGCGATCCGCACGGCATGAAGCTGCTCCGGGGCGGGGGCGAGGCGGATGTGGCTGTGCACCGCACCGCCCTTCTGCGCCAGACCGGTCTGGTCGAGGATCGTGACGCCCTTGCCCTCGAGATGGGCCGCCATGCCCAGCAGCGCGCCGATGGTGACGACGCCGGTGCCGCCCACGCCCGTGACGAGGATGTTGTACGGCGCCTCGAGGCGCGGCACGGCGCGCGGCTCCGGCAGGCCCGCGAAGGGATCGGTCGAGGACTTCGACGAGCGCAGCTTGCGCAGCTTCGCGCCGTGCACGGTCACGAAGGACGGGCAGAAGCCGTTCACGCAGGAGAAGTCCTTGTTGCAGGACGACTGGTCGATGACCCGCTTGCGGCCGAACTCGGTCTCGAGCGGGGCGAGCGACAGGCAGTTCGCCGCGACGCCGCAGTCGCCGCAGCCCTCGCAGACGCGCGAATTGATGAACACGCGCTTGTCGGGATCGGGGAAGGTGCCGCGCTTGCGCCGACGCCGCTTCTCCGCGGCGCAGGTCTGGTCGTGGATCAGCACGGTGACCCCCGGCTCCTCGCGCAGCTCGCGCTGGACGCGGTCGAGCTCGCTGCGGTGGAGGATCTCGACGCCGGGCGGGAATCCCGCGTCGACCGGGTACTTGTCCGGATCGTCGCTGGTGACGACGACGCGGCGTACGCCCTCGGCCAGCACCTGGGCCGCGATCTGCGGCACGGTCAGCTGGCCGTCGAGCGGCTGGCCGCCGGTCATCGCCACCGCGTCGTTGTAGAGGATCTTGTAGGTCATCGTGACCTTGGCGGCGCAGGCGGCGCGGATCGCCAGCAGCCCCGAGTGGAAATAAGTGCCGTCGCCGATGTTCGCGAAGATGTGCCGCGTCTCGGTGAAGGGAGACTGGCCGATCCAGGTGCAGCCTTCGCCGCCCATCTGCGTGAAGGTCGAGGTGCGGCGGTCCATCCACACGGTCATGAAGTGGCAGCCGATCCCCGCGCTCGCACGGCTGCCCTCGGGCACCTTGGTCGAGGTGTTGTGCGGGCATCCCGAGCAGAAATAGGGCGTGCGCTTGAATTCGGCGCCGGCCGGCCGCTCGGCGCGCGCGCGCCGCGCGATCGCCGCCGCGCGCTCCTTGATCGCGTCGGTGCCGGGCATCCGGCCGAGCCTCGACGCGATGAGCGCGGCAAGCGTCGTCGGCGAGAGCTCGTCGCCGGAGGACAGGAGCAGCGCGCGGTTCTCGTCGACCTTGCCGACGATGCGCGGCCGCTGCTCGGCGCGCCAGTTGTAGAGCTGCTCCTTGAGCTGCGTCTCGATGATCGCGCGCTTCTCCTCGACGACCAGCACTTCGTCGAGGCCCTCGCAGGCCTGTCGCGCGCCCTCGGGCTCGAGCGGCCAGGTCAGCGCCACCTTGTAGAGCCGGATCCCGAGCGCGCGCGCAGCCGCCTCGTCGATGCCGAGGTCGGCGAGCGCCTGGCGCACGTCGAGATAGGCCTTGCCGGTCGTGACGATCCCGAAGCGCGCCTTCGGCGAGTCCATCACCACGCGGTCGAGGCGGTTGGCGCGCGCGAAGGCCAGGGCGGCGGCGTTCTTGTAATGCTGCAGCCGGTACTCCTGGTCGGTCCAATGGTCCGGCCACCGGATGTTGAGGCCGCCCTCCGGCATCTCGAAGTCGTTGGGCCGCGCGATCTGCACGCGGTCGGGATCGACATGCACCGATGCCGACGACTCCGTCGTCTCGGCCGTGCACTTGAACGCGACCCAGCAGCCGGAATAGCGGCTCATGGCCCAGCCGTAGAGGCCGAGATCGAGGAATTCCTGCACGCCGGCCGGGTTGAGCACGGGGATCATCGTGCCGATGAACACGTGCTCCGACTGGTGCGGCACCGTTGAGGACTTGGCGGCGTGGTCGTCGCCGGCGAGCAGCAGCACGCCGCCGTGCCGCGCGGTGCCGGCGAGATTGCCGTGGCGGAACACGTCGCCGCTGCGGTCGACGCCGGGGCCCTTGCCGTACCACATCGAGAAGACGCCGTCGTACTTGGCCCCCTCGAACATGTTGACCTGCTGCGTGCCCCACACCGCGGTCGCCGCGAGGTCCTCGTTGACGCCCGGCTGGAAGTGGATGTGGTTCGCCTTGAGGAACGTCTTGGCGCGCCACATCGCCTGGTCGAGCCCGCCCAGCGGCGAGCCGCGATAGCCGGTGACGTAGCCCGCGGTGTTGAGCCCGGCGGCGATGTCGCGCTGGCGCTGCATCATCGGCAGGCGGACCAGCGCCTGCGTCGCCGTGATGAACACCCGCCCGCTCTCCCGCGCGTACTTGTCGTCGAGCGAGACCGTCGGATCGATGGGCGGGGCGGACGTCGCCATGGGCGTTCCTCGAGGTGTCATGGCCGGTGGGGCGCGGGTGCGTCGTCGACGGCGCGGTCCGGTTTGGCCACGAAGCTAGCCCGCGGCCGGGGCGCGGAACAATCGATGCCGCGGCCGCCGGGCGCGTTCGCACGAGTCGGTGCGCGATCCGGCGGCGCGCGATGGTGAAGTTGCGCGCGCCACGCCGCCGCCGACAGCGGATTTCGCCTCATGACCGTCGCGCCGATGTCCCCAACAGGACGAGGGTCGAGAATCCGAGCAGCGCCAGGACGGCGAAGACGAGCATCGCCGTTGGGAAGGCGAGGACGTCGAGCGGCGCTTTGAGCGCGCTGGCGAGCGCGGCGCCGAGCGCGCCAGCGCTCATCTGCAGGAAACCGAGCAGCGCGGCCGCGGTGCCGGCGCGGTCGGGGAAGATGCGCAGCGCGGCGGCCATGCTGATCGGCATGACGATGCCGAGCCCGGCGACGAAGATCGCCATCGCGCCGATCAGCGCGAAGCGATGCAGGAGGCCGAGGGCCGGCGGCGTCACCATCGCGATCGCGCCGAGCGCGAGGATGGCGAGGCCGATCGCGACCAGATGCTCCTCGCGGATGCGGCCGGCGTTGCGTCGGGCGAAGACGCTGCCGGCAAGGAACCCCATCACCGAGATGGGCGGATAGAGGCCGTAGCCGGTCGGCGAGATGCCGAGGCGCTCGATGAAGATCGTCGGCGAGCCGGCGTAGAAGGCGAACAGGCCTCCCATCGCGCCCATGCCGGCGGCGGCGTAGCCGAGCAGCCGGCGGTCGGCGATCACCGGCAGGTAGGCGGTGAGGAGCGTGCCGGGATGACGGAAGCGCAGATGCTCGCGGTTGGTCTCGGGCAGTCGCGCGAGCACGCACAGCAGCACGACGGCGCCGACGGCGAGCGCGGCCCAGAAGCTCCAGCGCCAGCCCGCCGCCTCCTGGATCGCGCCGCCGAGGAACGGCACCATCGAGGGAACCACCGAGAAGCCCATCGAGGTCGTCGCCATGACGCGGGCTAGGTCCGGGCCGGCGAAGGCGTCGCGCGTCACCGCGCGCGCAGCCACCAGGCTTGCCCCGGCCCCGGCGGCCTGCAGCACGCGGCCGATCATGACCACGTCGATGGCGGGGGCCTGCGCGCAGACCGCCGAGCCCAGCATGAAGAGGATGAGGCCCGCGAGGATGGTGGGCCGCCGGCCGAAGCGGTCGGCGAGCGGTCCGACCACGAGCTGAGCGACGGCGAGGGTCGCGAGGAAGACGGTGAGTGCGAGCTGGACGACGCTGATCGGCGTGCCGAGGTCGCGGGCGATCGCCGGCAGCGAGGGCAGGAAGATGTTGTTCGCGAAATGGCCGAGCGCGGTCATCGCCGTCAGCAGGACGATGGTGCCGGCGGTCGCCGCGAGCGCCGGCCGGGGACCCCGGAAAAGTCGCTTCATTGCGGCACGTAATGATCGTTACATGCCGGCGCGTCAAGTCGCGCGCCGTCGCCCGCCCCGGGGCGGGCGACGGCCGCGGCGTCACACCGCGATGGCCAGCGGGGCGAGGCTGCGCTGCGCGCCGAGCTCGCGCATGACGTTGTCGATCAGCGTGTGGCCGGCGCTGCCGGCGGCGCTGAGGATGGACTCGGGATGGAACTGCACGGCGGCGATCGGCAGGCGCCGGTGCCGGATTCCCATCACGAGCCCGGTCTCGTTCATCGCCGTGACCACCAGCTCGCCGTGCGGGAAGCTGCCCATCCGCGCGGTCAGCGAGTGGTAGGCGCCGACGGTCACCGGCAAGGGCAGGCCGCGGAACAGGCCCTCGCCGTCATGCGCGACGGCCCAGGTCTTGCCGTGTCGCGGCTCGCGCAGCACGTCGAGCGCGCCGCCGAAGGCCTCGACCATGCCCTGCAGCCCGAGGCAGACGCCGAACTGCGGCAGTCCGCGTGCGGCGAGGGCGCGGACGAGGTCGGGCACGCCGAAATCCGCGGGCCGCGCCGGGCCCGGCGAATGAACCACGAGATCGGGCGCCAGCCGCGCGATCTCGTCGGCCGGCATGCCGTGGCGGTAGGTCTTCACCTCGGCGCCGGTCTGGCGGAAGTAGTCGGCCAGCGTGTGGACGAACGAGTCCTCGTTGTCGATCAGCATCACCTTGCGGCCGACGCCGGTCCTCGGACGCGGCGCGGCCGCCACCGCGGCCGCCGCGGGCGCGAGCGCCCGGAACAGCGTCGTCGACTTGAGCCGCGTCTCGCGCTCCTCTTCAGCTCCGGTGGAATCCCACACGATCGTCGCCCCGACGCGGTAGCGCGCGGTGCCGTCGCGCAGATGGATGGTGCGGATCGTGATGCCCGTGTTGACGTCGCCGTTGAAGAGCAGCGCGCCGACGGCACCGCCGTACCAGCCGCGCGCCGTGGTCTCCTCGGCCTCGACGATCGAGGCGGCCATGCGCTTGGGCGCGCCGGTCAGCGTCACCGCCCACATGTGCGACAGGAAGGCGTCGATGCCGTCGAAACCTTCGCGCAGCCGGCCCTCGACGTGATCGACGGTGTGGAACAACCCGGCATAGGTCTCGATCTGCCGCCGCGCGAGCAGCCGCACCGAGCCGGGCTCGCAGACGCGGGCCTTGTCGTTGCGGTCGACGTCGGTGCACATCGTGAGCTCGACCTCGTCCTTCTCGGAATTGATCAGCGCCTTGAGCCGCGCGGCGTCCTCCATCGCGTCGTTGCCGCGGCGCGCGGTGCCCGAGATCGGGCAGGACTCGACGCGGCCGTCCTCGACGCGCACGAACATCTCCGGGCTGGTGCCGACGAGCTGCTCGTCGCCGAGCTGGATCAGGAACTCGTAGGGGCTCGGGTTGATGCGCGTCATGCGGTCGTAGAGCTGCGAGGGCGCGCCGGCGTAGGGCGCGTGGAAGGTGCGGCTCAGCACGACCTCGAAGATGTCGCCGACCCGGATGCGCTCGCGGGCGCGGTCGACCATCGCGGCATAGGCGTCGTCGGCGAGGTCGCTGTCGATCGCCGGCGAGGCCGGCGGCGCCTTCCTGACCGGCGCGAGCGGCATGAACACCTCGCGGCCGCGCCCCTCGGTGGTGAGGTCGCCGCGCGCGAACTCGTAGTCGATGCCGAAAGCCTCCTCCTTGCGGCGGTCGACGAGGATCAGCGAGTCCGGCAGGTAGAGGTGGATGTCTTTCGTCTGCGCCCCGCGGACATGCTTGAGCGGCATCGGCTCGAAGCGGAACAGGAGGTCGTAGCCGAACCCGCCGTAGAGCCCGAGGAAGCGGTCGCGCGAGCCGCGGAAGCTGTGCACGAGGCGGCGCAGCGGCGACATCAGCGAGGGCTGGTGGCTGCGTTCCTCCTCCGCGAAGGGCCGGTCGGACTCCTCGATCTCGAATTCCAGCGCACGGGCATCCTCGCGCAGGAGCCGTGTCGACGGCGCGGCGGCGACGACGGGGCCGAGCATAGCGAGCAGCGCCTCGCCGCGCGGATTGAGCGCGCGCATCGTGAGCTGCCGGCCGCGGCCGATGAACTCGAGCGGCGGATCGGCGAAGCCGAAGGCCCAGCGCGAGTAGCGGCCGGGATAGTCGACGCCGGAAGAGAACAGCCCGCCGCGCGTCGAATCGAGCCGCTCCGCCAGGCCGTCCAGCGCGGTGCGGTGGTCGAGCTCGCGGCGCGTGCCGATGACGATCAGGCCGTCGGCCGTCGTGAATCGCGTCTGCATGGGCGTGTCCTTCCACGGAAGCGCGCGGGCCCTCGCAAGCGGGCCCGCGTCGGTGGCGAAGACGCGTCGGCCCGGATCCGGTTCAGCGGATCAGGCGCCGAAGCGCAAAAAAGTCAGGAATGGAAAAGGAAAGGGATCAGGGGGTGACGGACGTCACCACCACCAGCCGCGCCAGGCGGCGCAGGCGGTGTCGCGGAAGAACGCGCGGGTGGAGGTCTCGATCACGCCCCGACGCTCGCATCGCGGCGCGCGAGCGTCAAGGCGGGAATTGCGCCGTCGCCGTCGAGCTGCTCAGCGATAGAGCGCGTCGAGCGCGTCGCCGTGGGTGGCGCGGATCCGGTGGCGGCGGATCTTCAGCGTCGGCGTCATCATCTCGTTGGCGACGGTGAAGGCGTCGGGCGCGATCAGGAACTTCCGCACGCGCTCGGTCGCCGACAGCTGCTTGTTGACCCGCTCGATCGCGCGCTCGACCGTCGCGCGCAGCCCCGGGTCGTCGGCCAGGACCGCGAGCTCGGCCGGCTTGCCGGCGGCGGTCGCCGCGGCCTTGATCGCCTCGTCGCGCGGAACGACGAGCGCCACCAGGTAGGGACGGCGGTCGCCATGCACCATCGCCTGTGCGATCTCCGGCTGCATCGCGAGCATGCCTTCGATGCGCGCGGGTGCGATCATGTCGCCGCCGGAGTTCTTGATGAAATCCTTCTTGCGGTCGGTGATCTTGAGGTAGCCGTCCTCGTCGATCAGGCCGATGTCGCCGGTATGGAGCCAGCCGTCGCGGATCGTGGCGGCGGTCGCGGCCTCGTCGTTCCAGTAGCCCTTCATCACGAGCTCGCCGCGGATGAGGATCTCGCCGTCCTCCGCGATGCGCACCTCGACGCCCTTGAACGGCGGGCCGACGGTGTCGAGCTTGATGCGCCGCGGCAAGTTGGCGCTGACCACCGGTCCCGTCTCCGTCTGGCCATAGCCCTGGCACAGGATCAGCCCCAGCGCCGTGAAGTAGAGGCCGATCTCCGGGTTGAGGGGCGCGCCGCCCGACACCAGAGCCTTGAGCCGGCCGCCGAAGCGCGCGCGAACCTTGTCGCGGACGAGCCGGTCGAGCAGCGGGTCGACCAGCCGCTCGAGCAGCGTGAGCGTGCGCGGGTCCTTGTGCCGCTTCGCGCCGATCGCCACAGCCATCGCGAAGAGCTTCGCCTTCAAGCCGCCTTCGCGGGTCATCTGCTGCGAGATCCGCGCATGCAGCGTCTCGTAGAGCCGCGGCACCGCGGTCATGATCGTCGGTCGGACCTCGATCATGTTGCTGGCGAGCTTGTCGGTGCCCTCGGCGTAGTAGATCTGCGCGCCGATCGACGGCATCAGCGCGCCGCCGACGGTGTGCTCGTAGGCATGCGAAAGCGGCAGGAACGAGAGATAGACCTCGGCCTCGACGCCGAAGCCGATCGTGCGCAGCAGATGGTCGGCGCCCTCGCAGTTCGCGAGCATCGCGCCGTGATGCAGCGACACGCCCTTGGGCAGGCCGCCGGTGCCGGAGGTGTGGATGACGCAGGCGATGTCGTCGCGGCGCAGGTCGGCGACGATCGCGTCGATGTCGTCGGTGCGCGTCGCGCCGAGCGCCATCGCGTCGGCCCAGGGCACGAGGCGCACGCCGGAGTCCTGCGCGAGCTCGGGCGGCTCGATCGCGACGACGGTCCGGCAGGTCGGGCTGCGGCCGGCGGCGGCGAGGGCGCGCTCGGCGAGCGTGCGCGTCGAGGCGATCGCGGCGGCGACGCCCGCATTGGTGAAGATGTGGCGATTGTCGTCGACGGTGTTGGTGGAGTAGCCGGGCACGGTCAGCGCACCGATCGACATGATCGCGTAGTCCGCGATCAGCCATTCCGGGCGGTTCTCGGCGATCAGCGCGACGCGGTCGCCGCGCTTCACGCCGAGCGCGATCAGGGCGCGGCCGAGGATGCGGACCTGCTCGGCGAACTCGAGCCAGGAGGTGCTCGTCCATTTTCCGCCGTGCTTCGCCCAGAGGAACGGCTTTGCGCCCTCCCGGGCGGCCCGCTCGAGGATCATCTGCGGCAGGCTGCGGATCTTGCTGTAGTCCATCCCCGTCCCCGATGTCCCCGTCCCCGCCGGCGTGCCGGGCCATGTCGCTTGGCGGCCCCGGGGTCGCGCCTTATATCCGGTTGCTCTGCCCGGAGCCAAAGCCATGACTCATCCGACCTTCGCGCCCGACGACCCCGCCGCCGGGGGCAACGCCGCGCTGCCCGCGTGGGACCTCAAGGACCTCTATCCGGGGCGGGACTCGGCGCAGATCGAGCAGGACCTCGCGGCCGCCGAACGCGACGCGATGCGGTTCTCCGAGCGCTACCAGGGCCGGCTGGCCGGGCTTTCGGGCGAGGCGTTCGGCGAGGCGGTCGCGCTCTACGAGCGGATCGAGGAGTCGCTGGCGCGGCTCACCAGCTTCGCGGACCTCACCTATGCGGGCAACCAGTCGGATCCGGAGATCGGCCGCTTCTATCAGACCGTGCAGGAGCGCGTGAACGCGGTCTCCACGCACACGCTGTTCTTCTCGCTCGAGATCAATCGGCTCGACGAGGCCACGTTGGCGGCCAAGCTCGCCGCCCCGGCGGCCGCGCGCTACGCGGCGTGGCTGCGCGACCTGCGCGCCTTCCGCGACCACCAGCTCTCCGACGACATGGAGAAGCTGCTGCACGAGAAGTACGTCGCCGGCCGCGCGGCCTGGACGCGGCTGTTCGACGAGACGATGGCGGGACTGCGGTTCCCGCTCGACGGGAAGGAGCTGACCAGCGCCGAGGCGCTGCACCTGCTGTCCGATCCGGATCCCGCGCTGCGCCGCCAGTCGGCGAAGGTGATCGGCGAGGTGCTGGGCCGGAACATCCGGACCTTCGCGCTGATCACCAACACGCTGGCGAAGGACAAGGAGATCGACGACAAGTGGCGGCGTTATCCGCGCCCGATCTCGGCACGCAACCTGATGAACCGCGTCGAGGACGAGGTGGTGGAGGCGCTGATCGGCTCGGTGCGCGCGGCCTTCCCGCGGATCTCGCATCGCTACTACGCGCTGAAGGCGCGCTGGTTCGGGGTTGCCCAGCTCGACTACTGGGACCGCAACGCGCCGCTGCCCAAGGTGTCGGAGCCGACGATCGCCTGGCCCCAGGCGCGCGCCACGGTGCTCGACGCCTATGCGCGCTTCTCGCCCGAGCTCGCCGCGGTCGGGCGACGCTTCTTCGACAATCCGTGGATCGACGCCGGCGTGCGGCCGGGCAAGGCGCCGGGCGCCTTCGCGCATCCGACGGTGCCGTCGGCGCATCCCTATCTGCTGCTGAACTACCAGGGCAAGACGCGCGACGTGATGACGCTCGCCCACGAGCTCGGCCACGGCGTGCACCAGGTCCTGGCCGGCGTGCAGGGGCACCTCCAGGCCGACACGCCGCTGACGCTCGCCGAGACCGCCTCGGTGTTCGGCGAGATGCTGACCTTCCGCGCGCTGCTCGACGCCGAGAAGGACCCCGCGCGACGCAAGGCGATGCTGGCGGGCAAGGTCGAGGACATGATCAACACGGTCGTGCGCCAGATCGCCTTCGTCGAGTTCGAGCGCCGCGTGCACGACGAGCGGCGCCAGGGCGAGATGACGCCGGACCGGCTGGGCGAGATCTGGTTCGACGTTCAGCGCGAGAGCCTCGGGCCGGCGCTGCGCTTCGACGAGGAGTACCGGCACTACTGGTCCTACATCCCGCACTTCATCCACTCGCCCTTCTACGTGTACGCCTACGCCTTCGGCGACTGCCTGGTGAACTCGCTGTACGCCGCCTACCAGCGCAATGCCGCGGGATTTGCGGCGCGCTACATGGATCTCCTGCGCGCGGGCGGCACGCTGCGGCACAAGGAGCTGCTCGCGCCCTTCGGCCTCGACGCCGCCGATCCGCAGTTCTGGAACGGCGGGCTGTCGGTGATCGCCGGCTTCATCGACGAGCTGGAGGCGCTGGGCTGAGGCCGGCGGCAGGCGGGGCCCGCGCGGTGGCGAAGGACGAGACCAACTCGCTGGGCGGCCGGCTCGCCCGCTATGCACGCGTCGGCGCGGCGGTGGGCGGCCTCGGCGCGCGCTTCGCGGCCGAGCGCGTGCTTGGCGTGCGGCTCGATCGCGGGCGCCACGCCTCGGAGCTGCGCGCGGCGCTCGGCGGGCTGAAGGGGCCGCTGATGAAGGTGGCGCAGCTGATGTCGACCATCCCCGACGCGCTGCCCGACGAGTACGTCCAGGAGTTGATCCAGCTGCAGTCCAACGCGCCGTCGATGGGCTGGGTCTTCGTCAAGCGGCGGCTGCAGAGCGAGCTCGGCCCGGACTGGGCGCAGCGTTTCGCGTCGTTCGAGCGCGAGGCCGCGGCGGCGGCGTCGCTCGGCCAGGTGCATCGCGCGACCCTGCCCGACGGCACGCCGGTCGCCTGCAAGCTGCAGTACCCCGACATGGATTCGGCGGTCGAGGCGGACCTGCGCCAGCTCAAGCTCGTGTTCGCCGTCTACGAGCGCTACGACCGGGCGATCGACACGCGCGAGATCCACAAGGAGATCTCGGCGCGACTGCGCGAGGAGCTCGACTACGACCGCGAGGCGCGGCACATGCGCCTCTACGGTCACATGCTGCGCGGCGAGGATCGCGTCCACGTCCCCGAGCCGGTCGCGCCGCTCAGCACCAAGCGGCTGCTGACGATGACCTGGCTCGAGGGCCGGCGGCTGCTCGAGGCCAAGGACGCGCCGGTGGCGCGGCGCAATGCGCTGGCGCTCGCGATGTTCCGCGCCTGGTACGTGCCCTTCTACGGCTACGGCGTCATCCACGGCGACCCGCATCTCGGCAACTACTCGATCCGCGACGACGACGGCGTGAACCTGCTCGACTTCGGGGCGATCCGCGTCTTCCCGCCGAGCTTCGTCGGCGGCGTTATCGACCTGTACCGGGCGCTGCGCGACGGCGACGAGGCGCTCGCCGTGCACGCTTACGAGACCTGGGGCTTCGCCGACCTGACGAAGGCGCGGATCGCGACGCTCAACCTCTGGGCCGCCTTCGTCTATGCGCCGCTGATGGAGGACCGCCCGCGGTTGATCGAGGAGACCAACGCCGGCACCTACGGCCGCGAGGTGGCGCAGAAGGTCCATGCCGAGCTGCGGCGACTCGGGGGCGTGCGGCCGCCGCGCGAATTCGTGTTGATGGACCGCGCCGCGATCGGGCTCGGCTCGGTGTTCCTGCACCTGCGCGCCGAGGTGAACTGGCATCGCCTGTTCCACGAGCTGATCGAGGGATTCGAGGTCCGGGCGCTGGCCCGCCGGCAGGCTGCGGCGCTGAAGTTCGCCAAGGTCCCGGCCGCCGCTTGACGGCGGGCCGGTCGCCGCGTCCTTCTGCCGCGGCCGGCGCGCGGCCTGCGCTTGGCAATCGGCGGCGCCCAAGGCATTTTGCGCGTTGCACAACGAACCGGCAGGCGCAGGGCCTGGGAGCTGACAGGGCATGAAACTCGCGATTCCCAAGGAACGACGTGCCAACGAGCGGCGCGTCGCGGCGACACCCGACACGGTGAAGCGGCTCAAGGGGCTCGGCCTCGACATCGTCGTCGAGTCCGGCGCCGGCGCCGGCGCCTCGATCGGCGACCAGTCGTATGTCGACGCCGGCGCGACGGTCGCGGCGGACTACGCGGCCGCGGTCGGCGACGCGGACATCGTGCTGAAGGTGTCCCGGCCGATGTCGGGCATGGAGGGCATCAACGAGACTGCCGCGCTGCGGCGCGGCGCGGTGCTCGTGGCGATGCTCGATCCCTACCGCAACAAGGACCAGGTCGCCGAGTTCGCCGAACGCGGGCTCACGGCCTTCTCGATGGAGCTGGTGCCGCGAATCACGCGCGCCCAGGCGATGGACGTGCTCTCGAGCCAGGCGAACCTCGCCGGCTACAAGGCGGTGCTCGACGCCGCCGGCGAGTTCGGCCGCGCCTTTCCGATGATGATGACCGCCGCGGGCACGATCCCGCCGGCCAAGGTGATGGTGATGGGGGCGGGCGTTGCCGGCCTGCAGGCGATCGCCACCGCGCGCCGCCTCGGCGCGGTCGTCAGCGCCACCGACGTGCGCCTCGCCGCCAAGGAGCAGGTCGAGTCGCTCGGCGCCACATTCGTGATGGTCGACGACGAGGAGGCCCGCCAGGCCGAGACCTCCGGCGGCTACGCCAAGGAGATGTCGGACGCCTACAAGAAGAAGCAGGCGGCGCTGATCGCCGAGACGATCAAGAAGCAGGACATCGTGATCTGCACGGCGCAGATCCCGGGCCGGCCGGCGCCGCGCCTGGTCACCGACGCGATGGTCGCGACGATGAAGCCGGGATCGGTGGTCGTCGACCTCGCGGTCGAGACCGGCGGCAACTGCGAGGGCTCGGAGGTCGGCAAGGTCGTGGAGCGCCACGGCGTGCGCATCGTCGGCCATGCCAACGTTCCGAGCCGCGTGGCGGTCGACGCCTCGCAGCTCTACGCCAAGAACCTGCTCAGCTTCATCGGGCTGATCGTGCAGAAGGACGGCACGCTGAAGATCGATCGCGACGACGACATCGTGAAGGGCTCGCTGCTCACGATCGACGGCCAGGTCGTCCATCCGAACTTCGCGCCGCCGGCCCCGCCGCCGCCGCCGGTCCAGCCCCAGCCGATCGACGCGCCGCCGCTCGACGCGCCCGGCTCCGCTCCCCGCACGCTCTGAGGCCCGCCACCATGGTTGCTCCCAATCTCGTCGAAAGCGCCGGCCAGGTCGCGACCGACGCCGCCGCCCTCGCGCAGAAGGCGAAGCTCGTCGCCGACCAGGCCGCGCTGATCCAGCAGGCCGCCGGCGGCGGGCACGACGACATGCTCGCGATGTTCATGACCGTGTTCGTGCTCGCGGTCTTCGTCGGCTACTACGTGGTCTGGCGGGTGACGCCGGCGCTGCACTCGCCGCTGATGGCGGTCACCAACGCCATCAGCTCGGTGATCATCGTCGGCGCGCTGCTCGCGGCCGGCGCCTCGGCGGTCGGCTTCAGCCAGGTGATGGGCTTCTTCGCGATCGTGTTCGCCAGCGTCAACATCGTCGGCGGCTTCGCGGTGACCTCGCGAATGCTCGGCAAGTTCAAGAAGAAGCAGAAGTGAGGGCCGCGCGATGACCACGACCCTCTCGGCGCTGCTCTATCTCGCCGCCTCCGTCGCCTTCATCATGTCGCTGCGCGGCCTCTCCTCGCCGGAGACGGCGCGCGCCGGCAATTTCTGGGGCATCGCCGGCATGGCGATCGCGATCGTCACGACGCTCGCGCAGCCCAACATGCACGTGTCGTGGTGGATGTTGGTCGCCATGGTGATCGGCGGCGGCGGCGGCTTGTACATCGCCGCGCGCATCGAGATGACGGCGCTGCCGCAGCTCGTCGCCGCCTTCCACTCGCTGGTCGGCTTGGCGGCGGTGCTCGTGGCGGTGGCGGCCTACTATTCGCCGACCAGCTTCGGCATCGGCGTTCCCGGCGCGATCAAGACCGGCTCGCTGATCGAGATGGGCCTCGGCCTGGCGATCGGCGCGATCACCTTCACCGGCTCGCTGGTCGCTTTCGCCAAGCTCCAGGGCCTGCGTTCGCCGGCGCTCAACGCGATGCCGATGCAGCACCCGATCAATGCCGGGCTCGGCGCGCTCTGCGTCGTGCTGCTGATCTGGTTCTGCGCCACCGGCAGCGAGGTGGCGATGTGGCTGCTGATCATCGCCACGATGCTGATGGGCTGGTTCCTGATCATCCCGATCGGCGGCGCCGACATGCCGGTCGTCGTGTCGATGCTCAACTCCTACTCGGGCTGGGCGGCCTGCGGCATCGGCTTCAC
>JAEULA010000122.1 GCA_016793165.1 Alphaproteobacteria bacterium | reverse complement strand
GCGGCGGCGCTGTTCACGGCGAGCGACCCCGACGGCAATCCGATCACCGCCTACGAGTTCCGCGACAACGGCAGCGGCGGCGGCCAGTTCCGCCTCGGCGGCGTCGCGCAGGCCGCGGGCACGGCGTTCGACGTGAGCGCGGCGAGCCTCGGCTCGCTGGTCTATGCGGGCGGCTCGGCGGCGGGCAGCGAGACGATCGACGTGCGCGCCAGCGACGGCGCGCTGTGGTCGGGCTGGACGACCGTCAGCGTCGCCACGCTGCAGGCCAATCGCGCGCCGAGCATCGTCGCCGCGACCGGCGCCAGCGTCGCGACCGGCGCGGCGATCACGGCGGCGGCGCTGTTCACGGCGAGCGACCCCGACGGCAATCCGATCACCGCCTACGAGTTCCGCGACAACGGCAGCGGCGGCGGCCAGTTCCGCCTCGGCGGCGTCGCGCAGGCCGCGGGCACGGCGTTCGGCGTGAGCGCGGCGAGCCTCGGCGCGCTGGTCTATGCGGGCGGCGCCGCGGCGGGCAGCGAGACGATCGACGTGCGCGCCAGCGACGGCGTGCTGTGGTCGGGCTGGACGACCGTCAGCGTCGCAACGCTGCAAGCCAATCGCGCGCCGACCATCGTGGCCGGCAGCACGACGACGCTCCCCGCCGGCAGCGGCGTGGCAGCGTCCAGCCTGTTCACGGCCAGCGACCCGGATGGCACGGCGATCGTCAGCTACGAGCTCCGCGACAACGACGCGGGCGGCGGCACGCTGCAGCTCGCCGGCGTCGTCCTGCCCGCGGGCACGGTCGTCACGGTGTCGGCCGCCAATCTGGGCAATCTCGTCTATGTCGCCGGAACGACCGGCGGCACGGAGACGATCGACGTCCGGGCGAGCGACGGATCGCTGTGGTCGAGCTGGCTCTCGCTGCCGCTGACCACTCAAGTGCAGTCCGAGGGGACGACGACGCCGGTGATCGCGGCCGCGACCAGCTCCATCGCCACCAACCAGTGGGTCCTGGCCTCGACCCTCTTCACGGCCAGCGATCCGCAGGGCGATGCGATCGCGCGCTACCGCTTCACGGATCTCAGCGGCGGCAACGGCTACCTCTGGTACGGGGGCGCGACGATCGCCGCGGGCACGAGCCTGGAGGTGGCGAGCAGCCAGATCTCCGGTGTCTGGTTCCGCGGGGCGGCGAGCGGTCCGGCCACCGATCAACTCAGGGTCGAGGCGTTCGATGGCACCGGCTGGGGCTCGCGGGACCTGACGATCACGACGATGCAGCCGAATCGGGCGCCTTCAGTCGTGGCGACGTCCGGCGTCCGGATCACCGCCGGCAGCGCGATCGCCGTGACCGCGCTGTTCTCGGTCTCGGACGCGGACGGCGACGCCATCACCGCCTACGAGCTCTGGGACAGCGCCGGTGCCGGCGTGTTCCGGGTCGGTGGCGTGGCGCAGCCCTCCGGCTCGGCGATCAGCATCTCCCCCGCCCAATTGGCGGGCACGGACTATCTCGGGGCCAGCGCGGCCGCGAGCGAGTCGGTCTGGGTCCGCGCCAAGGACGCGACCACCTGGTCGAGCTGGACCACGATCACGGCGCAGACGGTGGAAGGCGCCGGTGGGCCGCCGAAGCTGGCCGACCTGCTCGCCGCGTCGGGCGGCTCGGTCCTCTCGGGCTGCGGCTGCTCGGCCTGCATGCTCCAGGGGCTCTTCTCGGGTGCGTCCGCCAACGCCGGCGCAACCGCTGCGAGCGTCCAATCCCCGGTCTATATGGGTGATGACCAATCGAGCACGGCAGCGCTCTTCGCCCCGGCGAGGTAGTCTCGCGCCCTTCACCAAGGGACCCGCGGACCATGACCGACCTCTTCGCCGACGCCGTCGCCGACATCACCGTGATCAACGGCGTCGTGCGCTTCAATCTCGTGACCCTCGAGCCCGACCCCGCGAGCCGGGAGAAGGGGGAGCCGCGGACGCTGCCCACGGTGCAGCGCCGCCTGGTCATGCCGTTGCCGGGCTTCATCAACGCCGTCGCGCAAGCCCAGGCGCTGCTGGTCAAGCTCGAGCAAGCCGGGGTGCTGCAGCGCAACGCCGGAGAGGGCGCCCGCGACGGCAAGGCCCCGCAACCGGCCGCGGCCAAGGCGCCGCCGACCTCGCCGAACTTCTGAGCGCCGCGACGCAGGCCCCCCGCGCACCGTCATGAGCGGTGAAGCGTCGACGACGGCCTTGCGATGCCTGGCGCTGCTGGCCGAGCACCACGGCCTCTACACGGCCGCCGGCAGACTCCGCCAGCAGGCCCTTGCCGGCGAGCCCGACGACGAGGCCCTGCTCGCGCATGCCCGCGGCTGCGGTTTCGAGGCCCAGCTTCGCCAGTGCAGTTGGCGCGCCCTGCCCCGGCTCGAGGACCGCAAGCCGCTGGTCGCGCGGCTCGACAACGGCAACAGCGTCGTGATCGCCGGCGTCGAGCGCGGCGATGACGGCTCGGAGCAGGTCGCGATCTTCGATCCGCTCGCGAGCCCCTCGCCCGGCCTGCGCCTCGCGCGCGACGTCTTCGAGAAGGCTTGGAGCGGCCGCGTCCTGGACGTCAGGCCGCCCGCGACCGCGGCGGACGCCGACGGACCGTTCGGGCTCGGATGGTTCGTCCGCCTCGGCCGCTCCGAGATCGGCGCCTTCCGCGACGCGTTGATCGCCGCGGCCGCGCTGCACGCCCTCGGCCTCGTCGTGCCGCTGTTCTTCCAGGTCGTCGCCGACAAGGTGATCCCGCACCAGAGCACCAACACGCTGCTGGTGCTCGGCGCCGGCGTCGCCATCGCGCTGCTGTTCGACGCCCTGCTCACCTACCTGCGCGCCAGCCTGCTCATCCATGCCGCGGCCAAGATCGACATCCGCGTCGCCGCGCGGACCTTCCGGCGCCTCATCAGCCTGCCGGTGACCTTCTTCGAGGCCTCCGCCTCCGGGGTGCTCGCCCGCCACATGCAGCAGGCCGGCCGCATCCGCCAGTTCATCACCGGCCGGCTGCTGTTCACGCTGCTCGACCTGCTTGTGCTGGTCGTCTTCGTGCCGCTGCTCTTCTTCTACAGCACGCTGATCGGCGCTCTCGTGCTGGCGACCGCGGCGGTGATCGCCGCGATCGCGGCCGCCCTGCTCGGGCCGTTCAAGCGCAAGCTGGACACGCTCTACCGCGCCGAGGCCGGGCGGCAGGCCGCGCTCGTGGAGACGCTGCATGGCGTGATCGCCCTGAAGTCGCTCGCGCTCGAGCCCAGCCGCACCGAGGAGTGGGACCGCCGCAGCGCGGAATGCGTGCGCCTAGAGGCCGAGGTGTCGCGCATCTCCTGGCTGGCGCGCACGCTCTCCGGGTTCTTCGAGAAGGCGGGCGTCGTGCTCCTGATCGCCGCCGGCGCGCTGCTCGTCTTCGAGGGACAGATGACGATCGGCGCGTTGATCGCGGTGCAGATGATCGCGGGGCGTGTCGTCTCCCCGCTCGTGCAGGCGGTCGGCCTGATCCACGAGTTCCAGGAGACCGGCATGGCCGTGCGCATGCTCGGCGAGATCATGAACCGCCGGCCAGAGAGCGATCGCGACTTCCCCGGCCTGCGCCCGGCGATCGCCGGCGCCATCGAGTTCGAGCGCGTCGGCTTCCGCTACGCACCCGACGCCCCGCCGGCGCTCGACGACGTTTCGTTCTCGATCGCTCCCGGCTCCTTCGTCGGCGTCGTCGGCCGCAGCGGCTCGGGGAAGTCGACGCTCGTCCGCCTCCTCCTCGGGCTGCACCGGCCGCAGCACGGGTTGATCCGTCTGGACGGGCGCGACCTGCGCGAGATCGACCTCGCCCATCTGCGCTCGGCCGTCGGCGTCGTCCTGCAGGACAACTTCCTGCTGCGGGGCACGATCCGCGACAACGTCGCCATCGCGCGCGCCGACGCGACCTTCGCCGACATCGTGCGCGCGGGCGAGATGGCCGGCGCGACCGAATTCGTCGAGCGGCTGCCCAAGGGCTGGGAGACCGAGATCGAGGAGAACGGCGCCAACCTCTCCGGCGGCCAGCGCCAGCGCATCGCCGTGGCACGCGCGATCCTGCGCGATCCCCAGATCATGATCTTCGACGAGGCGACCTCGGCGCTCGATCCCGAGACCGAGGCCATGCTGCAGGACAACCTGCCGATGATCGCCCGCGGCCGGACTCTCGTCGTCGTCTCCCACCGCCTCTCGTTCCTGCGCAACGCCGATCAGATCCTCGTCTTCGACGCGGGCCGTCTGGTCGACGCCGGCACCCACGACATCCTCGTCGCCCGCTGCGACCTTTATCGACGGCTATGGCACCAGCAGACCCGACACCTCCGGCCCGAGCAGCGCCCGACCGCGCTCTGATCGCCCCGGCCGCGCCTTCGGGCTCGACCGAGCTGCTGCCGCTGCAATCGCAGGCGGCCGCGATCGAGGCCCAGCGCCCGCCGCTTGCGGGGCGCGCGCTGCTGCTCGTCGCCTCCGCCTTCGTCTTCGCGGCGATCGCCTGGTCCTGCCTCGCCGAGATCGACCGGCTCGTGGTCGGGCGCGGCCGCGTCGTCGCGGTCGATCCCCCGATCGTCGTGCAGCCGCTCTCCACCTCGATCGTGCGCTCGATCGACGTTCGCGTCGGCCAGGTCGTCGCGCGCGACCAGCGCCTGGTCGCGCTCGATCCGACCTTCGCCGAGGCCGATCTTGCGAGCCTGCGCGCCCGGCAGCGCAGCCTGGCCGCGCAGCTCGAGCGCCTGGAGGCCGAGTTCGCCGGCCGCGCGATGACCGTCGGCGACGACCCCGACGACCGGCTCCAATACGCGCTGTTCGAGCGGCGGCGCAGCGAGTTCGAGACCAAGGACGCGACCTATGCGAGCAACGTCGCGCGCGGACAGGCCGAGCTGCAGACCAATCTCGCGGCCCAGCGCAGCGTGCGCGAGCGCGTGCGGGTGCTCGAGGAGCTGGAGCGCATGCGGCGCGAGCTGTTCGACCGTCAGACCGGCAGCCGTGTCACCGTGCTCGAGGCCCAGCGCGAGACGATCCTCGCGCGCGGCGATCTCGAGGGCCTGGTCGGGCGCGCGCGGGAGATCGAGACCGCGCTCGGCGCCCAGCGCGCGGAACGCGAGGCCTTCGTCGGCGGCTGGCGCCGGCAGGTCGCCGACGAGCTCGTCGCCACGCGCCGCGAGCTGGCCGGCGTCCTCGAGCAGCTCGCGAAGGCCGACCGGCTCGCCGCCCTCTCGGAGCTCCGCGCGCCGGCCGACGGGACCGTTCTCGAGGTCGCGAACCGCAGCATCGGCTCCGTCGCGCGCGAGGCGGAGGCGCTGGTGACCCTGATGCCGACCGGGAGCACGCTCGAGATCGAGGCGACCATCGATCCGCAGGACGTCGCGCGGCTGCGGGCCGGCGACGCGGCGCGCGTGAAGATCGACGCCTTCCCCTACCAGCGCCACGGCTGGATCGACGGGACCCTGCGCGCCGTCAGCGAGGACACGCTGCGCGAGTCCGAGTCGGCGGTGCCGAAGCTGTCCTACAAGGCGCGCGTGGCGATCGACGCGGTCACGCTGCGCGACGTGCCGTCGGACTCGCGCCTGATCCCCGGCATGACGGCGACGATCGAGATCCGGATCGGCTCCCGCCGGGTGGTGACCTATTTCCTCTATCCGCTCTTCCGCATGCTCGACGAGAGCATCCGCGAACCGTGAACGCGACGGTCAGGCCTTCGGGATGTCGACGTAGCCGCGCTCGATGATCCGCTCGAGCGCCTCGAACACGGCGCTCGCCTCCTCGTAGGCGCTGCGGGTCGAGGCGAGGCAGGCCAGTTGATCCGCGGTCGGGCGGCGGTGCTTGGCGGCGTCGAGGCCGCACTGCATGTAGGCGGCGCGAAGCTCCGCGACGGTCAGCGCCAGGCGCAGGAACGAGTCCCGCGTCAGCGAGATCTTGCCGAGGACCTCCTTGTTGGCAGCGACGATGGCCGTGTCCATCGACGACTTGAACTCCCGCCATGCGTGGCGGCGACGATGGTCGAGCTGCTCGTCGGTCATCAGCTCGTCGACGGGGGTGTTGTTCTTGGCATAGCCGGCGAACTTCATGGCGAGGTCCTCCTGCGCGGGAGGACGACCTTGCGCCGGCATTCGCCAAGGGTTCGTTAAGGTGCGGTCAGATCCCGACGCCGACTTCCTTCGCAGCCGCAACAAGGCTGCCCCAGGTGCCGTCGTCGAGCGGAATGCCGTTCGCCTGCCGCTCCGCAACGGCGGCCCGCTCGGGCTCACCGGCCGTGACGACCGGCGCGCCGCTGCGTCGCGGCGGCGAATCGCGCATATAGGCCAGGATCGCGACGACCTCGGAGCGGAAGAAGTTCAGGTCCGCCGTGCGCGCCGGGTCGACGAGGATGCCGAAGAGATTGTTCGTGATCGTCCCGGGCCGCGGCCGATCCGGCTGCAGCGTGCCGCCGCCGGTCAGCGCCCCGGCGAGGATGTCGATCGCGAGGCCGAGGCCGTAGCCCTTGTGCTCGCCGATCGGCAGGACTGCCCCGCTGGGCTCGCGGAACATCGTGCCCGGATCAAGGGTCGGCTGGCCCTGCGCGTCGAGCACCATGTCCTCGGGCAGCTGCTCGCCCTTGTTCATCGCCACCCGGATCTTCCCCACCGCGACCTTGCTCGTCGCCATGTCGAGCACGAACGGCGTCGCCACCGTCGGGCCCGGGACCGCGATGCACAGCGGATTGGTCCCCAGCCGGCCGTCGCCGCCGCCGTGCGGCGCCACCAGCCCGCGATGACCGACCACGTTGACGGCGAGGATCGCGACGAGCCCGGCTTCCGCGGCAAGCTCGCCGTAGGTGCCGATGCGTCCCATGTGATGCGCGTTGCGCACCGCGAGGATGCAGGCGCCGCCCGCCTGCGCTGCCGCGATCGCCCGCCGCGTCGCGTCCTGCGCCACGACCTGGCCGTGGCCGCGCTCGCCGTCGATCTGCAGGAAGGGCGCGGCCGCGCCGATGACGACGCCGTGATTGGCCGGCTTCAGCGTTCCGGCCTTGGCGTGACGCACGTAGGTCTCGAGCATGCCGACGCCATGGCTGTCGTGGCCCTTCAGGTTGGCGTCGACCAGATGCCGCGCGACCGTCTCGGCCTCGGCCGGCGGCGCGCCCTCGCCCTTGAGGATTGCGCGGGCGATGTCGAGCAACGTCGCTTCTGGAATTCGTCTGGACACGTGGGCTCCCCGGAATCGCGAGCGTGGATCAGCCGTCGCCGAGATCGACCGTGTGGAGCGCATGCCCCGTCGACGCCAGGAAGGCCTTCAGTCCGGCCGGAGTCACGCGCGTCGTCGCGGTGTTCTCCAGCGGATGGAAATTGACGTGTTCGGCGCGCAGCATCGCAGCGTCGAGAACGAAGGTGACGCGACGATCGCGATCATTGATCAGCGCGAAGGGAGTCACCGATCCCGGCGTCACGCCGAGCACGGCCTGCAGCAGGTCGGGCTTGCCGAAGGACAGGCGCTTGGCGCCGATGCGGGCGTGCAGCGTCTTCAGGTCGACGCGCCGGTCGGCCTCCGCCGTCAGCAGCCAGAGCCGGTCGCCGGCATCCTTGAAGAACAGGTTCTTCGAATGCATCCCCGGCATGCGCTCGTGCAGCGCGCGGCTTTCCTCGACCGTGAAGACGGCCGGGTGGTCGACGGTGTCGTGTTCGATGCCCAGGGAGTCGAGATGACGCAGGAGCTCGGCGCGCGTCGCGGAAGTCATGGCGGGGATCACCGGAGGAGACGTCGGAGGAGGCCGCGAGTGTTCGCGGCCGCGCGGCGGCAAGTCAACGGCGAGCGCGCGCGCCGCGGCCCGCGGCGCCGGCCGGGTCACTCGGCCGCCGACACGCGTGCCGCGCAGTACTTGAACTCGGGGATCTTCCCGTCAGGGTCGAGCTGGGGATTGGTCAGCAGGTTCGCCGCCGCCTCGCGATACGCGAAGGGCATGAACACCATCCCGGGCGGCACGTCGCCGTCGGCGCGCGCCAGGCATTCGACGCGCCCGCGTCGGGTCTCGATGCGGATGCGGCCGCCGGCGCCGAGCCCCAGGCGCGCGAGCTCGCTCGGCGACAGGCTCGCCACCGGGCCCGGCTCGAGCGCATCGAGTGCCCGGCTGCGCCGCGTCATCTCGCCGGTGTGCCAATGCTCGAGCTGCCGCCCGGTCGTCAGCACCATCGGGAAGGCGTCGTCGACGGGCTCTCCCGGCGGCAGGACACGCGCCGGCACGAGGCGACCCCGCCCGCTGCCGGTCGGGAAGCGATCGCCGAAGACGATGTCGTGGCCGGGCGTCGCTTCGTCGTCGCAGGGATAGGTGACCGAGCTCTCGCGCTCCAGCCGCGTCCAGGTGATTCCCTTGAGCGAGGGCATGGCGCGCGTCATCTCCGCGAAGACGTCGCGCGGGTGCGGGTAGTCCCACGGCAGGCCGAGGCGCCGCGCGATCTCCTGGATGATCCAGAGGTCGGGCCGCGCCTCGCCCGGCGGCTCCAGCGCCTTGCGCCCGAGCTGCACCTGACGGTTCGTGTTCGTGACGGTGCCGTCCTTCTCCGGCCAGGCGGTCGCCGGCAGGATCACGTCGGCGTACCTGGCGGTCTCGGTGAGGAAGAGGTCCTGCACGACGAGATGATCGAGCGCCGCGAGCGCCTCGCGCGCGTGGCCGAGATCCGGATCCGACATCGCGGGGTTCTCGCCCATGATGTACATGCCGCGGATCGTCCCGGCCTTCGCGGCATGCATGATCTCCACGACCGTGAGCCCCGGCCGGGTGTCGAGCGTCGCGCCCCAGAGCTCCTCGAACTGTCGGCGGTTCCCGGCCACGGCGACGCGCTGGTAGTCCGGCAGCATCATCGGGATCAGGCCGGCATCGGAGGCACCCTGCACGTTGTTCTGCCCGCGCAGCGGATGCAGCCCGGTGCCGGGGCGGCCGATCTGGCCCGTCGCGAGCGCGAGGGCGATCAGGCAGCGCGCATTGTCGGTGCCGTGCACGTGCTGCGAGATGCCCATGCCCCAGAAGATGATCGACGCCCGCGAGCGCGCGTAGACCCGCGCCACCTCCCGGATCGTCGCGGCGTCGATGCCGCAGATCGGCGCCATCGTCTCGGGCGTGAAGTCGCGCACATGCGCGGCGAGCTGCGCGAAATCCTCGGTATGGGCGGCGACGTATTGCCGGTCGTACAGCTCCTCCCCGACGATCACGTTGAGCAGCGCGTTGAGCAGCGCCACGTCGGTGCCCGGCCGGAACTGCAGCGCGTGCGTCGCATGGCGCATCAGCGCGTGGCGCCGCGGATCCATGACGATCAGCTTGGCGCCGCGCCGGGCGGCCTGCTTGAAATAGGTCGCCGCGACCGGATGGTTCTCGGTCGGCCGCGCGCCGATCACCACGATCACCTCGGCATCCGCCGCGGCGGTGAACGGCGCGGTCACCGCAGCCGATCCGATGCCCTCGAGCAGCGCCGCCACCGACGAGGCGTGGCAGAGCCGCGTGCAATGGTCGACGTTGTTCGTCCCGAAGCCGGTGCGCACGAGCTTCTGGAAGAGATACGCCTCCTCGTTCGATCCCTTGGCCGAGCCGAAGCCCGCCAGCGCCGACGGTCCGCGTGCGCCGAGGATCGCCTTGAACCCCGCTGCCGCGCGGTCCAGCGCCTCGTCCCAGGACGCCACGCGGAAATGGGTCAGGGGATTCGCGGGATCGATCTCGACGTCGTGCTTGCCGATGCCGTCGCGGCGGATCAGCGGACGCGTCAGCCGGTGGGAATGGGCGACGTAGTCGAATCCGAACCGGCCCTTGACGCAAAGCCGGCCCTCGTTCGCCGGCCCGTCGCGGCCGTCGACCTGGATGATCGCGTTGTCCGCGACCTTGAACGTGACCTGGCAGCCGACGCCGCAATACGGGCACACGCTGTCGATCGACGCCTGCGGCCGCTTCGCGATCCGCCCCTCGGCATCGACCACGGCCGCCGGCAGCAGCGCGCCGGTCGGGCAGGCCTGCACGCATTCGCCGCACGCGACGCAGGTGCTCGCCCCCATCGGATCGTCGAAGTCGAAGGCGACGCGCGTGTGCATGCCGCGGCCGGCGAGTCCGATGACGTCGTTCACCTGGACCTCGCGACAGGCGCGCGCGCAGAGGCCGCACTGGATGCACGCGTCGAGCTGCACGGCGATCGCCGGATGGCTGGCATCACGCGGCGCCGGCTTGCGGGCCGCGAAGCGCGACTGCGAAACGCCGACGCGCTCGGCCCAGCGCCAGAACCGGGATTCCGGGTCATGGGCCGCCGGCCGCTCCCCCTGGTCGGCCGCGAGCAGCTCGAAGATCATGCGGCGCGCCGACTTGGCGCGCTCCGAGGCGACCGTCACCTCCATGCCCGGGCGCGGCTTGCGGATGCACGAGGCGGCCAGCGTGCGCTCGCCCGCGATCTCGACCATGCAGGCGCGGCAATTGCCGTCGGCGCGATAGCCGGGCTCGGGCGAATGGCAGAGATGCGGGATCTCGACGCCGACGCGGCGCGCGACCTGCCAGATGCTCTCGTCCGGCAGCGCCTCGACCTCGACGCCGTCGAGCTTGAAACGGATCGCGTCGCTCACGACAGCTCCTCCGGAAAATGCCGCATCAGACTCAGGACGGGATTCATCGCGGCCTGCCCGAGGCCGCAGATCGAGGCGTCGGCCATCGCCTTCGCCAGCTCGCCGAGCAGCGGTGCGTCCCAGGTCTGGCCGGCGATCAGGCCGCCCGCCTTCTCGGTGCCGACGCGGCACGGCGTGCACTGGCCGCAGGACTCGTGCTCGAAGAAGCGCACGAGATTGCGCGCGATCGCCCTGAGGTCGTCGCGATCGGAGAACACGACCACCGCCCCCGAGCCCACGAAGCAGCCATGCGGCTCGAGCTTGCCGAAGTCGAGCGGCAGGTCTCCCATCGCCGCCGGCAGGATGCCGCCCGAGGCACCGCCCGGCAGATAGGCCTTGAAGCGGTGGCCGGGCAGCATCCCGCCGCCGTGCTCGTCGACGAGCTCGCGCACGGTGATGCCGGCCGGCGCGATCTTCACCCCGGGTCGTGCGACGCGGCCCGAAAGCGAGAAGGCGCGCAGCCCCTTGCCGCCGCGCCGCCCCTGGCTCGCGAACCACGCCCCGCCTTTGGCCAGCAGCGCCGGGATCCACCACAGCGTCTCGACGTTGTTGATCAGGGTCGGTCGCCCGAACAGGCCGCGCTGGGCGGGAAACGGCGGCTTATGCCGCGGCAACCCCCGCTTGCCCTCGAGGCTCTCGAGCATCGCGGACTCCTCGCCGCAGACATAGGCGCCGGCGCCGCGACGAAGCTCGACGCGGATGTCGCCCAGGCGGCCGTCGCGCCGCCACGCCTCGACGGTCGCGGCCAGGATCTCGCGCGCCTCCGGATACTCGTCACGCACGTAGAAGTAGATCGCCTCGCATCCCGTCGCCCAGGCGGCGATCAGGGCGCCTTCGAGGACCCGGTGCGGCTCCGCCTCGAGGAACCAACGGTCCTTGAACGTGCCGGGCTCGCCCTCGTCGGCATTCACCGCCATGAGCCGCGGCCCCGGCTGCTCGGCCACCAGCCGCCATTTCCGTCCGGTGGGAAACCCTGCGCCGCCCAGCCCGCGCAGGCCGGACTCGTCGAGGACGGCGAAGACCTGTTCGGGCGTCCGCTCGCCGCGCCGGCAGCCCTGCCATTGCGCTCCGGCACCGGCCGGCTCGACCGGCGGTGTCGCCGCCGGCGCGTCGGCGCGCAGCTGCGCCGGCGACACGACGGTCGGCTCCCCGGCGAGCCTGCGAAATCCGTTGGCCACGGCCGGCGCGTGGTCGCACGCCCCGATGCACGGGGCCGGCTCGACCTTGGCCAGCCCGTCGAGCGCGCGGCGCGCGTGCGCGAGCTTGGCCTCCGCGCCCGCGATCATGCAGGCGACGCCGTCGCAGATCCGCAGCACCGGCAGCGCCGGCGGCGCGTCGTCGCCGGCGATCTCGAAATGCGCGTAGAAGGTCGCGACCTCGTAGACCTCGGCATAGGAAAGGCTCATCTCGGCTGCCAGCGCCGCGAGCATGCGCAGCGACAACCGGCCTTCGGCGTCGTTGATCCGATGCAGATGCTCGATCAGCAGGTCGCGCCGCCGCGGCGCCGTGCCGAGCAGCGCGCGCACCGCCGCCAGCGCCGCGGGCTCGACCTGTCGGCCCTTGGGCGTGCCGCGCGGTGTTCGACGGCCCTCGGCCGGCCTCCGGTCCGACGTTGCCGCCTTCGCTCCCTCGTTCGCCACGCGTCCTCCCGCTGTCTTCCCTTGCGGGTAGAGTAGCGGGTGCGCCCGCGCTTGTCCGCGTCGCCGCGCCCACCCGCGCGGCGATCGCCCGGGACCGCGCCCGGCCGGCTACTGCTCGCGGAACGCGCGATGGAAGCTGTCGAGGATCGGCTGGGCCAGATATCGGAGCATCGTGCGCTCCCCGGCCTTGATCATGACCTCGGCCGGCATGCCCGGGGCCAGCTGCACGTCCTGCAGCGCGGCGAGCTGCGCATCGTCGATGCGCACCTTCGCGCGATAGAAGGACTGCATGCCGCGCGGATCCGCCTCGACGTCCGCGGCCACGTAGACGACCTTGCCAAGGATCGTCGGCACGGTGCGCTGCTTGAACGCCGAAAGCCGCACCTCGGCGAGCATGCCGACCTCGACGACGTCGATGTCGGTCGGCTGCACGCGGACCTCGACCACCAGCCCCTCGTTGCGGGGCACGATGTCGAGCAGCGGCTCGCCGGGCCGAACGACGCCGCCGACGGTGTGGAAGCGAAGCGACGTGACCGTGCCGGCGACCGGCGCGACCACTTCGCGGCGGCGCTGCACGTCGTTGGCGGCGCGCAGCCTCTCCTCGGCTTCGGCGAGGCGTGTCTGAAGGTCGCGCTGCTCGGCCGCGACCTCGGCCTGCCGGGCATTGCGGATCTGCATGAGCTGGAGCTCGGTCTCGCCGATCGCCTGGCGACCCTTGGCGATCAGGCCTTCCTGCTGGTCACGCGCGCCGACCAGCTGGGCGGCGGTTCGCTGCAGCGACAGCAGCCGAGGCCGCCGCTCGAGCCCCTTGTCGACGAGGCTGCGCACGTCGTCGACCTCGCCCTTCACGTAGCCGAGCTGCTCGTCGAGCGAGCGGACCTGGGACTCGTAGCTGCGGATCTCGGTCCGCAGCTGCTCGATGCGCTGACGCAGGATCGAGACCTGCCCCTCCATCGCCACCCGGCGGCTCACGAAAATCGCCTCCTGCCCAGAAAGTATCTCGGCCACGCGTTGGTCGGCCCGGCGCGCCAGGAGCTCCTCCGGAAAGGCGATCGCGGCCGCATCGTCGCGCTCGGCGGTCAGCCGCGCGTCGAGCGCGCGGAACCCGTCGACCGTCCCGCGCAAGGCGTCGGTCGTCGCCGCCGTCTGAGTGTCGTCGAGTCGCACGAGCACGTCGCCGACGCCGACCACGGCGCCGTCGCGAACGAGGAACTCGCGGATGATCCCGCCTTCGAGATGCTGCACCGTTCGCCGGCTGCCCTCGACCACGATCTGACCCGGCGCCATCGTCGCCGCGGCGAGCGGCGCCAGCGCCGCCCAGCCGCCGAGCCCCGCGACGAACAGCGCGACGAGCAGCCAGCCGAGCCCCGAATCGAATCGCGTCGCGGGCCGCACGGGCACGCCGACCGCACGCGGGCTCTGCGCCTTGCGCGCGGCGGGGACGGGTGCCCCGATCTCGCGCCCGGCCAGCGCGCTGGGAAGCGAATGGACGCTGTTCATGCCGCACCTCCCGCGACTGCGACGCCCCGCGCCCTGTTCTGCGCGATCTGCTCGGCGGGCGCCGGCGCCGGACGCGGCCCGCGCAGGCGCGCGAGCACCTCGTCGCGCGGCCCGAACATCTCGACCGCGCCCTCGCGCAGCAGCAGCACGTAATCGGCGAGCGCCACCAGATTGAGGCGGTGCGTGACCATGACGACGGTGGCACCGCGCGGCTGCTGCTCGCGCAGCGCCTCGACCAGGGCCTCCTCGCCTTCGATGTCCAGATTGGCGTTCGGCTCGTCGAGCACCAGGAAGCGCGGCTCGCCGTACAGCGCGCGAGCCAGGCCGACCCGCTGGCGCTGGCCGCCCGAGAGGCGGCTGCCGTCGTCACCGACCTCGGATTCGTAGCCCGCCGGCATCCGCAGGATCATGTCGTGGACGCGGGCACGCCGCGCCGCGGTGACGACCAGCGAGTCGTCGGGCTCTTCCATGCGCGCGATGTTCTCCGCGACGGTCCCGCCGAACAGCTCGACATCCTGCGGCAGGTAGCCGATCTGCGGGCCGGCCTCCTCGCGCGGCATGGCGAACGCGTCGGCGCCGTCCAGCCGCACCGTCCCCGCGGTCGGCGCGAGCACCCCCACCATCAGCCGCGCGAGCGTGGATTTGCCGGATCCCGAGGGGCCGACGATCGCGAGCGAGCGGCCGGCCGGCACCGCGAAGCTCACGTCGCGCAGCAGCGGGCGCTCGATGCCCGGCAGGCAGTAGGTGACATGCTCGCAGGCGAGCGCGCCGCGCAGGGGCGGCAGCGCCGTCCGCCGCGCCGGACCCGAGACCGCCAGGAAGGCCTTCAGCCGCTGCCAGGCCTGGTGCGATGCGACGATCTGCCGCCACGAGCCGATCGCGTGGTCGATCGGTCCGAGGGCGCGGCTGATGATGATCGAAGCGGCGATCGAAGCGCCGCCCGTCAATTGCTGCTCCACCACGAGCCAGGCGCCGATCCCCAGGATCGCGATCTGCAGGCCGAAGCGCAGGAACTTGCTCATGCCGGAGAGGATCGCCATGCGATCCGACGCCGAGCGGCTGGCCGTGTGCGCCCCGTCCATCGCATTGGCCCAGCGCGACGCGACGGAGGCCGCGAGGCCCATCGCCTGCAGCGCCTCGGCGTTGCGCTGGGCGCCGGCCATGATCCGCATCGCGCGCTCGTTCGCCTCGCCGGCAACCGAGGTCGGCCGGCGCGTCGAAATGTCGCCGAGGATCGCGACACCCATCAGCACGATCCCGCCGACGACCGCCGCCCAGCCGAGCAGGGGATGAAGCAGGAAGGTCAGGACGAAGTAGAGCGGCATCCACGGCACATCGAAGATCGCGAGCGCGACCGGGCTCGTGAGAAAGCCGCGGACCCGCGCGATGTCGCGCAGCGCCTCGTCGCCGCTGCGACGCGCCCGGCCGCCGGGCATCCGCAGCACGGCCTGATGGAAGGCGTCGTTGCCCGCCTTGCGCTCGAGCCATTCGCCGACGCGCGTCATCAGGCGGCTGCGCAGCGTGTCGATCGCCGCCATCACGGCCAGCGCCCCCAGCGCGATGGCGGTGAGATAGATCAGCGTCTCCCACGAGCGGCTTGCGACCACGCGGTCGAAGACCTGCATCATGTAGAGCGGCGAGGCCAGCATCAGCACATTGATGACGGCGCTGAAGATTCCGACCGTGACGAAGGTCCCCCGCATCTGGCTGGTGAGGCGGGTCGGAGATTGTTGCGACTGATTCATCTGTCCCTGTGACCGGCGATTTGGCGCGAGCGCCTAGCAAACAATAAGAGGCCCGAATTAATCGTGAAGCGGAGGCGCGCGCCGCGCGGAGCGCTGCCCGCCGTCGCGTTCATGGATCGGGCGGCGGCGGTTAACAGAACCTTAAGGACGCGCGCGCCGCGGTGTGACAAGCCGGCGACAAGACGGCGATGCGTGCAAAGTCGATCGAAAGTCACGGCTTCGATTCAGCCGAGCCTAAATCGCCGCGTGTCAGGTTCCGCGCCATCCCGAGGGAGCGCCGAGCGCTCCGCCTCTCTTTCAGGAGCTTGAAGAATGCAGCGTCGCCGTCAGTTCGACTCGAATGAGACCCAATTCGAGAACAACGCCTTCCACCTCGACCATGCCGAGCCCATCGACGTCAGCCCGAGCGCGCCCGTCCGGGCCGCGCCGGCCGCACCGACGCTCGCCGGCCCCGATGCGACATGGACGAAGAGCACTGCGGCCCCGAGCGACACGCTCCTCGGCTCGCAGTGGTACGTGAACAGCGGTGCCGCGCCCGGGTCCGCCGGGATCAACGTCCAGTCCGTGTGGTCGGAGTATCGCGGCGCCGGCATCAAGATCGCGGTGATCGACGACGGTTTCGACTACAACCACTACGATCTGACCAAGAACTACAATCGCAACGCGGATCAGGATCTGATCAAGTACGACAACGACGCCATCAACGAGACCGGCAACAACCACGGCACCACGGTGATGGGCGTCATCGGCGCGGACGACAACGGCGTGGGCCTGGTCGGCGTGGCGCCGGATGCGTCGCTGATCGGCCTGCGCATCGGCTACGGGGCGGCGGGCAACGCCTACCAGATCATGGACGCCCTGCACGAGGCCGCCAAAGCCGACGTCGCGAACAACTCGTGGGGCTACACCGCGATGTTCAGCGACAATTTCAACGGCTGGATGAGCGGCGTCGAGGCCGAGCTCGTGAACGCCGTGTCCACCGGTCGCGGCGGGCTCGGCACGAACGTCATCTTCGCCGCCGGCAACGGTCGCGCCTCGGGCGACGACGTGAACTACCACAACCATCAGAATTCGATCTACACGACGGCCGTCGCCGCGACGGACTCGAGCGGCGTGGTCGCGTCGTTCTCCAATCCCGGCGCCGCGCTGCTCGTCTCGGCGCCCGGCGTCGGCATCCTCACGACGGACGCGACGAACGGCGGCTACAACTCCGGCGACACGGTGACCATGAACGGCACCTCCTTCGCCGCGCCGATCGTCTCCGGCGTCGTCGGCCTGATGCTCGAGGCCAACAGGAATCTCGGCTATCGCGACGTGCAGGAGATCCTGGCCTATTCCGCGCGACTCACCGACTCCACCCGCTCGAGCTGGCAGCTCAACCACTCCGACAACTGGAACGGCGGCGGCATGCACACGTCGTCCGACTACGGGTTCGGGCTCGTCAACGCGCACGACGCCGTCCGGATCGCGGAGACCTGGACCCTGCGGTCGACCTATTCGACGATGGACGTCGCATCCGCCACGGCGACGCCGAACCTCACGATCGGGAGCACCGGCACGGTGTACTCGACGCTGAATCTCACGCGCGCGATGGACATCGACAAGATGGAAGTCGATCTCAACATCTCGCACGACTTCATCGGCGACCTGCGCGTATCCCTGATCAGCCCGAAGGGCACGGAGAGCTTCCTGATCGATCGCCCGGGCGTCGCGCGCGGCGCGGCGGGCAGCGGCACGAGCATGGACAACATCGTCTTCTCGCTGAGCTCGACCCAGTTCTGGGACGAGTCGTCGGCCGGGACCTGGACGCTCAAGGTCCAGGACGTCGGCACGGGCGGCGTCAGCAGCAGCAACAAGCTGGTCTCGTGGACCCTGAACGCCTACGGCGACGACGTCACCTACAACGACCAGTACGTCTACACGGACGAATTCGCCAAGTACGGTCTCGACGCCTCGCGCCGCACCCTGGTCGACACGCGCGGCATGGACACGGTGAATGCAAGCGCGGTGACGACCAGCGTCAACTTCGATCTGCGCACCGGCGGCACGATCGCGGGCAACTACGTCGCCATCCAGCAAGGGACGTGGATCGAGCGCCTCTACGGCGGCGATGCCAACGACGTCCTCGTCGGCAACGGTGGCGGCAACTCGATCTGGGGCGGCCGCGGCAACGACGTGCTCACCGGCGGCATCGGGCAGGATCGCTTCCTGTACGGCCACAGCTCCGGCAACGACCGGATCACCGACTTCGTGGCGTCCGAGGACAAGATCGTCATGCGCGACGGCGTCTTCCTGCGATCCACCAGCGGCAGCGTCGCGACCTTGTCCGACGGCGCGACGATCACCGCCGCCAACGGCTACAACTGGAAGACGACGGACTTCATCTACGGCTGACGGCGGCGGCCCGGACGGACGGTCATTCCGCGAGGAAGCGTCCGATCCGGTCGTCGAGGAACGCGGCGGCGTGCGAATCCATTGCCGTCGCCGCGTGATGCCCGAGGATCGACGGGATCTCGATGAAACGACCGCGCGGGATCGCGGCGGCCGCGGCCTGCGCCGCCTCGCTCGGGTTGTAGAGGTCGAGCGGCGGCGCGGCGACCAGCACCGGTGCGGCGATCGACGCGAGGGCGGCGCGCGTGTCGCCGCGGAACCCCGGCGTCGTGCCGACGTCGTGGGCGTCGTAGGCGCGGCTCTGGGCGATGTAGTCGTTGGCATCGACGCCGATCGCCAGGATGCCGTCCACCAGCGGCGCCAGCCAGGCGTCGAAATCGCGAACTTCCTCCAGCGCCGCCGGGGTGCGCGCCGCGATCACCCGCATCACCACGGCCCAGTCGCGCCAGCCGCGCGCCGGCTGGCCGGCGTAGTGGCCGCCGGCGAAGGCCGGGTCGCCGGTCAGCGCGCGACGCGCGGCCTCGTTGATCGCCCGCGACCACGGCGTCGTCCGGGCCATCGGGGTCATCGCGACGACGCGGTCGGCGACTCCGGGATGGCTGACCGCCCATTGCAGGGCCTGCATTCCACCCATCGAGGCGCCGATCACGGCGTGCACGCGCGCGAGCCCCAGCACGCCGGTCAGCAGCAGGTGCTGGGCCGCGATCATGTCGCGGATGGCGATGCGCGGGAAGGCCGGCCCCGGATGGTGGCGGGAGTTGCTCGGGCTCGTGCTCAGACCGTTGCCGAGCGCATCGATCACGATGATCCGGTAGCGCCGCGTGTCCAGCGCGCGACCGGGCCCGATGAGGAAGTCGAGCCGATGATGGGTGGCGCCGATCGCGGTGAACCCCACGATGGTCCGCGCGCCGGACGGATCGTCGATCCCGTGTTCCACCCAGCTGATCCCGCAGTCGCGGATCGTCTCGCCGGACTCGAGCGCGAAGTCGCCAACCGCGTGCCAGCGGTGTGGCGCGTCGACATGCTCGATCGCGAGCGGATGATGCCGCGCGGCGACATGCGGCGGCGGGGCGCACATGCCGGCCCCCGTCACGAGTCGAAGGTCACGACGGCGCGGATGACCTCGCCGCGCTTCAGCGCCGCGAAACCCTCGTTGATCTCGTCGAGGCGGATGCGCCTGCTGATCAGCTCGTCGAGCTTGAGCTCGCCGCGCAGGTAGCTCTCCGCCATCAGTGGGAAATCGCGCTCGGGCCGCGCGCCGCCGTAGCTGGACCGCACGATGCGCTTCTCCTGCATCAGCGCGCCCCAGCGGAACGACACGTCGTCGTTGACGCCGGTCTTGCCGAGCCAGACCACCTGCCCGCCGGGCCGGACGGCCTCGACCGAGGCGCGGAAGGTCTGCGGCGCGCCGGCGGACTCGAACACGGCATCGGCGCCGCGGCCGCCGGTCAGCGACTTGGCGATCGCCACGGGATCCTCGCGCGTGGCATTCACACAGTGCGTCGCGCCGACCTTGCGCGCCGTCTCGAGCTTGGCGTCCGCGATGTCGACCGCGATGATGCGCGTGGCGCCGGCGAGGCGAGCGCCCTGGACCGCGGAGAGGCCGACCGCGCCGCAGCCGAGGACGAGCGCCGTCGCGCCCCACTCGAGCTTCGCGATGCGCGTGGCGGCGCCGACCCCGGTCATGACGCCGCAACCGATCAGGCAGGCGCGATCGAAGGGCATCGCGGCGGGGATGCGCACCGCGCTCTGCGCCGGCACGATGCAATATTCGCCGAAGGCGCCGAGATACATGAGGTTGTGGATGGGCGCGCCCTGGGCCGAGCTGTAGACCGGCCGGCCGTCGAGGCCGCCCGCCTTGCCGCCATTGGCGAGATAGTCCTCGCACAGGATGGGCTGGTCGCGGTCGCAGTAGAAGCAGTGCCCGCAATGCGGGTTCCAATGCAGGATGACGTGGTCGCCGACCGAGAGATCGGTCACGGCGGACCCGACGCGCTCGACGATGCCCGCGGCCTCGTGGCCGAGCACGATCGGCATCGGGAACACGAGCTGGCCCTCGATCACCTCGAGATCGGTGTGGCACAGGCCGGCGGCCCGCACGCGGACCAGGACGTCGTCGGGACCGAGGTCGCGCGCGGTGACGGTCTCGATGACGAGCGGCGTGCGCGGCGCGCGCAGCACCGCCGCCTTGAACTGGAGCCCGGCCATGATGCCTAGCCCCGAACGGCCTTGGCGTCGTTGAAGCTCTTCACGTCGGTGCCGCGATAGAGGAGCCGCGCGTTGCGATCGGTGATGCTGCGGTGGAGCGCGACGAACTCGGGATCGAGGTCGCGCGTCGCCCGCGGCTCGTGCTCGAACCGACCCAGCGTGTCGACGCCGCGCACGAGCGTCGCGGAATCCTCGTTGCCGGCGGTCTGGTAGACCGTGGTCGGCATGTAGCGCAGCGCGTACCCGATGCGCCGCTCGCCCGACGGGTTCGGCGCAGAGCCGTGAACCAGCAGCACGTGGTGGAGGGACATCTCCCCCGGCTGCAGCTCGATCGTCACGGCCTTCGAGGCGTCGACGTCGACCTCGATCTCCTGGCCGCGAGACAGGAGATTGTCCTTGTTGAAGGTGTCGCGATGCGGGATCTGGTTCAGCAGATGCGTGCCCGGCGCGACTTCCATCGCGCCGTTCGCCTTGGTCGAGGGCGACAGCGCGACCCAGGCGGTCACGACGTCGGGCTTGCTCAACCCCCAATAGGTTGAATCCTGGTGCCACGAGACGTAGGCCGGCGTCCGCGGCTCCTTGATGAAAAAGCTCGACGACCAGCAGAACAGGTTCGGTCCGTAGAGGTCCTCGACCGCGTCGATTATCGTGCGGTTGTGCACGATGTCCGCCAGCCACGAGAACAGCAGGTGCGACTTGTGGCGGAGATCGCCCTTCAGCGGCCCGCCCGTCGAAGCCTCGTAGGCCTCCAGGCGACGACGTACCTCCCCCGCCTGCTCGACGCTCATCACCCGGATCGGGTGGACATAACCGTCGCGTCGATACTGCTCGATCTGCGCCGCGCTCAGAACCTTGCCCATGTCGCTTCTCCCCTGGACCGCGGCCGACGCTAGCGCCGGCCGCGGAGCCTGGACAAGCGCCGTCCGTCGTCTTGTACGGACGACGCGCCTCTGAGACGATCCGTCGCGGCGGCGGCGGCGCGCGTCGAATCGCGGCCGTATGTCGATCCAACCGCGGACGAAGACCATGAAGTTCATCCATGTCACCGATACGCATCTCATCGAGCCGGGCCAGACGCTCTACGGCCTCGACCCGCTGTCGCGGCTCGAGGCCTGCGTCGCCGACATCAACCGTCACCATCACGACGCGGCCTTCGCCGTCTTCACCGGCGATCTCGCGCACAAGGGGCAGCTGCCGGCCTACCGTGCGCTCAAGGCGGCGTTGACCAGGCTCCGCTGCCCGGTCCATCTGCTGCTGGGAAACCACGACGACCGCGCGAACTTCGTCGACGTCTTCCCCGACCGGCCGCGCGATGCCAACGGCTTCGTTCAGTTCGCCTTCGACACGCCGGCCGGACGCTTCGTCTGCATCGACACCAACGAGCCCGGCGTTTCGTGGGGGTGGCTGTGCCAGAAGCGCCTCGACTGGCTCGCCGCGGAGCTCGATCGCAACGCCGGCAAGCCGGTCTACCTGTTCATGCACCACCCGCCGTTCCCCGTCCGGCTCAAGCGCATGGACGAGATCGCGCTGCAGGAGCCCGAGCGCTTCACCCGGGTCGTCACCGGGCGCACCAACATCAAGCACCTGTTCTTCGGCCATCTGCATCGCCCGATCGGCGGCAGCTGGAACGGCATCCCGTTCACGACGATGCGCGCGACCAGCCACCAGGTCGCGCTGGACTTCGTCACCGGCGGCATCGTCCCCGGCAGCCACGAACCGCCGGCCTATGCGGTGGTCTTCCTGAGCGACGGCCTCACCGTCGCGCACTTCCACGACTTCCTCGACACGACGAACACGTTCAACCTGTGAGACTCATCCCCTCCAGTTCGGCGAAGCCGAATAGGCGGGGTGGCGCCGCGCGAAGCGCGGTGACGGGGAGGCCAAGCGTGGCTCGCTCGAGACGCCATTGACCTCCCCGACCTCGCTTCGCTCGGCCACCCCTCCTATCGCGTTGCGCGCGACAGGAGGGGATGAGTAAGGAGACCGCCCGATGACTCAACGCCGCCTGGTGATGGCGATCGATGTCGGCTCGACGACGGCGCGCGCGGGCGTCTTCGGCGCCGACGGCCGGCTGCTCGGCCGCGCGACGCATCCCTTCGCGATCAACCGCCCGCAGCCCGACTGGGCCGAGCACGACTCGGACGAGATCTGGCGCGCGGTCTGCGCCGCCTCGCGCGGCGCGCTCGCCGAGGCCAAGGCCGATCCGGCCGCCGTCGCCGGCCTCGCCTTCGATGCGACCTGCTCGCTGGTCATGCTCGGCGCCGACGACCGGCCCGCGAGCGTCTCGCCCTCGGGCGAGGATCGATGGAACGTCGTGATGTGGGCCGACCATCGCGCAACGGTCGAGGCGGAAGAATTCACGGCGAGCGGCCATCGCGTGCTCGACCATGTCGGCGGCGTGATGTCGCCTGAGATGGAGCTGCCCAAGCTGCTCTGGCTCAAGCGCCATCAGCCGAAGCTCTGGGCGCGCTACGGCCGCGCGCTCGACCTCGCCGACTTCCTGCTGTGGCGCGCGACCGGCCGCGCGGCGATCTCGACCTGCACCGTCACCTGCAAGTGGACCTATCTCGCGCACGAGACGCCCGGTTGGCAGCAGGACCTGCTCGACCGCTTCGATCTCGGCGATCTGCGCCGGCGCCTCAAGATCCCCGACACCGCGCTGCCGATCGGTGCCACCGCCGGCCCACTTGGCGCCGAGGCCGCGCGCGAGCTCGGCCTCACGACTTCGTGCATCGGCGGCGTCGGCCTGATCGACGCGCATGCCGGCGGCGTGGGCGTGCTGGGCGGCCGCAATGCGGCCGAGCTCAACACGCGGCTCGCGATGATCGCCGGCACCTCGACCTGCCACATGGCGGTGTCGGCGACGCCCCGGCCGATCCCGGGCGTCTGGGGCCCGTATTTCGGCGCGATGATCCCCGGCCTGTGGCTCAACGAGGGCGGGCAGTCGGCCAGCGGCGCGCTGCTCGACCACGTGCTCGACTGGCACGCCGAGGGGCGCGCGCTTGGCAAGGATCGCCACGCCCGCGTCGGCGGGCGTGCCGCCGAGCTCGTCGCGGCCGAGGGGCCGGCGATGCTCGGCACCCTTCAGGTCCTGCCGGACTTCCATGGCAACCGTTCTCCGCTCGCCGATCCGCACGCGCGCGGCGGCGTGCTCGGGCTGTCGATCGACAGCGGCTTCGACTCGCTCGCGCGGCTCTACTACGCGGCGGCACTCGGCGTGGCGCTCGGCACGCGCCACATCGTCGAGGCGATGAACGCCCGGGGCTATGCGATCGACCGGCTGCACCTGACCGGCGGCCACGTCGCCAGCGAGTTGCTCGTGAGGCTCTACGCCGACGCCACCGGCTGCCACGTCGTGCTGCCCGAGGAGGAGGACGGCGTCCTGCTCGGCACTGCCGCCGTCGCCGCCACCGCCGCGGGCCTGCACCCGTCGTTGGAAGCCGCCGGCCGCGCCATGGTCCGCGAGGGCCGCGTCGTCGCCCCCGACAGGCGCCACGCCGACTTCTTCGACCGCCGCTACCGCGCGATGCGGCGGCTGCAGGAGATCGACCGGGAGATGCGGGGCATACTGGGCGACGGGGCATGAGCGGGGCCGTTGCGACTCTCCCCCTGGCGCCGCTGCGCGGCGCCCGTCCCCCTTATTCGAGGGGAACGCTGGGTGAAGCGGGCGCCCAACCGTCCCCCTCGAATGAGGGGAGCAGGCCGCGAAGCGGCCAGGGGGACAGTCCCGCCCCCCGCGGCACCGACCACTCCCTCACCGCTCCGCATCGCGCCGCTGGACCTCGCGGCGCGACGCACGACGTGGCTCCGGCATACGCGAGAGACGGCTTCAGGGTGCACCCGACGCGCCTCGGCTCACCAGGACGTGTACCCGCCATCCACGGACACGATGCTGCCCGTGACGTAGCTCGCCGCATCGGTCGCGAGGAACAGTACCGTCGCGGCGACCTCCTCGGGTTCGCCCACGCGACCGGTCGGCGTCATCTCGAGCCAGGTCTTCTTCCACACCGGATTGGACAGGCCGCGCTTGGTGAGCTCGGTGCCGATGTAGCCGGGCGCGACCGCATTCACGCGCACGCCATGCCCGGCCCACTCGGTCGCGAGCGACTTGGTCAGCATGTGAACGGCGGCCTTGGAAGCGTTGTAGGGCGCCTGCGGCTGCGGCTTGTTGGCGATGAGCCCCGACATCGAGCCGATATTCACGATCGCGCCGGAGCGTCGGGCGACCATGTGCCGTCCGAATGCCTGGCAGCACCACCACACGCCGTTGAGGTTGATGTCCATGACCTCGCGCCACTCGGATTCCGGCGTCTCGACGGCCGGCGAGTTGCGCGCGATCCCGGCGTTGTTGACCAGGATGTCGACCTTCCCGTGACGCGCGACAAGATCGTCGGCGAGCCGACGCACGGCCTCGCGATCGGTCACGTCGAGTTGCGCGAACACGGCCCCCTTCAGCTTCTGCGCCGCCTCGGCGCCGAGCCGCGCGTCGCGATCGGCGATCACGACCAGCGCCCCGTGCTCGGCCAGCGCCGTTGCGATCGCGAAGCCGATGCCCTGCGCCGCGCCGGTGACGACCGCGATGCGGCCGGCCAAGTCGAACTTCTCCCGATACATGCCCGTCTTCCCTCCCTGTCATCCCCTCCTGTCCGTGCGGCAGCGCGGATAGAAGGGGTGGCACGCGCGAAGCGCGTGACGGGGAGGTCAAGCATGGCTCCAGGAGCCGCCATTGACCTCCCCACCGCCTTCGGCGGCACCCCTCCTATCACGCTGCACGCGACAGGAGGGGATGCACTGACTCACCTGCTACTTCACCGATCCGCCACGCCGAACACAAGGAGCCTTCGCTCGTGAGAGCCATCATCATCGGCGCCGGACGCGGCCAGCGCCTCATGCCGCGCACCGAGACGGCGCCCAAGTGCTACACGGAGATCCGCGGCCGGCGGATCCTCGACTGGATCGTCGACGCGCTGCGCCGCGGCGGCGCCACCGAGATCTGCTTCATCGGCGGCTACTACATCGACATCGTGAAGCGCGACTACCCGGACTTCGTCTTTCGCGAGAACGCCGACTGGCCGAACAACAACATCCTCGCCTCGCTGATGTGCGCCGAGGACCTGATGGACGGACCGTTCCTCTCCAGCTACGCCGACATCCTCTACACGCCCGAGATCGTCGCCAAGCTCGTGGCCTCGCCCGGCGACCTCGTGCTCGGCGTCGACACCGACTGGGTCGAGCACTACCGACCGCGCAGCCTCCACCCGCCGCACGACGCCGAGAAGGTGACCGCCGCGGGCGGCCGCATCACCCGCGTCCATCGCGCCATCCCGAACGACGCCGCCTATGGCGAGTTCATCGGCGTGGCCAAGTACTCGGCCGCCGGTGCCGCGCGACTGCGCGCGCACTACCACAGGCGCCGCGCCGCGCACGCGGGCAGGCCCTTCCGCGAAGCTGCGGTGTTCGAGAAGGCCTATCTGATCCACCTGTTCCAGGACATGATCGAGGCGGGCGAGACCTTCGCCCATGCCGACACCCACGGCGACTATCGCGAGATCGACACGCTCGAGGATCTCGCCAACGCCGAGCAGCTCTGGCGGTTCCGATGACAACCCCGCTGTTTCCCGCCTCCGTCGTCGGCTCGCTGCCGCGCCCGCAATTCGTGCGCGACTTGCTCGAGCGCCGCGGCCCCGAGGACGACGTGGCGATGGACCGCGCCGTCGCCTACGCGATCGCCATGCAGGAGCGCGCCGGGCTCGACGTCGTCACCGACGGCGAATGGCGCCGCCACTCCTATATCGGCGTCATCGCCGAGCTGGCGCACGGCTTCGCCAGGGGCGTCAACCCGATCGACGGCCGCCCCTGGACCACCGTCGTCGACCGCCTCGCCTCCTCGAGCCCGGGATTTATCGCGCGCGAAGCGAGCTTTGTGCGCAAGCTCACCACGCGGCAGGTGAAGATCACCCTGCCCGCCCCTGCACTGCTCGGCGAGCGGCTGTGGGACCCCGTGCGCTCGCGCAAGGCCTATCCCGACCGCGACGACTTCGTGCGCGACTGCGTGCCGATCCTGCGCCGCGAGATCGAGCTGATCGCGGCCTCCGGCGCCGACATCGTCCAGATCGACGACCCGCATCTCTGCCTCTTCGTCGACCCCAAGGTCCGCGCGCAATACGACGATCCCGAGCGCGCCGCCGCCTTCGCCGTCGACATGGTCAACGCCGTCGTCGCCGGGTTCCCGACGCTCAACTTCGCCGTCCATCTCTGCCGCCGAGCGGGTGCGCGCGTGCGCGGCGAGAAGCAGCACGAAGGCGGCTTCGAGCGCATCCTCCCCCACCTCAACGCGCTCAAGGTCCGGCACCTGACCATGGAATTCACCTCGGCCGGTGCGGGCGACGCCGCCGTGCTGCGCGGCCTGCGCGAGGACTTCGAGATCGGCCTGGGCTGCGTGAGCGTCACCCCCGGCGAAGTCGACACGCCCGAGACGATCGTCGCGCGCGTCGAGCAGGCGATGCAGCACACCGACAAGTCCCGCATCACCCTCAACCCCGATTGCGGCTTCGCCCCGGGATCGGCCGCGCGCGTCGACATCGACGAGGTCTACGCCAAGCTGTGCAACGAGGTGGCGGCGGCACGGACGCTTCGTGATCGCCATCGATGAACCGATCGACTCCCCCTCCTGTTCGCGTACAGCGCGCCGATGAAGACAATCGCGTCACTGGCAACGGGCGCCGATCGACAGAGCGATGGATGCATCTTGGCTCAAGGCATGATTTTGGAGGCTGACCTGGAGCCCGCTGGCGACGTGCCGCCGGTCCGGTTCCTGAGAGGATCTCCTGTGGCCGATCACATCTTCCGGCTCATCACCCGGATCGATCGGCCGCGCCATGCGCGCGCTATCCTGCTGCGCGTGACGACGACGCAGCCGCCAACCCTTGGAAGGTAGGCTCGATGCACAGCCAAAGTATTCTCGTCGTCGGCGCGACCGGATTTCTGGGCAGCAAGATCCTTCGTCATCTCGAGCGGGACGGTGCGGTCGACCTCCGCGCCATGTCGCGGCGGAGCGCACCGGTCGATTCGTCCGCGGCCGTGGAGTGGATGCGCGGGGACATGATGGACGTCGCCTCGTTGGACGCCGCGCTCAAGGGCGTGGACGTCGTGGTGAGTTCGGCCAACGGCTACATGAAGGAGACGATCGAAGCGGATTTTCAGGGCAACAGGAACCTGATCGAGGCCGCCGCGCGGGCACGCGTGAAGCGCTTCGTGTTCCTCAGCATCGTGGCCTGCGAGGCCGCGTCCGAGGTGCCGCATTTCCATGCCAAGAAGGTGGCGGAGGACCTGATCAAGGCCTCCGGTATTCCCTATGTGTTCGTCCGCGCGCCGGCATTCCTGGATCAGAGCAAGGACTATGTCGCCGAAGGCGCGAAGGCGGGACGGTTCGTTGCCGTCGGGGACAGGACCACCAGGTGGTCCTACGTGTTGACCGACGATCTGGCGGCGTGCCTGGCGAAGGCGGCGACATGTCCCAGGGACGAAATCACCAATCAGACCATCGATATCGGCTGGCGCGATGGCGCGAAGAGCCAGCGTGAGATCGCCGAACTGATCACCGAGGTGACAAGGAGGCCCCTGTCGGTCTGGGTCGTCCCCTGGCTCGTGTTCCGCGTGCTGGTGCGACCGATCAGGCTGGTCTCGGAACTGGGCTATGACCTGATGCGGATGTTCCTGTTCTTCAGGACCGGCCGCTTCGTGGCCGACGTCACGAAGCAGGAACGCCTCCTGGGCCCCGCACCAACGGCACGCGATGCCATCACCCGATGGGCCGCCGCCAACAAGCTGATGCCCTGAAGCGCGAGGCGAGTGTCACGCTGCCCCCTTTCGCGTAGCGAACCACGGCCCCGCGGACTGCAGAGATGCAGCTTGTGAAATCAAATACTGGGGAAGTTTTCTACGCGACCCAGCTTATGAGGACCAGATGGCAATCCTCGCTGCGGTGCGGAGGTCCGGTCACGCTCCGGAACCGAATCTTCGGCGGACGAGAGTCCGACCGGTGGACCATCGAGCCCCGCTATGACTCCGTCCCGCGGTACCCGACTGCCGTCCTAATCAACCACCTCGGACGCGGCCTGGCGGAGATGGTCGGCGATGCTGAGGCCGAGCGCCTGCGCGGTCTTCAGATTGATCAGAAGTTCGAGCGTCGTCGGCTGCTCGACGGGGATCTCCGCAGGCTTCGCGCCCCGCAGGATCTTGTCGACGAACACGGTGGACCGGATCACGGCCTCGACATTCGACGGCCCGTAGGATGCCAGTGCGCCGTGCTCGAACGTCTCGCGCGAGTAGGACAGCAGCGGCAGCCTGCGCGCGAGCGCCAATCGAGGAGTCAGGGCACGGGCCTGGAATGCCGTCCCGCCCTGCGCAAGGGTGACGGCCTGCATGCCCGCCTTGACCATCGCGTCGAAAGTCGGCTCGAACTCCTCGATCGAATTCGCACCGAAGACATGCAGACTCAACCCCAGTCGCCCGGCCGCGTCGGTCATGACGTCCACATAGAGCCGAGTTGCGGGAAGGCTCGGGTTCACGACGAAGCCGACACGGGTGATCCCCGGAACGAGCTGCTGGAGGATCTGCAGCCGCTTGCCCGCGATATCGCGCCCGAAGTTCGTCAGTCCGGTCGCGTTGCCGCCGGGCCGGGCGAGGCTGTCGGCGAGCCCCATGCCGACTGGATCGGCCACGAACATGAACACGATCGGAATGCGGGAGGTGGCCCGCTTGAGGAAAGGGGCGGTGGCCCCGCCACCCATCAAGACATCTACGCGCTGCGCGACCAGCTCTTCGGCCATCGCGAGGAACCGTGCCGGATCCTCATTGGGAAAGCGGTGGATCAACTCGACGGTGCGGCCCTCGACGTAGGACAGCCGCGCGAACCCGTCGCGCAGAGCGCTGAAGTAGGGCTCCTCCTCCTCGGCGCTCCCTGCGTGCCAGAGATATCCGACTCTCGGAGTCCTCGCGCGCGACTGGGCGAGCGCGCCGCTCTGCTGCAGCGCCGCGACGGCGCCTCCCAGCGCCATGACATACCGTCGCCTCATGATCCCCTCCATGGCGTGCATGGGGCACGGCTCGAAAGCGAAGACACGTCAATACCGCCGGAGGGCGCGGCGTGCGTCAAGGGAGTGGAGGCATTGGTGTCAGGGCAGATGCCCGGACGGGGGTGACGCCGACGATGACCCGAGTGGCGCTCTTGCACGCGGCGCGCATTGCAGCGTCCTGCCCCTCGCACCGCCGCGCCGCCGAGACAAGCGCGTCGAAACGGGCCGATCTGGAGAAGGGATGCCCAGACCGTGCACTAAGGTGGAGGATGCAATGGCATTGCGCCAGAAACATGCACCGCGGCGCTCAGTTCTCTGCGTCACCACGATTTCAATCGAGAGAATCAAGCGGCGGGGAAACGCTGAGTCTCGAAAGGGCGAAACCCTGCGGTCACCGTCAATTGATTTGACTCGGCTCGATAGACAACCAGAGTGCGGTGGTACGTCGTCCAGGCGGACGCGATATGGAGAGGTATGCCATGTCAGCGAACCGATTGCGGACTCGTCTCGGAATCAGCGCGCTTGCATTCGGGCTCCTCGCCGCCGTACCGGCGCCCGGTGCGATCGTCAATGCCGGCGCCGGACCGGGGGTCGGACCCCTTGGTTGCGCGGTGTCGAGTTGGAACTGGGGAATCGTGCCGGCCGCGGCGGAGGCCGGTCCAAATCGCTGCGGCCCGAATTGGCTGATCGCGCCCACCAGCCCGGCTGTCGCTGCCGGCGCCGTGAAGAACCTCTCCTTCGATCTGCAGCACCTCGCACCCGCGCCGGACGCGGGCGAAGCGGCGCCCAATCCGGCCGCACCCGTGTCGATGAATGCGGGCGCGTATGCGCTCGGCGCACCGGTGGCAAAGGCCGGAGCCCTGGTCATCGCCCATCCGGGCCACCACGATGTCTACTCGTGGCAGGTCGTCGTCCCGGCCGCCGGCGCCGCAACGATCAGCGCCAAGGCCTCGCATGTCCGAGCCGCAATTCCCGCCGGTTGGTCCTACGACCCGGCCGTCCTCGGCGGGCCGGCCGTGATCAACTTCGTCGAGGCGAGCTACCCGGACGGCACGACGGCCGCGGTGCCCGGCGTGCCCGCCGGGAAACAGGCGAAGAAGGTCGGCGGAGCGCTGCCGCCAAAGCCCCTCCCGGGTGGGGACACGCTGCCGGCCACCGACTACCGGCTGCGCGTGACCCTCGGCGATCCGTATTTCTCGGACATGACCCTCGCCTACGTCGTCGGGGAGCCCGGTTCGCTGGCGCATGGCGAACTTGGAGTCATGAATGAAGCCTTCACCGGCGGTGCCGAATATCTCGTCCCGATGATCTTCGACTCTCTCGGCGTCGACGATCTCTACATCGCTGTCGATCTCGTCCAGTGGCTGAGCTTCCCGTCGGCCTACGACCTCGGCAATATGCTCTCGATCGTCGACGGAACGAGCGATCTTCTGCCTGGTTTCCTATTCTCGACGTCGCCCATCGGATTCGATGCGACGTCCGGCTTCACGACTAGCGATCCATGGACTGGGACCGGCGTGATCTTCGGTGAAGTCGACGGGCATAACGTTCCAGTGCCGGCGCCCATGCTGCTCCTCTTGAGCACATTGCCCGCACTGCTCGTCCTTCGGCGGCCTTGATTCGAAGGATTGCAGGAAGTGTCCCCGACACCGCTTCCGGAACACGTGCTCCGTCAGCACACCGTCGCATAACGCTGCTTGCACACGTCGAACACCTCGCCCGCGTCCCGCTTCCACCAGTTCTCCGCCGAGAAGATCTCGACCTCGACGCTGCCGCGGTAGCCGGCGCCTTCGACCAGGCCGCGGATGCGCGGGATGTCGATGACGCCGTCGCCCATCATGCCGCGATCGAGCAGCATGTCGCGCATCGGCACCAGCCAGTCGCAGACATGGAAGCCGAGGATGCGGCCGGCGCGGCCCGCGCGGGCGATCTCGGCGGGCAGCTCGGGGTCCCACCACACGTGATAGACGTCGACCAGGATGCCGATGCCCGGCCCAAGCGCGTCGCACAGGTCGTTGGCGTGCTTCATCGTGTTCACGCAGGCGCGGTCGGCGGCGTACATCGGGTGCAGCGGCTCGAGGCCGATCTTCACGCCGACCCTGCGCGCGTGCTCCAGCATCGCGGCAAGGCCGTCGCGCACCTGTTCATGCGCGCCCGCAATGTCGCGCGATCCCTTGGGCAGGCCGCCGCCGATGACGCAGAGGCTCTCCGCCCCCACCGCCGCGGCCTCGTCGAGGGCGCGACAGTTCTCGGCGAGGATCGCCTTGCGCTCCTCGGCCGTGTTCGCCGCGAACAGCCCGGCGCGGCAATGGCCGGTGACGCGGAGGCCCGCGTCGCGGATCAGCCGCGCCGAGGCCTCGATGCCGTGATCGGCGATCTTGTCGCGCCAGGTGGCGATGGCCCGCACGCCCTTGCGCGCGCAGAGGTCGACCAGCTGCGGCAGCGTGCACTGCATGCGCACGGTCGCGTGGTTGATCGAGAGGAGCTCGGGATGTTTCGAGAGATCGCGCATCACACCATCAACTGTCCGCCGTTGACCTCGAGCACCTGTCCGGTCACGTAGCCCGACAGCCTGTCCGAGGCGAAATAGAGATAGGCGCCGACGCATTCCTCGGGCACGCCGAGGCGGCCCATTGGCACGGCCTGGCGCATGGTCTCCATGATCGTCGGCGCGGTGAGCCGCGCGTGCAGGGGCGTCTCGATGACGCCGGGCGACACCGCGTTGCACCGGATGCCCTTGGGGGCGAGCTCGCGCGCGACGTTGCGCGTGAAGGCGGAGACGAAGCCCTTGGTGCCGGCATAGAGCGCGACTCCCGGGCCGCCGCCCATGCGCGCCGAGATCGATGTCGTGTTGATGATGTTGCCGTGGCCCTGCTTGACGAAGAGACGCACGGCCTCCTGCGTGGCGACGAAGACCGAGCGCATGTTGAGGTCGACGAGCTCGTCGAACAGCGCCTCGTCGAGGTCGTCGAGCAGCGTACGCTTGATGACGTGGCCGGCGTTGTTGATGAGCACGTCAAGCCCGCCGAGCGCGGTCGCCGCCTGATGGATCAGGGCCCGGGTCGCCGCCCCGTCGCGCACATCGGCCTGCAGCAGCTCGGCGCGGCCGCCCGCATTCCGGATCGTCGCCGCGACCGCCTCGGCCTCCGCGCGGCTGGCGTTGTAGTGCACGCCGACGGCAGCACCGGCGGCGCCGAACCCGATCGCGACCGCGGCGCCGATGCCGGTGCTCGCACCGGTGACGAGCACGCGCTTGTCCTTGAGGTCGTCCATGGCGGGGAACTGTCGGGGCAATCGGGGCGGGACTCAAGCAGCGATATGGGCACGGCGATCGGCGGTGGGACGACGCTCCCCCTGGCGCGCGCTTCGCGCGCGCCTGTCCCCGCATTCGAGGGAGACGGTTGGGGTAGCGCTACCGGAACTGTCCCCTCGAATGAGGGGGACAGGCCGCGAAGCGGCCAGGGGGAGAGTGGTAGCGCCGATGCCCGTTTCGACCCGACCGGCAGAGTCCCGACACTCCAGGCATGGGCAAGATCCACGATCGACCGGCGCTTCGCGACCGACGGCGCGAGTTGCGTCGCGATGCACCGCGTGCCGAGCGGCTGCTGTGGGGTGCCCTGCGCGGGCGTCGCGACGACGGGCTGCGGTTTCGGCGGCAGCATGGCGTCGGGCCGTATGTCGTCGACTTCTATTGCGCGCACGCCAGGCTGGCGGTCGAGCTGAATGGCGCGGCGCATGACGGGGAGGCCGAGCAGCGGCGGGATGTGGCGCGGGATGCGTTCAACGCGCGGTGCGGGATCCGGGTGGTCCGGATCCGAAACGAGGACGCGTTCGATGATCTTGTCGGTGTGGTGGCGGGGATCGTGGCGGCGGCGGGGGAATGACTCTCCCCCTGGCCGCTTCGCGGCCTGTCCCCCTCATTCGAGGGGGACGGTCGGGGCAGCGCTATCCTAGCTGTCCTCCTCGTTCGAGGGGGACGGTTGGGCCGCGCACTACCGCCAACGTCCCCCTCGAATGAGGGGGACAGGCGCGCGCGACAGCGCGCGCCAGGGGGAGATTCGCGCCGGCGCTGACGCCCTGATCCGGCGCTGCGCACCACCTACGCCC
>JAEULA010000121.1 GCA_016793165.1 Alphaproteobacteria bacterium | reverse complement strand
CCCTGGTGCGCGACGTCGTGATCACCGGCGAGGGTCGGCACGCACCCGGTGCGATCCTTTTCCTCGATCCGGCCGCGCGCGCACTCGACCTGGCCGTGCTTCGGGCCCGCCTGCGCGACGCGCTGCGCGCGTACAACCGCGCGAACGCCGGGTCGAGCACGATGATCGCGCGAGTCGCGATCGCGCTCGACGAGCCCTCGCCGGCGACCGGCGAAGTCAGCGACAAGGGCAGCCTGAACCAACGTGTCTGCCGCACGCGTCGCGCCGCCCTCGTCGCGGCGCTGCATGGCGCCGACATTTCCGCCGACATCATCGATCTCGAACACCCGGCCGAGGAGGCCCGCCCATGACCTACCAGACGATCCTCTTCGAGCGCGACGCGACCGATCGCTTCGCGACCGTGACGATGAACCGCCCGGAGAAGATGAACTCGCTCAACGGCGACCTGATCGAGGAGCTCGACCGGGCGGTGGCGATGGCGGCGAAGGATCCGGGGATCAATGCGCTGATCCTGACCGGCGCCGGCCGCGCCTTCACCGCGGGCTATGATCTCAACAGCGACGACTTCGAGCTCGATACCGAGGGCTGGCGCGACAACATCGCCGGCAACTGCGCGAAGCTGATGGCGATCTGGAAGGCGCCGATCCCGATCGTCGCGGCGGTCAACGGCTACGCGCTCGCCGGCGGGCTCGAGCTGATGATGTGCTGCGATCTCGCCATCGCCGCGGAGGACGCGATGTTCGGCGAGCCGGAGGTGCGCCACGCCTCGGCGCCGCCTTCGCTGATGATGCCCTGGCTCGTGCCGATGCGGCACACGCGCTGGTTGATGTACACCGGCGACCTGATCGACGGCCGCGAGGCCGCGCGCATCCATCTGGTCAACAAGGCCGTGCCGCGCGAAGCGCTGATGGACGAGGCGCGCAAGCTGGCCCGCAAGCTTGCGCGCATGCCGCTGCCCGCGATCAAGTTCGCCAAGGCGGCGCTCAACCACCAGCAGATGGCTGCCGGCCTCGACAGCTCGTGGCAGTACAACCTGGAGACCACTGCCACGCTCCACGCCTCCGAGGAGGGCCGGCGCTGGATGCGCATGCTCAAGGAGATGCCGCTGCGCGAATTCCTGCGCGTGCGCGAGGCGCCGTTCGACGGGCTGTAAGCGCCGGCGCCGACTGATTTCCACAGCGGCCGGCGTCTCCACCCCGTCGGCTACTGCCTGGGAGGAGTCGTCAACCCCCGCACCTTATGGCGCAATCGGTGCATGGGGAACGTCGCCTTCGACACCTTGAAGCTCGCCCGACGCCTCGCGGCGGCCGGCGTGCCGTCGCAACAGGCCGACGCGACTGCGGAAGCGCTCGCCGACACGATCGGCGAGTCGGCCGTCACCCGTGATCACCTCGACATGCGCCTGGCCGAGCTCCGCACCGATCTGACGGAGTGGATGATCGGCCTGCTGCTTGGCCAGACGGCGATCATCTCGGCGCTGGTGAAGCTGCTGTAGGCGGCCTGTCGGTCGTACCACCGAGCGGACCGCGCGAAATCTTGGTCCTCGCGCGCCGGCCGCTTCCGGCCGCCGGCGGGAGCCAGCATAGTCGGTCCGTTCTTCGCCGGATCGGAGGTGGGTCATGAGCGCATCGGGACGGCTGGCCATCCGCGGCCTCGACGTGCGTGCAGTTCACGTGCCGATGCGGATCCCGCTGCAGACGAGCAGCGGCACGATCCGCATCGCGCCGCTCGCGCTGATCGACCTTCACACCAACGAGGGCGTCACCGGTCGAACCTACCTGTTCTGCTACACGCCGCCCGTCCTGAAGCCGGTGTGCGATCTCCTCGCCAATCTGGCGCCGGTCCTCGAGGGAATGACGCTTGCACCGCTCGACATCAACCGTACGCTGCAGGCTCGGTTCCGCCTGCTCGGCGGGAAGGGCATCGTCGGAATGGCGCTGGCCGGGATCGACATGGCGGCGTGGGACGCGCTGGCGCGCGTGCAGGGCCAGCCGCTGGCGCGCGCGCTCGGCGCCGACCCGGTCGAGATTCCCGCCTACAACAGCTGCGGGCTCGGGCTTGTCGGCCCGGACCTCGCGCCCGCCGAGGCGCGGACGCTGGTCGGAGCGGGCTTCTCCGCGATCAAGGTTCGCCTCGGCTATCCGACTCTCGAGACCGACATCCAGGTCGTCCGGGCCGTGAGGTCGGCCCTCGGCGACGGCGTGCGCCTGATGTCGGACTACAACCAGGGCCTCGCGGTTCCCGAAGCCGAGCGACGCGTCCGCGCGCTCGCCGACGAAGGCCTGACCTGGATCGAGGAGCCGTGTCTCGCGCACGACTACCACGGATGCGCGCGTGTGCGCGCCGCGTCGACGTGCCCGATCCAGATCGGCGAGAACTGGTGGGGTCCCGACGAGATGGCGCTGAGCCTCGGCTTCGGTGCATCGGACCTGGGCATGCCCGATGCGATGAAGATCGGCGGCGTCACCGGCTGGCTGCAGGCGGCAGCACTGGCGAATGCCGCCGGGATGCCGATCTCGACCCATCTGTTCCCGGAGGTCAGCGTGCACCTGATGGCCGCGACGCCGACGCGCCATTGGCTCGAGTTCGTCGACTGGGCCTCGCCGATCCTGGCTCGACCGATGGAGATCCGGCACGGGAAGGCGGCAATCCGCGACGAACCCGGGACGGGGATCGAGTGGGACGAAGCCGCGGTGGGGCGCTACCGCGCGACCTGATCGAGCTGGTCTCGACGGATTGCTCGACCGAGGATCGGCGCCAGGCGCCGCTCCCGGCATTGCCTCGCGAAGAATCCAGGGCGGCGTGCCCATCGCGATTGCAGAACGGCACTGCGCGGATGATGCTGCGGCATCCGCACGGAACCTGAACGGTCGTGCGGCGCCAGGATCGACGTCGGGGGTCAGCATGGGTTTCGCATACGCATCGCGGTTCCGGAGCGGTCTTCCGGATCCGGCGAAACCGGCTGCCTTCCTTGCGCCGTTCAATTTCTCGGTCGGTCACAACGATCCCGAGCACATCCCGGTCGATGCGCTCGCCGACATCGCGGCGCGCGCGATCCGCGAGCAGGGGCAGCGGCTCGCGATCTACAATCTCGGCCAGAGCGGCCTCGGCCATGACGGTCTGCGCGGCTTCGTGTGCCGCAAGCTGCGCGAGTCGCGCGGGATCGAGGCCCGGCCGGACGATGTCCTGATCACGTCCGGCTCGCTGCAGGGCATCGACCTCGTCAACCAGCTCATGCTGGAGCGCGGGGATCACGTGATCCTCGAGGACTTCACCTACGGCGCCGTGTTTGCGCGCCTCAGGCGGCTCGGCGTGACCTGGTCGGGTGCCGCGCTCGATGCCGACGGGATCGTACCCGACGCGCTCGCGAGCCAGCTCGAGACGCTGCGCGGCCGCGGCATCGTCCCGAAATATCTCTACACGATCCCCACGATCCAGAACCCGACCGGCAGCGTGATGCCGCTGGAACGGCGGCATCGGCTCCTCGACGTGTGCAGGCGCTACGGCGTCGCGATCTTCGAGGACGAGTGCTACACGGACGTGATGTGGACCGGCGAGGCGCCGCAAGCGCTCTACGGCATCGATCCGTCCGCGGTGATCCATATCGGCTCGTTCTCGAAGTCGCTCGCACCGGCGCTGCGCGTGGGCTACGTGCTGGCGGCCCCCGACGCGCTCGCGCGCATGCTGGCGCTGAAGAGCGACGGCGGCACGGCCGCCATCGAGCAGATGCTCGTGGCGGGCTATTTCGAGTCGCATTTCCGCGATCACCTCGCGCGGCTCGGCGATGTGCTGAAGCGCAAGCGCGACGTCATGATCGAGGCGCTGCAGGAGAATTTCGGCACGAGCGCCGAGTTCGCGCGGCCCGACGGCGGGCTGTTCCTCTGGGTCAAGCTGCCCGACGCGGTCGATGTCCGGCGCTTCGCGGCGGCCGCGGCGGCCGAGGGCGTCACGTTCAACGTCGGCTGCGAGTGGGCCTGCGATCCCGAGCGCGCGCGCAGC
>JAEULA010000092.1 GCA_016793165.1 Alphaproteobacteria bacterium | reverse complement strand
GGCTCGAGCAGCCGGTAGACCTTCGCGAGCGGGACCTTGCGCATGGCGCCTCCGATCATCGTCTCGATGGGCCACGATCCTACACGTCTCAGGAGGCCATCCGCCGCTCAACGCCTTGGCGAGTGCAGCCCTCGGCTTGATCGCGCGGCGCCGGAGGCCTATGTGCTCGGACTGGTTTTCCGGGAACGAGTGAGATGAACGACGACAATCGCGTGCCGAGCTGGCACGGCACGACAATCCTTTCCGTTCGCCGCGGCGGCCAGGTCGTCATCGCGGGCGACGGGCAGGTCAGCCTCGGCCAGACGGTGATCAAGTCGAACGCCAGGAAGGTGCGCCGGCTCGGCGGCGGCGCGATCCTGGCGGGCTTCGCGGGCGCGACGGCCGACGCCTTCACGCTGTTCGAGCGCCTCGAGGCGAAGCTCGAGCAGCATCCCGGCCAGCTCGCGCGGGCCTGCGTCGAGCTCGCCAAGGATTGGCGCACGGATCGCTATCTGCGCCGGCTCGAGGCGATGATGGCGGTCGCCGACAAGAGCGTGTCGCTGGTCCTCACCGGCACGGGCGACGTGCTGGAGCCCGAGGACGGGCTGATCGGCATCGGCTCGGGCGGCAGCTTCGCGCTCGCCGCGGCGCGCGCCCTGGTCACCGTCGACGGCCTCGACGCGCGGACCATCGCCGAGCGCGCGATGAAGATCGCCGCCGACATCTGCGTCTACACCAACACCAACGTCACGATCGAGACACTGGAATGACCAGCTTTTCCCCGCGCGAGATCGTCTCCGAGCTCGACCGCTTCATCGTCGGCCAGAACGCCGCCAAGCGCGCCGTGGCCATCGCGCTGCGCAACCGCTGGCGCCGGCTGCAGCTGGCGCCGGAGCTGCGCGAGGAGGTCCTGCCCAAGAACATCCTGATGATCGGGCCGACGGGCTGCGGCAAGACCGAGATCGCGCGGCGGCTCGCCAGGCTGGCGCAGGCGCCGTTCCTCAAGGTCGAGGCGACGAAGTTCACCGAGGTCGGCTATGTCGGCCGCGACGTCGAGTCGATCGCGCGCGACCTGCTCGAGGTCGCGATCGGCATGACGCGCGAGCGGCTGCGCAAGGAAGTGCAGGCCAAGGCCGAGCTGGCGGCGGAGGAGCGCGTGCTCGACGCGCTGGTCGGCGACAACGCCTCGGCCGAGACGCGCGCCAAGTTCCGCAAGATGCTGCGCGAGGGCACGCTCGACGATCGCGAGATCGAGATCCAGGTGCAGGAATCGGGCGGCGGCATGCAGATGCCGACCATCGACGTGCCGGGCATGCCCGGCGCGCAGATGGGGATGCTCAATATCGGCGAGATGCTCGGCAAGGCCTTCGGCGGCCGCTCGCGCCCGCGCAAGTTCTCGGTGCGCGAGAGCTACGAGGTGCTGATCGGCGAGGAGGCCGACAAGCTGCTCGACCAGGAGCGCGTGCTGCGCGAGGCGAAGCTCGCCACCGAGCAGAACGGCATCGTGTTCATCGACGAGATCGACAAGATCTCGGCGCGCGAGGGCCGCCAGGGCGCCGATGTCAGCCGCGAGGGCGTGCAGCGCGACCTGCTGCCGCTGATCGAAGGCACGACGGTCGCGACCAAGCACGGCCCGGTTAAGACCGACCACGTGCTGTTCATCGCGTCGGGCGCGTTCCACCTCGCCAAGCCGTCGGACCTGCTGCCCGAGCTGCAGGGGCGCCTGCCGATCCGCGTCGAGCTCAAGGGGCTGGAGCGCGACGACTTCGTGCGCATCCTCAAGGAGCCGGAGAACTCGCTGCTCAAGCAGTACGCGGCCCTGCTGAAGACCGAGGACGTGACGCTGGACTTCGCCGAGGACGGCATCGCCGAGATCGCCACGCTGGCCGCCGAGGTCAATCGCGGCGTCGAGAACATCGGGGCACGGCGGCTGCACACGATCCTCGAGCGGCTGCTCGAGGAGATCAGCTTCACCGCGACCGACCAGCCCGGCACGAAGCTCGTGGTCGATGCCGGCTACGTCCGCGCCAAGGTCGGCGAGCTGGCCAAGAACACGGACCTGTCGAAGTTCATCCTCTGAGAAGCGGCGGGCGGATCGTCCGTCGAGGCCGCCTCGCTCCTCTCGCAAGCCGGCCGGCATGGATGTCGGCGCGGCGGCTGCAACGCACGCGGCTTCCGGCCGCCCGCACGGGCGGCGGTCCGCGTGAATCCCCACCGGACAGGCGCGCCGGCTCTGCTACCTTGGCGCGCGCATCGATCCCGGGGGAGGGCAGCGAAGCATGGCTGAGGACAAGGACGGGCGGCGCCCGACGAGCGGGCTCGACTATCAGGCGGAGGTCGTGGAGGCCGAGCGGCTGATCGAGCACGTCAGCTGCGGCGCGACCAGCCACGAGATCCTTCCCAACCTGCCCGAAGGCACCGTCGAGGCCGTCCTGCGGATGCGCGACGAGCTCGCCGCGGGCGAGGTGTCGACCAAGACCGAGCTCGCCTTCTTTGCAGCGCGCGCGGTTCTGGGACGCGCGGCATTCCCGGCGACGATCGACAGCCTGAACTGCCACGCCTCCGGCGAATCCGCGAAGCTCTATCGCGAGCTGCGGGTCGCGGGCCTGATCGTCTTCGTCGCCCTGGTGCTGAGCTTCCTCGGCTTCAGCCTGCTCAGCCAGTCGCTGCGCACGGTCGAGCTGCTCAACGCCGAGATCGACAAGCTGAGCCAGGAGGCGCCGGGTTTCCGCGAGGCCGGCAATTGCGACCGGCTGTCCGGCGTGAACTACCAGACCAATCTCCGGAAGGAGAAGATCCTGCTCGCCTACGGCGCTGCGCAGGCGACCGCCGTGGCGCTCGCCTTCCCGACCCTGGCCATCAGCGACTGGCGCCGCCAACTCGCCATCGAACTCTATTCCGAGGACCTGAAGCCGCAGACCGTGAACGGCAAGCCGCAGTGCCGCGAGTCGCCGACGCAGATGGCGGGCGGCACCGCCGATGCCGCGGTCGGCGGCGAGAACGAGGCCTATCAACGGCGGATGCGCTGCTGGAACGTCCAGCACGCGCCGACCGCGCACGTGATCGCGCCGCCGAACGTCGATTGCGGCATGCAGGAGGTCGAGCAGACCGGGCGCGCGGTGCACTGGACCTACAGCTCGCTCGTGCTGCCGATGCTCTTCGCGACCTATGGCGGGCTCGTCGCCGCGCGTCGGCGCGCGCTCTGGCGCCTGCACCAGCGCACGCTGACCGCCGACCGCGCGCGCGGCTACTGGCTGCGTGTGGGCATCGGCGCCTTCTTCGGCGGCTTCCTCAGCCACGTGCTGCCGACCTTCGTCGGAGATCCGCTGGTCGCGAAGCTGCCGCCCTTCGCGATCGCCTTCCTCGCCGGCTACAAGATCGAGGCGCTGCTCGACATGCTCGACAAGGTGCTCAATCCCGAAGCCAGGCGCGACGCCGCCGCGAAGCCTGGGGCGGCGAGCTAGGGCCGGGAATCAACCGCAGAACGCGCAGGGCCCGCGGAGGCCGAGTCGGCGTTCGGATCGCACGCGGCGCGACACCGGCCCGTCGAAGGCGCGGGTACGCATCACGGGCGGGAATGGCATCTCCGCATTCCCGGCGACGATTCCCGTCCTCACCCGAGCGCGTCGAGGGCGTCGGCGAGGCCCGCGTGCTCGACGCGTCCGACGATGCGGTCCGCCGCAGCCTGGACATGTGCCGGCGCGTTGCCCATCGCGATGCCGAGCCCGGCGGCGCGGATGAGCTCGAGGTCGTTTTCGCCGTCGCCGACCATCGCGACGCGCGCGAGCCCGTCGAGGCCGAAGCGCCTGGCGATCCAGCCCGCCGCCGAGAGCTTCGAGGCGCCATGCGGCGTGACCGAAGCGAAGACGATGTGACCGAGAGTCGGGCTGGTCGCCTCGTGCATCTCGAGGCCGGGCAGGCCGCGTACGCGCGGCCGCGTCGCCTGCCAGGCCGGCGTCTCCTGGACGACGAACTGCAGCCGCGCGACCGTGCCCGGCACGCGATCGAGCGGCATCACCGTCGCGCGGCGGCCGAGGACCTCCTGATGCGCGACGAGGTCGGGCGTCTCGCGCTCGATGAAGTAGCCGCCCTCCGCGGTATAGGTCTCGACGTCGAAATCGCTGGCGCGCGCGATCGCGAGCAGCTCGGCGTAGGCCGCCGCGTCGAGCCGCGCACTGTGGTGGACGACCCCGTCGCCGCCGAGGATCACCGCACCGCCGTCGAAGATGTGCAGGCCGTCGGGATCGAGCCGCCGCGCGTAGTCGAGCGCGACGCCGGCGCCGGAGCGGCCGGTGCAGATGGCGAGATGCAGGCCGCGGGCGCGGGCGCGATCGGCCGATTCCCAGACCCGCGGATGCACGCCGTCGGGGCCGTAGAGCGTGCCGTCGACGTCGATGAGGACGAGCTTGATCATGACGGCGCGGACACTACCGCTTCGCTCGCGCCGCGATCCAGACTTCGCTGCCGTCGCGTCGCGATTCGCCGGCACAGCATCACCGCCGACGCGGCGCCGGCTTTGCATCGAAGGGCCGCGGCGTGTCCTGCGCCCGCACTCAGACGCGCTCGAGCGGCCGATGGGGCGGCGGCGGCAGCTCGACGGCGATCGGATCGCCGGGGCGAACCGGGCCGCTCGCGCACACGATCGCCATGATGCCGGCCTTGCGGATCAGGTTGCCCGCGACATCGCGGTCGAGCACGGCCTTCATCAGGCCGGGCCGGAAGGCATCGAGCTGCGCGCAGGGATTGCGCAGGCCGGTCACTTCGACGACAGCCTCGGGCCCCAGGCGCAGCCGGGCGCCCGCGGGCAGGGCGAGGAGGTCGAGGCCCGAGGTCGTGACGTTCTCGCCCATGTCGCCGGGCCCGACATCGAAGCCGCGGGCGCGCAGCTCGGCGTGCAGCTCGGCATGGATGAGATGGACCTGGCGCAGGTTGGGCTGCGTGGGATCGCGGGCGACGCGCGAGCGGTGCTTCACCGTCACGCCGAGATGCGCGTCGCCCTCGACGCCCAGACCCGCGAGCAGGCGGATGCCTGGTCGGGTCGGCTTCGAGAATCCATGGCCTGCGGCGAGCGCGACGGCGGTGACGACCGGGTTGCCCATCGCATCCTTCGCTAGACGAGCGGCAGCCGGGCTGCAAGCCTGCGCGCGGGCTTCACCGGGGACGGCATGCGCATCACGGCGATCGACACGATCCAGGTCGCGGCCTGGCCGCATCTGCTGTGGGTGCGCGTCCACACCGATGCCGGCCTGATCGGCCTCGGCGAGACGAGCTTCCACGGCGAGGCGGTTGCGGGCTACGTGCACGAGGTGGCGGGGCCGTACCTCCTGGGCAAGGATCCGACCCGCATCGACCTGCACAGTCGCACGCTGCTCAAGAGCCTGATGGCGCTGGTCGCCTACCAGGGCTCCGGCGCCGAGGTGCGCGCGATCTCCGCGCTCGACGTCGCGCTCTGGGACATCCTCGGCCAGATCGCCGGCCTGCCGATCCATGCGCTGCTCGGCGGCCTCTCGCGCGACGCGATCCGCGTCTACAACACCTGCAACGGCTATCGCCCCGGCTGGAAGCGGCGGCCCGGCGACCCCGGCGAGGGCTACTGGCGGCTGCTCGCGGCGGGCAAGCCCGAGGGGCCGTACGAGGATCTGGAGGGATTCATCAACCGCGCGGACGAGCTGGCCGAGAGCCTGCTCGCCGAGGGCATCGGCGCGATGAAGATCTACCCGTTCAATGCAGCGGCCGAGGCGAGCGGCGGCCTGCACATTTCGGCCGCGGAGCTGCGTACCGCGCTGGAACCGTTCCGCCGCGTGCGCGCGAGGCTCGGCGACCGCATCGACTTGATGGTCGACTTCCACTCCCTGTGGAACCTGCCCCAGGCCAAGCGCATCGCCCGGGCGCTCGAGGAGTTCGAGCCCTATTGGCTCGAGGATCCCGTGAAGATGGACAATGTCGACGTGCTCGCCGACTACGCGGCGTCGACGCGGCTCACCGTCTGCGGCAGCGAGACCCTGGGCACCCGCGCCGAATTCCGCGAGGTGATCGAGCGGCGCGCCGTCGGCATCGTGATGTTCGACGTCGGCTGGGTCGGCGGAATCTCCGAGGCGCGCAAGATCGCGGCGCATGCGGAGACGCATCACCTGCCCGTCGCGCCGCACGACGCGACCGGCCCGATCGCGCTCGTCGCCGGCAACCACGTGGTGATGAATGCGCCCAACGGACTGATCCAGGAGATCGTGCGGTCGTTCTACGCGACCTGGTATCGCGACATCGTCACCGAGCTGCCGGCGATCGAGAACGGGATGATGCGGCCGCTCGCCGGCCCGGGTCTCGGCACGAGGCTCCAGCCCGCGCTGCTGACGCGTCCGGACGCGCGCATCCGGACCTGCCGCGGCTGACCGCCACCCCGACCGAGGAGAAGCAACGAATGAGCAGGCCCGAACTCGAGCGCGTGCCGAACGCCAAGCTGCCGAGCAAGTCGTCGGTCAGCGTCTACCGCTTCCCGGGCGGCGGCGGAATGCTGTGGGCGGTGGCAGCATCGGCCGACAAGTCGCTCGACTTCGCCGGGCAGACGCGGGCGGTGCTCGCCGCGCTCGACGGTCACCTGACGCGCTTCGGGCTCGACCGCACGCGCGTCGTCAAGGCGGAGGTCGTCGTCACCGACCACGACAACAAGCCCGCCTTCGACGCGGTGTGGGCGGGCTGGATGCCCGCGGGCCACGGCCCGGTGCGCTCCTTCGTCGAGTCGCGCATGCCCGAGGGCGATCTCGTCGAGGTCATCATCACGGCGGCCCTGCCGGGTCCGGTCTAGGATCGCCGCAGCCAAGCGAGGAGAGGAAGAGAATGGGACGTCTCGAGGGGAAGGTCGCGATCATCACGGGGGCGGCCGGCGGCATCGGCCTGGCGACGGCGCGGCTCTTCGCGACCGAGGGAGCGAAGCTGCTGCTCGTCGACCGCGTCGAGGCCCCGCTGCGGGAGGCGGTGCGCGAGATCGGCCCCGGCTCCGCCAGCCACATCGTCGCCGACGTGACGCGGCCGGAGGATGTCCAGCGCTACGTCGCCGCCGCCGAGGAGCGGCACGGCGGCGTCGACGTGCTGATCAACAATGCCGGCGTGCTGGGCCTGGTGCAGCCGATCACCGACTACCCGGTCGACGTGTTCGACAAGGTGCTCGCGGTCAACGTGCGCGGCGTCTGGCTGGGGTTGAAATACGCGATGCCGGCGATCGCCCGGCGCGGCGGCGGCAGCATCGTCGTCACGGCCTCGACCGCCGGCGTGCGCGGCAGCCTCGGCCTCTCCGCCTACGTCGCGAGCAAGCATGCCGTCGTCGGGCTGATGCGCACCGCGGCGCTCGAGGGCGCGGCGCAGAGGATCCGCGTCAACAGCGTCAATCCCTCGCCCATCGAGACCGCGATGGTGCACGAGCTCGAGGCCGGCCTCGTGCCCGGCGACCGCGCCCAGGCCAAGGCCGCACTCGCGGCGCGCAGCCCGCTCAAGCGCTACGGCACGCCCGAGGAGGTCGCCAGGCTGATGCTCTTCCTGGCCGGCGACGAGAGCAGCTTCTGCAGTGGCGGCATCTACATGATCGACGGCGCGCGCACCGCGATGTAGCCGCGCCGCGGCGGGTCCCGGGATCCGTCCGGGCGGCCCCCGGAACGCCAATGGCGCCTGGAATCGGCCTGGGCCCGCGGGCATAGTCGTCCGGACCGGAAGAGCGAGCGCCGGGCTCGGCTTCGCGGCTCGATGAAGAAGGGGAACAAGAGATGCGTGACTCGAAATGTTTTCCGGCGATGGCCGTCCTGCGCCGCGCCCTGATCGGCGCCGCGCTCGCCCTGACCGTCACCGCGGCCCCTGCCCTCGCGCAGACCTGGCGCATGTCGACCAAGCAGCCGGCCGACAGCCCGGAGGGCAAGGTCTTCCAGCGCTTCGCCGATCTCGTGACGCAATACACGAACGGCAAGATGAAGGTGCAGGTCTACCCCTCCGAGCAGCTCGGCAAGGACGATGCCGTGCTCGAGCAGCTGCAGCGCGGTACGATCCACCTCTACGTCGAAGGCGCGACCTATCTGCAGAAATGGGTGCCCGACACCAAGTGGATCAGCGCGCCCTTCCTGTTCGAGGACCGCGAGCATTGGGCGCGCTTCACCAAGGGCCCGATGGTGCAGGGCTGGCTCGAGAAGGCGCGCACCACGGCCGGCATCACGGTGATCGGCGACATGTCGGCCGTCGTGCGCGGCCCGTATCGCGTGCTGGTGACGAAGAAGCCCGTGGGCAATCTCGACGAGATGAAGGGCCTCAAGCTGCGGCTGCATCCCGACAAGCTTGCGGCGGACGTGTGGGGCCATCTCGGCACCGAGACGCGCGTGCTGGCCTGGACCGAGGTGTACCAGTCGATCAACAGCGGCATCGTGCAGGCCGTCAACTCGCCGATCGCACTCGTCGAATCGATGCGCTTCTACGAGGTCGCGCCGCACATCGTGCGCCACAACGAGTATTTCCAGGAGGTCGCGTTCATGACGAACGCCAAGGCCTTCGACGCCCTGGCGCCCGACATCAAGCAGGCGGTGCTGCGCGCCCATGCGGAGGCCGGCCTCTACAGCCAGCAGATGATGGGCCGCGAGGCCGAGGAGTCGATCGCGCGGATGAAGGCGCGCGGCGTCACCTACTCGGAGATCGATATCAAGCCCTTCGTCGCGCGGATGAAGGAGTTCTACGCCGCCGCCGAGAAGGCCGGCACGCTGCCGGCGGGCTTCCTGCAGGCGGTCGAGGCCGCCCGGGCGAAGAACTGAGCCTCCCGCCGCCCTCCCGTCGCGCGAGCGCGGGAGGGCGGCCGGAAGCCGCGGAAAGCATGGCTGCATGACATCGCTCATCGACACGATCGAGGCGTGGCTCGCGCGGATCGAGACGCTGTTCCTGCGCCTCGCCAACTACTGCCTGGCCGCCATGCTGGTCACCAACATGGTCAACATCCTGATCCGCGCGGTCTCGGATCGCGGCCTGCTCTGGGTGTTTCCCTGGACCCAGGTGCTGTTCATCTGGTGCAGCTTCATCGGGCTTTTCGTCGTGTACCGTCGCGGCACCGACATCACGGTCGACTATTTCCACGACCGCGTCGGCGCCGGCGGCAAGCTTGCGATGCGCATCTTCGCCGACCTGGTCATGATCCTCGTCCTGGTCGGGCTTCTGGTCGTCGCGCCGCAGGTGCTCGAGACGCAGAAGGGCGACATCGAGCTCACGGGCCTGTCGCGGTGGATGCTTTCGGTGCCGCTCTTCATCTCCTCATTCCTGGTGGCCGTCGACGTGGCGCTGGACCTGGCACGCGTCGCGGCCGGCCTGCCCTCGCGCCCGCGCGGCCACGGCGCGGTGCTCTGAGGCCATGGTCGCTCTCCTCTTCGGATCCTTCATCGTCCTGATGATGCTGCGCGTGCCGATCGCGATGTCGATCGGCGGTGCCGTGTTCATCGCCCTCTTCCAGGCCGGGTTCGGCGACTCGCTCTACATCGTGCCGACGCAGGTCCTCGAGGGCGTCGACAGCCCCGCCCTGCTCGCCGTGCCGTTCTTCATCATGGCCGGCGTGCTGATGAACGAGATCGGCCTCACCGACCGGATCTTCGACTTCGCCAACGCCCTGGTCGGTCATTTCCGGGCCGGGCTCGCACAGGTGAACGTGCTCGCCTCGATGATCTTCGCCGGATCGTCGGGCACGGCGGTCGCCGACATCGCCGGCCTTGGCGCGATGGAAGTGAAGGCGATGCGCCAGCACGGCTATCCCGCCGACTTCGCCGCCGCTCTGTCGATCTGCTCGGCACTCGTCGGCCCGCTGATCCCGCCCTCGGTGCCCCTGGTGATCTACGGATTCATCTCGGGCACGTCGGTCGCGCGGCTGTTCCTCGGCGGCATCCTGCCGGGGATCCTGCTCGGCCTGTCGCTGATGGTCTTCAACTTCCTGATCGCGCGGAAGCGCGGCTTCCCGCGCGGCGAGAAGGCGACGCTGCGAACGGTGATGATCACCGGCTGGCACGGGATCGCCGCGCTGGTGTCGCCGGTCGTCATCCTCGGCTCGATCACCTTCGGAATCACGACGCCGACCGAGGGCGGCGTGCTCGCCTGCGCCTATGCGGTCGTCCTCGGCGCCTTCTACCGCACGCTGACCTGGGAGCGGATCTGGAACGCCCTGACCCACACGATGCTCATCAGCTCGGTGATCATGATCATCATCGGGTTCTCGACGGTGATGGGCTGGCTGCTGGCCATCGAGCGCGTACCGCAGGAGCTCGGCGCCGCCGTGCTGTTCGTGACGGAGACCAAGTGGGTCTTCCTGCTGCTGCTGATCGTGTTCCTGCTGGTGATCGGCTGCCTCATCGAGCCCGTGCCGGCGAAGATCATCCTCGTGCCGGTGCTGCTGCCGGTCGTCGACCAGTTCGGCATCGACCGCGTGCATTTCGGTCTGATCATCACCTTCGCGCTGCTGATCGGCCTCGCGACGCCGCCGATGGGCCTCGGCCTCTACATCATGACGGAGATCAGCGGCGAGTCGTTCGAGAAGGTCACCAAGGCGACGCTGCCGCTGCTGATCCCGCTGGTGATCACCCTGCTGCTGGTGACCTTCGTCCCGGGCGTGACGCTGTGGATCCCCGACTTCGTCATGGGGCCGGACCTCAATCCGCCCGGCAATCGCTGAGCCGGGCCGCGCCGGTCGCTGCGGGGTCCGGCTCGGCGTTACGCGGGGCCCTCGGTTGACAGTTGCGAGCCGTTCGCGAAGTCTTGGCTTCGATCAACCGAGGGGAGCTGTGATCATGGGCCATCGCGGATACGAGTCGACCCGACGCCGGTTCCTGCATCGCGCGGGGCTGGGCGCCTCGACGGCGCTCGGCGCGCCCTATGTGATCACCGCGCGCGCGGCCGACCAGCTCGTCGTCAACGCCTATGGCGGCGAATTCCAGGACATCTTCCTCAAGACCACGGTGGCGCCGTTCGAGAAGAAGTTCGGCGTCAAGGTCGTCTACGACGACGCCGGCTCGGCGGTCGAGGACTACGCCAAGATCCGCGCCTCGCGCGGCGCGCCGGGATTCGACGTCGCGGCGGAGCTGACCCCGCCGGAGATCATCCTCGGCGGCAAGGAGAAGCTTCTCGAGCCGCTGAGCGAGCGCGAGATCCCGAATCTCAAGCACGTCTGGGCGAAGAGCAAGGAAATCATCCCCGCCTTCGGCATCGTGCACACCTACCAATACACGGCGCTGATCTGGAACAAGAAGCAGATCGACAAGCCGACATCCTGGGCCGACTACTGGATCCCGGGCGCGCGCTACGGCGAGAAGATCCGCGGCCACGTGATGAACTTCAATCCCGGCAACCTGCTGTCGATCTACGCGCTGATCATGGCGGCGAAGATCAAGGGCGGCGGCATCGACAAGATGGACCCCGCGTGGGACGTGCTGAAGGAGCAGAAGCCCTGGGTCGGCGCCGTCGTGATGGCCTCGGCGGCGGCAGCGCCCTATTTCGAGAACGAGCAGACCTGGATCGCGCCGTACTGGAGCGCGCGGGCGGCGTATTACGAGGCGCAGAACTACCCGATCGGCGTGACGATCCCGAAGGAAGGCACGATCGGTCTCGGCAATTGCGGCGCCGTGCCCGTCGGTGCGAGCAACAAGAAGCTTGCCTTCGAGTTCCTGAACTGGCGGCTCGACCCCGAGGTCCAGTTCAACTTCCACAACGCCTACTATTCGAGCCCCGGTCGGCCGGACATCACGGGATGGTCGGATGCCTACAAGGCGTCGCAGATCACGACCGAGCAGCAGATGGCGGCGATCGACTTCCCGGACAGCGAGGTGATCGGCCAGCGTCGCCGCGACTGGACGCGCCGCTGGCAGGAGATCATGGGCGGGTGACGAACCTGCACGCATCCCCTCCTGCCGCGCGGCAGCGCGATAGGAGGGGTGGCCGCGCAGCGGCCGGGGAGGACAAGCGCGGCTCTCGGAGCGGCGAATGTAATCCCCGCCCTCGCTGCGCTCGGGCGCCCCTCCTGTTCGCGCGTCCGCGCGAACAGGAGGGACTGGCCGTTGTCACGCCACGGCGGCAAGCGGCGCGGGGCGAAAGACCGCAATGAACCGTCGTCTCATCCCTTATGCGCTCGTGGCGATCCCGGCGCTTTTCCTGCTGGTGTTCTTCGTGCTGCCGTCGGCTTCGCTGCTGTCCGCAAGCTTCATGGAGTACGACGACAGTTTGCCGACGGGCGCCTGGACGCTGGAGAACTACGAGCTGCTGCTCTCGCGGCCGCTCTACGTCAACGCGATCATCCGCACCTTCGTCATCGGCGCGACGGTCGGGCTGCTCGTCGTCGCGCTGTCCTTCCCGCTGGCCTATTTCCTCGTCCGCACGACGAGCCCGTGGCGCAACTGGCTCATCGCGCTGTCGCTCGCCCCTCTCCTCGCCAGCGTCATCGTGCGCACCTACGGCTGGTGGGTGGTGCTCAACCGCGACGGCGCGATCAACACGATGCTGCAGTCGCTCGGCGTGATCGACAAGCCGCTGCTGATGCTGCCCTCCAGCTTCGCGATCGTGCTCGGGCTGTCCCATGCGCTGATGCCCTACGGCGTGCTGACCATCATGGCTTCGCTCAACGGCCTCAATCCCAATCTCGAGCGCGCGGCGATGAGCCTCGGCGCGAGCCGGACGCGCACCTTCCTCGCCGTCACCCTGCCGCTCACCGCGCCGGGAATCGTCGGCGGCTTCCTGCTCGCCTTCGCGATCGCGATCAGCGCCTACGCGACGCCGGCGATCCTCGGCGGGCCGGCGACCGAGGTCATGGCGACGATGATTCGCAACTTCATGGTCCAGACCCTCGACTGGGGCCCGGGGGCCGCGATGGGCACGATCCTGATCGCCAGCGCCGTGGCGCTGCTGGCCCTCACGTCGCGGATCGGCGAACGGCGGAACGCCGCATGAGCCCCCGGCGCCTGCGCGATCCCTGGACCCTGCTGGTCGCGCTCGTCGTGGCGATCTACGGCTTCATCATCGGCCCGATCGCGATCACCACGGCGGTGTCGTTCAACGAGACCAACCGCTCCTTCTTCCCGCCGCGCGGCTTCTCGCTGAAATGGTGGGGCGAGGCCTTCGCGCCGCAATGGCTGCAGCCGCTGCAGTTCAGCCTCGAACTCGCGGCGGTCACCGCGATCCTCGCCACCGCGGTCGGCGTGCCGCTCGCCTTCGCCTTCACTCGCTACGAGTTCCCCGGCAAGTCGCTGGTCCGCGCGATCACCCTCGGGCCGCTGATCCTGCCGACGCTCGTCACCGGTATCGCGCTGCTGCAGTTCCTGACCACCATCGGCATGGGGCGCTGGATGGGTTACTGGGCGCTGTTGATCGGCCATGTCGTCATTTGCCTGCCGTTCAGCGTGCGCACCGTGGCGATCAGCTTGCAGGCGATGCCCGGCACGGTCGAGGCTGCGGCGGCGAGCCTCGGCGCCAGCCCGCTGCGCGTGCTGCGCCATGTCACCCTGCCGCTGATCGTGCCCGGCGTGTTCGCCGGCATGACCTTCGCGTTCATCCACAGCTTCACCGACATCAACCTCTCGCTCTTCGTCGCCAAGCCCGGCCAGCGTCCGGTGACCGTGGCGATCCTTTCCTTCCTCGAATTCGGCTTCGCCCCGACGCTGGCGGCGTTGTCGATCGTCTCGCTGCTGATCCCGCTGGTGCTGGTCGCGGTCCTGGGGCGTTTCATCGGCATCGGCAACTTCCTCTACCAGGAGCAGGGACGTGGCTGACGCCGCCCTTCAACTCGCGGGACTCGTGAAGCGCTTCGGCGCGCATACAGCCGTCGACGGCGTCGACCTCGCCGTCGCGCCGGGGGAGTTCGTGACGCTGCTCGGGCCCAGCGGCTGCGGCAAGACGACGACGCTCAACATGATCGCGGGGTTCCTCAGCCCCGACGGCGGCCACATCACGTTGGCAGGCCGCCATGTCGAGGAGCTGCCGCCGTTCAAGCGCGACCTCGGCATGGTGTTCCAGGACTACGCGCTGTTCCCGCACATGAGCGTCGCGGACAACGTCGCCTTCGGCCTGAAGATGCGCGGGGTGGCGGCAGGCGACATCGCCGCGCGCGTCCGCGAGGCGCTGGCCCTGGTCAAGCTCGACGGGCTCGAGGCGCGTCGGCCCCTGCAACTCTCGGGCGGCCAGCGCCAGCGCGTCGCCCTGGCGCGCGCGCTGGTGATCCGCCCGGCCATGCTGCTGCTCGACGAGCCGCTCTCCAATCTCGACCTGAAGCTGCGCGAGGAGATGCGCATCGAGATCTCGGCGCTGCAGCGCCGGCTGCGGATCGCGACGATCTTCGTGACCCACGACCAGGGCGAGGCGCTGACCATGTCCGACCGCATAGCGGTGATGCGTGCCGGCAGGATCGAGCAGCTCGGCAGCCCGGCGGAGATCTACGAGCGGCCGGCCACGCGTTTCGTCGCCGGCTTCATCGGCTCGATCAACATGGTCAGGGCCCGCGCGACCGGCGCGGCCGATGCGGGCGGAATCGCGCGACTCGAGACGCCGGCCGGCGCCGCAGCCGCGCGCTTCGCCGGCAGCGCGGGCGATGTGACGCTGACGATCCGGCCCGAGCGGCTGCGGCTCGGCGCACCGCCGCCGGGCGCGATCGCCTGGGACGTGGTGATCGAGCGCGTCGTCTATCTCGGCGCGCGGCTGGAGCTTCGCCTGAAGCTCGCCGACGGCACGCCGCTGCTCGCCGAGGCGCCCAATGACGGGCGCGCGAGCTGGCGCGAAGGCCAGGTTGCCCTGGCCTGGTTCACGGCCGAGGATGCCTGGGTGATCGCCGAGCCCGCGGCCTGAGCCGCGCACCGGCGTGCAAGTGGGAGGGAGACGATGAGCATCGCGACCATGGCCGACACGGGCCTGCGCTTCCGCATCCAGCCGACGGGCGGCGCACTCGGCGCCGATGTCTTCGGCTTCCCCTTCAAGGACTTCACCGCAGCGGAGTTCGCCGCGGTCCGCGCCGCCTGGACGCGCCACCAGGTGCTGCGCTTCCGCGGCATCGACATCACCGACGAGGATCAGATCCGCTTCGCCGCGGGCCTCGGGCCGTTCGTGATCCATCCGCGCCAGATGCAGGAAGGCACGCATGGGAGCCATCGCGAGATCCTGGTGATCAGCAATCTGAAGAAGGCGGACGGCTCGCCGGCGGGCGATCTCGGCGACGGCGAGGTGAACTGGCACACCGACACCTGGTTCGTGACGCGGCCGCCCTCGGCCTCGATCCTGCGCGCGCTGCGGCTGCCGGCGCATGGCGGCAATACCTGCTTCCTCGACATGTACGCGGCCTACGACACGCTCGACGACGCCGCGAAGAAGGCGATCGAGGGCCGCTACATCCACCACCAGAAAGTCATCGACGGCCGCGGAGACGTGCGCATGGGCATGGTCCGCCCGAGGACCGACGACGTGCGCAGCTGGCCCGGCGTGCCGCATCCGATCGTGCGCACCGTGCCGGAGAGCGGCCGCAAGGCGCTCTATCTCGGCGGCAGGCGCCACGCCTGGATCATCGGCATGGAGCCCGACGAAAGCGCCGCGCTGCTCGCCAAGCTCTGGACGCACTGCATCCAGGACCGCTTCGTCTGGTGCCAGCAATGGCAGCCGGGCGACATGGTCATGTGGGACAATCGCTGCGTCATGCATCGCCGCGACGCCTTCGACCCGAACACCATCCGCCTCATGCACCGTACGGCGATCGAGGGCGAGCGGCCGGTGTGAGGCCGGTGATGGCCGAAGGACGCAGGGCGGGATTGGTGTGCGCACTCGTCGGCGCCGCGCTGGCGCTGACAAGCCGCGACGCCTGGCCCGAATCCCTCGAGATCGGCGGCACGACCCATGCCTCCAGTTGCGAGGTGGAGGCGTGGTCGCTGCTCGCGAAGGAACTCCGAGACGCGGCCGGCAAGCGCGACCCGGCGGGCCTCGAGGCGCTGGTGCAGGCCTATCTCTGTGGCGGCGACGGCCGGGCGGCTGAGATCCTGCTCCACGCGGCGCCGGCACGCTTGGTGTCCACCGACGAAGGAACAGGAGAGCCCACGACGCGCCGCCGTGTCCCGAGCCGCGAGGCGCTCGAGCCACGCGGCGGTCAAGCCTGGCATGCCACCGTTCACGCGGACCGGCGCGATGTCTCCGTCACGTTCTTCGTCAACGAAGCCTGCGTGCGCAGCATCACGCTACGCTCGGCCAAGGCTGCATGGCGCATTCGCGCCGTCGGCAATGCCTGCGATTGACGAGGGCATTGGTCGGTGCCGGAATCGGCGTTCGCATCCGGAGACACGTCAGGGACCACGGACGGCCCAATCCTCCGGGCATCGCCTGGTTTCTTTCGATCCGCGCTCCTGGGACCGATCCGGATACCGGCTTCATATGATGCCACGGTCGCACCGGCTTGGCGGCGATGCTCTGCGAGCGTCCTGGTCGAAGATCCCCCGGTTCAGATGCGTCGCGTCGCAAGCGGCACATCGGATCTCCATATCGCGGCGCGTGGCGGGCGTGCGACGGCGGTGATCGGGACGATGCTCGGCCCTACCGGCGATCCGCACTCAAACGAGATGAAGGACGCGCGATGGGTGCTTCGCGACGAATGATCGTCAGCTGCGACAGCGGCAAGCACCCCGTACCGCATCTCGGGGCCCTGGTGCGCCGCGACGATCTCGCGGGCGCGCGCGGCTCGAACGCCTGCGCACGGTGGGCATGGGAGCGCCGTCAGATTGCGGTCAAGTCCCAGCGGCCCTGCGGTGTCGTGTCGTTGAACGCCATTTCAGCGCATCGAGCGGATGGCGCAAACGCGTCGTGCGTCAGATTGGGAGCGTCAAGGCGATGATCGGAATTGCACTCTTCGGGGCCGGCACCATCGGGCGCATCCATGCGCGCAACGTCGCGGCGGATCCGGGATGCGCGTTGCGCTGGGTGGTGGATCGCGACCTCGGGCGCGCGGAGGCGCTGGCCGCGCAGCATGGCGGCCGGGCGACGGACGACGTCGCGCGCGCGCTCGTCGACGACGGCGTCGGCGCCGTGATCATCGGCTCATCGACCTCGGCGCATCGCGAGCATCTCATGGCGTGCATCGCTGCCGGCAGGCCGACGCTGTGCGAGAAGCCGGTGTCGGACGATCTCGACGACGCGCGTCGCTGCATCGAGGCGGCGAACAAGGCAGGCGTGCGTGTCGCGGTCGGCTTCAACCGGCGTTACGACGCGCATCACCGCGCGGTGCATCTGCGCATCCGCGAGGGGGCGATCGGCAAGGTCGAGATGCTGCACCTCGTCTCGCGCACCAATCCGCCGGCGCCGGCGCCCGCATCAGTCCAGGCGTCGGGCGGGATGCTGCGCGAGAAGGGCGCGCACCACTACGACCTCGCTGCCTGGATGGCCGGGGCCGAGCCCGTGGAGGTATTCGCTGCGGGAGACTGCCTCGTCGATCCCGGCTATTCCGCCTATGGCGACGTCGATACCGCCGTGCTGACGCTGCGCTTCGATAGCGGCGCGCTCGCGAGCTTCAGTTTCAGCCGGCGCGCCGCGCACGGCTTCGAGGAGATGATCGAGGTCTTCGGGTCCGAGGGCATGCTGGAATCGCGCCGGCAGCCGGCGCTCGGCGTCGCGCTGTGGACGAAAGGCAGCATGAACGAGGTCGGCCTGCACGGCAGCTGGTACGAGCGGTTCTCGCCGACATATGAGGAGGAGCTGCGCCAGTTCCTGCGGCTCGCCGCGGGCGAAAGCGTCGAGATCGCGACACTGAGCGACGGCGTGCGCGCGCAGGCGGTCGCCGAGGCTGCAATCGTCGCGCTGCGCCAGCGCGGCATGCAGAGGATCGCGAAGATCTGGTGATAGGCGATCGGACGTGCGTTTCGGTCGCGCTACTCACTCCCCTCTTGTTCGGCGAAGCCGAATAGGAGGGGTGGCCGCGAAGCCGCCGGGGAGGACAAGCGTGGCTTAAAGAGCCGCCCATGTCCTCCCCGTCACGCGCTTCCCGCGTGCCACCCCTCCCATCGCTGCGCGACAGGAGGGGAGTGACACAAGATAAACGAAACGCGCTCTCGTGCGACGGCCGGGCGCGGATCTAAAGCGCTACGCCGCGGCCATTATCGGCGGCTCGCCCTCGAGGGTCGTGCGGAACATCATGCGGACGTACTTGCTGTCGTCGAAGCCGGTCGCGCAGTGGAGCGTGCAGCGATTGTCCCAGAGCATCGCGTCGCCGAGACGCCAGCTGTGGCGATACTGGAAACGCTCCTCGCGTGTCAGCGCCTGGAGCTCGCGGATGATCTTGTTGCCCTCTTCATGCGGCATGCCCTCGATGTCGACGGCCCAGCGGCCGATATACAGCGCAGTGCGCCCGCTGCGGGGATGGCGCCGCGCGATCGGATGCCAGACATCGGGCCGATCGCGCTTCTGCTGCTCGGTCAGTGCGGGTTCGTAGGGATAGTGGACGTGATGCAGGTCGATGCGGCTGAAGCGCGCGCGTCGGCCGATCAGCATCTTCTGCGTCGCCGCCGGCAGCGCATCCCAGGCGGCATAGAGGTCGGACCAGATCGTGTCGCCGCCTTCGTCCGGCACCTGCTTGGAATGCAGGAACGACCCGGCATTGGGCAGCACCTTGTCCTCGCCGTCGGTGTGGAAGCCCAGGCCGACACGGCGCATGCCGAAGGGCTGGCCGTCCTTCTCGGCATTGGCGACGACGAAGATCTCGGGATGTTCGGGATGGTTGTACTGCAGCGGCGTCATGATGTGCAGCGGCCCCAGCCGACGCGTGACCGCGATGTGCTGGGCCGGCGTCATCGTCATGCCGCGGAACAGCAGGATCGAGTGCCGGTACCAGCCATCCTCGACGGTCCGGAAATCGGCGTCGTTCAATTGCAGCGTCGGATCGACACCGATCACCTCGGCGCCGAAATGGGAGGTCAGCGGTCGGAACGTGATGGCCATCGTCGACTCCAGAGCTGGCGTGAAGGACTCGCCCCCGTGACGAGGGCGAGTCCGTTCTTCATTTCCCGGCCTGTTGTTTGGCGAGGATCTCGCGGATGCGCTGATTGGTGCCGTTCATGTCGGGCAGCTTGGCCCCCTTCTTCACCTCGGCGAGCCGGATCTTCTCGTCGTTCTGCATGGCGATCGCGCGCTCGGCCGCGGCCTTGATCTGGTCGGGTTTGAGCACGAGCACGCCGTTCTCGTCGGCGAGGATCGCATCGCCGGGCATCACCGGCACGCCGCCGCAGCTGATCGGCACGCAGAACTCGCCGTGACGGAAGTGGCGCTTGCCGGTGATCGTCGACAGGCCGCGCGACCAGACGGGCATGCCGTAGTCGCGGATCTCGCCGACATCAGTGGCCATGCCGTCGATGATGATGCCGCGGCAGCCGGCTTCGCGCGCCGCGAAGGCGACACCGCCGCCCACCGCCGCGTGCCGGCGATCATTGACCCGATCCATCACGAGCACGTCGCCGGGCCGCAGCTGACCGAGTGCGTAGTGCACGATCGTCGAATCGTCGCCGAGAAAACGCACCGTCACCGCCGTGCCGGCGATGCGGCGCTCCGGCAGCAGCGCGCGGATCTCCGGGTCGACGAAGCCGAAATCGAGGAAATGGCCGATCGTCGCCGGCTCGGCCTTGACGAGCAGCTCGATCAGCGCCGGGTCGATCTGCGGCGGCAGTGGATTGATGACGAACATGAAGCCCCCTTGACGTCAGGGGCCTAGGGCAGCAGAGCCGCGTCGGCAACGCAAGCGCGGTTCCTGCGGGTTCGTCCGGCGGCT
>JAEULA010000077.1 GCA_016793165.1 Alphaproteobacteria bacterium | reverse complement strand
CGCTCGAGGTGCTGGGCCGCGACTATGTCCGGCTCGCCCGCGCCGCCGGCCTGCCGGAGCGCGACGTGCGGGCCATCGTCTGGCGCAACGCGCTCGTGCCCGTCATCGCCTTCATCGGCACGGAGGTCACCGGTCTGGTGGGGACGGCCTCGCTGATCGAGTACGTCTTCGCCTGGGGCGGTATCGGCCAGTACGGTCTGCACGCGATCACGTCCGGCGACTTCGCCGTAGTCCAGGGCTATGTGATGGTGTTGGCGTTGTTCTCGATCGTCGTCTTCGTCATCGTCGACGTGCTGACCTTCCTCCTCGAGCCGCGGGCGGCGATCGAAGCATGAGCACCGCGACGACCATCGAAACGCAGGACGACCGCCCGCGCCCGCCCGGGGGGCGGATCTGGAACCGTCTCGTCGGCATCGTCCGGCGCAGTCCGACCATGGCGATCGGCGCGGGGATCATCCTGTTCTTCGCCTTCCTCGCCGTGTTCCATCTCCTGGTGATGCCGCACGATCCGGTGCGCGCCTATCCGACCGAGGTCCTCAAGCCGCCGAGCGCGCGCTTCTGGTTCGGCACCGACGGCAACGGCATGGATGTGTTCAGCCGCGTGATCTACGGCTCGCTCTACGCCTTCGGCATCGCGGGGCCGTCGGTCGCCATCGGTCTGCTGCTCGGCGTGCCGCTCGGCCTGTGGACCGGCTATCGCGGCGGCACCTTCGACGAGGTGGTGATGCGGGTGTTCGACGCCTTGCGCGTCTTCCCGATCATCATCCTGGCGCTCGCCATCGTCGCGGCGACCGGCCAGTCGCTGGTCAACGTCATCTTCGTGATCGGCCTGATCGACTCGCCGATCTTCGTTCGCGTCGTGCGCGCGGAGGTGCTGGCCCTGCGCTCGAACAACTTCGTCGAGGCGGCCAAGGCGTTGGGGAACCCGACCTGGCGGATCCTCTTCGTCCATCTCCTGCCCAACGCGTTGCGTGGCGCGATCGCGCAGACCTCCGTGCGCGCGGCCTGGGCCGTGCGCATCAGCGCGACGCTCGCATTCCTCGGCGTGGGCATCCAGCAGCCGACGCCGGAATGGGGGGCGATGATCCGCCAGGGCGCCGAGTTCATCGTCACCGGCCAGTGGTGGGTGGCGATCTTCCCCGGCGCCGCGCTCATCGTCCTGGTCCTCGGCTTGAACATGTTCGGCGACGGAGCGCAGGACCTGCTCGACCCGCAGCGCAAGTCCGCCCGATGACGCTGCTCGCGGTCGAGAACCTCCACACGCACTTCATCTCGCGCTCGCTCGACAACGAGATCCGGGTCGCGAAGGCGCTCAACGGCGTGTCGTTCGCCCTCGAGCGCGGCCGCGTACTCGGGCTCGTCGGCGAGACCGGCGCGGGCAAGTCGCTCACGGCGCTGTCGATCATGGGCCTGCTCAAGCCGCCGGCGCTCATCGTCGGCGGCGCGGTGCGCTTCGAGGGCAGGGACCTTGTCACGCTGCCGCCCGCCGAGCTCAACAAGCTGCGCGGCGACCGCCTCGCGCTGATCGTGCAGAACCCGCGCGCGTCGCTCGATCCGCTTTCGCGTATCGGCGACCAGCTCGCGCGCGTCCACCGCGCCCATCGCGGCGCCGACGCCGCGACGGCGGCGCGCCGCGCGGTCGAGATGCTGGCCGCGGTCGGGCTGCCCGATCCGGAGCGCCGGGCCCGCGCCTGGCCGCACGAGCTCTCGGGCGGGATGGCGCAGCGCGTGCTGATCGCGATGGCGCTCATCAACGAGCCGCAGCTCGTCATCGCGGACGAGCCGACCACCGGCCTGGACGTCACGGTGCAGGCGCAGATCCTCGACCTGATTCGCGCCACGGTGCGCGAGCGCAGCCTGGGCGCGATCATCATCACCCACGACCTCGGTGTCGTGGCCCACTACTGCGACGAGATCGCGGTGATGTACGCCGGCAGCATCGTGGAGCAGGGCGAGACGCGCGACGTCTTCGCCCGCCCGCGTCATCCCTACACGATCAACCTGATCGATTCGACGCCGGAGCGGCTCGCGATCGGCTCGGGCCGCGTCTTCGGCGGCCCGCCGCCCGACCTCTTCAACCTGCCCCCCGGATGCCACTATCGGCCGCGCTGCCCGAAGGCGTCTCCAGCCTGCGTCGCGGAGCCGCCCTGGGCTGCCGTCGACGGCGGCCATTTCGCGCGCTGCCATCACCCGGGGCCCGCATGAGCGCGCCGATCCTCGCCGTCGAGAATCTGGAGAAGCGCTTCCCCGGGCCGCGCGGGCAGACCGTGCATGCCGTCAACGGCGTGAGCTTCGAGATCCGTCCCGGCCAGACGGTCGGGCTGGTCGGCGAGAGCGGCTCGGGCAAGTCGACCATCGGCCGCACCGTCCTGCGCCTGCTCACGCCGTCCGGCGGCCGGATCGTGTTCGACGGGCGCGACATCACGAGCCTGCCCGAGAAGGACTGCCGGCCGCTGCGCGCGCAGATGCAGATGGTCTTCCAGGATCCCTGGAGCGCCCTCAATCCGCGGCACTCGGTGCGGCGCCTGATCGAGGAGCCGCTGCTTCTGCACATGGATCTCGGTGGCGCGGCGCGCCGCGCGCGCGCCGAGGCGCTGGCCGAGCGCGTGCATCTCGGCCGCGCCATGCTCGACCGGTATCCGAGCGAGCTGTCCGGCGGCCAGCTGCAGCGCGTCTGCGTCGCGCGCGCCATCGCCACCGATCCGAAGCTGATCGTCCTCGACGAGCCGACGAGCTCGCTCGACCTGTCGGTGCGGGCCGGGATCCTCGAGCTCCTCGCGGAGATCAAGGCCGAGAGCGGGGCGGGAATGCTGTTCATCTCGCACGACCTCGGGACGCTGAAGCTGATCAGCGACGAGATCCTCGTGCTCTATCTCGGCTCGGTGATGGAGCGCGCCCCGTCGGCGCAGATCTTCGACGCGCCCGCCCATCCCTACACCCGCGCGCTGATGTCGGCGCACCTGCCGCCCGATCCCGCGCATCGGCCCGAGCGAATTCGCCTCGAGGGCGAGATCCCGAGCCCGATCGACCTGCCGCCGGGCTGCCCGTTCAAGAGCCGCTGCGCCAGCGCGATCGACGATTGCGGTCGCGCCAAGCCCGGATTGCGTGCGGCCGGCCGCGGCGAGGCCGCCTGCATCCGCCTCTGATCCCGACCACTGCGAGACAGACCATGAGCACGCCCTATCCGACGCTGCTGAGCCCGATCCGCATCGGCAAGCACACGATCCGCAACCGCGTGTGGATGGCCGCGCACGCGACGCTGCTGGTGAAGGACAACCTCTTCACCGAGGCGCATCTCCACTACTACGCCGAGCGCGCGCGCAACGGCGTGGGCATCATCACGATGGAGGCGATGGCCGTCCATCCCACGACGCAGCCCTACAAGGGCAAGGCCTTCGCCTTCGATCCGCGCATGGTGCCGGAGTACCGCAAGATCGCCGCGGCGGTGCAGCAGCACGGCACCAAGATCCTCTGTCAGCCCTGGCATCGCGGTCGCGAGACGAGCTCGGTCGCCAACGGCCTGCCGGTCTGGGCGCCGTCGGCGATCCCGTGCTCGGTCTATCGCGAGATGCCGCACGTGATGACCGTCGAGGACATCAAGGCGATCATCGAGGGCTACCGGCTCTCGGCACGCTATGCCCGCGAAGGCGGGCTCGACGGCGTCGAGGTCCACTCGATGTCGCACGGCTACCTGCTCAACCAGTTCCTGTCACCGGCGACCAACCATCGCCAGGACATCTTCGGCGGCAGCCTCGAGAACCGGCTGCGCATCGTGCTCGAGATCCTCGACGCCACGCGCCAGGAGACCGGCCCCGACATGATCGTGGGGGTGCGCATCAACTCCGACGACGGCCATGCCGGCGGTTTGCGGCCGGACGACTGGGCGGAGATCGCGCAGCGCCTCGAGGCCACGGGTCATCTCGACTACATCTCGTGCAGCCACGGCACGTATCTCAACCGCATGCTCATCTACCCGACCTCGCCGCAGGAGCACGGCTTCCAGATGGCGGCGACGCGCCGCGTGAAGGCGGCGGTGAAGCTGCCTGTGGTCGGCGTCGGGCGCATCGTCACGCCCGAGGAGGCCGAGCATCACCTCGCGGCGGGCGATTGCGACATGGTAGCGCTCGCGCGTGCCCTGATCGCCGACGCGGAGTGGGTGTCGAAGGCGGCGAAGGGCGAGGGCGCCAAGGTGCGGCCCTGCGTCGGCGCCAACTGGTGCATGTCCTCGATCTTCGCGCAGGCGGCGATCGCTTGCATCCACAACCCCGCCGCGGGCGCGGAGCTGGAGCTGGGCGACGACAAGCTCAAGCCGGCCGCGCGCGCCAAGAAAGTCGCGGTCGTCGGCGGCGGCCCCGCGGGCCTGCGCGCCGCGCTCACTGCCGCGAAGCGCGGCCACGACGTGACCCTGTTCGAGCGCGAGACGACGCTCGGCGGCCAGGTCGCGCTGTGGGCCAAGGCACCGAGCCGCGTCGAGCTCACCGGCGTCGTCGAGTGGCTGAAAGCGCGCCTGGGAGAGACGAGCGCGCGCGTGCGGCTCGGCATCCCGGTGTCGGCCGACCTGCTGCGCGCGGAGGGATTCGAGAGCGTGGTGATCGCGACGGGCTCGCTGGGCCACCGGCACGGCTGGACGCCGCTGCATCCCGAGAAGTGGGACGGCCCGTGGCTGCCGGGCGCCGACCTGCCGCACGTGTATTCGTACCAGGACTACCTGCGCGAGGAGCCGAAGCTCGGGCCGAACGTGATCGTCGCCGACGCGCTCGGCGGCCGGCAGGGCGCGGTCGTCGCCGAGGTGCTGGCGAGCAAGGGCCATGGCGTCGAGTTCGTCACGCCGCTGGGCCAGGGCTCGCCCGACCTCGCCTCGAGCCGCGACTGGGGCAAGGTCCACGGCATGCTGCGTCGCATGGGCGTGCGCTTCACCTCGGACGCGGAGATCGTGCGCATCGAGCGCGACGCCGTCGAGATCATGGACGTGTACACCCGCGAGGTCTCGCGCCGCGCGCCCATCGGCGGCGTGGTCTTCATGCTCGGCGCCTCGGCGCGCGACGACCTGTTCCACGCATTGCTCCCCGACCGCGCCCGCGGCCTCGAGCTCAAGCTCATTGGCGACGCCATGGCCCCGCGGCGGGCGAGCGACGCCATCCGCGAAGGCGAGATCGCGGCGCGGGAGATCTGACGCGAACGCATTCGGCCGTGCCCTCACCCGATCCTTCCCCGGCCGCTTCGCTCCGGGGCAAGGGGAGGCGTTGCGCTTCGAACCAAGGTTGTTCCGGGTGCGACAAGGCTCCACTCCCGCGCAGCGCGGCGACCGGGCGAAGATCGGCGCGAGGTCCGCGCCACCAGCACGGCAACAACCCAGGAGACGATCATGACCCCCGAAGGCAAGAAGGCGCTCGACGAGATCCGCAAGGTGCGCGGTTACACTCTGCCGCTGCACGAGGTGCTCGCCGAGACCAATCCCGAATTCCTCAAGCGCTACGGCGCGCTGGCGTCCTACGTGATCTTCGGGCCGCAGGAGGGGCGCGCGCTGGATCTCAAGACGCGCTTTCTGGTGATGGTCGGCATCACGACCGCGGTGAAGGGCGACCGCGAAGGCATCGAGTGGGCGGCCGCGCGCGCGATCAAGAACGGCGCCACCTGGGAAGAGGTCTACGAGGCCGCCTTCCTCGCCGGCCTGCCCGCCGGCATCCCGAGCTTCGAGGCCGCCTGCAAGGTCCTGCGCGAGATGAAGGCCGGCAAGGGCTGGGTGCCGCAGAAGGTGCCGAGCGTGAAGAAGAAGGCGGCGAAGAAGCGGAAGTGACTCGCGGAACTCTCCCCCTGGCGCCGCTGCGCGGCGACTGTCCCCCTCATTCGAGGGGGACGGTGGGGACTCGCGATCGCGATGCGAGTTTTCCCTTGCGATCGCTCTGCGCGATCGCGGGACGCCGGGCGCCGAGGATGAACCTTGGCGACCGTCCCCCTCGAATGAGGGGCACAGGCGCGCGAAGCGCGCCAGGGGGAGAGTCGTGACCGCGCCCATCACGGGCGCCACCGTCGTCACCGGCGCCACCGTCGCCATCGTTGGCGCCGGCGCTTCCGGTGCCGCGGTCGCGTGGCGGCTCGCGACCGCCGGCGTCGACGTCGTCTGCCTGGAGCGCGGCGACTGGCTCGACCAGTCGAAGAGTCCGAGCCTGGGCCACGACTGGGAGCGCGCGCTGCAGACGCGCTTCAACGCCAACCCGAACATCCGCCGCGGCCCCGCCGACGATCCCGTCGTCGACGACGACACGGAGATCCAGCCCGCTCTCTTCAACGGCGTGGGCGGCGGGTTGCTGCGCTGGGGCGCGCATTTCCCGCGGCTGCGCCCCTCGGATTTCCGCGTGCGCTCGCTCGACGGCGTGGGAGAGGACTGGCCGCTGGGCTACGCCGATCTCGAGCCCTACTACGATCTCAACGATTCGATCATGGGCGTCGCGGGCCTCCTCGGCGATCCGGGGAATCCGCCGCGCCACGCCGAGCGCGACCCGCCGCTGCCGCTCGGCCCCGGCGGCCTGCGCCTCGTGACCGGCTTCGAGCGCCTCGGCTGGCACTGGTGGCCGTCCGACGCCGCGATCCTGACGCGCGCGCGGCCCGGCCGTGCGTCCTGCAACAATTGCGGCCCCTGCGGCGTCGGCTGCCTGCGCGGCGCGCGCGCGAGCGTCGACAACACCTATTGGCCCGCAGCGATCGCGGCGGGGGCGCGGCTGGTCACCGGCGTGCGCGTGACGCGTATCGCGACCGCCGACCGGGGACGCCGCGCCGCGGTGATCGTCTATCGCGAGGCCGACGGCACCGAGCGCCGCCTCGAGGCCGATCACGTCGTGCTGGCGGCCAACGGCATGGGCACGGCGCGGCTGCTGCTCGCCTCGCCGGATCGCGACCATCCCGACGGCCTCGCGAACGGCACCGGTCTCGTCGGCCGCAACCTCATGCACCATCCCACGGCGATCGTGACCGGCGTGTTCGACGAGCGCCTCGACGGCCACAAGGGCCCGTTCGCCAGCGCGCTCTACTGCCAGGAGTTCTACGAGACCGACCGGTCGCGCGGCGCGGTGCGCGGGCTGCAGCTGCAGATGCTGCGCGGCTCCGGACCGGTCGCGACCGCGCTCGGCGGCTACATGGCCCGGCTGCCTTGGGGTCGCGACCATCACGCCGAGTTCAAGCGCCAGTTCGCGCGCAGCGTCACGCTCACCGTCACGGTCGAGGACCTGCCCGAGCCGGACAATCGCGTGACGCTCGATCCGGGGCGCCGCGACGTCGCCGGCATGCCGCTCGCCCGGCTCGCCTATCGCGTCGGCGAGAACAGCCGCCGGCTGCTCGCCTTCGGCATCGAGCGTGCGCGCGAGGCTCTGCATGCCGCGGGCGCGCGCGACGTGGTCGTCAATCCGCTGAGCCGCGCCGCGGGATTCCATTTCCTGGGCACGGCGCGCGCCGGCACCGATCCGGCCGGCTCGGTCGTCGATGCGCAGGGGCGCGCGCACGGGGTCGGGAATCTCTGGATCGTCGACGGCAGCGTCTTCCCGACCTCCGGCGCGGTGAACCCGACGCCCACGATCCAGGCTTTCGCGTTGCGCGCCGCCGATGCCATGCTGAGGACGCTCAAGCCATGACCCCCGATCTGCTCGCCCTCGTGCTCGACACGCTGCTTCCCGGCGACGGCCCCTGGCCCCCGGCGCACGACGTCGATCTCGCCGCCGCGGTCCGCGCCGATCGCGACGGCGATCCCGACGGCCGGATCGACGCCGTGCTCGCCGCGCTGCCGCCGGGCTTCGCGACCGCCGATGCCGCCGGGCGGGAGGCGATGCTGCGCGCGATCGAGGCGGCGCATGCCGCGGACTTCGAGCGCCTGGTGACGCTCGCCTACACGGCCTACTACATCGCGCCGCGCGTGCGCACGGTGGTCGAGCGCGAGACCGGCTATGCCAACCGGCCGCCGCAGCCGCTGGGCTACGAGCTCGAGCCCTTCGACGAGCGCCTGCTCGAGACGCAGAAGAAGCGCGCGCCTTTCTGGCGCCCCGCGTGAGCGCGATGGTCAGGACGCGCCCGTTGCCGCTGGTCGACGCCACGCCCGAGACGGTCGCGCCCTTCGGCATGCTTATCGCGACCGATGCACGCGTGCCGCCGCTGCGCTCGCGCTTCTACGGCGACGCGGTCGAAATCCGGAAGCCCGCCAGGCTGGTGAACGACGCGCAGATCGAGCTCTCGGTCGCGCGGTTGAAGCGCCGGCCGCTGGTCGCGAGCTGGCTCGAGCGCCATCCCAAGCACACGCAGGCCTTCATTCCCCTGGGCGCGAGGCCCTTCGTGATGATCCTTGCGCCGCCCGGCGAGGCGCCGCTCCCCGATCCTGCCACCGTCGTCGCGTTGCGCTTCGGCGGAACGCAGGGCGTGGCGCTGCATCTCGGCACATGGCACGAATTCCCGCTGGCACTGGAGGACGACACCGAGATCGTGGTGCTGCTGCGCCACGAGACGGCGCGCGACCTGCAGACCGACCAGGGCAACGAGGCCACCGGCCCCGACCTGGAGAAGCGCGATTTGGCGATGCGGCTGGGGCTCACCTTTCGAGTCGAGGCCTGAACCGTCTGGGAGACGAAGCGATGCGCAAGGCGATGGTCGTATACGGCGGCTGGCACGGGCACGAGCCGGAGAAGTTCGCGGCATTCTACAAGCGCTGGCTGGTCGAGGACGGCTTCGACGTCCGCATGGAGACGTCGACCGCGGCCTTCGCCGACCCCGAGATCGCGGGCTACAGCCTGATCGTGCCGCTGATGACGATGTCGCGGATCGAGAAGCCCGAGGCGGCCAATCTCTGCGCCGCGGTTCGCGGTGGCGTCGGACTGGCCGGCCATCACGGCGGCATGTGCGACGCGTTCCGCGATGCGGTCGAGTACCAGTTCATGTGCGGCGGCCAATGGGTGGCCCATCCCGGCGGCATCATCGACTACCGCGTCGACGTGACGAAGCCCGACGACCCGGTGATGCAGGGCGTCGCGGGTTTCGCCTACCGCTCCGAGCAGTATTTCATGCATGTCGATCCGGGCATCGAGGTGCTGGCGACGACGACCTTCGTCGCCGACCACGCGCCTTGGACCAAGGGGATCGTCATGCCGGTGGTCTGGAAGAAGCGCTACGGCGCGGGCCGCGTCTTCTACTCGTCGCTGGGCCACAACGCCCACGAGTACGACGACGTCCCCCAGGCCGCCACGATCCTGCGCCGCGGCCTGAACTGGGCGGCGCGTTAGCCGCCGCTCCCCTCCCCGTCGACGCGTTCGTGGCCTGCGTCACTTCTTGGCGTGGGCGACGATCGCGTCGATGCCGAGCGCGGCGAGTTCCTCGTCCTCGGCCTGGGTCAGGCCGCTGACCGCGACGGAGCCGAGGGTCAGGCCGTCGACGATCACCGGCAGGCCGCCGCCGAAGCCGACATAGCGCGCATCGCCGTAGAAGCTGATGTCGAAGCCGGTCTCGGGGTGGCGCACGTTGCGGCCGATCAGGCTGGTCGGGCGCTTGAGCCGCGCGGCGGTGAAGGCCTTGTTGAGCACGACGTTGACCGAGCTGTAGGCCGCGCCGTCCATGCGCAGCAGCGCGATCGCCTCGCCATGCGAGTCCGCGACCGCGATCACGACGGGCTGCTTGCGCGCCGCGCTCGCCTTGCGGATCGCCTCGATGGCGTGATGGGCGTCGTCGTGACCGAGCGTGGGAATGCTGTGCATGGTCTTCGTCCGCGGATTGGGAAAGGGGGCTCAGTGTAGACTTGGCCGCGTGCCGGGTCAGGGTAGTCGCAGGCGGCGGATTCCCGAGCTGCCCGGGTGCGGTCCCGGCGTCCCTCGGGAATCATGGCGGCTCGCGCCCGAGCCGACGGAGCGGAGCGCGATCGACGAGAGGACGAGGTCGGATGGTGCGACGGCACGACGCTTCCCCTGGCTCCGTTGCGCGGCACCCGTCGCCCTCATTCGCGGGGGGCGGTCTGCAAGTGCAAGCGCAGCACGAGGCGGAGCTGTGGACGCTCGTCCCCGTCGATCACTTCAGCTCGTCGAGTATCGTCGGGAACAGGCGCTGATACGCCTCGCCGTAGGTCATGGCGCGGCCGGAGTTCCGGCCACCCTGCATGCCGCGGTTGAGTGCCACGCGCGTGTAGTACTCCCAGAGGTGCTTCTGCGCGGCGAGCACCTCGAAGGCCTTGCGCTTGGTCTCCCAGACCTCGTCGATGTTGAGGATCACGTTGGGCTTGAAGTTGCATTGCTCGGGCTGGTGCGGCTCGAACAGGAAGACCGGCGGGGCGGCGTAGCTGCGTTCGGGATCGGGCTTGTGGCCGGCCGCCTGCGCGATCACGCGCGCCTCTTGTGCGAAGCGCGCGGCCTCGGGATGGTCGCCGTTGTACGGGTCCTCGAGGGCGTGGGTCAGGACGAAGCTGGGCTTCACCTCGCGGTAGATGTCGACGAGGCGGTCGAGCATCGCCTCGGTCAGCTTCAGCGGATAGTCGCCGGCGTCGAAGAATTCGATCTCGGCGCCCAGCACCTCGGCGGCGCGCTGCGCCTCCGCGTGCCGCTGCGCCTTGACCTCGGCCATCGTGACGCCGGCCTTCTTCCACGCCCACTGGCTCTCGCCGCGTTCGCCATAGGCGAGGCAGACGATCTTGACGCGATAGCCTTTCTTAACGTGCAGGGCGATCGCGCCGGCGGCGCGCCAGACGAAGTCGCCGGGGTGGGCGGAGACGACGAGACCGGTCGGTTTGGAGTCAGGCGGCATCTTGCTTGTCCTGCTTGGGTGCGGAGAACGCGGTATCGCGCATGTAGGCGACACCGTCGAAGAGGAGGCGTGCGGTGCGCAGCAGGCCGGCGCGCTCGACGACCGGCCGGTCGGCGGTGCCGCCGACCTCGAGCCGCACGCTGAACTCGCCGGTCGGATGCTCGACCGACAGTGTCTTCACGCGCCCGGGCGGCACGCGGGCGATCGCGGAAGCCGGGGAGCCGGGGAGCACGCAGGCCGTCGCCACCGTGACCGCCGCGAAGACGCCGATCGAGGCATGGCATTCGTGCGGGATGAAGCTGCGCGTGCTTAGGTGGCCGCCCGCGGCCGGGGGCGCCACCAGCGCGATCTTCGGCACGACTTTCTTCGCGACGTCGCCCAGCCGCATCAGTGGGCCGGCGGCGAGCCGGATCCGCTCGATGCGCGCCTTGAGCTCGGCGTCGTTCTGCAGCTGGTCGCGCGGCTCGTGGCCGGTGCGGCCCACAGCGCGGGCATCCATCACGATCACCGGCATGCCGTTGTCGATCAGCGTCACGTCGACGCCCTCGACGCGATCGACCGCGTTGCCCGTGGGGAGCAGGGCGCCGCAGACCGAACCGGCGGCGTCGAGGAAGTCGATGGCGATGGGGGCGGCGGTCCCGGGCACGCCGTCGATGCGCGCGTCGCCCTCGTAGTTCACTTCGCCGCCCGGCGTCTCGACGAGGAGCTCGGCGATCGTGCCGGTGTTGATCGTGCGGACCTTGACCCGGGTCGTCGGATCGCCGGCGCGCACCAGGCCGCGCTCGATCGCGAACGGCGCCACGCCGGCCAGGATGTTGCCGCAGTTGGGCGTGGTGTCGACCTGCGCCTTGTCGACGAGGACCTGGGCGAAGAGGAAGTCGATGTCGCAGCCGGGCGCGGTCGAGCGCGAGACGACCGCCACCTTGCTGGTCAGCGGATGCGCGCCGCCGATGCCGTCGACCTGGCGCGGATCGGGCGAGCCGAGGATCGACAGCAGGATCCGGTCGCGCGCCGCGACATCCGAAGGAAGATCCTCCGCGAGGAAATACGCCCCCTTCGACGTCCCCCCGCGCATCATCATGCACCGGACCCCGCGCTGGCGGTGGGGTTGAGCGTTCATGGCCGTATACCTTGTGCAGCGGAGCGGAGAAACCAGGGGAACGCGGAGGGCGCGGAGGACCGCGGAGGGCGCGGGGACGTTCCGACGCGCGAAGCGCGTCTCTTCAACTCCGGGGGGCCGAGTGCGCGCTTCGCGCGCGGGCGACATCTCCGCGCCCTCCGCGCCTCCTCCGCGCCCTCCGCGTTCCCCTGGCTTTCCCCTGCCACGCCCGCCCGCCTCACGGATTCTTCGTCTCCTTGGCCGCGGTGGCGATGCGTTCGTGGCGGTCGGCGGTGGCGGCGGCGATGGTGGGGTCGAGGCCGAGGTCCTTCAGCATGGCCGCGGCCTCGCGCATCTCGGCGGCGCGGCGGATGCCGTGGGTCGTGACGCGCTCGTGCATCTGCTCGGCGAGCTTCGGCCAGTCGAGCGACGGGTAGGTCCCGCGCAGGCTGTCCCAGACCTCCTTCTCGACGCCCCACTGCTTCGCGGCCGCGGCGCAGTCGAGCACGATCGCCTCGAGGCCCTTCATGACGATGCTGCGGCAGAGCTTCATCGCCGAGGCGCGCCCCGGCTCCGTCGTGACCGGCGTGATGTTCATGCCGAGCGCGTTGAGGATCGTCGCGGCGGACTCCGCATGCGGGCCGCCGGCGAGGATCGGCACCTGCAGGCCCGGCCCGAGCACAGCAGCCATGACGGCGCCCTCGACGTAGTGCGCGCCGCCCGGGTTGACGGTGGCGGCGGCGCGCGACTTGGTCGCGGGCGAGGCGGAATTGACGTCGAAGAAGATCTGCCCGGGTGCGAGATAGGCGACGGCCTCGCGCGCGACGCGCTCGGCCTGGTCCGCGGTTACCGCGGAGATCACGACGCGCGCCTCGCGCGCGGCCTCGGCGGCGCTCGCCGCCGGCACCGCGCCGGCGGCAGCGGTCTTGGCGAGATGCGCGTCGCGCCGCGCGGCGTCGTCGAACAGGATGTCGTAGGCGACGATCCGGCTCGCGCCTTTGGCGAGCAGGCCGCGCGCGAAGGTCTGCCCGACCTCGCCGAAGCCGATGAAGCCGATCGTCGTGGAATTGCGCATGGTCGTCTCCTTCGAAAACCCTGGCCCGGTGCCGGACGGCGGGGCAAATGACAAGAACGGTCGGTTTGCTGAATGGAATTCATCGCGCGGCCGGTGACCCACCCGGTCATCGCCCCGTGCGCAGATGCTTGCGGATCAGCTCGGCGAGCGTGTCCGCGGCCGGCGACAACGGTACGCCGCGGCGCGAGAGCAGGCCGATCGTGCGCGCGACGCTCGGGCGCTCGAGCGGCACGGCCGCGAGGCCGGGCGTGCCCATCACGTCGACGGCAAGGCGCGGAACGACGGTCATGCCGACGCCTGCCAGGACCATGCTGACGGCCGTCGCGACGTGCTGGACCTCGTAGCGCCAGTCCAGGCTCTCGCGCCGGCTGCCCAGCGCGTCGTCGATCAGGGCGCGGTTGCCCGTCTGCTGGCTGATCCGCACCAGCGGCGTGTCCGCAAGATCGCTCCAGCGCACCGCCTTCTGCCGCGCGAAGGGGTGGCCGGCCGGGCAGGCGAGCACGAAGGCCTCCTTCAGCAGCGGCTTGATCTCCAGGTCCCAGCTGCTGGCCGACACGATGGTGATGCCGAACTCGGCGGCACCGGCGTGGACATGCGCGGCGATCTCGCTCGCGGAATTGTCGTAGATCTTCACCGCCGTGCCGGGATGGAGCCGGCTGAACTCCTGCAGCAGCCGCGGCAGGTACTGGATGGCGATCGTCGGCAGGCAGCCGATGGCGATGCGCTGCGCGCGCGCGCGGCCGTGCTGGCGCAGATCGTCCAGCGCGGTCGAGATGTCGGCGATGATCCGTCGGGCCTTGGGCAGAAGCTCGAGGCCGGCGGGCGACAGGGCCACCTGCCGCGTCGTGCGGGTGAGGAGCTTGACGCCGAGATCGGCCTCGAGCTTGCGCATGCGGTGGCTGAGCGCGGTCTGCGACAGGTTCAGGTGCGCGGCCGCGCGCTGGAAGCTGCCGCGCTCGGCGATGCTGAGGAAGGCCTGGAGGCCGAGGAAATCGAAGCGCATCGGCGGAATCCGGCAAAGGCGGGTGGACGGGCATTTGTGCAGCGGATTCAGGAAAGCGCCAGAACGAATAATTTGATTCATGCGGCGGGACGGGGCCCAGTGCGGGGGCCCGACACGACGAACCCGGCGCGACACCGCCGGACCGAGGAGAGAACCATGGCCAAGGACTACGATCCCGACCGCATCCGCGCGATCGCGCGGCCCGCGCATCTGCCCTTCAACATCAACAAGATCGGACATGCGGTCCTCAAGGTCACCGACGTCGAGCGCTCGGTCCGCTTCTACGTCGAGGTGCTCGGCTTCCGGATCTCCGACGTCTATCCCGAGTCGATGATGCCCGGCGGCATGGTGTTTCTGCGCTGCAACGCCGATCACCACGGCGTCGCCCTGATCGGGGGCGCGGCGGGACCCTCGCAGGGGGCCGAGTTGCACCACATGGCGTTCGAGGTCTCGAGCCTCGACGAGGTGATCCGCGTGCGCGACCACCTGCGCCGGCACAAGGCGCAGATCGACTTCGAAGGCCGGCGCCGGGCCGGGGTCCAGATCGCGGTCGAGTTCCGCGATCCCGACGGCCACCGGCTCGAGGTGTATTGGGGGCTCGACCAGATCGGCAGCGACGGCGTCGTGCGTCCGGGGGACGAGTGGAAGGGCGCCAAGAGCCTCAAGGAGGCGATCGAGGATCCCGTGCGCGGCCAGGACACCTCGCTGCGCGATCCGAGCCTCGCCGCGCGGCTGTGACGCGGCATCGCGGCTCGTGTCGGGCTCGCGCTCCGGCAGGGCGGCCGCGCACGCCGGACGGCGCCGCGAACTTCAAGGAGGCATGGGGCGGTCGATGGGAATGAGATCGATCCTCGCCGCCGCGCTCGTCGCGGTCCAGCTCGGCGCGCCGCTTGCCGCGGGCGCCGAGACGCCGCAGCGCGGCGGCACGCTGGTCTTCGGCGTCGGCGGCGAGCCCAACACGCTCGACTGCCACGCGACCAACACCTTCGCGGTGCTGCACTACGTGGCGCCGCACTACTCGACGCTGCTGCGCTACGATCCCGAGGCCTACCCGCGGATCGTCGGGGACGTCGCGGCGAGCTGGACGAGCTCGGACGACAGGCTGACCTGGACGTTCCGGCTGCGCGAGGACGTCGTCTTCCACGACGGCACGCCGCTGACCGCGACCGACGTCAAGGCGACCCTCGAGCGGCTCCGCACTCCGCCGCCGGGGGTCGTGTCCGTGCGCAAGGCGCAGTTCTCGGACATCGCCGCCATCGAGACGCCCGACTCCCGCACGCTGATCGTGACGCTCGCGGCGTTCGACGCCTCGTTCGAGGCGAAGATGGCGAGCCCGTGGAATTGCATCTACTCGGCGGCGAGGCTCGCGTCCGATCCCGAGTACCCGCATCGCCGCGTGATGGGCACGGGGCCCTTCGTCTTCGCCGACTACCAGCAGGGCAAGGCGTGGAACGGGCGGCGTTTCGACCGCTACCACCACGCGGGGCAGCCCTATCTCGACGGGTTCCAGGCGGTGCCGGTCGAGGGGCCGTCGATGGTCAACGCGCTCGCGGCCGGACATCTGCAGGCGGAGTTCCGCGGCGTCACCCCGGCCCAGCGCGATCGCATCATCGCCGCCCGCGGCGACAAGGTCCGGTTCCACGAGGGCGACCGCATCAGCGTCTACGTCGTGGCGCTCAACACCCAGCGCCCGCCCTTCGACGACGTCCGCGTGCGACGCGCACTCACCCTGGCGCTCGACCGCCGCGCCGGCCAGGCGACGATGACGCGCATTTCCTCCGTTCGCACCGCGGGCGGCTTCCTGCGCCCGGGCTCGCCGATGGCGGCGACGCCGGCGGAACTTGCCGCGGCGCCGGGCTTCGGTCCGGATGTGCAGGCCGCGCGCGTCGAGGCGCGGCGGCTGCTCGCCGAGGCCGGGCAGGGCCAGCTCAAGGTCAGGCTGATCTCGCGCTCGATCGAGAATCCGCACCAGCAGATCGCGGTGTTCCTGATCGACCAGTGGCGGCAGATCGGCGTGACGACCGATCACCAGAAGTTGGAGACCGGGCCGTGGCAGGCGACGCTGCAGGCCGGCAACTTCGACGCCATCACCGACTTCTCCGCCGATCCGGTCGACGACCCGACCATCCAGCTGGAGCGTTTCACGTCGTTCGACCGCGCGCCCAACAACGCCTCGCGCGCGATCGACCGCACGCTCGACGACCTCTTCGAGCGTCAGCGCCGCTCGGCCGATCCGGCCGCGCGCCGCGAGCTCGTACGGCGGTTCGAGGACCGGCTGCTCGAGCAGGCCTACACGATCCCGCTGTTCTGGGCCGTGCGCATCATTCCGGTGGCGAGCGAGGTCCAGGGCTGGCCCTTCAGCCCGAGCCACTTCCTGTTCCAGGACCTCGCCACGGTGTGGATCCGCAAATAGCGCGGGCCGTGCGCGGGCCCGTGCCGGCGGGACGCGCGGGCGCCCGTCAGGACGCGCCGGCGGGTGCGCGGCCGTAGATCATTCGGGTCACGATCGTCGGCCCGCGCTCGGGCACCCGCAGGATGAACAGGTCGCCGTAGCGGTCCGGCGGTGCGCCGTCGCCGCCGAGGGCGCGGTGGATGTCGGCGAGATTGTCGGTGTTGCCGATCCACACGACCGTCTTGCCGGCGTTCCCCCGCATGAGCATCTCGGCGACGCCGCGCTCCGCGACGATCCGGACGGGCAGGCCGCGCGCCGTCGCCAGGGGCTGGGCCGTCTGCCGGTTCCGCTCGATGTCGAGGGTGTAGATCTCGTCGATGGGGACGCCCTCGAGCGCGGTGGGCAGCGCCGCCGCGCGCTCCAGGCCGCTCTGGTTCAGGCCCGCCTGCAGCGGGTGCCGGTCGGCATGGCGGAGCAGGATGACGGTGGTGACGGCGCCGGCCGGCGGCTGCGATGCGCTCGGCGTGCAGCCGCCGAGCGGGGCCAGCGCGGCGAAGCTCGCGGCGAGCGTGGCGGGAAGGAGGAGCCTTCGAAGCATCGCGCTCTTGCGCTCCGTGCGCACGGCCGGGCGGCCAAGGAGGTGCGGGCGCAGTCGAGCTTAGTCGCCCGCGGTCGCAATGCCACGCGGCTTCATGCGCGCCGAACCGCGGCGCGTGGCCGATCCGTCCGCCGGTGGAGCCCCTCGCGCTGCTGCCGCCATCCGCGCGCCACGGCGCTCGTCATCCTGCCTGCGCGACGTCGCACGGGCGCGGTTCGCGCCGCGATGCGGGTTGCGCGAAGCGGCGCGCTTCGACGTTGGCGCGGAGTTCGCTCGACAGGCTCGGGCGGCTCGGCCGAGGATGCCGCTCGGGGGCTGTCGTGGGGGCAGGCCGGCCTCGATCGGCTTCCGGGCGCGATCGCGGCGCGATCCGGAAGCGAGACGCGAATGCCTGCAAGCTACGACGCCATCGTGATCGGCGGCGGCCACAACGGCCTCACCGCTGCCGCCTATCTCGGCAAGTCCGGATTGCGGACGCTGGTCCTGGAGCGCCGCCATGTGATCGGTGGCGCAGCGGTGACCGAGGAGTTCCACCCGGGCTACCGCAATTCGCTCGCCTCCTACACGGTCAGCCTGCTGCGGCCCGAGGTGATCGCCGATCTCGAGCTCAAGCGGCACGGGCTCTCCTTCGTTCCCTATCGCGGCGCGCTGGAGCTCCTCGGCGACGGCACGACCGTGCTGCTCACCGGCGACGAGGAGCGCGACCAGGCGGCGATCGCGCGGTTCTCCAATCGCGACTGGGACCGACTCAAGCGCCTGCGCGCGCGTCTCGCCCGCGTCGGCGAGCTGGCGCGCGACCAGATCCTTCGCCCGCCGCCCGATCTCGCCGGCGGCTGGGGCGCGGCATGGTCGGCCCTTCGCATCGCCGGCAAGGCGCGAAGCCTCGATGTCGAGGATCGGCTCTTCCTCACCCAGCTCTTCACGCTGAGCGCCGACGAGCTGATGGGCCGCTGGTTCGAGAGCGAGACGATGCGCCAGATCATGGCCGTCCACTGCGTCTCGTCGAACTACGCCAGCATGCGCCAGCCGGGCTCGGCGATCCCGTATTTCCTGAACGTGCTGGGCGAGCTCGACGGCCGGCGCGGCAAGTGGGGCGTCGCGCGCGGCGGGATGGGCGCGATCACCCAGGCCATGGCCGCCGCCGGTCGTGCGCACGGCGTCGAGATCCGCACCGACGCGCCGGTCGCGCGCGTCGTCGTCGAGGGCGGCCGCGCGATCGGCGTGGTGCTCGAGAGCGGCGAGTCCTTCGCCGCCCGCGCGGTGCTCGCCAATACCGACCCCAAGCGCACGTTCCTGAAGCTCGTCGGCCGCGAGCATCTCGATGCGGAGTTCGCCGATCACATCGAGCGCCTGCGGATGGGGCACGCCTCGCTGCGGATGAATCTCGCGCTCAGCGGCACGCCGCGCTTCGCAGGGCTGTCGGCGGCGGACAACGCCATCGGCCTCGGCTGCGCCATCACGATGCTGCCGTCGCGGCGCGACATGGAGCAGACCTGGCGCACGGCCCAGGACGGCGGCATCCCCGATGCTCCCTACGTCAACATCCAGGTCGCCTCGGCGCTCGACGACAGCCTGGCGCCGCCGGGCCATCACGTGATGAGCCTGCTGTGCAAGTACTACCCGTACCAGCTCGCGGACGGGCTGCAATGGGACGCGATCAAGGAGCGCGTCGCCGATTCCATCCTCGCGGCCGTCGCCCGCCACGTCCCGAACCTCCCGGCGATCACGGTCGCCCGCCAGGTGCTGTCGCCGCTCGATCTCGAGCGCATCCTTGGGCTCACCGAGGGCGACATCTTCCACGGCCGCCACGATCTCGATCAGATCCTGAGCCTGCGGCCGCATCCGCGCGCGGCGGGATACGCGACGCCGGTGCCAGGCCTCTATCTGTGCGGATCGGGCAGCCATCCGGGCGGCGGCGTCAGCGGCGCGCCCGGCCACAACGCGGCGCGCCGGGTCATCAAGGATCTGCGACGGCGGTGAGGCGGCCGCGCAACGTCACTCGATGACGCGGTCCGCGAGCGCCACCATGGACGGCGGGATCGCGAGCCCGAGCGCCGCGGCGGTCCTGAGGTTGATCGCCAGCTCGAACCGGGTCGGCAGCTCGACCGGGATGGTGGCGGGATCGGCGCCCTTGAGGATCCGGTCGATCTGAAGGGCCACGCGCCGGTAGCTCAGCTGGCGGTCGGCGTCGTACGACATGAGGCCGCCGGCGACGACGGCGTCGACGTCGACATAGATCGCGGGCAGCCGATGCCGGGCCGCCTGCGCGATGATGGCGGCGCGCTCGGTGCGATAGACGGCCGAGCTGATCGACATGAGGGCCTCGGCGCCCGATCCCGCCGCATGCTCGATCGCCGGCGCCAGCGCGGTCGCGGTGAAGGCGAGTAGCGGCAGGATCTCGATCGCGATGCGGCCGGCCGCAGCGCGGATCGCCTCGAGCTCGCCGAGCCCGCCGCGGGAGTCGGCATAGAGGACGGCGACGCGCCGCAGCGCGGGCAGCGCGTCGCGGAGCACGCCCAATCGCTTCGCTCCCAGCTCGTAGCTTCCGGCCAGGCCCGTGGCATTGCGGCCCGGGCGGGCGAGGCTGTCGACGAGCCCTTCGGCGACCGGATCGAGCGCATTGAACACCACGGGGACGGTGGCACTCGCCCGTATGGCCGCGCGCGCGGCTTCGCCTTGCGCCGCGAAGATCATGTCCGGGCGGTCGCGCACCGCCTCCATCGCCACGCTCTCGAGGCGCGCGGAGTCGCCGCCGGAGTCGCGCTCGTCGAAGACATAGGAGCTACCCTCGACATGTCCGATCGAGCGCATGCCTTCGCGCAGGTTTCGAAGATCGGCCGGGCTGCGCGACAGCACGACGATGCGCGCCGGCTTCTGTTGCGGCTGCGCGGCGGCCAAAGGGGCCGCGACCGAGCCGATCACGAGCAATCTGCGTCGCAGCATCGGACTCCCCCCGGGGGTGACCGGCGTGAACCCTAGTCCCACCGGGATGCCCGGTGAAGGGGCCGTCGCAAGGCTGCCTGTGGACGCGGATCGTCCGGGTGCCCGACGCCTATTCCCGGCCGAGGGCATCGTCCGGCCGACCGCGATGCGCCGCGCCGCTGCGGGCGGCGGCCGGCGGTCGTCCCGGTCCGTGGACGGCATGCCGATGCGCGGTCGATTGCTTTCGCGTGGCGCTGTGCTTGCACCAGGCCGGCGCGATCCGCGGGCCGCTCTCCTTGGCGAGAACTCGGGTTCGCGGCCGCCGTCTACTCGATCACTTCGTCGGCGCGCGCGAGAATGGCCGGCGGGATAGTCGCGCCGATCGCCTTGGCCGCGCCGATATTGACCACCAGCTCGAATTTCGTCGGCTGCTGCACGGGCAGGCTCGCCGGCTTGACGCCGCGCAGGATCCGTCCGGCATAGATCCCCATCTGCTGGGTCGCATCGGCCAGGTCGTTGCCGTAGCTGATCAGGCCACCGTCGTCGACGAAGTCGCGTAGCGGATACATCGCCCTGATGCGGCTGCGCCGAGCCAGGTCGATCAGCTTGCGGCGCTGGAACAGGAGGAAGGGGTCGATGGTCGCCAGCATCGCGCCGGCGCCCTGCCGCGCCATTGCCTCGAAGGCGGCATCGATGTCGGCCGCGTTGCGGACCGGAATGACGTCGAGGTGCAGGCCGAGGGCCACGGCGGCCGGCGGAAGACGCGCCCGGTGATCGCGCGCGTTGGGGTTCTCCGGGTTGACCAGCGCCGCCACGAGCGTGCCCTCGGGAACGAGCTCGCGCAGGAGCTCCAGCCGCTTCGGCTCGAGCTCGCTGGCCAGGACCGCCGCGCCGGTGGCGTTGCCCTCGGGCCGATTGAACTCCGAAACGAGGCCCAGACCGATGGGGTCGACCCCGACCACGAACACGATTGGGATCTCGCTCGTCGCCGCCTTCGCCGCCACGGCACCGGCGTTGTTGGCCGTGCAGATCACGTCGACATGCCGGCGCACGAATTCGTCGGCGATCGTCGGGATGAGCTCGAAGCGCGCCTCGGCGAACCGGTACTCGATCCGGACCGTCTTCCCGTCGACGAATCCCATGCGCGCGAGGCCGCGCTCGAAGGCCACGAGGTGGCGTTGCACCTCGGCACGGGAAGCCGCGCTGATATAGCCGACGACGGGCACGCGAGCTTGCTGCGAAGCCGCGTCCGTTGGACGGGCAAGCGCAGCGGTACCGGCCAGCGCGATGAGATCGCGACGCCTCATGTCCCCCACCTCGATCACCAAGGAGAGCGGTTACGGACGGCCAGAGTAGCAGACCCGGTGGTCGCTTTCGTCACTGGTCGAGGCCGAGGCCACTGTCGGCGCACGCCGGCTCCCTGTCGCCGCCGTGCTTGCGCTGGTGGCACCTTCGCCACCGGTGTGCCGGCTCAATCGAGCTTCGGGGTCCGCTCGAACCACCGCGTCGCATGCTCGTACGCATGGCCGATGCGCAGGGCGAGCGCGTCGTCGCGCGGGCGGGCGGCGATCTGGATCCCGAGCGGCAGGCCGTCGGCGGTGAAGCCCGAGCACACGCCGAGAGCGGGCATGCCGGTGAGGTTGAAGGGCGCGGTGATCAGAGGGCGCTTCAGGTAATAGAACTTCTGCATGCCGACGACCGGCGCGGGCGGGGCGAGCTGGCCGGCGCAGACGATGGCGTCGACGCCGTCCATCGCGTCGCGCGTGGCGCGGATCAGCGCGCGACGCATGCGCTGCGCCTTGATGTAGTCCTCGGCGCGCACGAAGGCGCCGAGCATCATCCGGCCGCGCGTGAACCCGCTGACCTTCTCCGGCGTGTCGCGCAGCCAGGCCGCGTTGTTGGCGAAGGCCTCGCTCGACATGATCGCCGAGTTGCAGGTCGTGTAGTCCCAGAGGTCCGGCAGACGGATCGCGCGCGTCGCGGCCCCCAGGCCGACGAGCGCGCGCACCGCCGCATCCAGCGAGTCGTTGACCTCGGTCGTGCCGAGATCCGGACCGTCGGAGAAATGGCGCACCACGCCGATGCGCACGCCGTCGAGGCGTGGTGCCGTCGGCAGCACCGGCTCGCGCGCGCTGACGCCCAGCGTCGCCCGATCCTTGGGATCGGCGCCCATGATCGCGGCGAGGAGCAGCGCGCAATCCTCGCTCGTGCGCGCCATCGGCCCGGGATGGTCGAGCGACTGGGCGAGCGGCACGATGCCGTGGTTGCTCACCAGGCCGTAGGTCGGCTTGTGGCCGGCGATGCCGTTGATCGCCGCCGGGATGCGGATCGAGCCGCCGGTATCGGTGCCGATCGCGCCGAGGCAAAGGCCGGCGGCGACCGCCACGCCCGAGCCGCTGGACGAGCCGCCGGCATAGAGCTCGTTGTTCCACGGATTGCGCGCCGGCGGGGCGAAGGCGTCCATCGCCGGGCCGCCGAGGCAAAGCTCGTGGCACTCGGTCTTGCCGAGGATGATCGCGCCCGCGCGCTTCAGGCGCACGACGAGCTCGGCGTCCGCGCTGGGCACGCGATCGGCGAAGACTCGCGAACCGTACGTCGTGCGGACGCCCGCCGTGTCGATGGCGTCCTTCAGCGCGAGCGGGATGCCGTGCAGCGGCCCGCGAAGCAGGCCGCGCGCGATCTCGTCGGTGGCGGCGCGCGCCTCGGCGCGCGCGTCCGCGGCGCGCACCAGCAGGAAGGCACGCAGGTGCGGGTTGTGGCGCTCGATGCGAGCGAGGCAGAGCTCGACGAGCTCGGTCGGCGTCGTGCGGCGCGCCGCGACGGCGCGCGCGGCGGCGGCGAGGGTCGGCGGGAAATCGAGGGTCATGGCGCTCAGCGCTCCCACGCCTCGGGGAGGCTCTCGGGCCAGTCGTCGCCGGCGGCGCCGGGATGGGCGTGCACGCGCGCGAGCAGGGCGAGGAACTGCGTGTAGGCCTGGTGCAGTTCGACGATCTCGGCGTCGTCGAGGCGAAGGCCGAGCGTGCCGGCCTGCAAGCGGAAGGCGTCGAGCGGCAGCGGCGTCGGGGCGGCGGGCATGCGGTCCTCGTGTCGGCGTTGCGGGCGTTGCGGCGATCCCGCAGATTAGGCGCGACCGCGTGCCGAGGCACAAGCTCTCCCGGAGGATCCGCCATGAAGTCCCGCCTGCTCGTCGCCTCGCTTGTCGCCGCCGCGCTTGCGGTGCCCGTCGCGGCGCCCGCCCAGACGCTGATCGTCGCGGCCGTCAAGACGCCGGGCGGGGTCGACGGCGACGCGCTGAAGCCCGCGACGCAGAACGTCGTGACGCAGGTCTACGAGGGCCTGACGGCCTATCCGCGGGCGGTCGACGCCGAGGGCAACGGCCGCCTCGACTTCGCCCGCGTCGTGCCGCATCTCGCCGAGGGCTGGACGGTGACGCCGGACGGCAAGACCTACGTCTTCAAGCTGCGCGCGGGGGTGCGCAGCCCCTACGGCAACGAGATGACGGCCGACGACGTGGTTTGGAGCTGGGAGAAGTCCTTCGCGCAAAAGCGCACCGGCCTGTTCATCGCGCAGGTGTCCGGCGTCACGAAGGTGGAGAAGGTCGACAAGTACGAGGTCCGGTTCACGCTCTCGGCGCCGAGCCAGATCTTCCTGCACGCGATCACCAACTACGTGCCGGCGATCTACGACTCGACCGAGGTGAGGAAGCACGCGACGGCCGACGATCCCTGGGCGTTCAAGTGGATCGACCAGAACACCGCCGGCTTCGGCGCCTACCACATGGAGAGCAACCGTTCAGGCGAGCAGGCGGTGTTCATCGCCAACCCCAACTACTTCGGCGCCGCGCCGCACTACAAGCGCGTCGTCTATCGCGAGATCCCGTCGGCGGCGTCGCGCTTCCAGCTGCTCGTCACCGGTCAGGTGCAGTGGATCGAGGAGCTCACGCACAAGCAGATCGCCGATCTGCGCAAGGACCGCCGCGTCAAGGTCGCCTCGGCCGAGGGCACGGCCATGGCCTCGGTGCGCATGAACACGCGCTTCAAGCCCTTCGACGACGTGCGCGTGCGGCGCGCGATGCAGCTGGCGACCGACTACGACGGCATCAACGCCGCCGTATTCGAGGGGCTGGGCACGCGGCCGCGCAGCATCGTGCCGCCGATCATCCCGGGGCACCTCGCGGCGCTGCCGCTGGTCGAGCCCAATGCCGAGCGCGCCAAGGCGCTGCTCGCCGAGGCGGGGTTCCCCAACGGCATCGACGTCACGTTGGAATATGCCGGCCTGGAGTGGTGGGAGGAGGGCATCGCGATCCAGATGCAGCGCAGCCTCGGCGCCGCCGGCATCCGCGCCACGCCCAAGCGCATCACCGACGCCGACATGCGCGCGCGCTCGGCGATCAACAAGCGCGACCTGCCGCTGTTCACGTACAAGGATTTCCCGTTCGTCCTCGACCCGATCTACAAGATGTTCAACGACGCGCACCAGAAGGGCGCCGCGAACCGCAACGACTACAACAATGCGGAGTTCGACAAGCTGCTTGACGATGCGGCGGTCGAGATCGATCCCGCGCGGCGCCTCGCGATGGCGGCGCGCGCGCAGACTCTGCACGCCGAGGACGCGACCTGGATCTACATCACCTATCCGGGCCATTTCGAGCCGATGCCGGTGTGCATGCGCGGATACACCTGGTACCCGGACTACCACGAGCGCTGGCGCGAGCTGAGCTGCCAGTAGCAGGCGGCACGCGCGTTTCCCGGCTCCTCGCGCGGCGACGCGAGCGGCTGGGGCCGCTCAGAGCGCCTCGTTGCGCAGCGGCGTCCTGCGGTCGCCGTCCTCGGCCAGGACGCGCATCATCTTGCGCAGGCTGCGGTCGGCCTCGTCGCGGGCGGTCGCGAGGAAGGCCGGATCGTCGGCGAGGCCGGCGATGTCGGCCTCGGCGAGCACGCCGCGGGCGAGCAGCGCCTTCTCCAGCGCCATGCGCTTGTGGCGCTCGACGTGAAGCTGCGACGACAGCTCGAACACCAGGGCCGCGAGCCGGTCGAGATCGCCGGTGGCGAGGAAGCGGAATTCGTCGAGAGCCTTGCTCATGCCGGCTTCCTCGCCTCGAGAACGGCCCAGGGGAAATGCCACTCCGCGCGCGTCGGCCAGGCCGGGCCGTCGAGGCGGCCCTTGCCGCGCTCGTCGAAGGCGACCCAGCGCGCATCGACGAGCCCGGCGTTGCGGCAGAGCCTGTCGATGTCGGCGGACATCGATCCGGGCATGAAGGGCTCGTTGTTGCGGTCGCCGTGCTCGGCGACGACGGCGTCGCGGAACGGCTCGCCGGTGTAGGTGAAGTCGAGGAAGCGGACGATGCCGCCGGGGGCGAGCAGGCGCGCGGCCTCCTTCAGCGTCGCCTGCAGATGCGGACGCGGCATCTCGTGGATGAGCATCGTCGAGGCGACGACGTCGGCCGTGCCGGCCTCGAGCCCGGTGTCGGCGCAATCCGCCTGCTTGAAGCGGATCTCGAGGCCCTGGTCGCTGGCCTTCTCCGCGGCGAGCGCGAGGCAGGGGGCCGCGAGATCGACGCCGATCACCTCGGCCTCGGGGAAGGTCTTCTTGAACGGCCAGGTCGACTTCCCGAAGCCGCAGCCGAGATCGACGATCCGCTTGTAGCGCTTCTTGGGGACGACGGTGTCCACGAAGGCGCGGTGGAACGTGTAGTCGTCGTTCTGGCCGAGCATGACCAGCTTTGCGCCCAGCTCGTACACGTCGGCGGCCGCGTCATTGCGCCACACGCCTCCCGGTTGCACATGGATGTCCCAGGCCGTGTACCAGTCGGGCAGCTCGAGATCGGGATCGAGCTCCAGCCGCGCCGGCCCGTTGCGCCGCTTCGGCTGCGGGCGCGGATTGTGCGCGACGGCGTCGGAAACCGCGCGCCACAGCATCTTCTGCGAGCCGCGCTCCATCCACGCGAACCAGCGATAGGACGGCAGGCCGTGCACGATCGGCGTCGCGGCCTTGCGCGTCTTCGGCGCCCGGGCGGCGGTGCGCGCGTCGTATTGGGCGTGCAGCGCGGGATAGAGGACGTCGGCCCAGCGCCGTCGCAGCGTCAGGACGAAGTCGATCGTCGCACGATCGTCATGGGACAGCGTCATCGTTTCCTCGTTCCGGCTCGCAGGGCCGGCGTAGTTTGGGCAAACTCCGCCGCGACGCAAGCCACGCCTGAGGCAACGCAATGTCCCGCTATCCGCATGCCTTCGCCCCCGTGACGCTCGGGCGGCTCGCGCTGCGCAACCGGATCTTCGTTCCGGCCCACACCACGAATTTCGGCCGCGACCACCTGCCGAGCGACCGGCATCTCGAATACCACCGCGCGCGCGCGCGCGGTGGCGTCGGGCTGGTGATCTTCGAGTCGATCCGCGTGCAACGGAACACCGTCGGCCGGCCGCAGGGCGTCGCCGGCTACGACCCGCGCTGCATCGAGCCCTTCGCGCGCATCGCGCGCGCGGTGCAGGCCGAGGGCGCGAAGCTGCTCGGTCAGGTGATCCATCTCGGTCGCCAGATCGAGGGCGAGTGGGAGCGCACCGTCTCGTGGGGCCCGTCGCCGGTGCGCTGGAGCGCCACGTCGCAGATGCCCCACGCGATGACGCGCGCCGACATGGACGTCGTGATCGAGAGCCACGTTCGCACGGCGCGCAACCTGCTGGAGGCCGGCCTCGACGGCATCGAGGTCCAGGTCGGCCACGGCCACCTGCTGCAGCAGTTCCTTTCGCCGGCCTCCAACCGGCGTGACGACGACTACGGCGGCTCGGCCGAGAACCGGCTCCGCTTCCCGCTGGAGGTCGTCCGCGCGGTGCGCGAGGCCGTCGGTCCGGCGGTGTGCATGGGCATCCGGGTGAGCGCCGAGGAATATCTCGAGGGCGGGCTCGGCCTCGACGACATGCGCGCCGTCGTCCCGTCGATCGCGGCCGCGGTGCCGCTCGACTTCGTCAACGTGTCGCATTCCGCCTATCACGGCAGCTATTCGCTGGCGACGCAGATGGCCGACATGAACATCGACGCGACGCCGTTCCGCGCGCTGCCGACGGCGATCCGCGAGTCGCTGCGCGCCGCGGGCCACGCGGTCCCGGTGATGGCCGTGTGCAAGTTCCGCACGGTCGGCGAGGCCGAGGCGATGATCGCCGGCGGCGGCGCCGACCTCGTGGGCCTGGCGCGAGCGCATCTCGCCGACCCCGACCTCGTGCGCCGCGCGGCGGAGGGGCGCGAGGAGACGCAGCGCCCCTGCATCGGCTGCAATCAGGGCTGCGCGACGATGCTGGAGCGCAACCTGCCGCTCACCTGCCTCGTCAATCCGCGCGGCGGCCGCGAGGGCGACATGGCGCTCGCGGAGGCGAGCCCGGCGGAGACCCCCCGTCGCGTGCTCGTCGTCGGCGGCGGGCCCGCGGGCCTCGAGGCGGCGTGGGTGGCCGCGGCGCGCGGCCATCGCGTGACGCTGTGGGAGCGCGACGCCGAGCTCGGCGGCCAGACGCGCTGGATCCGCGCGATGCCGCATCGCGCCGATTTCCTCAAGCTGATCGACTACCAGCTCGGCCAGTGCCGTCGCCATCAGGTGCGCCTCGAGACCGGCAAGGCGGCCGACGTCGCGGCGATTCGCGCCCAGGGCGCCGACGTCACGATCCTGGCCACCGGCTCGCGCCCGACGCGCACCGCGTTCGCGGGCGGGCGTGCCGCGCTGACGATGGAGGAGGCGCTGGCGGAGCCGGCGCGCTGCGGCGACACGGTCGCGCTGATCGACGCGATCGGCGAGTGGAGCAGCCTGAGTCTCGCCGAGCATCTGGCGCTGGCCGGGCGCAAGGTGACGGTGTTCGTGCCGGTCGGCGCGTATTCCTGGCGCACGACGATCTATTCGACCTTCGCCAATCGCAGGCGCCTGCGCGACCTCAAGGTCAAGCTCGCGCTGCTGCGCGCGGTGCGCGACTGGGACGGGACGACGCTGACGGTCGAGGACCTGTCGACCGGCGAGCTCGAGCGGCTCGGCGGGTACACGTCCGTCGTCGCCGCGCAGTACAACGAGGCCGAGGCCGGCCTGCAGCAGGCGCTGACGGCGGCGAAGCTGCCGTGGCGCGCGATCGGCGACTGTCTCGCGCCGCGCACGGCGCTCGAGGCGGTGTACGAGGGCCACGAGCTCGGGCTCGCGCTCTGACGGAATGACGCGCGCAGGAGGGCGCCACGCATGGCCATCGTCGTCACCGGCGCCAGCGGATTTGTCGGGCTGAACGTCGTCGAGCATCTGCTGCGGCAGGGGCGGCGCGTCGTGGCGCTGTCGCACGACGCGATCCCCGGCCCGGCGCAGGCGACGTACGCGACGCTGCCCGGCGAGCTGACCGCGGTCGCTGCCGACATCGCCGATCCGGCGACTCTCGCCGACTTGTTTCGCCGGCACCGGGTCGAGGGCGCGATCCATCTCGCGGCGGTCACCGCGGCGGCCGACGCGCCGCCGACCCAGGCGACGCGCGTGCTGGACGTCAACGTCGTCGGGACGCTGGCGCTGTTCGAGGCCGCGCGCGACGCCCGATTACGGCGCGTGGTCTATGCGAGCTCGGGCGCCGTGTACGGCGACGGGGCGTTCCGCGATCCGCCGCCCGACGAGGCCAACGCGCCGGAGCCGACCAGCCTCTACGGCCTCACCAAGCTCCTCGGCGAGCGGCTCATGCTGCGGTTCCGCGCTGCGCACGGCCTCGATGCCGTCGCGGCCCGGCTCGGGGCGGTGTTCGGCCCGTGGGAGCGCGACACCGGCCTGCGGGCGACGTTGAGCCCGCCCTACCAGATCGCCCGGCTCGCGGCCGGAGCCGGCGAGGCGCGGCTGCTTGCCGGCTACGACCGCGACTGGATCTACAGCCGCGACATCGCGCGCGCCATCGTGCTGCTTCTCGATGCGCCGCGGCTCGGGCATGCCGTCTACAACGTGACCGCCGGTATCGTCTGGGACGCGCGACTGGTCGCGGAGGCGATGGCACTGGCGCTGCCCGGATTCGCCTGGCGCGTGGCCGACGACGCGGCGGCCGCGAACATCCGCTACCACTCGCCGCCCGGCCGTGCGCGCCGGTCCCCGCGGATCGACCGGATCCGGACGGATCTGGGCTATACCCCCGAGTTCATGCCGGCACTTGCCGCGGCCGACTACGCGGCGTGGGTCGCCCGCCATCAGGGGTATTTCGCCTGAGAATTGAGCACGCCGCCCGCGAGCGATCGGGATGCGGGAGGCGCGATCGTCGCGGTTGGCCGCGACGCGGACGTCCCCTAGGGTTGCCGTCATTCGCTCTCAAACTCGGGGGTCCCGCATGAAACTCGGCGCTGCCGCTGCCGTCACGCTCGCCGTCGCAAGCCTCCTCGCCGCGCGCGCGGACGCCCAGGACAAGGTCACCTTCGGAACGGACTGGCGCGCCCAGGCCGAGCACGGATGCTTCTACCAGGCGCTTGCCACGGGCCTCTATCGCCAGCACGGCCTCGACGTGACGATCCGCCAGGGCGGCCCGAACGTGAACCATCGCCAGCTGCTGATCTCGGGCGGCATCGACTTCAACATGGGCTCGAACGCTTTCGGCGCGCTGAACTTCGTCCAGGAGAAGATCCCGATGGTCGCCGTGGCGGCGATCTTCCAGAAGCTCCCCGCGGTACTGATCGCGCATCCCGGGCAGGGCAATGACACGATCGCGGCGCTCAAGGGCAAGCCCATCCTGATCTCCACCGACGCGCGCGGCACCTGGTGGCAGTTCCTCAAGCTGCGGTTCGGCTACACCGACGACCAGATCCGGCCCTACACCTTCAACTCGGGGCCGTTCCTCGCGGACAAGCGGCTGGTGCAGCAGGGCTACCTCTCTTCCGAGCCGTACTCGATCGAGAAGGAGGCCAAGTTCAAGCCGGTCGTCATGCTGATCGCGGATGCGGGCCTGCCCGCCTATTCGACGCTGATCGAGACGTCGCAGAAGACCATCGACGCGAAGCCCGACGTGGTGCAGCGCTTCGTCGATGCGTCGATCAAGGGCTGCTACAGCTACCACAACGGCGATCCGGCGCCGGCGAACGCGCTCATCAAGAAGGACAACCCGGAGATGACCGATGATCTCCTGGCCAACGGGCGCAATCTCATGAACCAGCACGGCATCGTCGACTCGGGAGACACCAAGACCCTCGGGATCGGGGCCATGACCGATGCGCGCTGGGAGGAGTTCGCCAAGGTGATGATCGAGACGGGCGCGTATCCGAAGGATCTCGACTGGAAGAAGGCCTACACCACGAAGTTCGTGAACAAGAAGGCCGGCATGTGACGTCGGCGCCGGCCAGTCTCGTCCGCCTCGAGAAGGTCGGCCGCCGCTTCGCCAACGGGACCGAGGCGCTTGCCGGCGTGGATCTCGACATCCGCGCCGGCAGCTTCACGACGCTGCTGGGGCCGTCGGGCTGCGGCAAGTCGACGATCCTGCGCCTGATCGCGGGCCTGTTGGCGCCCTCGAGCGGCGCAATCGCCTGGCCGGGCGGTGCGGCCGCGACGCCGGGCGACATCGGATTCGTCTTCCAGGAGCCGACGCTGATGCCGTGGAGCACGGCGCTCGGCAACGTGATGCTGCCGCTCGAGCTCGCGCGGGTCGATCGCGCGCAGGCGACGGCGCGGGCGATGGCGGCGCTGCAGGCGGTCGGGCTCGCCGGGTTCGAGCGCGCGGTGCCGCGCGAGCTTTCCGGCGGCATGCAGATGCGCGTGTCGATCGCGCGCGCGATGGTGACAGAGCCCCGACTGCTGCTGATGGACGAGCCCTTCGCCGCGCTCGACGAGATCACGCGCGGCAGGCTCAACGACGATCTCCTGGCTCTTTGGGCGAGCCGGCGCTTCACCTGCATCCTGGTGACGCATTCCGTCTACGAGTCCGTCTATCTCGCCCAGCGCATCGTCGTGATGTCGGCGCGGCCGGGCCGCGTCGTCGCCGATCTCGTCGTCGACGCCCCCTATCCGCGGGATCCGGGGTTCCGGCTTTCGGAGCCCTATGCCGAGCATTGCCGGCGCGCCTCCGCGGCGCTGGCGGGAGCGGCGGCATGAGCGCCGGGCGACATCTCGCGCCGGCGCTGCTCGGGGCAGGGGCGCTGCTTCTCTGGGAGGTGCTGGTGCGCTGGCAGGAGCTGCCCGTCTACATCCTGCCGGGCCCATTGGCGATCTTCCGCGCGCTGGTCGACAACTGGGCCGCGCTGCAGACCGCGCTCCTCGTGACGCTCAAGATCACCGTCCTCGCGCTCGGCGCCGCCGTCCTGCTCGGCGGCGGACTGGCGGTGCTGTTCACGCAGGCCGGCTGGCTCGAGCGCGCGCTGTTCCCCTACGCGGTGATCCTGCAGGTCACGCCGATCGTCGCCATCGCGCCGCTGATCATCATCTGGACCGGCGACAACGTGGTCCTGGCCCTGCTGATCTGCGCCTGGATCGTCGCCTTTTTCCCGATGCTGTCGAACACCACGATTGGCCTGCGCTCGGCCGACCGCAATCTCGTCGATCTTTTCACGCTGTACCGGGCCTCGCCGTGGCAGCGGCTGCGACGGCTGCAGCTGCCGGCGTCGCTGCCTTACTTCTTCGCAGGCTTGCGCGTGTCCGGCGGCCTCGCCCTGATCGGCGCGGTCGTGGCGGAGTTCGTCGCCGGCACCGGCGGCACGGCCTCGGGCCTCGCCTACGTGATCCTCGAGGCGGGCTATCGGCTGCAGATCGCGAAGATGTTCGCGGCCCTCGCGCTGATCGCCGCGGCCGGCATCGCGATCTTCGTCGGCCTTTCGGCGTTGTCCCGCCTCGCGCTGCGCCGCTGGCATGCGAGCGCGATCGACGGCGAACCCTGACATCCGCCGCCCCGGGCCCGCGTCGCCATGCCGCCTCCCCAAGGCCACCTCGTCCTCGGCGCCCGGTCGCTGGAGTACCGGATGCTCGGTCCGTCGCCCGATGCCGCCCCGACGCTCGTGCTGCTGCACGAGGGCCTCGGCTGCGTCGGGTTGTGGCGCGATTTCCCCGATCGCCTCGCCGCCGCGACCGGGCTGGGCGTCTTCGCCTATTCGCGCGCCGGCTACGGCGATTCCAGCCCGGTGCCGCTGCCGCGCACGGGCCGCTACCTGCATGAGGAGGCGGACGAGGTGCTGCCGGCGGTGCTCGACGCCATCGGCCTGCGCACCGGCGTCCTGGTGGGGCATTCCGACGGCGCCTCGATCGCGGCCCTGCACCTCGGCCGGCGCCGCGACCGCCGTGTGCGCGGCGCCGTGCTGATCGCTCCGCATTTTGTCGTCGAGGACGTGACGATCGCCGGGATCCGCGAGGCTCGCCGGGCCTACGAGTCCGGCGGCCTGCGCGAGCGGCTCGCCCGCTGGCATGCGGATGTCGACGTCGCCTTCCGCGGCTGGTGCGACACCTGGCTCGAGCCGGGGTTCCGCAGCTGGGACATCCGAGACGACCTGCCGTCGATCGCGGTCCCGGTGCACGTGATCCAGGGCGAGGCCGACGAGTACGCGACGCTGCGCCAGGTCGAGATCGCCCAGCTCTGCGGCGGCCAGGCGACGTCGACCGTCCTGGCGGGAATCGGACATTCCCCGCATCGCGAGGCCGCGGATGCGACGCTCGACATCGTCGCGTCCTTCGTCGCCGCGGCGCTGGCGCGGCCGCTCGACGCTCCGCCGGGGTGACGACCGAGGCGCCGGCCGCGGTCTTCGTTTGCGTTTAATTTTTCTTTCATCCTATCGTCGAACAACGACGCGTTCGGACGGCATCAACGGGCGCGCACGGGAGTCGAGCGTTGGGACAGGTCTTCGACCTCGCCGTCATCGGCGGAGGGATCAACGGCTGCGGGATCGCACGCGATGCGTCCGGGCGCGGCCTGTCCGTCTATCTCTGCGAGATGAACGACCTCGCCAGCGGCACGTCGTCGTGGTCGACCAAGCTCGTCCATGGCGGGCTGCGCTATCTCGAGTATTACGAGTTCCGGCTGGTGCGCGAGGCGCTGAAGGAGCGCGAGGTGCTCTGGGGCATCGCGCCGCACATCATCCGGCCGTTGCGCTTCGTCCTGCCGCATCATCGCGGGCTGCGGCCCGCCTGGCTGCTGCGGCTCGGGCTGTTCCTCTACGACCATCTCGGCGGCCGTCGCCTGCTGCCGGGGACGCGCGTCGTCGATCTCGCGCACGATCCCGTCGGGCCGCCGCTCAAGCCGGGCCTGTTCACGCGCGGCTTCGAGTACTCGGACTGTTGGGTCGACGATGCCCGGCTCGTGGCGCTCAATGCGCGCGACGCGGCGGATCGCGGCGCCGTGATCCGCACGCGCCATCGCGCGGTGGCGGCGGCGCGGGAGGGCGACGGCTGGACGCTGACGGTCGAGGACCGCGCGACCGGCGGCGCCACGACGGTCCGGGCGCGCGCCCTCGTCAACGCGGCGGGGCCCTGGGTGCAGGACGTGCTGGCGCAGCGCCTGGGCTGCGCCTCGCATGCGCGCGTCCGGCTCGTTCAGGGCTCGCATATCGTCGTGCCGAAGCTGTTCGACCACGACCGCGCCTACATCCTGCAGAACACCGACGGGCGGATCGTCTTCGCGATCCCCTACGAGCGCGACTTCACCCTGATCGGCACCACCGACCGCGATTACACCGGCGATCCCGGCGCGGTCGCCGCCACGGCCGAGGAGATCGCCTATCTCTGCCGGGCCATCAGCAGCGACCTCGCGCGGGCGATCTCGCCCGGCGACGTCGTGTGGAGCTATTCCGGCGTGCGGCCGCTCTACGACGACGGCGCCAGCGACGCGAAGGCCGCGACCCGCGACTACGTCTTCGAGCTCGATGCCGGCCCCGGCAAGGCGCCGGTGCTGTCGATCTTCGGCGGCAAGATCACGACCTATCGGCGGCTCGCCGAGGCCGCGCTCGACCGGCTCGCGCCGCACCTGCCGACGGGCGGCGGGCTGGGCGCCGGCTGGACCGGCCGCGAGAAGCTGCCCGGCGGCGAGTTCGAGCCCGGCGCCGTCGCGGCGGTGCAGAGCGAGCTGGAGCGTCGCTATCCGTTCCTCGGCTCCGATCACGCGCTGCGGCTCGTGCGCGCGTACGGCACGCGGGCGGCGGCATGGCTCGGGACGGCGCGCACCGCCGCGGATCTCGGGCGCGACTTCGGCGCGACGCTCACCGAGGCCGAGCTGCGCTATCTCATGACGACCGAATGGGCGCAGACCGCGGAGGATGTGGTGTGGCGCCGCTCCAAGCTCGGCCTGCGGCTCGGCGCCGACCGGATCGCGGCGATCGAGGCGTGGATGCGGGCCGCGCAGGAGACGCGCTGAGCCTTTCGCTGCCGGCGCCCTACGAGGCGCCGCCGCGGTGGCTCGATCGCCATGCGTTCACCGCGTCGAGGGTATTGCTCTCGGCGCCGTACGGCCGGTCCGCGAGGCGCCACAGCGCCAGCGCGACGGCGACGTAGACGACGGCGCCGAGCGCTGCCAGGGCCGCGAGCTGCGCGAGCAGCGCAGGCAGGTCCGGCGCGACGGGCCAAGCGCGATCGAGGGCGGCGACGGCGAGTCCCATCGCCGTCGCCGCGATCGCCGGACGCACGACGTGACGCAGCAGCGCCATCGGCCCGACCCCGATCTCGCGACGCAGGACCGCGATGTTGACCGCGAATCCCACGATCGCAGCCAAGACGAGGGACCAGGCGGCGCCCTGCGCACCATAAGCGCCGGTCGCGTAGAGCAGGGCGGGGATCAGCGCGGCGAGCGGCGGGATGCCGCGCAGCGCGATCAGGTCGGGCCGGCCGATCGCGAGGTAGAGCGCGCCGGTGTTCGCCGACGGCAGGTTGATCAGCCCGTAGAGCGTCAGGACCTGGATCAGCGGCACCGTTGCAAGCCACTTCGCGCCGAGGAAGATCCGGACGACATGCTCGGCCGTGAGCGCGATGCCGATCGCGAGCGGGGTCGCGAGCAGCATGATGATCGCGAAGACGTCGAGATAGCCGCGGGCGAGGCGCGCCTTGTCGCCGGCGATCTGCGCGAAGCCCGGATGGACCGCGCGCGAGATCGGCATGATCAGCTCGGTCAGCGCGAGGCTCGAGATCTCATACGCGACGCTGTAGATGCCGAGCGCCTCGCCGCCCGCGAGCTTGCCGACGACGAAGGTGTCGATGCGGGCCCGGACGGCCCCCAGCACGTTGTTGGCGACCAGCCATTTCGAGAAATGCAGGTAGCCGAGCGCGCCGGCGACGCAAGGCCGCGGGCGATAGGGATGCATGACGTAGCTCAGCACCAGTCCCAGCAGCTTGCCGGCGAGAATGCCGGCGACCAGCGCGCGATGGTCGCGCCACCACCACGCCGCCGCGAGGGTGACGACGAAGCCGCCGAGCTTGGTCCAGACCAGCATCGCGAATTCGCGGTCGAAGCGCAGCTCCCTGCGGAACTCGACGATGCCGATGTTCTGGAGACCCGCCAGCGCCGAGCCGAGCGCGAGCAGGGCAAGCAGCGCGACCAGCCGGTCGTCGCCATAGGCGGCGGCGATCGGACCGGCGAGCAGCAGGAGCACGAACGCGACCAGCACGCCGCGCGCCACGGTCAGCGTCCACGCGGTGTCGTAGTCGGCGCGGGTCGCCGTCCGCTTCTGGATCAGCGCAAGATCGAAGCCGAGCTCGGCCAGAGCGTCGAGCAGCCCGGCCAGCGTGGTGGCGAGCGCGATCAGGCCGAAATCCGCCGGCGCCAGCAGCCGCGCCAGGACCATGGTGCTGGCCAGGCCGATCGCGCGCACGGCCAATCGCTGCGCCACCACCCAGGTGGCGCCGGTCGCGACACGTCGTCCAAGCCCGTCGGGCACCGCCATCGTCAGGCCTCGAACATGCGCGGCGCGATCGCCGGGCCGACGAGGGCGGGCATCTCGCCGGCGGACGTGAACGAGGAGCAGGCCACTTCGGGATCGTAGCCGAGCAGACAGCCGTCCGTCCCGTCGCCAATTCCACGGCCGCCGGCCCGGCCAATTGCTCGGAGCGGAAGCGCCGCTTCGCGCCTATCCGGTCGTCGATCGGCGCATGCTCATCGCGCCGGCGGACGGCCGGTCGCGGGATGGGCGCGACCTGTCGCGCGACGGCTGCCGGCCACGAGCAAGGCGAGCGCCGTGCCCAGCAGGGCTCCCGTCGCCGGCGACGGCACGGCCGCTGTCAGCGCTGTCAGGCGCAGCGCCATCATGCCGTCGGCGAGGTCGACCACCGACAGCCCGAATGGGGACGGGAATTCCCAGGAGTCGAAGGCGCCGTCGATGAAGTCGGCAATCGCGATGTCGTAGCTGTCGCCGGGGATCGGCTCGAAGTCGTCGAGCAGGTCGATCGCCAGGCGCCCGGCGAGAAGCAGCCGGCCGGCGACCGCGATCCGATCGAATGTCTCGACGGCAGCATCGTCGGCCGGCCGGCCGGCGATCTCGATCGCGAGCAGCGATGTCGCCTCGAGCACGAGCTCGTCGTCGAAATCCAGCCGGCCGATCGACTCGCCCGGCGCGATCTCGCCCTTGTTGACGACCCGACCCTTCACGCTGCCGCTGCCATTCATCTTCGCGGCGACGTCCTGCTCGAGGCCGGCGACGGTCTGCAACACGCCGCCCCCGAGCGTGATCAGCCCCCTGTTCTTCGCGGCGTCCCGCGCCAGCAGCGCCAGCACGGCGCCCTTGTCGATGCGTGCGACGCCTTGGAGCTCGATTGCACCTGCGGTGCTCGCATCGCCGATCTTGAGCACCCCGCCCTTCGCCTGAATCACGCTGCCGATGCCGCCGCTGGCCGGAGCGTCGATTGCACCGTGGCCGGTGATGATCGCGCCGGATTTGAGAGAGAGCTTTGAAGCCTCGAGGCTGCCGCCGAACATGCGGGCGATGCCGCCCAGGGTGCCGCCGGTGCGCGAGGCGATCGAGAGCTTGGAGCCGGCCTCGACCTCGATGTCGCCGTCGTGGTCGAAGGCGTCGTCCTTGGTGTCGTCGCCGATCTTGAGCACGCCTCCCTTCGCCTGGATCACGCTGCCGATGCCGCCTTTGAGCGGTGCGCCGATCTCGCCGCGGCCGGTGATCGTCGCGCCGGATTTGAGAGAGAGCCGGGACGCTTCGAGGCCGCCGCCGAACATGCGGGCGATGCCGCCCAGGGTGCCGCCGGTGCGCGAGGCGATCGAGAGCTTGGAGCCCGCCTCGACCTCGATGTCGCCGTCGTGGTCGAAGGCGTCGTCCTTGGTGTCGTCGCCGATCTTGAGCACGCCTCCCTTCGCCTGGATCACGCTGCCGATGCCGCCCTTGAACGACGCGGCCACGTCCCCACGACCGAAGATGCTCGCGCTGGGCTTCAACTCGATGCCGGGTCCCGCGATCAAGCCGCCCGACAAGCCGGCCGTGGCGCCAAATCGCATCGGGCCGATGCCGAGGATCTTCGCGCCGCCAGCGACCGTGACGGGCACGTCGATGTCGCCGCGCGCTTCGAGGGTGTCGCCGGCCAGCAGCGGGGGGATCTCGCTGGCGGTCGTCGGCACGCCATTGAGGATCAGACCGGGATCGCTCTGCACGCGCCCGCTGACGAGGACGCGCTCGTACAGGCGATCGGCCGGCGCGGCGAGGCTGTTGTCGACCGCTCTGATCGCGAGCACGTTCGTCCCGTTCCGGATCAGCGGCGAGATGTCGATCGAGTCGACTTTGGTGGCGAAGCCGCCATCCTGGTTGCGAAAGGCAAGGACGCCGTTGACGAAGATTTCATAGTCGTCGTCGACGGAGATGCGCAGGCCGGCGCGCACTGGCCCTGGAGCGGAGGCCAGGTCGATCGCGATGCTGCGCCGAAAGAACGCGATCACGGGTCCCGTGGTGCCGTCGGAGGTGCCGCTCGGGTCGTGCCAGATGTGCTGCGCCGTCGTCCCCGGGATCAGATCGGTCGGCGGCGAAGGGCTGGGATATGGCGCGCGGGCCGCGGCCCAAAGGGAGTCATCGAAGCCCAGCTGCTCCCACCCGGAAACGAGGACCGAACTCGACTTCCAGGCCGCGTCGGAGACGATGGGGATATCGAGCTCCACGGCGCCGACCTGGCCGGCACCAAGCGCTGCGGCAGCGGCGACGGCGCGGAGGGCGCCGCGGCAATAGATCGAGGCAGCCAGGGCGGCATGGGGTTCTCTGGAGCGAGACATGCGCAGTCCTCCTCGCGGTGCCGGGCTCGTGGCCGCCATCACGTCGCCGGATCGCCGGCGATCTTGGCGATCTCGACTCACGATGGATGTCGCGATCGCTGCCGAAATTGCGGCGCCTCAAGTCGATGCCCGTGGCGGATTGACGCCGGATCGCGGGGAAGGAGGAGACTTCGGTGCCGGCTGGCGGCCGATCGCAGAGATTGCGCCGTGCATCGCCAGGGCGTGCATCACCATCATCTGCACCGCGAGCGCATTGATGATCGCTGTGCGCTCGGCCGCGGTCTCCAGGGTCATGTAGATCGAGACGCCCACGCCGCTGTCGGGATCGATCGAGCTCACGGACTTGTAGCCGAAGGTGCCGCCGCGATGGCCCCAGACCGTGTGGTCGAGCACGGGCATCGCCGAGATCCCGAGCCCCCAGCGCGTCTGCATGAAGAGCCGGGACTCGGGCTGCGCGACCGGGACGCTGCGCTGAGTGAGGTCGGCCAGACCGATGCCCAGGCCGGAGTCCGGCGTGATCAATGCGCGCATGAAGCGCTGCATGTCGTCGAGCGTCGTGACCATGTCGCCGGCGGTCGAGGCCCAGCCGGCACCGATCAGGGCGCGGGTGTCGATCGGCTCGCGGACGGGGCCGGCCGAGGGCCGGTAGCAGCCGGCAGCCATGCGCGCGACGATGTCGGGCGGAACCGGGCCGAAGGAGCTCGCGGTCATTCCGAGCGGGGCCAGTACCCGCGAGCGCAGCGCCGCGATGGCGCTTTGCCCGGTGGCGCGGGCGACGATTTGGCCGAGCAGCACGTAGCCGGTGTTGTTGTACTCCATGCGCTCGCCCGGACGCGCCTGCACGCCATGGGTCCGTGCCAGAACGCGCAGCTCCGCGTCGCTGAAGCGCGGCGGCGGCCACGGGAAGTCGTTGGGTGCGGCTGCGCCTTCCAGGAACGCGGTGTAGTTGCCGATGCCGCTCGTATGCGTGAGCAGCTGCGCGATCGTGATCGAGGCGCCGCCGGTGAGTTCGTCGATGTCGTCGAGATGATCGGCGACCGCATCGTCGAGACCGAGCATACCGTCGCGAACGAGCTGCAGGATCGCGGCGGCGACGAGCATCTTGGTCTGGCTGCCGCTCTGGTAGCGGTGATCGGCCGCGAGGGCGCGGCCCGTCGCCCGGTCCGCGACGCCCGCCACGACTTCGAGCCGCTCGCCGTCGGGGCCCGTGAGCAGCAGGCCCACGCCGATCGCGCCGGCATCGACCATCGCGCCGGCGTGCACCGAGAGGCCGCGCCGCAGGGCCGCGAGGCGCGGCGGAACGGGGGCCGGACCGGTCGTGATCGATTCCTCGTGCATCGTGACCCCCGCGGTCGTGGGTGTGGTGGCGATCGGGGCTTCGGCACGCATCGTCGCGCGGACCGTGACGAATGCCCGCCGGCGGCATTGCCGCGCCGCGAGCGGCGGGCCTAGATTGAACCTTCGCCGTTCCAAGTCGAAGGGGAATAAAGATGCGCAAGCTGTCGATGCTCGTCGCGGCGTTCGCCGCATCCTGCCTGTCGTCCGCCGTTTCCGCCGCGACGCTCGCCGTCTGCACCGAGGCGAGTCCGGATTTCCTCAATCCGCAGTTCACGGGCTCGCAGACGTCCTTCGACGTCGCCGCGCAAATCTTCAACCGGCTGGTCGAGCTCGATCGCGGCAGCTCCACCGTGTCGCCGGCCCTCGCGGAGTCGTGGAGCGTATCCCCGGACGGGACCGCCTACACGTTCAAGCTTCGACGCGGCGTGAAGTGGCATTCGAATGCGGTCTTCAAGCCGAGCCGCGACTTCAACGCCGACGACGTCGTGTTCACCTTCGACCGGATGCGCGATCCGGCGCATCCGTTCCATGCCGTCAACGGCACGAACTACCAGCTGTTCCAGTCGCTCGGCCTCGCGAAGAACCTCAAGGCCGTGGAGCGCCTCGACGACCACACCGTGCGCTTCGTCCTGGAGCGGCCGGAGGCCGCGCTGCTCGGGGCCCTCTCGGTCGAGCCGTTCTCGATCCACTCCGCCGAGTACGGGGCGGCGATGCTGAAGGCCAACACGCCCGATCGCGTCGACCTGCAGCCGATCGGCACCGGCCCGTTCCAGCTGGTCGCCTACCAGAAGGACGCGGTCGTCCGCTATCGCGCCTTCCCGGAGCATTGGGCGAAGGCCGCGGGCCTTGCCGACCGCACCGCGCTGGTCGACCAGCTCGTCTTCGTGATCACGCCCGATCCGGCCGTCCGCTACGCGAAGCTGAAGGCGGGCGAATGCCATGTCATGCGCTATCCGAACCCGGCCGACATCAAGGCGATGATGGCCGACAAGGACATCGACATGAAGCAGACCTCGGCGATCGACTACGGCTTTCTTGCATTCAACAGCCAGAAGAAGCCGTTTGACGACAAGCGCGTGCGCGAGGCGATCGCGAGCGCGATCAATCGCGACGCGATCCTGCAGGCGGTGTTCCAGGGCGTCACCGGCACGCTGGCCAACACGCTCGTGCCGCCCAATCTCTGGGGCCACAATCCGAACGTGAAGCCGTTCGTCTACGACCCTGCGCGGGCGAAGCAGCTGCTCGCCGAGGCCGGTCTCGCCGGCGGCTTCAAAACCGTGCTGTGGGCGCTGCCGGTCACCCGGGGCTACATGCCGAACGGCCGCCGCGCCGCCGAGCTGATCCAGGCGGACCTCGCCGCCGTCGGCATCCAGGCGGAGATCACGACCTTCGAGTGGGGCGAGTATCTCCGTCGCGCACGCGCCGGCGAACACGAGATCGGGATGTTCGGCTACATCTACGACTATGCGGATCCCGGCCAGATCCTGACCTCGGGCTGGACCTGCGCCGGCGCCGTCGGCGGCAACAACCGGACGCGCTGGTGCAACAAGGAGTTCAGCGACCTGATCGATGCCGCGAACCGCATCACCGATCAGGCCGAACGCACGAAGCTCTACCACCGGATCCAGGAGCTCTTCCGCGAGGACGTTCCGGCGCTGACGATCGCCAACTCGGTGACCTTCACGCCGACCCGCAAGGAGGTCGCCGGCTACAAGCCGCATGTATTCGGCGGCCAGCCCTACTTCGGCGTCGACGTGAAGTGAGCGGCGGCCGGTCGCGCGCGCGATCGGCCAACCTCGCCGACGAGCGGGCGGCCGGGCGCCGCCGCCGCGGCGGCCGTCACCCTGGTGGCGGCGGAGCCGCGCCTGGCGCGAGGGTCGGGGACGACCGCTGCTTGTGCAGCGCCTGCGCCGCGGCGGCGCGGTCCCGCCTCGACCTCGGCGTCGCTCGTGCCCGACCACCCTGTGCGGATGTCGTCGCGGATCGTCGTGTCGAACAGGAAGCCTCCTCGAACGTGACGACCGGATCGCCGATCGAGCGGCGGTTCGTCGGTGCCAGCCTGCCGCCGTCGCCGATGAAGCGGCCTCAGGCCGGCGTGTCCGCGATGCTTCGCATCTCCGCGATCTCGCGCCGATCGAGCCGCGCGTAGTGCCGGATCGCCATCGAGCCGAGGAGCGCATGGACCGGGTGCCATGGGATCGACTTCGGCGCCGACAGGGGCACCAGCAGTTCCGACTCCGGCACGCCCGCGGCGCAGCGAGCCAGTTCGCGTCCCATGATCGGCCCCATCGCCACGCCGCGGCCGTTGCACGCGATCGCCGTGAACAGTCCGGGCGCGAGGCGATGCAGTCGCCAGCCGTCGGCGATGCCGCGCGTCACCCAGCCGCTCCACCAGCCCTCGACCTCGAGCGGTCCGACATCCGGCAGGATCTGGCGCACGCGAGCGATCCTGTCCTCGAGATCCGGCGCGCGTTCGGCGCCGAAGCCGACGCCGCCGCTGAAGTGCAGCCGCCCGTCGGGATAGAGGCGCATCCCGGTGAGGAGGCGGCGCGTGTCGTTCATCGCGGCGATGCCGCGCAGGATGTGCGCGCGCACGTTGTCGCCCAGCGGGCGTGTCCAGATCTGATAGCCGCGGACCGGGATGATCGTCCGTTTGAGCCCGGGCCAGGCATCGTCCGTGTAGGCGTTCGTGCACAGCAGCACCTGCCCCGCCGAAATCGCCCCGTGCGGAGTGGCGATCCGCCATCCGTCCGCCGTGCGCGTCAACCCGTCCATGCGCGTGTTCTCGTGCAGCCGGGCACCGAGCGACATCGCCGCGCGGGCGAGGCCGCGCACCCAGGCGAGAGGATTGACGGCGATGCCGCGACGATCGATCTGCGCCCCGAGATAGAAGTCGCTGCCGATGATGCGCGCCGCCTCGCCGCGCGACAGATACTCGACCGGCGCCCCTTGCCGCTGCCAGAACTCGGCCTGGCCGCGCAGCTTCGCGGCCATTGCCGGCGTGTGGACGCCGCGCAGGATGCCGCCGCGCACGATCGAGATGTCCATGCCGTAGCGCTCCGCGAGCGCGGACACGAACTCCGGCGCCTGGGCCCCGGCCTCGTTGAGGCGCGGACCATGGACGGGACCGTAGACGCGCAGCACCTCCGCCGGATCCAGCTTGGTGGCGCTCGCCGACACCTGGCCGGCGCTGCGGCGCGCCGATCCCCATCCGATCTCGTTGGCTTCGATCACGATCGCCGAGCGCCCCATCTCGGCAAGGTGCAGGGCCGCCGAGCAGCCGACGAGGCCGCCGCCGACGATGGCGACATCGCTGGAGGTTTCGCCGGGCAGCGCCGGCAGGCGGAGCGGCTCCCCGCCGGTCAGATCGAAGATCGTGCGCGGCGGCGCGCTCGAATCCTGTCTTGGATGGTACACGGTGCGACTCCCTTGCTTTCGTCCCGGGCGATCCGGCCGGCGCGGTCGTCAGATCTCGCGCGCGATCCGCGCGCCTTCGAAGATCGCCTGCTCCAGCTGGCGCGGCGCCCAGCAGTCGCCGATGGCATGCAGCGCCCGGACCTTGCCCTTGAGGGCCTGGTAGAGACCGACTTCCGCCCGGCCTTTCGAGCAGAGCACGACGCTGTCGGCTGCGATGCGGCGCCGGGTCCCGTTCGTCCTCCGCGCCTCGACCGCCAGCTGCGCGGCGTCGCTCGCATCGATCCCGACGATCTCCTCGAGCGGCGACATCCTCACGCCGAGCGACAGCAGCCGGTCGTAGGCCGGGCGCCACGTCAGCAGGTCGGCATCCATGCCCACGTAGAACGCGGCCGTGACGATCTCGACCTCGTGCCCGCGCGTGGCGAGCGCCTCGGCGATCGACATTCCCATGTGACGGCCGTCCCAGTCCCCCAGCACGACGCGCCGTCCCAGGTCGGCACCGGCCAGGAACTGGCGGCCCGAGAAGACGCCCGGCGCATCGGCGCCCGGGATTTCCGGGCGCGCGTCGCTCGAGCCGGTCGCGACGATGACCACGTCGGGGTTGGCGGCGAGGACCTTCTCGGCCGTCATCTCGCTGTCCAGGCGCACGAGGGTGCCGGCCTTGCGCGCCTGGCGCTCCAGCCACGTGACGATCTGCAGGTAGTCCTGGCGATGCGGCGTGCGCGCGAGCAGGCGCACCTGGCCACCGAGCTGGCTGCCGCGCTCGTGGAGCACGACGTCGTGGCCGCGCCGCGCCGCGACGCGCGCGGCCTCGAGTCCCGCGGGTCCGCCGCCGACGATCAAGACCGACTTCGGAGCGTCGGTCGGCGCAAGCTCGTCCCACTGGTGCTCGCGCCCCGTGCGCGGATTGTAGACGCAGGTGATGTCGCCGACCCGCTGCTGCCGGCTGAAGCAGGCCTCGTTGCCGTGGATGCAGGTCCGGATGTCGTCGATCCGCCCCTCCATGATCTTGCGGATCAGCGCCGGCTCGGAGATGTGGGCGCGCGTCATGCCGACCATGTCGGCGTCGCCGGCTTTCAGGATCGCCTCCGCCTCGCGCGGGTCGGCGATCTTGCCGATGCAGAAGACGGGCACGTCGACGGCGCGCTTCACGGCGCGGGCATAGGGAACCAGCGGCCGCTGCGGCGAGGCGATGGTCGGGTAGTGGATCGAGCGGCTCCACATGCTGGCATTGGTGCCGGCGCTGACGTCGATGAAGTCGAGCCGGCCCCAGTCGGCCATCAGCTTCGCGTAGCGCGCGCCGTCCTCGATGCCGTAGCCGTCGGGCACGATCTCGGTCGCGCTGAACCGGATGCCGAGCGTGTAGTCGTCGCCGACCGCCGCACGGGTCGCTTCGAGGACCTCGCGCGCGAAGCGCAGCCGGTTCGTCTCCGATCCGCCGTAGTGGTCGCTGCGCCGGTTGGACGCCGGCGACAGGAAGGCCTGCACGAGGTTGCCGTGCGTGAAGGAGAGCTCGACGCCGTCCAGCCCGCCGTCGCGTGCGCGCACGGCCGCGGCGGCGAAGGCGCGAACGATCCCGCCGATCTCGTCGATATCCAGCTCGTGCGGGACGTCGCGCGTGCGGTCCATCGGCAGCGGCGATGGCGCGACTGGCGGCTCGCCATCGGGGCCCATCGACGTGTTGCGACCCGAATGCGAGAGCATGGTGAAGACCTTGGCGCCCTCCGCGTGCAGCGCCTCGGCGATGCGGCGGTAGCCCGGGATCAGCGCGTCGGTGCTGCGCAGATTGGCTCCCTTGGCCCGCGCGCCGATCGGCGACTGGTCGACGGATGTGGCTTCGAGGATGACGAGTCCGATTCCTCCTCGCGCGCGTGCGCGATGGTACTCGATCAGCCGGTCGGAGATCTGGCCGCCGACCGACATGCCGGTGCCGTGCGCGGTCGACAGCGCGCGATTGCGGACCGTGACCCGGCCGATCGTGAGCGGCGAGAGAAGCTGCGCGAACTCGTCGGTATGCATGTCGGGCTCCGGGCCGGCGTGGACGTCAGGCGAAGTGCGGGAACAGCTCGGCGACCGCCACCCGGCGCTTCGTCAGTCCCTGTTCGTGGCAGTAGCGGCAGAAGGCCTCGATCCCCTTGCGGTGGCGCTCGAGGCCGTAGGGGTAGAAGTCGGGCCCGAGCATCGACTCCGCACGCTCGACCGCCTGCAGCAGCGACGGCAGAGAGGCGTGGTAGATGCTCGTCTCGCGCAGCTCCGCCAGCGCGATGTCCTTCGCGCGCGTGAAGGCCGCGAGCAGCTTGGCCGGCAGCGCCGGATCCGCCGCGATGCGCGACTCCTTCAGCGCCAGCGGATGCAGCGCCGGTGGCGCGCCGAGATGGCGGATGGTCGCCGCCTCGGCGGCCGGCAGGTCGTCGAACAGGCGGACGAGCAGCCCCTCACGGGCGGCGAAGGACTTCGGCACGCGGATGCTGACGAGGCCGTCGAGTTCGCGTGCGCGCACGAGGTCGACCAGCGATCGCCCCTCGGAGGCCGCGACCGCGCGATAGCCCGTGCCGACGGTCGGCGTCTTCGCGGCCGGTGCCGGCGTATCGGTCGGGCCGAAGACCCATTCGATCGAGCGCAGGTCGACGCCGTACTCGTCCTGCAGCATGCCGCGCAGCCAGATGCCGGTCGTGCCCGCGAAGTCGCCGATGCCGAGGCGCGCGCCGTTGAGGTCCTTGGGCCGGCGCCGCGCGCCGTGTGCCGGCACGTAGAGGCAGTCGTGCCGCATCGCCAGCGATACGAAGGCCGGCACGCCGACATAGCCCTTGATGCCCTGGTCCGCGCGCTGCGCGAGGCTGCCGGTCGAGATCTCGGCGACGTCGAGCTCGCCGCTGCCGTAGGAGGCCGCGACGATCGGCGCCGGGGCCATCACCCTGATCGCGAGCGTGTGACCGTCGACGGCGACGCGACCGTCCTGCAGCGGGCGGATGCGGTCGTAGCCGCCGCAGCCGATCGAGAGTGTCGTGGGGGACATCGTCTCTCTCCTTGTCCTTCAGGCGCCCGTGATCATGGGCAGGGCGGGGTCCTGCGACCATTCGAGCAGCGAGCCGTCGTACATCGACACGTTCTCGTAGCCGAGCAGCGACAGCACGAAGAACGTGCCGCTCGCCGCGATACCGCCGCCGCAATAGGTGAGGATGCGCGGCGCCTTGTCCGCACCGGTCTCCGCGACGAGAGCCTGCAGCCGCTCGATCGGGTGGAAGCGCTTCGTGGCCGGATCGAACAGCGAGCGCACCGGCAGGTTGACGCTGCGCGGGATGCGGCCCGGACGACCGTAATGCGCGCCGCCGGTGCCGAGGAACTGCTCGCGCGCCAGCGCGTTCAGCAGGCAGACCGAGGGATCATCGAGCGCCGCCTTCACGTCCTCGAGAACGGCGTGGAACTCGCGCCTGTAGCGCCCGACGAAGCTTCCGCGGTGCGGCGTCGCCGCCTCGCGCGTGACGGGCCGACCCTCGGCCACCCAGCGGTCCCAGCCGCCGTCGAGGAGGCGCACGTCGCGCGCGCCCGCTGTCCGCAGGACCCAGAACACGCGCGTGACGGTCGCGACGTAGTCGGCGCCATAGAGGACGATCGTGCTGTCCTCGTCGATGCCGAGGCTGCGCAGCGTCTCGACGATCCTTTCCTGCGACGGCAGGCGATAGGCGATCGGGCCCGCCGGATCGGCGAGGTCCTCGGCCATGCTTACGTAGCGCGAACCGGGGATGTGTCCCGACTCCCAGTTCGGCCGGCCGGAGCGGCAGAGCGACGGCCCGACGGGCTGCGGCGTCATGTACAGCGTGCAGTCGAGCACGCGCAGCTTGGGGTCGCCGAGGCGCGCCTCGAGCCATGCGGGATCGACCAGCATCTCGGGTTTCGGCGTCATGGCGTCACGACCCAACCGTCCCCCTCGACGAGGGGGACAGCACGCGAAGCGGCCAGGGGGAGGGTCAAGTGAGGCGGTAAGGGAGCCGCAATTTCACGCGTCGCGCCGCTCCACGTGGCGTCGCTGCGCGACGCCTGTCCCCCTCGTCGAGGCGGACGGTTGGAGGGCGCGATCTCGACACGTCGATCCATGCTCGATCTCCCTGGTTTCATGAGCGGCCGCTCGCCTGCAGCCGCGCCAGCTCTTCGGGCGCGATGTGGCAGTGCAGCCAGTGACGCTCCGCGATCCGGCGCGCCGGCGGCGCCTCGGTCTCGCAGATCGCGCCGATCTTTCGCGGGCAGCGCGTATGGAAGGCGCAGCCGCGCGACGACGCGTGCAGGTCGTGCGGACGGCCGTCGAGCCGGATCCGGCCGCGCTCGGGCTCGTCGTCGATCGAGGGCAAGGCGGAGATCAGCGCTTCGGTGTAGGGGTGGTGCGGCGGCGCGAACACCGCCTCGGTCGGGCCCGTCTCGACGACGCGCCCGAGATACATCACCGCGACCCGGTGCGAGATGTAGCGCACGACGCCGAGGTCGTGGGAAATGAAGAGGTACGAAGTGCCGCGCTCGCGCTGCAGGTCGACCAGCTCGTTGAGCAGCGCCGCCTGCACCGAGATGTCGAGCGCCGAGGTCGGCTCGTCGCAGACGACGATCCGCGGCGACGCCGCGAAGGCGCGCGCGATGCAGACCCGCTGCTTCTCGCCGCCGGACAGCTCGCGCGGATAGCGGTCGAGATAGCGATCGCCCAGCTTGACCGCGGCGAGCAGCGCGCGCACGCGCGCCGGGATCTCGGCCTCCCGGCACAATCCGTAGAGCCGCAGCGGACGGGCGAGGATCTCCTCGACGCGATGCGCCGGATTGAGCGAGGCCTCCGGGTTCTGGAACACGATCTGGAGCGCGCGCCGCGCCTCGCGCGACCGCGCCTGGACGACGTCGCCGACCGGCGCGCCGTCGAGCTCGACGTGGCCGGCGCTGGGCGCGAGCAACCCCATGATGCACTTGGCGAGCGTCGACTTGCCCGACCCGCTCTCGCCGACCACGGCCAGGGTCTCGCCCTCCGCGATCTCGAGGCTGACACCGTCCACGGCCGTGGTGACACGCCGCCGCGCGAACGGCCACAACCCGTCCCATTGCGCGAAGTGCCGGGCGATCCCGTTCAGGCGCAGGAAGTCGCGGGTGGCCGCCCCTTCGGCCGCGGTCGCCTCGCGGGCCTCGGCCGGCGCGGCGACGGGCGCATTCGCGGCGGCGCCCGCGAAGTGGCAGCGATCCAGATGTCCCGGCGCGACCTCGACCAGCGCAGGCGCCTCGGTGCGGCAACGGTCGCCCGCCATCGCGCAGCGCGGAGCGAAGACGCAGCCGACGATCTCCTGCGAGAGATCGGGCAGGCCGCCGGGCAGCGCGGCGAGGCGATCGCGTCGACCCGCCCGTCGCGGGATCGCGCTCAGCAGGCCGCGCGTGTAGGGATTGCGCGGCCGGCGCAGGATCGCGGCCGTCTCGCCCTGCTCCATCATCTCGCCCGCATAGAGCACGCCGACGCGGTCGCAGACGCGCGCGACGACGCCGAGATTGTGGCTGATGAACAGGATCGCGACGCCGACGCTTCGCCGCAGCTCCGCGATCAGGTCGAGGATCACCGCCTCGGTCGTCACGTCGAGCCCGGTGGTCGGTTCGTCCATGATCAGCAGGTCGGGTTCGCAGGCGAGCGCCATGGCGATGACGACGCGCTGCTGCTGGCCGCCCGAGATCTGATGCGCGTAGCGGCGGGCGATCAGCTCCGGCTCCGGCAGGTGCACGCGTGCGAGCAGCGCCGCCGTGCGCGCCTCCGCCTCGCGATGCGATGCGCCGTGATGCTGGCGGATCGCCTCGGCGATCTGCTCGCCGACCGGGATCGCCGGGTTCAGCGCGCTGTGCGGATCCTGATAGACCATGGCCACGCGGCGGCCGCGCAGGCGGGCAAGCTCGGCACGCGGCAGCGCGAGCAGGTCGCGGCCGCGCAGCCGGATGCTCCCGGTCTCCACCGTCCCGCCACGGATATGGTTGACGATCGCGAAGGCGATCGTGCTCTTGCCGGAGCCCGACTCGCCGATCAGCCCGTAGGCCTCGCCGGGCGCGATCGTGAACGAGACGTCGTGCACGGCGCGCAGCGAGTCTTCGCCCTGCCCGTAGCGGACGGTCAGGCCTTCGACGGCGAGCACCGGCGCGGCGGCGGTCATCGCAGTCTCCCCGCTGCGACCGCCGTGCCGCGGCGCAGTCGGTCGCCGGTCAGGACCGTTCCGATCGAGACGACGGCGATCGCGAGGCACGGGAACAGCACCAGCCACGGTGCGATCTGCATGTACTGCTGGCCTTCCTTGACCATCAGGCCCCAGGCGGGCGTCGGCGGCTTCACGCCGATGCCGAGATAGCTCAGCGAGGCGGTCAGCAGGATCGAGGCTGCGACCCGCAGCGTGAAGTCGACGATCAGGATGCCGAGGATGTTCGGCAGGATCTCGCGAGCGAGCACATAGGCCGTCGGCTCGCCGCGGGCGCGCGCGGCATCGATGAACTCGCGCCGCGCGAGGTCCTGCGTGACGCTGCGGATCAGCCGCGCCGAGCGCGGCCAGAACACGATGCCGATCGCGACGACGACGTTGACCGTGCTCGGCCCGAGCACCACAACGATCAGCATCGCGAGGATCAGCGCCGGGAAGGACATCAGCACGTCCATCACGCGCATCACCGCTTCATCGACCTTGCCGCCGTAGTAGCCGGCGACGAGCCCGGTCGGCGCCCCCAGCATCACGCCGACGGCCGCGCAGGCGATCGCCAGCAGCAGGGTCGGGCGGGCGCCCCACAGCACGCGGCTGAAGACGTCGCGGCCGAACTCGTCCGTGCCGAAGGGGAAGCCGAAGCTCGGTTCGTGCAGGATGTTCAGCGGATCGAAGGTCGTCGGTGCATGCGGCGCGAGGCTCGGGCCGAGGGCGACGATCAGGACGATGGCAAGCGGGAAGAGGCCGGACCCCAGGACGCGGGGCGCACGCGGGCGGCGGCGCGTCGAGGGTCTCGAGTCCGCGATGGTCACCGCTCAGCTCCGCAGGCGGGGATTGAGCCGCATCGAGACCACATCCGCGATCAGGTTGCCGATGCCGTAGGCCGCGGCCACGACGAGCACCGTCGCCTGAAGGGTCGGCAGGTCGCGATGGCTCACCGACATCACCATGAGCTGACCGACGCCGGCATACGAGAACACGGTCTCGACGACGACGAGTCCCCCGAGCACGTAGCCGAAATTCATGCCGATCTCGGCCACCGTCGGGAGCAGCGCGTTGCGCAGCGCGTGCTTCACGATCACGGTCAGCGGCGGCAGGCCCTTGAGCTCCGCCGTGCGGACATAGTTGCTGTCGAGCACGCCGATCATGGAGGCGCGCGTGATCTGGCTCAGATGGGCGAGCTGGTGGAGCGTCAGCACGACGACCGGGAGCACCAGCGCGGCCGGGCGGGCGAGCGGATTCTCCCCGGGCCCGACCAGGCTCGATCCCGGCAGGATCGGCCACCACAGGCTGAACACCAGGATCAGGGTGAGCCCGATCACGAACTCGGGCAGCGCGAAGGCGACGACCGCGAATCCGGTCAGCGCGCGATCGACGAGGGCGCCCTGGAACACCGCGCAGACCACGCCCAGCAGCAGCGACAGCGGCACCGCGACGAGGAGCACGAGTACGGCGAGCACCGCCGAGTTCTGCAGCCGCGCGAGCAGCACCGGAGCCACCGGCTGGTTGAAGGCGAGCGAGGTGCCGAAGTCGCCGCTCATCATCGCCGCCATCCAGCCCGCATAGCGCTCGACGATCGGGCGGTCGAGCCCGAGTCGCAGCTCGAGCGCGCGCACCTCCTCCGGCGTCGCGGTCTCGCCGAGGATCGTGTGCGCCACGTTGCCCGGCAGGACGTTGGCGATCGCGAAGGTGAGCAGGGACACCGCCAGCAGGATCAGCGCGAGCAGCGCCACACGCCGCAGGACCAGCGCCGCCACCGTCTCGCCCGCCGGCCGGTTACGCGCTCAGCCAGACGTCGCGATAGTCGGCAGCACCGTGCAGCGGCGGCCGGTAGTTCTGGACCCGCGTCGAGGCGGCGCACATGTAGTTCATGAAGAACGGGATGATGCGCTCCGAGCTGCGGTGGATCCGCTCCATTGCCTGTGCGGCCAGCGCCTTGCGCTTCTCGAAATCGACCTCGGCGATGAGGTTCTCGAGCAGCGCGTCGGTGCCGGGCTCGACCTCGGTGCCGCCGTAATTGAACGGCTGCTTGCTGTGATAGATCTGATAGAGCGACTCGTAGAGCGTGAGCCGGTCGTTCCACTGCGAGATGTAGAGCGGCTTCTTGCGCGCCACCGTCGCGACGTACTCGGTGTAAGGGATGTCGCGCACGGTGACGGTGACGCCGATCTTGGCGGCCTCCTCCTTGAGGGCGAGCGCGATCTTCGGCGAGGGCTGGCGCTCCGAGGAGCAGAAGCACTCGATCGCGAGGCTGCGAACGCCGGCCTCGGCCAGCAGCCGCTGGGCGCGCGGCAGGTCCTGGTCGCGCTGCGGGATCGGCGGCACATAGGCGTTGCCCGGCGGCAGCGTGAGGTCGTTGGCGACGCTGCCCTCGCCGAGCAGCGACGACATCAGCAGCGGCCGGCGGTTGAGGATGTACTTGAACGCCTCGCGCACCTTCGGGTTGGTGAAGGGCTCCAGGCTCGACTGGGTGAAGATCGCGTAGTACTGGCCGACAGTGACCGAGTGCGCGTTGACGTTCGGCGCGCGCCGCAGCGGCAGCAGCGCCTCCGACGCCAGCATCTCCAGCAGGTCGACGGTATTGCCGCGCAGCGCGGATTGCTGCGCGATCGACTCGCTGATCGCCGTGATGCGGATGCCGTCGAGATAGGGGCGGTCGGGCATCCAGTAGCTCGGGTGGCGCTCGAGCTGGACGCCGACCCCGGGCTGGAACTCCTTCAGCATGAAGGGGCCGGTGCCGGAGGGCCGCGTCGGCAGCGTGGCGAGCTGGTCGTGCGCGGCGATCTTCGCCCAGCGGTTCGCCAGCAGCGCCGGCATCTCCGAGCATGGCTGCGTCAGCACGATGCGCACGCGGTGGGGGCCCTCGGCGCGCGCTTCCTTCAGCGGCCCGAACGCGCCGCGCGAGCGTAGCGACAGGCTGCGGTCCTCGCTGCGCTCGATCGTCGCGACGACGTCGCGCGAGGTCATCTCGGTCCCGTGGTGGAACCTGACGCCCTGGCGCAGCTCGAACACCCATTCGCGCGCGCCGTTCTCCGCCTGCCACGACGTCGCCAGCCGCGGCACGGGAAGGTCCTTGGCGTCGACGTCGGTCAGGCCCTCGAAGACGAGGCCGGCGATGGTCTGCCCCGGAAGCGACAGCGCCAGATGCGGATCGATCGAGTCCGGCGGCCCGGGATAGTTGACGCGCAGCGTGCCGCCTTTTCGCGGCGCGCCGGCCTGCGCGCTCGCGCGCCCGATCGGGCCGGCGATCGCCCCGGCGGCCGCCGTCGCGCCGCCAAGGATTCCTCGACGCGTGACGATCGACAGGTGATCGCGATCTCGAGCGCTCATCCCGGTTCTCCCCTTGCATGAGCGCATCGCCGTCGAGCGTCGCGCTCCCCCCATCGATCCGGTTACGCGCGGGCTCCCACCGGAGTCAATCCCCGAGCCGTGACAGGGATCTCAGCGAGGCGTCCCTGGCGGTGGCGGCTGGTGGCGCCGGCGAAGCGCGACATGGCGCGGCCGTCGCCGGCCTCGCACGTGCGGATGCTGATCAGCCGCCGCGATCCGGCCCGCGCTCGACCAATGAAGATCGCCGCTCCCGGGCCGGCCGGCCCTCTCGCGCGGCCCCGGCGCGGAGGGCGCCGCTACAGGCCGAGGCGACCGAAGCTTGGAACCTTCTTTGCCTGTTTCGAGATCCGAGCCGGGCCCATCAATGCACGGCCAAGCTGTCGAGACCGGTGCAAGGGACGAGCGGCATCGAGCTCCACGGCGTCGGCTTGCTCGGGCTGCAGTCGGTCCTGTCGGAACGGGCCCGGCGCGAACACGTTCCTTGCTCCGCTCGTCGCCGATCGCCTCCCGGCGCGACCAGCGTGGGAGCGGCAGCCGGAGCTGCAATGTGCCGATCCGCCGGGGCCGCATCCGCTACACGAGGTGGCTCAGGATCGGGCGACGACGGAGATGGCGGAAGGGGGGTCCGCCCCGACCGCGTCTGAGGGTGTACGTCGATGTCCGTACCCATCCATGATATGGCCCATAAAAGCTGACGTATTCCGAATTGCTGTCTTTTCACGTCCGACACACTCCGGCACAATCCGAAACAAGTGGATGGGTGGAAGGATGGGTATCGGGTGGGGCGGAAGGTGCCATGGGCAAGGGACGCGCAAAGGACCGCCTGACGGCTCTCGGGGTCTCGCGGCT
>JAEULA010000072.1 GCA_016793165.1 Alphaproteobacteria bacterium | reverse complement strand
TACTGGCTGAGCGATACGGAATGGGCCCGGATCGAGCCGCTACTTCCACGCGGTCGACGGGGTGCGCATCGGGTCGATGACAGGCGGGTGATCAGCGGAATCGTGCACATGCTGCGCTGCGGCGCACGCTGGCGGGACTGTCCTGCGGTCTACGGGCCGTACACGACGGTCTACAACCGCTTCAATCGCTGGAGCCGTCAGGGGATCTGGCTGGGGATGTTCAAGGCACTGACCGGCAAGAGCCCCGTGATCAGCACGGCCGCGATCGACAGCACGCACATCCGCGCGCACCGCTCCGCAGCGGGCGCAAAAGGGGGGCCTTCGAACAGGCCATCGGGATCTCGCGCGGCGGGCGCACGAGCAAACTCCACGCGCTGAGCGACGACAAGGGCCGGCCGCACGTCCTGATGCTCACCCCCGGAAACATCAACGACATGCTGATGGCCGAGGCCTTGTTCGCGGCCGCCCGCCCGTTCCGCCGCCTCGTCGCCGATCGCGGCTACGACACCAATCGGGTCAGGGAACTGATTGCCGCACGCGGCGCCGTCGCCGTCATCCCTTCCACCGCCACACGGCGCAGCCAGATCCCCTACGACAAGGCCATCTACCGCAGCCGTAACCTCATCGAACGCATGTGGGGACGCCTGAAGGACTGGCGCCGTCTCGCGACCAGATACGACAAGCTCGCCGACAACTTCCTCAGCACAGCTGCCCTCGCTGCCGCCGTCACATATTGGATCAATTGAGTCCGGAGCCTAGATCGTGCGCACGCCCGTGATGTCGCGGATCGGGATCTTCGCGGTGCCGGCCTTCAGGATGATCTGGCCGTTGGCGAGCTCGAAGCCGTCGATCGTGCCGGAGTAGCCGGTCTTCACGCTCAACGTCTGCCCGCGCGCGTCCTTGGCGGTGACGACGAAGTCGTAGGTGCCGTCGGCGAGGCGCGTGCCGTTGTCGCTCTTGCCGTCCCAGGCGACCGTCTGCAGTCCGCCCTCGGTCTTGCCCGGCAGGGTCCGCACGATCTCGCCCGAGGAGTTCTTGACCGCGATGGCGACCTCCTTGGCCGGTGCGTCGAGCCGGTACGAGATCGTCGCCTCGCCGCCGTTGAGCAGGATGCTCTTGCCGCCGGCATCGACGACCTTGCCGATGTAGTTGGAGGCCGAGGCGACCTGCAGGGCCTCCTGCGCACCCATGATCGACTCGAGGTTCTTGTTCTGCTTGATCTGCTGCTCGACCGAGGTGAACTGGACGAGCTGGGTCGTGAACTGCGTCGCGTCCATCGGCGACAGCGGGTCCTGGTACTTGAGCTGGCTGGTGAGCAGGACGAGGAAGGAGTCGAAGTCCTTGCCGAAGCCGGTGAGATCCTTGCTCGCCTGCGAAGACGAGCCGGTCGACGACGCGGCGGAATTGAGGGCGGTGATCGTTGCCATGGTCCTGCGGCACTCCTGTCCGATCTCGGCTACGCAAGGCCCGTGCCGCGCGGGAGATCGCGCCGTGCCAACGGGTTAGCGTCGCGCCCGCGGCATCGCGACGGCAGTTATGGCTGGCGGTTTGGGTCGGCCTCGGCAAGATTTGCCGCCCTGTTCATGTCCCGCACGCATTTCCTCACCGACGCCAGCGAGCTCGAGTTCGCCAGCGCGTCCGCCGCCATCCTGCTCGACGATGCGGGCCGCTACCTCCTGCAGCGTCGCGACGACATCCCGCGCATCTGGTACCCGGGCCATTGGGGCCTGTTCGGCGGCGCGATCGAGCCCGGCGAGAGCGCACTCGATGCGATGGTTCGGGAGCTCGCCGAGGAGATCGGGATCGAGATCCCGGCGGCACGCTTCGAGCTCTTCCTGCGACAGGACTTCGCGCTGGGCTGGCGCGACGATGCGCGCCGCGAGCGGCACTTCTTCTCGGCCGTGCTCGCACCGGAGGAGATCGCGCGGCTGACGCTCGGCGAGGGCGCGGAGATGCGCTGGGTGACCGGCGAGGAGGCGCTTGGAGAGCTGCCGCTTGCGCCCTACGACTCGTTCGGCCTGTTCCTGCACCACGCCCGTCGGCGCGTGCGCTGAGCCGAGCCGGCCGCGTCACATCCGCGGCAGCATCCTGAACGCCCACTTGATCGGCGCGTTGTCCACGACGGGACCGGTGATCACGAGCTGCTCGGTGCGTCGCACGCTGTTGGTGCCGACGACGCCCTGGCCGAAATAGGCGCTGTCGGCGAGCTCGAGCCGTCCGCCCGCGATCTGGAAGCGCCACGCCGTCCCCGAGGGCGCGCGCAGCAGGGCGGCGCCGCCGTTCTGGATCAGCGACACCTGGATGTCGGGATGGAGATGGAAGCGCACGGCGAACAGGCCCTTGTGCGCGCCGATCAGCATGTCCTCGCCGCGCAGATCGGTGCCGTCGGGCGACAGCCACAGCCGGCGGCGATGGGTGAGGCCGAAATTCGGCGCGTAGCCGTCGTGGCTCGCCATCGCGAGCACGGCGCCGTCGACGTCCTCGCGCGTCGCCTCGAGCCGGCGCGGCCGCCGCACCATGCCGCCGTCGGCGCGCAGCTCGGCCGAGTTCGTCTCGTCGATCGTCACGGTCGAATGCGCGGCCGTCGCGCGCGCGGCCATCGCCCAGGCCGCGTCGGCGGTCGGCGCGCCGCCGCAATTCACGACCACGCGCTCGCGCGCGACGCTCATCTCGAAGGAGAGCTGCCCGGCATGCGCATGCAGGTCGAGGCCGCGCGGCGGCGGCGCGCCGGTGTTGAACAGGATCAGCGTGCGATGCGCGGCGAGGCGCTCGAAGCCGCTGTCGGTCGCGGAATCCGGCGCCGGCGTCTTGATGGCGCCGCGCTGCAGCAGCCGGTCGAGCGACCGCGCGTCGCCCTCGATCGTGCCGTTGAACAGCGCGAGCCTGCCGTCGCCGTGGCGGAAGAAGCGCAGCATCGGGGCCATGCGCTCGATCGCGGCCTCGAGCTTGGCGGGCAGCGCGACGCCGGCGGCGGTCAGCGATTCGCGCAGCGAGAGAAGCAGCTCGAAGACCCGCGCATGCGAGGTCGGCGAGCGCTCGACATGGCCCCCGTCGGGCAGGACCTGGCGCGCGAGCTCGCGCTGCAGCCGCTCGAGTGCGACCGCCGGCTCGATCCGCCCGAGATCTGCGAGGGCGGCGAGCACGAGCCCGGCGACGGCCTCGAGTCGCGCGAAGCCGTCGACGCCGTCGTCGATCGTCCGCGCGAGATGCTTGGCTTGGCGCGACAGCGAGGCGAGCAGCGGCTTGGCGAGCGCGTCGCCCTCCGGCTCGATGACGAAGGCCCAGGTCTCGAGCGCGATGGACAGCCGGCGGCCGATCACGTCGGGGGCCCAGACCGCGGGATGCCAGCGCTCCTGGTCGAGCCAGTCGCCGATCAGGCCGCGCGCGCGCTTGCGCGCCTCGGGCGTTCCCACGGCGGCGAGGTCGGCGAGCCAGCCGAAGCCGTTGAGCGTGGCGAGGGTCGCGGCGTCGAGCGTCTTGGCCTGCCAGTCCGGATGGTCGGGCAGGCCGCGGCCGGCGAGGATGGTGCGTCCGCGCTCGGCCGAGCCGCGCGGCGGCGCGGCCGGCAGTGCCTTGGGCGCGGCGGGGCTGCCGCCGCCGAGCAGCAGCCGGTAGAGCGGCGAGGGGTAGAGGAGCCGGGCGAGGCTCATTGCGCGACGACGGCGCCGCGCAGGCGGCGGAGATTGCCGGCATAGGCCTCGGCGCCGCCCGCGAAGGTCGCCGTGCCCGCGACCAGGACGTTGGCGCCCGCGGCGACGGCGCTGCGCGCCGTCTCGGCGTTGATGCCGCCGTCGACCTCCAGGTCGATCGGCCGGCCCGCGGCATCGATCATCGCGCGCAGGCGGCGGATCTTGTCGAGCTGGCTCGCGATGAAGCCCTGGCCGCCGAAGCCGGGATTGACCGACATCACCAGGATCAGGTCGATGTCACCGAGAACGCTCGCGACCGCCTCGACCGGCGTCGCAGGATTGAGCGACACGCCGGCGCGCTTGCCCAGGCTGCGGATGAGCTGGAGCGTGCGATGCAGATGCGGGCCGGATTCGGGATGGACGGTGATGATGTCGGCACCCGCCTCGGCGAAGGCGGCGACGAAGGGATCGACCGGGGCGATCATCAAATGCACGTCGAAGGGAAGCGTCGAATGCGGGCGCAGCGCCTTCACCACCATCGGGCCGATCGTCAGGTTCGGCACGAAGTGGCCGTCCATCACGTCGATGTGAATCCAGTCCGCGCCGGCGGCCGTCACCGCGCGGACCTCCTCGCCGAGTCGCGCGAAGTCGGCCGAGAGGATCGATGGGGAGATCTTGATCGTGGGGTTCATCGCGGATTTCGAATCGCCTAGTCGCAGCCCACGGCGTAGCAGGGCACGGCTTTCGGCCGCAAGGCGACGCGCCGGCCCGGTCGCCGCTTCGAGCGGCCGATTTGTCGTGTGGCCAGCCGAGTCCGCCTGCGTATAATCCGGCCCCGCGATGGCTTCCCTGAGGCGACGAACCCGAAATCTTGCGCGCGCGGTCGGTCTCGGCCTCGCGGCGGTGGTCGCCGTCGCCGCGCCGGCGGAGGCGCAGGCGCCCGCGAGGTCGCCGGGCTACGATCCCGGCCAGCAGGTGCGCGAGACGCCCGTGGTGCTGTCCGCCGACGAGGTCGTCTACGACCGCGACCGCGACACCGTCACGGCCACCGGCAATGTCGAGATCGTCCAGGGCGGCCGCGTCATCCGGGCCGACACGATCACCTTCAACCGCACCACGAACGTCGTCAGCGCGAGCGGCAACGTGTCGCTGCTCGAGCCCACCGGCGACGTCGTGTTCGCGGATTACGCCGAGCTCACCGAGGACCTGCGCGACGGCACGATCCAGAACTTCCGAGCGCTGCTGGCCGACTGGTCGCGCCTCGCGGCGGTCAGCGGGCGGCGCAGCGGCGGCAACGTCACGGCGCTGCGCAAGGTGGTCTACAGCCCGTGCGAGCTGTGCAAGGACGACCCCACCCATCCGCCGATCTGGCAGCTCAAGGCGGCGCGCGCCACCCACGACCAGGCGGCGGCGACCGTCGCCTATCGCGACGCCTGGCTCGAGCTCGGCGGCGTCCCGGTCTTCTACACGCCCTATTTCGAGCATCCCGACGGGACGGTGAAGCGCAAGAGCGGCTTCCTCGCCCCGGCCTTCGGCTCGTCGAGCGTGCTCGGCCAGTTCATCGCGGTGCCTTATTTCCAGACGCTCGGGCCGACCGCGGACCTCACCATCGAGCCGATCTTCTTCACGAAGGACAATCCCGTCCTTGCCGGCGAGTATCGCCAGCACTTCCGCAACGGCGTGATGTCGCTCAACGCCTCGGCGACCTACGGCCATGTCTACGACGACCGCAACCAGCGGACCGGCGACGACACCTTCCGCGGCCACATCGCCGGCACCGGCCGCTTCAACATCGACGACGACTGGCGCTGGGGGTTCGAGCTGGCGCGCGCGAGCCACGACAACTACCTGCTCCGCTACAAGCTCTTCGATCGCTTCCGGTTCATCGATCGCAACACGCTGACCACGCGGCCCTATGTCGAGGGCTTCCGCGGCCGGTCCTACGCCTCGGCGCAGGGATACCTGTTCCAGGGCCTGCGGCAGAACGACGATCCGAGCCTGGCGCCGCTGGTCCTGCCCCTGGTCGAGTACCAGTGGCTGAGCGAGCCGGACCAGCGCGGCGGCTATTTCCATTTCGATTCCTACTCCTACGCCGTCTATCGCACCGAGGGCACGCGCTCGCAGCGGACCGCCGGGATCTGGGGCTACACGCTGCCGTTCACGGCATCGACGGGCGAGGTGTGGACCTTCACCGGGTCGATGCAGGGCGACGTGTTCAACGTCGCGGATCTCGGGCGCCTGCGCGACAGCTACAGCCCCAACGACGAGGGCGTGCGCGGGCGCATCTTCCCGCAGGCGAGCCTCTCCTGGCGCTGGCCCTTCCTGCGGGCGGACGGGGCGACGCGCACGATCGTCGAGCCGATCGTGTCGGTCGTCGCCGCCCCGCGCATCGGCAACCAGGAGCGCTTCCCGAACGAGGATTCGCGCGCGATCGATCTCGACGACACCAACGTCTTCCGGCGCAACCGCTTCACCGGCCTCGACCGCGTCGAGGGCGGCCAGCGCGTCAGCTACGGCGTGAACGTCGATACCCGGCGCCTCGACGTCGGCGCGCGGTTCGCCGCGTTCCTCGGGCAGAGCTACCGGTTCCAGCGCGACGGGAACTTCCCCGGCGAGTCGGGTCTCGACGACCACGCCTCGAACATCGTCGGCCGCCTGATCGCGTCGCCGCACGAATGGCTGTCGGCGAGCTGGCGGTTCCAATTCAACAAGAACGACTTCAACGCCGCGCGCAGCGTGGCGAGCGTGCGCATCGGCCCGGAGGCGCTGAACCTCGCGATCGGCTACAGCTACATCGAGCGCAGCACGCAGCCGAGCCTCGGCTTCGACCTGGAGCAGATCTCGACGCGCCTGACCGCGCGGCTCAACGAGAACTGGCACTTCCTCGTCCGCGACGTGCGCTCGCTGAGCAAGGACGCCGGCCAGCTGCGCTTCAACTCCGCGCTCGTCTACGAGGACGAGTGCTTCCTGTTCGGCGTCGACTTCCAGCGCCGCCTCACCGGCAATCGCGACGATCCGCCCGACACCTCGGTGGTGTTCCGCGTCGCCTTCCGCAACCTCGGCGAGACCCGCGTCGAGGGCTTCTGAGCCGCGCGCCGCGTCAGCGCGGCGGCGGACGGCGGGTCCGGAAATGGGCGGCGAGCTGCGCCTTCACGTCGTGGGCGATCTCCTCGAGCACGCGGTCGCGGGCGTTGTTGCGGCCGGCGACCGTCGCGAACTCGGAGTTCGTCACCTCGTAGCTCGACACCGACGACGCCTGGCCCTGCAGCACGACGCGCCCGGAGCTGTCCGCCAGCTTGAAGACGGCGGTGGTGGCATAGCCGTAGCGCACGATCGAATCGTCGCGCGCGACGCCCAGGTCCTGGGGGCGCGGCTCGATCAGCTCGACCGTCAGGACGTGCGCGGGCCGATCCGGCTGCCCGCGCGGGCTCAGGCCGTCGAGCAGGAAGTTGCGCAACAGCTGCCCCGAGCGGTTCGGGATCATGTCGATCTTGATCCGCGCGAGCTCGTCGGTGAGCGAGCGATTGTCGAAGCGGCCATAGAGCGGCTCGAAGCCGCAGGCGGCCAGCGGCCCGGCGACGGCCGGAACGAGCAGGGAGCGTCGGGAGATCATGCCGCCGCCAGCCTAACAGAGGCGTCCGTCGCGCCGCATCAGGCGGTGCGGACGAGCCGCGCGGCATAGAAGCCGTCGAGGCCGCCGTCCGCGTCGAGGTGGCAGGGCAAGGTCCGCAGGTCGCCGCGCGCGTCGATGCACGTCGCGAGGCCGCCGATCTCCTCCGCCGCGATCGGCCGGCGCGCGAAATGCTCTGTTCGCCCGAGGAACGCGTCGACCTGCATCGGTCCCTCCTCGGGCTGCAGCGAGCACACGCAGTAGACCAGGACGCCGTCGCGCGCCGTCGCGCGCGCCGCCGCGTCGAGGAGCCTGCCCTGCAGCGGCAGCAGGCGCGCGACGTCCTCGGCCGTCTTGAGGTGGAGCACGTCGGGATTGCGGCGCGCGGTGCCGGTCGCCGTGCAGGGCGCATCGAGCAGCACGGCCGGCGCGGGCGCCGGCGGCGTCCAGGCGAGGACGTCGGCTTCGACGAGCTCGGCCGTCAGCTTCAGGCGTTGCAGGTTCTGGGCGAGCCGGCGCATGCGCTTCGCGCCGCGCTCGACCGCGGTGACCCGGGCGCCTGCCGCCGCCAGCTGCGCGGTCTTGCCGCCGGGGGCGGCGCAGAGATCGAAGACCGGACGCCCGGCGACCGGGCCGAGCAGCCGGGCGGGCAGGCTCGCGGCCGCGTCCTGCACCCACCACGCGCCGTCCGCGAAGCCGGGGAGCTGGTCCGGTGCGCCGCCGATCGCGCGGCGCAGCGTACCGGTCGGCAGCACCCGGGCGTCCAGCCGCGTCGCCCACTCGGCAGGATCGCCGTCGCGCAGCGTCAGGTCGAGCGGCGGATCGCGCATCAGCGCCCCCGCGATCGAAGCCGTGGTCTCCGCGCCGAACGACGCCCGCCACGACTCCGCGAGCCAGGCGGGAATGTTGTCGAGCGGCCCGCCATCCGCGAGGAGATCGGCGCGCTCGCGCGCGATCCGGCGCAGCACCGCATTGACCATGCCGCGGAACACGGCCTGACGCCCGGTCAGGAACGCCACCGCGGTGCCGACGGCGGCATGCGCGGGCGTGTCGAGGAAGAGCAGCTGGGCGGCGCCGACGCGCAGGGCATCGCGGGCGAGCGCGCCGCGCGGCGGCAGGGGGCGCTCGAGCAGCCTGCCGATCACGGCGTCGATCTGACCGAGCCGACGCAGGCAGGTGGCGGCGATCAGGCGGGCGAAGGCGCGATCGCGGCCCTCCAGCCGGGCGAAGCTGTTCGCCTCGTCGACCGCGTCGTCGAGGGTGCGACGACGCTCGAGCACGGCGGCGAGAAGCTCTCGCGCGGCGAGGCGGCTAGGCAGTCCGGCGATGTCGCTGGGATCCGTCACGGCCGGGACCTTACGGCGCGCCGGTCCCAGGGAACAGGATGACCGCTCGCAACGTTGTCATTCCGGACGGTCGCCTGACGATCGCCAGGAAAGCCATGACCCGCCTCGAAACCTTCTTCCTCGGCCTCGGCCTCGTCGTGCTCGGACTGGGATTCGCCGCCCTCGCCTGAGGGCGGGTCACCGCACGCCGACGTCGACGACGATGCCCCCGAGCGCGGCGGGCATGGCGAGGGCAGGGACCACGAAATCACCGCGCAGCTCGAGCCCTTCGTCGCCGGCGAGGTCGAGTTCGACCCGGCGCTCGGCGATGCGGGTGCCGCCGGAATCCAGCAGCCAGAGCGTTGCAGCGACCCGGATCGGTCGGCGGCACGTATTCCGCGCGCCGGATTGCCAGGTCACGACGCTGCGGTCCGCCAGGCGCACGATCCCGGTGAGACGCGGCTCGGGAAAGCTCGGGCAGTCGATGTCGCGAGCCTGCGCGCCGGCGTGCCCGGCCGGCGCGACGACGAGCGCTGCGATGAGAGATGCGAGTAGCGCTGCGAGCAGGGCGACGGGCAGGCGCGTGTCGATCAGCCCCATGGGCCGCGACGACGGGCCGGCTGCGCGAAGCCGCGACCAAGGCTGCGGGCGAGCTCCATCAGCGCGGCGATGCGGTTCTCGGTCGCGGGGTGCGTGGAAAAGAGATTGTCGCGGGTGCCGCCGGCGAGCGGGTTGACGATGAACAGATGCGCGCTGGCGGGATTCGCCTCGGCCTGCACGTTCGGGATCGCGTGCGCGCCGCGGCTGATCTTGTCGAGCGCGGCGGCGAGCCACTGCGGATTGCCGCAGATCTCGGCGCCGACGCGGTCGGCCTCGTACTCGCGGCTGCGGCTGATCGCCATCTGGACCAGCATCGCCACGAGCGGGGCGAGGATTGCGGCGGCCAGGCCGAGGATCATGCCGATCGGATTCGGGCGCCCCTCGCTGTCGCGCGACCCCGCGCCGAACATCATGCCGAAATTCGCCAGCATGCCGATCGCGCCGGCCAGCGTCGCGGTGATGGTCATCGTCAGCGAGTCGCGGTTCTTCACATGCGCGAGCTCGTGCGCCATCACGCCGGCCACCTCCTCGGCGCTGAGCATGCGCAGCAGGCCCGTCGTCGCGGCGACGGCCGCATGCTCCGGGTTGCGGCCGGTCGCGAAGGCGTTCGGCTGGTCGTTGTCCATGATGTAGACCTTGGGCATCGGCATCTGCGCGCGCGTCGCGAGCTCCTGGACGATGCCGTAATACTGCGGCGCGTCGGCCGGCCCGATCTCCCGCGCGCCGTACATGCGCAGCACGAGCTTGTCGGAGAACCAGTAGGAGAAGAAGTTCATCGCCAGCGCGACGACGAAGGCCATGGCCATGCCCTGCTGGCCGGCGAAGACCCAGCCCAGCGCGAGGAACAGGCCCGTCATGGCGGCCATCAGCAGGGCGGTGCGGGCGTAGTTCATGGTGTCTCGATCTCCGAGGGGAGAGGCGCGCGCGGCCCCCGGCATGTGCCGGCGTCCGCATGGCCAGCATCTGGCGACCGGCCGAGGCGATTCAAGGCTTGCCTGATGGCGGAACCGAGGCATATCTGCCGGCCATGACCCAGCCCGCCGATCCCAAACCCGCGCCGCCCCCGGCGGTTCCGGCCGGCGGTCCGCCCCCTCCGGGCGCGGCCGGCGGGACCCCCGGCGACTCGGGTGTCGCGGCGACGAAGCCGACCGAGCTCGGCGGCCCCAAGGGTCTCGATCCCGTGCGCTACGGAGACTGGGAGCGCGACGGGCGCTGCGTCGACTTCTGACGCGACGAGGAGGCGGCCGCGCGCGGCTCCGGCGCACGATCGCATCAGCCGACCCCGCATGTCTTGCCGGACTCGCGCGGAACCGCCAGCTTCGGGCCCTTCGCGACGAATCCGACGAGGGCTGCAATGCGGGCGATACGTCCCTTCCTGCGTGATCTCTGGGCGCTGGCGAGACCGTACTGGTCCTCGGAGGACCGCTGGGCGGCGCGCGCGCTGCTGCTGGTGGTGGTCGGCCTCAGCCTCGGGCTTGTCTATCTCGACGTGCTGTTCAACCAGTGGAACAACGCGTTCTACAACACGCTGCAGGGCAAGGACTGGCCGGGCTTCAAGCACCAGCTCACCTATTTCTGCGGGCTGGCGGTCCTGTTCATCGTCGCCGCGGTCTACCGTCTCTACTTCCGGCAGATGCTGGAGATCCGGTGGCGGCGCTGGCTCACCGATCACTTCGTGTCGCGCTGGCTGGAGCACCGCAACTACCTGCGCCTGCAGCTGACCGACCGCGAGACCGACAACCCCGACCAGCGCATCGCCGACGACGTGAAGCACTTCGTCGAGATGACCCTGCGGCTGACGCTCGAGCTGATGAGCTCGGTCGTCACGCTGTTCGCCTTCGTGGCGATCCTGTGGGAGCTGTCGGGACCGATCGAGCTGCCGCTGCCCGGCGGCGGCTCGCTCACCGTTCCCGGCTACATGGTCTGGGTCGCGGTCGTCTACGCGATCATCGGCACCTGGCTCGCCAATGTCGTCGGGCACCCGCTGATCAAGGTGAACTACGACCAGCAGCGCTACGAGGCGGACTTCCGCTTCTCGCTGATCCGCTTCCGCGAGAACGCCGAGGCGATCGCGTTGTATCGCGGCGAGCCGGACGAGCAGCGCAACCTCGCCCAGCGCTTCGCCAACGTCGCGGCGAACTGGTGGGCGCTGATGAAGATGACGAAGCGCCTGACCTGGTACGAGTCGGGGTACAGCCAGATCGGCATCATCTTCCCTTTCGTCGTCGTCAGCCCGCGCTACTTCTTCTCGGACAAGTTCCAGCTCGGCGACCTGATGCAGACCGCGTCGGCCTTCGGCCAGGTCCGCTCGTCGCTGAGCTTTTTCGTGACCTTCTATTCCTCGATCGCGGAGTGGCGCTCGGTCGTCGATCGCCTCATCGGCTTCGAGCGCGCGATGCAGGCCGCCGAGACGGCGGCGCGCGAGGCGCCGGGCGTGACGCTCGCCGAGCACGACGCGCCGGGCTTCGCGGCGCGGGACGTGGCGCTGCGGCTGCCCAACGGCCGCGTCCTTGCCGACGGCATCGACCTCGCCATCGCGCCCGGCGAGCGCGTCTTGGTGACCGGCCCGTCGGGCTCCGGCAAGTCGACGCTGTTCCGCGCCTTCGCGGGCATCTGGCCGTTCGGCGCGGGCACCGTCTTCGCGCCGCACGGCGCGCGCGTGCTGTTCCTGCCGCAGCGGCCCTATCTGCCGATCGGCACGCTGGCCGAGGTGCTGCGCTACCCCGATCGCGGCGCCGGGGCCGACGACACGGTGCTGGCGCAGGCGCTGCGCGACGTCGGCCTGGGGCACCTCGTCGCCGCGCTGGGCGAGCGCGCGCACTGGGCGCAGCGCCTGTCGGGCGGCGAGCAGCAGCGCATCGCGGTGGCGCGCGCGCTGGTGCTCAAGCCGGACTGGCTTTTCCTCGACGAGGCGACGGCAGCGATCGACGAGAAGGGCGAGGCGACGTTGTACACGCTTCTGGCGGAGCGGTTGCCGGACGCGACGATGGTGTCGATCGGCCACCGCCACAGCCTGCGCCGGTTCCACGGCCGCGAGCTGCATCTCGACCGCGATCCCGCAAGCGAGCGTCCGGGGCAGTTTCTCGACCGGCCGATCGCCGTCGGCGCATGAGTCGCGTTCCTCGCGCGCTTCAGGCGGCGTCGCGGGTCGCGCGGATCGCTTCGATCGCGGCGCCGAGATCGCTCTGGTCGAGCTCCCAGAAGCGCACCCGTTCGACCCAGGCGACCAGCGTCTCGATCATCGGTACCGACAGGCCCTCGGGCGTCGAGACGCACTCGCTCAACAGCCGCCGCAACCCCTCCACCGGCGCCACCGGGCGCAGAGCGGTCGCGCCGCCGGGGACGTAGCGCGGAAAGACGACGCGGGTGACGTCGTAGTCGGCGCGCAGCGTCGCGGCCTCCACCGGCGGCGGCACGTAGCGCACGACCTTGCCGTCCCCGCGGTTGTGGACGTCGCGCGTCGCGAGCTCCGGATAGAGCGGCGCGAGCACGTCCCAGCCCGTCGACTTGACGCAGAACGACAGCGGGACCGGTCGCACCCGAAGCTCGGGCTGGGTCAGCAGCGCAACCTCGTCGGAGAGGAACGTGAACCCGCTGCGCCCCAGCGCGGCCGAGAGCGTCGATTTGCTGCTGCCGGGCTGGCCGGGCAGCAGGATGCAGCCGCCGGAATCGGCGACGGCGCCGGCATGGATGTTGAGGAGGTGGCGCGTCGCGGCGAGGCAGGCTTGCCAGACATGGCCCTTCACCAGCGGGCCGAGGCGATCGAGCGGAAACGCGCCGCCGTAACGTCGCCCGTCGCGATAGACCGCATAGTCGGCGCCGTCGCGCAGGATCGCGATCGTCACCGCTGGCGGTGCGTCGTCGGCTTCGCGATGGAGATGCGCCAGGATCGGATGGATGCGCGCGCGCGAAGCATCGTCCTCGAAGCGGAGCACGGCGGTGCCGTCGAGCAGCCGATAGCGATCCTCGAGCCGCAGGCGCGCGGGCGCGTCCGCGGGTAGCGGCGCGCCTTGCGCCGGCAGCGCGGGCGACGGTGCCGAATCCGCGGCCGCCTGCTGCGGCGCCGAGCCGGCCAGCACGCCCCAGCCGCGCCACAGCGCGAGCGCGTCCTCGAGGAACTCGCGCGCCTGGGCAGCTCCGATGCCGAAGGTCGCCTGGAGCGCGGCGATGGTCTCGGCCGCGGACCTGCCCTCCTCGAGGCAGCACCAGATGAAGGTCGCGGACGTGTTGAGCGCGTAGAGGAGCTGCGTGCGCGGCACGAAGACGAGGCCGTCGTCGCCGACGATCGAGAGATGGCCTTCGCCGTTGAGGGAGGCGTCTGGGGTCATGGTTGCGGTGGGAGCGGGCGCGCGGGGGCCATGAGCGTGCCGGCGAATTCGGCAAGGAACCGTTACGGATTTCCGGTCCCGGACGTCGGCCGCGGCGCCGGGGGCGCCGGGACGCCGACCGCCGGCCGGCCCCGGGCCAGCCAGATGAGGCCGCCGGGAATGCCCGCGACGATCTGGCAAAGCCCGGTGGCGACGGACAGGCCGAGGGCGTCGGCCTCCGTCACGCCGACCAGGCCGAAGGCGAAGACCATCGCGGCCTCGCGGATGCCCCAGCCGGCGATCGAGACCGGCACGAGCGTGACGACGAAGATCGGCGGCATCAGCACGAGGCAGTCGAGGAAGGCGATGTCGAGGCGCAGCGCCTTGCCGAGCAGCCAGACGCTCGTGATGGCGCTGAGCTGGGCGAGGAGCGAGATCATCACGATGACCGGGCTCTCGGCGCTCGCGATCACGACGCGACGCAGATCGCCGATCAGCAGCGCGAAGGGCCTCGCGAGTCGCCAGCGCGCCGCCCAGGCGATGCGGGCATTGTTCGCCGCGACGAGCACGGCGAGGCCCGAAAAGGCCGCGAGCGCCGGGACCAGCGCGAAGAGGCGCAACGACGCGTCCGCGACGCGATCGATGAAGATCGGGATCGTCGCGGTGGCGATGAACAGCAGGACCAGCATCCCGACGCCGCGGTCGCACAGCACGGCCGACACGGCGCGGCCCCAGGAGAGCCCGAGGCGCGTCGTCATGTAGGCGCGCACGGCGTCGCCGCCGATCGCCGACGGCAGCGTCTGGCTGAAGAAATGGCCGATCAGCAGCAGCCGGATCGCCTCGGCGATCGGCAGCACGAGCCCGACCACCCGCACGATCAGCCCGTAGCGCCATCCCGTGATCGCCAGCTGGAACAGGAAGATCGGCAGGGCGAGCGCCGCCCAGCCCGGCGACATGTTCTGGAAGCGGGCGATCAGCGGCCCGAACTGCACGCGGTTCACCAGGAACGCGATCAGCGCCGCCGAAATCGCGAGCTTGACGAGGAACGCGAGTGTCTGCCGCGACATGCGCCCGCGGCCGTCAATCCGGGGTTCGCGTCGGCGGCGGCAGCCCCTCGCGGCGCGGTGTCACGTCCTTCATCGCGTGGGGCGCGGGGGCATTGTCGACGGTGATGTCGATCGTCTCGGTCTCGACGACGACATGCTCCGCATGCCGCGCGCCGCGGGACAGCCCGAACCACAGCAACGAGATGATGCCGGCGCCGATCGCCCAGATCGCCGCGAAGACGCCGAAGCCGAGCGCGCGCAGCCCCTGGACCAGACTGTCGGCCGTCTGCCGCGCCGCCTGCGCATCCGCGAACACGGCGGCGACGACGAGTTCGATGATCCCGGCGCCGAGCCAGCCGGCGGTCAGCAGCCCGCCGATCATCAGCGACCACAGGACGAGGAGGATGAGAAAGAAGGCCGCGAGGCAGCCTTGGGGCGACATGGGCGGCGGGCCGTTCCTGGAGGGGTCCGTATAGCCCAAGTCGGGCAGGGCGGCGAGCGGTCAGACCTCGCGGCGCGCGCTTCGTGTCGCCGCGTCGGACTCTAGCCGGGCGTGTGACGCCGCTCGTCCCGCCGGGTCCGTCTCGGTGCGCCCGGCCGTCCCGCGCATGCGCGGCGGACGACCGCGCCCCGAACGGCGCGCCGCGCATGTGTGTCGATCTTCCGGAGGCGGATCCAGCGGCGCGCCCGCCTCGGCGAGCGCGCCGCGGGATGCCGCGCGGGTCAGCCCTTGTTGAGCCGGTTGTTCACGAGCTCGTCGACGACGCCGGGGTCGGCGAGCGTCGACGTGTCGCCGAGCGCCGAATGCTCGTTCGCGGCGATCTTGCGCAGGATGCGGCGCATGATCTTGCCCGAGCGGGTCTTCGGCAGGCCCGGCGCCCACTGGATCAGGTCCGGCGTGGCGATCGGGCCGATCTGCTTGCGGACCCAGGCGACGAGCTCCTTGCGCAGCTCCTCGCTGGTCTGCTCGCCGGCCTTGAGGGTGACATAGGCGTAGATGCCCTGGCCCTTGATGTCGTGCGGGTAGCCGACGACCGCCGCCTCGGCGACCTTCGGATTGGCGACCAGGGCCGACTCGACTTCCGCCGTGCCGATGCGGTGGCCCGAGACGTTGATGACGTCGTCGACGCGACCGGTGATCCAGTAGTAGCCGTCCTCGTCGCGGCGGCAGCCGTCGCCGGTGAAGTACTTGCCCGGGAAGGTCTTGAAGTAGGTGTCGATGAAACGCGCATGGTCGCCGTAGACCGTGCGCATCTGGCCCGGCCAGGAATCGGAGATGCAGAGATTGCCCTCGCAGGCGCCGTCCAGCTGCTTGCCGTCGTTGTCGACGATCACCGGCTGCACGGCGAAGAACGGTTTTGTCGCCGAGCCCGGCTTCTGCGCGATCGCGCCGGGCAGCGGCGTGATCAGGATGCCGCCGGTCTCGGTCTGCCACCACGTGTCGACGATCGGGCAGCGATGGTCGCCGACGACGCGGTGGTACCAGAGCCAGGCCTCGGGATTGATCGGCTCGCCGACCGAGCCCAGCAGGCGCAGGCTCTTGCGGCTGGTCTTCTTCACCGGCGCCTCGCCGTCGCGCATCAGCGCGCGGATGGCGGTGGGCGCGGTGTAGAAGATATTGACCTTGTGCTTGTCGACGACCTGCCAGAAGCGCGAGCTGTCGGGATAGTTGGGCACGCCCTCGAACATCAGCGTCGTCGCGCCGTTGGCGAGCGGTCCGTAGACGATGTAGCTGTGGCCCGTCACCCAGCCGACATCGGCCGTGCACCAGTAGATGTCGCCGTCGTGGTAGTCGAACACGTACTGGTGCGTCATCGACGCCCAGACGAGATAGCCGCCCGAGGTGTGCAGCACGCCCTTCGGCTTGCCGGTCGATCCGGAGGTGTAGAGGATGAACAGCGGGTCCTCGGCGCCCATCGGCTCGGGCGGGCAATCCTCCGATGCGTGATTGCAGACCGTATCCCACCAATGGTCACGCCCCGGCTCCAT
>JAEULA010000008.1 GCA_016793165.1 Alphaproteobacteria bacterium | reverse complement strand
CCAGGCGGCGACGCCGCGCCTGACGGCTCCGCGGCTCTTCCGCGGCCGGACGGCGATGTCCGATCGAGGGTGCTGCCTTGCCTGCCGCACCTCTCCCGCGGCCTGGAGGACGTTTCGAGAGGGTTGGTGAGCCCGCCGGGACTCGAACCCGGAACAACCGCATTAAAAGTGCGATGCTCTACCAATTGAGCTACGGGCTCACTCGCGCGCGCGGAAACTAGGGCTGGGCGCGCGGGCGGTCAATCGCCGACGGGCCGATGCGAATGCGCGGAAGGCGGCCCGTCCCGCGACCCGGTGCAATGCGGCAGCGTCGCGGACCGGGGCGCGCTGGCGCCCCTCAGAGCGGCGTGCGCGGCGCGATCTGGGGCAGGGTCGGAGCCCCGGCATCTCCAGCGCTGGCGCTCTCGCCGGCCGCGAACTGGGCCGCCATGCGGGCCGCGACGCGCTTGCTCACGAAGCTCGTCACGTCGCCGCCGAGGCGCGCGATCTCCTTCACGAAGCGGGAGGAGATGAACTGGTGCGTCTCCGACGCCATGAGGAAGACCGTCTCGACCCGCGGATTGAGACGATGGTTCATTCCGGCCATCTGGAACTCGTACTCGAAGTCGGACACGGCGCGCAGCCCACGCAGGATGACGTTGGCGCGGCATTCCTCGGCAAAACGGATCAGCAGGCTCTGGAACGGCCGCACCTCGATCTTGGCGCCGACGGCCGGCGGCAGGTGCCGGATCTCCTCCTCGAGCAGCGCGACGCGCTCGGAGAGGGCGAAGAGCGGCCCCTTGCCCGCGTTCACGGCGACGCCGACGATCAGCTTGTCGACCAGCACCGTCCCGCGGCCGATGATGTCGAGATGCCCGTTCGTCACGGGATCGAAGGTGCCTGGATAGATGGCGATGCGTTCGGCGGTCACGGCCGTGCCTCCTCTAGCGCTCGTCTCGCGTCGTGGTCGTGTGGCGGCGCCGGATCACGCGACCGGCTTCTCGCCGCCGTTGCCGTTCTCCTCGGAATCGTCGCCGAGGCGGGTGACCGACACGACCTTCTCGTCCTCCGCCACGCGGAACAGCACGACGCCCTGCGTCTTGCGCCCCGCGATGCGGATGTCGTCGACCGGAATGCGAAGCAGCTGGCCGCCATTCGTGACGAGCATGATCTGGTCGCCGTGCCTCACGGGGAACGAGGCCAGCACCGGTCCGTTCCGCTCCGAGGTTTCGATATTGGCGATGCCCTGTCCGCCGCGCCCGGTGATCCGGTACTCGTAAGCCGAGCTGCGCTTGCCGAACCCGTTGGCGGTGACCGAAAGGATGAACTCCTCGGTCGCAGCGAACTCGGCGTAGCGCTCGTCGCTGATGGTGATCTCCGGCGCCGGCGCTTCCGGGGCCTCGCCGCCGGCCTCCGCGGTCGTCTCCGGCGCCTCGGGAAGCTCCGCCTCGTCGCCGCCGCGCCGCTTGCGGGCGAGGCGCATGTACGCGTCGCGCTCGGCGGCATCGAACTCGGTGTGACGGAGGATCGACATCGAGATGACCTCGTCGCCCTTCGCCAGGCGGATGCCGCGCACCCCGGTCGAGGAGCGGCTGGCGAAGACGCGGACCTCGTCGACCGCGAAGCGGATGCACTTGCCGCCGCGGGTCGACAGAAGGATGTCGTTCTGGTCGGAGCACGGCAGCACCGCGATCAGGCGCTCGCCCTCCTCCTCCAGCTTCATCGCGATCTTGCCGTTCGCCTTGATGTTCAGGAAGTCCGAGAGCGTGTTGCGCCGCACGTTGCCGGCGGAGGTCGCGAACATGACGTTCAGCGTGTCCCAGGTGCTCACGTCCTGCGGCAGCGGCATCACGGCGGCGATCGACTCACCGGCGGTCAGCGCCGGCAGCAGCTGCACGATCGGCCGCCCGCGCGACTGCGGCGTGCCGAGCGGCAGCTGGTAGCACTTGAGCTGGTAGACCATGCCCCGCTCGGTGAAGAAGAGCACGGGCTGGTGGGTGTTGGAGACGAACAGCCGCGCAACGAAATCCTCCTCGCGCGTCGCCATACCCGAGCGGCCCTTGCCGCCGCGGCGCTGCGCGCGATAGGCCGACAGCGGCACGCGCTTGATGTAGGCCTGATGCGTGACCGTGACGACCATGTCCTCGGGCTGGATCAGGTCCTCGATGTTGGTCTCGGTATCGCCCTCCTCGAGAGCCGTGCGGCGCGGCGTGTCGAACTCGCCGCGGATCTTCATCAGCTCGTCGCGCATGATCGCGAGCACGCGAGGCCGGGAGCCGAGGATGTCGACGAGGTCGGTGATCTGCGCGGTCAGGTCCTTGAGCTCCTGCACGAGCTTGTCGCGCTCGAGGCCGGTGAGGCGCTGCAGGCGCAGTTCGAGGATGGCGCGCGCCTGCTCCTCGGAAAGCCGGTAGTGGCCGTCGACGATTCCGCGGCCGGGCTCGTTCACCAGCTCGATGTAGGGACCGATGTCCTGCACCGGCCAGTCGCGGGCGAGCAGCTCGTTCTTGGCGATCACCGGATCGGCCGCCTGGCGGATCAGAGCGATCACCGGGTCGAGATTGACCACGGCGAGCGCGAGACCGATGACGATATGCGCGCGCTCGCGGGCCTTGCGCAGCTCGAACCGCGTCCGCCGGGTGATGACCTCCTCGCGGAAGGAGCAGAACTGGACGATGATCTCGCGCAGCCCCATCAGCTCGGGCTTGCCGCCGGTCAGCGCCAGCATGTTGAAGCCGAACGACGACTGCAGCGGGGTGTAGCGATAGAGCTGGTTGAGGACGATCTCCGGCGAGGCGTCGCGCTTGAGCTCGATCACGACGCGCACGCCGTCGCGATCTGACTCGTCCCGCAGGTCCGCGATGCCGTCGATCAGCTTCTCCTGCGCGCATTCGGCGATGCGCTCGATCAGGCGAAGCTTGTTCACCTGATAGGGGATCTCGCTGATGATGATCGCCTGGCGGTCCTTGCGGATGTCCTCGATCGCGGTGCGGCCGCGCACAATCACGCTGCCGCGGCCCGTGCGGTAGGCGTCGTAGATGCCGCGCTTGCCGATGATGATGCCGCCGGTCGGGAAGTCCGGCCCCGGGACGATCTGCAGCAGTCGCTCGTCGGTGAGGGTCGGGTCGTCGATATGGGCGACGCAGGCGTCGACGATCTCGCCGAGATTGTGCGGCGGCACGTTCGTCGCCATGCCGACGGCGATGCCGTTGGCGCCGTTGACGAGAAGGTTCGGGTACTGCGCCGGGAGCACCACCGGCTCGACGGTCTGCTCGTCGTAGGTCGGCTGGAAGTCGACCGTCTCCTTGTCGATGTCGGCGAGCAGCGCCGCCGCGGACTTGTGCAGTCGCGCCTCGGTGTAGCGCATGGCTGCCGGCGGATCGCCGTCCATCGAGCCGAAATTACCCTGGCCCTCGATCAGCGGCAGGCGCATCGAGAAGTCCTGCGCCATGCGCACGAGCGCGTCGTAGATCGCGGCGTCGCCGTGCGGATGGTACTTGCCCATCACGTCGCCGACGACGCGGGCCGATTTGCGGAACGGGCGGTTCCAGTCGTAGCCCGCCTCGTTCATCGCGTAGAGGATCCGGCGATGCACCGGCTTCAATCCGTCGCGCACGTCCGGCAGCGCCCGCGAAACGATCACGCTCATCGCGTAATCGAGGTACGAGCGCTTCATCTCCTCTTCGATCGTGATCGGCGCGATGTCGGAGGGCGCCGGCGGATCGCTCGGGTTCGGCGGGTCTTTCGGGTCGGTCACGCGAAGCTTTCAGTGGGGCGCGCCGCGCAGCCGGGCTGGCGCGTGCAGCGCAGAATCATGAGCGACAAAATTAGCCCACCGCCCCGGTCAGCGGCAAGCCGGAGGAGCGTCACAAGGGGCTGAAACAGCGAAGTTTTCGGAGATTCCTCGATGCGCCGCGGCAGGCCCGACCGCCGACCTGCCGCGCTGCGTGATCGAACGGCCTCAGAACGGAATATCGTCGTCCATGTCGCCGCCCTTCTTGGCGCGCCCTCCGCCACTGCGGGCCGGCGGCGCCCCTCCGGCGTCGCCGCCTTCGTCGTAGCCGCCACTCTCCATGCCGCCACCACCACCGCCGCCACCGCTGCGGCCGTCAAGCAGGGTCAGTTCCCCGCGATACGGGCGCAGGACGACCTCGGTCGTGTAGCGCTCCTGGCCGGACTGGTCGGTCCATTTGCGGGTCTCGAGTTGCCCCTCGATGTAGACCTTGGAGCCCTTCTTCAGGAACCGCTCGGCGACGCCGACGAGGTTCTCATTGAAGATGGCGACGGAGTGCCACTCCGTGCGCTCCTTGCGCTCGCCGGAGGTCTTGTCCTTCCAGGTCTCCGATGTGGCAATGCGGAGGTTGCAGACCCGGCCGCCGTTCTGGAACGACCGCACTTCCGGATCCCGTCCCAGGTTGCCGATCAGAATGACCTTGTTGACGCTGCCTGCCATGGATCTTGCCCTTCCTCGCTTGCGGCGCCGCGATCGCCCCGCGATCCGACGCGCCTCTGCCAAACTCCGTGGTGCCACTCGGCGCCGCGATTCGTGCGCCCGCGCCTCATCTGGCCGCGACACGTGCTGCCGCGACTCGTGCTGCCGCGCAGGCGCCCCCGAAAAGGGGCCGGGACCGTACTCGCGCACTGCCATCCGACGATAGATCGAGCTTGACCGCGACAACAGAACATTTCAAGAACCTTGTGGACTAACCCGGCTTGGCCGGAAGTGGTCCACAGCCTAGGTCGGTCGGGTCGCTGCGCGATCCGACGGAACCTATAGTCCGCGCCCCGCGCGGGACCGCCCTCCGGCCCGCCCTTCCACGAGACCGAGTTCACACCGATGTCGTCCCTCACCGGTCCCAAGATCGTCGTGCGCGGTGCGCGCGAGCACAATCTCAAGAACGTCGACATCGAGATGCCGCGCGACTCCCTGGTCGTGATCACCGGCGTCTCCGGGTCGGGAAAGTCGTCGCTCGCCTTCGACACGATCTACGCCGAGGGCCAGCGCCGCTACGTCGAGAGCCTCTCGGCCTATGCGCGCCAGTTCCTCGAGCTGATGCAGAAGCCCGATGTCGATTCGATCGACGGCCTGTCGCCGGCGATCTCGATCGAGCAGAAGACGACGTCGAAGAACCCGCGCTCGACGGTCGGCACCGTCACCGAGATCTACGACTATTTGCGCCTGCTCTTCGCGCGTATCGGCGTGCCCTACTCGCCGGCGACCGGCCTGCCGATCGAGGCGCAGACGGTCACGCAGATGGTCGACCGCATCCTGGCGATGAAGGAGGGCACGCGGCTCTACCTGCTCGCGCCGATCGTGCGCGGCCGCAAGGGCGAATACCGCAAGGAACTGCAGGACCTCCAGAAGCGCGGCTTCCAGCGCGTGAAGGTGGACGGCAAGCTCTATGAGATCGACCAGGTGCCCGCGCTCGACAAGAAGCGCAAGCACGACATCGACATCGTCGTCGATCGCATCGTGGTGCGCCCCGATCTCGGAAACCGCCTCGCGGATTCGCTCGAGACCGCGCTCGGCCTCGCCGAGGGAATCGTCTATGCCGAGAATGCCGACGGCGGCGAGCGCACGATCTTCTCCTCGAAATTCGCCTGCCCGGTCTCCGGCTTCACGATCGCCGAGATCGAGCCCCGGCTGTTCTCGTTCAACAGCCCGCACGGCGCCTGCCCGACCTGCGACGGTCTGGGCGTGAACCTGTATTTCGATCCCGACCTCGTCGTGCCCGATCCGTCCCTGTCGCTGAAGGACGGGGCGATCGCACCCTGGGCGGCGACGCCCTCCCCGTACTACGACCAGACGCTCGAGAGCCTGGCACGGCATTTCAAGATCGCGGCGGCCACGCCGTTCAAGGATCTCAGGAAGGCCGTGCAGGACGCGATCCTGTTCGGCACCGGCAGCGAGCCGGTGAAGATGACGTTCTCGGACGGACTGCGCGACTTCACGACCAGCAAGCCCTTCGAGGGCGTCGTCACCAACCTCGATCGCCGCTGGAAGGAGACGGACAGCGCCTGGGTCAAGGAGGAGCTCGGCCGATTCCAGTCGTCCAAGCCCTGCGAGGCCTGTGGCGGCCATCGCCTGAAGCCCGAGGCCCAGGCGGTGAAGATCGACGGGCTGCATATCGGCGAGGTCGCCGAGATGTCGATCGAGCGCGCGCAGCGCTGGTTCAAGGAGCTCACCGACAAGCTCGGCGCCAAGCAGCGCGACATCGCCGGGCGCATCCTCAAGGAGATCAACGAGCGGCTCGGTTTTCTCATGAATGTCGGGCTCGAGTATCTCACCCTCGCCCGCGCCTCCGGCACGCTGTCGGGCGGCGAGAGCCAGCGCATCCGCCTCGCCTCGCAGATCGGCTCCGGCTTGACCGGCGTCCTGTACGTGCTCGACGAGCCGTCGATCGGCCTGCACCAGCGCGACAACGAGCGGCTGCTCACGACGCTCAAGCGGCTGCGCGACCTCGGCAACACCGTGATCGTCGTCGAGCACGACGAGGAGGCGATCCGCGAGGCCGACTACCTCATCGACATGGGGCCGGCGGCCGGGGTCAATGGCGGCCGGGTCGTCGCCGCCGGCACGCCGCAGGCCGTGATGCGCGTCCCGCAGAGCGTGACCGCGCAGTACCTCACCGGCTTCAAGCAGATCGCCGTGCCCAAGACGCGTCGTCCGGGCCACAAGGGACAGCGCCTGACCGTCAAGGGCGCGCGCGCCAACAACCTCAAGGACGTCAGCGTCGACATCCCGCTCGGAACCCTCACCTGCGTCACCGGCGTGTCGGGCGGCGGCAAGTCGACGCTGGTGATCGAGACGCTCTACAAGGCGCTGGCGCGCCGTCTGATGGGCACCCGCGAGCATGCCGCCCAGCACGACGCGATCGACGGTGTCGAGCATCTCGACAAGATCATCGACATCGACCAATCGCCGATCGGCCGCACGCCGAGGTCCAATCCGGCCACCTATACCGGCGCCTTCACGCCGATCCGAGACTGGTTCGCCGGCCTGCCCGAGGCGCAGGCGCGGGGCTACAAACCGGGCCGCTTCTCCTTCAACGTCAAGGGCGGCCGCTGCGAGACCTGCCAGGGCGACGGCGTCATCAAGATCGAGATGCACTTCCTGCCCGACGTCTACGTCACCTGCGACGCCTGCCAGGGCAAGCGCTACAACCGTGAGACGCTCGAGGTCACCTTCAAGGGCAAGTCGATCGCCGACGTGCTTGAGATGACGGTGGACGAAGGCGCCGAGTTCTTCCAGGCGGTCCCGGCGATCCGCGAGAAGATGCAGACGCTGCAACGCGTCGGGCTTGGCTACATTCATGTCGGTCAGCAGGCGACGACCCTGTCCGGGGGCGAGGCCCAGCGCGTCAAGCTGGCGAAGGAATTGTCGCGCCGCGCGACCGGCCGCACGCTCTACATCCTCGACGAGCCGACCACAGGGCTGCATTTCGCCGACGTCGACAAGCTCCTGGAGGTGCTCCACGCCCTGGTCGAGACGGGCAACACCGTGCTGGTCATCGAACACAATCTCGAGGTCATCAAGACCGCGGACTGGATCGTCGACCTCGGGCCGGAGGGCGGCGACAAGGGCGGTCGCGTCGTCGCGGCCGGCACGCCGGAGACCGTGGCCGCGGTGAAGGAGAGCTATACCGGTCGATATCTCGCCCCCTATCTCGGCGCGCGTGGTAATTCGCGCAAGCGCGCCTGAGACCGCCGCCGTCGGCGCGGGGCGCCGGGAGAGAGCCGTGACGACCGAATTCGCGATGCCCGACCGGGCGAGGGACGACACACCGGCGGCCGGAAGCCCGGCGATGCGAAGATGCCGCCGCGCGCGGGCCGTCGCCGCGTCGCTCGTCGCCGCCGTGATGACGGTCGCCGCGCCGGCGTCGGGGGCGGAGGATGCCGCGCTCTGCACGTCGATCGAGCGGATCGTCGCCGCCGCGCCGAAGGAGTTTCGCGCGCTGCGCGACAGCGAATACTCGACCAAGTTCGAATCCTGGCGCTCGAGCCTCACGCTCGACGGCTTCGACGCCTGCTGGATCGACGACGTCTCGCGATCCTTCTGGTGCCTGCTGCAGGCGCCGGACATGGCCGCCGCCGCGGCTCGTGCCGAGCGGACGCTGGCCGGGGTGAGCGACTGCCTGCCGGCGGCCCGGCAGCAGCAGCTGACCGAGACGATGGACAACAACGTCACGCGGCAGATCACCGACTGGATCGTCGACGATGCGCGCCGGCTGCGCCTCGTGCATCGCTATCCGACCCGGCCGCCGGGCCTCGCGGCGGTGTTCCTCTACGTCTACTGATCCGCGCGGGGCGCGCGGCGCATCAGCCGGGCGCGAGCTGCTGGTTGCGCTCGAAGCGGCGCACGGCGATCCAGAACGCCAGCACGGCGATCGCGAGTGTCGTGCCGGCGGCGACGACCGTCGCGCGCGACGAAACGCCGGCACCGTTCACCAGCCCGGAGAAGCCCACGAGCTGGCCCGCCAGCGGCCACAGCCCGAAAGCCTGCAGGCTGGCGGCGCTGGTGAATGCCAGGGCCATCCCGGGCATCGCCGGGACCACCGGCAGCAGGCCGAGATAGATCTGCGCCTCCTTCATCGAGCGCGTGATCGTCGCGATCAGGAACTGCAGCGCGACGGCCAGCAGCATGACCGGCACGGCCATCGCGAACAGCGCGCCGAACACGCGCCAGCCGGGCGGCGGCTGGACCCCGGCGAGACCCGCCGCGGCGACGCCGAGGATGAGCTTGAATCCCGTCAGATGGATCGCGACGGTGAGCGCGGTGAAGGCGAGCGCGGCGCCGGCCTTGCCGGTCAGCAGCGCCGCGCGCTCGACCGGCGCCGTCAGCAGAGGCTCGAGCGAGCCGCGCTCGCGCTCGCCCGCGGTTGCGTCGATCGCGAGATGGGTGCCGCCGAGGAACACCATGAACATCAGCAGCGCGGGGATCATGCCGTAGAACATCCCGGCGACATCGCGCTGGGCCGACACCGCACGGCCCTGGATGCGGATCGGCTCGGCGATGGCGAGGTCGACGCCCGCGGCGCGCAGGTTGGCGTGGCCCCGCTCGCGGGCATGATCGTTGAGCGCGCCGGCGAGGCGACCGGCGACGGCGGCGCCGACGACGCTGCCGGGATCGAAGACCACCGCGATCTCGATCTGCCGCGCGGCCCCGTCGTTGCGGACCATCAGCGCGACCGCCTCGCTGCCGCGCTGGACCAGCGCCACGACGTCGTCGGTCGTGGCGACGGCATCGAAGCGCCGCTCGGCGAGGGCGCGCACGAGGTCGAGCGGCAACGTCGCTCCCGGCTCGACCATCGCCGGCACGACGACGCGCGGCGCGTCGCCGTCGCTGCGCAGCGAGCCGCCGCCGATCGCGAGCAGGACGCCGAGCAGCAGCGGGCCGAGCAGCGGATAGACGAGCGACAGCAGCAGGCTGCGCCGATCGCGCAGGTGGTCGGTGACTTCCTTCGCCAGTACGAGGCGGATCTGGCGGCCGAGGCTCACGCGCATCGCCGTTCGGCCTCCAGGCTGCGGGCGCGACCGATCGCCTCGAGAAACACGTCCTCGAGATCGTGGGCGCCGAAGGCGCGGATCAGGTCGTCGGGTGTTCCGCCGGCGACGACGCGGCCGCGATCGATCAGGAACAGCCGGTCGCAGAGCTGCGCGACCTCGCTCATGACGTGGCTCGCCAGGACGACGCATCGGCCGGCGCCGCGCAGCTCGCGCACCAGCTCGCGCACCGCTCGGGTCGAGACGACGTCGAGGCCGTTGGTCGGCTCGTCGAGGATCACGTTGTGCGGTTCGTGCACAAGGGCGCGCGCAAGCGCGACCTTCAGCTCCTGGCCACGCGAGAATCCGCGGGCGCGGCGGTCGGCGAACGACGACATGTCGAGACGGTCGATCAGCGCGTCGATCCGCCGCGCGAGTACCGGCGCCTCGATGCCGTGCAGCGCCCCGAAATAGGCGAGATGCTCGCGCGGGGTCAGCCGCGGATAGAGGCCGCGGACGTCCGGCAGGACGCCGATGCGCGCCAGCACCGCGAGGCGCTCGCCCCAGGCGTCGCGGCCGTCGACGCGGGCGCTGCCGGAGTCGGGTTGAACGATGCCGCAGAGCGTGCGGAACGTCGTCGTCTTGCCGGCGCCGTTGGGGCCGATCAGCCCCGTCACCTCGCCGTCGCGCGCCTGGAAGTCGAGGCCGTTGACGGCCACCACCGGGCCGTACCGTTTGGACAGGGCGCGCGTCTCGATCATGGCGGCGTCGGCGTCGCGCGCGGGCCGGTCACGAGCGCTTCGGCGCCGTCAGGGACTTGAGCTTGTCGGCCGCGTTGGCGAGGTCGGTCGGCGTCATGCGCTGGGCGAGATCCGACTTCAGGGCGGTTGCCTGGTCCTTCAGCTCGCCCTCGGCCTTCTGCTCCGCAAACGTCGCATAGGCATGCGCTGCGACGAACTCGGAAGGTTGCGCGCCCTCCTTGTCGAGGGGGCGGCGCGCGAGCTTGATCAGGGCCAGCGGCTCGCCGAGCTCGGCGGCGCGCAGGATCCAGCGATCGCCGGCCTCGGGATCGGGATCCAGTCCGATCCCCGCCGCGAGACGCTCGCCGAACATCACCTGGGCCTTGGTGTCGCCGAGCTCGGCCGCGCGCTTCACGTAGCCGCTGGCGATCGTTCGGTCGCGGGGGAAGTCGATGCCTTCGTCGTGGAGCCGGGCCAGGCTCATGATCGACATCGTGTGCCCGCCCTGGGCGGCACGCTCGAGCCAGGCGATCGCGCGCGCCTTGTCGACGGGGACGCCCTCGCCGCGGGCGAAGGCCTGCGCAAGCGCATACTGCGCGTCGCCATGGCCCTTGTGCGCGGCGTGACCGAACCAGCGCACGGCCTCGTCGAGGTCGCGCGTGACGGGCGGCAGCCCGCGCTGCGACATCAGCCCGAGCAGGTACTGGGCGCGCGGATCGCCGGCATGGCCCGCCGGCAGCGCGATCAGGTAGGCGGAAGCGAAATTGCCCTTGCGGAAATAGGCCTCGGCCAGCTCGTAGCGCGGCGGCTCGGGGCTACGCGCGCAGGCGACACCGCCGGCGCCGGCGAACAGGGCGGCGACCGCAACGAGGATCAGGCGGAGGCGGACGATCATCCTGAAGATGCTCGTCCGTCGCGCCCCAACAAAGCGTTAACCCGTTCGCCGGGCGGGCGACCGGGCGCGCCGGAACGCAGTGTGGAGGGGGGGCTACCGGCGCTTGCCCGACTTGGCCTTCGACTTGGTCTTGGCCTGCGCCTTGGACGTGCCCTTCGCCGCCGGCTTGGCCGACTTGCGGGCGGCGACGGCCTTGGCGGCTGCCGTCGGCGCCACCGCCTGCGCCGCCCAGGCTTCGATCTCGACGAGGTAGTCGGGGGTCGCGAGGCCGCTGATCACCAGCAGCGTCGAGGCCGGCCGATGCTCGCCCAGCACCGCCAGGCGCGCCGCGCGGCTCTCCGGAATGTCCGCCGAGTTGACCAGATAGGTCGTGACCCGGATCAGGTCGGTGAAGCTCATGCCGGCGGCCTCGAGGATCGCGCCGATATTCGTCCAGATCTGCGCGCACTGGGCGCCGAATCCCTGCGCGATCTTGCCGTCGCGCCCGATCCCCACCTGGCCGCTGATGTGGAGCAGCCGCGTGTTCGGACCGGTCTCTACCGCGTGGGTGTAGCGGCCGATCGGCGGCGCGATCGTGTCGGGATTGATGAACTTGGCCATGGATTTCCCCCTCCTCGCATGTCGGCGGGCCGAGCCGGGTTGTCCCGCGGGCCCGCATCGGCCTATCTAGCGCCGGCATGATCCATCCTGTCCACGTCATCGGCGGCGGCCTTGCCGGCAGCGAAGCCGCCTGGCAGATCGCGAGCGCCGGGGTCCCCGTCGTCCTGCATGAGATGCGGCCGATCCGCGGGACGGACGCGCATGTGACCGACCGCCTTGCGGAGCTGGTCTGCTCGAACTCCTTCCGCTCCGACGACGCCGCGACGAATGCCGTCGGGCTGCTGCACGCCGAGCTCCGGCGCGCGGGCTCGCTGGTCCTGCGCGCGGCCGACGCGCATCAGGTGCCGGCGGGTGCCGCGCTGGCCGTCGACCGCGAGGGTTTCGCGCAGGCCGTGACGTCGGCCATCGAGGCCCATCCACTGGTCGAGATCCGCCGCGAGGAGGTCGACGCCCTGCCCGACGCGACCTGGGAGAGCGTGATCGTGGCGACGGGCCCGCTCACCTCGGGCGCGCTCGCACAGTCGATCCTCGCGGCGACCGGCGAGACCGCCCTCGCCTTCTTCGATGCGATCGCGCCGATCGTGCATCGCGAAAGCATCGACTTCGATACCGCCTGGTTCCAGTCGCGCTGGGACAAGGCCGGTCCCGCCGGCGACACCGCGGCCTACGTGAACTGCCCGTTGGACAAGCCGACCTACGATGCCTTCATCGCGGCCCTGCTCGCCGGCGACCAGACCGAGTTCCGCGAGTGGGAGAAGACCACGCCCTATTTCGAGGGCTGCCTGCCGATCGAGGTGATGGCGAGCCGCGGCCCCGAGACGCTCCGCTTCGGGCCGATGAAGCCGGTGGGTCTCGTGGATCCCAGGACCGGGCGCCGGCCGCACGCGGTCGTGCAGCTCCGCCAGGACAACGCGCTCGGCACGCTGTTCAACATCGTCGGTTTCCAGACCAAACTCAAATACGCCGAGCAGACGCGGGTGTTCCGCATGATCCCCGGCCTGCAGCGCGCCGAGTTCGCGCGCCTCGGCGGCCTGCACCGCAACACTTTCCTGAACTCGCCGCGGCTGCTCGACGCCGCCCTGCGGCTCAGGAGCCGGCCCCACCTGCGCTTCGCCGGCCAGATCACCGGCGTCGAGGGTTATGTCGAGAGCGCCGCGATCGGGCTGCTTGCGGGACGCTTCGCCGCCGCCGAGCGCCAGGGCCGCCCGCTCGCCCCGCCGCCGCCCACGACCGCCTTCGGCGCGCTGCTCGCGCATGTCACCGGCGGCGCGGATGCAGCCACGTTCCAGCCGATGAACTGCAATTTCGGCCTGTTCCCGCCACTCGCCGAGGATGCGATCGTCGACGCCAAGGGACGCCCGAAGATCCGCGGCGCCGACCGCAAGCAGCTGCTCACGGCCCGCGCGCAACGCGACCTGGACGCCTGGCTCGCCACGCAGCCGCCGCCGAGCGCGGCTGCAGCCTGAGCCTCACCAGCGTCCGGTCCAGGACGCGAGCCAGAGACGCAAGGCGGCCGAAGGCAGCGGCCGCTGGAATCGGGCATCGAAGACGTCGTGCGCCGCACGCGCGAGCCGGCGCAGATGCGCCGGCACGAGCACCGCAGGCGCGACGGCCGCGAAGCCGTTGCGCGGGACGGCTTCGCGCGCAGCCTGCGCCAGCGTCGTGCCGGCCCGAGCGGCGACCGCCGCGACGATCGGTGCCGCGGCGGCCCCCGCCCGCCCCGCGAACCATGACTCGAGATCGAGATTCTGCGCGTCGATCAGGTCGGCGGGCAGGTAGCAGCGTCGCACGGCCGCATGGAACGGTGCCGCGCGGAGCAGACCGGTCAGAGCCCAGGCGGTGCCAACCGCGCGCGCCGCGCCGGCGGCATCGGCGCGTGTCTCTCCCAGCACACGCAGCGCCAGGATCGCCAGGGCCCCCGAGGTGGCCGACGCATAGGACTCGAGGGCCGCGAGCGACTCGGGCGGGGAATCGTCGATGTCTCGCTCGCGGGCGTCCACCAGCCCCGTCAGGTCGTCCAGCGGCAGGGTGCCGTCGACGAGCGACGGCGCCAGCTCGAGAACGACCGGATGGCGCCGCGGCGCGCCGGCCCGCGCCTCGGCCAGCGCGTCGCGCCACCATTGCAGCCGGATCAGCCCCATATGCGGTTCCCGGATCGTCTCGCGCGTACGCGCCAGCTCGATCTGGAAGGCGAAAAGGGCGAGCAGGCGGCGACGCGCGAAGGCCGGCGCGACGAGCACCGTCAACCAGCGCTCGTGATCGAAGCGCCGGACCTGGTCCGCACAATACGCAGCCTCGTCGCCGGGCATCGTCCGGGATATATACCGGACCTCGTGCTCGTCGCCATGCCGCGCTCCCCCTCGGATCCGATCCTGCGCGCGCAGGCGGCGGAAAACTTCCCCGTCGCCTCGCGCCTGCTCGCCGCCCCGCTTCGTCCGGTGGTGCACGCCTTCTATCGGGTCGTGCGCGGCGCCGACGACATCGCGGATGCGCCGGCGCTGACGCGCGAGGCCAAGCAGAGCGCCTTGCGCGCCCTCGATGCGGTGCTCGCGGGGACGGCACCGGCGGCAGCCACGCCGCTCGAGCTCGACGGCGAGGCGCTGCGGGCGATCTGCATGCGCCACGCCTACGACATCGATCATGCACGCCAGCTCCTCCAGGCCTTCCTCGCCGATGCCGCGAACCGGCCCTGTCGCAGCTGGAGCGATCTGATCGCCTATTGCCGCTTCTCGGCGGTTCCGGTCGGCCGCTTCCTGCTCGATCTGCACGGCGAGAAGGCCGCGGCGCAACGCGCCAGCGACGCGCTCTGCACGGCGCTGCAGATCCTCAACCACCTCCAGGACTGCAAGCGGGACTGGCTCGAGCTGAAGCGCTGCTACATCCCGACCGGCTGGCTCGACGCCGAGGGATCGTCGCCGGCGGCTCTCGGCGCGCCGCGGGCGGACGGCGCGCTGCGTCGCGTCCTCGACAGGATGCTCGATCACGTCGAGCCTCTGCTCGTCGAAGCGCGCACGCTGGCGCGCACGCTCGACGATCGGCGCCTCGCGCGCGAAGCCGCAGGCATCTGCGCCCTCGCCGACGATCTCGCCCGCCGGCTGCGCCGCCAGGATCCGCTGCGCGAGCGCGTGGCGCCGGGCAAGCTTGCGAAGGCGGCGATCTTCCTGCGAGCGGCAGCCACGCTGCGCCCGGAGCGGTCGCGGCGGGGCGGGTCGAGCTTCCGCATCGCGATCCGCTTCTTCCCCGCAGCCGCCCGCCGCGCGGTCGCAGCGATCTACGCCCTCGCCCGCCGGCTCGACGACATCGCCGACGGGCCCGCGCCGCCGGCGCGCAAGCTCGCCGCGATGGCGGCATGGCGAACCGAGATCGCGGCGCTGTATGCCGGAAGGCCGGAGGACGCGCTGACCCGCGCGCTGCTGCCGTGGACCGCGAGCCTGCCGCAACGCGAGCTGCTGGCCCTGATCGACGGGCTCGAGGGCGACGCGGCCGCCGCCGTCCACGCCCCCTCGGACGCCGAGTTCGCCCTCTACTGCAGGCGCGTCGCCGGCACCGTGGGCGTGCTCGTCCTCGCCGCGTGCGGTCGGACGAGCGCCGCAGACGAGCACTATGCGATCGCACTCGGCGAGGCGTTGCAGCGGGTCAACGTGCTGCGCGACATCGACGAGGATGGCCGCGAGGGACGCCTCTACCTACCGGCGGAGATTCTCGCGCATGCCGGGCTCGATCCGCGCCAGCCGGTCGAAGCGATCCTGCGCGACCCGCGCATGGCGACGGCGCGCGCGCTGTTCGTGGCCTCGGTCGACGAGGCCTTCCGCGCCGCCGACGCTGCGCGGGCGGCCGCCGGGGGCGCACCGGCCATCGCGGCTGTGCGGGCGATCGCCGCGATCTACCGGCGGCTGTTCGAGCGCCTCCGGCGCTCGTCCGGTGCGCCTGTGCGGCTCGATTGGCGCGACCATGGCCTCGCCCTGCTCGCGATGCTGCGGGCGTCATGACCCTGCACGTCGTCGGCGCCGGCCTCGCCGGCCTTGCGGCGGCGCTCGAGGCCGTCGCCCTCGGTCTGCGCGTCGTCGTGCACGAGGCCGCAGCGCTGGCCGGCGGGCGCTGCCGCTCCTGGCACGACCCGACGCTGGACGCCACGATCGACAACGGCGCCCATGTCATCGTCGGCGCCAACACGCATGTCGAGCGTCACCTCGCGGCGATCGGGAGCGCGGGGAGCCTCGCCTGGCTCGACGACGGCATCGCGCTCCTCGATCTCGACACCGGCCTGTTCCATCGCCATGCCGGGCCGCGCGACCTCCTTGCGGCGCACCTCACCGCCGACGGCGCGCGGGGTCTCCTGGCGCTGCTTCGGCTGCTCGCCGCGCGCGACGACGCGACGATCGGCGCGCGCCTCGACGCCGCCTCGACGCTGACGCGAACGCTTTGGGTCCCGCTGGCCACGGCGGTGATGAACCTCGATCCGCAGGCGGCATCGGCCGGACCGTTCGCGCGCACCCTGCGGCGGACGCTGCTGCGCGGCGCCCGCGCGATGCGCATCGGTGTCGCACGCACCAGTCTCGCGGCGAGCTTCGTCGATCCTGCGGTGACGCGTCTACGCGAGGCCGGCACCGAGCTCCGCTTCGGCGCCCGCCTGCGCGCGATCGAGGTCAGCGGCGATGCGCCGGCGGCGTTGCATTTCGCCGACGCGCGCATCGCCCTCGACGCGGAGGACGCGGTGATCCTCGCCCTGCCGCCCTGGGAGCTCGCGCATCTCCTGCCCGAACTCGCGCCGCCGCACGACACCGCCGCGATCGTCAACCTGCATGCCCGCCTCGGCGCGGGTGGCGATGTCGCATCGCCCGCCCTGCTCGGGCTCCTCGGCGGGGAAGTCGAGTGGATCATGCGGCGCGGCGACCAGGTGTGCGCCACGGTGAGCGCCGCCGACCGCCTGATCGGCGAGGATCCGGATGTTCTCGCGCGCCGGCTCTGGCGCGACGTCGCGCGCGCCCTGGGCACCGCCGCCGCACCGGTTCCGCCGCTGCGGTTGGTCAAGGAGCGCCGGGCGACGCCGGCGCAGACCCCCGACTTTGAGCGCCTGCGTCCTGGAGTCGCGACGCCGCTGCGCCGCGTGCTCCTTGCCGGGGACTGGGTCGTGCCCGGGCTGCCCTGCACGATCGACTCGGCACTGTCGGCCGGCGCCGACGCGGCGCGCCGGGCCGCGGCCCGCGCCGCCTGACCGCCGGCGATTGCGGGTCATTCTCAGTTTGCTATGTTGGCCGGCGCAATTCCGCGCCAAGACGACGACATGGGGGGACTGACATGGCCGATTTTCTCGCCAAGATCGGGCTCGACAAGCTCGAGCGCGCGGTCATCTACGGGCTCATTCTGGCCATCATCCTGGCCATCGTCAGCCAGTCGCTGCACTTCGACCGGATGTGGATCGCCTTCGCGGTGCGCTGGGCGCACGTGATCTGCGGCGTGATGTGGGTGGGCCTGCTCTGGTACTTCAACTTCGTCCAGATCCCGTCGATGCCGCGTATCCCGGACGAGCAGAAGCCCGCGGTGACGAAAGTGATCGCGCCGACGGCGCTGTTCTGGTTCCGCTGGGCCGCGCTGGCGACCGTGGTCACCGGCCTGATGGTCGCCGTCGGCGGCGGCTACATCCATCAGGCCCTCACCTTCCAGTCGAGCCATCGCCTGATCGGCATCGGCATGTGGATCGGCCTCGTGATGGCCGCGAATGTCTGGTTCGTGATCTGGCCCGCGCAGCAAAAGGCTCTCGGCATCGTCGACGCGCCGGCCGATGCCCGGAAGGCGGCGGCGCGCGTCGCCATGCTGACCAGCCGGGTCAACACGATGCTGTCGATCCCGATGCTCTACTTCATGGTCGCGCAGCAGAATCTCGCCGCCGGCTGACGGGTCCGCTAACGGGCAGGCGCCGCGCCGGCTCAGACCGCGATCAGCGCGGCGGCGACGCGCCGGTCCTCGGCCGTCAGGACGTTGAACGTGCGGCAGGCCGCGCCTGTGTCCATCGGCTCGACCCCGACGCCGCGCGCCTTCAGCGCCGCGCGCAAAGTGGCAGGCGTCGGGACGAGGCGGGCGCCGCATCCAAGCAGCACGAGTTCGATGCTCGGATCGGCCTCGAGGATCGGCGCGATGCTCTCGGCGGTGGCCGCGGCGATGTCGCTCGCGGGCCAGGCGAGGGCGAAGCCGGCGCAGAGCAGGATCGACCCCCTGAACGCCTCGCCCGAGACCCGGAACCCGCCGCCGCCGTAGCGCTCGATGAGCTTGCGCCCCGATTGCGTCGGCGTCGGTCCGACCGGCATCCGGACCTCAGGGCGACGTCGACGCGCCGGGCTCGGGACTCGCCGACGCAACCTGCCCGCGCCGCAGCTTGTCCTCGCCGAGCAGGAGCAGGATCGGCGCCGCGATGAAGATCGACGACGACGTCGCGAGGATGATTCCGAAGAGCATCGTGACGGCGAACTCCTCGAGGGCCTCGCCGCCGAACAGGGCCAGCGGCAGGGTTGCGAGGAACGTGGCCATCGAGGTGCCGATCGTGCGCGAAAGCGTCTCGTTGATCGACAGATCGATGAGCTGGCGCAGCGGCATCGACTTGTACTTTCGCAGGTTCTCGCGCATCCGGTCGTAGACGACGACCTTGTCGTTGATCGAGTAGCCCATGATCGTGAGGATCGCGGCGATGGCGGTCAGGTTGAACTGGAACCCCGTCAGCACGTAGAAGCCGACGACCTTCGTCACGTCCAGGACCAGCGTGACGACGGCGCCGACGCCGAACTGCCACTCGAAGCGGAACCAGATGTAGCCGAGCATCGCGACGAGCGAGAGCCCGAGCGCCAGCATGCCGTTGAAGAACAGCTCGCTGCTGACCGAGCCGCCGACGGCCTCGACGCGCCGAACCTGAGCGCCGCCCTGGTACTTGCCCAGCGCCTCGCGGACCTCCTCGACGGCGCATTGCTGCGCTTCCTCCTCGGACACGGCGCGCTGGCGCTGGCGGCGCTCGTCCTCGGTCGCCGGCGGGCGCTTGGCGCGGCAGCGCTCGGCGGTTTCCGCGCGCTGGCGCTCGAGGCGGATCAGGACGTCCTGCGGCGTGCCGAACTGCTGCAGGCCGATCTGGCCGAGGCCGAGGCCGGCCAGCGCCGGGCGCAACGTGGCGAAGTCGACCGCCTGCTGCGCGCGCGCCTCGATGACGATGCCTCCCTTGAAGTCGATGCCGTAGTTGAGGCCGGGATAGAAGAACAGGATGACCGACAGGACCGAGAGCACCGCGGACACGATCAGGCCCGCATGCCGGCCCTTCATGAACGGGATGTCGGTCTTGTCCGGGACGAGCCGAAGGCGGGGGAAGAGCTGCATGGAATTGCCTTTGCTGGCTCAGACCGGCAGCGTCGCGCGCTTCTTCGCACGCAGCCACGTGACCATGATCAGGCGCACCAGCACGGTGGCGGTGAACATCGAGGTGATGATGCCGAAGGTGATCGTCACGGCGAAGCCCTTCACCGGGCCGGAACCGAAGACGTAGAGCAGCATCATCTTGATCAGCGTCGTGAGGTTGGAATCGACGATCGTCGAGAACGCGCGCTTGAAACCCGCCTCCATCGCCGCGAAGGGCGTCTTGCCCAGCTTCGTCTCCTCGCGGATGCGCTCGTTGATCAGGATGTTGGCGTCGACCGACAGGCCGAGCGTCAGCAGCACGCCCGCCATGCCCGGCAGGGTCAGCGTCGATTCCAGCAGGTTGAGGATCGCGAGGGTGAGCACGAGATTGGCCGCGAGGCCGACGCAGGCGAAGGTGCCGAACAGGCCGTAGGTCCAGCAGATGAAGATCAGCACCAGGCCTGCGCCGACCAGGATCGAGACGATGCCGGCGCGGATCGCGTCGGCGCCCAGATCGGGGCCGACGACGCGCTCCTCGACGATCGTCAGCGGCGCCGGCAGCGCGCCGGCGCGCAGCAGCACGGCGAGTTCGTTCGCCGACGCGACCGTGAAGTTCCCGCTGATCTGGCCGCGACCGCCGGTGATCGGCTCGCGAATCACGGGCGCCGTCAGCACCTTGCCGTCGAGGACGATCGCGAAGGGCTGGCCGACATTCTGGCGCGTGATCTCGGCGAAGCGCCGGGCACCGATGGAATCGAAGACGAAATTGACCACCCACTCGCTGGTCTGCGAGTTCTGGCCGGCCCGGGCGTCGGTGAGATTGGCGCCGTCGACCTCGACGCGCTGGCGCACCGGATAGATCTCGCGCCCCCCGCGCCCGTCGACGCCCGGCAGGCACATCACGCCGGCCGGCCCGCGTCCCGTGCTGCAATCCGCGGTCGCATCGAGCAGATGGAAGGTCATCTTCGCGGTCTGGCCGAGCAGGCGCTTGCTCGTGGCGAGATCGTCGACGCCGGGCTGCTGGACCAGGATGCGCGAGGCGCCCTGACGCGCGATCGAGATCTCCTTGATGCCTTCCGGGTCGAGGCGGCGGCGAACGATCTCCATCGACTGCTCGATCGTCTTGGTCGCCCGGTCGCGCAGCGCGACCTCCGACAGCGAGATCGTGATCACGCCGTCGGCCGCGGCGACGATCTCGATATCGGCCACCGAGCCGCCGAGCGCACCCGTCGACACCGGCTGGGCCAGATCGCGCAGAAGCTTGATGGCGTCCGGTGCCTGCGCCGGCTCGCGCAGCTGCAGCGTGACGGTCTGGCCGCGGATCGCCAGGCCCGAATAGCGGAAGTCCGTCCCGCGCAGCTTGATCAGGACGTCCTCGCGCAGGCGCGCAAGACGGTCGCGGATGACCGCCTGCATGTCGACTTCGAGCAGCAGGTAGGCGCCGCCGCGCAGGTCGAGGCCGAGGCCGACATGGCGCCAGGGGAACCATCCCGGCAGGCCCAGGCTGTCCTTGGAGACGAAGGCCGGGATCGAAAGCAGGATGCCCAACGCGCAGACCGCGTTGATCAGCCAGACCTTCCAGCGGGCGAAGAAAAGCATGGGGGCGCTCGCGCGATGTCGCGGGGGATGGGCCCCGCGTCAGCCCTTGATGCGGCTGAGATACTCGTCGTGACCGAGCGAGTCGTAGAGCTTCCGCTTGACCGGGTCCTTGAGGGTCTCGATCGCATCCTGCGCCGCCGCGTCGCCGGTCTTGGCCGCTGCCGCCGCCGCGATGTCCGCGGCCGAGGCGTCGGCCTTGAGTCCGAGGGCCTTGTAGTATGCGCCCTCCTCCTTCGGCTTTACCGCCTTCGCCTCGCCGCCGCCGCCGCCGCCGCTGGCGGGCTCGGTCTTCGAGCGCACCTCGGCGATCATGCCCTTGACCGCTTTGACGCGGACGTTGGGCGCGAGCTCGAGCCCCATCTCGTTGCCATCGACGGTCACCACCTTGCCGATGATCCCGCCATTGGTGACGACGACGTCGCCGCGCTTGACGGCGTCGAGCATCGCCTTGTGTTCCTTGACCTTCTTCTGCTGCGGCCGGATCAGCAGGAAGTAGAAGACGACGAAGATGAGCACCAGCGGCGCCATCTGCATGATCATCGACGCGCCGCCCTCGGCGGCTTGTGCATAGGCCGGTGAAATGAACATCGACGACGATTCCTGGTCTGGTCGGAGGGGCGAATGTCGGGAGGCTCCGCACCCCCGGAGACGGGGGTTCGCGAGGCCGGCGGACTATACAAGTCGTTCCCCGAAATGCAACGACGGCAGGGGGTTACGGTTGACCCCTCGCGCTCGCGCCACTTAGGGTCCGCGGCCTTCGCACCCGCGCCGCGACAGCCCGCCCGCTGCAACTCCAGGAAGAGCCCTGCCGGTCATGGACGAGACACGACTTCTGACGCTCCTCGAGCGTATCGCCACCGCCCTCGAGCGCCAGGCGCCCAGCCCGCCGCCGGCGCCCGATCTGAGCGCGGCCGACGCCTTCGTCTGGCATGCCGACGGCGAGCGGCTCGCGCCGATCGCCCGCGTGAACCGCGTCGAGATCGGGCTGCTTCAGGGGATCGAGCGCCAGCGCCAGATCCTGCTCGACAACACCCAGCGCTTCGCCGACGGCCTGCCAGCCAACAACGCCTTGCTCTGGGGTGCCCGGGGCATGGGCAAGAGCTCGCTGGTGAAGGCCGTGCACGCCGCGGTGAACGCCAGGCGCGCGGGGTCCCTCGCCCTTGTCGAGATCCATCGCGAGGACATTCCCACCCTTCCCGTCCTGCTGACGCAGCTGCGCGCGAGCGGGCGGCGCTTCGTGCTGTTCTGCGACGACCTGTCGTTCGACCAGCAGGACGCGTCCTACAAGTCGCTCAAGGCCGTGCTCGAGGGCGGCGTCGAGGGCAGGCCGGAGAACGTGGTGTTCTACGCGACATCGAACCGCCGCCACCTGATGCCGCGCGACATGATCGACAACGAGCGCGCGACGGCTATCAATCCCGGGGAGGCGATCGAAGAGAAGGTCTCGCTTTCCGACCGCTTCGGCCTATGGCTCGGATTCCATCACTGCGACCAGGACACGTTCTTTGCGATGATCGAGGGGTATGCCGCGCATCTCGGCCTCGAGGTGACGTCGGAACAGCTCCATGCCGAGGCGGTGGAGTGGTCCGTGACGCGCGGCGGCCGGTCGGGCCGTGTCGCCTGGCAGTTCGTCCAGGATCTCGCCGGACGGCTCGGCAAGCGCCTAAGCTGACGCCCGCGCCGGAACGGCTGGGAGCGGCGTTGAAATGACCAGCTTCAAGCATCTGTTCGAGCCGCTGACGCTGCGCCGCGTCGAGATCCGCAACCGCATCCTGTCGACCGGCCACCAGACCTACCTCGCCAAGGGCGGACTGCCGGGCGAGGACTTCATCGCCTATCACGCCGCGCGCGCCCGCGGCGGCGCCGGCCTCATCGTCACCGAGGCCTCGCGCTTCCACGCCACGACGATCACCGACGCGCCCGAGCTCCTCGTCGCGAGCGACGACTGCATCCCCGCCTTCCGCAAGCTCGCCGAGGCCGTGCATGCCGAGGGTGCCCGGCTGTTCGGCCAGCTCTCGCATGCGGGCCGGCTGTCGCGCCGCGTCCAGGCCGGCGTGCGCGGCGTCGCCTACGCGCCCTCGGCGCTGCCCGACAATCGCTTCCACACCATGCCGCGCGCGATGTCCCTCGCGATGATTGCCGAGCTCGTCGCCGCCTACGGCCAGGGCGCGCGACGCCTGATCGAGGCCGGTTACGACGGCATCGAGGTGATCGCGAGCCTCGGCCTGCTGGTCGCGCAATTCCTCAACCCCGCCTCCAACCGCCGCACCGACCAGTATGGCGGCAGCCGCGAAAACCGCATGCGCTTCCTGGTCGAAGTGCTGCGCGAGGTGCGCCGCCACGTCGGCACGGATCGCGTCGTCGGCATCCGCATCTCGACCGAGGAGATCGAGCCCGACGGGCTCGAGCACGCCGAGATCGTCGCGATCTGCCAGGCGCTCGCGGCGCAGGGGCTCGTCGACTACGTCAACACGACGGCCGGCTCGATGGCCGGGCTCGGCGGCTCGGTCCATGTCGTGCCGCCGATGGAGATCGCGCCGGGCTACGTGGCACCCAAGGCCGCGTCGATCCGCGCGGCGACCGCGCTGCCCGTCTTCGTCGTCGGGCGCATCAACCAGCCGCAGATCGCCGAGCGGATCCTCGCCGCCGGCCAGGCCGACATGTGCGGCATGACGCGGGCGCTGATCGCCGACCCGGACATGCCGGCAAAGGCGCAGGCCGGCCGGCTCGACGAGATCCGCGCGTGCATCGGCTGCAACCAGGGCTGTATCGGGCATTTCCACCAGGGCTACTCGATCACCTGCATCCAGAACCCGATAACCGGGCGCGAGCGCAGGCTCGAAGCACCGGCGCCGATCGCGCGCCGGCGGCGCATCCTCGTCGCCGGCGGCGGTCCGGCCGGCATGAAGGCGGCCGCGGTCGCCGCCGAGCGCGGCCACGAGGTCGTGCTGTGCGAAGCGAGCGGCCGGCTCGGGGGCCAGGCAATTCTCGCGCAGCGTCTGCCCGAGCGCGCGGAGTTCGGCGGGCTTGTCACCAATCTCGAGGCCGAGCTGCGACGCGCCGGCGTCGGCGTCCGCCTGCGCACGCGCGTGGAGCCGGCGCAGGTCGCAGCGCTGCAACCCGACGCGGTGATCGTCGCGACCGGCGCCGCGCCGTTCGATCCCGAGGTCGAGGGGCGCGCGGACGGCCACGTCGTCGACGCCTGGTCCGTGCTCACCGCCGAGGCCAATCCCGGCACGCGCGTGCTGGTCGCCGACTGGCGCTGCGACTGGATCGGCATGGGCGTGGCCGAGCTTCTTGCGCGCAACGGCCACCAGGTGCGCCTCGCGGTCAACGGCGTGCAGGCAGGCCAGCACCTGCAGATGTACCACCGCGACCACTGGGCCGGGAAACTGCACCGCCTCGGCGTGCAGGTGATCCCCTACGCACGGCTGCACGGCGTCGATCGCGAGACCGCCTACCTCGCGCACATCGTCACCGGCGAGCCGATCCTGTGCGAGGACGTCGACACGGTCGTGCTCGCCGCCGGACAGACGCCCGTCACCACGCTCGAGGACGAGCTTGCGCCGCTCGGTCTCGAGCTGCATCTCGCCGGCGACTGCCTCAGCCCGCGTTCCGCCGAGGAGGCGGTCTACGAGGGCCTGCTCGCCGGCCGGGCCGTGTAAGCGCGCGCGCCGCCGGTCAGCTGCGCACGATGTATTCGGGCGTGAGCCGGCTGAGGACCTCGGCGCCGGTCGCGGTGATCGCGATCGTGTGCCCGAGCGACATCGCGAGGTTGTTCGGCGCGTCGATCAGGATCGCATGCAGGAACAGCACCATGCCGGGGGCCGCCGGCAGGGGATTGCCGGCGTAGAGCATCGGCGGTACGTCCATCCAGGTCGGGCGATAGAGCGCGCCGAGCGAGTAGCCGCAGGCCGACATGCGCGAGGCGCCGAAGCCGGCGGCGTCATAGACGCGGCGATGCGCCTCGTCGATCTCGCCGATCGGCCGGCCGGGGCGCGCGGCCTCGGTCATCGCCTGCAGCGCGTCGCGGGTGACGTCGAACATCCGCCGCTGGCGCTCGTTCGGCTTGCCGATCGCGATCGTGCGCATCAGGCAGGCGCAGTAATGGCGATAGCTCGCGGCGAACTCCATCGTCAGCTGATCGACCGGGTCGAGATGGCGGAATCCCGTGGCGCTGCGGATGAGCAGCGCGCGATCGCCCGAGCCGAGCACCGGCCCCGACGGCGGCGGATCGCCGCCGCCGGCGAGGATGGGCACCGAGCCGGCCGCCGCGATCTCGCCCTCGAAGGCGCCGGGCCGGGCGGCGGCGAGCATCGCCTCGAGCGACTGGTCGGCGAGGTCGGCGGCGCGACGCACATGGGCGATCTCGGCGGGCGACTTCACGAGCCGCAGCTCGCGCACGACCGCCGAGGCGTCGACCAGCGTGCACCAGCCGTCGAGCCGGCGACGCACCAGCTCGTACTTGTCCGCGGTCAAGCCGAAGCTGCGCAGCTCGATCCCGATGCGCGCGCCCTTCAGCCCCTTCTCCTCGAGGATCGCCTGCAGCTCGCGCGACGGATCGGCACCTTCGGCGTCGTACCAGAGCCGGATGTCGGTGATGGTCGAGGTCCGCTTCGCCTGCTCGAGATCGGGCCGGCGGGTAAGCAGCGTGATCGGCCCCTCGTCGGCCGTGAGCACCGCGCACTGGAAGAAGACGAAGCCGCTGGTGTCGAACCCCGTCAGGTAGAAATGGCTCTCCTGCGCGAACAGCAGGACCGCGGCGAGATCGGCGCGACGCAACGCCGCGCGCGCCGCCGCGACCCGCGATTCGAACTCCGACCGCTCGAAATGCAACGCCATCTCGGCCTCCAGTCCCTTGGCAATCCTTGACTAGTTTCGCCTAGTCGCGTTCCAGTGACGACAACGGCGTGGGCCCGGGAGGCGGGCCCGCCCAACCGTTCTCAGGGGAGACAAGAAATGAAAGCACGTTCCTGGCTGCTGATGGCCGCCACCTGCCTTGCCGTGGTCGGCGTCGAGACCGCCACCGCGCAGCAGAAATCGATCACCGTGTCGTCCTGGGGCGGCGCGTTCCAGAAGGCGCAACGCCAGGCTTGGTTCGACCTCGTCGAGAAGGAGCTCGGAATCACGGTCAAGGAGGAGACGACGCAGGGCATCGCCGACGTGCGCGCCCAGGTCGCCTCCGGCAAGCCGACCTGGGATCTGACCACCCAGGGCTACTACACCTGCGCGCTGCTCGAGAAGGAAGGCCGGCTCGAGAAGCTCGATCCGGCGATCGTCAACGATCCGGGCGTGCCGGCAAGCCTCAAGTCCGACCATTGCATGTCGCAGATCGTCTATTCGGTCGCGATCGGCTGGCGCAAGAACTCCAAGGGCTGGGACAACAGGCAGCCCAAGGGCTGGGACGCGTTCTGGAACGTGAAGGACTTCCCGGGCGGCCGCTCGATGCGCCGGCATCCGATCTACAACATGGAAGCCGCGCTGATCGCCGACGGCGTTCCGATGGACAAGCTCTACCCGCTGGACGTCGAGCGCGCGTTCAAGAAGCTCGAGAGCATGAAGCCGCACGTCGTCGTGTGGTGGAACTCCGGCGCGCAGTCGGTCCAGGTGCTGCAGGACGGCGAGGTCGAGATGGTCGGCGCGTGGAACGGCCGTATCCAGGCCGCCATGGGCGAGAAGGATGGCCGCGGCGGTCCGATCGGGATCACCTTCGACCAGCAGATGCTGGTTTCGGATGCCTGGATGATGCCGAAGGGCGCGCCCAACAAGGAACTCGCGATGAAGGCGCTCGCGATCATGATGCGTCCCGACGCGCAGGCCTCGATCTCGAAGTACATCAACTACGCGCCCGCGAACCTCAAGGGCTACGACACCGGCATCATCACGAAGGAGATGGCGGCCGGGCTGCCGAACTCGCCCGAGAACGTCGGCAAGGGCTTCGTGATGTCGGTGGACTGGTGGGTCCAGAACAACGACGAGATGGTGAAGCGCTTCGACGCCTTCCTGCAGAAGTGAGCGTGCCACGGCCGGCGGGCGCCCGACGGGCGCCCCGCCGGCCGTGCGCATTTCCGGGCCTCCGGTCAGCCACCCGCGCACGGAGACGACGATTTCCCAACCAGCCAGTTCCCAGCATTCCGGTCCGCGCGCCGCGTCCGCCGAGCGGTCCGCCGCCGGTTCTGCGTCCCTCCCGATCAGCGTCGCGAACCTGACCAAGGCCTATGGCACCTTCCGGGCACTCGACGACGTCAGCCTTGAGGTCGCGAGCGGCGAGTTCATCACGCTGCTCGGCCCCTCGGGCTCGGGCAAGACGACGCTGCTCATGGTGCTCGCCGGCTTCACCCGGCCCGACTCCGGCACGGTGCGCTTCGGCGGCGACGACGTCACCCTCGCGCCGCCGCACAAGCGCGGCGTCGGGATGGTGTTCCAGAACTACGCGCTGTTCCCGCACATGACCGTCGCGGGCAATCTCGCCTACCCCCTCAAGCTGCGCCGGGTCGACCGCTCGGAGATCGAGGCGCGCGTGCGGAAGGCGCTCGACACGGTCCAGCTGCAGGGCTTGGGCGAGCGCCAGGTCGACCAGCTCTCGGGCGGCCAGCGGCAGCGGGTGGCCCTCGCGCGCGCGATCATCTTCGAGCCGCGCATCCTGCTGATGGACGAGCCGCTCTCGGCCCTCGACAAGAAGCTGCGCGAGGAGATGCAGATCGAGGTCCGCCATCTCCATCAGCGCCTCGGCATGACGACGGTCTACGTCACGCATGATCAGCGCGAGGCGCTCACCATGTCCGACCGCGTCGCGGTCATCGACAAGGGCCGCTTCCGGCAGATCGGCAAGCCGCGCGACATCTACGAGCGCCCAGCCACCCGCTTCATCGCCGAATTCATCGGCGAGTCGAGCTTCCTGCCGGTCACGCTGCGGGACGGCCGGGCGACGATCGGCGACCAGGTCCTGCGGTTCGACGTGCAGCCCGTCGCGATGGCGTCGCCGCAGCTGGTGCTGCGCCCGGAGAAGCTGCGCATCCTCGCCCCCGGCGAGGACGGCGCCGGCCTCAACCTGCTGCGCGGCCGGATCACCGAACTCGTGTACCAGGGCGAGAGCACGCTCATCTACGTGGACCTCGACGGCGGGCCGCGCATCGCCACGCGGCAGGCCGCGAGCGCCGCGGCGCCGCCGCTGCCGGGCATCGGCGGCGCGATCACGCTGGGTCTCGCGCCGGCCGACACGTTCCTTGTGCCCGGCGGCGCATGACGACGGCCGCCCTCTCCGCACCCAACGCCCAGGCGCTGCGCGATGCCGAGCGCCGCGAAGGCCTTGCGCTCGGCGCGCTGGCGGCGCCGGGCCTGCTGCTGATCGGCATCGTCGCCCTGGCGCCGATCGTCTGGCTGTTCTGGCTCTCGTTCCGCACGGGCGACGCGTTCACGCTCGAGCACTACATCCGCCTCCTGCATCCGACCTACCTCATCTCGCTGCAGACGACGTTCGAGCTCACCTTCCTCGTCACCGCGATCTGCGTGCTGCTAGGGTATCCCCTCGCCTACGTGATCGCGCAGGCGCGCGAGCGGACCGCGGCAATCCTCCTGCTGTTCGTCCTGTTCCCGGTGTGGACGTCGCTGCTGGTGCGCTGCTACGCGTGGCTCGTGCTGCTTCAGCGCCGCGGGCTGATCAACACCTGGCTCACCGATGCCGGGGTCATCGACCTGCCGCTGCGCCTCGTCCACAACTTCACCGGCACGACGATCGGCATGGTGCACATCATGCTGCCCTTCATGGTGCTCCCGCTCTACGCGACGATGCGCTCGATCGATCGCGACTACGTCAGGGCGGCCGCCAATCTCGGCGCCACGCCGAGCCAGGCCTTCTGGCACGTCTACGTGCCGCTCTCCCTGCCCGGCCTTGCCGCCGGCGTGATCATCGTCTTCATCCTGTGCCTCGGCTTCTACGTCACGCCCGCGCTGCTCGGCGGCGGGCGCGTGATGATGTGGTCGATGCAGATCGAGCGGAACGTCACCTACCACTCGGACTGGGGCGCGGCCTCGGCGCTCGGCGTCGTCCTTCTCGCGATGGCGCTCGCGATCTTCTGGGCGGTCGGCCGCGTCATCGGATTCCAGCGGATCCTCGGGGGCAAGTGATGCTGGACCGGCCCGCGACCGAGACCCAGATCACCCATGGCCGCCGCCTGTGGCTCTACGTCCTGGGCGGCCTCATCCTCCTGTTCCTCGCCCTGCCCAGCCTGCTGGTCATCCCGCTCAGCTTCTCGGACAGCCGCTTCCTGCAGTTCCCACCGCCCGGATACTCGACGCGCTGGTACGAGGCGTATCTGGGATCGCGCGAATGGCGCCAGGCGACCTGGGTGTCGTTCGCCGCGGCCTTCGTGACGATGCTCGTGTCGACCTCGCTGGGGACGCTTGCCGCCTACTCGCTCCACACGATGCGCGGGCGCGCGACGCAGATCCTGTACGCGTGCTTCATGATGCCGCTGATCATCCCGGCCATCCTGATCGCGATCGGGACGTTCCTGTTCTACGCGCAGATCGGGCTCAACAACACGATGACGGGCATCGTGCTGGCGCACTCGGTGATGGCGATCCCGCTCGTCGTCATCACCGTCGCCTCGGGCCTGAAGTCCTACGACATGAACCAAGAGCTGGTGGCGCGCAGCCTGGGCGCCAGCCGGCCCTGGGCCTTCCTCACGGTGACGCTGCCGCAGATCAAGCTCTCGGTGATCACCGGGGCGCTGCTCGCCTTCATCACCTCGCTCGACGAGGTGACGATCTCGCTGTTCATCGCGGGCGGCGACTACGCGACGATGACCAAGCGCATGTTCAATGCGCTGCGCGACGAGATCGATCCGACGATCGCCGCGATCTCGACCCTGCTGATCGCGCTGTCGATCGCCTTGCTCGCGATGAGCCAGATGGCCGAGCGGCGCGGCGCCCGCCCCGAGCGCTGACGCGCACGCGGAGCCGGCGGCGTGGCGCTACTCGGCCTGCGCCGTCTGCAGCGGCGCGAGATGGCCGCGCGGGTCCACGGCCTTGCCGCCGCGGCGCAGCTCGAAATGCAGCTGCGGCGACGTCACGCCGCCGGTCTGGCCGAGCTTGCCGATGGCCTGGCCCCGCTGGACCGTCTGGCCGCGCTCGACCTGGATCTCGTCGAGATGCGCATACGCGCTCATCCAGCCGTCGGCATGGCGAAGCAGCAGCAGGTTGCCGAAGCCCTTCAGCTCGTTGCCGGCATAGACGACGACGCCGTTCTCGGCCGCACGAACCGGGGTGCCGCGCGCCGCGGCGATATTGATGCCGTCGTTCTGCAGCCCGCCGGTCTTCGACCCATAGGTCGAGATGATCGTCCCGCGCAGCGGCCACAGGAAGCTGCGGGCGGCCCGCGCCGGGGCCGGCGTATCGACGGCCGGCGGGGGCCGCGTCGCGGCGGCGGCCGGTTCCTCGGCTCCCGGGACCGCCGCGGGTGCGCTCGCGGTTGGCCGCGGCGCCTCCGCGACCGGCGCCGACGGGGCACCGGAAGCGACCGGCGCCGCGGATGGCGGCGCGCCCGCCGCGCCTCCCGGAGCCGGCGGCGGAACCGGCGGCACCGCGGCGATGCCTGGACCGGCGACCGGCGCCGCGCCAGTGGGCACCGATGGACCGGACGGCGCCGATTGACCGGAGGGCGTGGGCGCCGTCGCCTGCTGCGGCACGGCGGCGCCGGACGACGGGGCCGGCGGCGCGATCGGCGCGGACTCGACGCTCGTACGCGGGACGGGCGGCGGCGGGGCCGGCGTGCCGCTCGGAACCGGCGCTGCCGCGACGGCGCGGCCCGGCAGCGCAAGGCGTTGCCCGGCCTGCAGCCGATACGGGGCCTGCAGCCCGTTGGTGTCGATGAGTGCGCGCAGGGCGACACCGGTGCGGCGCGAGATCGCGTAGAGGGTCTCGCCCTGCTGGACGACTACGGCGCCGGTCGCGCTCTCGGCGCGCGACAGCGCCGGCCGCGTATCGCCATGCTGGACGACCGGCGCGGGCGGGCCGTTGCGGCCGCCGCAGGCCGCCAGTCCGGCCATCAGCCCCAGCATCACGAAGGCGCGCAGGTCACGCACGGCTCTTCCTCGCTTGACCGGCAGACAACGCCTCGTCGTCCATCGGAATTCCATGGACGAGCGGCACGAAACGCACCGCGGCGAGATTGTCGATCTCGTGACCGGTCTCGGTGCGGCGCACCCGCAGGAGCTCCTGGCTGCGCGCCTCCCGCCCGACCGGGACCACCATGATGCCGCCCACGGCGAGTTGCTCGATCAGCGACTGCGGCACGGCGTCGGGCGCCGCCGTGACCATGATCCGGTCGAACGGCGCCTGCTCGGTCCAGCCCGCCCAGCCGTCGCCATGGCGCGTGACGACGTTGTTCAGGCGCAGCGTCTTGAAGCGCTCCTCGGCGTCGACAAGCAGCGGACGGTGCCGCTCGATCGTGTAGAGACGCCGGCACAGCAGCGACAGGATGGCGGCCTGGTAACCCGAGCCGGTGCCGACCTCGAGCACCTTCTGGCGTGGCTGGACCTCCAGCGCCTGGGTCATCAGCGCGACCACGGTCGGCTGGCTCAGCGTCTGGTCGTGCGCGATCGGCAACGCCGTGTCCTCGTAGGCGCGATCGCGGAACTGCGGCAGGCAGAAGATCTCGCGCGGCGTGCGCTCGACCGCGGAGAGGACGCGGGTATCGACCACGCCGGCCCGGCGCAGTTCCATGATCAGGCGGATGCGGTGATTGGGCGTGCTCATGCCAGCGCCGCCGCCAGTCGCGTGAGCGTCGGATGATGCGTCAGGTCGAGATGCAGCGGCGTCACCGCGATCCAGCCGGCATTCGTCGCGTGGAGGTCGGTCCCCTCGCGATCGGGCTCGGACTGCCGCATCGCGCCGATCCAGTAGTAGCGCTGCCCGCGCGGGTCCTGGTTCTCGATCAGCTCGTCGCCGATCTTGTGGCGGCCCTGCGCCGCCGCCTTGATGCCGCGGACCTTGCCCGGCTCGCGCGCCGGAAAGTTCACGTTGATCAGGACGCTCTCGGGCCAGCCCTGCCGGGCCAGGCGCCGCGCGACGATCGGAACGAACTTCGCGGCCGTTGCCCACGGCACGACGTCGCGATCGCGGAAGACCTGGCTGAACGCGATCGCCGGCACGCCGAGCAGCGTCGCCTCCATCGCCGCCGCGACGGTGCCCGAATAGGTCACGTCGTCGCCAAGATTGGCGCCGCGATTGACTCCGGAGAAGCACAGCGTCGGCTTGTCGTCCTTCAGGATATGCCCGATCGCCATCAGCACGGCGTCGGTCGGGGTGCCGTCGACGGCGAAGCGCTTCTCGGCGACGCGCCGGATCCGCAGCGGGCGGCGGATCGTCAGCCCGTGCGCCACCGCGCTCTGCTCGGTCTCGGGCGCGACCACCCAGACGTCGGGGCTCAGCTTGCGGGCGGCCTTTTCGAGCACCTTGATGCCGGGCGCGTCGATCCCGTCGTCGTTGGTGACGAGGATCCGCGCCTTGGCGAGATCGATCGGCGCCCCGGCCATCGGCTCACCCGATCGTCTCGAGGCCGCCCATGTACGGGCGCAGCGCCGCCGGGATCGCGATCTGCCCGTTGGCGCCCTGGTTGTTCTCGAGCACGGCGATCAGCGCGCGGCCCACCGCGATGCCCGAGCCGTTCAGCGTGTGCGCGAAGCGCGTGCCCTTCTCGCCCGGCTTGCGGCAGCGCGCGTTCATGCGCCGCGCCTGGAAGTCGCCGCAGTTCGAACAGGACGAGATCTCGCGATAGGTGTTCTGCCCCGGCAGCCAGACTTCGAGGTCGTAGGTCTTGCGCGACGCGAAGCCCATGTCGCCGGTGCACAGCGCCATCACCCGGTACGGCAGCTCGAGGCGCTGCAGCACGGTCTCCGCCGCCCGGGTCATGCGCTCGTGCTCGTCGTTCGACTGCTCGGGCGTGGTGATCGAGACCAGCTCGACCTTGTAGAACTGGTGCTGGCGGAGCATGCCGCGCGTATCCTTGCCGGCGGAGCCCGCCTCCGAGCGGAAGCAGGCCGTGTGCGCCGTGTAGCGGTTCGGCAGCGCCGTCTCATCGAGGATCTCCTCGGCCGCGAGGTTGGTCAGCGGTACCTCGGCCGTCGGAATCAGCCAGTAGTCGTTGGTCGTGCGGAACAGATCCTCGGCGAACTTCGGCAGCTGCCCGACCCCGTAGGTCGCGTTGCTGCGCACCAGCATCGGAGGGCTCACCTCCGTGTAGCCGAACTCCTGCGTGTGCAGGTCGAGCATGAACTGGGCGAGCGCGCGCTCGAGCCGCGCCAGCGCCCCCTTGAGGATGGTGAACCGCGCGCCGGAGATGCGCGCGGCGCGCTCGAAGTCCATCAGGCCCAGCGCCTCGCCGAGCTCGTAGTGCTCGCGCGGCTTGAAGTCGAAGCTGCGCGGCGTGCCCCAGCGGCGGAGCTCGCGATTGCCGGTCTCGTCCCGGCCGTCGGGGACGTCGGCGGCAGGAATGTTCGGGATCGTCGCGAGCTCGCTCTCCAGCGCCTTCGCCGCCTCGGCCTCCTGCGCCTCGGTCGCGGCGATCTCGTCCTTGAGCGCGGAGACCTCCGCCATCAGGCGCGCGGCGTCATCCTCGCGCTTCTGCGCCTTGGCTTGGCCGATCTCCTTCGACGCGGCGTTGCGCCGAGCAAGCAGCTGGTCGCGGCGCAGCTGGGCGTCGCGCCGCGCCTGATCGCGCGCCAGGAGGCCGGCCGACGCCGGCGGAAGACCACGGCGTGCCAGGCCGGCGTCGAAGCCGGCGGAATCGTCTCGGATCGCCTTGATGTCGTGCATCGGAATCGCTCGTTTCCGGGGTCGAGTCGCTTATACGTGCGCGGCGACTCGCCTGTCCAGGAACGCGCCCGGCCGCCCCGCGTCAGCCCGGCCGCCGACACCAGAACGTCATCATGCCTGCAAAGGTCGCGGGGTTGTCCGCCTCGAAGCGCTCCCAGCGATCGAGATCGAGGAGGCTTCCCGGTGCCGGGTTGCGGCGCAGGAACTCGCCCTGGACCGGCCCCGGAATCTCGAAGCCGCGAAACTCGAGGCCGAGCGTCGCCAGCGCGCGCGCGACGCCGGCAGGCGAGAACCGATGCTCCTCGACATGGAAGACGAGGTCGCGGCACCCGCTGGTGCTGAAGAAGTCCCCGAAACGCGGCAGGCTGGTGCGCCAGTCCCGTGCCGACTCCGGTGCTTCCAGGACGAGCCCGCGCAGCCGGCGCACCCCGTCGGCATCGGCGGGAAGCCCGAGCGACGCGATCTCCGCGCGGGCCGCAACGACGTCCTGGCGAGCGCGTTCGCTGTACAGGGCGATCTGCATCATGCCGCCGGGCTTCAGACGCTCCGCAAGCCGGCGCCATCCGAGCACGGGGTCGCGCAGGTGATGCAGGACGCCGATCGCCTCGACGACGTCGAAGGCGCGGTCGAGGCGATCGATGTCGAGCAGGTCTGCCTGCAGGAACTCGAGACCCTCGCAGCCATGGCTCGCTGCCATCCGGGCGGCATAGGCGAGGCTGGCGGCGCTGAGGTCGATCGCCAGCATCGTGCGCGGCACGCCGTATCCGAGCCACGCGCCGATCGCCTGACGGCCGGTTCCGCAGCCGGCGATGAGCACGTCGATCGGCCCGGCAAAGCGCGACGCCGACGAGGCCGGCGCACGCCGCAGAATGGCGGTGCGACGCTCGCCCGGCTCCGGTGGATTGAGCGCCAGCCAGCGCGGATAGGGGTTCTCCTCGTACTGGGCCCGCACGCGCAGCGACGTCGGATCCGACGGCACCTCGAGGCGCGGCATCGACGCCCGCAACGCGCGCTCGGCGGCCGTAGGCAATGCCGCCTCGGCGAGGCGTCGAAGCGCCGGCGACGCATCGGTCCGCGGGAACTCCGCGATTTCCGCAGCGGACCTGTACATCGACCACCGCAGGACGTCCCAATCGCGCCCGGCCGCTGCGCCTCCCGCGATCGCCTCCAGCGCCGCCGTCTCCGCGGCGCTCTCGGGCCATGCGTACTCGTTGTTGGCGGCCTGCAGCGCGAGGTCGAGCGCCAGCGCCGCCGCCGCCGCATCGGAGGCTGCGATCGCGAGCAGCGCGCGTCGCAACGTCAGCAGGCCTCGCTCGAGAGGCAGCGAGCGGTTGACGCAGCGGGACAACAGCATCGGCAGGAACCCGCTGCGCAACGCCTGCGCGTCGGCAGAGGGGAACTCCGCGCCGGTCGTCGAAGCGGCGCCGACCAGGCGGGTCCAGGCCGGGCTCGCCAGGACGATCTGCGAAAGGGCTCGGGCGAAGGGCTGCAGGTCGATCGCCTCGAGCGCACACACCCGTTGCAGCGCCGCCTCGACCAGCGGGCCAGGCTGGACCGAGAGGCGGGTCAGCAACCGGCCGAGCAGCCGCGCCTCGGGCTCGCCGCCGCCGCCGCCGGCCAATGTCTCGATCAGCCCACCCGCCGCGTCGGCGACACGCCCCTGCGCGATCAGGCGTCGGCCCTGGTCGGCATCGACTGCGGTCGCACGCGTCGGCATCGCCCGACCTCGGACCGTTCGCCCGGTTCAGCGCGCGAGGTTGAAGTCGTTCTCGTCGAAGATGGCCGCGCGCGCGCCGGCTGCGGCCGCGCCGGCAGGCTTGCTCGAAGTCGGCGCCGTCGACGAGGTCTCTTCCTCTTCTTCCTCGTCCTCGCGGGGCTCGATGATCTTCGCGACCCAGATCGCGACCTCGTAGAGGATGTACATCGGGATGGCGAGCGCGAGCTGGCTGAAGACGTCCGGCGGCGTCACGATCGCCGCGAAGGTCACCAGGCCGACGATTGCGTAGCGCCGCTTCTCCTGAAGCTGGCGCGAACTGATGATGCCGACCTTGCACAGCAGGACGAGCAGCACCGGAAGCTCGAAGCTGATGCCGAAGGCCAGGATCAGCGCCATCACGAACGACAGGTACTCGTTCATCTTGGCTTCGAACTGGATCGGCACGTTGCCGCCGACCTCGCGAGGGATCTCGAAGCTCGCGAAGAATGCCAGGCCGTAGGGAAGGATCAGGAAGTAGAGGAACGCCGCGCCGAGGGCGAACATGAAGGGCGTGGCGATCAGGAACGGCAAGAACGCCGACTTCTCGTGATTGTAGAGGCCGGGCGCCACGAACTTCCAGATCTGGTTGGCGACGATCGGGAAGGCGATGCAGACGGCGCCCCAGGCCGAGAGCTTGACGTAGGTGAAGAACGCCTCGGTGGGCGCCGTGAAGATCATCCGCCGCCCTTCGGGATTGGGCAGCTTGTTCATCGGCGCGACGAGCACCGAGAAGATCTCCTTGTGGAAGACGTAGGCGACGACGAAGCAGACGAAGAACGCCAGCGCCGACCAGATCAGCCGCTGGCGCAGCTCGATCAGGTGCTCGAGCAGCGGCATCTTCTTGTCGTCGGGCGGGCCGTCGAGTTCGTCGTCGCTCACGGGTGTCGGACCGCTCTCAAGCCTTGGGGGTCGTGGCCGCGGCTTCCGCCGTCGGCGCCGCCGCCGCCGCGGCGGGGGCGGCCGGAGCCGGGGCCGCCGGGGTCGCGGCGGGCGCGGACAGGCTGGGCGCCGAGAGGTCCGGGGCCTCGAGCGCCTTGGAGAGCTGACCCTTCGGGTCCACCGTCTCCTGCACCATGCGCTCGAGCCCGCCGTATTCGAGCTTCTGGACCTGCTTCTTCACCTCGTCGAGCTCGGCCTCGCGGACCATGTCGTCGACATTGGTCTGGAACTCGCGCGCCATCGTGCGCGCCTTGGCGACGAACTTGCCGAGTGTGCGCAGGGTGCCGGGCAGCTCCTTCGGCCCGATGAAGATGAGGGCCGCGGCGCCGATGATCAGCAATTCATTCCAGTCGAGCATCGTTCGCCTGTCGCGATCCGAGGGACGCGTCCGTCAGGGCGCCTGCCTCAGACCTTCGCTTCCTTCTTCGCTTCGGTCGTCGACGCCGCCGGGACGGTGCCGTCGGCCGTCACCTGCGGTGCACCATCTGCCGGCTTGGCACCATCTTCCTCGCCGTCCTTCAAGCCCTTCTTGAAGGCCGTGACGCCCTTGGCCATGTCGCCCATCAACTTGGGGATCTTGCCTGCGCCGAAGAGCAACAGGACCACCACCAGCACGATGAGCCAGTGCCAAATGCTCATGCTACCCATGAATGTCGTCTCCCTATGCCTCTGGTGGCGCGCCGAAATCGGCAGCCACTTTCTCAGATCGATCCGGTGGGTTCAACCGCCCGCTGCCCTCTAGATAGAGGGATCGGCGGGGAAAACGAAGGCCTGAGATGTGTCGAGTTCGACACCGAGGACGAGACCTTCCTGTGGCAGGAACCGGCCCGGAACGCGAGCGTGGAAATGCAGATGCGCGGGCGACGTTTCCGGTGCAGTCCCGGGTTGCGCTCCGAGGCAAAGGTGAATCCATGAACTGCGACCGAGCAGCCGGGCGGCGAGGACCTTCGCCGGACAGGCCCGTTCGATCTCCGTGAGGCGCAATTTCAGCGCCTCGGGCCGGATGAGCACGCGCACCCGGGTCCCCTCGCCCATCGCCTCCGCCGGCACCGCGCCGAAGGGGGTCGTCACGCGGCGGTCGCGGACCTCGCTGACGACCTCGTTCACCTGGCCGAAAAACGCGGCGACGAACGCCGAGGCCGGCGCCGAGTAGACCTCCGCCGGGCGGCCCGCCTGCTCGATGCGCCCGGCATTCATCACCACCAGCCGGTCGGCCATGAACATGGCCTCCTCGGGATCGTGGGTGACCATCAGCGTCGCCGCGCCGCTGTCCTTGAGGACGTGAAGCGTGTCGTCGCGGATCTGCTCGCGCAGCCGGGCGTCGAGCCCCGAGAAGGGCTCGTCGAGCAGCAGCACCCGGGGGCGCGGAGCCAGCGCGCGCGCCAGGGCGACGCGCTGCTGCTGCCCGCCGGAGAGCTGATGCGGATACGCGGCCGAATAGTCCTGCATGCCGACCTGTCGCAGCACCGTGGCGATGCGCTCGTCGCGCGCGGCACCGCGCAGACGCTCGATCCCGAACGCGACGTTCCCCGCGACGTCGAGATGCGGGAACAGCGCGTAGTCCTGGAACACGAAGCCGACGCCGCGGTTCTCCGCCGGCAGCGAATACCCGGGCTCCGCGATCGCGCAGCCGTCGATCGCGATCGATCCGGCCTGCAGGTCCTCGAGTCCCGCGGCGAGGCGCAGCAAGGTCGTCTTGCCGCAGCCCGACGGGCCGACGAGGCAGACGAGCTCCCCCGGATCGACCTTGAGATCGATGCGCTCGAGCACGCGGCGCTCGCCGAAGCGATGGCTCACGCCCGCCACCGCGAGAGCCGGCCCGCTGCCGCCGGGAGCCGTGCTTGCCGAAATCTTCATGAGGGCGCGGACGCTAGGAGGTTTGCCGTGGACGCGCAACTCGACGCGGATCGATCATGAACGCTCCCTGCGGAGATCGGACATGACCAAGCGGATCGGCATTCTCACCAGCGGCGGCGACTGCGCCGGGCTCAATGCCACGATCCGCGCGGCCACATTGCGCGCGGCGCAGGAGGGCTGGACGATGGTCGGCATCCGGAACGGCACTGCCGGCCTGATGGCGACGCCGCCGCTCGCCGAGGTGCTCGAGCCGTCGCGCTGCGACGCGCAGATGCTGCGGCTCGGCGGCACGATCCTCGGCACGACGAACAAGGGCAATCCGTTCAAGTTCCCGATGCCCGACGGCCGCGTAAAGGATCGCGCGAACGAGGTCGTGGCCGGCTACCACGCGCTGGATCTCGATGCCCTGATCGGCATCGGCGGCGACGGCAGCCTCGCCATCCTGCGCGCGATCGCGGCGCGCGGCGGCCTCAACCTGGTGGGAATCCCCAAGACCATCGACAACGACGTCGCGATGACGGAAGTCGCGATCGGCCACTCGACCGCCGTCCTCGCCGCAACGCAAGCGCTCGACAACCTCCAGCCGACCGCCGCGAGCCACGAACGCGTGATGGTGCTCGAGGTGATGGGCCGCGATGCCGGCCACATCGCGATCGCCGCGGGGATCGCGGGCGGCGCCGACGTCGTCCTCATCCCCGAGATTCCGTGGCACCTCGACTCCGTCGTCGCGCAGCTCGGCCGCATCAAGGCCGATGGTCGGAACTTCGCACTGGTCATCGTCGCCGAAGCCGTGCCCGACGAGGCCGGGCGCAAGGTCGCGAGCCGCGACGCCGAGGGCAAGCGGCGCTACGGCGGCGTCGGCCACGAGGTCGCGGCCCGCCTCGCCAAGGCGACCGGCGCCGAGACGCGCGTCACGGTCCTCGGCCACGTGCAGCGCGGCGGCGCACCGGACCCGCGCGACCGCCTGATGGGAGCGGCCTTCGGCGTCCATGCCGTGGAGCTGATCCGCGACGGGAAGTTCGACCGCATGGTCGCGTGGTGGAACCGGCGCGTCGTCGACGTGCCGCTCGAGAAGGTGGTCGCTCGCAGCCGCACGGTCGATCCGGTCGGACCGCTCGTGACGACCGCCCGCGGCCTCGGGATCTGCCTCGGCGACTGACGGTCCGGTCAGCCTGATCGGGCGCGGCGCACGAGGCCGCCGGCGGCGGCCAGGCGGCGAACGGCCTCGTCGCGCGCGATGCCGTCGAGCGTCATCAGGATCGCGACCTTGAGATCGCCACCGGCGGCGTCCATCGCCCGCAGCGCCTCCGGCTCGCCGCAACGGGCGAGGCGCATCAGCATGCGCACCGCGCGCCGCCGCAGCTTCGCATTCGTCGCCTGCATCTCGACCATCAGGCCGCGATAGACCCGGCCAAGCCGTATCATCAGCGTCGTCGACAGCAGGTTCAGCGCCGCCTTCTGCGCCGTCCCGGCCTTGAGCCGGGTCGAGCCCGCGACGGCCTCCGGCCCCGTGTCGAGCAGCACGCCGCACTCGCCCGCCTCCAGGAGCGGCGCACCGGGGTTGCACGCGATACCGACCGTGAGCGCGCCGACCCGCCGCGCCGTGGCGAGCGCCGCGATCACGAAGGGAGTCGTGCCGCTGGCCGCGATGCCGAGGAAGACGTCCTGTGCCGTCGGACCGAGCGCATGGGCGCGTGCCGCGCCGGTGGTCGCGTCGTCCTCCGCGCCCTCGACCGAGCGCAGGAAGGCGCCGTCGCCGCCGGCCATCAGCGAGAGGACGCGCGAGGGCGGCCAGGAGTAGGTCGGCGTGAGCTCGACGCCGTCCTGCGTGCCGAGACGGCCCGACGTCCCGGCGCCGACATAGACGAGGCGGCCGCCCGCGGCGAGCCGCGGCGCGGCCCGCTCGACGACGACCGCGAGCTGCGGCAGCGCGCGACGCACCGCCTCGATGGCGGCGACCTGGTGATCGAGAAGCCCGGCCAGGATCCGCTCGACCGGCCATTCGTCGATATCGACGAAGGCCTCGTCGACGCCTTCGGTGCGCAGCGAGGGGACGCTCACGCCGAGTTGCGCAGCCCGTCCTCGGTCTCGGCGCGCGCCTCGGCGGCGGCATCGTCGTCGACGACGGGTCCCGTCTCGGCCTCGGCGGCCTCGCCCATCTCGGGCGGCAGTTCGAGGGCGCCCTGCTCGCCGTACTGGCTGACGCCGGGACGACGATCGAGCAGGCCGGCAGCCCGGAGCTCCTCGATGCCTGGCAACTGGGCCAGCGTGTTCAGCCCGAAATGCTCGAGGAACTGGTCGGTCGTGATCCACTCCGCCGGGCGTCCGGGGACGTGCTCGCGATAGCCTCCGGGCTTGATCCAGCCCGCTTCCATGAGCTGGTCGAGCGTCCCCTTCGAGATCGACACGCCGCGGATCTCCTCGATCTCGGCGCGGGTCACCGACTTCTTCTCGGCATGCTGGTAGGCGATGATCGCGAGCGTCTCGACCGCGGCGCGGCTCAGCTTGCGCGTCACCGGCACCTCGATGTCGAGCGCGTTTGCGAGATCCGGCGCGGTGCGCAGGCCGAGCTTGCCGGCGATCCGCACGACATTGACGCCGCGACCCGCGTAATGCGCCTCGAGGGTGGTGACGAGCTCCTCGACATCGGCGCCGGCAGGCAGGCGCCGCGCGATCTCCCTCATCTCGATCAGGCCCGGCGCAGCGAAGAGGAGCGCCTCGACGACGCGCAGCTGCCGCGCACGGCCCTGCGCCTCGACGACATCGGCCTCGCTCGGCTCGGCAACATCGGTCGAGTCCGCGGCCTCGGAAGCTGCGGGCTCGCCCGCCGCCGCCTCCGCCGGGATCCCGCCGGCCTCCGTCGTCCCCGCCTCGACCTCAGCCGCAGCGGCGCCGATGGCGACGTCGGCCGCAGCGCCCTGCGCAGCCGCGCTGCCGCTCGCCGTGCCCGCGACGGCCTCATCGCCAGCGACGACCGGGTTCTCGGAGGTGTCGTTCATGACCCTTGCCTCTCCGCAACGGGAAGTTCGGTGACTTGATTCTCAGGCGCCTTGCGCACGTAGATCGGCCCGAAGCTGCGCTCCTGGCGGATCTGGATGCGGCCGGTCCGCACGAGCTCGAGGCTGGCGGACAAGGTCGCGGCCGTCGCCGAGCGCGCGACCACGCCCCCGGCGAGCCCGGATGGAATGAAAGACTGCAGCGTCGTCCACTCGGGCATGCGACCAAGCATCGATGACAGGCGCTCCAGCGCCGCATCCATCGAATAGAGTTCGGTCGCGGCGATGGTGAGTGTGCGCACGCCCTCGCGACCGCGGATCTGGCCGTAGGCCTTGAGCAGTTCGTAGTAACTGAGGTCGTAGATCGGCTTGCGCACGATCTTGAGGCCCTCGGGCTCGCCACGCGCGAAGACCTGGCGGCCGAACTGCGGCAGCGCCATCACCTTCTCGCCGGCAGCCCGCATCGCATCGAGGCGGCGCAGCTGGAAGGCAAGGGCCTCGGCCATTTCGGCCGCCGACGGCTCGGCGGCCGCGACTTCCGGCGGCGCGGGAAGAAGGAGGCGCGACTTCAGGAACGCGAGCCAAGCCGCCATCACCAGATAATCGGCAGCGAGCTCGAGGCGCACGCGCTTCACGCGCTCGATGAAGACGAGATACTGGTCGGCCAGCGCGAGGATCGAGATCTTCGTCAGGTCGACCTTCTGTTCACGCGCCAGCGCGAGCAGCACGTCGAGGGGACCCTCGTAGGATCCGAGGTCGACGACGAGGCTGTCCGGGTCGGTTGGCGTCGGCACCGGCGCGGCGCTGTCCTCCTGGAAGGGGATGATTTCAGCGCTCATGTCAGCCCGGTGATTGTCAGGATGAACTTGATGACGGCGATCGCGGGCTGCATGAGCAGCCAGCGCGCCGGATCGATGGCGAGACCCAGCGGCTGCGAGAGCATCGGCAGCACCAGGAACAGCCCCATCACGATCAGGATGCCCATCGGCTCGATCTTGGCCAGCCGCATCGCCGGACCATGCGGCAACAGCCCGACCGCGACTCGGCCGCCATCAAGCGGCGGAATCGGCAGCATGTTGAAGACGGCGAGCAACACGTTGAATCGCAGGGCGTTCTCGAGGTTGTCGGCAAGCCAGTCCTGGGCCAGCTCGGGCACCAGTTCGACCGCGTGATACAGGATGGCCGCGATCACCGCCAGCAGCAGGTTCATCGCCGGCCCCGCCGCCGCGACGACGACCATCGCGCGGCGTGGATTCCGGAAATAGCGGTAGTCGACCGGCACCGGCTTGGCGAAGCCGAAAAGGAATCCGGCATTCATCAGAAGCAGGGCTGCCGGCAGCAGGACCGTGCCCACCGGGTCGACGTGGCGAAGCGGGTTGAGCGAGATGCGCCCCAGGCGCTCGGCCGTCGGATCGCCGAGTGCACGCGCGGCATAGCCGTGCGCCGCTTCATGCAACGTGATGGCGAGCAGCCCCGGGATCGCCCAGGTCGAGATCTGCCACGCCAGGAGCTCGAAGTTCATGGCGTCAGGCCCCCGAGCAGTCCGTCGAGGCGCCCTTGCCAGCGCACAGGATCCGGGGCGACCCGGCAGCGCGTCGCCGCCGCCCGCCGGAGCCGCTCGGCCGCGGCCGCTGCGAGGCGTGGCGCAGTCCCGAGAATTGCCCGGTTGGTTTCGATGTCACCCGCGCAGTAGAGCGCAACATCGCAACCTGCGGCGAGCGAGTCCGCGACCCGCTGCCCGGGCGGACCGCCGAGCGCCTTCATCGCCAGATCGTCCGAAAGCAGGACGCCGTCGAAGCCGAGGTCCTCGCGGATGAAGCGCAGCACCGCCGGCGACACGGTTCCCGGGCGGCTCGGATCGAGGGCGGGATAGAGCACATGTGCTGTCATCGCCCACGGGGCGGCGTGGCGCAATGCCCGGAACGGCACGCCGTCATGCGCGAGGAGTTCCGTGCGCCCGGCCTCGACGCGCGGCATCTCGAGATGCGAGTCCGCGCCGGCACGGCCATGACCCGGGAGATGCTTCATCACCGCCGTCACGCCGACATCGGCCAGCCCCTCGATCGCCGCGGCGGCAAGCGCCGCGACGGCCGACGGGTCGCGCGCGAAGGCGCGATCGCCGATGACGTCGTGAGCCCCCTCGACCGGCACGTCGCCGACCGGGGCGCACACCGTGTCGAAGCCGACCCGCAGCGCCTCGAGACCGATCAATCGATGGTTGAGGCGCGTCGCCTCGAGCGCCGCCGACGGTGCGACGGCGTGGAGCCTGCCGAAGGCTGCCGCAGGCGGCGCCGCGCGCCAGTGCGGCGGACGCAGGCGCTGGACACGCCCGCCTTCCTGGTCGACGAGGATCGGCGCGTCGGCACGACCGACCGCGTCGCGAAGCATGGTAGTCAGGCGGCGGAGCTGCGCGGGGTCGCGAACGTTGCGCGCGAACAGGATGAAGCCGAGAGGTTGCGCGTCGGCGAACAGCCGCCGCTCGTCGTCGGCGAGCTCGTGACCGGCGCAGCCGAGGATCACCGCCCGCGGCGGCGTGCCCTCAGGACGACGGAACAATCATGCACCCGGTTCCGGCGCGCACGAGCTTCGCGCACGTCTCTTCCGCCGCGCCGCGATCGCGCAACGGGCCGGCCTGGACGCGGAAGAAGGTTCCACGATCCGGGAAATCGACGCGCGTGATGGTGGCCGACATGGCGCCGAGGACATCGCCATGCTTGCGCTGCAGTCGGCTCCACGCCTGGCGCGCCTCTTCGTCCGTCCGCAGCGCGGCGATCTGCACCCGAAACCCGCCGGCCCCTGCCGCCGGCGCGGAGCGGGCAACGCTCGCGGCACCGGGAGCGCCGGCGGCCGGGATCAGCGGGCTCGTCTGCGACGTCGACGGCGGCGCGGGGATGGCGGCCAGCACGCGCGGCGTGGCGGGCGCAGCCGTGCCGGGGCGCGGCGGCGGCGGCATCGGTCCCGGTGTCGTCAGGAGCACCGGCGGATTGGCGATCGGGGCCGGCGCTGCATCGGCCGGCGGAGCCGTCGGCGTCGGCGCGGTCGCGGGCGCACCGCCGGCGACCGGCGCCGCTGCCATCGTGAGCGGCGGGGCCGGTACGACGACCGGCGCCGGCTGAGGCTTGGGCAGCGGGGTCTCGGGCGGCGGCAGCAACCGCTCCATTCCGCGGGACTGTTGCGGCGCCTGGGCCGGCGCCTCCGCGCCGCTGCGCTGACCGAGTTCCAGGACGCGCACCTCGCGATGCGGAACATCGAGGCCGCCGGGATTCTCGGGTCGCACCTTGTCGGGCTTGCTTTCCGCCTTCACCAGCGGGACAGGCCCCTGCGCATCGCGGCCCGAATAGGCGAGATAGCCGTAGCCCACCACGCCAGCGAAGCCCGCCACCGCGACGCCGGCGACGGCGAGAGCGGCCCAGAAGCGCATGCCCGCACCCGCGGGCGACGTCGCGCGCATGTCGTCGTCGGGATCGGCGACCAGCGCGGCATGCTCGGCGTCGCTGTAGCGGGTAGCTCTCATGTCAACTTCTCCAGACTGCGGCCGCGCGAGACGGCGGATCAGTCGGTCGGATGTCGTCCCGCAATCGGCTCGACGGCGGCCTCCGCACGTCGCTCGACCGCGGCAGAAATGCCGGATGCGGCTGCTCAATCCCCGGATGCGTCATCGGAATGAATGTCAATGACGCGCGAGTCGGGTCAACCGGAGCCCGGCCGTCATGCGACGCCGGCAGTCAGCCGCAGAGCCGGCCGTGCTCCTCGAACGCGAACTTGTCGGTCATTCCGGCAATGTAGTCGGCCACCAGACGGGCCGTCTTGAGATCATTTCCAGCTGTCACGCGCATGTGCCACTCCGCCGGCAGGCGATCGGGTCGGTTCATGAACGTCTGGAACAGTTCCTGCACCACCGCCCTGGCCTGGACGCGGACGCGATTCACGCGCTCGTGCCGGTACATGCGGGCGTGCAGAAACGTCCGAAGACCCTGCATGCTCTCGTGCATCGAAGGCGAAAAGATGGCGCTCGCGGCGCCGGCGCGGCGCACGTCGTCGGCCGTATCCGCTCGCGATGTACGCAGGCGCGCGACCGTCGCGGCGAGCAGGTCGCTCACCATCGCGTCGATCATGCGACGCATCGTCTCGCCGATGAAGCGCGACAGGGCCAAGCCGGGATGACGCGCCTCGACCGCCGCGACGACCGGCCCGACCAACGGCACGTCGCGCAGATCCTCGATGCCGAACAGCCCCGCACGCAACCCGTCGTCGATGTCGTGCGAGTTGTAGGCGATGTCGTCCGCAAGGGCCGCGAGCTGCGCCTCCAGCCCGGGCCAGGTGTCGAGCCAGAGATCCTGCTGGGCCGCATAATCCTGGATCGCCGCCGGCAGCGGCCGGCGGCGCGTCGCCCCCTCGCCGACCAGCGGGCCGTTGTGCTTCACCACGCCTTCGAGGGTCTCCCAGGTGAGATTGAGACCGTCGAACGCCGCATAGCGCTGCTCGAGCCGGGTGAGGATCCTGAGGGTCTGGGCGTTGTGGTCGAAGCCTCCGAACGGCGCCATCACCTCGTCCAGCGCGTCCTCGCCCGTATGGCCGAAGGGGGTATGGCCGAGGTCGTGGGCCAGCGCGACGACCTCGGCCAGGTCCTCGTCGACCGCGAGGCTCCGCGCGAGGGTCCGGGCGATCTGGGCGACCTCGATCGAGTGGGTCAATCGCGTCCGATAATGGTCGCCCTCGTGATAGATGAAGACCTGGGTCTTGTGCTTCAGGCGGCGGAACGCCGTCGAATGGATCACCCGGTCGCGGTCGCGCTGGAAGGCCGTCCGCAGGGCCGATTCCGGCTCCGGCAGGAGGCGGCCGCGCGACAGGTCAGGCCGGCAGGCGAAGCCGGCGTAAGGCGGGCGGGCGGCGACGGGTGGTGAGGAAACCACAATCTTTCCAGGCTATGAGGACGGGACTCGCGGGGCAACATTGCCGCGGACGCTTGTGCCCTTCGACCCCTCGCGCCATATCATCGTTCTCGCGCTTCGAGGACTCCCCATGACCGAGACGTTGACTGATCCCGCCACCGCCGACGCCGTCGAGATCACCGAGAGCGCCGCCAGGCGCATCGCGTGGGTGCTGTCGCAGGACGAGTATCGCGGCAGGATGCTCCGCATCTCCGTGTCCGGCGGCGGCTGCTCGGGTTTCCAGTACGGGTTCACCTTCGACGACTCCCCGACCGAAGCCGACCTCGTGATCGAGCGCGAGGGCGCCAAGGTCCTCATCGACGATGTCTCGCTCGACATGCTGCGCGGTTCGGTCGTCGACTACGTCGAGGACATGATCGGCGCGTCCTTCGCCATCCGCAATCCGCAGGCCAAGTCGTCCTGCGGCTGCGGCAACTCATTCTCGACCTGAGTGGAGACCGGCCGGTCGTGACGCGGATGCGGATCGCCACCTGGAACGTCAACTCGATCAAGGCGCGACTGCCGCACGTCCTCGATTTCCTCGCCGGCGCCAAGCCGGACGTCCTGCTGCTGCAGGAACTCAAGTGCCAGACCGAGGACTTCCCCCGCCTCGAGATCGAGGCCGCTGGCTATCGCGCCGTCGCCGCCGGCCAGAAGAGCTACAACGGCGTCGCCGTCCTCGCGCGCGGCCCGATCGAGGTCCTCGCCGACCGCCTTCCCGGCAGCCGCGACGATCCGCAGGCGCGCTATCTCGAGGCGCGCATCGACGGCGTGCGGGTCGCGTCGATCTACCTGCCGAACGGCAACCCGATCGACAGCGACAAGTTCGCCTACAAGCTCGCGTGGTTCGAGCGTCTCGAGCGTCATGCCGCGCATCTGCTCGAGAGCGGCGAGCCGGTGGTGCTGGCCGGCGACTACAACGTCATCCCCGGCCCGGACGATGTCTATGACCCGGCGGACTGGGTGAACGACGCGCTGTGGCGGATCGAAAGCCGCAATGCGCTGCGCCGGATCCTGTGGCGCGGGTACGTCGACGCCTTCCGCGTGCTCAATCCGCTGCCGCACCAGTACACGTTCTGGGACTACCAGGCGGGCCGCTGGCAGCGCAACGAAGGCATCCGGATCGACCACATGCTGCTTTCGCCGCAGGCGGCCGATCGGCTCGTCGCCTCGGGAATCGACCGCGGTCCCCGCGGCCGCGAGAAGGCGTCCGACCACACGCCGGTGTGGTGCGAGCTCGCGACGCCCGCCCCATGAGCGTCGGCGCAGGCGGCGACCGTCCGCACGGACGCCTGTCGCAGGTCGAGCTCGACCGGATCGTCAATCTGCACGAGATGTTCTTCGCCGGCCGGCTGGGCGGACAGCGCGCCAATCTGCGCGGTCGCGACATCCAGGGCCTGCGCCTCGCGCGCCGCGACCTCCGCGAGGCCGACCTGACCGGCGCCGTGCTGACCAATTGCGACCTCAGCGAATGCAACCTGGCCAGCAGCATCCTGTTCTGCGCCGACCTCACCAAGACGCGGCTGGCGGGCGCCTCGCTGCAGCGCGCCGACCTGCGCGGCGCGATGCTCGAGGGCGCCGACCTCACCGGCGCCTCGCTGATCGACGCCGATCTGCGCGAAGGCTGGATGGCGGCGCGCGAGAGCGGTGGCGACCTTCGCGCCGTCGAACGCGGCGGCACCGTCCAGCTCTCGGATGCCAGCCTCGCCGCCGCCGATCTGACTCGTGCCCGGATGCAGGGTCTCGTCGCAGCGCGCACGAACTTCACCAATGCCCTGCTGCGCGGCGCCAAACTTCAGCGCGCCGACCTGCGCGGCGCGATCCTCGACAACGCCAATCTCGAGGGCGCCGATTTCCAGGGCGCGAACCTCACCGGCGCGAGCCTGCGCGAGGCGATCCTCAGCGGCGCCGATCTCACCGATGTCGAGGTCAGCCGCGAGGCGCTTCTCGCCGCCAACCGCGCCGGCATGGTGGGGCGCCGCTTCATCGAGCTCTCGCCGCCGCTCGATGCGCAACTCGCCGCTCATGCCGAATGGGTGGCGAGCGCCGGCCACGCCGGTGCTCGGCTCGACCTGCGCGGCATCGACCTGCGCGGCGGCCCCAAGCTCGCGGGCCGCGAGCTCGGCGCGATGCTGGCCGGCAAGCTGATCGCCTCGGGCATCGACTTCAGCGGCGCCAGCCTGGCGGCCGCGGATCTCGCCGGGGCCGACCTCCGCACCGCCCGGCTGGCGGGCGCCGACCTGCGCGGCGCGGACCTTTCGCAGGCCCGGCTCGACAATGCCGACCTGCGCGGGGCGAAGCTGGGCCCGCTGCTGATCGGGGCGAGCCATGTCCGCGCCACCCGCCTCGACCGCGCGTCGCTGCGGCACGCCGATCTGCGCGACGCGGACCTCCGTCAGGCGCAGCTGCACGAGGCCGCGTTCACCGGAGCCACCTGCACGGGCATCCGGCTCGACGGCTGCCTGCTCGCGACGGTCGACAGCAACGGCGCGACCGGATTTCCGGCGCGGCGCTGACGCGGCCACCGCCTCAGGCCGAGCCGCCCAGCGGCGGGCGGAAGGCCGGCCCGTAGGGCTTCAGGCGGATGCCGCGGCGCAGGCGCCGCCACGGCAGCTGCGCCGGGTCGGCGAGCATCGGACCGGGCGCGGCGACGACGATCACCTTCTCCGCGATCGGCCCGAAATGGGCACGAAAATGCACCGAGCTTTTCAGCGCGACGATCCCGAAGCTCTGCGGATCGATCGTCATGTGGCGGAACATCTCCTGGTCCGCCGCCTGGACCTTCTTGCTGGCGACGACCACCGTGACGCCGTCCTTGCGCAGCGCGGCCATCGGGCCGAGCTGCATCTGCGCGCCGCGGTAGAACGGTCCGACACAGGTGAACTCGCCGGTCGACAGCCGCTCGACGGTGAAACGGCCGACCACCGGAAAGTGCTGCTTCAGGCCCGACTTCGCACCGAGCGAGAACTCGACCGTCGCGCCGAGCCCGGCCTCGTGGGCGCGCCGCGCCGCCGGGGCGTCGATCAGCAGGCCCAGCAGCGCGCTCGGCGCGCGATGCGTCAGCAGCGCCGAGAGCAGCCCCGTGGTGTCGCCGTTTCCGCCCGCGCCGGGATTGTCCTGCGTGTCCGCGAGGATCACCGGTCGCGAGGCGGTGCGCGCGATGTCGATCGCCTGGCGGACCGCGTGGTCGGGCGACATGAACTCGGCCTGGAAGTTCCTCTCCTCCGCCTCGAGGATCGACCCGAGCTCGACGAAGGCGCTTTCCAGCGCCGCGCGGTCGAATCCCATGCCGAAGATCGCCGGCCCGCAGCACGGGACGTCGGCCGCGGGAAATCCCGGCGTGAACGACAGCCAAGCCTGCGCCGGCGTCTCGCGTCGGCCCAGTTCGCCGTAGATGCGGTCGCACGGCTGCGCCAGGGTGGATTGCGCGGTCAGCGGTATCAGGAAATCGAGCGGACGCATCAGCTTGTGCGGCCGTTCCTGGCGATCGAAGATCGCCTGCAGCAGCGAGGCCGTCCGCGCCCCGGTCTCGGCCATGTCGACATGGGGATAGGTGCGATAGGCGACCATCCCGTCGCTGCGGCGGAGCATCGCCTCGCTGACATTGGCATGGAGGTCGAGGCTGGCGACGACCGGGACGCGATCGCCGACGACGCGACGCACGCGGGCCAGGATCTCCCCCTCACCGTCGTCGAAGCGCTCGCTGACCATGGCGCCGTGCAGATCGAGATAGACCGCGTCGATCTCGCTGGCGCGCAGCTCGAGCTGCCGCACCAGGTCGCCGGCGATGCGCTCGAAGGCGTCGTCGGTCACCTGCGCGGACGGCGTGGCGTTGGCGAAGACGAGCGGCACGACGCCGTGTCCCTTCTTGCGCACCGCCTCGACGAATCCCGCGATCGGGATGTTGATCCCCTGGATGACCTCGAGGACATGGGCGCCGACCGTGTAGCCCGGCCATCCGCCCCCTGACTCGAACTGAGCGAAGCCCGCCTTCGACGGCGCGAAGGTGTTCGTCTCGTGCTGGAACGTCGCGACCGCGATGCGCGCCATGAATGCCGGCCCCTCGGAAACCGCTTGGCTATCCTTCAATAGAAGCGCGCGTGCCGGGTCGCAAGTGTCGGCGCCTCTGGTAACGTGACGCCATGACAGCGACCGCTCAGACATGGCAGGGCGACGTCCGCGTGATCAGCGCGGTGTCGATCGCCCATGGCCTCAGCCACTTCTTCCAGCTCACCCTGCCGCCGCTGTTCCCGGCGATGAAGGAGGAGTTCGGGGTCGGCTATGCCGAGCTCGGCATGGTGACCGGGCTGTTCTATGGCGTGTCCGGCGTCTGCCAGTTCGGCGCCGGCTTCGTCGTCGACCGATTCGGAACCAAGCCCGTGCTGCTGCTGGGGCTCGCCCTGCTCGCCGCGAGCACGATGGCCGCGGGGCTCGCGCCGAACTACTGGGCGCTGCTGCCCCTCGCCGTGGTCGCCGGGATCGGCAACTGCGTCTTCCATCCTGCCGACTTCGCGGTGCTGAACGCCCGGGTCGGCGCGCAAAGGCTGGGCCGCGCCTACGGCGCGCACGGTCTTGCGGGCAATATCGGCTGGGTGCTCGCGCCGCTTTGCGGCGTCGCGCTGTCGAAGCTGTTCGGCTGGCGCGAGGCGGTCGTCATCATGGGGGCCGCCGGCCTCGGCGCCGCGGCGATCCTCTACTGGCACCGCGAGCTGATCGACGACCATCTCGGCGAGCGCCGCCGCAAGCGCGCCGACACGCCGGCGGCAGCGGCCTCGAGCGCAGAGGTGCTGCTGCAGCGGACCATCCTGATGTGCTTCGCGTATTTCTTCCTGCTGTCGACGGCGCTGGTCGGGCTGCAGGCCTTCGCGGTTCCCGCCTCCATGGCGATGTTCAACCTCAGCGACACGCTGGCGGCCAAGAGCCTGACCCTGTTCCTGGTCGGGAGCTCGGTGGGCATCATCCTCGGCGCGGTCCTGGCGGATCGCACGCAGCGCCATCACATCGTCGCGGTCGTGGGTCTGCTCACCGGCGCGAGCCTCATCCTGCTCGCCGTCCTCGAGCCCGTCCCCGCCGTCTACGGCCTGCCCGTGCTGATGGCCCTGTCCGGCTTCGCGGTCGGCACGACGGGCCCGTCGCGCGACTCGATCGTCCGGCGTGCGACCCCGCCGGGCTCCTCGGGCCGGATTTACGGATTCGTCTATTCGGGGCTCGACCTCGGATCGACGCTTGCGCCGTCGGCCTTCGGGCTGCTGGTCGACCGCGGCGCGCCGGTCGGGGTCTATGCCGTCGTGATCGGCGCCCTGGTGATGGCCGTGTTCTCGGTGCTGGACGTCCGCCGCCAGATCGTCGTGCGCGACGGTGCCGCGGCGAGCCCCGCGGACTGAGCCACCGCCGTTTGCATCCCGTTCGGCTGCCGGCCCGGCGCGGCAAAGCGACTGGTCGAGCGATCGCCCGGGACGCCATCGATGCTGCCGGTCCCGGAAATGCCGAAGGCCCGCAGCGTTTCCGCTGCGGGCCCTCTGTCACGGGGCCCGTGGGCCCGGTGAGGCGGTGCTCAGGCGAAGGTGCGCAGCTGAGCGGCGTCCGCGGCCTTCTTGGCCTTCTTCGACTTCTTGCCGGCCTTCTTCTTGGCCTTCTTCGTCGCCGCCGGCTTGTTGCTCTGGGCGAACGACTCGCTCGGCACGCCGACCGTCAGGCCAAGGGCGATCAGGGCGGCGGGGATGATGGCGAGCTTGCGAATGAACATCAGCGTCAACTCCGTTGGTTGGTCGCGGCGCCACTCGCCGCATGTTGAGAGGATGCCGGAGTCGCGCTTACCGGACGGTGGCCGGCGAATGAATTCGACGTAATCCTGGTCGTGCCACCGACGGCTTCGCCGACATGCGGCCGACGTCCGTTAGCGCCCGCTTAACGGTCGCGGCATGTGACAGGTCACCCGCGTTCCCTGCCCCGTCAGGTCGGACACGAGCCCTCAGATGCGCGGACGGTCGACGATGCGCTCGTACTTGTTCGGCAGCAGTTCACGGATCGCGACCTTGCCGACGGCGCGCCCGTCGTCGACCGGCACGATGACGATGCTGTCCCGCGCAAAGTCGGCCAGCATCTCGCGGCAGATGCCGCAGGGACTGACGACGGGGATCTCCTGGCTTGCTTCGCGCGGCCGCGGATGGCGGACCGAGACGATCGATACGATATCGCCGTCCCCGTCGGACATCGCCCGGCCCACGGCGATCGCCTCGGCGCAGACCGACGCGCGGCCGACATAGGTGTCTAGATGCACGGCGGTGTGCACGCGCCCCGAACGGGTTCGCAGGGCGCAGCCGATATGGTGGCGGTTCTCCCGGTAGCGCGCCCTGATGGCATCGCGCGCCGCCTCGATCAGCGCGAGATCCTCCGGCGTGAGGTCGCGGTCGACCGGCACGAGCGCCTTACATGCCCGACAGGCGAGACAGCGCGGCCTCGAGGCGCTGCTTCGCGGCCGCAGCCTCGGCCCTGCGATCGCGCTGCTCCTCGACCACGACCGGATCGGCCTTGGCCAGGAAATCCGGGTTGCCGAGCTTGCGGTCGATCTTGCCGATCTCGCCCTCCTGGCGAGCGATCTCCTTGCCCAACCGCGAGCGCTCGGCGGCCGGATCGATCAGGCCGGCCAGCGGGACGACCAGGGTCGCATCCGGCAGGGCGAGCTGCGCCACGCCGCCCCCGGCGCTCGGCGGATCGATATCGATCGACTCGACGCGCGCAAGCGATCGCAGCGACGCCTCGTGGCGCCGGATGCGGTCGATCGCCCCCGGCGACGCCTCGCGCACGCCCAGCTTGAGGCGTGCCGCGACCGGGACGTTCATCTCGGCGCGCAGGGTGCGCAGCTCCGAGATCGCGCGGACGATCCAGTCCATCTCGTCCTTGGCCGCTGCGTCGGTCGGCAGCGCGGCGGCCTCCGGCCAGGCCGTCACGACCAGCATGCGGCCGTCGCCGAAACCGAGCTTGTCCCACAGCTCCTCCGTGATGAAAGGCATCATCGGATGCAGCAGCTTGAGGATCTCGCGCAGGACGTAGCCGCCGACCGCCTGGGTCTCGGCCTTGGCCGGCCCGTCCTCGCCGGTGAGGACCGGCTTCGTGAACTCCAGGTACCAGTCGCAGAACGAGCCCCAGACGAACTGGTAGGCGGCGCCGGCGGCGTCGTTGAACCGGAATCCCTCGAGCGCGGCCTCGATCGCGCGGACCGTCAGCGCGAGCTCGCCGAGTACCCAGCGATTGACCGTCAGCTTCGCCCAGTTCGGATCGAAGGCGGCCGGCGGGCGGCAGGCGTTCATCTCGGCGTAGCGCGCGGCGTTCCAAAGCTTGGTCGCGAAGTTCCTGTAGCCCTCGACCCGGCTCTCGGACAGCTTGACGTCGCGGCCCTGGGCCGCCATCGCCGTGAGCGTGAAGCGCAGCGCATCGGCGCCGAACTTGTCGATGAGGGCGAGCGGATCGATCACGTTGCCCTTCGACTTCGACATCTTCTGCCCCTTCTCGTCGCGGACGAGGGCATGGATGTAGACGGTGTGGAAGGGCACCTCCTTCATGAAGTGCAGGCCCATCATCATCATTCGGGCGACCCAGAAGAAGATGATGTCGAGCCCCGTCACGAGGACGTTCGTCGGATAGTAGCGGGCGAGCTGGGGCGTCGGCTCGGGCCAGCCCAGCGTCGAGAACGGCCACAGCGCCGACGAGAACCACGTGTCCAGCACGTCGGGGTCGCGCGTCAGCGCGACGTCGCGGCCGTAATGCGACCGCGCCTGCGCCGCCGCGGCCGCCTCGTCGTAGTCGACGAAGACCTGGCCGTCGGGCCCGTACCATGCCGGCACCTGATGGCCCCACCAGAGCTGGCGCGAGACGCACCACGGCTCGATGTTGCGCATCCAGTGGAAATACGTCTTCTCCCAGCTCTGCGGCACGAACACGGTCTTGCCGCTTTCGACCGCCGCGATGGCCGGCTCGGCTAGGGTCTTCGCGTCCACGTACCACTGCGTCGTGAGCCACGGCTCGATCGGCACGCCGCCGCGATCGCCGTGGGGAACCATGTGCGTGTGCGGCTCGACCTTGACCAGAAAGCCCTGGGCCTCGAGGTCCGCGACGATGCGCTTGCGCGCCTCGAAGCGATCGAGCCCGCGATAGGCCTCGGGCGCGGCGTCGCTGATGCGCGCGTCGGCGGTGAGCACGTTGATCGCCGCCAGATCGTGGCGCTTGCCGACCTCGAAGTCGTTGAAGTCGTGCGCCGGCGTTATCTTGACCGCGCCCGTTCCCTTCTCGGGGTCGGAATAGGAATCGGCGACGATGCGGATCCGGCGGCCGACCAGCGGCAGCAGCGCCTCGCGGCCGACGAGATCGCGGAATCTCTCGTCGTCGGGATGCACGGCGACGCCGGTGTCGCCGAGCATCGTCTCCGGTCGCGTCGTGGCCACGACGATGAAGCGGTCCGGATCGCCGACGATCGGATAGCGGATGTGCCAGAGCGAGCCCTTGATCTCGCGCTGCTCGACCTCGAGGTCGGAGATGGCCGTGTGAAGCTTCGGGTCCCAGTTGACCAGGCGCGCGTCGCGGTAGATCAGCCCCTTGCGGTAGAGCTCGACGAACACCTTGAGCACGGCGGCCGACAGGCCGGGATCCATCGTGAACCGTTCGCGCGACCAGTCGACGGAGGCGCCGAGCCGGCGCAGCTGGCGGGTGATCGTGCCGCCGGATTCGGCCTTCCACTCCCAGACCTTCGAGAGGAAGTCGTCGCGGCCGATGGTGGTGACGTTGCCGCCGGCGACGGTGCCGGGCCGAGCCAGGGCGATGCCCTTGGCGGCGAGCTGGCGCTCGACGACCATCTGCGTCGCGATGCCGGCATGGTCGGTGCCCGGCTGCCACAACACGTCGTCGCCCTTCATGCGCCGCCAGCGCACGAGGATGTCCTGCAGCGTGTTGTTGAGGGCGTGCCCCATATGGAGGCTGCCCGTGACGTTCGGTGGCGGAATGACGATCGTGTAGGGCGCGCCCTGGCTCTGCCCGCAGGCGAAGGCGCCTCCCTCCTCCCAGCGCGCCGCCCAGCGGGCCTCGGCCGTCGCGGGGTCATAGGTCTTGTCGAGCGCACCACCGGGTCGGGGCGCTCCGCTTGTCGTTGCCGAAGTCACGCGATCCACCTGCGATGCGGCGCCCGAAACGGCGCCGGCATCGTCACTCTAGATTTCGGGAAATGCGCTGGATCTCGCGCTGGACCATGCGTTCGACCATCGCGGGAAGGTTCTGGTCGAGCCAGGCGCGAAGCAGCGGCCGGATCTCGTCGCGGACGATGGATTCGAGCGTGGCGCCGGGATTGCCCAGCGGCATCGGGTTGTCGCTCATCGGGCGCTCCGTCTGGCGCTTGGCCGAAACGAGATTCGACAGGGCCCCCGTCGCCACCGCGGCGACGCTGGCCGATACGATCGCATCGTCGGACGCCGCGGCCGGGCTTGGCGCGGGCGGTTCCGCCGCAGGCGCCGCGACCACGGCCGGCTTCGGCGGCGGTGCGGGCGCCGGCGCCGGCTTGACGTCGTCCTCGACGACCTCGGTCAGGAGAAGGACATCGTTGGACGAATCCGGCACCGGGGCCGGGGCCGGCTGCGGTGCAGGTGCCGCGACGGCCTGCGGGGCCGCCACCGGCGCCGGCGCAGGTGCCGGCGTCGGTGCTGGCGTCGGTGCCGGCGCGCTGGCGGCTGGCTTCGCGGCGTCGCCATCCTCGGAAATGATCCGCCGGATCGACGCGAGGATCTCCTCCATCGAGGGCTCGCCCTGGCCGGCCGGCTTCGCTTTGTTGTCTGTCATTCGATTGTCCTCAGTGAACGGCGCTCGGCGGTCACTTCCGCTTCGGCTCGCCGTCGGCGTTGATGCTCGTGCCCCACCAGCGACCACGCGTCTCGTTGTAGTTGATCGTCGGGTCGTAGACCTCGACGGGCAGCGCGAGCTTCTGCGCCGTCAACTGTCCGGTCGCCGCCGCGAGCTGGAAGGCCGCCACGATCTCGTCGCGCTGCGAGCGCACGAGATTGACCTTCGCATCGAGCAGCTCCTGCTCGGCGTCGAGCACGTCGAGGACCGTCCGCGACCCAACGCGCGCCTCCTGCTGCACGCCGTCCAAGGCGACCTGCGCCGCGCGGATCTGGCTGTTGATCGCCTGCAGCCGGGCCCGGGCCGTCGTCAACGCCTCCCACGACCGCGTCGTGTCCTCCATCGCGCGGCGCCTGGCGTCCTCGACCTCGATCCGGCGCTGGCCATGCGTCTGCTTGGCTTCGCGGATGCGCGCCTCGACGGCGCCCTGCTGGTAGAGAGGGACGCTGACGACCACGCCGACCGACGCCGTGTCGCGATCGAAGCCGCGCGTCTGCGTCTCCTCGCCGCGGGTCAGGGAGCCCTGGAGGTTGACCGTCGGCAACAGTTCGCCCGCGACCACGTCGATCGTGTCCTGTGCCGCGCGTTCGTTGAACATCGCCGAGATCAGCGTCGGATTGTCGGCCGCCATCTTGAGCGCCTGCGCCTCGGAGGTCGGCAGATGCCCGGGCACGCGCGCCGGCTGCAGCTTGCCGGGCGCCTCGCCCACGATGCGCTGGTAATTGGCCCGCGACGACGTGAGATTGCCTTCGGCCTGGATGCGGTCGGCGCGCGCGCGAGAGACGCGCGCCTCGGCCTGCGCGACGTCGGTCCGCGTAACCTCGCCGACCTGGAAGCGATCGCGCGTCGCCGTCAGCTGCCTGGTGAGAACCTGCTCGTTGTTGACGTTGAGGTCGAGCACCGCGGCATCGCGCAGGAGGTTCGTGTAGGCCGTCGCGGCATCGAGGAGCACCTGCTGCTCGACGACCTGGAGCTGCGCGCGTCCGCGTTGGACGGTGTTCTCGGCTCGGCTCGTCTCCGCGACGGTCCGGCCGCCGCGGTAGAGGGGCTGGCGCACGGTCGCCGATGCCGTCGCCGGCGTCCGCACGCGCTCGTTCTCGGTCTTCCGGCCGGTCACCGTATCCACGGTGCGGTTCCAGTCGCGCGCCTTGCCGATGTCGCCGGAGAACGAGACGTTGGGGCGCCAGTTCGACAAAGCGAGGGCCACGCCTTCGTCGGCAGCCCGCAACCGCGCGCGCTCGGCGAGCAGCTGCGGATTGCTGCGGTAGGCGTTGGCCAGCGCCTCCTCGATCGTCTGCCCGGTCGCCGCGATCGGCGCACCCAGCATGAGGGCGAGCAGGACGGCGCGCGACGCGCCGGAGCGCTGAAGGAAGTACGACATCATCGGAACATCCATACTCTCAGTATACCGCCATCGCCGGCTCGATTTGTCTCGCCCAAGCGTCGATGCCGCCGGCCAGGTTGACTGCATTCGCGTGCCCGTTGCGCCGAAGCCACGCGACGCCCTGCATCGAGCGCATCCCATGGTGGCAGACGACGACCAGGGGAACGTCGCGCGGCAGATCGCCCGCCGCCCCGGGCACCGCGCCCAACGGGATCGCAAGGCTGCCCTCGATCAGGCAGAGCGCCGTCTCCCATGGCTCGCGGACGTCGAGCACGGCGTGCGCGACACCCTCGCGCCGCCACCGGGCAAGCTCGTTCACGTCGATCTGGATCGGCAGCTCGCGGGTCATGCTCAGAAAGCGAACTGCGCCGCGCGCTCGAAGCCCGGAAGCCGCGGCGTATTGGCGTCGAAGAGCGGTCGCGCATAGGTCGCGCCGGAGCGACGCTGCACCAGCGTGGCCCGCCCCACACCGTCGTCGCCGACGACCACGGCTACCAGGCGCCCGCCCTCGGCCAGCTGGCCCAGGACAGCCTCGGGAATCTCGTCCACGGCGCCGGCGATGACGATCACGTCATAGGGCGCCTGCTTGGGATGACCGTCGCGAAGCGCCCCGGCGACCACGACCGCATTGTCGAAGCCGAGCCCTCCCAGCGCATCGGTGGCACCGCGCGCCAGCGCGGCATCGCACTCGACCGACAGGACGGTGGTCGCGAGGCGCGACAGCACCGCCGTCACGTAGCCCGTGCCGGTGCCGATCTCGAGCGTCACGTCGTCGGGCGCGATCTGGGCCGCCTGGATCAGGCGCGCCGCCACCATCGGCTCGATGACGTAGCGGCCGTTGCCGAGGGCGATGTCCTCGTCGACATAGGCGATCCCGCGGAGCCGTTCCGGCAGGAACCGCTCGCGGGGGATCTCGAACATTGCCTTGAGCAGCCGGGCGTCGGTCACCTTGTTGGTGCGAAGCTGGCTCTCAACCATATTCAGGCGTTGCGCGGCGAAGTCGCTCATGAGCGGAAAGACTGCCGAAAAATCGTTTGGGGAGCGGCACATATACCCTGGGGGCCGAGTCGAAACAATTCTGGAACCGATCCGACCGACAGGGGGCGAGCCATGACGCCGGTCGCCGATCCCATTGACCCTCCAAGGGTGGCGCCCGTATACCTCGCCGCCGTTCTGCGCCGGGCCCGGTAGCAAAGTGGTAATGCAGGGGACTGCAAATCCCCTATGCGGCGGTTCGATTCCGCCCCGGGCCTCCACGCCAAAAGAGGGGCACGACACGATTGGCTTCCGCCAGGATGTGTTGTTATAAGCCGGCCCACTTTCCTGATCCCCGGTAGCTCAGCGGTAGAGCAGTCGGCTGTTAACCGACTGGTCGTCTGTTCGAATCAGACCCGGGGAGCCAAATTTCCCGAAGGGCTCGTCCGCTGTCGCGGGCGGGCCCTTCTTCTTTGGCGCGGGCCCGGGCCATGGTGCGACAGGACGCCGCCCGGCCCGACGGAAGAGCGGAAAAGACGGGTGCCAGTACATCCGTGGCCCACCGTCTCTTCGCGCGGAGCGATGCGGGCGACGCCGCACCATTCCTGAGCCGAAGTTAGGGCCGTCTTGGTTGACGAATCGTTGAGGGCGCATGACGGCGCGGCGACGCTCGGGCGCGGCATCAGCAGCCGGCCGCCAGCAGCCGTCCCCAGCGCGCGTCGAAGGGATGGACTGCGTGCGGCGTCGGGCCGTCGAGCGGCCGCCCCTCGAGGCGCCAGCGAAAAATGCCGCCGCGCAGCGAATAGGCCGCGACATCCCCGGCGCGCCACCGTGCCACCAGCCGCGCGCTGCGGAGCCCGACGGCACAGTAGATCACGATGTCCGACTGGCCGTGCCCCTGCCCCGCCAGTAGCCGGCGGACCCTGTCGGGTGTCGCGTCGTCGGCAACGGCGACGGCCCCCGGTATCATGCTCACGACCTGCTCCGCGTTCGTCCGCAAGTCGACGAGCGCGACCTCCCCGTGGCGCCGGGCCAACTCTGCCGTCGTGATCTCCGCGGCGCCGATCTGCGCACTGATCGCGGCCTCGCAGGCGGCAAGGGTTGCATCGGGTGCCGAAAGGTCGAAGTCGAATCTCACGGCTCGTCCCCATTCCGGGCCGCCAAGGCAATCACCGGGCCGGCCGCGGCAGCGGCATCGGCAGGGTCGTGGGTCACCAGCAGCACGGGCAGGCCGCGCCGGCGCGCGTGATCGAACACGAAGCGGCGGATGCGGTCGCGAAGGGCGGCATCGAGCTTCCCGAAGGGTTCGTCCAGCAGGAGCGCGCGCGGTGCCGCGAGCAACGTGCGCATCAGGGCGACGCGCGAACGCTGACCGCCCGACAGCGTCGCGGGATCGCGATCGGCGAAGCCCGGCATCTCCGCCTCGGTCAGCGCCGCCGCCACCGCCTCGCGCCGTGCCGCCGCCCCGCGCACGGCCGCTGCAAGCCCGAAGGCGAGGTTCTCGCCGACCGACAGATGCGGGAAGAGCATGTCGTCCTGGAACAGGATGCCGATGCGTCGCCGATGCGCGGGCATGCCGTCGAGGATCTCGTCTCCGATGCGCGCGTGTCCGCTCGCCGTGAATGCGGGATCGAGTGTCCCGCACAGATAGGCGAGCAAGGTCGACTTCCCCGATCCGCTCGGCCCCATCACGGTCACGACGACGCCGGGCTCGACCGCGAGCGACATGCGATCGATCAGCACCTCGCCGCGAAGCGCGATGGACACCGCGTCGAGCACGAGGCGGCCGCTCACGGCGACACCCGCAGCCCGCGCCGGTTGCGGAAGGCGACCGCGGGCGCGACCAGCGCCATCGCGTAGGCGACGAGCGGCAATGCGGCCTGAGCGAGCGCGTAGGTCGCAAGGATGCGGCGGTCGGCGCCGGCGGCGAGCGTCACCGCCTCGGTCGTCAGGGTCGCGACGCGACCGGCGCCGGCGAAGAGCGTGGGCAGGTATTGCCCGACGCTCACGGCGAAGCCCACGGCCATCGCGACGAGGACCGGGCGCAGCAGGATCGGAACCTTCACGCCGAGCATCACGCGCCACGGCGGCGCCCCGAGACAGGCGGCGGCCCGGATGTACCGGCGGTCGAGAGCGCGCCAAGGATCGGCGAGGGAAAGGAACACGTAGGGCAGCACGAACAACAGATGCGACCAGATCACCGCCAGCCAGGTGCCGTCGAGGCCCAACCTCACCAGCACGACCTGCACGCCGAAAAGAAAAGCGGTCTGCGGGATCAAGAGCGGGGCATAGAGCAGCCAAAGCGCGCCCGCCCCCGGACGCAGTCCGCGGCGCTGCTCGTTCTCCAGACAGGCGACGACCAGCGCCGTCGCGACCAGGGTCGCGGCCGTGGCGGCGATCAACGTGTTCGCGAAGGGCCACCCCAGTTCACCGGTCGCCCGCCGCCACGTCGCCGTCGACCAATCCTCGGGCATCGCGGCCGGGAACCGCCAGGCGGCGGCGAACGACCACAGCGCGAGACCGGCGATCGATGCCGCCACCGCGACCGCCGCCGCGATCGCGGCGAGGTTGCCGAGCACCGCCGCGATCGGGCCATCGCCGCCGCGCGCGCCGCGGACGATCCATCGACGACCGCCGGCGGCGACGATCGCCTCGATGCTCCGCCATAGCGCCACCGCGGCGACGACGAGGAGCAACTGCAGGCACGCGCCGGCCGCCGCGGGAAAGTACAGCGCGACTTCGCGATCGGTGAGCCAGCGGACCACGAGGGGGCCGAGCGGGGGCGGATTGCCCGGTCCGAGGATCAGCGCGACGTCGACCGTCGACAGCGAGAATGCGAGCACGGCGTAGACCGGCATGCGGATCTGCGGATAGACCAGCGGGAAGATGCACTTGAGCCATGCCGTGGGGCGTCGATAGCCGAGCGTGGCGGCGATCGCGAGGCGCTCCGCGGCGCGCACCTGGCCTAGGGCCGCGATCGTCATCAGCAGCAGGAACGGCAGTTCCTTCAGGACGAGCCCGAGGATCAGGGCGACTCCCTGCGGATCGTTCACCGTTGCGAGGTCAGGGGGCCGTTCCCAGCCCGTCGCCCACGGCGACAGCACGCGCGCGATCCAGCCGCTCGGCGCGGCCAGGAACACGAAACCGATCGCGAGCGCCGCGTGCGGGATCGCCAGCACCGGCGCGAGGCCCCGCTGCGCCGCACGGAAGATCGGCGTGCCCTGCGCGACCGCGCAGAACAGGCAGACGACCGCCAGCGAAAGCACCGTGGCGGCGAGCCCGGTGACGAGCGTGAGGCGCAGGCTGGTCGCGAACCCGGGCTGTGCGAAGAGCTCGCGCCATGGCGCGAACCCGAACCCGGCGCCGCCGAGCGCCGGCAGATATCCGAGGCTCGGCAGGAAGGTACCGACCAGTCCGGCCGCGATCGGACCGACGAACAGCGCGGTCGTCAGCGTCGGGGCATGGCGCAGCATGCCGGCCTCAGCGCCCGTAGCGCTGTTCCCACTGCGCCGTGATGCGGTTCATCCACGAGGGATGCGGCTCGAGCAGGGGCCGGCCGAGCTCAGCATTGGCCAGCGTCGCGACGCCGCGCGGCAGCTCCTCGAATCGCCGCCGGTCCTCGGGCGACAATCGCGCCAGATCGAGGACGGTGAAGTTGCCGAGATGACGCGGATCCTGCGCGCGCGCCTGCGCCTCCGGGGAGAGCAGAAAGTCGGCGACGACCATCGCCCCCTCCTTGTTCGCGGCGTTGTAGGGGATCGCGACGAAGCTCGTGTTGCCGATGGTGCCGCGCTCGAACACGTAGCTGCGCACGGTCTCGGGCAGCAACTTGTTGGCGATCGCCGTCGACGCCTCGGACGGGTTGAACGAGATCATGATGTCGATCTCGCCGTCGTTCATCAGGCTGCGCTGCGCCGGACCACTCTCCGGAAACTGCTTGCCGCGTCGCCAGAGATGCGGGCGCAGGGCGTCGTACCAGGACCATAGCGGCGCCGTGACGGACGCGAAGTCCGCCGCATCGGCGGGCCGCTGCAGGATTCCGGGATCGCCGACCAGCTCGTAGAGCGCCTGCTTGAGGAAGGTGACGCCGAGGAAGTTGCGCACGGCCGGATGCGTCAGCCTCCCCGGATTGGCGCGGGCCCAGTCGAGCATCGCCGCCGCGGAGCGCGGCGGCACCGGCACGCGCGCCGCATCGTAGATGAAGACGATCTGGGCCATCCGCCACGGCACCGCGAGGCCGTCCACCGGCACCGTGAAGTCGATCACGGTGGAGCGCTTGCCCTCGACGTCGACCAGGTCGAAATTCGGCAGTCGCTGCGCGACCGGCCCGTAGAGGAGCCCCTGCTCCTTCATCGCCAGGAAGTTCGGACCGTTGATCCAGATCAGGTCGACGCCGCCGCCGGCATCCCGGCCCGCCGCCTTCTCGGCGACCACGCGCGCGACCGCCTCGGAGGTGTCGCGCAGTCGAACCTGCCGGACGGTGACCCCGTTCCGCCCGAGCACGGTCTCGCCCACCCATGCGATGAAGTCGTTGGTGCGATCGTCCCCGCCCCACGCGTTCCAGTACACGGTCTGGCCTCGCGCCGCCGCGAGGATCGCGCGCCACGCCTCGGTCGGGGCCGCCGCGCGCGACGCGGCGGGCCATCCCAGCGCGGCCCACACGCCGGCACCGACCATCGCCGCCGTGCCTGCCCGCCGAGAGACGACCCGCGCCACCGCGCTACTCCGCCGCCGCCGTCACCTGCCGGCGGCGCGCCTTGGCCGCCGCGATGCGCGGCGCAAGAACCTCTTCGTGGAAGCGGTCGCAGCCGATGCAGAGGTTGGCGTAGGCGCTGCCCGACGGCGTCGACGTCCGCGACTTCTCGAGGAACGTCTCGCGGCTCCAACCGTCGTCGACGCCCATCCGCGCCGGATCGCCGCGATTGATCGCCGCGAAGGCCGGGTCGTCCGCGAGCGAGTCGAGGATCCCGATCAGCCCCTCCTCGACGAGGTTGCCGATCGGCAGCCTCGTCTTGACGCAGCACGGATAGACGTCGCCGGTCGGCTCGATCGACACTTCGGACCCGGCGAAGCGATGATTGAGGAAGTTCAGGCCGCCGGACCAGCGATTGCAGAAATTGTCCTCGATCGTCGCGGTCGAAAGGCCGTTGGACCATGCGCGGCCCCGCGGCCAGAGCTTGCCGATCCAGCTGTCCGGAGTGGCCCCGAAGAAGCTGAACAGCGGGCCGTCGGCCTCGAGCCAGCGACGATCCTGCAGCGACAGCCCCGCCGGCGCATAGCCGTGCGCCGAGAACATCGCGGTCAGACCGTCGACGAAGCTGCGCTGCCTCTCCGGCCCCTCCATGCCGACGTGGAAGTCGTCGACCCCGGCGACCGATATCATCCAGACGCCGCGATCGCGCAGATCGTCGAGGATCGCGGGCGTCAGCAGGTCGCCCGTCGTCTGCACGATCACCTTGACCCCGCCCTGGCTTCGATACTTGGCCACGAGCTGCTCGATCACCTTGTACGTCACGCGCTCGCGAACCGGATCGAGCAGCGACTCACCCCCCGACAGGATGACCCGGCCCGTCTTCTCCCGCGGGGTACCGTCGGGATTCGGATCGCCGGCATCGAGATAGGTCATTCGCGCCGGGAGGTTGGCGATGATGCGCGGGAAATTGAGCTCGGCCTCGCGCACGACCGCCTCGAGATCGGCACGCACGTAGGGCCGGAACCTCTCCTCGTAGCAATGCTTGCAGCGCCGGTGACAGGCCCAGCTCATCACGTAGTAGATCGATTCCATCAGTCCTCGCTCGGGCGCGAACCATAGATCTCGAGCCGCACCGCAACGATAACACTCGCGTGAGGATCAGGTGCCGCCGTGGAGGTGGCAGGCGACCTGCCTGCCGCCGACGATCGTCGTCTTCGGATAGATCTCGCGGCAGACCGGCTTCGCGTGCGGACAGCGCGGATGGAAATGGCAGCCGCTCGGCGGGTTCGCGGCCGACGGCGTCTCGCCCTCGATGCGCGGCAGCTTGCCGCGCATCGTCGGATCGGGGATCGGCGAGGCGTCGCGCAGCATGCGCGTGTAGGGATGCAGCGGCTCGGCGAAGAGCTCGTCGACGGTGCCGACCTCGACGATGCGCCCGAGATACATGACCGCCAGTCGCTGGCAGAAATAGCGCACGACGCCGAGGTCGTGGGCGATGAACACGAAGGCGAGCCCGCGCCGGGCCTGCAGCCCGCGCAGCAGCTCCAGCACCTGGGCCTGGATGGAGACGTCGAGCGCCGAGACCGGCTCGTCGGCGACGATCAGCTCCGGCTCGAGCGACAAGGCGCGCGCGATGCCGATGCGCTGTCGCTGGCCGCCCGAGAACTCGTGCGGGTAGCGGTCCGCGGCCGCGGCCGGCAGGCCGACTTCCGCCAGCAGCGCCGCGACACGGCCGTCGACCTCGGCGCGCGATCGCGCGAGGCCGTGGACCTCGATCGGCTCGGCCAGCGCCTGCCCGACCTTGCGGCGCGGATTGAGCGAGGAGAACGGGTCCTGGAAAACGATCTGCAGCTTGCGGCGCAAGGCGCGCAGCGCGGCTCCCTCGGCGGCGCGCACGTTCTCGCCGCGATAGAGGATCTCGCCGTCGTCGGGCTCGATCAGCCGCAGCAGCGCGCGGCCCGTCGTCGACTTGCCGCAGCCCGACTCGCCGACCAGGCCGAAGGCCTCGCCGGGACGAACCTCGAACGACACGTCGTCGACCGCCTTGACGGTGACCGTGACCGTGCGGGGGAAGCCGCGCTTGACGGTGAAGTGCTTGCGCAGGCCGCGAACGGTGAGGACGGCGTCGGTCATTCGCCACGCAGCTTCGGATCGGTGGCGTCGCGCAGCCCGTCGCCCAGCATGTTGAGCGAGAAGATGAGCAGCAGGATCGCCAGGCCGGGATAGATCGACAGCCAGGGAGCGTCGAGGATGTTCTCGAAGCCGTCCCGGATCATGCCGCCCCAGGTCGGTGTCGGCGGCTTGACGCCGAGGCCGATGAAGCTGAGCGAAGCCTCGACGCGCACGGCGGTCGCCATCCACAGCGATCCCAGGACCAGCACCTCGGAGAGCACGTTGGGCAGGATGTGGACGAAGAGGATCCGGGCATGGCTGAAACCGAGCGCGCGGCCGGCCTCGACGAACTGCCGCTCCTTGACCGTCAGAGTCGGCGCCCGGGCGATACGCGCGAACGGGGCGGCCGCCGTCAGCGCGATCGCCACGACGAGGTTCGGCAGGCTCGGCCCGAGCAGCGCGACGATGATCAGCCCGAGGATCAGGGCCGGGAAGGACAGCAGCACGTCCATCGCCTGCATCACGAGCATGTCCACCCGGCCGCCGATATAGCCCGCCACCAGGCCGATCGTGCCGCCGACGACCATCGCGATGGTGATCGCCGAGACCGAGACGATGAGCGAGACCCGCGCGCCCCAGGCGAGCCGCGAGTAGACGTCGCGCCCGAACTCGTCGGTGCCGAACCAGTGCTCGGCGCCCGGCGGGGTGAGCTTCGCGATGATGTCCTGCTCGAGCGGATCATGCGTCGAGATCCATGGCGCGAGCAGCGCCACCAGCACGATCGCGGCGAAGATGCTCAGGCCCACCCACGACGTCTTGTTGGCCCCGAAGACCTCGACGAGACGGTGCAGGAGCCCGCGGCGCGGCGCCGGAAGGTCGTTGGCGGTCATGCCTGTTTCACCCGCGGATCGATGAGGCCGTAGGTCAGGTCGGTGAGCAGGTTGGTGATCACGATGAGGAAGCAGTAGATGACCATGAGGCCCTGCAGCATCGAGTAGTCGCGCTGGTTGAGCGCCGTGACGATCACCTTGCCCAGCCCGGGGCGGTTGAACACGATCTCGGTCAGCACGGAATTGCCGATGTTGATGCCGAGATAGAGGCCGACGACGGTCACGACCGGGATCAGCGCATTGCGCAGGGCGTGGCGCCGGACGACGAGGCGCGCGGGTACGCCCTTGGCGCGCGCGGTGCGCACATAGTCCTCCGACAGCACCTGCAGCATCGCCGACCGCGTCACGCGCGTGATGTAGGCGACCATCACCAGCCCGAGCGTGAAGGTCGGCAGCACGAGCTTCCACGCCCGGTCGCCGAGGTCGGAGAGGTTCGACGACCCGATCACCGGGAACCAGCGGTAGTTCAGCGCGAACACGAGCAGCAGGAAGATGCCGGAAACGAAGACGGGAAACGAGAGCCCGAGCAGCGACACGATGCGGATCACGTAGTCGGCGAGCCGGTTGCGGCGCAGGGCGGCCCAGATCCCGAGCGGGATACCGAGCGCCGTGCCGAGGATGAGCGAGGCGATCGTCAGATCGAGCGTATGGGGCAGGACCGCCGTCACCTCGTCGAGCACGGGCCGGCCGGAGACCAGTGAGCGCCCGAGGTCGCCCTTGAGCGCCGCAACGATGAAATCGACGTATTGCAGGTGCAGCGCCTTGTCGATGCCGAGCTTCTCGCGCAGAGCGGCGAGCGCCTGCGGCGTCGCCTGGTCGCCCAACACCGTCAGCGCCGGGTCGCCCGGGATGATGCGCACGATGATGAACACCGCGGTCAGCACCGCGAGAAGCGTCGGCGCCGCCGAGAGCAGGCGCTTGATGATGTACCAGACCATCGTTCAGGCCGCCGCTGCGCGGTCCGCCGGCGCGCGGACATGGCAGCGCGCCTGATGCTGCGGATCGGCGGCCAGCGGCGCGAGCATCGGCGCCTCGGCGTCGCACCGGGCGACGCGCAGCGGGCAGCGCGGGGCGAAGCGACAGCCCGCGGGCATGCGGTCGATCGCGGGCACCTGCCCCGCGATGGACTGCAGGTTCTGCGTCGCCCGGTCGACCCTGGGAATCGCGCGGAACAGCGCCTCGGTGTAGGGGTGCGTCGGCGCCGCGAAGATCCGCTCGACGCTCGCCAGTTCGACGATCTCCCCCGCGTACATGACCGCGACCCGGTCGGCGATCGCCGCCACGATCCCGAGATTGTGGGTGATGAACAGCATCGACATGCCGTGCGCGGTCTTGAGATCCGCCAGCAGCCCGAGGACCTGCGCCTGGATGGTGACGTCGAGCGCGGTGGTCGGCTCGTCGGCGAGCAGCACCGACGGGTTGCAGGCCAGGGCCATGGCGATCATGACGCGCTGGCGCATCCCGCCCGAGAAGTGGTGCGGATAGTCGTCGAAGCGCCGTGCGGCGGAGGGGATCTTGACCTCTTCGAGCAGGCGCAGCGCCTCGGCCGCCGCGGCCCGGGCATCGAGGCCGCGATGGATGCTCAGCGCCTCCGCGACCTGGAAACCGACCGTCAGCACCGGATTGAGCGACGTCATCGGCTCCTGGAAGATCATCGCCAGGCGATTGCCGCGGATCTTCTCGAGCGCCGGCTCGTCCAGACCGACCAGGTCCTGCCCCTCCAGCCGGATGCGGCCGCGGGCCAGGCGGCCCTGCGGGCGCGGAACAAGGCCCATGATGGAGAGGGCCGTGATGCTCTTGCCGCAACCGGACTCGCCGACCAGCGCCAGCGTTTCGTTGCGGGCGAGCGCGAAGCCCAGGTCGCGCACGGCAGGCCACCAGCGGCCCGCGATGCGGAACTCCACGGTCAGATCCTCGATCTCCAGTACGGGCGGCTCGGGCTTCGACATGACGTCCGTAAACTGCGCGAGGCCCGCCGGGAAGTCCATCGCGCGTCGCCTCTTAAACGCTCCTTTTACTTCGTCGGGTTACGGGTAGGACGAACGCCACCTCCGCATGGAAAGCCCCTTCCGCCCGACATCCTTCCTGCGCTCCGACACGGAGCATCGTCCGGATCGGCGCCTGATCGCCGCCGGCGGTGCGTTCCTCGTGGCGATCTGGCTTTCGCTCGTCTTCGCCAGCTGGCTGCAATACGAATCAGCGCGCCAGCAGGGTGAAGTGGCCGTGTCCTACATGGCCCGGCAGGTCGAGGACTGGACACAGGGTGCCCTGTGGCGCATCGCCGAGCTGAGCGCCGCAGCCGAGGCGCAGCTCCAGGGTCCGGCGATTCCCAGCGACATCTTCGCCACTCTCGAGCGCCACCGCACCGCCGATCCGCGCCTGTTCCACCGCATCGAAATGCGCGCGCGCGACGGCCGACCGATCGCGGCCCTCCCCGCTGCGCCGGACGGCGACGGCGAGCCCGCCTCGGAGGTGAGCGAGGGCCCCACGCCGCTCTCGATCGGGCTGCCGCGCCAGGTCGACGGCATGACGCTGGTGCCCGTGGCGCGCACCCTCTTCAACCGCGACGGCCAGCCCGTCGCAATTCTGAGGATCGGGATTCCGGCCGGTCGCCTTGCCGGCCTCGACGGCGAGATCGTCCTGCCCAATCGCGCCGCGATCGCGATCCTGCGCAGCGATGGTCAGATCCTCGCCGCCACGCCGGGCCTCGGCTACGCCGGCGCAGGCGGCGAGATGATCGACCTCGATCGGCTGGACCCGGGTCGCGCCGGCGGTCGGGTCGCCATGATCCGCGGCGGCGACGGCGCCATGCGACTGGTCGCGCACCGCGCCGCCTTGCGCGATGCGCCGGGCCCTCGCGCCGCGGACGATCCCGGTCTCGTCGTCGTCGCCGGCCTCCACGAGGACGAGGTCTTCGCCGTTGCCGATCGTCGCACGCTGTTCTTCGGCATGATCGCCGCGGCCGTCTCGATCCTGGTGATCGCCGTCGGACGGCGGATGACCCGCGACCGCGCACGGCACGCCGACGACGAGCGCCGGCTGTCCATCGCCACCGGCGCGATCGGCGCGGTCGACGCCAGCGTCGCGATCGTCGAGCGCACGACCGACGGCCGCAATCCGGTCGTCGCCGTGAACCCCGCTTTCGGCGCGCTGCTGGCGCGCTCGAGCGACGATCTCCTCGGCAAGCCCTGGCGCGAGGTCGTCGGCGACAACGGCGTCGCCTGGCTCGACGAGGTCGGCAAGGCCCTGGAGACGCGCTTCGCGCGGCCCGACGGCGAGACGAGCTGGCTCGAGATCCGCGTCGCCCCCATCCCGGCCACCGCCCTGCACGGCCCCCATGCCCTGGTTGCGATGCACGACATCACGCAGCGCAAGCAGACCGAGATGGCCATGCTGCGGGCGAAGAACCAGGCGGAGATCGCCAATCGCGCGAAATCCGACTTTCTCGCGAACATGAGCCACGAGCTGCGCACGCCGCTCAATGCGATCCTCGGATTCTCCGAGATCATCAGCAAGCAGCTGTTGGGACCGGTCGGCACCGTCGCCTATCGCGAATACGCCAACGACATCTGGGTGTCCGGCAGCCACCTGCTGAACATCATCTCCGACATCCTCGATTTCGCGAAGATCGAGGCGGCGACCCTCAAGCTCGAGGAGACCGAGGTCGATCTCGCGCGGCTCGTCGGCACCTGCGTGCGCTTCATGTCCGCGCGCTCGGCGCAGTCGGGAGTCGAGGTGCTCGTCGACATCCCGGCCAGCTTCCCGCACCTGTTCGCCGACGACCTGCGCCTCAAGCAGATCGTGCTCAACCTGCTGAGCAACGCGGTGAAGTTCAGTCCGCCGCGCAGCCAGGTCGTCGTGCGTGCCGCACTGACCGCCGAGGGGCAGATCGACATCAGCGTCGTCGACCGCGGCTGCGGGATGAGCCCTTCCGACGTCGAGGCCGCGATGCAGCCCTTCCGCCAGATCGAGAGCACGATGGTCAAGCGCGCTGAAGGCACCGGGCTCGGCCTGCCGCTCGCCAAGCGGCTCGTCGAGCTGCATGGCGGGCTCCTGCTGATCGACACCGCGCCGGAGCGCGGCACGACCGTCACCGTGCGGTTGCCGGGCGCGCGCGGGCGCGCCAGCCAGGCCGCCGCCTGACGCGCCTCAGCCGAGATAGGGCTTGAGCCAGCCGAGGCCCGCGCTGCTCCCGGCCCGCGGCCGGTACTCGCAGCCGATCCATCCCGCATAGCCGAGCTCGTCGATCAGCGCGAAGAGGAAGGGATAGTTCACCTCGCCGCGGTCGGGCTCCTGTCGATCGGGCACCCCCGCGATCTGCATGTGGCCGACATGGGCGAGGTCGCGGCGGATCTTCATCGCCAGATCGCCCTCGACGATCTGGCAATGATAGAGGTCGAGCTGCACCTTGAGGTTCGCCGCGCCGACCTCGGCGCGGATCGCATGCGCCTCGTCCTGGCGGTTCAGGAAGTAGCCCGGGATGTCGCGGGTGTTGATCGGCTCGATGAGCACGTCGAGCCCCGCGTCCGCGGCACGCGCGGCGGCCAAGCGCAGATTGCGGACATACGTCGCCCGGCAGGCGGCGCGGTCGGCATCCTTGGGCGGGATGCCCGCCATCACGTGGATGCGGGGCGTGCCGAGCGCCGCTGCATAGCGCAGCGCGGGAGCGATCGAGGCCTCGAAGGCCGCCTCCCGGCCCGGGAGCGCCGCGAAGCCGCGCTCGCCCGCGTCCCAGTTCCCGGGCGGCAGGTTGAACAGCACGTTGCCGAGCCCGTTGTCGCGCAGGCGTGCCGCGATGTCGGCGGCATCGAAGGCGTAGGGGAACAGGAACTCGACCGCCTTGAACCCGTCGCGCGCCGCGGCCGCAAAGCGGTCGAGGAACGGGACTTCCTGATACATCATGGAGAGATTGGCGGCGAAACGGGGCATGATGACCTCGCGGAATGGTGGCCGGCGCTTCCTGCCGGGACCCGGCGACGGGTTTCGGCGCGATCATGCCGGCGGCAAGGGGGGCGAATGAAGACCTATCTGCTCGTCCATGGCGCCTGGCACGGCGGCTGGTGCTGGCGTCGCATCGATGAACCGTTGCGCCGGTCGGGGCACGTCGTCTTCGCGCCCACGCTCACCGGGCTCGCCGACCGCTCGCACCTGCTCTCGCGCGACATCGGGCTCGAGACCCATGTCGACGACATCGCGAACCTGATCCGCTGGCACGATCTCAACGGCATCGTGCTGTGCGGGCACAGCTACGGCGGCATGGTCATCACGGGCGTCGCGGACCGGATACCCGATCGGATCCGGGCGCTCGTCCATGTCGACTCCTTCGTGCCCGAAAACGGGCAATGCGCGCTCGACCAGGTGTCGCCGGAGCGGCGCGCCGAGATCGAGGCGACGATCCGGACGGCCGGCCAGGGATGGTTCGCTCCACCCACGCCCGCCCGCCGGTTCGGCGTCACGGACCCCGCGGACATCGCCTGGATCGACGGCCGCTGCACGCCGCAGCCGGCGCGCTGCATGACCGACCCGATCCATCTCACGGGCGCGTGGCACCGGGTGCCGCGCAAGGTCTACGTGCTCGCGGCCGCAAACAAGGGCAGCGCCTACCAGGCGGTCCATGCCCGGCTGCACGAGGACCGCAACTGGGAGACGCACTCGGTCCCGTCGGGGCACGAGATGATGATCACCCACCCGCACCAGCTCACGGAGATCCTGCTCTCCGCGTGAGCGTGCTCAGGGCTCGCGCCTGGGCGGCAGGTCGAGCCCTGCGAGCGTCGCGAACACCTTGATGACCGCCGCGTCGTCCTCCAGCCCGTGGCCGTGCGCCGCGGCCATCGTGAAGAGCTGGTGCGCGGCGGCGGCGAGCGGCGTCGGGAACACCTGCTTGCGCGCGGTGTCCAGGACGATGCCGAGGTCCTTGACGAAGATGTTCACCGCCGAGCGCGGCGCGTAGTCGCCGTCGAGCACGTGCTGCATGCGGTTCTGGAACATCCACGAGCCGCCGGCGCTGTTCGAGATGATCTCGTAGACCGATTTCGGATCGGCGCCGAGCTTGATGCCGAGCGCCATCGCCTCGGCCGCGACGGCGATGTGGACACCGGCGAGCAGCTGGTTGACGAGCTTGATCTGCGAGCCGAGGCCCGGCTTCTCGCCGATGCGGTAGACCTTGCCGGCGATCGCATGCAGCAGGCTCTCGCAGGCGTCGAAGGCGGCCGCCTCGCCCGAGGCCATGATCGTGAGCTTGCCGGACTCGGCGCCGACCGCGCCGCCGGAGACCGGGGCGTCGATCAGCCGGAGCCCTTTCTTCGCAAGGCGGTCGCCGAGGGCCTCGGCGTAGTCGGGCGCGACCGTCGCGCTTTGCAGGATCACCGAGCCCGGCGCGAGCGTCTCGCACAAGCCGTCGGCGCCGAACAGGGCCTGATCCACCTGCTGCGCATTGACGACGAGGATGACGACCGCGTCGGCGTGGCGGCCGAGCTCCGCCGGCGAGGCGCAGTCGCGGCCACCCGCCGCGGCGAGCTCCGAGCGCGACTGCGCGCGCACGTCGAAGCCGGCGACGGCGTGGCCCGCGCGCAACAGCGATCGCGCGACACCGCGCCCCATCGACCCGAGCCCGATCACCCCTGCGCGCATGCCGTCGTCCTCCCGTCGTGGTGCAGCCCGACACGTCGACCGGAGCCGTCGTGTCCGCAAATTCCGTGGCGAGCCTATCGGCTCTTCTGGTGAACTGCCAATTCGGCCGTCGCCGTCGCCGGCCCTGTCAACGAGGCTCCCATGTCCAGCTGCCTGCTCGGCGCGATCGCCGACGATCTCACCGGCGCCACCGATCTCTGCAACACGCTCGTTCGCGAAGGGATGCGCACCGTCCAGACGACGGGAATTCCACCGGCCGGGTTCTCGGTGCCGGACACGGATGCGATCGTCGTCGCGCTCAAGTCGCGCACGATTCCCGCGGCGGCGGCGATCGACCAGTCGCTGGCAGCCCTCGCGTGGCTGCAGAGCGGCGGGGCGCGCCGGATCTTCTTCAAGTACTGCTCGACCTTCGATTCGACCGATGCCGGGAACATCGGGCCCGTTGCCGACGCGCTGCTCGATCGGCTCGGCGGCGACCTCGCCATCGCCTGCCCTGCCTTTCCCGAGACCGGCCGCAGCGTCTTCCAGGGCCATCTCTTCGTCGGCGACATGCTGTTGTCGGACTCGCCGATGCGCGACCATCCGTTGACGCCGATGCGCGATCCCAGCCTCGTGCGCGTGTTGCAGCGGCAGACGCGCCACAAGGTGGGCATGGCCGCCTATGCCGACGTCGAACCGGGCGCAGCGGCGCTGGCCGCGCGCCTCGAGGCGCTGCGCAAGTCGGGCACGCGCCACGTGATCGTCGATGCCGTGAGCGACGCGCATCTGCGCAGCATCGGCGAGGCCTGCGCCGACCTCGCGCTCGTCACCGGCGGATCGGGCGTGGCGCGCGGCCTGCCGGCCGCCTATCGCAAGCGCGGCCTGCTGGCCGCGCACGCCGACGCCGCCGCCCTGCCGCGCAGCCAGGGACTTGCGGCCGTGCTCGCCGGGAGCTGCTCCGCCGCCACGCTACGCCAGATCGCGAGCTTCGCGGCGGGCCACCCCGCGCTTCAGCTGAAGCCGACGGCGCTGGCCGCCGGCGACGCGGCCGTCGAGGAGGCGATCGCCTGGGCCCGCGCGCGGATCGCCCAGGGACCGGTGCTCGTCTATGCGAGCGCGGCGCCCGACGAGGTCGCGGCGGCGCAGCGCAGCCTCGGTCGCGAGCGGGCCGCCGAGCTCGTCGAACGCGCCCTCGCCCGCGTCGCGACGGCTCTCGTGGATTCCGGCGTCGGCAAGCTCGTCGTCGCCGGCGGCGAGACGTCGGGCGCCGTGGTCAATGCATTGGACGTGAAGGCGCTGCGCATCGGACCCCAGATCGATCCGGGCGTACCCTGGACGACGAGCGTCGGCGGTCGCCCGCTCGCCCTCGCGCTGAAGTCCGGGAACTTCGGGGCCGAGGACTTCTTCGCCAAGGCCCTGCGCCAGGCGCCCTGAGCGCGCCTGGCCGCGGCATGCCGGATCAGGCGGCGCGGGGTTCGGTCTGCGGCCGCCGGCGCGGGATCCGGGTCCGGAATATCGAGCCGGACCCGACGACCGACTCCGCCGAAATACTGCCGCCGTGGAGCTGCACGAGCTCGCGGCACAGGTTCAGGCCGATGCCCGTGCCGGGCAGGCCCGTCGCCGTTCGGGCGCGGAAGAACCGCGTGAACAGCTTCGGGATCTCGTCGGCCGGGATGCCGAGGCCGTGGTCGCCGACGGAGATCTCGACGGTCTCGTCGTCGCCGCCGACGCCGAGGTCGATCCGGCGCGACGTGCCCGAATACTTCACGGCATTCGACAGCAGGTTCGTGAGGATCTGGTCGATCAGGCGCGGGTCCGCCTCGATCATTTCGGACGGCCCTCGGCAATCGATCGCGATCGTGAAATCGGGCGTCGCCTGGCGCTGCCGCTCGCTCACGTCGCGGACGAGTGCGACGACGTCGAAGGTGGCGACGTTCAGCTCGATGCCGCCGGTGTCCAGCCGCGCGCTCGACAGGGTGCGGTCGATGAGCTCCGTCATCCGCGCCACCGAGCCGCGGATGCGGTCGAAGCGCTTCAGGATGTCGGGCTCCACCTGTCCGAGCCGCGCGAGGATGCGCTGGGAGGCGCCGTCGATGATGGTCAGGGGCGTGCGGAACTCGTGGCTGACGATCGCGATGAAGCGGCGCTGCTCCGCATTCACCTCCTGCTCCGCTGCCAGGGCGCGTGCCAGCTCGCGCTCCTGCCGCTTGCGATCGGTGACGTCGCGTCCGGTGCCGCGATAGCCGAGGAAGGCGCCATCGTCGCCGAAGACCGGCTTGCCGCTGGCCTCGAAGATCGTCATCTCGCCGCTGTCGACATGCGGCCGAGCGTACTCGAAGTCGTGGAACACCTCATGCCGGTCCATCCGCCGTTCGAGCTCGATCAGCGCCTCGGGCACGCTGCCGATGATCGCGCGGGCGATCTCGATCCGCGTCTTGCCGATCGCGAATCCGGGATCGGACGTCGCGGGCGAGCGCCGCGAGGCGATGAACGTGTAGCGATGGTCGGGACCGGTTTCCCAGAACCAGTCCGACGCCGTCTCGGCGAAGTCGCGGAACCGGATCTCGCTCTGTGCCAGTCGCGCGGCCCACTGATGCGCCGTCGTGGCGTCGTGAAGGATGGAGACGATGCCGCCGGCGGAAGCACGACGATCGACGAGTTCGATGCGCCGGCCGTCGGCGGTCGTGTAGGCGGAGCCCTCGAGCCGAGCGCGCGCGGCGAGCCGCGTGTCGAGGAATCTGCGGTGCTCCTCCGCGGACAGGTCGGGTCGAGTCAGCCTGATCGCGGCATCGACGAGCTCTGAGGCGGTCATGCCCGTCCGGATGACCTGCTCGATACGCGGCATCATTTCGACATAGCGCCGGTTCCAGACAACCAGGCGGTCTTCGGCGTCGAACATCAGGAACCCCTCGCCCATGCTGTCGATGCCGTCGCGGAAGCGCTGCTCGCTCTCCGCCAGGCGCTGCAGCGCGACCTGCAGCTCTTCGGTCCGCCGGTGCGCGCTGCGGGACAGAAGCCACAGCAGGGTGAGGCTGGCGAGCGCGGCGAGCGCCGCGGCGCCGTACAGGAGGTGATCGATCCTGATGCCGCCCGAGTAGACGATCCGGTTCGGCGCGAGCAGCGCCACGGTCCAGCCGGACGGCACGATCTCGGTCGAGGCGATGAGCAGGTCCTCGCCCTCGATCGCGAGGCGCCGGACTCCGCCCTTGGGGACCGAGTCGTCCGCCGTCGAGGCGCGGATATGCCCGGCGACGTAGGGCCTCGGGGCGCCCGTTCGCGCGATGAGATCGTGCCGCGCATCGACCACGATCGCGCTCCAGCCCGGGGGCAGGTCAGGCGCCTCGAAGATCTGCCCGATCGCCGACACGTGCAGCGCGACGACGATCGTCCGCCGGATCTCGCCGGACAGCGCGACCGGCGCGCGGATCGAGACGATGCCGTCCGTCACCGAGCCGACGACCGGCGCGCGCGTGCGAACGACCTTGTCGATCGTCGCGCGCTCGCGAACGTGGCTGACCTCCGGGTAGAGGTTGAGATTGAAGATCTGGCGCTCGAGATCGGTGACGACGACGTTGCGCCACGCGGGATAGGTCGGCCGCAAGGACTCGAGATAGGACTTGAGCGGCGCGAAATCGTCGGCCTGGATCCATGGCAGCGACGCCATCGCGTTCAGCAGCGCGATCTGGCCGCCGAGACGGCGCTCAACCCCGCGGGTCAGCACCTCGAGATGGCGACGCATCTCGGACTCCGTCTCGCGACCCTGCTGTCGGGCGAACACCACCATCAGGCCGACGGCGAAGACCGTCATCGGCAGCAGGCCGATCAGGGGCCAGGTGTGGCGATCGCCGAGGAAGCGACGGACACGTTCGAGCATCGGGACCCTTGTTGCGACCGAACGTCCCGAAATGAGGACGTCGTTCGTTGAGGCTGCCGAATGTTCACTTAACGCGCGCTAACCAATGGTGAATTTCGTCCACGGAGCCGAATTCCCCGGCGATTGCGGTCTGGCGTCCGCGCGGGATCACCGAAGACACCCGGACCTCCGACCCCCACCGCGGCAAGCGACCGGGGCGTTGGGCAGGAAGGATGGCGGAGGGGATGGGATTCGAACCCACGGTACGAGTTTACCCCGTACAACAGTTTAGCAAACTGCCGCCTTCAGCCACTCGGCCACCCCTCCGCACGAAGAGCAGCATTGCCACGGCATTTGCAGACGCGGGTTCTAGAGACGGGGGGCGGGACTGTCAACGAACGGGGTGGCGACGGTGGCTGCCGGTTAATCCGGCGCGAATTCCGGGGTCGGGCCCGCCGCGTTTACCACTGGTTAACACTCTTCAGCCACGCTTTCACCATCGCAGAGTCGCCGGCAGGCCCCACGACGCCGGCCGAGACCGACGCGGGAAATTCAGTGGAGGCGACAATCATGCTGAGCCGACGTTCCATCGACATGCTGCTGGACCTCATCGAGAACCGCGTGGCGTGCATGCAGGTCATCGACCGCGAGGATCACCGGCAGCTGGCGATCCTGACCCAGGCCCGTCGCGAGATCCTGTCCATGTCGGCGCAGGTGAAGCGCGAGGAACGCGGCAAGTCCCGCCCGGCCGCGGCTCCGGTCGACGTGATGGCCGCCCCGGCCCTGCCGACGCCCGCGATGCCGACCCCGGTCATGCCGACGCCGGTCGCCGCCATGCTCGAGAACGCCGCCGCCGCCTGAACGCGCTGCCTGGGCCGGCGCGACGTCGCCGGCTCAGCCGGGAACCGCCATTCCCTTGACGACGGCCGGGCGCGCGCCGAGCGCCTCGAACCAGCGCTTGACGTTGGGAAACTCGGCAAGCGCGACGCCGTGCCATTCGTGCCGCGCGATCCACGGATAGGTCGCGATGTCGGCGATCGAGTAGTCCGGCCCCGCCAGATGCGCCTGGGCCGCGAGCTGCCGCTCGATCACGCCGTAGAGCCGCTTGATCTCCTTGCCGTAGCGTTCGATCGCGTAGGGCACCTTCTCGGGTGCGAAGCGCATGAAATGATGCGCCTGCCCCGCCATCGGCCCGACGCCCGCCATCTGGAACATCAGCCACTGCAAGGTCGTGTGCCGCGCGCGCGGCTCGCTCGGCAGGAGCCTGCCGCTCTTCTCCGAGAGGTAGATGAGGATCGCGCCGGACTCCCACAGCGTGAAGGGCCCGCCGCCGGGACCGTCGCGGTCGACGATCGCCGGGATCTTCGAGTTCGGATTGACCTTGAGGAACTCGGGCTTGAACTGGTCGTTCTTGCCGATGTCGACTTTGTGCACGACGTACGGCAACGCGCATTCCTCGAGCATGATCGAGACCTTGCGTCCGTTCGGCGTGCCCCAGGTGTAGAAGTCGATCGTCATGACGCGTGGATCCCCCTCGTGCGGCGGCGCGACGGACGCCGCGTCGCGGTCGTCCTCAGCCGCCGATCCGGTCCTGCGTCGGCATCAGCTTGTACGGATGCGTCACGGCCGGGAGCCTGGCGAATCGCTCGGCCCACGCGCGCAGGTTCGGCCATCGCGCGATATCGAAGCCGCCCTCGTCCGCGGTCGCGATCCACGGAAACACCGCGATGTCGGCGATCGTCGGATTGGGCCCCGCGATGAACTTGCTGCTGCCGAGGTGACGATCGAGGAAGTCGAGCGCCTGCGTCGCGCGACCGCGCAGGAAATCGACCACCGCCGCGGCCGGCGCCATGTCCGGGAAGCGGCGGAAGAAGCGGACCGAGCCCAGCGCCGACATCTTGTCCTGGTCCCACTGGAGCCATTCGGCGATGCGGATCTCCTCGGCCGCGCTGCCGCCGGCGTACTTGCCGTAGGTGTCGGCGAGATACTGCAGGATCACGTTCGACTGCGCGAAAAAATGCCCGTCGTGCTCGAGCACCGGCACCTGCCCGAAGCGGTTCTTCGCCAGGAACGCCGCGCTGCGCTGCGCACCGGCGCGCAGGTCGACATGCCGGTAGTCGAAGGGGACCCCCATCATCGTCAACGCCAGACCGACCTTGCCCGACGGGATCGAGGCGGCCATCGCCCATAGGACCGGACGGCCCGGCAGGCGCGGTGCCGAGGCGGCCGGCGTCTTGCCGGGCTTCGCCTTCCGGATGGGCGCCCCCTTGGCGGCCCGCTTGGCGCTCTTCGCCGCCGCGGCCTTGATCGCCGGCGACGCCTTCAGCGTCTTCGGCTTCGCGGCCTTCTTCGCCGGCGTCTTCGCAGGCTTCTTCGACTTCGCAGTCTTCGCGTTCGCCATGTGCTCCTCAAGGGCCGCCTCGCGCGGCCCGATCGACGCCGTTCCAGGTTCGGCGACGCGCCTCCTGGTATCAGAAATCCGCACTCGCCGCGCGGCGCCAAACGCCGCGGCGGCGCCTCAGCCGGCCAGCTTCTTCTTCAGGATGTCGTTGACCGCGGCAGGGTTGGCCTTGCCGCCGGTCGCCTTCATGACCTGCCCGACGAACCAGCCGAACAGCGCCGGCTTGCCGCCGCGGTACTCCGCCACTTTCGCGGCGTTGTCGGCGATCACCTTGTCGATCGCCGTCTCGATGGCGCCGCTGTCGGTGACCTGCTTGAGGCCGCGCTCCTCGACGATCGTCGCCGCATCCTTGCCGGTCTCGATCATGAAGCCGAACACGTCCTTCGCGATGCGGCCGGAGATCGTGTTGTTCTCCATCAAGTCGAGCAGGCCGGCGAGCTGCCGGGCGGAGATCGGGGAGCTCGCGATGTCCTTGCCCAGGCGGTTGAGGGCGCCGAAGAGCTCGACGATCACCCAATTGGCCGCCAGCTTCGGGTCCTTGCGCCCCGTCGCGACGGTCTCGAAGAACGCGGCGTTCTCCTTCTCCGCGACGAGCACGCTGGCGTCGTACGGCGTCAGCTTGAAGTCCGACACGAAGCGCGCCTTCTTGGCATCGGGGAGCTCGGGCAGGCTCGCCTTGATCTCCGCGATCCACTTCGGGTCGAGCACCAGCGGCAGCAGGTCGGGATCGGGGAAGTAGCGGTAGTCGTGCGCGTGCTCCTTGGAACGCATCGAGCGCGTCACGCCCTTGCCGCTGTCGAAGAGCCGCGTCTCCTGCCGGATCGCGCCGCCGTCCTCGATCACCTCGACCTGGCGGCGCGCCTCGTACTCGATCGCCTGCATCACGAAGCGGATCGAGTTGACGTTCTTGATCTCGCAGCGCGTCCCCAGCTCCCCGCCCGGCTTGCGCACCGAGACGTTGGCGTCGCAGCGCAGGCTGCCCTCCTCCATGTTGCCGTCGCAGGTGCCGAGGTAGCGCACCAGCGCACGGATCTTGCGCATGTAGGCGCCGGCTTCCTCGGGCGATCGCATTTCCGGCTTGGAGACGATCTCCATCAGCGCGACGCCCGAGCGGTTGAGGTCGATATACGTCTTCTGCGGGTGCTGGTCGTGGATCGACTTGCCCGCGTCCTGCTCGAGATGCAGCCGCTCGATCCCCACGCGCTTGGTCTCACCGCCGGGCAGGTCGATGTCGATCCATCCCTCGGACACGATCGGCTGCTTGTACTGCGAGATCTGATAGCCGGCCGGCAGGTCCGGATAGAAATAGTTCTTCCGATCGAAGACGGAGTGCTCGTTGATCGTGGCGTTGAGGCCGAGACCGGTGCGGACCGCCTGTTCGACGCAGACCCGATTGATCACCGGCAGCATGCCGGGGAACGCCGCGTCGACGAAGCTGACCTGCGAATTGGGTTCGGCGCCGAACGCGGTCGAGGCGCCGGAGAAGAGCTTGGCCTGTGACACGACCTGGGCGTGGACCTCGAGTCCGATCACGATCTCCCAGCTGCCCGTCTTGCCTTCGATCATCATGTCTCAGACTCCCGGGCGCGCGGTGAAGCCGGCGGCGCGCTCCAGAACGTGGCTCACGGTGAACAGCGTTTCCTCGTCGAAGGCGCGCCCGATCAGCTGCAGGCCGAGCGGCAGGCCGTCGCTCGACAGGCCGGCGGGCACGGAGATGCCCGGCAGCCCCGCGAGATTGACCGTCACCGTGAAGACGTCGTTGAGGTACATCGCGACCGGATCGTCCATCTTGTCGCCCATCGCGAAGGCGGCCGACGGCGCCGTCGGCGTGAGGATGACGTCGCAGCGCCTGTAGGCCTCGGTGAAGTCGCGCGCGATCAGGGCGCGCACCTGCTGGGCTTTCAGGTAGTAGGCGTCGTAGTAGCCGGCCGAGAGCACGTAGGTGCCGATCAGGATGCGCCTGCGGACCTCGGCGCCGAAGCCCTGGCCGCGGGTGTTCTCGTAGAGCTCCTCGATCGAGTTGCCCGGCACGCGCAGTCCGAAACGCACGCCGTCGTAGCGCGCGAGGTTCGACGACGCCTCGGCGGGCGCGACGATGTAGTAGGTCGGCAGCGCGTACCTCGTGTGCGGAAGCGAGATCTCGACGGGCTCCGCGCCGGCCTCCTTCAGCCACGCGATGCCCTGCTGCCACAGCTTCTCGATCTCCGGCGACATGCCGTCCAGACGGTATTCCTTGGGAATGCCGAAGCGCAGGCCCTTGATGCTCCGCCCGAGCGCGGCCTCGTAGTCGGGCACCTCGCGCGGCACCGAGGTCGAATCCTTCGGGTCATGGCTCGCCATCGCGCCGAGCATGATCGCGGCATCGCGGACGTCGCGCGTGATCGGTCCGGCCTGATCCAACGACGAGGCGAAGGCGACGATGCCCCAGCGCGAGCAGCGGCCGTAGGTCGGCTTGATGCCGACGACGCCGCAGAAGGCTGCCGGCTGCCGGATCGAGCCGCCGGTGTCGGTCGCGGTCGCGCCCATCGCGACGCGCGCGGCGACCGCCGCGGCCGAGCCGCCGGACGAGCCGCCGGGCACGAGGTCGCGCGCGTCGCCGCGGCGCTTCCACGGGTTCTTCACGCCGCCGAATGCCGAGGTCATGTTGGACGAGCCCATCGCGAACTCGTCGAGATTGACCTTGCCCAGCATCACCGCGCCGGCATTCCACAGGTTCTGCGAGACGGTCGATTCGTAGGGCGGCTTGAACCCGGAAAGGATCCGGCTTCCGGCCGTGGTCTGGACGTCGCGGGTGCAGAAGAGATCCTTGATCGCGAGCGGAATGCCGTCCAGCGCTCGGCCCTGCCCGCTCGCCAGCCGCTTGTCGCTCTCCGCGGCCATCGCCAGTGCCCGGTCGGGCGTCTCGGTGATGAAGGCGTTGAGCGCGCGCGCCCCGGCGACGGCCTCGACATGCGCCGTCGTCAGCTCGCGCGCCGACATCTTCTTCGACCGCAGCGCCGTGCGCGCCTCGGCGATCGTCAGGTCGGTGAGCGCGCTCATTCGATCACCTTGGGGACGACGAAGAACGCGCCATCGCCGAGCTGGACCCGGTCCGCCGCGTTGCGCGTCACGTCGTCGGCATAGCCGCCGTCGTTGATCTGGTCCGCGCGCTGGTTGAGCACGTGCTCCACGACCGACGTCATCGGCGCGATGCCTGTCGTGTCGACCTCCCGGAGCTGCTCGATCCAGGTCATGATCCCGGAGATCTCGCGCACCATCTTGTCCAGTTCCTCGTCCGGCACCTTGATGCGGGCCAGCGTGGCGACGCGGGCCACCGTTGCCTTATCGAGCGACATGCGAGCGTTCCATCGAATGCGTTGGGTCCGCGGGCGGCATTCCGCCCCCAGGGCCGCCGCTTCTATCACCGGGCCCCGAAGCTCGGCAACCGCCGGCGGCGCCGGCCGGCCACGGCCGCAAACGACGGCGCGTGCCATCGCTTCCGCGCGGGCGCCGCGATCGGCTATGACGACGCCACGATGCCGATCGTCGCACCCGATGAGCTTCCGCTCCGGCTCGCCAAGCGCGCGCGGCTCATGGCGTTCGATGTCGGGGAGCGGACGATCGGCATCGCCATCTGCGATCCCGGCCTGACCCTCGTGTCGCCCATCGAGACGATCCGGCGCACCACATGGACACGCGACAGCGGCCGGCTGCGCGAGCTCGTCGCCTACTGGACGGTCGGCGGCTTCGTCGTCGGGCTCGCCTACAACATGGACGGCAGCGAGGGGGCGAGCGCGCAGAGATGCCGCGCCTTCGCCCGCAACCTGCTGGCGCTCGACGACCTGCCGCTTGCGTTCTGGGACGAGCGCCTCAGCTCGTTCGCGGCCGCGGATGCGCTGGCCGAGATCGGCCGCAGGCCGAAGGATCCGCGGGCACGGCTCGACCATGTCGCCGCGGCGGTGATCCTCGAGAGCTATCTGCGCGGCATCGCGGACGCGCGGCGCGGCGGCGACCCGGCGTAGCGCGGAATGGTTAAGACCCGCCGCGAGCTTCCTCCGATGGCGCAAGCCCCGGGCGCGCTTGCCGGATCCGAGCGGCCGAGAGTAAAAGCGCGTTAACCATGAGCTCCTCCTCCGCCCTTCTCGGATCACGCGCCGGCGGCTATCCGCATCGCCATCTTCTCGGCATCGAGGGCCTGTCGCCCGAGGACATCACGCTTCTGCTCGACCTGTCGCAGGCCTATGTCGAGCAGAACCGCGCCCCGGACAAGAAGTCGAACGTCCTTCGCGGGCGGACGATCATCAACCTGTTCTTCGAGAACTCGACCCGCACCCGCACGTCGTTCGAGCTCGCGGGCAAGCGGCTGGGCGGCGACGTGATCAACATGTCGGCGGAGTCGTCGTCGGTGAAGAAGGGCGAGACGCTGATCGACACCGCGATGACGCTGAACGCGATGCTGCCCGACGTGCTCATCGTCCGTCACGCCGAATCCGGCGCGGTGAAGCTGCTCTCCGAGAAGGTCAACTGCGCGGTCATCAACGCCGGCGACGGCACGCACGAGCATCCGACGCAGGCGCTGCTGGACGCGCTCGCGATCCGCAGGCGCCTCGGCCGGCTGATCGGGCTCGAGGTCGCGATCTGCGGCGACATCCTGCACAGCCGCGTGGCGCGCTCGAACATCCACCTGCTCACCGCGATGGGCGCGCGCGTACGCGTCGTCGGGCCGCCGACGCTGATCCCGTCGTCGATCGAGCGCCTCGGCGTCCGGGTATTCCACAACATGCTCGACGGCATCCGCGGTTGCGACATCGTCATGATGCTGCGCCTGCAGACCGAGCGCATGCAGGGATCCTTCGTCCCTTCGGTGCGCGAGTACTTCCATTTCTTCGGGCTCGACCGCGCGAAGCTCGCGGTCGCCAAGCCCGACGCCCTCGTCATGCATCCGGGACCGATGAATCGCGGCGTCGAGATCGACAGCGAGCTGGCCGACGACATCGACCGCTCGCTGATCCGCGAGCAGGTCGAGATGGGCGTGGCGGTGCGCATGGCCTGCCTCGACGTGCTCACGCGCAGCCTCACCTCGAACGCGCAGGCCGGCTCGTGAGCGCCGCCCCGCCGACCGCCACGTCGCGCGTTCCCGGCCGCCGCGGCGGCCCGCCCATCGCCTATGTCAACGCGAGGCTGGTCGACCCGGCGAGCGGTGTCGACATGCGCGGCGGCGTCGTCGTGGCCGACGGGGTGATCGCCGATTTCGGCGCCCACCTGGCGCGCGCGGAAGCGCTGGGCGGCGCCGCCGTCGAAGCGTTCGACTGCGGCGGCGCCGTGCTCGCGCCGGGATTCGTCGACATGCGCGTGCAGTTGCGCGAGCCCGGCGAGGAGCACAAGGAGACCTTCGCGACCGCGGCGGCGGCGGCGGCGGCGGGCGGCGTGACGTCGATGGTGACGCTGCCCAATACCCAGCCCGTGATCGACGATCCCTCCCTGGTCGAGAGCGTCGCGCGCCGCGCGCGCGAGACCAGCCGGGTGAAGATCTTCGCCTACGGCGCCCTGACGCGCGGGCTCGAGGGGAAGGAGATCACCGAGCTCGGCCTGCTCGCCGAGGCCGGCGCCCTCGGCTTCACCGACGGCACGCATGCGGTCGCCAGCGCGACGGTGCTGCGACGCGCGCTCAGCTACGGCCGTGCCATCGGGCGGATCTTCATCCAGCATCCCGAGGAGCCGAGCCTCACGCGCAACGCCAGCGCGACCGAGGGTGAGATCGCCACGCGCCTCGGCCTGCCGGCGGCGCCCGCGCTCGCCGAGGTGATCATGGTCGAGCGCGACCTGCGGATCGTCGAGATGACGCAGTCGCCGCTCCACTTCGCCCACGTGTCGACGGCGGCCGCGATCGCCGCGATCCGCAGCGCCAAGGCGCGCGGACTGCCGGTGACCTGCGACACGGCCCCGCCCTATTTCGCGCTGAACGAGCTCGCGGTCGGCGACTACCGCACCTTCGCCAAGCTGTCGCCGCCGCTGCGCACCGAGAGCGATCGCCAGGCCGTGATCGAGGGGCTGGTGGACGGCACGATCGACGCCATCGCCTCCGATCACGCGCCGCACGACCAGGATTCGAAGCGCCTGCCCTATTCCCAGGCGGCGGCCGGCGCGATCGGCCTCGAGACGCTGCTGCCGATCACGCTCGAGCTGGTCCACGCCAAGCGCCTCACGCTGATCGACGCGCTGCGCCGGCTGACGGCGGCACCGGCGGGAATACTGAAGCTCGCGGCGGGCCGGCTCGCCAGGCAGGCCGCCGCCGATCTCGTGCTGCTCGACCCCGAGCGCGCCTGGAAGATCCGCGAGGCCGAGTTCCGGTCGAAGTCGAAGAACTCGCCCTTCGACGGCCGTCCGGCGCAGGGCCGCGTGCTGCGCACGCTGGTCAACGGCGAGTGCATCTTCATGCGGGACCGCTAGGCCATGCCGGCACCGATCAGCTGGGCGCATGCCTGGCCCTATCTCGCGGCGGCGCTGGCCTTCGGCTACGCCTGCGGCGCGGTCCCCTTCGGGCTGCTGCTGACGCGTTTCGCCGGGCTGGGCGACATCCGCGCGATCGGGTCCGGCAGCATCGGTGCAACCAACGTCTTGCGCACCGGTCGCAAGGGGCTCGCTGCGCTGACGCTGCTCTTCGATGTGCTCAAGGGGTGGATCGCAGTCTGGCTTGCGCACCGCCTTGGCGGACCGGATGCGGCACTGATGGCCGGCTACGGCGCCGTTCTCGGCCATCTCTTCCCGATCTGGCTCGGGTTCCGCGGCGGAAAGGGCGTCGCGACCGCGCTGGGCGTCCTGCTTGCCCTCGACTGGCGGATCGCGCTGGCCTGCGGGGCGACATGGTTGATCGTCGCGGCGCTCTTCCGTCGATCGTCATTGGCCTCGCTCGCCAGCTGCGCCGCCGCGCCGGTGCTGGCGCTCTACCTGCCTCTGCTTTGGGCGACCGCCGGGGAGGCGATCGGCGATCGGCAGTTCGCGCTGTTCGCGGCCATCATCGCCGCGATCGTCGCAGCCAAGCACCACTCCAATATCCGGCGCCTGCTGAGCGGCACCGAGCCGAAGATCGGCCAGCGCTGAGCGGCGGCCTCGACGGATCGCGCTTCTGGCCGCCCCGCCCCACAACCTCGACGAGCGCGAACGCAGCGCAAGAGTGCGGCTCGCACGCACGCCGTTCGTCGGGCCCGCGACCTTCCGCCAGCTCCTGGCCCATTGCGGCAGCGCCGAAGCCGCGCTCGCAGCCCTGCCCGAGCTCTCCGCGCGCGGCGGCCGGCCGCTTAGACCGCTGGCGGCGCGCATCGTCGAGACCGAGCGGCGCCGCCTGGAGAAGCGCGGCGGCCGCCAACTCGTCTGGGGTGATGCCGATTACCCGGCAGCCCTGGCCGCGCTCGGGGATGCGCCACCGGTGCTCAGCGTGCTTGGCTCCGTCGCGGCCCTCGCCGAGCCCGGCATCGCGATCGTCGGCGCGCGCAATGCCTCCGCCAGCGGCCAGCGCCTCGCCGCCGAGCTTGCGGCCGGCCTCGCCGCGTCGGGGCGCCACGTCGTATCCGGCCTCGCGCGCGGGATCGACACGGCGGCGCATCGCGGCGCCGGACCGGCCCGAACCGTAGCGGTGCTCGCCGGCGGCGTCGATGTGGTCTACCCGCCGGAGAATGCGGAGCTGCATGCCGCGATCGTCCAAGGCGGCGGCGCCGTGGTGAGCGAGGAGCCCTTCGGCCGGGAGCCCACCGCCCGGCACTTCCCGCGTCGGAACCGGATCATCTCCGGATTGAGTCGCGGCGTCGTCGTGGTCGAGGCGAGCCTGCGCTCGGGCTCCCTGATCACCGCCCGCGCCGCGCTCGAGCAGGGCCGCGAGGTAATGGCCGTGCCGGGCTTTCCCTACGACCCGCGGTCGACCGGGCCGAATAGCCTGATCCGCGACGGCGCCGCGCTCGTCACCTGCGTCGACGATGTGCTCGCCGCCCTCGGAACCCCGTTGCTGAGGCGAGCCGAGGCCCCTTCGGAAGCACCGGGCGAAGACCGGATTTCTTTGCCCGCTGAAGTGGATAAGGCCCGGGAGCGGATCCTCCTCTGCTTGCGGCCGGAGCCCACGCCGGTTGACGAAGTGCTGCGCCGGTGCGAAGTGTCGGCACCGATCGTCCACACCGTCCTGCTCGAACTCGAGCTCGCCGGCCGCCTCGAGCGGCATCCCGGGAACCTAGTCAGCCTTCTGCGTTAACAAGGCTTTAACCAAGCCTTCTCACCCTCGGCCCGAACTTCTACCGCAGGCGCCATGAAGGTCGTCATCGTCGAGTCGCCCGCCAAGGCGAAAACCATCAACAAGTATCTCGGCTCCGATTACACGGTGCTGGCGAGCTACGGCCATGTCCGCGACCTCAAGGAGAAGGACGGGGCGGTCGAACCGGACAACGACTTCGCCATGCACTGGGAAGTGGGCGACCGCGCCCGCCGCCCGCTGGGCGAAATCGAGCGCGCGCTCAAGGGCGCCGAGACGCTCTATCTGGCGACCGATCCGGATCGCGAGGGCGAGGCCATCTCCTGGCACCTGCAGCAGGTCCTCGACGGCCAGAAGAAGGTGCGGACCGTTCCCGTCAAGCGGGTGGTGTTCAACGAGATCACCAAGAGCGCGGTCCTCGAGGCGATGCGCAATCCGCGCGACGTCGACACCAATCTGGTCGACGCCTACATGGCGCGCCGCGCCCTCGACTACCTCGTCGGTTTCACCCTGTCGCCCGTGCTGTGGCGAAAGCTGCCGGGCAGCAAGTCGGCCGGCCGCGTCCAATCCGTCGCGCTGCGCCTGATCTGCGAGCGCGAGACCGAGATCGAGCGCTTCAAGCCCCAGGAATACTGGACCGTCGACGTCGCCTTCACGGCGCCCAATGGCGCCGGCTTCAATGCGCGGCTGATCGAGCTCGACGGTCGCAAGCTGGACAAGTTCGACCTCAAGACCGAGGCCGACGCCCAGCGCGCCGCGGCGACCATCGTCGCCGGCGACCCGTTCGCCGTCGGCTCGGTCGAGAAGAAGCGCATCCGGCGCAATCCGCTGCCGCCGTTCACGACCTCGACCCTGCAGCAGGAGGCGTCGCGCAAGCTCGGCTTCGGCGCTAGCCGCACGATGCGCCTCGCCCAGCAGCTGTATGAAGGCGTCGACCTCGACGGCGAGACGGTCGGACTGATCACGTACATGCGCACCGACAGCGTGACCCTGTCGCAGGAGGCGATCGCCGCCGCGCGCAAGCTGATCGCGCAGCAGTTCGGGCAGGCCTTCCTTCCCGAGCAGCCGCGGGTCTGGAAGACCAAGGCGAAGAACGCCCAGGAAGCCCACGAGGCGATCCGGCCGACCGATCTGTTCCGCCGGCCCGAGCAGGTCGCGGCGCATCTCGACGCCGACCAGCGCCGGCTTTACGAGCTGATCTGGCGCCGGACGGTGGCGAGCGAGATGGAGTCCGCGGCGATCGACCTCACCACGGTCGACATCGTCGCCGGCGACCGCAAGAGCGTGCTCCGCGCGTCGGGCTCGGTGATCGTGTTCGACGGCTTCCTGGCGGTCTATCGCGAGGACCGCGACGATCCGGGCGAGGCCGACGACGACGAGAGCCGCCTGCTGCCGCCGCTCGCCGAGGGCGACCGGCCGACGCGCGGCGCGGTCACGCCCGAGCAGCACTTCACGCAGCCGCCGCCGCGCTATTCGGAGGCGAGCCTCGTCAAGAAGCTCGAGGAGCTGGGCATCGGGCGCCCGTCGACCTACGCCTCGATCATCGAGGTGCTGCAGCATCGCGGCTACGTCCGGATCGACAAGCGCCGGTTCATCCCCGAGGACCGTGGCCGCCTGGTCACGGCGTTCCTGGAGCGCTACTTCCCGCGCTACGTCCAGTACGACTTCACGGCGAAGGTCGAGGAGGATCTCGACGAGATCTCCGGCGGGCGCGCCAACTGGAAGGACGTGCTGCGCGAGTTCTGGCAGGCCTTCTCGGCCGCGGTCGGCGAGACGAAGGAACTCAAGATCAGCGACGTCATCGACGCGCTCGATGCCGAGCTCGGGCCGCATTTCTTCCCGGAGCGCAGCGACGGCCGCGATCCGCGCCAATGCCCGACCTGCGGCGACGGTCGGCTTTCGATCAAGCTCGGCAAGTTCGGCGCCTTCGTCGGCTGCTCGCGCTACCCCGACTGCCGATTCACGCGCCAGCTCGCGGTCGACGGCGGCGAGGGCGGCGACGGGTTCGAAGGCACGAAGACGCTGGGCGTCGATCCCGTCAGCAACGAGGTGGTGAGCCTGCGCAAGGGCCCCTACGGGCTCTATCTGCAGCTCGGCGAGGGCGCCGAAGGCACCAAGCCCAAGCGCGTCTCCCTGCCGCGCGACCTGACGCCCGATGCGGTGACGCTGGACATCGCGCTCAAGCTCCTCGCGCTGCCGCGCGAGGTCGGCGTGCATCCCGCCGACGGCAAGGTCGTCCAGGCGGGGCTCGGCCGGTTCGGCCCGTATCTCAAGCACGGCAACGAGTACCGCTCGCTCGCGGGCACCGAGGATCTGCTGACGATCGGGCTGAACCGCGCGGTCGACGTGCTCGCCCAGCCCAAGGGGGCACGACGCGGCGGCGCGCCTGCCAAGCCGTTGCGCCAGGTCGGCGCCCATCCCGCCGACGGCAAGCCGATCGAGGCCGGGGTCGGCCGCTACGGCCCGTTCGTCAAGTACGGCAAGACCTACGCGAACCTCCCGAAGGACGGCAATCCGGACGAGATCACCCTCGAGGATGCGATCCGGCTCATCGACGAGCGGCTCGCCAAGACCGGCGGCGTGTCGGGCGGCCGGCGCGGTCGCAAGGGCAAGTCCGCGCCCGCAGCCGCCGAGGTGAAGCCGGCGAAGTCCGGGACGAAGGTCGCCAAGGCCGCAGGCGGAAAGGCGGCGGGCGGCGACACGCCCGCACCGGCATCGGTCGCGGCGAAGCCGAAGTCGAAGACGAAGGCCAAGTCGAAGCCGAAGGCGAAGGCCAAACCCAAGGCGAAGGCCGCGGCCGACGAGCCGGCGGCCTGACTTGGCGCGCCGCCCTCGCCCTCCGGAGCACGCGCCGATCAGCCGGGCGCAGGTGCTGCAGCATCTGCGCGAAAATCCCCGCGCCGACAAGCGGACGATCGCGCACGCCTTCGGATTGAAGGGCGGCGAACGGATCGTGCTGAAGGCGATCCTGCGCGAACTGGCGGCCGAAGGCCTGTTCGCCCCCGATGCGCGACGCGCCGCCGTGGACCCGCTCGATGCCGAGGTCGTGGTTGCGATCATCGACGCCGTCGACCTGGAGAGCGGCGAGGCCACGGGGCGCCTCGCCGAGTGGCTGAGGCCCGGCCCGCCGCCGCATCTGCGGCTCGACCGCCGTGACAGCGGCGGCCTCGAGCGCGGCAACCGCGTCCTCGTGCGGATCGGGCATCGCGACGGCCGCACCTGGCGCGCGCGCCTCGTGCGGCGCGCGCCCGATCTGCCCGCCCGGATCGTCGGCATCGTTCGCCGCTCGGCCATCGGACGGATCATCGAGCCCGTCGACAAGAAGTTGCGGCTCGACTTCTTCATCGAGGCCGATGATCCGGCGATCGCGGACGGCGAACTGGTCGCAGCCGTCCCGCTCGCCGTGCGGCGGTTCGAACGGCCACGCGCGCGCGTCATCGAGCGCCTCGGCGCCGCCGACGGGCCGCGCGCCGCCAGCGCGATCGCCGTTGCCCTCCACGACATCCCGGTCGTCTTCGCCGGTCCGGCGCTGGACGAGGCGCAGTCGGCGACGCCGGCGCCGCTCGGCGATCGCGAGGATCTGCGGGGGCTGCCCCTGGTGACGATCGACGGCGAGGACGCGCGGGACTTCGACGACGCCGTCTATGCCGAACCCGACGGCGACGTTCCCGGCGGGTTCCGCCTCGTGGTCGCGATCGCCGACGTGGCCTGGTACGTCCGTCCCGACGGCCCGCTCGATCGCGAGGCCCGCCGACGCGGCAACTCGGTCTATTTCCCCGATCGCGTCGTGCCGATGCTGCCGGAGCGGCTGTCCAACGACCTGTGCTCGTTGCGCCCCGAGCAGGACCGCCCCGTGCTCGTGGCCGACCTGCGCATCGATCCGCACGGGCAGCTGCGCGGCCATCGCTTCGTGCGGGCCATGATGCGCTCGGCTGCGCGGCTGACCTATGAGCGCGTCCAGGCCTGGGCGGACGGCGACCGCGGTACGCTGCCGGCCGCGCTCCATGGGCCCGCGGAGGCGTTGTTCGGAGCGTTCCGCCGTCTCGCCGAGGCCCGCACGCGCCGGGGAACCCTCGACCTCGACCTGCCCGAGCGGCAGGTCCGGCTCGACGGCGCCGGGAACGTCGTCGGCATCGAGCCGCGCCAGCGCCTCGATGCTCACCGCCTGATCGAGGAGTTCATGATCCTCGCCAACGTCGCGGCCGCCGAGACGCTCGAGCGCCGCCAGCGCGGCTGCCTCTACCGTGTCCACGACCAGCCGTCGCCCGAGCGCATCGATGGCCTGCGCGAGGCGCTGGCGACGCTGGGCTACCGTCTGGCGCGCGGACAGGTCGTTCGCCCGTCGCTGCTGGCCCAGGTTCTGGCCTGGGCGGCCGACAAGCCGTCCTCGGCAATGGTCAGCGATCTCGTCCTGCGCAGCCAGGCGCTCGCCGTGTACTCCCCGGACAATCTCGGGCACTTCGGGCTCGCCCTGCCCCGCTACGCGCACTTCACCTCGCCGATCCGGCGCTACGCCGATCTCGTCGTCCACCGTGCCCTGATCGATGCGCTGGGGCTCGGCGACGGTGGCCGGACCCTGCCGCATCCCGAGCTCGTCGCCCTCGGCGAGGAGGTTTCGCGCGCCGAACGGCGGGCCCAGGCGGCCGAGCGTGCCGCCTACGAGCGCTATGTCGCCGGGTACCTGGCCGAGGCCCGAGGCGGGACTTTCCGCGCGCGGATCTCGGGCGTCCATCGCGCCGGCGTCTTCGTCTCCCTCGACGACACCGGCGCCGACGGGCTGATCCCGATGTCGACCCTCCCCGGCCGCGGCTGGCGCGTTCACCCGGCCGGTCATCTGCTCGAGGGGCCGAGGCGCCTCGCGATCGGGGACACGGTCATGGTCCGGCTGGTCGACGTGACCCCCGTGACCGGCGGACTCCGGCTCGAGCTCCTGCCCACCGCCGCACCGGGAGGCGCCCACGGCGCGGGCCCTTCACGATCAACAAAGCGTCAAGTCCGCGCCAAGGGCCGGCGACGAACATAGGTGGTTGCGGATTTTTCAGAGTCTCCGTGCGAGTTGACGCGCTAATCTGAAGCTCTCGTGACGATGAACGACTCCGATCCCCACCGGCACCCCGATGCCGGCCCGCCGCGTTCCATTGACGCCCTGTGGCGCGGCTTCCGGCACCGCTGTCCGCGCTGCGGCGAGCGCGGCCTGCTCGAGAGCTTCCTGCGCGTGCGCGCGCGGTGCTCGAGTTGCGACCTCGACATCGGCTCCTACCGCTCGGACGATGCGCCCCCGTATTTCACCATCGTGATCGTCGGCCATCTGATCGTGCCGGCCGTCCTGATGGTCGAGAAGTGGCTCGCACCCGATCTCTGGGTCCAAGCCGCGATCTGGGTTCCGCTAACGTTGCTCATGACCCTGTGGCTGCTGCCGCGCGTGAAGGGCGCGGTGATCGGCTGGCAATGGGCGGTCGGGGTGAAGGGATGACTCATCGGCTCCGCCTCCAACTCCGGCGCGCGCTTTGGGCGGGATGCGCGGTCCTGCTGGCGGCCTGCGGCGGCCCGACGGCGGTCGAGGAGCGCGGGTCCGTCCAGCTGCCCGGCCAGGCCCGGCGCGTGTTCGTGACCGCCCTCGACCAGATCCAGGAGCGCTACGTCCGCCAGGTCGAGATCGGAGATCTTGTCGACCAGGGGCTCGCCAACGTCCTCAAGCTCGATCCCGCCGTCCATGCCAAGCGGCTGCCCGACGCGATCGAGATCGAGAGCGCCGAGACCACGACGCGCATCCCGCTTGCCGCCCCGGCCCAGGCCGCGCAATGGGGTGCCGCGACCGTCGGCGCCCTGGAAGCCGCCCGCGCCCGTTCGGCGGCGCTGCGGGAGGTCAATCTCAACGACACGTTCAAGGCGTTCTTCGACGGCGCCACGAAGGGCCTGGATCCCTACTCGCGCTACAACACGCCCGAGATGGCCCGGGAGGAGCGCGCCCAGCGCGAAGGCTTCGGCGGCATCGGCATCACGATCGACACCGACGGCGGGGACGTGCGCGTCGCCAACGTGATGGACGAGTCCCCCGCGTCGCGCGCCAATCTCCAGGTCGACGATCGCATCGTCACGATCGAAGGCGAGAGCACGCGAGGCATGACCGCGCGCGACGTGGTGCGTCGCCTGCGCGGCCAGGTCGGCGACGCGGTGACCATCGAGCTGACGCGCAAGGAGGCCCCGGCGCCGCTGCGCATCGCGCTCGTGCGCGCGCATATCGTTCCGCAGACCGTGGTCTATCGCCGCAACGGCGACATCGCGCATATCCGGCTCACCGGCTTCAACCCGCGCACGACCGAGGCGCTGGTCGATGCGCTGCGGCGCGCCGAACGGGAGATCGGGCCGCGCTATGCCGGCGTCGTGCTCGATCTGCGGAACAATTTCGGCGGCTATCTCGACCAGTCGATCTACGTCGCCGACGTGTTCCTGCCCGAGGGCAGCATCGTCAGTACCCGCGGGCGGCACCGCACCCTGACGCACGAGTCATGGGCCCGGCGCGGCGATGTCGGCGAGAAGGTGCCGCTGGTCGTCCTGATCAACGGCAACTCGGCGTCCGCCTCGGAGATCGTCGCCGCGGCGCTTCAGGACCACAACCGGGCGGTCGTCGTCGGGACCACGTCCTTCGGCAAGGGCTCGGTCCAGTCGATCCTCACCCTGCCCAACGACGGCGAGATCATCCTGACCTCGGCGCGATTTCACGCGCCCTCTGGCTACGCGCTCGCCGAACTCGGCGTGCTCCCGCATGTCTGCACCAGCGGCGGCCGCGAGAACGTCGCCGCCCTGCTGGATCAGGTCCGCACCGGACGCTTCGCCGACCGCGCGGCTGCGGGCCGCTGGCGCGCGACGGGTCCCGACGACGTCGAGGGCCGCAAGGCGTTGCGCAACCAAACCTGCCCGGCCGAGCCGGTCGAGCGCGACAGCGACCTGGAACTCGCCCGCAACCTGCTGATGGACCGCGCGTTGCACGCCGCCGCCCTGGCCAGCACCGCCACCCTGGCCGCGCGCTGACCGACGCCCGGTCGCTTGACAGCGGGGGGCCGGCTTGTATGTTCCGGCGCCAATACCGTCCCGAACCGATCCGAGGCCGCCATGGCTAAATCCAAGCAGACGCTCATCAAGATGGTGAGCACCGCCGATACCGGGTTCTTCTACGTCACCGCGAAGAATCCGAAGAAGACGACCGAGAAGCTCACCTTGAAGAAGTTCGATCCCGTCGCGCGCAAGCACGTCGACTTCAAGGAATCGAAGATCAAGTAGCCCGATCGGGCCCGAAGGGGCCGCGACGGCCTCAAGCGAAACGGCGGCTCCGCAAGGTGCCGCCGTTTTGCATTCCGGAGTTGTAGGGGGCCGGGGACGCTCCCGAGACCAGCGATGCGGCCGGCGAGCCGCTACGAGGCGAGCGCTGCCGGCGGCGTGGTTCCAGGCTCCGCCCCGACGACCTTGTTCCGGCCGGAGCGCTTGGCGGCATAGAGGCATTCGTCCGCGCGCCGCAGCATCTCGGCCTGGGTGTCCTCCCCGCCGGCGAACACCGTGACGCCGATGCTGACGGTGACGGGAAGATCGATGTCGGCGCCGTCGAGGCGTGCCGGAGCGCCGGCGATCTTGCGGCGAAGGCGCTCGGCGACCGTCGTGGCGACGTCGAGACTGGCGTCGGGCATCACGACGACGAACTCCTCCCCGCCCCAGCGCGCCACCGTGTCGAAGCTGCGGACGTGCTGCTGCAGGCGGTTGCCCACCAGCCGGATCACCTCGTCGCCCGCGGCATGGCCGTAGGTGTCGTTGATGTTCTTGAAGAAGTCGATGTCCACCATGAGCAGCGCCAGCGGCTTCGTGTTCTTTCGCGCGTCCGCGACGAGCGCATCGAGATGGCGGGTGAGATAGCGGCGATTGTGCAGGCCGGTCAGTCCGTCGGTGACCGCTGCGGCGACGCTCTGCTCAACGCTCGCGCGCAGGCGATCCTGGTACCGGCGACGGCTGACCTGCGTGCGGACGCGCGCGAGCAGCTCGTTGCGGTCGATCGGGTGCACGAGATAGTCGTTGATGCCGATGTCGAGCGCGCGCGCCAGCCGCTCGTGGTCGCCCTGCTCGATCAGCACGAGGATCGGCAGCCCCCGCGTCTTGGCCTGCCCGCGGATGCGGGCGCACAGGCGCAGGCCGTCCGTGTCGCGCAGCAGGAGGCTCACGATCGCGAGGTCGAACTCCTGTTCGGCGAGCATCGACAGGCCGGCCTCGGGATCGGTCGCCACCTCGACCGCATCGCGATCGGTCGCCAGCGCGCGCCGGATCCGGTCGATATGCGTGGCATTCTCGTCGATGACCAGCGCGCGCGCGCCTTCCACCGACTCCTTCTGGTCGCCGGTGTCGCCGTCGACGCCGTACAGCTCCTGGTTCGTCGCCTGGCGCAGCCGCCACTCGTCGGCCAGCATCTTGAGCCGGACCAGCGAGCGGATGCGGGCGTAGAGCGCGACGTCGTTGACCGGCTTGGTGAGGAAATCGTCGGCCCCGACCTCGAGTCCGCGAACCCGGTCCTCGACCTCCGACAGCGCGGTGACCATCACGACGGGGATGTGGCGGGTTCGGGCGTCGGCCTTGAGACGCCGGCAGCACTCGAAGCCGTCCATGCCGGGCATCATCACGTCGAGCAGGATGATGTCGGGCGGATTCTCGGTGGCGACCCGCAGCGCCTCGGGCCCGCTGGACGCCGTGAGGACGGTGAAGTACTCGGCCGAGAGCCGCGCCTCGAGCAGCTTGACGTTGGGAGCCAGGTCGTCGACGACCAGAACGCGCGCAGTCATGTCGGAGCAGACCCCTGCCGGGAACTAGTTCAAGAACCGCTCGACCGTCTCGAGGAACTTCGTCACCGAGATCGGCTTGGCGATGTACGCCTCGCAGCCGCCCTGGCGGATCTTCTCCTCGTCACCCTTCATCGCGAAAGCCGTCACGGCAATGATCGGGATCACTCGGAGCTCGGGGTCCTCCTTCAGCCACTTCGTGACTTCGAGGCCCGAGATCTCCGGCAGCTGGATGTCCATCAGGATCAGGTCCGGCCGATGCTCGCGAGCCAGCTTCATCGCCTCGAGCCCGTCCTTGGTCTGCAAGGTGCCATAGCCGTGCGCCTCGAGCAGGTCGTGAAAAAGCTTCATGTTGAGGTCGTTGTCCTCAACGATCAGCACGGTCTTCGACATCAGGTTCACCCGGACGAATCAAGGCTGTTGATCGACGTGGCCTGAAGCGTAAACGCAATTCAGGAGCGTGTCTCAACCGCTTAACCTCTACCCCACGGTTTTCGCCCATATTTCCTTAAGAATTGGTAACCGCCGAAGGGAAACATGAAATCGGACGCTGCTCTTCGCCTGGGGGTCGACCTCGGGGGCACCAAGATGGAAGTCATCGCGCTGGGACCCGATGGCCGGGAGATGATCCGCCGACGCCGCGACACGCCGCGGGGCGACTACCGGGCGATCGTCGAGGCGATCGCCGGGCTCGTGCGCTCGGTCGAGGCCGAGGTCGGGGCCGGCGGCAGCATCGGTATCGGGATCCCCGGGACGATTTCGCCGGCGACCGGCCGAGTGAAGAACGCCAACACGACGGAACTGATCGACCACCCGCTGGATCGCGATCTGGCGGCCGAGCTCGGACGTCCCGTGCGAATGGCGAACGACGCGGACTGCTTCGCGCTGTCAGAGGCGATGGACGGCGCCGGCCGCGGCGCCCGCAGCGTCTTCGGCGTGATCCTGGGAACCGGGGTCGGAGGCGGCCTGGTGTTCGAGGGCAAATTGATCGGTGGCCCGAACAGCATCGCCGGCGAATGGGGCCACAATCCCCTGCCTTGGCCGACCGACGACGAGCGCCCCGGGCGAGCGTGCTACTGCGGCAAGAGCGGCTGCATCGAGACCTTCCTGTCGGGCCCCGGCTTCGCCGCGGACCATCTCGCGCATACCGGGCAGCGGCTGACGGGGCCCGCGATCGCCGCCGCGGCCGAGGCCGGCGATCCGGCCGCGCAAGCCAGCGTCGAGCGATACGTGGAGCGTCTGGCGCGCGCGCTGGCGACCGTCATCAACATCTTCGACCCAGAGGTCGTCGTGCTCGGCGGCGGCATGTCGAATCTCAAGGCGATCTACCGCCGCGTGCCGGAGATCTGGCCGAAATGGGTGCTGACCGACCGCGTCGACACCCGGCTCGCCCCGCCGGTGCACGGCGATTCCAGCGGTGTGCGCGGTGCCGCCTGGCTCTGGCCGGTGCCCGCGTGAAGCCGGATCAGCAGCGCGGCGGCGGCACCATCTCGAGGCGCTCCAGCCGCGCCTTGATCGAGAATTCCTGGTAGTCGAACAGGAAGTCGGTGCCGACGCCGTTGCCGAACACGCGCAGCGTCGTCTCGTATTCCGGCTCGCTGCCGCGCTGATCGTCCATGCGGAAGAACGCCATCCGGACCCGCCAGGACGGGCCGTTGACCAGCTCGGCGGCCTTGCCGGCACCGGGCACGGCGGCCTCCGCCGCGGCGACCGCGGCGATGACCGCATTCACCTCCATCGCGCCCTCGACCGACGCGCCGTCGAAGACCGGCCGCGTGAGGGTGCGCCGACCGGCCTTCGCGCCGTCGATGAGCTCGAGCGTGTGCTCGGTCGGAAACAGGGTCCCGGGCGGCAGCTCGAGGATCTCGTTCTCGGGCAGCGTGAAGACCGCCTTGCCGCCCTTTCCGCGTCCGTCGAGCGTTGCCCGGCCGCGGAGCTCGTCGGCGACCTCGCCGTTGCGCAAGGTGCGCATGGTGAAGCGGTAGCTCAGGCCGTCACGCGATTCCCAGCTCGAGAAGGTGATGTCGTTGTCGATCGACTCGCCGTCCGAGTCGAACAGCTGGAAGCGCATGCGCTGCGCCATGGTCCACCCGTCGCAGGTCTCCTGCCAGTCGAGGCTCATCGCGCCTTCGACGGCGGCGACGCCGTTGGCCTTGGCGGTCCCGAGGGTCAGCACATAGACCGCCCGGTGCGACGCGAGGCGCGCCTCTGCGGACAAGGCGGCCGGCATCGTCAGGCCGAGGACGGCGACCACGAGGAGAACCAGACGATCGAGCATCACGCGCTCCGTTGCCCGCCGCGACCGCGCGACGGCGAATGCCGACGATTATGTCACGGTCGCCGGCGGTCCGAGAGACGAGATAGAAGAGCGGACGACGATGACCATACCGTTCATCCAGACCATGACCGCGCTGCGGCACGAACGCTGGCAGGGCCCGCCTCCGGCCGCCGCAGGCGAATGGGCCGTCACCGGCGCCTTCCGCTTCGCCCATCGCGATCCCGCCACGCTGATGGGGCGGGAGCGCCGGTTGTTCCAGGCGACCTGGTATGGGCTCGAAAGCTTCGCACCGGCACTCCGCGTGGTCGTCGTGCCGGCGACCCTCGACGTCCTGGAGCAGGTGCTGCGCCGGCTCGCCGCGCATCTCATGGAGCACTGGTCCGTCCCCTCGCCGCAGGCGGCGATCGAGGCCGCGGCCGAGGAGATCGAGTTCGCCCGCAGCCTCGCCGACCATCCGGCCGGCACAGTCCTGGCCCTGGAGCGCGAGTTCAACGAGCAGGGGCTGATCGAGCGGGCGCGCGTCGTGGCGTCGCCCGCCGATCGCCGCTGAGCGCCGCGACGCTCAGCCCTTCTTCTTCTCCGCCGGCAGGTCGAGCCGGATATGCAGCTCCTTGAGCCGTGCGGCGTCGACCTGGTTCGGCGCCTGCATCAGCAGGTCGACAGCCTGCTGGTTCATCGGGAAGGCCACGATCTCGCGGATGTTCGGCTCGTCCGCGAGCAGCATCACGATGCGGTCGATGCCGGGGGCCGAGCCGCCATGCGGCGGCGCGCCGAACTTGAACGCATTGAGCATGCCGCCGAACCGGCTCTCGACCTCGTCCTTGCCGTAGCCGGCGATCGCGAAGGCCTTGTACATGATCTCGGGCAGGTGGTTGCGGATCGCGCCCGAGCTCAGCTCCACGCCGTTGCACACGATGTCGTACTGGAACGCCTTGATGGTCAGCGGATCCCTGGTCTCGAGCGCCTCCAGACCGCCCTGCGGCATCGAGAACGGGTTGTGGCTGAACTCGATCCGGCCGGTGTCCTCGTTGAGCTCGTACATGGGGAAGTCGACGATCCAGCAGAAGCGGAAGGCGTTCTTCTCCACGAGGTCGAGCTCGTCGCCGAGCCGCTTGCGCGCGGCGCCCGCGAGCTTGGCTGCCGCGGCGGGCTTGCGATCGGCCGCGAAGAACACCGCGTCGCCGTCGCCCACGCCGGCGAGCGCCTTGAGCTTCGCCATCCGATCGGCGTCGAGGAACTTGGCGATCGGTCCCTTCGCCGAGCCGGCGTCGAACACGATGTAGCCGAGGCCGGGGGCGCCCTGCTCCTGCGCCCAGGCGTTCATCTTGTCGAAGAAGCTGCGCGGCTTCTCGGCGGTCTTCGGCGCGGGAATCGCGCGGACGGCGCCGCCGCCGGCGACGATCTTGGCGAACACGGAGAAGTCCGAACCCGCGAACACCTCGCCGACATCCGCGATCACCAGCGGGTTGCGCAGGTCCGGCTTGTCGACGCCGTACTTGAGCATCGCCTCGTCGTAGGGGATGCGCGGGAACGGCGCCTTCGTCACGGTCCGGCCGCGGCTGAACTCCTCGAAGACGCCCGCGAGCACCGGCTCGATCGCCGCGAAGACGTCGTCCTGGGTGACGAAGCTCATCTCGAAGTCGAGCTGGTAGAACTCGCCGGGGCTGCGGTCCGCGCGGGCGTCCTCGTCGCGGAAGCACGGCGCGATCTGGAAATAGCGGTCGAAGCCGGAGACCATCAGCAGCTGCTTGAACTGCTGCGGCGCCTGCGGCAGCGCATAGAACTTCCCCGGATGCATGCGCGACGGGACCAGGAAGTCGCGCGCGCCCTCGGGCGAGGACGAGGTCAGGATCGGGGTCTGGAACTCCATGAACCCCTGCTCGATCATCCGCCGCCGGATCGAGGCGATGACCCGGGATCGCAGCACGATGTTCGCGTGCAGGCGATCGGTCCGCAGGTCGAGGAAGCGGTACTTGAGGCGCATGTCCTCCGGATAGTCGCCGTCCTGCGCGACCTGGAAGGGCAGCACCTCGGCCACCGACTGCACCGTGAAGTCGCGGATCTGGACCTCGATCTCCCCGGTCCCGAGCTTGGCGTTCACCGTCTCCGGCGAGCGCGCCACCACCGGCCCGGTGACCGTCACGACGCTTTCCGGACGGGCCTGCTCGAGCCGCGCGAAGATCGGGCTGGAGGTGTCGATCACGCACTGGGTGACGCCGTAGTGGTCGCGCAGGTCCACGAACAGGAGGTTGCCGTGGTCCCGCTTGCGGTGGACCCACCCCGAGAGACGGACCGTCTGACCGACATGGTCCTTGCGCAGCTGGTTGCAGGTATGGGTCCGGTACGCGTGCATCGACGTGGCTCCTGCGCCGCAAAAATGGCGGCGAAGACCACACGCTCGGGTCCCGGGTGTCAAGCGCACGCCCGGGGGAGGCGCCGCGCCAGACTGGCGCAGCCGCCCGTCCGCCGTTAGAACCCTGCACCGCCCATGCCCATCATCGCCGATTCAGAAACCCTCGCCGCATTCTGCGCCCGCAATCGCGGCGCCGATTTCATCACCGTCGACACCGAGTTCATGCGCGAGCGGACCTTCTGGCCGCAGCTCTGCCTGATCCAGGTGGCCGGGCCCGACGAGGCGTATGCGATCGACCCCCTGGCGCCGGGGATCGACCTCAAGCCGCTGCTGGACCTCCTCTACGACCCGCAATTGCTCAAGGTCTTCCACGCCGCGCGCCAGGATCTCGAGATCTTCTTCCACATGACCGGCGCTGTCCCTCATCCGCTCTTCGACACCCAGGTCGCGGCGATGGTCTGCGGCTACGGGGACGCCGCCAGCTACGAGACGCTGGCCGCACAGCTGGCCAAGGCGCGAATCGACAAGTCGGCGCGCTTCACCGACTGGTCGCAGCGGCCGCTGGCCGAGCGCCAGCTCGAATACGCGCTCGCCGACGTCACCCATCTTCGGCAGATCTACCGTTCCCTCGCGCGCCGCCTCACGGCTACCGGCCGTGCCGGCTGGCTCGGCGAGGAGATGGCGACGCTGATGGAGCCGGCGACCTACCGCCTCGATCCCGAGACCGCGTGGATGCGGTTCAAGCCCCGCAACGCCAAGCCGCGCTATCTCGCGGTCCTCAAGGAGGTCGCGGCCTGGCGCGAGCGCGAGGCGCAGAAGCGCGACATCCCGCGCAATCGCATCCTCCGCGACGAGAGCGTGGTCGAGATCGCCGCGCATCCCCCGCGCAATCTCGAGGAGCTGTCGCGGCTGCGCGGCATGTCGAAGGGATTCGCCGAGGGCAAGATGGGTCAGGAGCTGATGCTGGCGATCGAGCGCGGCCAACGTCTGCCGGACAGCGAGATCCCGCGGATCGAGGCGGCGCCCGAGATCCCCGGCGGACTTGGCCCCATCGTCGAACTGCTGAAGGTGCTGCTCAAGATGAAGTGCGAGAGCGCGGGCGTCGCCCAGAAGCTGGTCGCCACGACGAGCGACCTCGAGCTGATCGCCGCGGACGACCAGGCGGACGTGCCGGCCCTGAAGGGCTGGCGGCGCGACCTGTTCGGGCAGTCGGCCGTCGACCTCAAGCGCGGGCGGCTCGGCCTGAGCCTGGAGGGTCGGCGCCTGCGCCTGATCGACCTTCCCGGTCCGGCGGCGACGAAATGACCCTCGGCGGGCTCTACGTTCCGCCGAGCGACCTCGACCCGGTCACGCGCGCCCTCACCTATCCCTATCCGGCGCCGGCCCACGACTACGTGTTCCGCAACGGTCGCGCGGAGCCCGTCGCGGCGCTGGACGACGCCGATCGCGCCGGCCGCCATCCGGTCCTCGCGATCGGCTCGAATCGCGCGCCCGCGCAGCTCGCGCGCAAGTTCGCCGACATGCCGCAGGCGGTGATCGCCGTCGAGCGAGTCCGTGTCAGCGACCTCGACGTCGTGTACTCCGCGCATCTCTCCGGCTACGGCGCGGTCGCCGCGACGCTGCTGCGCGTCCCCGGCACGCGCGTCGAGATCTCCATCACCTGGCTCGGCCCCGAGCTGATGGATCGCATGCACGCGACCGAGGGGATCGGGACGTTCTACGACTACGTCGAACTTCACGGCCTCGACGGCACGCGCCTCGACGGCGGGCGGTTCGATCGCGCCTTCGCCTATGTGTGCCGCCTCGGTGCGCTCGCCGTCGACGGCGCGGCCCGTGCGGTCGACGCGATCGGCGCCGAGCGGCGCACGCTTCAGGCGATCGATCAGCGCGCGGCGCAGGGCGCCATGATCGCGAAGCTCGGATTGGCCGCGACGGTGCCGGACTTCATCGCGGCGAACGTCGCGGACACGACCCTGCGGCTCGACCACGAGGCGCGCGCGAGCCGCGATGCCCTCGCGTTCGACTGGCCCGCGATGCGGCGGGTCGACGTCGGCTGATCAGGCCGCGCGGACGCGCAGGCGGGGCTTGCGCCCGAGGCTCCGCGCCAGCGCCTCGAGCCTCCGCTCGACGGTCTCGGCGACGAGCAGCCGGGCGCGCGGCCCCATTTGCAGATCGAGATGGGTGCGATCCAGGGCGAGCTTGACCTGGCCCAGGATTCCCGGCGCGCCGGCGGATAGCGTGTAGGCGAGCCGCAGCGCCAGACCGAGCGTGTGCGCGGCGCGCAACGACTCCTCGTCGAGCAGCTGCCAGGCGGGGCGCGTCACGGGCGCGTCGGCGCGACCTTCGTAGCGGGTGTGGATCGCCAGCGCCACGAAGGCGCGGCCGGGATGGTCGATGCCGGTTACCGGCATGCGCAACGTGCGCAGGAACGCGATCTCGGCGCGGTAATCGGGGTGCTCGCGCCAGGCGATGTCGGAAAGGTCGCACGCCGCGAGCCGCAGTCGCGCCTCGGCCGGCGGCGACTTCCTGAACAGCGGCGCGATCCACGCCATCAGCCCCTGTCCGTCGACGGCGAAGCGCGCATTCGCGCGCGCGATCTCCGTGCAGGCCGCGATCAGCGGATCGCGCCGGCGCTCCGCCGGAGTCAGCTGGTCGTAGACGCAGCCCTCGCGCAATCCGGTCGCGGCGAAGACGAGCTCCGACGGGCGCGCCCGGCGCAGGACGCGCGCCAGCACCAGCGCCGCCAGCGGCAGCGTGTCGATGCGCTTGCGCGAAACATCGCCGACGCGCTCGAGCGATTCGCGGCTGAGTCCGGCGACGAGCTCGCAGAACTCTTCGGCGCGCTCGCGCTTGAGCGTGTAGTGGTGGATCACGTGCAGCGGGTAGCCGACATGGGCCATGTGCACGCGCGCCAACGAGCGCCAGGCGCCGCCGACGGCGAACAGCTGCTTGCCGCGCGCCTCGGGCAGCCAGTCCAGCGCATCGAGGCAGCGATCGATCTCCTCGCGCGCGCGGCCGCGCCCTTCGACGTCGCGCAGGCGGAGCGGACCGAGGGGCAGCGTGGCATGTGCGCCGACCCGGGCCCGGTCGATCCGTACGAGCTCGAGACTGCCGCCGCCGAGATCGCCTGCGATGCCGTTGGCGTCGGGAATGCCGGCGACGACGCCCATGGCCGAGAGGCGCGCCTCGTCGGCGCCCGACAGGATCCGGATGCGCCGGCCGATCCGCGTCTCCGCCTCGCGCACGAAGATCGCCCCGCTACGCGCGTCGCGCACGGCCGCCGTGGCGACGAAGGCGAGATCGTCGACATGCATCGCCTCGGCGAGCCGCGCGAAGCGCTGCAGGTTCTCCAGCGCCGACGCCACCCCCTCGGGGTTCAGCTCTCCGGTGCGCTGGAGCCCGCGTCCCAGGCCGCAGAGGACCTTCTCGTTGAACACCGGCCACGGCGAGCGCTTCGCGGCGTCGAACACCACGAGGCGGACGGAGTTCGACCCGATGTCGACGACGCCGACGGGGCGCGGTCGGGTCGGATCCGTCTTGGAGCGTCGGTTCATGCCGCGTCGATCTGTCAGCTGTCCTTGTTGCGCCCGCGACGGCCGCCGGCCTTGCGCAGCGCCGAGCCGCGCCCCGAGAGGCTCGGGTTCGTCATGAAGAACTTGTGCGCGCTGAAGCTGTCGGCTTGGAAGGGTTGGCGCACGTAGCTCCCGTCCGACTGCAGGATCCAGCTGTTCGTCATGTCCTTGAGGTTCGCCACCATGATCTGGTCCTGAACCTGCTCGTGGACGGTCGGGTTCTCGACCGGAATCAGGGTCTCGACGCGCCAGGAGAGGTTGCGCGGCATCCAGTCCGCCGAGGAGATGAACACCTTCGACGCCGCGCTCGGCAGCCCCTTGCCCGCCCCGAAGCAGACGATGCGGCTGTGCTCGAGGAAGCGGCCGACGATCGACTTCACGCGGATGTTCTCCGACAGGCCCGGCACGCCGGGACGCAGGCCGCAGACGCCGCGCACCACCAGGTCGATCTGCACGCCGGCCTGGCTCGCCCGGTAGAGCGCCTCGATGACGTCGGCGTCGATCAGCGCGTTGAGCTTCGCCCAGATCGCCGCCGGACGGCCCGCGGCCGCGTGGTCGATCTCCTCCTGGATCAGCTGCAGCAGCCGGGGCCGCAGCGTCAGCGGCGCGAAGCTGATCCGTTCCATGGCGTCCGGCTTGGCGTAGCCGGTGATGTAGTTGAACAGCCGCGCCGCATCGCGGCACAGCGCGGGATCGCAGGAGAAGTACGAGAGGTCGGTGTACACGCGCGCGGTGACCGGATGGTAGTTGCCGGTGCCGAAATGCACGTACGCCCGCATCGCGCCGCTCTCGCGGCGGACGACGAGCGAGATCTTGGCGTGCGTCTTGAGCCGGATGAAGCCGTAGACCACCTGCACGCCGGCGCGCTCGAGGTCGCGGGCCCAGCGGATGTTGCGTTCCTCGTCGAAGCGCGCCTTCAGCTCGACCAGGGCCGTCACGGACTTGCCCGCCTCCGCCGCCTCGATCAGCGCCCGCACGATCGGCGAGTTGTCCGAGGTGCGATAGAGCGTCTGCTTGATGGCCACGACGTCGGGATCCTGCGCCGCCTGGCGCACGAACTGCACGACGACGTCGAAGCTCTCGTAGGGATGATGGACGACGAGATCCTTCTGACGGATCGCGGCGAAGCAGTCGCCGCCGAAGTCGCGGATGCGCTCGGGAAACCGCGGATGGTACGGCGTGAACAGCAGGTCGGGCCGGTTGTCGACGATCAGCTGCCTGGTGTCGGCGAGCCCGAGCAGCCCGTCGAGACGGAAGACGTCCTCCGGCCCCGCCTTCAACCCCGAGCGCACGAAGTCCAGGACCTCGTCCGGCATGTTGCTGGTGACCGCGAGCCGGATGACCACGCCGCGCCGCCGGCGCTTGAGCGCGGTCTCGAAGGTCTGGACGAGGTCCTCGGCCTCCTCGTCGATCTCCATCTCGCTGTCGCGCAGGATGCGGAACACGCCGTGGGCGCGCACCTCGAAGCCGGGGAAGAGCCGGTCGAGGAACAGCCGGACCAGATCCTCCAGCGGGACGAAGCGGATCTGCGCGCCCGGCAGCCGGATGAAGCGGTCGGTCTGCGCGGGCAGCGGCAGCAGCGCGTTCAGCGTCGACCCGTCGGCCGGACGCGCGAGCTGCAGGGCGAGGCCGAATCCCTTGTTGGGCAGGAACGGGAACGGGTGCGCGGGATCGATCGCCAGCGGCGTCAGGACCGGAAAGATCGTCTGCAGGAAATGCTGCTCGACCCAGGCGCGCTCGTCGCTGGTGATGTCCTCGGCGCCGATGACGCTGACGCCGGCGACGGCAAGCTCGGCGCGCAGCGCGGCCCAGCACACCTGCTGCGCCTGCATCAACGCGCCGGCGCGGCGATGGATCGCGGCGAGCTGACGCTCGGGGGTCGCGCCGTCGATGCTCGGGGTCTTGACGCCCGCAGCCATCTGGCCGCGCAGTCCGGCGACGCGGACCATGTAGAATTCGTCGAGGTTGCTCGCCGAGATCGACAGGAAGCGCAGGCGCTCGAGCAGCGGATGCGCCGTGTCCGCGGCCTCCTCGAGAACGCGCTCGTTGAAGGCCAGCCAGGACAGCTCCCGGTTGATGTACCGGGCGTCCTCCGCGAGTGCGACCGGACGGACCCCCGCGCCTTCGAAGCTCGTATCCACGATGGTCCTCATGAATTCGATGTCGTCGGCCTATACCACGCGACTTCCGACCCGGGCTATCGTCGGCGACGTCGCAGGTGCCGCGACCGGAAAGGCGCAATTCGTTGAAGGATCTGGTTCTTTTCCGCCATGCCAAATCCAGCTGGGCAACCCCCGGGATGGACGATTTCGACCGGCCCTTGAGCGAGCGGGGCCGCCGCGCCGCGCCGGCGATGGCTGCCTGGCTGGCCGGAAAGGGCTGGCGTCCCGACGTCGTGCTCTGCTCCGCGGCGGTGCGCACGCAGGAGACGCTGCGCCTGGCCGCGCCGCATCTCGATCCGGGCCCCGTCCTGGTCGATCGCCGGCTCTATCTCGCATCGGCGGCCACGCTGCTGCGCCATGTCGAGGCGCTCGACGACGCCTATGCCCGCGCGCTGGTGATCGCGCACAATCCCGGGCTCGAGCTGCTGGCGCAGGACCTCGACCGCGGCGACGGTCCGGCGAGCGAGGCGCTGGCCGGGAAGTTTCCGACCGCAGCGATGGCATGGTTCCGCAGCGACAGCGACACCTGGCGCGCCTTCACCGAGGCCCGCGTCGCGCTCGTCGCGTTCCGCACGCCCGCCGATCTCGAGCGTCCCGGCGCGGATTGAACGGCCGCAGCTATTTCCAGAACGCCCGGCAGTCGAGGAAGGCGCGCCAGGTCTCCGGAAGCCGGTCGAGCTCCGCGCTCACGCGCGCCCCGCTCCAGCCGAGGATGACGGCCGCCCCGCGCTCGAACCCCGCCGCGTCGGCGAGGCGGCGTCGACCCAGTCGCTGGAGCAAGGCGCGCACCGTGACGCTGTCGTTGAGCGCGCCGAGATGATCCTGCACGTCGGCAAGCGCGGCGAGGTAGCGCTTGGCCGCCTTCGCCGCGAACAGGTCGCGGAAGAACTCGCCGGCGTAGCGCAGCTTCTTTGCGCGGAGCCGGACATCGTGCAGCTCGGGTTCAGACAGCTCGGCCAGCCGCTCCCCGGCACGCGCCAGCTTGCGGTGCAGCCGCTTGAGCACGCGGCGCGCATAGTCCTCGGCGGGATGCGCGTAGGTGTCGCCGGCGGCGAGGCGCCAGCCGCCGCCCTCCAGCCATGCCTCGAGATCGAGGACGGTCGCGACGAACAGGTCGCCGGCGAGCGCCGCGCGCACCCGCGCCCAGGCCCGCGCACGCGCCTCGCGCGCGGCCGCTTCGACGGCCGCGAGCCCGGAGTCGCGACCGACGGCCTTGCGCACGGCGACGAGGATCTCGGCCAGGAACACGTCCAGCTCGCGCGCCGCGTCGGTCGTCCGAGCCAGCCGCTTCAGGCTGGCCGCGAAGCGGCGCCGCGCGGGCCCCGGCATCGCGGCGCCGAAGGCCGAGAATGCCGATCGCAGGCGCCGCAGCGCGACCCGCAGCTGATGCATGCCCTCGGGATCGTCGCCACGCTCGACCGCGGCGGCGTTGGCGCGCAGCTGGATCAGACAGCTTCGCGCGATCGCCAGGAACGCGTCGCCCAGGCTGACGTCGCGCTCCATCCGCGGCCGCTTCGCTCGCAGCGGGCGCACGCCGCCTTGCAGCGTCAGGAAATAGGCGCGCTCGGACTTGCTCAGGGGCTCGAGCCGCACCGCCACTTCGCGGCGCAGGGCCTGGGCGACGGCGTAGACGTCGGCGACGGCGCCGCGGCGAAGCTCGATCTCGGCCTCGCACACCGGCTCGGTCGCCTCGCCGACGCGGATCTCGCCGACGTCGATCGCAAGATCGAGGCGGCTGTCGCCGACGCGCAGGGGAATGGTCGTTCGCGTGAAATCGGTCGTGTAGACGGGCTGCAATGCCGCGGCCAGCCCCGCGTCGCCGAAGACGTGGCGCAGCTCGCGCTCGTCGCCGAGGCTGCGCAGATCGGGAACCGGCTCGCTCACGCCGCACTCCCACTCGCCGCGCCGGATCGCCGGCCCGGTATCGGCCGCCGCCGTCTTCACGGTCTGCACGAAGCGCTTGCCGTCCTGCCGGATCCGCAGGGCGATGCGGCTGGTCCGCAGCAGACCGTCGGGCGTGTCGAAATAGGTCGACACCAGGCGCCGGCGGCGCATCCGCCCGGCGCGCAGTTCCGGAAGGCTGTCGCGCCTTGCCAGCCGCGAAGCGGCCTCGGGGTCGAGACGGAGCGTCAATTCGATCTCGTACTGGTCGACGCCCGCTGTCATGGTCCCTCGTGCCGCGCGATGCCGTGAGACTACGGGGCCCATGCGGTCGGCGGCAAACCGCGCTCCACAACCCCTTGAATGCACGGGGCCTCCCTTCTCGATGACTTGCGCGTGTCACATCACCGTCACGTGGAACCGGCGCCATGACGAACGCCGCGGCCGCTGATCTCGCCGCGGCGGTTGTCGTGCGCCTCCGCCCCGCAGCGTCCCGCATCGCGCTGTTCGACCCCGACGAGCCGCCGCCGGGGCTCGCGCCCGCGACGCTGGTCGCCGTCCAGCCGTGGCGTCCGGCCTGCGATCGCCTCGAGGCCGAGGGCATCCGGGTCGTCCCGACGCCCGACGGCAGCCTGCGCGACATGGACTGCGCGATCGTCATGCTGGGGCGACAGCGCGTCCGCAGCCTCGCGACGATCGGCCAGGCGCTGACCGCGTGCCGGGCCGACGGTCTCGTCGTGGTGGCGGGAAGCAACGAGCTCGGTCCCGCGAGCTACGCGCGTCGCCTGCGAACGCTCGGCACGTCATCGGGCGGCCACGCGCGCGCATTCTGGGCCCGGGCCCGCGATGCCGTCGACGCGCCGACCCGCGATTCCTGGATCGACGCCGCCCGCATCCGGCCTGCCGGCGCGGACGGCCATCACGCCGCGCCGGGGATCTTCGCCTGGGACCGCGTCGACGAGGGATCGGCGCTGCTCGCTGCGCGATTGCCCGTCGATCTCGGCGTCGTGGTGGCCGATCTGGGCGCCGGCTGGGGCTATCTCGCCGGCCACGTCCTCGCCCATGGCAGGCCGCGGCCGCGGCGTCTCGATCTCTACGAGGCCGACTGGCACGCGCTCGCCGCCGCGCGACTAAATCTCGCGCACGCCCCACCCGACACGGCGATCGACTTCCTGTGGCACGACGCGGCCCGCGGCGTGCCGCGCCGCGACTACGACACGGTCGTGATGAACCCGCCGTTCCACGACACGCGCGGCGCCGACCCATCGATCGGCCTCGCGTTCATCGCCGCGGCGCGCGACGCGCTGCGTCGCGGCGGTCGGCTCTGGATCGTCGCCAATCGCACGCTTCCCTACGAGGCGGCGCTGCGCGACGGCTTCACGCACGCCGTCACCCACGAAGCGGGTCCGCGCTACAAGATCATCGAAGCCGTGCGCTAGAAGGTCCCCGGATAGGCGCCGCCGTCGAGGACCACATTCTGGCCGGTGAAGTAGCTCGCATGCGCCGAGCATATGAACGCGCAGAAGGCGCCGAACTCGTCGGCATTGCCGAAGCGCTTGGCCGGATTGGCATTGCGCTGACCTTCCCGGACCTCCTCGACCGGCCGTCCCGTCTTCGCGGCGAGGTTCGCCGAGACCGATCGCAGCCGATCCGTGTCGAACGGCCCCGGCAGCAGGTTGTTGATGGTCACGTTGTGGGCGACGACCTGCCGCGCGATGCCGGCGACGAACCCGGTGAGTCCCGCCCGCGCACCGTTCGACAGGCCTAGTGTCGGGATCGGCGCCTTCACCGAGGTCGATGTGATGTTCACGATCCGCCCGAAGCGGCGCGCGATCATCCCGTCGACCACGGCCCGCATCAGCATGATCGGCGTCACCATGTTGGCATTCACCGCCGCCTGCCAGGCGGTCTCGTCCCATTCGCGGAAGTCCCCGGGCGGCGGGCCGCCGGCATTGTTCACGAGGATGTCCGGCGACGGGACGGCGGCAAGCGCCGCAGCCCGGCCCTCGGCGGTCGTGATGTCGGCGACGAGCGTGCGGACGGTCGCGCCGGTCGCGGCGCGGATTTCCGCGGCCGTGGCCTCGAGCGCCTCGCGGCCGCGCGCCAGGATCGTCACCTCGACGCCCTCGCGGGCGAGCGCGAAGGCGCAGCCCTTGCCGAGGCCCTTGCTCGCGGCGCAGACGATCGCCTTGCGGCCCTTGAGTCCGAGATCCATCTCGCATCCCTCCGTGTTTGCGTGCTGCTACTCGATGAGTCCGCTGGCGGCCAGGGTCCGGCGCACGAACGGCACCGTCAACTCGCGATGCGCGGCGAGCGCGGCTTGATCGAGCGCCGCCACGATCTGGGCCAGCCGCGCGAAGCTGCGCTCCGTGCGCGCGACGACGAAGGCGATCACGTCGGGATCGGGCGCCAGCTGCCGGTCCGCGAAGAGCTTGCCGAGGACGGCCGCGATCATGGCATCGTCGGGCGTCCGCAGCTCGGCCACCGGCAGGGCGAGCATCCGCGACCGCAGGTCCGGAAGCCGCATCGGCCAGCCGCGCGGCAACTCGCGCGCGGTCAGCAGCAGCGAGCCGCCGCCCTGGACGACGAGGTTGTACGCATGCAGCAGGGCGCGCTCGCCGGCCTCGGTGGATGCGAGTGCGCCATCGACGTCCTCGAGCAGGAAGGCGCGCCGGGCGTCGCGGGCGATCGTCTCGATCGCGATCGCGAGGTCGAGCACGAGCGCGTCGGCGCGCTGCCGCCAGATGCTCGCGAGGTGGGATTTTCCGCTGCCCTGGGGGCCGCACAGCACGAGCGCCGGCATCGTCCAGCGCGGCCAGGCGTCGATCCAGGCCAAGGCCTCGGCATTGGCGGTGCCGACGGCCAGATCCTCGCGGGCGTGCGAGGGCGTGTGATCCAGGGCCAGCGGAAGCTGGCGCGTCATCGGCCGTCGTCGGCGCGGGCCAGGCGCCGGCCCCATTGCCACAGGTAATCGGCCCCCGAGGCCACCGTCGTCGCGGCCGTGAGGTAGATCAGCACGAGATCGATTCGCGGATCGCCGACGCCGAGCCCCAGCCGCGCCAGGACCAGCGCGACGAGCGCGATCTGGAAGGCGGTGTTGAGCTTGCTGATGCGCGACGGCCGCGAGCGGAAGTCCCCGAGCATCGCGTAGACCACCATGGCCCCGCCCACGATGATGACGTCGCGGAAGACAACGAGGACGACCAGCCAGCTCGGCAGGCGGCCGAGGATCCCGAGCACGACGAAGGTCGAGACGACCAGGGCCTTGTCGGCCAGCGGATCGAGATACGCGCCGAACTCCGTGCGCGCGTCGAACCGCTTGGCGATCCAGCCGTCGACCGCGTCGGTGACCCCCGCCGCGACGAAGAGCCAGAACGCGATGTCGAAGCGGCCGTCCAGCATCAGCATGATCGCGATCGGGACCGACAGGAGCCGCGCGAAAGACAGGATGTTGGGCAGGTTGATCATGGCTCGGCGGCTCGCGGGCGCGCGTCGCACGGAGGTCCGGCGGGCATTGCCAACGTCATCGATTTGGATATGGTGCGCCGCGATTCTCAGGCATTCGACGCCGAAGACTCTCGCATGAGGACACGATGACCAGCAACGCCTCCGCCGGGGACAACGCCCGCGGCGCCGGGTCGCGCTACCGCGAGGCTGGCGTCGACATCGATGCCGGCGAAGCGCTGGTCGACGCCATCAAGCCGCTGACCCGGGCGACGCGGCGCCGGGGCGCGGATGCGGAGCTCGGCGGCTTCGGCGCGCTTTTCGACCTCAAGGCCGCGGGATTCGTCGATCCCCTGCTCGTGGCCACGACCGACGGCGTGGGCACGAAGCTGAAGATCGCGATCGACAGCGGACGCCATGACGGCGTCGGGATCGATCTCGTCGCCATGTGCGTCAACGACCTCGTGGTCCAGGGCGCGGAGCCGCTGTTCTTCCTCGACTACTACGCCACGGGCAAGCTGTCCGTGGAGGCCGGACGCGCCGTCGTCGCGGGCATCGCCGCGGGCTGCCGTGACGCGGGCTGCGCCCTGATCGGCGGCGAGACGGCCGAGATGCCGGGCATGTATGCCGACGGCGACTACGATCTCGCGGGCTTCGCGGTGGGCGCGGTCGAGCGCGGCCAGGTCGTCACGGGCCGCGACGTCCGGCCCGGCGACGTCGTTCTGGGCATCGCGTCGTCTGGCGTCCACTCCAACGGCTTCTCGCTCGTCCGGCGCGTCGTCGCGCGCGAGGGCCTTGCGTGGAGCGCGCCCGCGCCCTTCGCGACCGGCATGACGCTCGCCGAGGCGCTGCTGGCCCCGACCCGCATCTACGTGCGCAGCTGCCTCGCCCTCTGCCGAGCGGGGCTCGCCAAGGCCATGGCCCACATCACCGGCGGCGGTCTGATCGAGAACGTGCCGCGCGTCATCCCCGACGACGCCGCGGTCGACATCGACGCGCGCGCGTGGACCCTGCCGCCCGTGTTCCGCTGGCTGATGACCCGCGGCGACATCGCGCCGGCCGAGATGGTGCGCGTGTTCAACTGCGGCATAGGCATGGTCGTGGTCGTCGATCCGGCGAATGTCGATCGCGCCCTCACGATCCTGCGCGAGAACGGCGAGGTCGCGACGGCGATCGGCCGCGTGACCCGGCGCGAAGGCGATGCGGCAGGCTGCCGCGTGACCGGCCTCGACGAGGCGTGGCTCGGTCGATGACCCGCCGGCGCGTCGCCGTGCTCATCTCCGGGCGCGGATCGAACATGCAGGCCCTGATCGAGGCGGCGCGCGCCGAGGACTTTCCCGCCGAGATCGCCCTGGTCCTTTCCAATCGACCGGATGCCGCGGGCTTGGAACGGGCCGCCGCCGCCGGGCTGCGGACCGAGACGCTCGACCACAAGCGCTTCGCCGATCGCGGCGCATTCGAACGCATGCTCGACGAGCGCCTGCGCGCGCACGAGGTCGAGCTGGTCTGCCTGGCCGGCTTCATGCGACTGCTGACCGCAGGACTTGTCGACGCCTGGCGCGATCGAATGATCAACATCCACCCGTCCCTGCTGCCCGCCTTTCCGGGCCTCGACACCCATGCCCGCGCGCTCGAGGCCGGTGTGCGCTTCACCGGCTGCACGGTCCATGTAGTGCGGGCGGAGATGGACGCCGGTCCGATCATCGCGCAGGCGGCGGTCCCGGTCCTGCCGGACGACGACGAGGCGCGCCTCGCTGCCCGGGTGCTCGCGGCCGAGCACCGCCTCTATCCGCTGGCGCTGCGGCTGTTCGCCACGGGGGAGGCGCGCGTCGAGGGCGAGCGGGTCGTCTACGCCCCGGGCACCCGGTTCCCGGCCGCCCCGGCCCTCGCCCCGCTGCCGGCCTGAGGCTGGTCGCTTGCCTCGATGGCCAGTTGAGCTATAAGGCCAAGCGACGTCATTCCAATCCTGACAAGGGCGCCCGTCATGGTGAGCAATCCGGACAACGGCAACTACCCCTACACGAACGACCACGTGCAGATGTGGGGCACGTTCGTGACGATCGCCAAGTGGGTGATCATCGCCTCGGTCATCGGCCTTGTGCTGATGGCCGCGTTCCTCACCGGCAGCCCGCACGCCATCCGCGCCTGACCGCCGCGCCGGCGTGCCGGCGCCGAAATCGTCCACGGCTTCGTGCCGACGGCATGAAAAAGGCCGCTCCCGACAGGGAGCGGCCTTCTTGCATTTACGGAGCCGCTTCGCGCGCCGGTCGCTGCGCGATCAGCCGACGACGTCGCAGCCGGCGAAGAAGAACGCGATCTCGATCGCCGCGTTCTCGGCGCTGTCCGAGCCGTGCACCGAGTTGGCCTCGATCGACTCCGCGAACTCCTTGCGGATCGTGCCGGCGGCGGCGTTCGCCGGGTTCGTCGCGCCCATCACCTCACGGTTCTTGGCAACGGCATTCTCGCCCTCAAGCACCTGGACCACGACCGGCCCCGACGTCATGAAGGCGCAGAGCGACCCGAAGAACGGCCGCTCCTTGTGGACCCCGTAGAACGCCTCTGCCTGGGCCTTGGTCATCTGGATGCGGCGCTGGGCCACGATCCGCAGGCCCGCGGCCTCGAGCTTGGCGTTGATCTTGCCGGTCAGATTGCGGCGCGTCGCATCGGGCTTGATGATGGAGAAGGTGCGTTCAAGGGCCATGGTCCGTGATCCTGATGATGGGGAATGCGAAAAGCGGTCGGGCTTATAGCGGCAGCGCGCCGACAGGGGCAAGTCGCCCCACGGCGGCCACGGCTCAGCCTGCGAGCTCCCAGCTCCCGCGGTCCGTCTGCTTGAAGTACTTCAGGCTGTGCCCAGCCGCCTTCCATTGCTTCCAGCGCGCCCGCGACGCGGCGACCGCATCCTCGTCGCGCCCGTCGAAGAAAGCGCAGATCGCCGGCCATCCCGCGGCGTCGGTCGGCGCAGCGCCGTCGACGGTGATCAGCATCGTGGCGCCGTTCGGGTTCTCCTCTCGGACCGTGAGCCAGATCGGCTGGTCGCGCTCGAAGCCGTCCTTCGCGGAGCCGTGCGGCAGGAAACTGCGGTCGTCGTAGGTCCACAGCGCCGCATTGAGCGCCTCGACGCGCTCTTCCGACCCCGCCACCACCACCGCGCGCTGGCCCGTGGCCAGCACCTTCTCGAGCACGCGCGGCAGCGCCTGCTCGAGCGAGGTGGTGGTCAGATGGTAGAAGCGGATGTCGCTCAGCCTCGCTTCTCCTCGTAGCGGTCCGCGACGAGGCGGTCGAGCAGGCGCACGCCGAAGGCGGTCGCGCCCTTCGGGGTGGTGGCGTGGTCCTTCTTCGACCAGGCGACGCCGGCGATGTCGAGATGCGCCCAGGGCACGTCGTTGACGAAGCGCTGGATGAACACCGCGCCGATGGTCGAGCCGGCCGCGCGGTCGCCCGCGATGTTCTTGACGTCGGCCGCGTCGGAATCGATCTGGCGGTCGAACACGTCGCCCAGCGGCATGCGCCACAGCTTCTCGCCGGTGGCGCGGCCCGCGGCGAGAAGCCCCGCCGCGAGATCCTCGTTGTTGGCGAACAGGCCGGCGAACTCGTGGCCGAGGGCGATGATGATGGCGCCCGTCAGCGTCGCGAGGTCGATCATCGCCTTGGGCTTGAAGCGGTCCTGCGTGTACCAGCACACGTCCGCGAGCACGAGACGGCCCTCGGCGTCGGTGTTCAGGACCTCGATCGTGCGGCCCGACATCGACGTCACGATGTCGGACGGGCGCTGCGCATTGCCGTCCGGCATGTTCTCGACGAGGCCGACGACACCGACCGCGTTCACCTTGGCCTTGCGTCCGGCCAGCGCGGTCATGACCCCGAGCACCGCGCCGGCGCCGGCCATGTCCCACTTCATGTCCTCCATCCCCGCGGCCGGCTTCAGCGAGATGCCGCCGGTGTCGAACGTGACGCCCTTGCCGCAGAACGCGATCGGCCGCTTGTCCGCGGCATCGGGCGCGCCCGACCACTGCATGACGACGATCCGCGGCGGCTTGGCGCTGCCCTGCGCGACGCCCAGCAGCGCGCCCATGCCGAGCTTCGCCATCTGCTTCTCGTCGAGCACCTCGACCTTGACCCCCAGCTCCTCGAGCTGCTTGCAGCGCTCGGCGAAGGTCGCCGGGTAGATCACATTCGGCGGCTCCGACACCACGTCGCGCGTCGCGTGGACGCCGTCGGCGACGCGCGACAGCGGCGCGAAGAGCTTTCGCGCCGCCGCCTGGTCCTCGACCGCGAGCGCGAGGCTGCGCAAGGTCGGCTTGTGCTCCGGCTTCTCGCGCGTGCGGTACTTGTCGAATCGGTAGGAGCGCAGCCTGGCTCCGTAGGCGAACTGGGCCGCCATGGTCGGAGCCGTGGGATTGGCATCGGCGATCGCGTCGATGGCGACCGTCGCGGTGGTCTCGCCGAGTCGATTGAGATGCGCCGTGACCAGCCCGCCGAGGCGCTGCAGCCGCAGCGACCCGAGATCGGCCGGCTTGCCGAGGCCGAGCAGGACCACGCGATGCGCCTTGACGCCGCGCGGCTGCAGGATGTCGAGCATTTCGCCCTTGCGACCCTTGAACCGGCTGCCGGCCATCGCGGCCGAGAGCATCCCGCGCGTCCGCTTGTCGAGCGCGGTCGCGCTCGACGTGAGCTTCCGGTCCTCGTGGACGCCGACCACGTAGGTGCCGGTGGACGGGATCTCGAGCTTGGCGAAACCGATCTTCATGTCTGACATCCCTGTTGGCTTGTCCCGGGGTGAAGGGTGAACTCGATCCGCCCGGGGCCTCGCGGCAAGGCCGCTTGCGGTGCCGGACCGGGTTCGGACAGCGACTCCCGCGACCGTCGCCGCCGGAGTTCAAGACCGCGAAATCTAACGGATTTCCCGCCGCGAGGAAGCGACCAATTGACGGTGATCGCGGGGCTTGGCGGCCCGCCCCCCATGGTATAAGCCCGCCCTCCGATGAATACGGTCGATCGCTACATCTTCCGGCAGCTCGCCATCGTCACGCTGATGGTGACGCTGACGCTGACCTGCGCGATCTGGCTGACGCAGTCCCTGCGCTTCGTCGAGCTCATCGTCAACCGCGGCCTGACCATCGGCACCTTCTTCTATCTGACGATGCTGCTGCTCCCGAGCTTCCTCTGGATCATGCTGCCGATCGCCCTCTTCACTGCGGTCGTGTTCGCCTACAACCGCCTCGTCGGCGACAGCGAGCTCGTCGTCATGCGCTCGGCCGGCATGGGGCCGATGCATCTCGCGCGGCCCGCCCTGGCCCTTGCCGGCGGCATCGCGGCGATCAGCTATTCGCTGGCGCTGTACTTCCTGCCGCTCGCCTATCGCGACTTCAAGGATCTCGAGTTCGACGTGCGCAACGACTACGCCGGGCTGCTGCTGCGCGAGGGGGCGTTCAATACCGTCGCGCCGGGGATCACCGTCTACGTCCGGCAGCGCGAGGCCTCCGGCGACCTCGTCGGCATCCTGGTGCACGACAATCGCCGCCCGAGCGACCCGGTGACGCTCGTGGCCGAGCGCGGCCGCCTGGCGGTGTCGGAGGACGGGCCGCGAGTCGTGCTTGTCGCCGGCAACCGCCAGGAACTGGACCGCGACACAGGGCGCATGCGCTTCCTCTATTTCGAGCGCTACAGCGTCGATCTCGGGCGCGTCGCCCAGCGGACGACGGAACGCTGGCGCGAGCCGCGCGAACGGTACCTGCACGAGATCTTCCGTCCCCCGCAGGACGAGAACGACCGCCAGTTCCGGTCGCGCCTTCTCGCCGAGGGCCACAACCGGATCGTGACCCCCCTGCTCGCGGTCACGCTCACGCTGATCGCCCTCGCCTGCCTGCTGTCCGGCGATTTCAACCGTCGCGGGCAGATGCACCGGGTCGTCCTCGCGATCGCAGCCGCGATCGCCGTCCAGACGATGGCCGTCGCCGCCAACAACCTGATGACGAAGTGGCCGTCGCTTGCCGGCCTCGCCTACGCGAACGTCCTGGTTCCAGCCCTCGTCGCGGCCTGGTGGATCTTCCGCGGTCGTGGCGGCGGTGCGCGCGACGCCGCCGCGATCGCGACCCCGGCCTGACCGGTCCTCGCCATGCGGCCCACGATCACGCTCAGCTTCTACATCGCCCGGCTGTTCAGCTTCTGGTTCGTGTCGGTATTCGTCGGGCTCGCCATCGTCGTCTACCTGCTCGACACGATCGAGCTGCTGCGCCGCGTCCAGCGCATCGAGGTGCCCATCGGCGTGCTGCTGCGCATGTCGGCCTTCAAGCTGCCCCAGCTGATCATGGAGATGTTCCCCTTCGTCACGCTGATCGCCGCGATGCTGTGCTTCTGGCGCCTGGCACGCAGCCACGAGCTGACGGTGATCCGGGCGTCCGGGGTCTCGGTGTGGCAGTTCCTGCTGCCGGCGATCGCGCTCGCGCTCGCGATCGGGGCGGTGCGCGTCGGCCTGTTCAACCCGCTCGCGGCCGCGCTCTACGCGCGCTACGAGACTCTCGAATCCCAGGTGTTCCGCGGCCGCGCCAGCCAGCTCGCCGTGTCGCAGAACGGCTTCTGGCTGCGCCAGGCCGGCAGCGAGGGGAACGCCGTCATCAATGCGCTGCGCGTGACGTCGGAGAAGATGGAGCTGTACGACGTCATCATCTGGAACTTCGCGCGGCCGCAGCGCGGCGGCGAGAGCGGCGGCGATCTGTTCCTCAGCCGTATGGACGCCAAGCGGGCCGTGCTCGAGCCCGGCGCCTGGGTCCTCACCGATGCGATCATCAGCCTTCCCGATCGCGCGCCGCGACGCGAGCCCGCCTACCGCCTGCCCACGGACATGACCCGCGAGCAGATCCAGGACGCCTTCGCCGCGCCCGAGACCATCTCCTTCTGGGAGCTGCCGGGCTTCATCCGCACGCTCGAGAACGCCGGATTCTCGGCCCGCCGCCACCTCCTCCACCTCCATCGCCTGCTGGCGAGCCCGCTGCTGCTGGTGGGGATGATCCTGATCGCCGCGACGGTGAGCCTGCGACCACCGCGTCGCGGCGGCGGCATGACCATGGTCGGCCTCGGTCTCGCCGCCGGATTTCTGCTGTATTTCCTGTCCAACCTCGTGGCGGCGCTGGGGCTGAGCCAGGCGATACCGGTCCACCTCGCGGCCTGGGCGCCGGCGAGTGTCATGTCGCTGCTGGGCGTGACGCTGCTTCTCCACCAGGAGGACGGCTGAGGCCGGCTGCCGGTCGCCGCCGCGACCGCCGTTGATGCCTCCGCTCCGCTGGCCTAAGAGTCCGACATGATCCGTTACCTCATCGTCGCCGCGACCCTGGCCCTCTCGCTGGTCGCGCCGGCCCATGCGCAGTCGAACGCGCTGAAGATCGTCGCCGTCGTGAACGACGAGGTGATCTCGGCGCTGGACATCGTCAATCGCATGCGGCTGACCATGGTGTCTTCGGGACTCCCGGACACCGCCGAGATCCGCAAGCGCCTCGAGCCGCAGGTGCTTCGCGGCCTGATCGACGAGCGGCTGCAGGCGCAGGAGGCGGCCCGCCAGAACGTCACCGTCTCCGACGAGGACATCGAGGGGGCGATCGGCCGGATCGAGCAGGCCAACCGCATGCGCAAGGGCCAGCTCGGCGAGCTGCTGACACGCGCCAACGTGCCGCGAAAGGCGCTCGAGCAGCAGCTGCGGGCCGGCATCGCGTGGCAGAAGCTGATCCAGCGCCGCCTGCGCGCCGAGGTCACGGTCAACGAGGAGGAGGTCAAGGAGGTCCTCGACCGGATCAAGGCCAAGCAGGGTTCGCCGGAGTTCCTCCTGTCCGAGATCTTCCTGCCCATCGACAACCCCGACCAGGAGGACGAGGTCCGCCAGACGGCGATGAACCTGATCCAGCAGATGCAGCGGGGAACGTCCTTTCCGGCCATCGCGCAGCAGTTCTCGCAGGCGGCATCGGCGGCGAACGGCGGCGACATCGGCTGGGTCCAGGAGGGACAGCTCGACGAGGAACTCGAGGCCGCGGTGAAGCAGCTGCGTCCCGGGGAGGTCACGCCCCCGACGCGCACGCCGGGCGGCTTCTACGTCTACGGCCTGCGCGGAAAGCGCACCATCGCCGGCGCCTCGCCGGAGGAGGCCGTGCTCACGATCACCCAGCTGATCCTTCCGGCGCGCAACGCCAACGAGGCGCGCAGTTCGCTGCAACTCGCCAGCACCGTGCGCGAGGCGGTCGGCAGCTGCGAGGAGCTGACCAAGGCCGCCAAGGAGGCCCGCGTGCCGCCGCCGCCGGAGCCGCAGCGCCTGCGCCTCGGCGACGTCAACCCGCAGATCCGCGAGAAGATCCGCAACCTCAAGGCCGGCGAGGCCTCCGAGCCGATCCGCGCCGGAAATGCGGTTGTGCTGCTCATGGCCTGCACGCGCGAGGAAGCGCCTTCGGGCCTGCCGTCGACCGAGGACATCCAGGAAGGCCTGCTGCGCCAGCGCCTCGACCTGCTGGCCCGACGCTACCTGCGCGACCTGCGCCGCCAGGCCTATGTCGACATCCGCGCTTGAGGCGTGAGCCCGCCTCGCCGGAGCTCGCCGCGGACGGCCTGCCGCCGCTGCGCCTCGTCGCCGAGCGCCATGGGCTGTTCGCGCGCAAGTCGCTCGGTCAGCACTTCCTGTTCGACCTGAACCTGACGCGACGGATCGCCGACGCCGCCGGCGACCTTTCGACCGGGACGACGATCGAGGTCGGGCCCGGCCCCGGCGGCCTCACGCGCGGCCTGCTCGCCGCCGGGGCGGCGCACGTGATCGCGATCGAGCGCGACGAGCGCTTCGTCCCCGTCCTCGCCGAGATCGCCGCGGCCTATCCGGGCCGCCTCGAGGTCATGACCGCGGACGCGATGAAGGTGGCGGTCCATGCCCTCGGCGCGACGCCGCGGCGGGTGGTCGCCAATCTGCCCTACAACGTCGGAACGCCTTTGCTGATCGACTGGCTCGAACATCCCGAGGACTTCGTCGGACTCACTGTGATGCTCCAGAAGGAGGTGGTCGAGCGCGTGGTCGCGGCGCCGGGCACCGACGCCTATGGCCGCCTCGCGGTCGCGGCCCAGTGGCATTGGACCGCGCGGCGGGTCTTCGACGTGCCGGCCGGCGCCTTCGTGCCGCCGCCCAAGGTCGCCTCCGCCATCCTGCGCCTCGAGCCGCGCGCCGAGCCGGTCGCGCCGGCGCCGCGCGCGATGCTCGGCCGCGTCGTCGCCGCGGCGTTCGGCCAGCGGCGCAAGATGCTGCGCAGCGCATTGCGCGCGCTCGGCGGCGATCCGCTCGCGCCGCTCGCCGCCGCCGGGATCGACCCGACGGCGCGGGCGGAGACGCTGCCGGTCACTGCTTTCTGCGCGCTGGCGCGCGCCTATGCCGCGCGCGCCGCATCGGGATGCGGAGCTACTGGCCCTCGCGAAGCGCCTTGACGAATTCGCCCAGGCCGATCTGCCGGTCGCGACGCAACCGTTCGGCGGCCAGGATGGATCGGACCTGCGCCACGCTGGTCTCGAGGTCGCGATTGACCACGACGTAGTCGTACTCGGGCCAATGGCTCATCTCGTCGGCGGCTTTCGCCATGCGCTCGGCGACGACGCGTGCGCTGTCCTGTGCCCGGCTCTTGAGGCGCTTCTCCAGCTCGCGCGTCGAGGGCGGCAGGATGAACACCGCGACGAGATCGGCACGCGCCGCCTCGCGGATCTGCTGCGTGCCCTGCCAATCGATGTCGAACAGCACGTCGCGGCCCGAACGCAGCGAGTCCTCGACCGGCGCGCGCGGCGTGCCGTAGTAGTTGCCGAACACCTTTGCGTGCTCGAGCAGCTCGCCGCGGTTGATCATCAACCCGAAACTCTCGCCGTCGATGAAATGGTAGTCGCGCCCCGCGACCTCGCCGGGCCGCTTGGGCCGCGTCGTCACCGAGACCGACATGGCGAGATTATCGTCCTGATCGAGGAGCGCGCGCGAGATCGAGGTCTTCCCCGCGCCGGACGGCGAGGACAGCACCAGCATCAGGCCGCGGCGCGGGATCGCGTCGCTCATCGCAGCTCCTACTCCAGGTTGGCGGCCTGCTCGCGCAGGCGGTCGATGGCGACCTTGAGGTCGAGGCCGAGCCGCGTCAGCGCGAGGTCGGTCGACTTCGAGCACAACGTGTTGGCCTCGCGATTGAACTCCTGGGCCAGGAACTCGAGCTTGCGCCCGGCAGGCGCGGAGCCGCCGAGCAGGCCGCGGGCCTGCGCGACATGCGCGTCGAGGCGATCGAGCTCCTCGCGCACATCGGCCTTGGTCGCCAGCAAGGCCACCTCCTGCGCGAGTCGGTCGGGCTGCGCCGTGGCGGCAAGCTCGGCCAGCTGCGCCATCAGCCGCGCCCGCAGGGTCTCGGGCTGGGTGGCCGCAAGCTCGCGGGCGTCGCGCGCCAGCCCTGCGATCGTCCCGAGCAGCTCCTCGAACACCGCCGCCAGACGCTCGCCCTCGGCCGCGCGGGCGGCGGCGAGCGCGGTCAGCGTGGACTCGAGCGTCGCGAGCAACGCCGCATCGAAACGGGCCAGCGATTCCGCGTCCTCGGCCTGCTCGTCCTCGCTGCTCTCGATGACGCCGCGCAGGGCCAGCAGCCCATCGAGGCGCGCCGGGGCGAGCCCGCCCTGGGTGCCGACGTCGCGCAGGATCGCAAGATACTCGTCGAGGCGCTGGCGGTTGAGGCGCAGCGGCACGCCGGCCTGGATCCGCTCGAGCGTCAGGGTCAGCGACAGGCTGCCGCGCTGGAACCGCTTCGTCGCGGCGGCGCGCGCGGGCTGGTCGAGCCGATCGAGCCCCGGAGGCAGGCGCAGGCGCAGGTCCAGCCCGCGCCCGTTGACGCTGCGCGCCTCCCAGGCCCAGCGCCACTGCGCATCGCTGCCCGATGCGCGCGCAAATCCCGTCATGCTGGCAACTGTCACGACCGGTCCCCGGCTCCGTCAGAACATCGCCTTCGAGGCGGACTCGAAGCGGCGCGGACTATAGTGGGTTTCCCCCGGCGATGAACGGAGAAGCGATGCGCGATCCACGCCACATTGCGATCACCGGCGCGTCGAGCGGCATCGGCGCGGCGCTCGCGGCGCATTACGCGCGCCCCGGAATCCGCCTCGCGCTTGCCGGCCGGTCGGAGACCGCGCTCGCCGCCGTCGCCGCGGACTGCCGGGCGCGCGGCGCCGACGTTGTCGCTTCCCGCGTCGACGTGACCGACGCCGCCTCGATCGCCGCCTGGCTCGAGTCCGCGGCCGCCGACCGGCCGCTCGATCTCGTGATCGCCAACGCGGGCATCTCCGGCGGCACCGGTCCGCAGGTCGCGCCCACCGACCTGCGCGAGCCGCCCGAGCAGGCGGCGGCGATCCTCGCGGTCAATGTCGGCGGCGTGGTCGACACGGTGCACCCTGCGCTGCGCATCATGCTGCGGCAGGGGCGCGGGCAGGTCGCGATCATGAGCTCGATCGCGTCGTTTCGCGGCTTCGCCGGCGCGCCGAGCTATTGCGCCTCGAAGGCGATGGTCCGGGTCTGGGGCGAGGCGCTTCGCGTCGACTATGCGCCGCACGGCATCGAGATCGCGGTGATCTGCCCGGGCTACGTCAAGAGCCCGATGACCGACGCCAACGACTTTCCGATGCCGTTCCTGATGCCGGCGGCGCGCGCCGCGCGCATCATCTCGCGCGGCCTCGCCGCCAACCGTGCGCGCATCGTCTTTCCCCTGCGCCTCTACTGGCTGCTGCGCGTCCTGACCGCGCTCCCCGAGCCGCTGCTCGACCGGATCATGGCGCGGCTGCCGCGCAAGCGGGGCCTGCGGCCGCGCTGACCTCAGTTGGCGCGCGTGGCGCGCTGCCGCTCGAGGTTGCGCAGACGCTCGACGGCGCGATTGTGGTCGTTGATGTTGCGCGAGAACACGTGGCCGCCCGTACCGTCGGCGACGAAGTAGAGCTCCTCCGTCTGCGCCGGCTTCATCACGGCCTCGATCGAGGCGCGGCCCGGGTTGGCGATCGGGGTCGGCGGCAGGCCGTCATTGACGTAGGTGTTCCAGGCGTGCGGGTTCTCGAGGTCGCTGCGCGAGATCGGCCGGTCGAGCGGCCCCGCGCCGTCGTTGAGGCCGTACACGACCGTCGGATCCGCCTGCAGACGCATGCCGCGCTTCAGGCGGTTGACGTAAACCGCCGCCACCCGGGTCCGCTCCGCGGCGACGCCCGTCTCCTTCTCGACGATCGAGGCCAGGATCAGCGCCTCCTGCGGCGTCTTCAGCGGCAGCCCGGGGCTGCGCTGACGCCACAGCTCCTGCAGCACCCGGCTCATCGCCTGGCGCTGGCGCTCGACGAACTTCTCGCGGCTGTCGCCCCAGCTGTAGAACCAGGTGTCGGGCAGCAGCGAGCCTTCCGGCGGTGCAGTCGCGGCGCCGTCGAGCCCCTCGGCACGCTCGAGCAGGGTCAGGACCTGTTTGACCGTGAGTCCCTCGGGCACCGTCAGGCGGCGCTGGATGGTCTTGCCGGCCGCGATCACCTCCGCGGCGCCGCGCGCGCTCACATGGGCGGGGAACTCGAACTCGCCGAACTTGAAGCGGCGCGACAGCCCGTCGATCGTCGTGCCGATGGCGAAGATCCGCGGCTCGACGATCAGCCCCGCGTCGGCGAGGCGCACGGCGATCTCCTCGAGGCCGGCCCCCTTCGGCACGACGACCGCGATCGGCTTGGGCGACGGTCCGGGCTGGGTGTAGCGCTGCCAGAACCCGCCGCCGACGACCCCGATGACGATCAGCAGCAGGACGAGGCAGACGAAAATCCGGCCGAGCATCCGCATCGGCCGCCTCCGTCAGTTGAACTGCGAGACGACGATGCTCGCGTTCGTGCCGCCGAAGCCGAAGGAGTTCGAGAGCGCGTGCCGCACCTTGCGCGGCTTCGCCGTATGCGGGACCAGGTCGATGTCGCAGCCCGGCGACGGCGAGTCCAGATTGCGCGTCGGCGGCACGATCTGGTCGCGCATCGCCAGCATGCAGAAGATCGCCTCGATGCTGCCGGCTGCGCCGAGCAGATGCCCCGTCGCCGACTTGGTCGACGACATCGACAGCTTGTACGCGTGATCGCCGAACAGGCGCTTCACCGCGCCAAGCTCGATCTCGTCGCCCAGGGGCGTCGAGGTGCCGTGGGCGTTCACGTAGTCGATCTGGTCGGGGGCCAGGCCGGCCCGCTTGAGCGCGGCGCGCATCGATCGGAAACCCCCGTTGCCGTCCTCGGGCGGCGCCGTGATGTGATGCGCGTCGCCGGACAAGCCGTAGCCCGTGATTTCCGCGTAGATCTTGGCGCCGCGGCGCCTGGCGTGCTCGAGCTCCTCGAGGACGACGATCCCCGCCCCCTCGCCCATCACGAAACCGTCGCGATCCTTGTCCCAGGGGCGCGAGGCGCGCTCCGGGGTGTCGTTGAAAGCGGTCGACAGCGCGCGGGCGGCCGCGAAGCCCGCCATCCCGATCCGGCATACGGCCGCCTCGGCGGAGCCGGCGACCATGACGTCGGCATCCTCCTGGATGATCAGGCGTGCCGCGTCGCCGATGGCATGGACACCGGTCGAACAGGCCGTGACCACCGAATGATTCGGCCCGCGGAACCCGTGCTTGATCGACACCTGGCCCGACGCGAGGTTGATCAGGGCCGAGGGAATGAAGAACGGACTGACGCGGCGCGGCCCCTTTTCCTTCAGGGTGATCGAGGTCTCGTAGATCGTCCCGAGGCCGCCGATGCCGGAGCCGATCAGGACGCCGGTGCGCTCGCGCGCCTCGTCGGTCTGCGGCACCCAGCCCGAATCGGCGATCGCCATGTCCGCGGCGGCGATGCCGAACAGGATGAAGTCGTCGATCTTGCGCTGGTCCTTCGGCGCGACCCAGTCGTCGGGATTGAAAAGCCCGTCGCTCGTCGCGCCGCGCGGCACCTGGCCGGCGACCTTGGCCGGCAGGTCCGACACGTCGAAGCTCTGGATCAGGCCGAGCCCGGACTCTCCGGCGATCAACCGCTTCCAAGTCGCCTCCACGCCGCATGCCAGCGGCGTGACCAGCCCCAGTCCCGTCACGACAATGCGTCGCATCGATCTCTCCGGCGCGCCTAGACCGCCCGACGTCGATTCACTTGTGCGATTCGATGTACGCGATGGCGTCCTTCACCGTCGTGATCTTCTCGGCGGCGTCGTCCGGGATCTCGCAGCCGAACTCCTCCTCGAACGCCATCACGAGCTCGACGGTGTCCAGGCTGTCCGCGCCGAGGTCATCGACGAAGCTGGCGTTCTCGGTGACCTTGCCCTCGTCGACGCCCAGGTGCTCAACCACGATCTTCTTAACGCGCTCGGCGATGTCGCTCATTTCTTTGGCCTTTCCAGGATTGTTGCGGGCGGAACATCCGCTCCACCGCCCGTAGGTTGACGGAGCCGCACCGAACTCGGCGGAGTCGCTGTCGATCAGTGAACTGGCCCATAAAACGGGCCGCGTGCTTAACACAAGCCGTTTCCGCTTGCCAACGTCGGACAGCGGCCGGCATCCGGGCAAAACCCCAATCAGATCATCGCCATGCCGCCGTTCACGTGGAGCGTCTGCCCGGTGACGTAGGCCGCCTCCTCGGACGCCAGATAGACCACGGCGGCGGCGATGTCCTCGGACCGGCCCAGCTGGCCCGCGGGAATCGCCCCGAGCAGCCTCTGCTTCTGGTCGGCCGACAGGACGTCGGTCATCGGCGTCGCGATGAAGCCGGGGGCGACGCAGTTCACGGTGATCCCGCGCGACGCGACTTCGCCGGCGATCGACTTGCTCATGCCGATCATGCCGGCCTTCGCCGCGGCGTAGTTCGCCTGGCCGGGATTGCCGGTCACGCCGACGATCGAGGTGATGCCGATGATGCGTCCCCATCGGCGCTTCATCATGCCGCGCATTGCGGCACGGGCGAGACGGAAGCCGGCCGAAAGATTGACGTCGAGGACCTTCTGCCAGTCCTCGTCCTTCATGCGCATCGACAGCATGTCGCGGGTGAGGCCCGCGTTGTTGACCAGGATGTCGATCTGCCCCAGCGCCTTCTCGGCCTCGGCGAAAAGCCGATCCGTCGCGGCCTGGTCGCCGAGATCGCCGACCACCACGACCGCCGCATCCCCCAGCTCGGCTCGCAGCGCCTCCAGCGCCTCGACGCGGGTCCCCGCGACCGCGACCCGCGCGCCCTGCCGGACCAGCGCACGCGCGATCGCGCCGCCGATCCCGCCCGATGCCCCGGTCACCAGCGCCGACTTGCCCTTCAGCTCGAACATGCCTTGTCTCTCCCTGGCGCGCTCAGATCGTCTTCACGAAGGCTTCGATGTCCTGCGGACCGTTGAGCGCGACGCCGGTCATCTCGGCCTCGATGCGGCGCGTGAGCCCGCTCAGCACCTTGCCCGCACCGCACTCGACCAGCGTCGTCACACCCTGCGACTTCATCCAGGAGACGCTTTCGCGCCAGCGAACCAGTCCGGTGACCTGCTGCACCAGCAGGTCGCGGATCGCCTCGGGATCGCTCACGGCGCTGGCCGTGACGTTGGCGACGAGCGGCACGCGCGGCGGTGCGATCGTCGCGCGCCCCAGCGCCTCCGCCATCGCGGCGGCGGCGGGCTTCATCAACGCGCAGTGGAACGGCGCCGACACCGGCAGGAGGATCGCGCGCTTCGCGCCCTTGGTCTTGGCGATCTCGACCGCGCGCTCGACCGCCTTGCGATGGCCGCTGACGACGACCTGGCCGGGCGCGTTGTCGTTCGCGCAGTCGCACACGTCGCCGGCAGCCGCCGCGGCGGCGATCTCCTGCGCCGCCGGCAGGTCGAGGCCAAGAAGGGCGGCCATGGCCCCCTCGCCGACCGGCACCGCCTTCTGCATCGCATCGCCGCGCAGGCGCAGCAGGCGCGCGGCATCGGCGACCGGCAGCGCCCCGGCGGCGGCGAGCGCCGAGTACTCGCCGAGCGAATGCCCGGCGACATGACTGGCGAGCTGCGGCAGCGCGAGCCGGGCGTCCTTTTCCAGCACGCGGATCACCGCCATCGAGACCGCCATCAACGCGGGCTGGGCGTTCGCCGTGAGCACCAGCTCGCTTTCCGGCCCCTCGAACATGAGGCGCGACAGCTTCTGCCCGAGCGCGTCGTCGATTTCCTCGAAGACCAGGCGTGCCTCGGTGAAGGCCTCGGCGAGGGCCTTGCCCATGCCGACGGCCTGCGATCCCTGCCCCGGAAATACGAAGGCGCGTGTCATGTGGTCGCGACTCCCGATTGATTGGTGCGGGCCGGGTTACGTCCCCCGCCCGGCGTCGTCAAGGCGACGGCAGCGTGACGATCTCGTCGAAGAACGGCTGCGGGCGCACGCCGCGCGGCTTGCTCGCCTCCTCGGGCGTCCAGGGGATGAAGGTCGGCTGGCCCTTGAGCTCGACCGGCAGGGCGAGACCGCGCACGAAGGCGCTCGCGGGCGCGATGTTGCGACCGATCACCGGGTCCCTTCCCGACTCGAACCACGCCTGGCCCGACTCGATGCGCCGGACCTCGTGGCCGATCTCCGCGACCAGCCGCCCGAACAGCAGGCGACGGATTCCGGATCCCTTGTGCCCGTGCCGCGGGGTCACGCCGTCCGGCAGGAAATCGACGCGGTCGGCGCGGAACAGCACCGGCTTGGTCGCATCGAGGTCGATCTCGGCCGCAAGGATCGTGCGGCGCTTGTCGTCGTCGTCCATCGCCGCCAGCGCCGCCGCCGAGATCTCGAAGGTCCAGATCTCGCCGTCGCCGCTGACCGCGAGCTCGCCCTGAAAAAGGGCGCAGCGGTCCACCGTCAGCGGATGCGTCGCCGCAGCGTCGCGGACCCGCACCGACCCGCCGCGCACATAGATCACGCGCGGTGCCGGACGCCAGGCGAGGCTTCGCCCCGGCACGATCTTGTCCTCGAACAGAGCCAGACGGACCGGCATCGCTATCCTCCTCAACCGCTTCCCAGGCGCTGCTGCAGCACCCGGCCCAGAACCATCACCGCGAACGCCGAGGCCAGCAAGAAGACTCCCGGCCACAGCGAGATCCACCACGCGACCAGGATGAAGTTCTTGCCCTGCTCCAGGATCGCCCCCCAATCGGGCGTGGGCGGCGCCACGCCGAGCCCCAGGAAGCCGAGCGCGGCCTCGATCTGCAGCGCCAGCGGGAACAGGATCACGTACTGCAGCAGCACCAACGGCAGCACGTTCGGCGTCACCTGGCGCACCAGGATGCTCAGCTCGCCGAAGCCCAGCGCGCGGGCCGCCTCGACATAGGTGCGCTGGCTCTCGGCGAGGGCGCCCGACCGCGCGATGCGGAAGAACATCGGCATGTAGACGATCGCGAGCGCGAGCACGAGATTGCCGGCACCCGGTCCGAGGATGCCGGTGATGACGACGCCGGCGATGATCGGCGGGAAGGTCAGGATCACGTCGACGACGCGCCCCGCCGCGAGGTCGACGACGCCGCCGACATAGCCGGCCAGGAGGCCGAGCACGGCGCCGATCGCGGCGGAGAGCAGCAGGGCGCCCGCGACGAGCCCGAGGGTCACTCGGGTGGCGTGGATCACCCGGGCGAAGAGGTCGCGCCCCACGTCGTCGGTTCCGAACCAGTGCTCCGCCGAAGGCGGCTGGAGCGCGCGCGACGGGTCGACGGCGAGCGGCGAGCGCATCGCGACCCAGTCCGGCACGAGGACAAGCACGACGAACACCGCCAGGATCAGCGCGCAGAGCGCCTGCAGCGGGCTCGCCGTCAGCAGCGCGCGCCGCGACGACGCCGGAGTCATGGCCGCAGGCGCGGATCGATCAGCCCGTAGAGCAGATCGACGACGAAGTTGATCGTGATCGCGATCACGACGACGAAGAGCAGCGTCCCCTGCACCACCGGGTAGTCGCGGCCCTGGATGCCCGAGAGGATCAGCCGGCCGAGGCCCGGCAACGAGAACAGGGACTCGATCACGACCGTGCCGCCGAGGATCTGCACCAGGATCAGGCCCATGAAGGTCACGAGCGGAATGAGGATGTTGCGCAGCGCATGCTTGAAGTAGACCTGCGCCGGCGACAGCCCCTTGGCGATCGCCGCCCGCACGTAGTCGCGACGCAATTCGCCCACCATGCAGTCGCGCACGAAGTGGCTGTAGGCGGCGGCCTGCAGCAAGGCGAGGCTCAGCACCGGCAGGACGATGATCGAAAGGTTGTCCGCGAGGTCGACCGAGGGCGGCATGTAGGCGAAGGGCGGCGACCAGGACAGCAGCGACGACGCGCCGACCAGGAGCATCAATCCGATCCAGAACACCGGGGCGGAAAGACCGACGAGGTTGAACGTCTGGATCGCCGCATCGAGACGCGTCCCCTCGAAGATGCCCGCGACGACGCCGAGCGGCACGCCGATCAGCGTCGCGAGGGCGAGCGTCGCGACCGCGACCTCGAGCGTCACCTCGAAGGCCTCGGCGATGAGCAGCGTCACGCGCTTGCCCTGGTACCAGCTGCGACCGAGATCGCCCTGCGCAAGCTGCCCCAGCCAGTCCGCGAACTGGCCGAGGATCGGCCGGTCGAGGCCGAAGAATCCTCGCAGCGCCGCGGCCGCTGTCGGATCGCTCGACTGGCCCAGCATCTGCGCGACGATGTCGCCGGGCACGGCGCGCATCAGCACGAAGACCACGAGGCTCGACAGCAGCGCGGCGACGAGCGCGCTGGTCAGGCGGGAAACCAGGAAGCGGAGCATGTCGGACGCCGCCCGGCCGCCGCCCCGCCGGTGGCGGGACGGCGGCGGCCGGATCGGCTCAGTCGGCGAGCCAGGTCTTGATCAGCCCGAAGTACCAGCCGGTCGGATGCTGCTGGTGGTTGCGCACGCGATCGCGCTCGACCGTCAGCAGGTCGGCCGAGAACATCATGATCGTCGGCACCTCCTCGGCGAGGATCTTCTGGAACTCGTCGTAGATGACGCGCCGCTTCGCGTAGTCCGACTCCTCGCGCCCGCGATCGAGCAGCAGGCTCGCCTTCTCGTTGTTCCAATTGCGGAAGTCGGCGCCCAGCGGCTGCGCACGGAAGTGGCGGTAGAACAGCAGGCTCGGATCCGGCGAGGTCGGCCAGTCGTTGAACGTGAATCCCATCTGCCGGCTCTGGAAGTTGCGGATCCAGACCCCGAGCTCGACCTTCTTGATGTTGAGCTTCACGCCGACGCGTTGCACCTGGTCGGCGATCGTGACGGCAGCCGCGTCCATCCAGTCGTAGCCGATGATCGTCGTCAGATCGAGTTCGAGCCCGTTGGCGTGCCCCGCCTCCGCCAGCAGCTTGCGCGCGCGATCGAGATCGACCTTCTGGTTCGGCAGCTGACCGAGCGGCACGCCCCAGCGATCCTGCATGCCGGCGACGACGGTGCCGATCACCTGGCCGTAGCCGGCGATCGACGCCTTCATCACCGCTTCCTTGTCGATGGCGAGTGCGAGCGCCTGGCGCACGCGCACGTCCTTCAGCGCGCCGTACTCGGAGCCGAGATCGATGCTCTTCTGGTTCATCGACGGCGTCCGCACGAGCTTCACGCCGGGCACCTTGCTCAGCTGCTCGGCATCCTGCGGCCGCGTGAAGATGCCGAGATCGACGCGCCGGTTCTGCGCCGCGACGACCAGCGCGGCCGAATTCGGCATGAACGCGAAGGTCACCTCGTCGACATGCGGCAGCCCCGCCTGCCAGTAGTCCTTGAACTTCTCGAACACCAGAACCGAGTTCTGCCTGAACTGCTTGAGCTTGAACGGGCCGGTTCCGACCGACACCTCGTTCAGCTTGGTGCGCGACTCCGGCCCCGACGCGAAGTAGTCCTTGGGGATCACGCCGCCGTAGCGATGGGTGAGCGTGATCGGCAGCAGGCCGTTTGGCTTCGACAGCTTGAAGACGACGGTGTTCTCGTCGGGCGCATCGATCGCGTCGACCGTCGAAAGGTCGCCGGCGCCCGGCGAGCCGTTCTTGGAGTCGCGAAGATAGTCGTAGCTGTACTTCACGTCGGCCGACGTCATCGTCTGGCCGGTGTGGAACTTGACGCCGCGGCGGAGCTTGAACGTGTAGCTCAGCCCGTCGGGCGACATCGTGTAGCTCTCGGCGAGCAGAGGGATCGCCTGGCCGGTCGCATCCTCGTAGAACAGGCCCTGATAGGACAGTACCGTCACGCGGATGCGCGCGTCGGCGCCCTGATGGTAGGGGTCGAGCGCCGGCGGCTCGGTGAGGGAGCCGATCGTGAGGCGGCCACCGTTCTTCGCGGCCGGGTCCGACTTGCCGTAGATCTGCGCATCCTGCGCCGCGGCCGGCGCGACGCCGGCGAGCGCCGTCGCGGCGAGCCAGAGCGACGCCAGGACGCCCAGCGTGCGGCGGCGTGTCACGAGAACCATGCTTCCCTCCCCTTGAGCGAAATCGCGAGGCAGAGGTTTCGCCACGCGCGTCAGGTCGTCAAGCGGAGAGCCCGCTCGGCTGACCTGCATCGCGGCATCCCCGGCGCTCGAGCTCGAGCGCCATCGCGCCGCCGCCGTCGGCGCGGCGCCGCGACAGGGTTCGATTGACGCTCGCTCGACATCTCCATATTAGACGACGGTCCAGGTGGAGCCGAGCCGATCATGCGCCCAGCGATCCACGCCTTCTTCCACGCACCGACCTTCACGGTGAGCTATCTCGTCGCCGATCCGGCGACGCGCGCCGCCGTCGTGATCGATCCCGTGCTCGACTTCGACGCCCGGTCGGGGCGGACCGCCACGACCTCCGCCGATGCGATCCTGACCCGGGCGGCAAGCGAGGGCCTGCGCATCGCTCTGATCCTCGAGACCCACGCGCACGCGGACCACATGACCGCGGCCCGGCACATCAAGGCGCGGTCCGGCGCACAGGTCGCCATCGGCGCGGCGATCGCGCAGGTCCAGGGCACGTTCAAGGAGATCTTCGACCTCCCCGACGTCGTTCCCGACGGCAGCGCCTTCGATCGCCTGGTGCGCGACGGCGAGCGCATCGCCCTGGGCGGCCTCGAGATCGAGGTGATGGCGACGCCTGGTCACACGCCGGCCTGCGTCAGCTACCGGATCGGCGACGACGTGTTCGTCGGCGACACGCTGTTCATGCCCGACTACGGCACCGCGCGCTGCGACTTTCCCGGCGGCGACGCGCGCACGCTCTACCGCTCGATCCGCCGCCTGCTCGCCCTGCCGCCGACGACGCGGCTGTGGATGTGCCACGACTACAAGGCGCCGGGCCGCGACGCCTTCGCCTGGGAGACGACCGTCGCCGAGCAGCGGTCGCGCAATCCGCACGTGCGCGACGGCATCGACGAGGACGCCTTCGTCGCGCTTCGCGAGGCTCGCGACGCGAAGCTGGAGATGCCCGCGCTGCTGCTGCCCTCGATCCAGGTCAATGTGCGCGCAGGGGCGTTTCCACCCCCCGCGGCCAACGGCGTGTCGTACCTGAAGCTGCCGCTCAACCGGCTCTGACGGCGGCGACGAACTCGACCTCGACGGGCACGCCGCGCGGCAGCTCGGCCACGCCGATCGCCGAGCGCGCATGCCGCCCCGCCTCGCCGAACACCTCGCCGAGCAGCGTCGAAGCACCGTCGACGACGGCCGGCTGCTCGACGAAGCCCGGCGCCGAGGCGACGAAGCCGACGACCTTGACGATCCGCTCGACCCGCTCGAGCGAACCGAGCGCCGCCTTCAGCACGCTCAGGCCGTTGATCACGCAGAGCCTCGCCGCGCGCTTGCCCTGGTCGACGCTCGCATCGGCCCCGAGCTTGCCCTTCGACAGGCCGCCGTCGGCCTCCCACGGGAGCTGCCCCGACACCCAGGCGAGGCCGCCCTGCACGGCGACGGGCACGTAGGAGAAGGCCGGCGCGCGCGGCACCGGCAGAACGATGCCCAGCTCGGCCAGGCGCTTTTCGATCGTCATGATGGCGAACTCCCTTCGGCAAGCATGTCGCGGAGGACGGCGTCGAGATCGTGGCGATGCCGCCACCCGGTGTCGCGCTCGAGCGCGGCCTGGCTGACGAGCGGATAGACGATCGGCGGCGGCGTCGTCGCGAGATCGGCATCGAAGCCGGGAACCAGCGCGGCGAGGCGCGACCGGATCGTCGCATGATCGGTGGTGAATCCCGCGACGTTGTAGAGCGCCGCCAGAGGACCGTCGTGGCCGACGAGCCGCTCGACCAGCGCGCCGGCGTCGTCGACGTGCATGGCATCGAACGGGACGCCGGGAACCTCGACGCGCGGCCTCGTGCGTGTGCGCGCGGCGGCGACCATGCGCTTCACGACCGCCGCCGCGCCGTCGTACCAGAGGCCGGGTCCCAGCATCAGCGGGATGCGCAGGCCGATCGTCTCTAGGTCATGGCGCCGGCGCATGAACGCGGCGACGTCCTCGGCGAGAAGCTTGGTGAGGCCGTAATTCGTCAGCGGGCGTCGCGGCGCGCTCTCGTCGAGACGATGGACGAGGTCCTGCGCGGCGCCGAGCACGACGGTCGAACTGCTCCAGATGACCCGGCGCACGCCGGCATCGACCGCGGCGGCGAGCAGTCGACGGAAGCCGAGAACGTTCACCGCCAGCGCCTGCTCCGGATCGATCTCGCCCGAGCGGCTCAGTCCGACCGTGCCGCTCGAGAATGCCGCGAAGCTGACCACGCATCGTGGACGCAGACGGCCCAGGATCGCCGCAAGCGCCGCGGCGTCGGTGATCGAGCCGGCCGTCTCGTCGACGCCGTCCGGCAGCGCTCCGGCCGCCGCCGGCCCGAAGAGGTGCAGTCGCCGCCCGCGCCGCGCGAGATGGCGGACGACGGCGGCGCCGACGAAGCCGCGGCCGCCGACGACGAGGATCGGCGCGTCGTCAGAGATCGAGGTCATGGCGCAGGCAGGCGCGCGCGTGGCCGGGACCGACCGACTCGAGCACGGGAACGGAGGCGGCGCAGGCGGGCTGCGCGAACGGGCAGCGGGTGCGAAACACGCAGCCGCTGGGCGGATCGGACGGGCTCGGGATCTCGTCGCGCAGCTGCACCTGGGGGCCGGCCTCGCGCGGCGTCAGGCGCGGCGCGGCCGCCAGCAGCCCGGCCGTGTAGGGATGACGCGGCCGCGTGTAGATCGCGCGGGTCGGCCCGACCTCCATGACGCGGCCGAGATAGAGGACCATCACGCGATCGGCCATCACCTCGACCACCGAGAGATCGTGCGAGATGAAAAGCATCGCGAGATCGAGGTCGCGCTGCAGCTCGCGCAGCAGCTTGAGGACGCCGGCCTGGATGGAGACGTCGAGCGCCGACACCGGCTCGTCGGCGACGAGGAAGCGCGGGCCGACCGCCAGCGCGCGGGCGATGGCGATGCGCTGGCGCTGGCCGCCCGAGAACTCGCGCGGCCGGCGCGCGGCGTCGGCGGGCGAAAGGCCCACGCGCTGCAGCAGCTCGCCGGCGCGCACCCGGCGCGTCGCCGGGTCGCCGATGCCGTGGAGGTCGAGCACCTCGCGGATCGCGTCGCCCACCGCACGGCGCGGATTGAGGCTGGCATAGGGGTCCTGGAAGATCATCTGCATCGCGCGACGCAGCGGGCGCAGCGCCGAGGCGGATAGCCCGGTGATCTCGACGCCGTCGAAGCGCACGCGGCCGGCGCTCGGCTCCAGCAGGCGCAGGACGAGCCGCCCGATGGTGGACTTGCCCGATCCGGATTCCCCGACGAGGCCGAGCACCTCGCCCGGCGCCACGCTGAACGAGACGCCGTCGACGGCGCGCACGTGCTGGCGCGGCGCGAAGCCGCGACGCGGTAGGGCGAAGTGCTTGGCGAGCGCCTCGACCTCGACAAGGGCCGCGCTCATGTCGCATCCCGCCAGCGGCGGCAGCGGCTCGTCCGGTCGTCGCCGACGGCCTCGAGCGCGATGGGCCCGGCGCGACACGCGTCCTCGGCAAGGGCGCACCGGGGCGCGAAGCGGCAACCGGCCGGACGTTCGAACGGCCGCGGCGGCGCGCCGGGGATCGGCATCAGCACGCGCTCGTCCTCGTCGTCGTCGCGGTAGCGCCGTTGAGGCCGGCAGTCCAGCAGGGCGCGCGTGTAGGGATGACGAGGCGCATGCAGGACGTCGTGGGTCGCCCCCGTCTCCACGACCTGGCCCGCATACATCACGACGACGCGGTCGGCGATCTCGCCCACGAGGGCGAGATCGTGGGTGATGAACAGCAACGCCATCGCGTGCTTCGACTTGAGCTCGGCGAGCAGCCGAAGGATCTGCGCCTGGATGGTCACGTCGAGCGCGGTCGTCGGCTCGTCGGCGATCAGCAGGCGCGGCGCGCAGGCGAGCGCGATGGCGATCATCACGCGCTGGCGCATGCCGCCGGACAGCTGGTGGGGATAGGCGCGCAGTCGCGCGCGCGGATCGGCGATGCCGACATCGTCGAGCAGCTCGGCGGCGACGCGCGTGGCGTCCTCGCCGGTGCGATGCCGGCGCAGCGCCTCGCGGATCTGCTCGCCGACGGTGAACACCGGATTCAGGCTCGCCCCCGGGTCCTGGAAGATGACCGCGATGTCGCGGCCGCGGATCGCTCGGATGCCGCGCTCGTCGAGCCGCAGGAGATCGACCGTCGCGCCGTCCCGGCCGCGCCAGTGGATCGCGCCCTCGAGCCGCGCGCCATCGGCCGCCGCGAAGAGGCGCAAGACCGACAGCGCCGTAACCGACTTGCCGGAGCCGGACTCGCCGACGATCGCGACGGTCTCGCCCGCCTCCACCCGGACGTCGACGCCGTCGACCGCCTGCAGCAGGCCGCGCGGCGTGCGGAACGCCGTTCGCAACCCCTCCAGGCGGAGCAGCGTCTCGGTCATCGCGCTCAGCGCACCGTATACTTCGCGACGACGGCGGGATCGAGCTCGATGCCGAGGCCGGGCCCGGTCGGGACCGCGATGCGGCCGTCGACGGCCGTCAGCGGCGTGGCCAGCAACCTGTCGCGCAACGGATTGTCGCCGGTGTCGTACTCGACCAGCGTCGGGAACGGCACGTTCTCGCTGTGCGGATAGGTCGGCAGGCTCGCGACCCAATGCACGGCCGCGGCGAGGCCCACGGCGGTCCCCCAGACATGCGGCGACAGCCGCAGATGCTCCGCCGCGCACAGCTCGGCGACGAAGCGCCCGACGCTGAAACCGCCACAGAGCGCGAGGTCCGGCTGGACGACGTCGGCCATGCGGCCGTCGATCAGGCGCCGCAGGTCGAAGGCCTCGTACAACGCCTCGCCGGTGGCGACGGGAACGGGCGCGCGCGGCCGCAACTCGGCGTAACCCTTCCAGTCCTGCGGCGCGAGCGGTTCCTCGTACCAGCCGATGCCGTAGGCCGCGATGCGCCGCATGCTCTCGAGCACGAGGTCGACGGTGTAGTTGCCGTTGCTGTCGACGGTGAGCACCGCGCTCTCGCCGATGATCTGCTTGGCGAGCTTCACCCGCGCCTCGTCCTCGGCGGGATTGCGGCCGATCTTGATCTTGAACGCCGGGAATCCCCGGCCGACGAGCGGCTCGAGCTGACGTGCCAGCGCGGCCTGCTGGTCGGTGTCGCGCGTGAAGTAGCCGCCCGAGGCATAGACGGGGACATGGGTCCGCTGGCGACCGCCGATCAGGTCCGTCACCGGCACCTTCAGCAGCTTTCCCATCGCGTCGTGGGACGCGACGTCGATGCCGCTGAACAGCCCGATCATCTGGTTCTGCGTGCCGAAGTGGTAATGCTTGGCGAAGACCATCTGCTGCACGGCGCGCTGGCCGAACACGCTGGTGCCGAGAAAGTACGGCTTCACGATGTCAAGGTAGGCGGCGGCGATCCGCGTCGGCCCCCAGGCCTCGCCGATGCCGGTCACGCCGTCCTCGGTCTCGACCTGCACGATCCCGCCGCCGCGCCGCGCGGTCAGGCCGCGCGCCATTCCGTAGGCCTGGCCGTCCGGCAGCGCACATTCGAGCGCCACGAGGCGGATGTCGCGGATCTTGCTCATCCCGGTCGTTCCTTTCGAGTTTCGCGCCTGCCCTCGGGCGTCAACGCGTCGCGAGCGCCAGAACCGGCCGCAGCACGTCGCTGCCGGGATCGCGGTACTGGTCCATGATGTCGAAGTGGTGGTAGCCGGGGCTTACGGTGACCCCCGGGTCGCCGCCATGGCGCCGCAGATGGTGGGCGTAGCGGAAGGACTGGTCGATCCAGTGCCACGGCTCGCGCCCGCCCGCGATGATCCAGGCCGGGCACGACACCTTCAGCGGCCGGCGCTCGTAGTCGTGGCGCGCGATCAGCGCCGGCGTGAGGCCGATCTCCGCGTTCACGCTGGTGCGCTCGGCGGGCGCCGGGTCGTAGATGCCGCTGATCAGTACCGCACCCTTGATCGCGTCGGCCGAAAGTCCGCGCGCCGGCCAATCGGTCGCCAGGATCGCCGCGCCGAGATGCGCGCCGGCGGAGTGCCCGGACAAGGTCAGCCGCGCCGGATCGCCGCCATGGCGGGCGATGTTGCGCAGCGTCCAGTCGGTGGCAGCCACCGCCGAGTCGACGACGCCGTCGAGGGTCGAGGCCGGACAGAGCTCGTAGTTGACGATGACGGCGGTGATCCCCGCGTCCACCAGCGGTGCCGCAACGAAGGCGAAGTTCTGCTTGTCCTGCGCCCGCCAGTAGCCGCCGTGGAAGAACATGTGCACGGGCGCGCCCGACAACGCCGCGGGATAGATGTCGAGCTTGCGCAGCGGATGCTCGCCATAGGTCTGGTCGGCGAAGCAGCGCAGCCGCGCCTTGGCCGCCGCATTGGGCCCCTCGCGCCGGGCCTGGAACTGCTTGAAGTCCTGGACCGAGCGCTGCGGGTTGTATTGGAACTCGTGCTCGTCGGCCGTCAGCCCCGCCCAAAGCGGCACCGAACCGGTCTCGCGATGTCCCTGGTCCTGCACCCAGCCCCTCCCCAATCCCCCCGGATTTCAGGTGCTTAGGTTAGCGCCGCCCTCCAGGCGGTGCGAGCTTCCTGGCCTCATGGCGCCATGCGGCTTGCGTCCCTTGCGCCGGCGGGGTGCGCGCGTGTACAAGGCCCGCCTTCAAAGCCGACCGGGAGAAATCCGGTCGGTCTCCTTGCCGGCGAGAGGCCGGCTAGGCCTGTGCGGCTGGTGCCACGGGCCCGCCCTCTTAGGAGGATGGGTGACGGGGCGGAGCGGCAGGCCGTCAAACAGCCAGAAGGAGCCGTTTCTTATGCCGTTCTACGAGAACGTGTTCATTGCACGTCAGGACGTGTCGGCCAGCCAGGTCGAAGCCCTGACCGAACAGTTCGCAACCATCGTCCAGGAACAGGGTGGCCAGGTCTCCAAGCGCGAATATTGGGGCCTGCGGAACCTTGCCTTCCGCATCAAGAAGAACCGCAAGGGACACTATGTCCTGATGAACATCGACGCCCCGCCGGCGGCGATCGCGGAGATGGAGCGCAACATGCGCCTCAACGAGGACGTGCTGCGCCACATGACCGTCCGCGTCGACGCCCTCGAGGAGGGCCCGTCCATGATTCTCCAGCGCCGCGACGAGCGCGAGGGTCGCGAAGGCCGCGACGGCCGCGACAGCCGTCGCAGCCGTTACGACGAGCCGCGTGAAGGAGCTGAAGCATGAGCAACGGTTATCAGGGCGCCTCGGCCGGCGAAGGCCGCGATGGTGGCCGCGACGGCGGCCGCGAGGGCGGCGAAGGCCGCGAGGGTCGTGGCGGCGCGGGCGGCGCGCGTCGTCCGTTCTTCCGTCGGCGCAAGTCCTGCCCGTTCTCCGGCCCGAATGCGCCGAAGATCGACTACAAGGACATCAAGCTCCTGCAGCGCTTCCTCTCGGAGCGCGGCAAGATCGTGCCGTCCCGGATCACGGCGGTGTCGACCAAGAAGCAGCGCGAGCTCGCCCAGGCGATCAAGCGCGCCCGCTTCCTGGGCCTGCTGCCTTACCTGCTGGGTTGAGCGGAACGGTGCCGGGCGGCTCCCAACGGAGACGCCCGGCCGCTTCCGACACCGACCGCACGCGCACGACGAACCGCCCATGCCGGGACGCGACATCTTCCTCTCGATTGCAGCAGGCATCGCAGCCGCGGTCCTGACCGTGTCGGCGCTTGCCTTCGCGCTCGGCGGGATCGTGCTCTCGAGCCTGGCGCAGCTGCCGCTGTTCCTGGTCGGGTTGTCGCTCGGCACGCACGCCTCGGTGATCGCGACCGCCAGCAGCGTCGCCGTGACTTCGCTGCTGATCCGCTTCGAGTTCGGCTTCTTCTTCGGCCTCGTCGTCGCCGTCCCGGTCGTGATCATGGTCCGCCAGGCACTGCTCACCCGGCGTCGCGCGGATGGCGGCAGCGACTGGTATCCCCCGGCCGGCCTCCTGCTCACGGCCCTCGGACTGACGGCCGTCGTCGCGGCCACCTCGCTGCCGACCGCGATCTGGCCAAGCGAAGGCCAGCTGCGGCGCGCCCGCGCAATCCTCACCGAGCTTCCCGCGGAGTTCCTCCCCGGCGGCGTCGGCGCGGAAGGCATCGAGCAGCTCATCCGCCTGTCGATCACCTTCCTGCCCGGCTTCCTCGGCCTCGGCTTCTTCTTCCTCCTCATCGCGAATGCCGCCCTCGCCCAGTTCCTGCTGGTGCGCCTCGGACTGAACCTGCGGCCGACGCCGCGCATGGCCGATCTCGCGCTGCCCGGCTGGTTCAACACCGCAGCCGCGATCGCGGCGATCGGCGCCTTCCTGCCCGGTCTTTTCGGCCAGGCGCCCGGCATCGCCGGCGTGGTCGGCGCGAACATGATGCTGGTCTGCCTCGCCGGCTTCCTCTTCGCGGGCCTCGCGGTCATCCACGCCTGGGTGAAGGACTGGCCCTCGCGCGGCGCGCTGCTCGCAGGTCTCTACGTGCTGATGCTGTTCTTCGCGCCGGTGCTGGTCGCGCTGCTGATGCTCGGGCTCGCCGAGCCGTGGCTGAAGCTGCGCGAACGCTTTGCCGGCCCCGCGCCGACGCTCTGATCCACCAACCTTCTGACGTTCAAGACACCGGAGACGGACCCATGAGTGCTACCGAAGTGATCCTCCTCGAGCGCGTCGAATCCCTCGGCCAGATGGGCGACGTCGTGAAGGTGAAGCCCGGCTTCGCCCGCAACTTCCTGCTGCCGCAGAAGAAGGCGATGCGCGCGACCAAGGACAACCTCGCCTATTTCGAGAAGCAGCGCGCGCAGCTCGAGGCGATGAACCTCGAGCGCAAGAGCGAGGCCGAGAAGGTCGCCGTGAAGATGGACGGCCTCAGCGTCGTCATCATCCGCCAGGCCGGCGAGACCGGGCAGCTCTACGGCTCGGTCAGCAATCGCGACATCGCCGAGGCGATCACGGCGGCCGGGTACACCGTCGATCGCCGTCAGGTGCTGCTCACCCAGCCGATCAAGGCCCTGGGCATCCACGCGATGCGCGTCGCGCTGCATCCCGAGGTGAGCATCGGCGTGAAGGTCAACGTCGCGCAGTCGGCGGAAGAGGCCAAGATGCAGGCCGAGGGCAAGCCGGCTGCCGCGCCGGCCCCGGAGGCCGCCCCCCCGGCCGAGGAAGCGGCGCCCGCCGCCGAGGCGACGCCCGCCGAAGCGGCTGCGGAGAGCGACAAGGCCGAAGGCGACAAGCCCAAGGGCGAGAAGCGCAAGAAGAAGAAGACCGCCGAGGCCTGATCCGAGACGGGCGCGCCGCGCGCCCCGACTCGCGACCCGCGAGTCTTGCGACCGACACGCCGCCCGGCCCCGCCGGGCGGCGTTTTCGTTTGCGCGCCAGGAGCTTGCCGATCGCCGCCGGCGGCCTTTACACGCCGCGAAGCCGCGTTGTTTCATCGCCGCAAACAAGAATCCGCAACGAGGGGATGAGGACGATGTGGCTGCTCGCCGCCGTGTTCCGGAAGCTCATCACCGTCGGCACGCTGACGTTCATCGGCCCCGACGGCACGCCGTTCGTCATCACCGGCCGAGAGCCGGGGCCCGCGATCACCGTCCGGATCGCCGACGATGCGACCGCGCGCGCCATCGCGCTGCATCCCCGCCTCAAGCTCGGCGAGGCCTACATGGCCGGCAAGCTCACGGTCGTCGACGGCGACATCTACGACTTCCTCGACTACACCGGCCTCAATTCGGAGGTGATCGACGGCGGCACCTGGCTTGATGCCGTCAACAAGGTGCGCCGGCTCTTCCGCCGCATCCTGCAATACAACCCGATCGAGCGGGCGCGCCGGAACGTGGCGCACCACTACGATCTTTCGGGGCGGCTCTACGATCTCTTCCTCGATCCCGATCGCCAGTACTCCTGCGCCTATTTCCCCCGACCGGGCGCGACCCTCGAGGAGGCCCAGGAGGCGAAGAAGCGGCACATCGCCGCCAAGCTGCTGCTCGAGCCGGGCCAGACCATCCTCGATATCGGATCGGGCTGGGGCGGCCTCGGCATGCATCTCGCCCGCGCGGGCGCCGGCCGGGTGGTCGGCGTGACGCTGTCGGAGGAGCAGCACAAGCTCTCCAACCAGCGAGCGCGCGATGCCGGCCTCGCCGACCGGGTGCAGTTCAAGCTGCAGGACTACCGCCTCGAGACGGACTCCTACGACCGCATCGTCTCGGTCGGCATGTTCGAGCATGTCGGTGTCGGCCATTATCGCGAGTACTTCAGCAAGGTCCGCGACCTGCTGAAGCCCGACGGCGTGGCGCTGATCCATTCGATCGGACGGTCGGACGGGCCGGGCGTCATGAACGCCTGGGTCGACAAGTACATCTTCCCCGGCGCCTATGCCCCCGCGTTGTCGGAAGTGCTGCCGATCGTCGAGCAATGCGGACTCGTCGTCACCGACATCGAGATCCTCCGCCTGCACTACGCCGAGACCCTGCGCGAATGGCGCCGCCGCTTCCTCGCCGCGCGCCAGGACGTGCTCGAGCTCTACGACGAGCGCTTCCTGCGGATGTGGGAGTTCTATCTCGCGAGTTGCGAGGTCAGCTTCCGCCGCTGGGGATTCATGGTCTGGCAGATGCAGCTCGCGCGCCGCGTCGACTCGGTGCCGATGACGCGCGACTACATCCAGGACTGGGAGCGCAAGCAGGCGAAGCACGGAGCGATCGCCGCATGACGGCGATCGCCGGCGCGCGGCCGCCACTTATCCCCCTAATTCTTTCGACATCGGTGTGATAAGCGTTCGCGCGCAGATGGAAGCCGCCCGCCCCAAGATCGCGCCGCTGTCGCGCGACGCCGCCGACCTCCCGGTCCGCACCCCGCCCGTCAACTTCGAGGCGGAGCAGCAGCTGCTCGGCGCCCTGCTCGCCAACAACAAGGCCTACGAGCGCGTCGTCGAGTTCCTGCTGCCGCAGCACTTCGCCGACGACCGCCATGCGCGCATCTTCGAGGCGATCGGGCAGCTGATCAATCGCGGCGTGGTCGCCAACCCGGTGACGCTGAAGAACCGCTTCGAGCAGGACCAGACGCTCACGGAGATCGGCGGCGCCCAGTATCTCGCGCGCCTCGCCAGCTCGGTCGTCGCGATCATCAACGCGGGCGACTACGCCAAGATCATCCACGACCTTTATTTGCGCAGGCAGCTGATCGGCCTCGGGGCCGACATCGTGAACGACGCCTACGCCACGTCGGAGGACGTCGCCGCCCGCGAGCAGATGGAGGCGGCCGAGCAGAAGCTCTTCGAGCTCGCGCGCAACGGCGAGACCGAAGGCGGCTTCAAGGAGTTCCGCACGGCGCTGAAGACCGCCATCGACATGGCGGAGCAGGCCTACAAGCGCGACGGGAACATCACCGGCGTCACGACCGGCCTGCGCGACATGGACAAGAAGCTCGGCGGCTTCCATCCGTCCGACCTGGTGATACTCGCGGGCCGCCCGTCGATGGGCAAGACGGCGCTGGCGACGAAGATGGCCTTCTCGGCGGCGCGCGCCTACGAGGAGCGCGTGAGCGAGGACGGCGCGCGCGAGGTCGTCAACGGCGCCAAGGTCGCCTTCTTCTCGCTCGAGATGTCGGCCGAGCAGCTCGCCACCCGTCTCCTGTCCGAGGTGACCGAGATCCCGTCGGACAAGATCCGCCGCGGCGAGGTCCGCGGCGAGGATTTCCCGCGCTTCGTGCAGGCGGCGCAGGAGCTTCACCGTCTGCCGCTCTACATCGACGACACGCCGGCGCTGTCGATCTCGGCGCTGCGCACGCGCTCGCGCCGCCTCGCGCGGACGACCGGGCTGGGACTCATCGTCATCGACTACCTGCAGCTCCTGACCCTGCCGGCGAACATGCGCCCCGAGAGCCGGGTGCAGGAGATCTCGGCGATCACCCGCGGGCTGAAGGCGATCGCCAAGGAGCTCAACGTGCCGATCCTGGCGCTGTCGCAGCTGAGCCGCGCGGTCGAGCAGCGCGAGGACAAGCGCCCGCAGCTCGCCGACCTCCGCGAGTCCGGCACGATCGAGCAGGACGCCGACGTCGTGATGTTCGTGTTCCGCGAGGAATACTACCATTCGCGCGCCGAGCCCGGCCGGCGCGAGAACGAGGACGAGTCCAAGTTCCAGGACCGCCACGAGCAGTGGGTCGAGCGCGGCAACCAGATCCACAACGTCGCTGAAGTGATCATCGGCAAGCAGCGCCACGGCCCGATCGGCACCGTGCGCGTGTTCTTCGACGGCACCTACACCAAGTTCGACAATCTCGCGGACAGCGAGCGCTACGGCGACGACGACGGCGGCTGAAGCGATGGTCGACGCGGCGGCGCGCCCCTCGCAGGCGGTCCTCGACATCGATCTCGGGGCGATCGTCGCCAATTGGCGGAGCCTCAAGACCCGGCTCGCGCCCGGCGCCGAGTGCGCCGGCGTGGTCAAGGCCGACGCCTACGGGCTCGGCGCGGACCGGGTCGCGCCCGCCCTGGCCGCGGCAGGCTGCCGACGCTTCTTCGTCGCCCATCTCGGCGAGGCCCTGGAGATCCGTCCGCTGTTGCCGGCGGGCGCCGAGGTCTACGTGCTCGGCGGGGTCCTGCCGGGCGAGGAGCCCGAATTCAGGGCCGGCGGCGTGCTTCCCGTCCTCAACGATCCGGGACAGGTCGAACGCTGGGCCGGCTATGGCCGCCGGCTCGGGGTCGCGCTCGGCGGCGCCCTCCACGTCGACACGGGCATGTCGCGGCTCGGGCTGATGCCGGCGGAGGCGCGAAGCCTGGCCGCGTCTCCGGGGGCGCTCGAGGGCACGCGGCTCGGCTTTGTCATGAGCCATCTCGCGCGTTCCGAGGAGGCCGTGGCGATGAACGCCGAGCAGCTGGCGGCCTTCGAGTCGCTCCGCGCCCTGTGGCCGAAGCTCGGCGCCTCGTTCGCGAACAGCTCGGGGATCTTCCTCGGCCCCGCATATCACTTGAATCTTGCGCGCCCGGGGGCCGCGCTCTACGGCATCAATCCCCTGCCGGGGACTCCGAATCCCCAGCGACCCGTCGCCACGTTGAGCGCCCCCGTGCTGCAGCTCCGCGATATCGCGCCTCCCCAGACCGTCGGGTACGGCGCCAGCTATGCCGCGACCGCCCCGACGCGCGTCGCGACGATCGCCATCGGCTATGCGGACGGTTGGCTGCGCAGCCTGTCCGGGCGCGGCCAAGCGTGGTTCCAGGGCCGGACGCTGCCGTTCATCGGCCGCGTCTCCATGGACCTGGTGACCCTCGATGCGACGGCGGTCCCCGACCTCAAGGCCGGCGACCGGGTCGAGCTGATGGGCGTCCATCGCCCCGTGGACGATGTCGCCGACGAGGCCGGGACCAACGGCTACGAGATCCTCACGCGGCTGGGCTCCCGCTTCGCGCGACGGCACCACGGCGCATGAACCCGCTCGCCGCGATCGGCCGGGTCTTCCTGGGCTTCCTCGCCGGCATCGGCCGGATCGCGCTGTTCACGATCACGGCGGTCTCGCATTGCGTGCGGCCGCCGTTCTACCCGACGCTGATCGCGCGCCAGATGCTCGACATCGGCTACTTCTCCCTTCCGGTCGTGGGCCTCACGGCGCTGTTCACCGGCATGGTCCTGGCGCTGCAGAGCTACACCGGCTTCGCGCGGTTCCAGGCCGAGGGCGCGGTCGCCACCGTCGTCGTGCTGTCGATGACGCGCGAGCTCGGCCCCGTGATCGCCGGCCTGATGGTCGCCGGTCGCATCGGCGCCTCGATGGCCGCCGAGATCGGCACGATGCGCGTGACCGAGCAGATCGACGCGCTGGTCACGCTCTCGACCAATCCGTTCAAGTACCTGGTGGCGCCGCGGTTGATCGCCGGGCTGGCGATGCTGCCGCTCCTCGTGCTCGTCGCCGACATCATCGGCGTCCTCGGCGGCTATCTCGTCGGCGTCTACAAGCTGAACTTCAATCCGTCCGCCTATCTCAAGCAGACAGCGGACTATCTCGAGACGATCGACGTCGTCTCGGGCCTCGTGAAGGCCGGCGTGTTCGGCTTCGTCGTCGCGCTGCTCGGCTGCTTCCACGGCTACCACTCCGGCGGTGGCGCGCAGGGCGTGGGCCGCGCGACCACGAACTCGGTCGTCTCGTCGTCGATCATGATCCTGATCCTCGATTACATGCTCACCGAGATCTTCTTCGCCACGCGATGAGCGCCGCGACCCCCAAGATCGCCGTCAGCGGCCTGCGCAAGGCCTTCGGCCCGAAGCTCGTGCTGGAGAGCGTCGACCTGACCGTGGCCAAGGGCGAGTCCGTCGTCGTGATCGGCGGCTCCGGTACCGGGAAATCGGTGCTCCTGAAGACCATCCTCGGCCTCATCACGCCCGATGCCGGGTCGATCCGCATCGACGGCGAGGAGACCGTCGGCATCGACGACGGCACGCGCGAGCACATCAATGCCAAGATCGGCATGCTGTTCCAGGGCGCGGCCCTTTTCGACTCCCTGACCGTCTGGGAGAACGTCGCCTTCGGCCTGATGCAGGGCAAGGGCATGGCGCGCCGCGAGGCGAAGGCCCACGCGATCGCGGACCTCGCCGCGGTCGGCCTGCCTGCCGCGGTCGGCGACCTCTCCCCCGCCGAGCTCTCGGGCGGCATGAAGAAGCGCGTCGGGCTCGCACGGGCGATCGCCACGCGCCCCGAGATCATCTTCTTCGACGAGCCGACGACCGGGCTCGACCCGATCATGTCGGACGTCATCAACGACCTGATCATCCAGTGCGTCACGGAGCTCGGCGCCACGGCCGTGTCCATCACCCACGACATGCACTCGGCGCGCAAGATCGCCTCGCGCATCGCGATGCTGCACGGCGGCAGGATCATCTGGGACGGCCCCGTCGCCGAGATCGACCGCTCCGGAAATCCCTACGTGGAGCAGTTCATCCACGGCCGGGCCGAGGGGCCGATCCAGATGCAAGTCCGAGCCTGAGGCCGGGGCGCCGGCATGGCCAAGCGCGACAGTCGGCACGTCTGCCAGGCCTGCGGCGCGGTCCATTCGCGCTGGATGGGCCGGTGCGAGGCCTGCGGCGAGTGGAACACCGTCGTTGAGGAGGCCGTGGAGTCCGTCGCGCCCAAGGGCGTCGGCGCCAAGGGCGGCCGCGCCCTCGTCTTCGAGACGCTCGAAGGCGTGTCGGCGACGCCGCCGCGCGCCACGACGCAGATCGCGGAGTTCGACCGCGTCCTGGGCGGCGGCCTCGTCGCCGGCGCCGCCGTGCTCGTCGGCGGCGACCCGGGCATCGGCAAGTCGACCCTCCTGCTGCAGGCCGCCGCCGCGCTGAGCAAGGGCAAGCGCGTCGCGTACGTCTCGGGCGAGGAGTCGGTCGACCAGGTGCGTCTGCGCGCGGCGCGGCTGGGGCTCGCCAAAGCCCGAGTCGCCCTGGCGGCGACGACGAGCCTGCGCGACGTGCTGTCCTCGTTCGACGCCAAGGACGGGCCGGAGATCATCGTCATCGACTCGATCCAGACGATGTATGTCGATACCCTCGACTCAGCGCCGGGCACGGTCGCGCAGGTGCGCGCCTGCGCGGGCGAGCTGATCCGGCTGGGCAAGAAACGGGGGATCGCCGTCCTGCTCGTCGGCCATGTGACGAAGGAAGGCGTGATCGCCGGCCCGCGCGTGCTCGAGCACATGGTCGACACCGTGCTCTACTTCGAGGGCGAACGCGGCCACCAGTTCCGCATCCTGCGCGCGGTCAAGAACCGCTTCGGTCCGACCGACGAGATCGGCGTCTTCGAGATGACGGACGGCGGCCTCGCCGAGGTGCCGAACCCCTCGCAACTCTTCCTGGCGGACCGCCGCGACGACATCTCCGGGGCCGCGGTCTTCGCGGGGATGGAGGGCACAAGGCCCGTGCTGGTCGAGATCCAGGCCCTCGTCGGACCGCCGGTCCAGGGCACCGCCCGGCGGGCGGTGATCGGCTGGGATTCCGGGCGCCTGGCCATGGTCCTGGCGGTGCTGGAAACCCGCTGCGGCCTTGTGTTCGCAAGTCACGACGTTTACCTCAACGTCGCCGGCGGGCTTCGAATCACGGAGCCCGCCGCCGATCTGGCGGTGGCCGCCGCGCTCATTTCGGCCCTCACCGGGAAGCCCGTGCCGGCCGATGCCGTTGTGTTCGGCGAGATCGGACTGGCCGGCGAGGTGCGGGCTGTCAGCCAGAGCGAGGCGCGGCTGAAGGAGGCCGCCAAGCTCGGTTTCGCCCGTGCGCTCGTCCCCGCCAGCCGGCGGCGCGATCGCGGCGGCGGCGAGGGCTCGATCGCGGTCCTGCGCATCGACGATCTCGGGGATCTGGTGGGTCGCCTTGCCGGCGCGCGCAGCGCCGGCAGCCGGGCGGCAGGTGAAAGGGCGGAGACGCGTTCATGAATCCGGTCGATCTCGGCGTGCTGGGAGCCATCCTGCTCTGCGCCCTCATCGCGTTGATCATGGGGTTCGTGCGCACGATCCTCGCGCTGCTGAGCTGGGCCGGCGCCGCCCTCGTGACCGTCTGGGGGTTCTCCTACGTGCGACCGGTCGCGCGGGAGTACATAAATCCCAGCCTGCTCGCCGACATCGCCGCCGGCCTCGGCGTCTTCGTCTCGGCACTCGTGGTGTTCTCGGTGGTCAGCCACCTCCTGTCGTCGCTGGTCCGCGGCAGCCCGCTGTCGTTCCTCGACCGCACGCTCGGCTTCGTCCTCGGCGGCGTGATCGGCGCGGTGCTGGTGGCGCTGGTCTGGCTCGGGGCCTCGGGCTTCATGGAGAAGGAGAAGCGGCCGGAGGTGCTCCAGACCGCGCGTACCCTGCCCTTCATCGACCAGCTCGCCGAGATGATCCGAGGCTTCCTGCCGCCCGAGCTGCGCGGCCAGCCGCGCGAAGGCGGCGACGAGACCGCCCGAAAGGCGAGCCAGGCGGCCGCTTTCCGCAACGCACTCGACGCGCTGTCGACGCCGAGCGGACGCCCCCCTGCGCAACCCGGCGAGACCGGGTATAAGCCGGACGACCGACGCCGCCTCGACAACCTGATCGACAGGGGCCAGGGCGCCGCCGGCGCCCCCGCCGCAGGAGGGACAACGCGATGAGCGCCACCGCCTTCCCGACCACCAACCCGTTCGACGACGACAAGCTGAAGGAGGAGTGCGGCATCTTCGCCGTCTTCGGCAACAAGGACGCCACCGCGCTCACCGCCCTGGGGCTGCACGCGCTCCAGCATCGCGGCCAGGAGGCCTGCGGGATCGTCGCCTACGACGGACGCCAGTTCCACAGCCACCGCGCGCTCGGCCAGGTCGGCGACAACTTCAGCTCGCCGAACGTCATCGCCGCGCTTCCGGGCCGCCTCGCGATCGGCCACAACCGCTACGCCACGACCGGCGAGACGATCCTGCGCAACGTGCAGCCGTTGTTCGCCGAGTTCGATTTCGGCGGCTTCGCGCTCGGCCACAACGGGAACCTGACGAATGCCGGCTACCTGCGCCGGGTGCTCGTGCGCCAGGGCTGCCTGTTCCAGTCGACGACCGACACCGAGGTGATCCACCACCTCATGGCGCGTGCGCACGGCGACGTCGAGACGCGCCTGATCTCGGCGCTGAACCAGGTCGAAGGCGCGTACTCGCTGGTCGCGATCGCGCAGAACAAGATCATCGGCGTGCGCGACCCGCTCGGCGTGCGGCCGCTCGTCCTCGGCCGCCTCGACGACGCCTGGATCCTGGCGTCGGAGACCTGCGCGCTCGACATCATCGGCGCGCACTACGAACGCGAGATCGAGCCGGGCGAGCTCGTGGTCGTCGACGATGCCGGCGTCCGCTCGTCCAAGCCGTTCGGCCGCGCGACGCGCCAGCGCTTCTGCGTCTTCGAGTACATCTACTTCGCGCGGCCCGATTCCGTCGTCGAGGGAACGTCGATCTACGAGGCGCGCAAGCGCATCGGCGCCGAGCTCGCGCGGGAAAGCCACGTGCCCGCAGACGTGGTCGTCCCGGTGCCGGACTCCGGGGTGCCGGCCGCGCTCGGCTACGCCGACGGCGCCCAGCTCCCCTTCGAGCTCGGCATCATCCGCAACCACTATGTCGGCCGCACCTTCATCGAGCCGACCGACCAGATCCGCCATCTCGGCGTGAAGCTGAAGCACAACGCCAACCGCGCGAAGCTCAAGGGCAAGCGGGTCATCCTCGTCGACGACTCCATCGTCCGCGGCACGACCTCGAAGAAGATCGTCGAGATGGTCCGGCAGGCCGGCGCGACCGAGGTGCACATGCGCATATCCAGCCCGCCGACCGCGCATCCGTGCTTCTACGGGATCGACACGCCGCAGCGCGAGAAGCTGCTCGCGTTCCAGTACGACGTCGCGGGAATGGCGCGCTTCATCGGCGTCGACAGCCTGGCGTTCATCTCGATCGACGGCCTGTACCGCGCGATGGGCCAGCCCGGCCGCAACGCGGAGGCGCCGCAGTATTGCGACGCCTGCTTCACCGGTGCCTATCCGACGCGACTGACCGACCAGGACAGCGCGATCGCCGAGCTGCCGCTGCTGCGCACCGCCTCGCCCGCCGCCTGATCCATGGCGGCACGGCTCTCCGGGAAGGTCGCGGTCGTCACGGGTGCCGCGCGCGGCATCGGCCGCGCGGTCGCCGAGCGCTACGCCGCCGAAGGCGCGCAGATCGTCGCGATTTCGCGCTCGGTCGGCGGCCTCGAGGAGCTCGACGATGCGATCCGGCGTGCCGGCGGCGCGCCGAGCGTGCTGGTGCCGCTCGACCTCGGCGAGCTCGACCGCATCGATCCGCTCGGCCCGCAGCTCTACCAGCGATTCGGCCGCGTCGACATCCTCGTCGGGAACGCGGCCCTGCTCGGCTCGCTCGGTCCGATCGGGCATCACGATCCGAAGCTCTGGGACGAGGTCTTCCGCGTCAACGTGCACGCCAACTGGCGCCTGATCCGGACCCTGGAGCCGCTCCTGCGCCGCGCCGAGGCCGGCCGCGCGATCTTCGTGACCTCGGGGGCGGCCACGCGCGCGATGGCCTACTGGTCGGCCTATTGCGCATCGAAGGCGGCGCTCGACCAGATGGTCCGGGTCTGGGCGGCGGAGCTCGCCGAGACGCCTGTCCGCGCCAATCTCCTGTCGCCGGGCGCCACGCGCACCACGATGCGCGCCAACGCCTTCCCCGGCGAGGATCCCCAGACTCTGAAGCCGCCCGAGGCGCTCGCCGAGCTCTTCGTCGAGCTGGCCCTGCCCGGATGCCGGCGCCACGGCGAGACGGTGACGTGGCAGGGCTGACCCCGAGCGTCGCGCGCGCAACCATCGAGCGTCTCGAGGAGCTGGGCTTCAACGCCTGGCCGGCGCTGCACACGATCCTGCGCGACGGTTGGGTGCTGCGCTTCACCGACGGCTTCACCAAACGCGCGAATTCCGCCAATCCGCTGCATCCCGGCGCAACGCCTCTGCCGACGCTGATCGCCGACTTCGAGGCGGCCTATGCGTCGCGCGGTCAGCGGGCGATCTTCCGGGTCACGCCGCTGGCGCCGCCGTCACTCGACGCCGAGCTCGCCAAGCGCGGCTACATCCTGCTCGACGAGAGCATCGTGATGCTGGCGCCGCGCATCGAGGCCAGGGCGCCCGATCCCGACTTCGCGGTCGAAGACCGGCCGGCTCCCGGCTGGCTCGCGGGCTATGCCGCCGCCAGCGCGATCGACGCCGGCGCGCTGGCGCTGATGAAGGCGATGCTGGAGCGCATCCCGCCGCCGGCCGGCTTTGGCAGCGTGTCGGGGACGGACGGTCGGCCACTGGCCGTCGGCATGGCGGCGGTCGAGCGCGGCCAGGTCGGCCTGTTCGACATCGTCACCGCACGCGAAGCGCGGCGCCGCGGCCTGGCACGCCACCTGGTCCAGGGCCTGCTCGCCTGGGCCCGCACCCAGGGTGCGACGAGCGCCTACCTCCAGGTGGTTGCGGCGAACGAGCCCGCGCGCCGCCTCTATTCCGGCCTCGGCTTCGTGCCGGCCTACGGCTATCACTACCGCATCGCGCCGGTCTGACGCCGGCGCCGGCCGGCGCCGCCCTTTGCCTTCGGCTTGCCGTCGACATACGGGTTCTCCGTCTGGCGCAGCACGAAGCGGATCGGTGTCCCCGGCAGCTCGAAGGTCTCACGCAGGCTGTTCTCGAGGTAGCGCAGGTAATCGTCGGGCAGTGCGACGAGCTTGTTGCCGAACAGCGCGATCGTCGGCGGACGCGTCGTCGTCTGCCGGCAGAACCGCATGCGCGGGCGCCGACCCTCGACCACGGGCGGCGGATGCGCCTGGGTGACGCCTTCGAGCCAGCGGTTCAGCTTGCTCGTCGGCAGCTCGGCGTTCCACACGTCGAAGGCCGCGAACACGGCCTTCATGAGCTCATCGAGCTTGCGGCCGTGCAGCGCCGACACCGTCGCGAAACGGATGCCGCCGACCTGGGGCAGCGAGATCTCCAGCCGGTCGCGCAGCTTGCGCAGCGCAGCCTGCGGATCGTCGACGAGGTCCCACTTGTTGACCGCGATGACCAGGGCACGGCCCTCCTCGATCACCAGGCGCGCGATCTGCAGGTCCTGCTTCTCCAGCATCTGGGTCGCGTCGACGACCAGCGCGGCGACCTGGCACTCGCGCACGACCCGCAGCGTGTCGCTCGCGGACATGCGCTCGAGCCGGTCCTCGATCCGCGCCCGCTTGCGCAGCCCCGCCGTGTCGACGAGGCGCACCGGACGCCCCTTCCACGTCCACTCGGTCTCCACCGCATCGCGTGTGATCCCCGGCTCCGGGCCGGTGAGCATGCGCTCCTCGCCGAGGAGGCGATTGACCAGCGTGGACTTGCCGACATTGGGCCGGCCGACGATCGCCAGCCGGACCGGCCGCTGCTCGGGCGGCAGGAGCTTGATGTCAGGCTCCTCGGCGGCCGCGTCGCCGAAGGCCTCCTTCGGGGCCAGCGGTGCGAGCGCCGCGTAGAGGTCCGAGAGCCCCTCGCCGTGCTCGGCGGAGATCGCCACCGCCTCGCCGAATCCCAGTCCGTGCGCCTCGCCCACGCCGGCCGCGGCGGCGTGGCCTTCGGCCTTGTTCGCGACGACGATCACGCGCGCACCGAGGCGACGCAACACGCGGGCAAACTCGCGATCCACCTGCGTGACTCCTTCGCGCCCGTCGACGAGAAGGAGCGAGACGTCGGCATTGCGGGCCGCGGTCTCCGACTGCCTGCGCATCCGCGCCTCGAGGCTGTCGTCGCTCGCATCCTCGAAGCCGGCGGTGTCGAAGACGGTGAACGACAGGTCGCCGAGCCGGCCGCGGCCCTCGCGGCGATCGCGCGTGAGCCCGGGCATGTCGTCGACCAGCGCGAGACGGCGCCTCGTCAGACGATTGAACAGGGTCGACTTGCCGACATTGGGTCGGCCGACGATGGCGACGGTGAAGGACATCGGGCACCTTGAAGGGCACCCGCCGGTGCCCGGTGACTTGCGTCAGCGCAACGCGACGAGATCGCCGTCGTCGGTCACAACATACATCGCCTGGTCGGCGACCGCCGGCGGCAGAGTCACGCCGCCGGGCATCCGCAAGCGCTCCATGACCGCACCGGTCGCCGGCGACAGCGTGACCGCCTGACCGTGCGATCCGAAGACGATGAGTCGGCCGCCAACCAGCGTCGGCCCCGTCCACACGATGCGGCCGCGCTTGCGCTGCGGATCGGTGTAGCGATCGAGCGCCGAGACCCAGCGGATCCGGCCGTCCCGCTTGCGCAGGGCGACGACCTCGCCCTCGACGGTCGTCACGAACAGGAAGTCACCGGCGATCCATGGTGAATAGAGGCTGCCGACCCCCTGCTCCCAGATGCGCGCGCCCGTGCGCAGATCGATCGCCGCCATGCGGCCGCCGTGGCTGATGGCGTAGACCACGCCACGCTCGATCACGGGAAGTCCGCGCACGTCGGCGAGCGCGGAAATCGCGTCGGTGCGCAGCAGCCCGGACAGGGAGTCGTTCCAGACCGCGCGGCCGTTGTCCGCGCGCATGGCGAAGATCTCGCCCGACGAGAAGGTCGCGACGACGCTCGTCCCCTCGACCGCCGGACTGGATGTGCCGAACAGGCCCGCCGATTCGGTGATGCCGGCGCCCGACCACAGCTTCCGGCCGTTCGGCGCCTCGAGCGCATGGATCTGATTGTCGGCCGAGATCGCGAAGACCCTGTTGTTGGCGACGGTGGGCCCGGCGCGGAACGGCGCGGTCAACGTCGTGCGCCAGGTCTCCTTGCCGCTGGCCGCGTCGACGGCGACGATCTGGGCCTGTCCGGTCGCGGCGTATACCGTGCCGCCCACGACCGCGACGCCGCCGCCGCCGCCGGAAGAGCGGGAATTCTCAGCCTCGATGTCGATCGACCAGATGCGCGCGCCGCTCGCGGCGTCGACGGCGGTGAGGCGCGTGCTCGCATCGAGGACGTAGACGCGGCCGTCGGCAACCACCGGCGTGCCGGTCACCCGGCCGTCGCGCGAAGCCCCGGCACCGATGCTGACCCTCCATGCGACCCCGATCCCGGCGACCGAGAGGTGAGGCATCGCGTGCGCCGGAAGCCCACCCGGCTGCGGCCACGCGGCATTGGGGACCGGCGGCGGGATCTCGACCGCGACATCGGCGATGCGCGAGTCGGGCTCGAGCTTCGACTCGGCGCCGAGAATGGCCTGCCGGTCGCCGGGCAGCGGCGCCTTCGGGGGCGCGCCGAAATAGCGATCGAAAAGATCGCATCCGCCCAGGGCAAACGCGGCAACGACGAGCAGTGCGACGAAGGCCCGCGGCGCCATCTCAGCTGCCGATGGCCTGGAGCATTTCGGCGGCGCGGGCACGCAGGCTTCCGGGTGCGCCCGGATCGTCGGCGATCCGCGCATAGAATTCCTTGGCACGCGCCGTGTTGCCGGCCTTGAGCGCCGTCACCGCTGCGATCTCGAACGCGGTGAAGCGCCACGGGGACTTGGCTGCCGTGATGCGGGCGAGGGCGCCGTCGATCTCGGCGGCGGGCGCGGTCTCGACACTCACGAGCGCGCCGAGCAGCGTGGCGGCGTCGCGCAGATCGCCGTCGACCTTGGAGTCGCCTGCCACCGCCCGGTAGAGCGCGGCGCTGCCGGCGGCATCGCCCTTGCGCGCCTTCAGCCCGGCCTCATACATCAGCGCCAGCGGCGCGAAACCGGACTTGCCGTCTCGCGCCAGCGTCGTCAGTGCCGCTGCCGCCCCATCCTGATCGCCACCGCTCGCCTTGGCAGCGGCGGCGAAGAACGCCTCGCCCTCGGCGGCCGCCTGCTTGCGCTGATAATCGGTCCACCAGACCCAGCCCGCCGTCGCGACGACGATCGCGGCCGCGGCGGCGATGACGTAGTTGCCGTATCGCTTCCAGAGCTGCTCGGCCCGATCGCGTCTGAGGTCGTCGTCGACTTCGTTGAAGATGTCCGTCACGGGATCGTCGTCGGTCCGAGGTGGGGAAAAGTGGCGGGTAACATAACGACAGGACCCAGTCGGCGCAAACCGAGACCCGACATCAAGAGCGAAGCTGATCGGCCTGAAATCTCAGAATTTTCGACGCCCAGAAGGGGGAAGGTGTCGGGCGGTTAAGGCTCGATTAGGCGCCCGCGGCCACACTGCCGGATCATGTCCCTGCGCCGCCTCCTCCCCGTCCTCGCCCTTCTTGGCCTGTCCGGCTGCGCCAGCGAGATCGCGCTGGTCGGCCTGATCGAGAACAACAATTACAAGACCTCCGGCCGCAGCATATCGGGTTGGGCGCTGTCGGCGCTCAACGACGAGGATTGCGAGCCGATGCGGACATTCGAGCGCAAGCCGATCTGCCGGCCGCGCGCGGAGCCGGTTGCCGCCGCGAGCTACTGCTACCAGACGCTCGCCGCAGTCACCTGCTTCGACCAGCCGCACCCGACCATGCCGAAGAGCCGCTACCTGCCCCCGCCTGGACAGTCGCGCTGAGTTGCGACAACGTTCGGAAGCTCGGCGCCGTCCGGGCATCTCGACCATCCGCCACCGGGGATGGACGGAGCCACGGGGGAACATGGGAACACTCGTTCGGCTGAAGGATTTCCGCCAGCAGCAGCGGGCGCCCTTTTTCGACAGCCGCGAATTGCGGACGATCCTCGCTCTCTATTCGGAACGCGTGGCGCGCGGCGAGTGGCGCGACTACGCGATCGAGCAGCAGCCGCGCTATTGCGGGTTCGCGGTGTTCCGGAGCTCCTACGACTGGCCGCTCTATGTGATCGCCAAGTTCAGGCCCGGCACCTATCGGCAGGGCGATTTCGTCGTTCTCGCCGGCTCGCGCCGCTTGGCCCAGGCGCGCACGCTCGACGAGGCGCTCTCGCGCCTGCGCAGCGAACTGGACCCGGCGAAATAGCCCCGGCGACACGCCGTCAGTGGATCGACTTGCCTCGTGGCGCGCGCAGCCCGGCCAGCCGTTCGCGCGCGTGATCATTGCCTTCAGCGGCACGCGCCCGGCGCTCGATGACCTGGGCGCTGGGCGGCGTCTGCACGAGTTCGAGGACCTGGAGCAGGAGTTCGGCGGCATCCAGCCGCTCCTGCTCGCAAGCCTGGTTGAACGCGGCCAAGACCGCGTCGGCGAGGCGTCGATTGGAGTCCATGGGCGCGACGCTAAGGGCCGCGGGCTTAACGCCCCGTGAAGGATTCGCCGCCGCACGTCCCGAAAGCCGCCTCCCGTCGCAGGACGACAGCCCGTTCCCGGCCTGCCCGCCGTCGCGGTCGCGACCGCATGCCCCGGGCTCTTCCGTATCAACCGAATTGCTCAGGGCGGCCCGCGTTCGCCCAGGCGCCGTCGCGTCTCGAGCGTGACGCCGCGACCGTGGGAAATGCCGAGTTCGAGGCTCTCGGCGATGCGTCGCGCTCTCGCCACGAAGAAGTCCGCGGCCGCCGGTGCGCAGACGTCCCGCGCAGTCGCCTCGAAGATCGCCAGCCACCGGTCGAAATGCCCGCCGTCGATGGGCAGCACGGAATGCATGGACATCGGGCTGCCGTGATAGCGCCCGGACAGCAGCGCGACCGACGACCAGAAGGCACACATGCGCTGCAGGTGGGGCTCCCAGTCGGCGATACGCGCCTCGAACATGGGGCCGATGAGTCCATCCTCGCGGACGCGCGCGTAGAAGCGGCGCACCAGCCGCTCGATCATCGCCTCGTCGATCCCCGTCGTCGCGACGATCTCCGCGGTGATCCGCGCCCGGCGGCTCACGACCTCGCGCGGATCGACCATCGTCGTGTGCGCATGCTTGGCATCGTGAGAGGCGACCTATGCCGGCGGCCCCGACGCGGCAACCGGCCAGCAGGCACCGCGACCATCCGCCTCATCGCGAGGCCCGATGCCTCGCGGCGAGCGCGGCCTATTCCCACTCGATCGTGCCGGGCGGTTTCGACGTGACGTCGTAGACGACGCGATTGACGCCGCGGACCTCGTTGACCATCCGCGTCGCGACCCGCGCGAGGAACGCGTGCTCGAACGGATAGGACTCCGCGGTCATGCCGTCGGTCGAGGTCACCGCGCGCAAGGCGCAGACGAACTCGTAGGAGCGAGAGTCGCCCATGACGCCGACCGTCCGCACCGGAAGCAGCACCGCGAAGGCCTGCCAGATCGCGTCGTACAGGCCCGCCTTGCGGATCTCGTCGAGATAGACCGTGTCGGCCTTGCGCAGGATCATGAGCTTCTCGGGCGTGATATCGCCTGGAATGCGGATCGCGAGGCCCGGACCCGGGAACGGATGGCGGCCCACGAGGCTCTGCGGCAGCCCGAGCTCGTAGCCGAGGGCCCGCACCTCGTCCTTGAACAGCTCGCGCAGGGGCTCCACCAGCTTGAGGCGCATCCGCGCCGGCAGGCCGCCGACATTGTGGTGCGACTTGATCGTGACGCTGGGACCGCCGGTGAAGGAGACGGATTCGATGACATCCGGATAGAGCGTGCCCTGCGCCAGGAAGGCCGCGCCGCCGATCCTGCGCGACTCCTCCTCGAACACGTCGATGAAGGTGGCGCCGATGATCTTGCGCTTCTGCTCCGGGTCGCTGACGCCGGCGAGGCGACCGAGGAAATCCGCGCTCGCGTCGCGATGCACGAGCGGGATGTTGTAGTGGCCGCGGAACAGGCGCAGCACCTCATCCGCCTCGCCCGCCCGCAGCAGGCCGTGATCGACGAAGATGCAGGTCAGCTGGTCGCCGATCGCCTCGTGGATCAGCACCGCGGCGACGGACGAGTCGACCCCGCCCGAGAGTCCGCAGATCACCTTCTCCTTGCCGACCTGGGCGCGGATCTTCTCGACCGCCTCGCGGCGAAAGGCCGCCATCGTCCAGTCGCCGCGCAGGCCCGCGATGCGATGCGTGAAGTTGCGCAGGAGCCTGGCGCCGTCGGGCGTGTGCACGACCTCGGGATGGAACATCGTGCTGTAGAAGCGCCGCGTCTCGTCGACGGCGGTGGCGAAGGGTGCGCCCTCGCTCGTCGCCACGACGCGGAAACCGGCTGGCAGCCGCGTGACGCGGTCGCCATGGCTCATCCACACCTCGTAGCGCCGGCCGCGCTCCCAGACGCCCTCGAACAGCGCGCAGTCCTCCTTGATCTCCACCGTGGCGCGTCCGAACTCGCGCTGGTCGGAGCGCTCGACCATGCCGCCCAGCTGCGCGCACATCGCCTGCTGCCCGTAGCAGATCCCGAGCACCGGCACGCCGAGTTCGAACACGATCGCCGGCGCGCGCGGACCGTCGGGCCTGGTCACCGAGGCCGGCCCGCCGGAAAGAATGATCGCTTTCGGCGCGAAGGCGCGGATCGCGTCGGCCGACACCGAGAAGGGATGGATCTCGCAGTAGACGCCGCTCTCGCGAACCCGGCGCGCGATCAGCTGAGTGACCTGACTGCCGAAATCGAGAATGAGGACGCGTTCGTGCCCGGCCGAGGCGGGCGCGCTCTTGATGTCTGGGGTCACAGGAACTCCCGCGGGCGATGAGCCCCCCGCGCGGGAATCGCGGACGGGCGGCGAGAGATACTCTACGACTCCCGGGCGGGACAAGCCGCCAGACGTGCCGCCGCCGCACCGCTGTCGTTCCAGCCGTAGGCCAGTTGCCCGACCGGCCGCCCCCATAGCATCTCGATGCGCTCGGCGATCCGCTGCCCGCCCGTGCGCTCGTAGAAGAACCGGGCCGGATTGTCGCGCAGGACCCACAGCATGCTGCGCGTGCAGCGCCTCTGCGCCAGCTCGGCGAGGCCCGCCGCCAGCAGCCGCCGACCGATGCCGCGGTCCTGGGCATCCGGCGCCACGTAGAGAGTGTAAATCTCCCCGACCGGCGCCTCGAGCGTCGAGGGCTCGAAGCTGCCCCCGGCGGGGCGGTCCCTGCCGCGACTCAGGCCGATGCTCGTCATGCCGAGGACGTCGCCCCCGGCCCGCGCGACGAACACCGGCTGCACGTCCGCACGGTGGCGGACGATCCAGCTCCATTCGGCGGCGCCGCGCTCGGCCGACATCTGCAGCAGCGCCGCGTCGGGCAGGATCCCCGCATAGGCGTGGCGCCACGCCTCCACGTAGACGCGGGCGATCGCGTTGCTGTCGCTCTCTGCGGCGCGGTCGATCCGGATCATGGGTCCCACCCAGCCTGGGACGATCACGCTAGCACGCGCGGTGCGCGCCGACGTCGTCGCGATTCGGCGAGTCGCGGCGGCGGACTCAGCCCTCGTCGGCCGGCCGCGCGCTCGCGTGGCGCTCGAGCACGGCGACGTAAAAGCCATCCGTGCCGTGGCGATGGGGCGTCAGGACGAGGTCCGGGCCCCGCCCCGGCAGGGCCGTGGCCGCGGAGACCGCCTCGTGCCACACGCCCTCGGCCGCCAGCCGGCGGAAGCCGGGATCGCGGGCCAGGAAGGCGTCCACCTGCTTTTCGTCCTCGGCGGGCAGCAGCGAGCACGTCACGTAGACGAGCCGGCCGCCGGGTCGCACGAGCCGCGCGGCGCTGTCCAGGATCCGAGCCTGTTTCGCGACGAGCTCGCGCAAGTCGGCCGGCGCCAGGAACCACCGCGCGTCGGGATTGCGGCGCCACGTCCCCGTGCCGGTGCACGGCGCGTCGACGAGCACGCGATCGAAGCTCTCCTTGTGGCGCTTCACCCAGACGTCACGCTCGGTCGCGAGCAGGCGCCGCTCGACATTCGACACGCCCGCGCGGCGCAGCCGCGGAGCGGCACCGTCGAGGCGTCGCGCGACGGTGTCGCAGGCGACGATCTTGCCGGCATTGCGCATCGTCGCGGCCAGCGCCAGCGTCTTGCCGCCCGCCCCGGCGCAGAAGTCGCACACGCGCATGCCTGGCCGCGCATCGACCATGGCGGCGGCGACCTGCGAACCCTCGTCCTGGACCTCGATCGATCCGTCCTTGAACGCCTTCAGCTCCCCGAGCCGCGCGCGTCCCTTCAGCCGCAGCCCCCACGGCGACAGCGGCGTGATGCCGGCCTCGACTCCTTCGGCGGCGAGCCGGCGCCGCACGTCGTCGCGCTCGCCCTTGAGCAGGTTCACCCGCAGGTCGAGCGTCGCCTCGTCGACGACCGCGTCGAGCTCGTCCTCGAGCGCTCCGCCGAAGCGGGCGCTCAGCATCGGCACGAGCCAAGCCGGCGCGTTGATGCGCACGTCGACCGGCTGATCGGGATGCGAGATCGAGCGGCCCGCCAGCACGGTGCCGAGATTGCGCTCGGCCGCGCTCAGCGCCGGCGGCCGGAAGCGCCCGCCGTCGAAGGCCTCGATCAGCTGCGCGGCCCCCCAGCCCTCGAGGACGGCAAGCGCGACGAAGACCCGGCGGCGGGCGTCGGGCTCGGCGCCGCCCGCGCGCGACAGCCACCAGTCGATCTGGGCGCGACGACGCAGCACGCCGTAGACGACCCGGGAGATCGCGGCGCGGTCCTTGGCGCCGATGAAGCGGCGCGTGCGGAAATAGTGCTGGGCGCAGCTGTCCGCAGGGCCGCGCGCCTCGTCGATCGCGTCGAGCAGCTCGATCGCCGCCTGGGCGCGCGCGCCCGGCGTCACAGATCGACGCGGTAGTTCGGCGCCTCGCTGGTGATCGCCACGTCGTGCACGTGGCTCTCGCGCAGGCCGGCGTTGGTGATGCGCAGGAACCGGCACTGGCGCTGCATCTCGCCGATCGTCCGGTTGCCGGTGTAACCCATCGCCGCGCGCAGGCCGCCGATCAGCTGGTGCACGACGTTGCCGATGGGGCCCTTGTACGGGACGCGCCCCTCGATGCCCTCGGGCACGAGCTTGAGCGAGTCCTTGATGTCCTGCTGGAAGTAGCGGTCCGCCGAGCCGCGCGCCATCGCGCCGACGGAGCCCATGCCGCGATACGCCTTGTACGACCGGCCCTGGTAAAGGATCACCTCGCCGGGCGCCTCGTCGGTGCCGGCGAAAAGCGAGCCGAGCATCGCGCAATCGGCGCCGGCGCCGATCGCCTTGGCGAGATCGCCGGAGTACTTGATGCCGCCGTCGGAGACGACGGGAATGTTCCGCTCGCGCGCCGCGGCGACGCAGTCCATCACCGCGGTCAGCTGCGGCACGCCGACGCCCGCCACGATGCGCGTCGTGCAGATCGATCCCGGACCGATGCCGACCTTCACGGCATCGGCGCCGGCATCGATCAGCGCCTTGGCTCCGTCGGCGGTCGCGACGTTGCCGGCGACGACCTGAGTCGAGTTGCGCAGCTTGCGCACGCGCTCGACGGTCGCGAGCACACCCTCGGAGTGGCCATGCGCGGTGTCGACGATCACGACGTCGACCTCCGCGTCGAACAGCGCCTCGGCGCGCGCGACCGCCTTGTCGCCGACCCCGACGGCGGCGGCGGCGCGCAGACGCCCCTTCTCGTCCTTGCAGGCGTTCGGGAAACGCTGGGCCTTCTCGATGTCCTTGACCGTGACCAGGCCGATGCAGCGGAACGCGTCGTCGACCACGATCAGCTTTTCGATGCGATGCTGGTGGAGCAGGCGCTTCGCCTCCTCCCGGCTGACGCCTTCGCGGACGGTTACCAGGCCGTCGCGGGTCATGAGCTCGCGAACGGGCTGGCCGGGCGTCGAGGCGAAGCGGACGTCGCGATTGGTGAGGATGCCCACGAGCCGCCGCGTCCCGGGCTCGACGACCGGAATCCCGGAGATGCGATGATCGGCCATCAGGCGCAGCGCGTCGGCAAGGGTCGCGTCCGGCGGCATGGTCACCGGATTGACCACCATGCCCGACTCGAACTTCTTCACCGTCCGCACTTCGGTGGCCTGGCGCTCGATGTCGAGGTTGCGGTGGATGACGCCGAGGCCGCCGGCCTGCGCCATCGCGATGGCGAGGGCGCTCTCGGTGACCGTGTCCATCGCCGCCGACATCAGGGGGATGCCGAGCTCGATCCGGTTGGTGAGCCGCGTGCGGGTGTCGACGTCGTTGGGCAGCACCGCGGAGCGCGCGGGCTCCAGGAGCACGTCGTCAAAGGTCAGCGCTTCGCGGATCTGCATGCCATCACCTCGGCCTGGCCCCGATGGGGCTGCGGATAAATGGCGGCGCATCTTACACAGAAGCGCCCTGGTCACAAGGCTAGCGGGCCGCATGCCGGCCCTGCGCGCGCGTCAGCGGCGGCTGCGCGCGACGAGAAAGAACTCGGCCGACTCGCGCCGGCTCGACGGCGGCTTGATGCGACCGACCTCGGCGAATCCGCGGCGCAATGCCGCGATGAACTCGCGCTCGCCGCTCCCCTGCAGCATCTTCGTCACGAAGCTGCCGCCTGGCTTGAGATGGGCCTCGGCGAAGGCGAGCCCCGCCTCGGCCAGGTTGAGGATCCGCAGATGGTCGATGTCGGGCTGGCCCGAGGCCGACGGCGCCATGTCGCTCAGCACCACGTCGACCGATTCGCCCACCCGTTCGACGAGAGCCGCGAGGACGGCGTCGTCCATGAAATCGCCGACCATCAGGTCGACCCCGGGAATCGGGTCGATCTCCAGCAGGTCGATGGCGACGACGCGCCCCCGGCCCTCTCTGGCGGCGACACGCTGCGCAGCGATCTGGGACCACCCGCCCGGCGCCGCGCCCAGGTCGACGACGCGCATGCCCGGCCGCAGCAGCTTCAGCTTGTCGTCGATCTCCGCGAGCTTGAAGGCCGCGCGGCTGCGGAATCCCGCCCGCCGGGCCTCGATCACATAAGGATCGTTGAGCTGCCGCTGGAGCCAGCGCCGCGACGATGTGGTGCGCACCTTGCCGTCACGCAGCTGCTCGCGATCGCGGCCCTTGCCGGGGCGCCTCTCAGTCACGGGGCCAGCCGCCCGCCGTCGTTGCGCTGCGCGCCATCAGCCCGAGGATGATTCCCTCGCGCAGCCCGCGATCGGCGACGCGCAGCCGCCCCACGGGCCAGATCCGGCAGATCGCCTCGAGGATCGCGCAGCCCGCGACGACAAGGTCCGCCCGCTCGGCGCCGATGCAGGGCTGGGCGGCCCGACCGGCGAAGTCGAGCCCGGCAAGCGCGTGGCTCAGGCGCACGATGTCGGTGAAATCAAGCCAGGACCCGTCGACGACCCGCCTGTCGTAGCGGGGCAGGTTGAGCTTGAGGCCCGACAGCGTCGTCACCGTCCCGGACGTGCCGAGCATCTGCACCTGGCCGGCCGCGATCGACGGCGCGATGCGGTGGCGCTGCTCGAACGGGATCAGACGATCGGCGACCTCGGCGACCATGCGCAGATAGTCGGCCTGCGGCATCGCATCGCCGCCGAAGCGCTCCGCAAAGGCGACGACGCCGCAGGGCAGCGAGATCGAGTCGATGATGTCCCAGCGGCCGTCGCCGGCATGGGAGAGCCACGTGACCTCGGTCGAGCCGCCGCCGATGTCGAACAGCACCGCGTAGGGCTGCCGCGGATCGAGCAGCGGGGCGCAACTCGCAAGCGCGAGCTCGGCCTCCTCGCGCGGCGCGATGATCTCGAGATTGATGCCGGTGTCGCGCTCGACCCGATCGAGGAAGTCCTCGCCGTTGCGCGCCTTGCGGCAGGCCTCGGTCGCGACCCCGCGAAAATGGGTCACGCCCCGCCGGCGCAGCTTCGCCGCACAGACGCCGAGCGCGTCGACCGCGCGCGACATCGCATCGTCGGTCAGCTCGCCGGTGGCCGCCACCCGCTCGCCCAGCCTGACGATGCGCGAGAACGCATCGACGACCCGGAATCCCAGGCTGCCGGTCGGCCGTGCGACCAGGAGCCGGCACGTATTCGTGCCGAGATCCAGCGCCGCATAGACCGCGCCGGCCGGGGGACCGCCGGCCGCGTAGGGGTCGGGTGTGGGACTCACCGCCGATCTTCTCCTGCTCGCCGCCGGGGACTCCGGAGGTTGTGTCGGGAATAGCAGAAGTTTAACCGAGGACAGGCTTGTGTCGATCCCGCGTCAGGCCTTATATCGGCGCCGCTCGCCCCTCCGGGGCGGGCAGCAGACGACCCGCTGGGGGATCGTCTAATGGTAGGACTGCAGATTCTGGTTCTGCGTATCGTGGTTCGAGTCCACGTCCCCCAGCCATCGTCCGACGGGGCTTCCCCCACCGGATCCCCGCCGTAGGGGGCATCGCCGCGAGGGACATCGCCCCCCCCGGCGTGATGGCCCTTTCCTGGAACCTCCATCCGAAAGACAGGGCTGAGCCGCTCTTGGAGCCGGATCTCCCCGCGTGGAGCGGGTGCCCTTGTCGGCACTCGGGTGTCGCGGGCACGTGCCCCGACCCGGCGGAATGAGCCCGAGGGGGACCCTGGCCGGCCGGCGCCCTCGGTGCCCGCGCGTGAGCCGGGCCGCGCGATCGACCGATCCCGCTTCCGCGGCGCTACGCGCGGCAATGGCCGACCCGGTGGCGTCCCGCCTCTGGGCCGGTCGCGCCCAGCGGCTTGGGACCCCGGCGAGCACCCGCAGGGCGCCGAAAGGCCCTGACGCGGTCACCGCGGCCAAACGTCATCGCCGCCCAAGCCGGGCCAACGCGGCGATCTCGCCGACGCAATGGCGACATCGTGCAAGAGATCCTTCGGCTCGAGATCGCAGCCCGTCGCGATGCCGGGATCGACGTCGCGACGGATACCCATGCGCTTTTCATGACCACGCCATGCGGATCGCACCGAAAGTCTGGTATCCGCGCCGAGCGCATGTTTCGATGTTCCGACGCGAGCCGGATTGCGGCATCGCAGGGGCCGCCGCCCGACGGGCCGGCGGCCTTTTCATTCGGCGGGGGACGCGCAGCGGCATCGCCGGCGATCCGGCACCGGACAGTAGAAGGACGCGTAGCGCGATGGCAGACAAGGCCGCAACCGGCCGCGACATGTCGGTCCCGGAATCGCCGTATGCGTGGTTCCGGCTGATCGTCTCGCTCGTGCTGGCAACCGCCGGCAGCGTCGGCACCTGGTCGGTCGTGGTCGTGCTGCCGGCGGTGCAGGCCGAGTTCGGCGTCGCGCGCGGCGGCGCCTCCCTGCCCTACACCGCGACGATGCTCGGCTTCGCCTTCGGCAGCGTGTTCATGGGGCGCCTCGCCGACCGCGTGGGCATCGTCGTCCCGGCGGTGATCAGCGCGCTCGCCCTGGGCGGCGGCTACGCCCTGGCGGCATTCACGACGAGCCTTTGGCAGTTCGCGCTCGTCCAGGGATTGCTGATCGGGATGCTCGGCAGCTCGGCGATGCTCGGCCCGCTCGTCGCCGACATCTCGCACTGGTTCACCCGGCGTCGCGGGGTCGCGGTCGGGATCGCGGCGACCGGCAGCTATCTCGCCGGCGCCGTGTGGCCGCCCTTCATCCAGCCCTTCGTCGCATCGGCCGGCTGGCGGGCGACTTATATCGGCATCGGCCTCGTATGCCTCGTGGTGATGCTGCCGCTCACCCTCGCGCTCCGGCGGCCGGTCCCGCACCAGCCGACGACGACCCGGGCCGGCGGCAGTGCCGGCGTCATCGCGACCCTGTCGCCGAACGCGCTGCAGATGCTGCTGGTGGTGGCGGGAATCGCCTGCTGCCTCGCGATGTCGATGCCGCAAGTGCACATCGTCGCCTATTGCAGCGATCTCGGGTACGGCGTCGCGCGCGGCGCCGAGATGCTGGCGCTGATGCTCGGCCTCGGCGTGGTCAGCCGGCTCGCCTCCGGCTGGATCTCGGACCGCATCGGCGGCGTCCGCACCCTGCTGCTGGGCTCGACGCTGCAATGCGCCACGCTGCTCCTGTACCTGCCCTTCGACGGGCTGATGTCGCTCTACGTCGTCTCCGCGCTGTTCGGTCTCTCGCAGGGCGGAATCGTGCCGAGCTATGCGATGATCGTGCGCGAGTACATGCCGCCGCGCGAGGCGGGCACCCGCGTCGGCGTCGTGCTGATGGCGACGATCCTCGGCATGGCGGCGGGCGGCTGGCTCAGCGGGCTCATCTACGATCTCACCGGCTCCTACCGCGCCGCATTCCTGCACGGCATCGGCTGGAACCTCGTGAACATGGCCATCGCGATCTGGCTCCTCTTCCATCGCCCGACGGCGACGGCCGGAGCGGCGTCCCGCTGATCGCCGCGGCCGCGGCACCTCGACAGGAGCCGCAGCGCCGCCGCACAGTGGGATCCGCCGCGCTCCGCGGCTCCACGCCCGACCGAGACGGAGGACACCATGGCCCGCATCGCCATCGCCGGCTTCGCCCACGAGACCAACACCTTCGCCCCGGCGCCCACGGCCTATGTCGACTTCACCGAGAAGAACGCCTACGCGAACGGGATGCGCGGCGCGCAAGTGCTCGCAAATCCCGAGTTCGCGATGCCGATCGGCGGATTCGCCGCGGCGGCGCGCGCCGCCGGCGACGAGATGGTGCCGATCTGCTGGTACGCCGCCGAACCCGCCGGCCCGGTGACTGCCGACGCATTCGAGCGCATCACCGCCGAGATCGTTCACGGCGTCGCGACGTCCGGGGCGATCGACGCGGTCTATCTCGACCTGCACGGCGCCATGGTCGCCGATGGCTACGACGACGGCGAGGCCGAGATCCTGCGCCGCGTTCGCGCCGTGATCGGACCGCACATGCCGCTGGTCGCTTCGCTCGACCTGCACGCCAATGTCGGGCCGGACATGATCCGCCACGCGTCGGCGCTCGTCGCCTATCGGACCTATCCGCATGTCGACATGCGCGAGACCGGCGCGCGCGCGCACGGCCTCATCAAGTGGTGCCTCGCCAACGGACGCCGGCCCGCGGTCGCGGTGCGTCGCCTGCCGTTCATCATGCCGCCGCATCGCCAGAGCACGATGACCGAGCCGTGCATCGGCATCTATGCCGAGCTCGCGAACATCGAAGCCGGCGATCCGCGGCTCGCCTCGCTCAGCTTCAACATGGGCTTCCATCTCGCCGACATCCCGATGAACGGGCCCTCGGTGATCGCCTACGCGACCGACGAGGCGGCGGCGCGCGCCGCCGTCGACCGGTTGGGCACGCTCGTCGAGTCCCACGAGGCCGCGTTCAATGTCGGGCTGCTGCCGCCGCGCGAGGCGATCCAGCTCGCGCTGCAGCAGCCGCCCGGCAAGCCGGTCGTCCTCGCCGACGTGCAGGACAATGCCGGCGGCGGCGCCACAGCGGACACCGTCGGGATCCTCGAGGCGCTGGTGGCGATGAAGGTCGACGATGCGGTGCTGGCGATCCTGCACGATCCGGAATCGGCCCGGGCGGCGCATCGGGCCGGCACGGGCGCGACGATCACGATCGATCTCGGCGGCAAGCTCGTGCCGGGGCACAAGCCGTTCCGCGGCAGCTTCGTCGTGGAGGCGCTCTCCGACGGTCCCTTCAAGCTCACCGGCCCGATGCTGAGGGGCAACACCGGCAATCTCGGCAAGGTCGCGCAGCTGCGGATCGGCGGCGTCCGCGTCGTGGTCTCCGAAGGCCGCACGCAGTGCCTCGATCAGGCCTATTTCCGCCACGCCGGCATCGAGCCGAAGGACCATCGCCTCGTGGTCGTCAAGTCGACCAACCATTATCGCGCCGACTTCGCGCCGATGGCCGAGCGCATCGTCGAGGTCGCGGCACCCGGCCTGTCGTCGATGGACCCGGCGTCGCTGCCGTTCACCAAGCTGCCCGACGGCATCCGCATGCATGGTAAAGGGCCGGCCTTCCGCCACCCGCGTTGACCCGCACTCGGCGATTCCCCCGTGCGTGCGCGCCGACGCAACCATCGCGCCGCGGCGGAACCGACGCAAATCGCACTACCTCTTTTCCATATCTGGGCGACGCAACCGGTGTCCCTACAGTGCGCCCGTCCCGATGGATCCTCGTCGGGGCGATGCTCGAACGGGACCCATGCAAGCCCTCGGCTTCCTCATGCCGGCCGCCGCGGCCCTGGCGCTGACCTCGACGCTGCTGCTCGTGCGGCGCGGCGGCGGCGGCCTGATGCCGGGGATCCTGCTGGTGATCGCCGTCGTCACCGTCTTCGAGGTGTTCTCCTCCATCTCCCCGACGCTGGGATCGATCGCCCAGTCGGACATCGCGATCTTTCGTCGATTCAACCTGTTCTGACGGCGGCCTGCGGCGCCGCTCGGCGACGGTCGCGCGGCCATGCGCCGTGACTCGCGCCTGGGGCGTCTCGGCCTCGCGGCGACGCTGCTGATCGTCCTGATCGTCGCTGCGCGCGAATCCGGTTTCGGCAACCTGTTCGCGGCGCGCGAATTCGCCGGGCCTGCGCGCGTCGTCGACGGCGACTCCCTGGAGATCGCGGAGCGACGCGTCCGTCTTTTCGGGATCGACGCGCCGGAGCTGGCCCAGCTTTGTGGCGACAGGAGCCGTCGCGACTACGCCTGCGGCGAGCGGGCGCGCGAGGCGCTCGAGACGCTCGTCGGCGACGCCGTCCTGCAGTGCGTGACCGAAGGGCAGGACCGGTTCCGGCGTGTCCTCGCGCGCTGCCGCACACCGGACGGCGTCGATATCGGCGCCGCGCTCGTGCGCGCGGGCTGGGCCGTCGCCTATCACGGCCGGGACGGCCGCAGCTACCGAACTGCGGAGTCGGACGCCCAGCGACGGCGCGTCGGGCTATGGGCGGGCCGCTTCGATCGGCCCGAGGACTGGCGGCGCGATCATCCTTCGCGGTGATCGCCGCGGCCGGCCAGCGCCGCGTCGTAGCGCCCGCGCGCAGCGGCGACTTCGGCGCGCGCAGACACCGCCGGCACCGGCACGTCCCACCACGCGCCACCCTCGCCCGTCGACACCGTGGGATCGGTGTCGATCACGACGACGGCCGTGTGGGCGGCCGCACGCGCCCGGGCGAGCGCGGCGGGCAGGTCGGCGAGGGCTGCGACCTTCTCGCTCACGGCGCCGAGGCTGCGGGCATGGGCCGCGAAGTCGATACCGGGCATCGGCAGCGCGTCGCCGAAGAGGTTGTTGAACGGCGCGCCGCCCACGCCCTGCTGCAGCCGGTTGATGCAGCCGAAGCCGCGATTGTCGAGCACGACGATGACGAGCTTCGCGCCCATCGCGACGGAGGTCGCGATCTCGGAGTTCATCATCAAATAGCTGCCGTCGCCGACCATGACGACGACCTCGCGGTCCGGAGCCGCGAGCTTCGCTCCGAGCCCGCCGGCGATCTCGTAGCCCATGCAGCTGTAGCCGTATTCCAGGTGGTAGCCGCCGGGCCCACTTGCGCGCCACAGCTTGTGCAGCTCGCCCGGCAGCCCGCCTGCCGCGCAGAGCACCGTCGTGCGCGCGGTCGCGAAGCGATTGACCGCGCCGAGCACCTGCGCATCGCTCGGCCGCGCATTGCCCGGCGCCGCCGACGTGATCGCGGCGACGCGCGCATTCCAGGCAGCCGACAATTCCTGCGCGCGCGCGGTCCAGGCCGTCGGCGCCTTCCATTGCGCGAGTTCGGCCTTGAGCGCCTCCAGCCCCGCGCCCGCATCGGCGACCAGCGGCATGGCATCGTGCTTCTGGGCGTCGAAGGGCGCGACGTTGAGCTGGATCAGCCGCTGCGCGCCGATCAGCGCGCGGCTCCCGGTCGTGAAGTCCTGCAGCCGCGTGCCGATCGCGAGCACGACATCGGCCTCGGCGGCCAGGGTGTTGGCGGCCGTGCCGCCGGTGACGCCGATCGAGCCGACCGCCAGCGGATGGTCCCACGCCAGCGCGCCCTTTCCGGCCTGCGTCTCGGCGACGGGCAGGCCGGTCGCCTCGAGGAAGGCGGCCAGGCCGGCGCTCGCGCCGCTGTACAACACGCCGCCGCCGGCGATCACGAGCGGCGCCTTCGCGCCCCGCAGGGCCAGTGCCGCGGCCTCGAGCTCGAAGGGGTCGGGCGCCTGCCGCCGGATGCGATGCACGCGTCGAGCGAAGAACGCTTCGGGATAGTCGCAAGCCTCGGCCTGGACGTCCTGGCAGAACGCCAGCGTCGCCGGACCGCAATTGACCGGATCCAGCAGCACCGCGAGCGCCGCCGGCAGCGAGGTCAGCAGCTGCTCGGGCCGCGTGATGCGGTCCCAATAGCGCGACACCGGGCGGAAGCAATCGTTGGCGCTGATCGTCGGGTCGCCGAAATCCTCGATCTGCTGCAGCACCGGATCGGGCCGCCGGTTGGCGAAGACGTCGCCGGGGATGAGCAGCAGCGGCAGTCGATTGACATGCGCGACCGCCGCCGCGGTGACCATGTTGGTGGCGCCCGGGCCGATCGATGTCGTGCAGGCCATGAACCGCCGGCGGAAGCTCGCCTTCGCGAACGCCGTCGCGGCCAGCGCCATGGCCTGCTCGTTGTGGGCACGGAAGGTCGGCATCGCACCTCCGGCGGCGTGCAGCGCCTCGCCGAGCCCCGCCACATTGCCGTGGCCGAAGATGGCCCACATGCCGGCGCAAAGCGGCAGCGTCGCGCCGTCGATCTCGACGTGCTGGGCGGCGAGCCACCGCACGAGGGCCTGCGCAGCGGTCAGTTTCATCGGATCCTCCCTTGGGCCGCGCGGAGCTTAGGTCCGCCGCGGACAACTTGGGAATTGCCGAATTCGGCGCCGCGGGCAGAATGCGGGCTTCCCTCCTCGCCAGCGGTGACCAGCATGGCCGTGCGTATCGGCATCAATCCCATCACGTGGTCCAACGACGACCTGCCCGAGCTCGGCGGCGAGACGCCGCTCGAGACGTGCCTCAGCGAGGCCAAACAGGCGGGTTACGCGGGGCTCGAACTCGGCAACAAGTTCCCGCGCGACAGCGCCGTGCTGGGGCCGATCATGGCGCGCCACGGGCTCGCGGTCGTCTCGGGCTGGTACTCGGCACGGCTGGTCGAGCGCGACGCCGAGGCCGAGATCGCGGCCATGCAGCCGCACCTCAAGCTGCTCAAGGACATGGGCTGCCGCGTGATGGTATTCGCCGAGACGACCGGCTCGGTCGCGGGCGCGCGGTCGACGCCGGTGTCGCAGCGGCCGCGCCTCACCGATGCGCAGTGGCCGGTGTTCCTTGCGCGGCTCGAGGCGGTGGCGACGTACCTCGCCGCGCAGGGCGTCGCCATGGCCTTCCACCACCACATGGGCACCGTCGTCGAGACGGCGGACGACGTGGATCGCATGATGGCCGGGACGGCATCGGTCGGCCTGCTGTTCGACACCGGACATTTCACCTTCGCCGGCGCCGATCCGCTCGCCGTACTCGAGAGGCACATCGCGCGCGTGAACCACGTGCACTGCAAGGACGTGCGCGGCGCGGTTCTCGCCGAGCGCCGCGCGGCCCGAACCAGCTTCCTCGACGCGGTGCTCGCCGGCGTGTTCACGGTGCCCGGGGACGGTGACGTCGCCTACGGCCCGCTGCTTGCCGCGCTGGCGCGCCGCCGCTACGACGGCTGGCTGGTGGTCGAGGCCGAGCAGGACCCGGCCAAGGCCCATCCGCTGACCTACGCGACGATGGGACACCGAAATCTTTCTTCGCTGGCGCGCGCCGCCGGCCTCGCCTGAGGAGCATGCGTCGATGAAGCTCGGGATGATCACGGACAGCCTCGGCCACCTGCCGTTCGACTCCATGCTGGAGGTCGCCGGCAATCTCGGCTTCGACATGCTTGAGTTCGCCTGCGGCAACTGGTCGAAGGCGCCGCATGTCGACCTGGACCTCATGCTCGCGGACGACGGCGCGCGTCGCGGATTCCTGAAGTCGCTCGACCGCAAGGGCATCGCCATCAGCGCGCTGAATTGCTCCGGCAATCCGCTGCATCCCGGCGAGCACGGCCGCCGCCACGACGCGATCACGCGCAAGACCCTGGCGCTCGCCAACAAGCTCGGCGTGACCCGGATCGTGATGATGTCCGGCCTCCCCGGGGGCGCCCCCGGCGACACGACCGCGAACTGGGTCACGACGGCCTGGCCGGCCGAGAACCAGGCGATGCTCCACTACCAGTGGGACAAGGTGGTCATCCCGTACTGGAAGGAGCTCGCCGCCGAGGCCAAGGCGCTCGGCATCAAGCGCATCTGCCTCGAGCTGCACGGCCATCAGGCGGTGTACAGCGCGTCGACCCTGGCGAAGCTGCGCGGGGCAGTCGGCGACATCGTCGGCGCAAATTTCGATCCCAGCCATCTGATGTGGATGGGCGCCGACCCGATCGCCGCGATCCGCGCGCTCGGCCCGGCGATCTATCACGTCCATGCCAAGGATACCGCGATCGACCCCGTCAATGCCGGTCGCGACGGAATTCTCGAGACGATCCCCAATGCGCGGATCCACGAGCGCGCCTGGAACTACGTCACGCTCGGCTACGGGCGCGACGAGGCATGGTGGAACCGCTTCTGCATGGCGCTCGCCATGGCCGGCTACGACGACGTGCTGTCGATCGAGCACGAGGACGTGCTCATGAGTCCCGAGGAGGGCGTCGAGAAGTCGGTGGCGCTGCTGCGGCGCGTGATGGTCAACCAGCGTCCGAAGAACTGAGGCGCGGGCCCGTCGCCGGCATCAGGGCGAGACGGCCCAGCGCAGCGTCGCTTCGAGCGCGGGCGTGGCGGCGAAGACCGAGTTGACCCGGGCGGGCCCCCGTCCCTCGAAGAAGTCGTCGACGATCGCGCCGGCCTCGTGCGCGAGGACGAGGCCCGCGCACACGTCCCAGGCGTTGATCTTGCTCTCCCAGAATCCTTCGAGCCGGCCGTCGGCGACATAGGCGAGGCTCAGCGCCGACGATCCGTAGCGCGAGAACTCGCAGCCCTGGTCGACCAGGCGCTCCAGCACCGGCACGAAGCGCCGGCGCGACTGCCGGATGTTGAATCCAAGGTTGATCCGGCCGCGCCCCGGGCCGGCCGCGCTGACCGTGGCGACGCGATCGTTGCACCGCGCGCCGCGCCCCTCGGCGGCGGCGAACATCTCGTCCTGGATCGGATCGTAGACGAAGCCCAGCACCGGCCGGTTGTCGACCAGCAGGCCCACCGAGACGCACCAGAACGCCACGCCGCGCATGAAGTTCGCGGTGCCGTCGATCGGATCGATCACCCAGGTCACGCCGCCCGCGCCCTGATGCCCGTACTCCTCGCCGAGGAACGCGTCCTGCGGGAACTGGGCGCGCAGCCCGTCGACGATCAGACGCTCGACGTCGCGATCGGCCATCGACACGACGTCCTGCGGCCCCTTCAACTCGACCGCGAGTTCGCGACGGCGATCGAAGAATCCCTTTGCCGCGCGCCCGGCGGCATGGGTAACCAGACGGCCGGCCGCGAACCGGGCGTCGAGATCTAGAGATGTCATGGACGGAGGTTTTCCTCGTTCGGCTTGGCGGCGCCTGTTGTAGGTTTATGTCAGCCCGGCGACATCGATACCATGCGCCGTCAAGGGAGGAACCGATGAGCTTCAACAAGCCCGCCGCACTCGCCATGGCCCTCGCCGCCGGAGCCTTGCTGGCTCCCGCGGCCGCCGAGGCCCAAGGACGCCTGAACCTCTACTGCTCCGTGCAGGAGGACTGGTGCCAGCTGATGCAGACCGAGTTCGAGAAGGCCACCGGCGTCAAGGTGGCGATGACGCGCAAGTCCTCCGGCGAGACCTACGCCCAGGTCAAGGCCGAGAAGGACAACCCGCGCGGCGACGTCTGGTGGGGCGGCACGGGAGATCCGCACCTCCAGGCCGCCGAAGAGAACCTGACGATGCCCTACGAATCGCCGCGCCAGAAGGAGCTGCAGGACTGGGCCGTGGCGCAGTGGAAGACCGGCAAGCAGCGCACGATCGGCGTCTATTCCGGCGCGCTGGGCTTCGGCTACAACTCCGAGCTGCTCGCCAAGAAGAACCTGCCCGAGCCCAAATGCTGGGCCGATCTCATCAAGCCCGCCTACAAGGGCGAGGTCCAGGTCGCCAATCCGCACTCGTCCGGCACGTCGTACACGATGGTCGCAACGCTGGTGCAGCTGCTCGGCGAGAACGCGGCTTTCGACTACCTCAAGAAGCTCAACGTCAACGTCAACCAGTACACCAAGTCGGGCGCCGCCCCGATCGTCGCTGCGGGTCGCGGCGAGACGCTGATCGGCATCGTGTTCATGCACGACGCGATCACGCAGGCCGTGCGCAACTTCCCGATCAAGACCGTCGCCCCCTGCGAGGGCACCGGCTACGAGATCGGATCGATGTCGATCATCGCCGGCGCGCGCAACCTCGAGAGCGCCAAGAAGTTCTACGACTGGGCGCTGTCGCCCGAGGCCCAGGCCCTCGGCGCCAGGGCGGAGAGCTTCCAGCTGCCGTCCAACAAGTCCACGCCGACCCCGCCGCAGGCGCCGAAGTTCGCCGACATCAAGCTGATCAACTACGACTTCCAGAAGTTCGGCTCGTCGGAGGAGCGCAAGCGGCTGCTCTCGAAGTTCGACTCCGAGATCAAGGTCTCGAACTGACCCCACGCCGGACCCGCCGACCGTGCGCCCCGCCCTGTTGCTCTGGCTCGCCGTCGGCTGGCTCGGCTTCGTCCTCGTTCCCTGGTACGGGCTCGAGGACGGCATCACCCGGACCCCGCTTCGTTTCTATCTCGGCGACGAGGCGGGTCCGGGCCTGATCCAGGCGGCGCTGCACGGCCGCTGGTGGCTGTGGCCGCTCCTGCTGGCGCTCGCGGCCCCGGTCGTCGCGCTCTTCCGGCATCGCGACGACCGGTACGCCGCGTGGATCCTCATCGTCGCGGGCGCCGGGGGCTTGGCATGGCTCTTCGCCCAGGGATTCGCGATCGGACTGCGCGGCTGGGGCTGGCGGTGGCTCGCCGATCTGTTCGGCCCGGTCGCCGTTCGCCAGTTCGGCATGGGGTGGGGTGCGCTGCTGGTCGGCACCTCGTTACTGTTCCTTTTCACCACCGGGCTCGCGCGCCGTGGCGCGATGCGCGGCGACAGCTTCGTCACCGGCGCGATCGGCCTGGTCGTCGCGTCGGTGACGCTGTTCGTCTTCTGGCCGGTCACCGAGGTCCTGTTCGAGGCCGCGATCACGGAGCACGGCTACAGCCTCGCGGCCGTCGGCGCCCGGCTGAACAACTCCACCATCTGGGGCTTCGGCTGCCTGCAAGGCGAGCGCTCCTGCGGCGTCTTCTGGAATTCCATCGTGCTCGCCACAGTCGTGGGCTTCACCACCACCGCCCTGGGGCTCGCCTTCGCGCTGCTCGCCCAGCGCACCGATTTCCCGGCCAAGCCGCTGCTCAAGCTCATCGCCGTGCTGCCGGTGATCACCCCGCCCTTCGTCATCGGCCTCGCGGTGATCCTGCTGTTCGGCCGCAACGGCGCGGTGACGCTGTTCCTCGAGAGCGCGCTCGGCATCCCGCCTTCGCGCTGGATCTACGGACTCACCGGACTCGTCCTCGTGCAGACCCTCGCCTTCGCGCCGATCGCCTTCATGGTCCTGATCGGCGTCGTGCAGGGCATCTCGCCCTCGATGGAGGAGGCCGCGCAGACGCTGCGCGCCTCGCGCTGGCGGGTGTTCACGACGGTCACGCTGCCGCTGGTCCGACCCGGCCTCGCCAACGCCTTCCTGATCGGGTTCGTCGAAAGCCTCGCCGATTTCGGCAACCCGCTGGTGCTCGCCGGCAACTTCAACGTGCTGTCGACGCAGATCTTCTTCGCCATCGTCGGCGCGCAGAGCGATCCCGGCCGCGCCGCGGCCTTGGCGTTCGTGCTGCTCGCGATCTGCCTGATGGCGTTCTTCGTCCAGAATCTCTGGCTCGGCAAGCGCTCCTACACGACGGTCGCCGGCAAGGGCGACAGCGGCATGCATGCCGTGCTGCCGCGTCGCGCCAAATGGTTCATCTACGGCACCGCCGTGCCGTGGATGGTCTTCACGCTGGTGATCTACGCGATGATCGTCGTCGGCGGCTTCGTGGAGAATTTCGGCCGCGACAACAGCTTCACGCTCAAGCACTACGTCACCACCTTCGGGATCGAGTGGGGGCAGCACGGCATCGTCTGGGCGGGGCGGGCGTGGAACTCGCTGTGGACCACGCTGCAGCTCTCGGCGATCGCGGCGCCGCTGACCGCCGCGATCGGCCTCCTCACCGCCTACCTGCTGGCGCGCCAGACGTTCCGCGGCAAGGACGCCTTCGAGTTCACGACGATGCTCAGCTTCGCGATCCCCGGCACCGTCATCGGCGTCAGCTACATCGTCGCGTTCAACGTGCCGCCGATCGAGCTCACCGGCACCGGCCTGATCCTGATCCTGTGCTTCGTCTTCCGGAACATGCCGGTCGCGATCCGCGCCGGGGTCGCCACCCTGTCGCAGATCGACAAGAGCCTCGACGAATGCTCGCTCACGCTTCGCCACGGCAGCTTCGCGACGCTGCGCCGCGTCGTGCTGCCGCTGCTCCGGCCGGCCATCGTCGCGGCCCTGGTCTACAGCTTCGTGCGCGCGATCACGTCGGTGAGCGCCGTGATCTTCCTGGTGAGCGCCGAGTACAACCTCGCGACCGCGTACATCGTGAACCGGGTCGAGGTGAGCGAGTACGGCGTCGCCATCGCGTATTCCTCCGCCCTCGTCGTGATCATGGCCGTCGGCGTCGCGCTCATCCAGCTCGTGGTCGGCGAGCGGCGCCTGGGGCGCCGCGGCACGAGCCCCTCCGTCCTGCAAGAGGCCCCCGCATGAAGATCGCGGCACGCTCCGCCGACGTCGAGTTCCGCGACGTGACGCGGCGCTTCGGCTCCGTCGTCGCCGTCGATCGGATCTCGTTCCGCATCGAGAGCGGCACGCTCGTGACCCTGCTCGGCCCGTCGGGCTGCGGCAAGACGACGACGCTGCGCATGATCGCCGGCCTCGAGATGCCGAGCGACGGCGTCATCCTGATCGGCGGCCGCGACGTCACGAAGCTCCCCGCGACCGAGCGCGACGTCAGCATGGTGTTCCAGAGCTACGCGCTGTTCCCGCACATGAACGTGATCGAGAACGTCGCCTACGGGCTCGCCGTCGGAGGCGGCAGCAAGAGCGAGCGGCTGGACAAGGCGCGCGAGGGACTCCGGCTCGTCGGCCTGACCGGCTACGACACGCGGCTGCCCAGCGAGCTCTCCGGAGGCCAGCAACAGCGGGTCGCGGTCGCGCGCGCCCTGGTGCTGGAGCCGAGCGTGCTGCTCTTCGACGAGCCGCTGTCCAACCTCGACGCCAAGCTGCGCCGGCGCATGCGCGAGGAGATCCGCGAGCTGCAGCAGAAGCTGAGCCTCACCGCCGTCTACGTCACGCACGACCAGGAGGAGGCGCTGGCCGTCTCCGACCGGATCATCGTCATGAGCCAGGCCCGCATCGCCCAGAACGGCACGCCGGCCGAGCTCTACGACTGGCCGGCGACAACCTTCGTCGCCGACTTCATCGGCGGTGCAAATCTGGTCGACTGCGAGGTCGCCGCGCGCGACGGCGCAATGGCGCGCATCCGGCTCGGCAGCATCGAGCTGCAGCTGCCGCATCGCGACCTCGCCGCGGGCAAGGCGCGGCTCGCCATCCGCCCCAACGCGATCCGACTGGCGCGCGACGCCGCCCCGACGCGCCTCCCGGCGACCGTGCGCAAGGCGACCTATCTCGGCTCGCACATCGAGTACACGCTCGACACCGCGATCGGCGAGCTCTTCACCACCGACGCGGCCACCGAGAACCCCTTCGCACCGGGCGCCGGCATCCATGTCGGCTTCGCCAGCCGCGGCCTGGCGCTCGTCCGCGACTGACCTACGAGGAACGCATCATGGTCTCCATCTGCCAGTTCGGCGCCGGTCGCATCGGCGCCATCCATGCCGCGAACATCGCCGACAGCGGCGCGAAGCTCGCCTATGTCGTCGACGTCAATCGCGACGCCGCCCAGGCCCTGGCCGGCCGCCACGGCGCCCGCGTCGCCGACGCCGACGCGGCGCTCGCCGATGCGTCGGTCGATGCCGTGGTCATCGCGAGCTCGACCGACACGCATGCCGACCTGATCGAGCGCGCTGCGAAGGCCGGCAAGAAGATCTTCTGCGAGAAACCCGTCGACCTGTCGATGGACCGCGTGGACCGCTGCATCGCGACCGTGAAGGCCGCCGGCGTGCCTGTCCTGATGGGATTCAACCGCCGCTTCGATCCGAACTTCGCGGCGCTCAAGCAGGCGATCGACGCCGGCCGCATCGGCGCGGTCGAAATGGTCCAGATCGTGAGCCGCGATCCCGGCCCGCCGCCGCTCGCCTACGTGAAGGTCTCGGGCGGCCTGTTTCGCGACATGATGATCCACGACTTCGACATGGCGCGATTCCTCCTCGGCGAGGAGCCGGTCGAGGTGCAGGCGAGCGCTTCGTGCCTGGTCGATCCGCAGATCGGCGCCGCCGGCGACGTCGACAGCGCCGCGGTGACGCTGCGTACCGCGTCGGGCCGGCTCTGCCAGATCTCAAACAGCCGGCGCGCCGTCTACGGCTACGACCAGCGCGTCGAGGTGCTCGGGCCCAAGGGCATGCTCGCCGCCGGCAACCGCACGCCGACCACCGTTGTCGCCTCGACGGTCGATGGTGTCGTCGCCGATAAGCCGCTGCACTTCTTCCTGGAGCGCTACGCCGAGGCCTATCGCATCGAGCTGCGGCACTTCCTCGACGTCTGCGCCGGCAAGGCGACGCCCCTGGTCGGGATCGACGACGGCCGCCGCGCCCTTCGCCTCGCCGAGGCCGCGAACGAGAGCCTGGCGTCGCGCCGCGCGGTCGCCGTCTGAGCCGCGGCGCGGCGGTCCTCAGGCCGCCGCCGACGGCAGGCGTCCGATGATGCGGCTGACGGGAAGCCCGACGCGCACGGTCGTCCCGATGCCGAGTTCGCTTTCGAGCAGTAGGCGTCCGCCGTGCATCTCCGTCAGCGCCTTGGACAAGGGCAGGCCGAGGCCGGTCCCTTCGTGCTTGCGCGCGAGCGACGAGTCGACCTGACCGAAGGCCGCGAAGGCGACCGGAATGTCGCTCGCCGCGATGCCGATCCCGGTGTCCGCGATCTCGATCTCGAGCCAGCCCTCGCGCTCGGCGACCGCGACCTTCACGCGGCCGCCGGGCTTGGTGAACTTGATCGCGTTGGTGAGCAGATTGATCAGGATCTGCTTGATCTTGCGCTCGTCGGCCCACAGCACGATGCCGTCGGCCCCGACCGTCGAGCGCACGGCGACCTCGGCCTGCTCGGCGCGACCGGCGACGATGCGCATGCAGGCGGCGATCGTCGCGCCGAGGTCGAAGCGCGTCTCCACCAGGTCGAGCTTCCCCGCCTCGATCTTCGACAGGTCCAGGATGTCGTTGATCAGGTCGAGCAGGTGGCGGCCGCTCATCCAGATGTCGAAGGCATACTCGCGATACTGGGCCGATCCGAGCGAGCCGAAGAGCTGGTCCTTCATGATCTCGGAGAACCCGATGATCGCGTTCAGCGGGCTGCGCAGCTCGTGGCTCATGTTGGCCAGGAACTCCGACTTGGTGCGGTTGGCCCGCTCGGCCTCGTCGCGCAACGTCGCGAGGCGCTCGGCCAGCTCGCCGAGCTGCGTCGACTGCGCCTCGAGCCGCGACTGCATCTCCTCGAGCTCGTTGACGCGCGCCGCGAGCGCCCGCTCCTGCTGGCGCAAGACGGTGACATCGGTCAGCGTGATCAGCCTGTTCCGACCGAGCTGGGCCTGGTCGACACGCATCTCGCGACCGTCGGTGAAGCGCACGACGACCGTGCGGTCTGCCGCGCGCAGCGCCTCGATCCGTTCCGTGATCCAGTCGGTCCCGCGCACGCAGGGATTCCCCGGCGTCTCGCCGCCCTCCACGACGCCGAGCTCGATGGTCGCGGCGACGATGCTCCGGAACGGCGTCCCCACGACGAGCCGGATCGCCGCCGGCCCAAGCAGGTCGCGGTAATGCTCGTTGCACGCGACGAAGCGCTCGTCGCCGTCGAGCAGACAGACGCCGTTGGGAAGGCGGTTGAAGACCTCCCAGAGGCTCGCGACGGGCAGACCCGCTTCGTCTTCGGCCAACTGCGCGGAGACGGACATCCCGCCACGCTAGGCCGCCGAGGGTTAATCCTCGGTGTAGCGCGCCGCCGACGCGGCGTTCAGGGGGCCGGTTCGGGCGGCGGCGCGGCCGCTTCGCCCTGCCGGCGGGCCTTGCGCTGGGCGGCGACGGAGGCCGGGATGCTCGCGAGATAGGCCAGCTCGACCACGATGAAGGTCATCCAGGGCGCGCTGGTGAGCGCCGCGGCCGCCATGGCAGCGAGCACCAGCGCGGGCAGCATGAAGGCCCGGGGGATGTGCAGCTGCTTCATCGAATAGGTCGGCACGCGGCTGACCATCAGTGCGCCGACCCCGACCAGCACGCTGGTGCAGAAGATCGGCTGGTCGAAAATGCCCTGGCCGAACTCGAACGCCAGCATCAGCGGCAGCAGGGCGAGGCCGGCGCCGGCCGGCGCCGGCACGCCGGTGAAGAAGTAACGCGCCCAGGGCGGCGGATTGGGATCGCCGAGCATGGTGTTGAATCGCGCGAGGCGCAGCGCGCAGCACACCGCGTAGAACAGCGCCGCGGCCCAGCCGAAACCACCCAGGCCATGGCCGCTCCACAGGTAAACGATCAGGGCCGGTGCCGCCCCGAAACTGACGAAGTCCGACAGCGAATCGAGCTCGGCGCCGAACTTGGACGTGCCGTTGAGCAGTCGCGCCATGCGGCCATCCAGGCCGTCGAGGATGCCGGCGACGATGATGGCGACCACCGCGTGCTCCCAGCGGCCGAGCACGGCGAACCGGATGCCGGTCAACCCCGCGCAGAGCGCACCGACCGTGAGCAGGTTCGGGATCAGCGTGTTCATGCCGGGACGGCGCAGCCCCGGGCGCTTCAAGCGCAGGCGACCGCGGGTGTCCTGGCCGTCCGCCGCCATGTCAGCGCACCTCGCCGCTGCGGGCCGGCTCCTGCCCGACGAGGTCCGCGAGCACGCTCTCCCCGGCAATGACGCGTTGCCCCACGACGACCAGCGGCGTCACGCCGATCGGCAGGTAGACGTCGACGCGGCTGCCGAAGCGGATCAGCCCGTAGCGCGCGCCCGCCCGCGCGGCAGCGCCGGCGCCGATCTCGCAGATGATGCGGCGCGCGACGAGGCCCGCGATCTGCACGACCGCGATGTCGCGTCCGTCGGCCATCGCGATGGCGAGCGACATGCGCTCATTGTCCTCGGAGGCCTTGTCGAGCGACGCATTGAGGAACTTGCCCGGCCGGTAGTTCGCGGCGCTCACGCGGCCGTCGACCGGCAGTCGGTTCACGTGCACGTCGAACACGTTCAGGAACACGCTCACGCGCGGCCGCCTCGCATCGCCCAGGCCGAGCTCGGGCGGCGGCGCCGCGTCGGTGATCATCTGCACGCGGCCGTCGGCCGGACTGATCACGAGCCCGGGGCGCGTCGGCGTGACGCGATCCGGGTCTCGGAAGAAGTAGAGCATCCACCCGGTGACGATCGCCCCGAGATTGCCGAGCGGCGACCAGACCCAGTAGGCGACGATCGTCGCCAGGCCGCTCCCGAGGATGAACGGCCACCCGGCGCGGTGGATCGGCGAAATCACGCTGCGGATCGTCTCGAACATCGGCTTTCGGGGACCACGAAAACGAGGGGAAAGGACCCGTGGCGACACGGGCCGGCCGAGGCGCGCGATCTTAACCAGTGCGCCCGGCCATGTCGTGCCGTGTTTACCGGGACTTAACCCGCGCACGAAGACATTTGCGACGATGACGCGCCGCCTGCAGCTCCAACCCGACGGCCCGAGCACCATGAGCCCGAGCGCTATCCCCGTCGTCGCGCAACACGACGAGATCCGGTTCCCGATCCGGCTGGCCGACGTCGACGGCACGCGACGCCTGCTCCAGCTCCGCGACGTGTCGTTCGACTTTTCCGCGGGCGGCGCCCGCTATCGCACCCGCGGGCGCGCCCACGATGCGCGGCTCGACCTCGATATCACCGCCGAGCTCGGCTGCCTGCCCTTCTCGATCCAATCGCGAGCCGCGCGCGACGAGGCGATGGCCCTGCTGGCGACTCCGCCCGCCGGCGCCAATCTGCGAATCACCCGGAGCTCGACCATCGCGCTGGACGGTCAGATGACCCTGCATGCGGACGTGACGCCGGTCACGCTCGTCACCGCGCTGACGGAATGGGTGATCAATGTGCAGCCCTGGATCAGCGCCATCTCCGCGCCGCTTGCGGCCGCGCGCCTCCCGGGCCGGGGCTGAGCGCGCCCGAGGCCGACGGCCGAGTCAGTTGCGCGGCGGCACCGCGAAGATCTGGCCCGGATAGATCAGGTCCGGATCGCGGATCATCACGCGATTGGCCTGGTAGATGACGGTGTAGCGCGTCCCCTCGCCATAAACCCGACGCGCGATCCGCCACAGCGAGTTCCCCGGCTGCACGATGATGCGGTCGCTCTCGCTCGCCGTCTCCTGCGCCGGCTCGGCGCGCGAGAACGGCAGCTCGATCCGCTGCACCACCCGGCCGTCGGCGCCGAGCTGATCGACGCGCAGCGTGTAGACGCCGGGCGCGAGGTGGTCCTCGGGCGTGAGCTGCCACCTGCCGTCGGTATCCGTGGTCACGCGTCCGACGGAGCGGGCATCGACGTAGACCAGCAGGGGTGCGCCCGCCGGCGCACGGCCGCCGAGCACGAGGTTGCCACGCGAGTCGTAGTCGACGCTCTCGAGCGCCAGCGGCATGCCGCCCGCCGCCGGCTTCACGTTGGGGATCTGCAGCGCCCGGCTCGCATCCGACGCATTGGGATCGCGCGGCATCGACACGGCGAGCGTGCCCGCGCCCTGCGGCGCGGCGCGCTCCGGCACCGCCACCACGACGACGCGCTCGGAGCGAAGCTCCGGAATGTCGCCGGGCCCCCGAGAGACGAGCGAGAGCTCGCGCGTGCCGGCGGCGAGCGCGCCGGCGAGGATCACGACCCATTCGCCGCGCGCATCGGCCGTCGCGCGGCCGATCTCGCGGGCGCCCTCCACGACCGACACGACGGCGCCGGGCTCGGCGCGGCCGGCAATCACCGACATGCCGTCGGGCGACACCCGCACGACGTCGAAGCTGGGCGCGATCCGGCGCGGTGCTGGCGGCGGCGGCGTCACGACGGCCACCACGGCCGGCGGCGGAGGCGTCACGGCCTGCGCGCTTGGCGCGGTCGCCGCCGGGGTGGGCGTGCTGGCAGTCGCCACGCTGGGAGCCGGTGCTGCCGGTGCCGGGACCGGAGCGGCCTGAACCGGAGCGGCCTGAACCGGCGCCGCCCGGACAGGAGCCGGAACCGGCGGCGGCGCGGCGCTGGTAGCGGCGGGAACGCCTGCGGAGGGCAGCAAATGGACCACCGCCGCGGCAGCCTCGTCACCCATGTCGGGCTGCGGCGGGGCGATGACCTCGGCAACGGGCGCGGCCGGCGCGGACGCGACAGCTGGCGGTGCCGGAGTCGGCGCCGGGGCCGGCGCGACGACCGGAGCCGGGGACGGCGTGATGACCGGAGCCGAGGGGGCCGCGACGACCGGAGCCGGCGGCGTTGCGACGATCGGAGCCGGCGGTGTTGCGACGACCGGAGCCGGGGGTGTTGCGACGACCGGAGCCGCAACGACCGGCGGCGGCGACGCGGGCGCCGGAGCCGGCGTCGCTTGGGCCGGCGGGCTTGCCGGCGGAGGCGCGGCTGGCGCCGAAGTCGCGGCCTGTTCGGCCTGTCCGGTACCGGCACCTTTGCCGGTGATCGTGGCGGCCGCGCTGCGGGTCTCGCTGGCCGGCGGATCGGCTTGGGCGTCGGGCGCTGCCGGGCGCTGGGCCGTCGGCGGTTCCGTCGACGGCGACGGGTCGCGATTGAGCGTGAGCCCCCAGATCGTGCCGATCAGGGCAAGTACCAGGATGAGGAGGCCGAAGACGAGGCGGCGGCTCATCGGCAAGCGTATCGATGGGGAAACGGCATGTCGCCGGATGTTAGGCGAGCGATGCCCCTGCCAGCAATGCGAGTGCTGTCCCCGGCGCGAAAGATCAACGTCCGGGTGCGGGTTGCGGCGGCACCGTGCGCAGGTAGGCGACGAGAGCGGCCATGTCGTCGGTGACGAGCTGGCTCGTCGAGTTCCGGATGACCTCGGCCATCTCGCCGCCGGCGACGTCGCCCTCGGGAGTCATGCCGGAGGTCAGGAACTCCTTGAGGTCGGCATCGGCCCATTGCCCGAGCCCCGTCGGAGTCAGGTTGGGGATCTTGCCGCCGCCCGGACCGACCGCAGCGCCCGCCAGTGCGGTCGACTTGAGGCCGCCGAGGAAATCGCGCGGCGTGTGGCATTCCCCGCAATGCCCCAGGGCCTCGACGAGGTAGGCGCCGCGATTGATCGCCGCGGGCTTCGAGGCATCGGGGCGGAAGGGCCCCGGCGTGAAGTTCATGAACTTCCAGAACCAGACCAGCAGGCGGATGTTGAACGGGAACGAGAGGTCGTGCGGACGGCTGGGTCGATCGCTCGGCGGCAGAGACTTCAGATAGGCCCAGAGATGCCCGGCATCTGAGTCCGTGATCTTGGTGAACGACGTGTAGGGAAATGCCGGAAAGTAGTGGGCGCCATCGGGCCGCACGCCCTCGCGCATGGCGCGACGGAAATCGGCCTCGGTCCAGCGGCCCAGCCCCTGGGCCGGATGCGGCGTGATGTTCGGGCCGTAGAAGGTCCCGAATGGCGTCTTGAGCTCGCGCCCCCCCGCATACGGCGTGGCGCCCTGCCGCGGCTCCGTATGGCAGCCCAGGCAGCCGCCGGCCTTGGCGAGATACTCGCCGCGCGCCGCGTCGCCCGATTGCGCCGCCGCCGTCGAAATCGCGCCGGCCCCGGCCAGGCCGGCCGCCAGCACACCCGAGGCGATCGTCCGGCGGATCGTTGGCAGCACGGTCGCGACTCTCCCGAAAAACGAAAAGGTGCGGCCTTGCGGCCGCACCTTCGTGGCGTCGATGCGCATCGACAGGCTCCGCGTGAAGGTGCCCGTCGAACCTAGCGCCTTACTGCTTCGCGCGGAACGGCTCGTGGCAGGTGCCGCACGCCCGGCCCATCGCCGCGAACCCGGACTTGAAGCCGGCCTCGTCGTTGGCGCGCGCGAGGGCGAGCAGCGTCGTGGCCGCATCCGCCTGACCCTTGGCAGCGGCCTGGAAATCGGCCCACTTCTCCCAGATCGCCGGAAGAGCTGCGGTCTTCTCGCCCGAGGTCGGGCCACTGCCCTGCGGGAACAACTTCGTCATCGTCTCGCCGCCGTTCTTCGCCAGCGTGTCGAGGGCCTGGATGGCGGTGGCCTGGTTCCACGGCTGCGATCCGTTGGCCATGGGGCCGAGCGCCTTCATGGCGCCGCCATTGCCCTTCATCACGGCCTTGCGCTGCTCGATCGTCGCGCCCGGCGACTGAGCGAAAGCCATCTCGACCTCGGTGAGGACGGTCGTGGCGGCCAACGCCAACGCGAGCAGTGAGAGTTTCTTCATCCTTTAGCCCCCTTGTCTGTGGGTTCGCGCCGCGACGCGACGCATCATGTCCAGGAACACCGATATGTCGGGTTCATTCCAGGGCGGCCAGCGTATTGTGCGCCCCGCGCGAAATTCTAGCTTCCAGTCGGTAACCTCGATGGCCCTCCCCCGTTCGCTCTGCGTCTTCTGCGGCTCGTCCGATCGCGCCGCCAAGAGCCATCGCGTGGCGGCCGCGCGATTCGGCCGCGAGCTCGGCCGTAAGGGCATCGAGCTCGTGTTCGGCGGCGGACGCGTCGGCCTCATGGGCGTCATCGCCGACAGCGCGCTCACGGCCGGCGGCCGCGTCGTCGGAGTCATTCCCGAGCACCTGATCCGCGCCGAGGTCGGCCACGGCAAGGTCTCCGAGCTGATCGTCACGGCGTCGATGCACGAGCGCAAGGCGGCCATGTTCCAGCGCGCCGATGCCTTCGTCGTCCTGCCCGGCGGGCCGGGGACCCTCGACGAGACCTTCGAGATCCTCACCTGGCGCCAGCTCGCGCTTCACGACAAGCCGGTGGTCATCTGCGACCTGGAGGGGTACTGGACACCCCTCACCGACCTGATCGACCACATGATTCGCCGTCGCTATGTCCGCCCGAGCTTCCGCGACTTCTACGCGGTCGTCGAACGCACCCAGGACGTCCTGCCGCGCCTCGAGTCGATGCCTGCGGCGCGTCGTCCCACGCGGGCCGACCGGGTCTGATCCATGCCTGACTTCCCCGGCGCGATCCGTTAAAAACCGCGCCGCCCGCAAGCCGGAGAAAGAGAAATGCCGAAAATCAAGGTCAAGAACCCGATCGTCGAGCTCGACGGCGACGAGATGACTCGGATCATCTGGAAGATGATCCGCGAGCGCCTGATCCTCCCCTATCTCGATGTCGATCTGAAGTACTTCGACCTCGGCGTCGAGTACCGCGACAAGACCAACGATCAGGTCACCGTCGATTCCGCCAACGCGATCAAGACGCATCGCGTCGGCGTGAAGTGCGCGACGATCACGCCTGACGAGGCGCGCGTGAAGGAGTTCAATCTGAAGCAGATGTGGAAGTCCCCGAACGGGACGATCCGCAACATCCTCGACGGCACCATTTTCCGCGAGCCGATCATCTGCAAGAACGTGCCGCGCCTCGTGCCCGGCTGGACCCAGCCGATCGTCGTCGGCCGCCACGCTTTCGGCGACCAGTACCGCGCCACCGATTTCAAGGTCCCGGGCCCGGGCAAGCTGACCATCACCTTCACGCCCGCCGGCGGCGAGCCGCAGACCCGCGAGGTCTACGAGTTCAAGGGCAGCGGCGTCGCGATGGCCATGTACAACATCGACGAGTCGATCCGCGGCTTCGCGCGCGCGAGCATGAATTACGGCCTGGCGCGCGGCTACCCGGTCTACCTCTCGACCAAGAACACGATCCTCAAGGCCTATGACGGGCGCTTCAAGGACATCTTCCAGGAGGTCTACGACACGGAGTTCGCGGCCAAGTTCAAGGAGAAGGGCCTGACCTACGAGCACCGCCTGATCGACGACATGGTCGCCTCGGCCCTGAAGTGGTCCGGTGCGTTCGTCTGGGCCTGCAAGAATTACGACGGCGACGTGCAGTCCGACACGGTCGCGCAGGGTTACGGGTCGCTCGGCCTGATGACGTCCGTGCTGATGAGCCCGGACGGCGGCGTGGTCGAATCCGAAGCGGCGCACGGAACGGTGACGCGCCACTATCGCGAGCACCAGAAGGGCCGCGAGACCTCGACCAATCCGATCGCCTCGATCTTCGCCTGGACGCGCGGCCTCACCTATCGTGCGCGCTTCGACGGGACGCCGGAGGTCGGCCGCTTCGCCGAGCTTCTCGAGAAGGTCTGCGTCGACACGGTCGAGGCCGGCGACATGACGAAGGATCTCGCGATCCTCGTGAGCCCCGACCAGAAATGGCTCACGACGACCCAGTTCTTCGACAAGGTCGACGCAAACCTGAAGAAGGCGCTGGGCGCCTGAGACGGCGGGACGGCGGCCGGCCGCGCGAGCGCCGGCCGCCGACCCCCTCCTCGACCGCCGACACGCGCAGCGCCCCCTCGCGATGCCGAGTCTCGACGTCCCGAAGATCCTCACCGAGTCCTACCGCGACCTCGCCAGGAACGCGCCGCTCTACCTGCGGCTGATCCCGGTGCCGCTCGCCGCATCGGTCGCCGCGACGTTGTGGACCCCGCCGGCGCCGCCGACGGACGACATCGCGGCGACCCTGCTGCACATGACGGTCAGCATGGCCATCGGGTTCGGCTGCTTCCTGCTGACCCTGCCGACGGCCACGGCCTGGCATCGGCTCGTTGTCCTCGGACCGAGCCATCCGCGCGCGCGCCTCGCCTACAGGTTCGGCTCGGAGGAGCTCTCCTACATGCGGCACGCCTGCATGCTGATGCTCTACGCGCTGCCGGTGGCGGCCCTGGCATCGGCGATGCTGCTGCTGTTCCTTGCCGTCACCGGCGCCGGCGAGACGACGACGGCGATCACGCGAAGCACGACGTTCAACCTGATCCTTCAGGCCGCGGCGATCGCCCTGGTCGCGCCGCGATTCATCCTCCTGCCGGGCACCGCGATCGGCCAGCGCACGCGGCTGCGCGACGCCCGCACGCTTCTGCGCATGAACTACGGCCGCATGCGCGCGCTCGTGCTGCTCGCATGGCTGCCGCAAGCCGCGCTGGCGCAGTCGATCGACCTGGTCGCGCCCGCGCCTGCCGCGGCGATCGCCAAGGCGATCGTCGGGCTGTTCTTCCTCGCGATCGGCGTCGGCGTTCTGAGCCACGCCTATGTCTGGCTCACCGGCCGCGTCGTGGTCGCCCAGCGGCTGCGAGGCGTCTGAGGGCCGCGCCGGCGATGCGGCGCTGCGTCCAGCCCGAAACCGGCTCCGCGCCGAGCCGCTTGTAGAACGCCAACGCCGGCCGGTTCCAGGTCAGCACCGAGAAGGTCAATCGATCGCACCCGCGACGCGACGCGATCCCGGCGAGCGCCGCGAACAGCGCACGACCGACGCCGTGACCGCGTGCCTCGGGCATCACGAACACGTCCTCCACCCAGAGGCCCGGCCTGGCCGCGAAGGTCGAGTAGGTCGGCGAATAGACCGCAAGCCCGGCCGGCGCATGGCCGATCGAGGCCAGGAGCGCGCGCACCGGCGCGCGCCGCCCGAAGAAGTGCCGCCGCACGCGGGCGAGGTCGATGACGCAGTCGCGCGTCAGCCCCTCGTATTCGGCCAGCGCCCGCAGGAACCCCAGGATCGTCGCCGCGTCGTCGCGCCGGGCGAGCCGGACCCGGACACCGGATGCCCCCGCAGTCGCGCGCGTCACGAGCCGCGCTGGCCGAGCGCCGACCGGATCGCGGCCAACGCAGCCGGGGCGCGACTGCCGTCGGGACCGCCGCCCTGCGCCATGTCGGGGCGGCCGCCGCCGCCCTTGCCGCCGAGTTCCGCGACGGCGGCGCGCACGAGCGCGACTGCGTCGACGCGGCCCTTCAGATCGTCGGTGACGCCGACGACGACCGAGGCCTTGCCCTCCTCGACCGCCACGAGCGCGATGACCGCCGAGCCCAGCTTCTTCTTGAGATCGTCGATCATCGGCTTGAGGTCGCGCGCCGGAATGCCGTCGAGCTGGCGCAGCGCGGCGGGAATGCCGGCGATCGTCTCGACCTCGGGACCCGCCCCGGCCCCGCCGGTGGCGAGGGCGCGCCGCGCATCGGACAGTTCGCGCTCGAGGCGCCGGCGATCCTCCAGCAGCGCCGCGACGCGCTGCGGCAGGTCCTGCGGCGCAACCTTCAACGCTGCGGCGGTGTCGCGCACGAGACGCTCCTGCTCGTCGAGATAGGCCAGCGCCCCGCGGCCGGTGACGGCCTCGATGCGGCGCACGCCGGCGGCGACGGCGCCCTCGGACACGATCTTGAAGAGTCCGATGTCGCCGGTCCGGCGGACATGGGTGCCGCCGCAGAGCTCGGTCGAATAGACGGAGTCGCCCTCCTGTCCCATGGACACCACCCGCACCTCATCGCCGTACTTCTCGCCGAACAGCGCCATGGCTCCCGCCTCGACCGCCGCGTCGGGGCTCATCAGCCGGGTGACGACATCTGTGTTGGCGAGCACGCGCGCGTTGACCTCGGCCTCGATGACGCGCGCGTCCTCCGCCGCAAGCGGCGTGGGATGCGAGATGTCGAACCGCAGCCGGTCGGGCGCGACGAGCGAGCCCTTCTGCGTGACGTGATCGCCGAGGCGGTTGCGCAGCGCGGCGTGCAGGAGATGCGTGGCCGAATGGTTCGCGCGCAGCGCCGACCGCCGCGCGGAGTCGACGGCGAGCGCGACGGCGTCGCCGACGCGCAGGGATCCCGCGCTGACGGCGCCGACATGCGCGTGGAGGTCGCCGAGGCGCTTCTGCGTGTCGGACACCGCGAAGGTGCCGCCCGCCGCTGTGATCACGCCGGTGTCGCCCATCTGGCCGCCGGACTCGCCGTAGAACGGAGTCTGGTTCACCAGCACGATCGCCTTGTCGCCGGCGCCGATCTCGCGCACCTCGACGCCGTCCTTGACGATGGCGACGACCTGGCCCTCCGCGTGCTCGGTGTCGTAGCCGAGGAATTCTGTCGCACCGATGCGATCACGCAGGGCGAACCAGATCTTCTCGGTGCCGACCTCGCCCGAGCCCGCCCAGGAGGCGCGCGCCGCCTCGCGGGCCTTCTCCAGGGCGGCGTTGAAGCCGTCGGTGTCGACCTTGATGCCGCGGCTGCGCAGCACGTCCTGGGTGAGGTCGAGGGGGAAGCCGTAGGTGTCGTAGAGCTTGAAGGCGATGTCGCCGGCGAGCGCTCCGCCGCTTCCGAGCGAAGCCGTCGCCTCGTCGAGCAGCCGCAGGCCGCGACCGAGCGTGTCCTTGAACCGCGTCTCCTCGAGCTTGAGCGTCTCGGTAATCAGCGGCTGGGCGCGGATGAGCTCCGGATAGGCCTGCCCCATCATCTCGATCAGCGCCGGCACCAGGCGGAACATCAGTGGATCCTTGCAACCCATCATGTGCGCATGGCGCATGGCGCGGCGCATGATCCGCCGCAGGACATAGCCGCGGCCCTCGTTGGACGGCAGCACGCCGTCGGCGATCAGGAACGACGAGGCACGCAGATGATCGGCGACCACGCGGTGCGACACGCGATGCGGCCCGTCGGCCTCGGTCGACGAAGCCTCCGCCGAGGCCATGATCAGGCGGCGCAGCAGATCCGTGTCGTAGTTGTCGTGCTTGCCCTGGAGCAGCGCGGTGATGCGTTCGAGCCCCATGCCGGTGTCGATCGACGGCTTCGGCAGCGGCACGCGGTTGTCCGGCGCGAGCTGCTCGAACTGCATGAACACGAGATTCCAGATCTCGATGAACCGGTCGCCGTCGGCATCGGCGCTCCCGGGCGGCCCGCCGGGGATCGAGGGACCGTGATCGAAGAAGATCTCCGAGCACGGGCCGCAGGGGCCGGTGTCGCCCATCGCCCAGAAATTGTCGGAGGTGGCGATGCGGATGATCCGGCTGTCGGGCAAGCCGGCGATCTTGCGCCAGTAGCCCGCGGCATCGTCGTCGTCATGGTAGACGGTGACGATCAGCCTGTCCTTGGGCACGCCATAGGTCTTGGTGATCAGGTTCCAGGCCAGCTCGATCGCGCGCTCCTTGAAATAGTCGCCGAACGAAAAGTTGCCGAGCATCTCGAAGAAAGTGTGGTGCCGGGCGGTGTACCCGACATTCTCGAGATCGTTGTGCTTGCCGCCGGCGCGCACGCATTTCTGCGAAGTCGCGGCGCGCGTATAGGGGCGCGTCTCCTGGCCAGTGAAGACGTTCTTGAACTGCACCATGCCGGCATTGGTGAACATCAATGTCGGGTCGTTGCGCGGCACGAGCGGCGACGAGGCAACGACCTGATGGCCGTTCTTCGCGAAGTACTCGAGGAAGGTCGAACGGATCTCGTTGGCCGACGCCATGGCTCACATGCCTCAATCAGCTCTTTGCAACGCAACACCCGGCACCCGCGACGCCTAGCGCAAGATGCTGACGACGTCGAGCAAGTCCCAGTCAGGATTGCGATTTCCGGCAAAGATGTAGCGTCCCCGTCCGGCTACTGTCCAGGCGAACGATGCCGCCGCTCGCGGATGCACTCCGGCCCGCATCGCATCGCGATCCTTCGCGGTGCGGGGGATGGCTGGGCCCTCGACTGTGCCTGCCGTGCGGAAGGACGAAGTGCGTGGGGAGCCGTCGGCTTGGCGCCTGCGCGCGGTCGGCATTGCGCGTGATCATTCTGCACGCGCCGCTTCCGCCAGAGCCGACGCGCCGACATATGCGCCCATCGCGACGGCCGGGCTTCGCGCAACCGATGACGGGGATCGCAAGAGGAATATCGTTGCAGCAGCCTTGGCACGTGCCGAGCCGCGGCACTCACCGGGCGGAGGGATATCGGGCAGACGCAGGCAAAGGCGAGGAGGCTGGCTTGGGACTCGCCGGAGCAGGAGTTCGCCGGAGCAGGAGTTCGCCGGAGCAGGAGTTCGCCGGAGCTACAGCTCGCTCAAGGCGGAGCGTGTCGGAAAACGAGAGGCGGGGCCGCGCTGGTCACCGGTAGGGTCGGTGGATCCGGCGCGGCCCCGCCTCGCCCCTCGACGCACCCGCCGACGGCAGCGAAACGGCCGGGGGTGCGGAGAGCCTTCGAAACGAGTGCCGGGACCCTATTGGGCCCCGACCGCGGGCGTCAACCGTCGCTGCCGCCATCCCCGGCTGCAAGCATTGCATTGGCGACCAGGCCCGAATTCTGCCGGATCGCAGCCTCGATCGTGGCTGCAACTTCTGGATGTTCTTTCAAGAAGTTACGGGCATTCTCTCGTCCCTGACCGATGCGCTGACCGTCATGGGAGAACCATGCGCCGGACTTCTCGATGACCCCGGCCTTGACCCCGAGGTCGATCAACTCGCCGGTCTTCGAGACACCCTCGCCGTACATGATGTCGAACTCGACCACCCGGAATGGCGGGGCCATCTTGTTCTTCACGACCTTGACTCGAGTCTGGTTGCCGATGACCTGCTCGCGTTCCTTGATGGCGCCGATCCGGCGAATATCCAGGCGCACCGACGCATAGAACTTCAGCGCGTTGCCGCCCGTCGTCGTCTCGGGATTCCCGAACATGACGCCGATCTTCAGTCGGATCTGATTGATGAAGATGACGAGGCAGCCCGACCGCGAGATCGATCCGGTCAGCTTGCGCAGCGCCTGGCTCATCAGGCGCGCATGCAGACCAACATGGCTATCACCCATTTCGCCTTCGAGCTCGGCCCGCGGCACAAGAGCGGCAACGGAGTCGACGACGAGGACGTCGATCGCACCGGAGCGCACCAGCGTATCGGCGATCTCCAGCGCCTGTTCGCCGGCATCCGGCTGCGAGATCAGCAGATCATCGACATTCACGCCGAGCTTGCGGGCATAGCCGGGATCGAGCGCGTGCTCGGCATCGATGAAGGCGCAGGAGCCGCCCTTCTTCTGTGCCTCGGCGATCGCATGCAGCGCGAGCGTCGTCTTGCCCGAGCTTTCCGGCCCGTAGATTTCGACGATGCGGCCGCGCGGCAGCCCCCCGATTCCGAGAGCGATGTCGAGCGACAGCGATCCGGTCGACACGACCTCCGCCGCCTCGACCGCATCGCGCTGGCCGAGCCGCATGATCGAGCCCTTGCCGAATGCGCGCTCGATCTGCCCGAGCGCCGCATCCAGCGCCTTGCCGCGCTCGGCCTGGCCGCGCTCCGAGTTGCGATCTGAAATTCGATCCGAGTTGCGATCCGAGTTGCGATCCGAGTTGCGATCCATCGTGTCCTTCTCGCCGGTCTCGCGGGCGGCGGCCCGCAGTTGCGTGACGCTCATCGTCTTCACTCCTCTTAACAGCCGATCCGTGGATTCGCGAACGGCGCGCCCGGCTTGCGCCGGAATGGTTACCGGGTTAGGTCCTCCGGGCGCGTACACCCTTTGTTCCCGTATTCCCCAGCGAGCTGGCCCGACATTCAACCGCCATATCGTGCATGTTTTGTTCTCATCGGCAAGAGGCCATTTGACCGGGCTTGGCCGTCATCCGGATGGCGCCGGATCGGCGAGCGGGATCCGCGTCGGGTCGTGCAGCGCCAGCACCTCCAGGCGCGGCGTCTCCGGTCCGGCGTGGAACGACCAGGCCCGGGCGATCACGGCCGCGTCCGCCTCGCTCTGCCGACGCTCCAGCCGCAGATGGTCGAACCAGCTCCCGACCTCGTAGCTCTCCACCCAGCGCTCCGGATCCGCGACGTCGTGCCATAGGCGCCAGCGCCGCGCGCCGTCCCGCCTTCGCAGCCGGCGCACTGCGCGCATCGAGGCCGCGAACTCGTCGCCGCGATCGACCGCGACCCGATATTCGCAGCGCGCGAGCACTGGCACGTTCATGCGGTCGAACTCGAGCACGGCCTTGGACTCCGGCCACGCCCGCGCCGGGCTGAGCTCGCTCGCTCCGGGCACCGCCGGCATGCGGTAGCGATGGCGCAGCCCGATCGATGCCAGCATCAGCAAACCGGCGATCACCAGGGCCACCGCCGGCGTGCGCAGCGTCGCGAACTCGCCCCATAGCCAGCTGCCGACGGCCATGCCGCCGAAGGCGGTCATCTGGTAGATCGCCAGCGCCCGCGCCTTGACCCAGTTCGGGGCGGCGATCTGCACCGAGATGTTGAACGTCGAAAGGCAACCGACCCAGGACAGGCCGGCCAAGATCAGCGCCAGGAAGACCAGCGGCGGCCACGTCGTCACGCCGAGCAGCACCGAGGCCACGCCGATCGCGAGATATCCGAGCGAGACGATCCCCTCGCCGTCAAGGCGCCGGCGCAGCCAGACGAGGATGAGGCCGGCCAGCACGGCCCCGATGCCGAGCGCCCCCAGCATCAGGCCGAACATCAGCGGTCCGGCGCCGACCTGCTGGCGCGCCACCACAGGAAGCAGGGCCCAGATCGCGCTCGCGCCGATGCCGAAGGCGAGCGCGCGCACCAGCACGGTCTGGATGCCCGGGGCCTCGGCGACGTAGCGAACGCCGTTGATCATCGCCGACGCGAGACGCTCGCGCGGCAGGCCGTCGGCGGCGGCCGGCCGCCGCCACAGGACGAAGGCCAGGATCATCGGGATGTAGGTCGCCGCGTTGACGGCGAACGCGAAGACCACGCCCGCGGCCGCGACCACCGCGCCGCCGATCGCCGGTCCGACGGACCGCGCGATGTTGAAGTTGATCGAGTTCAGCGCCACCGCGGCAGGCAGGCTCGCCCGGCCGACGAGATCGCTGACCGAGGCCTGCCATGCCGGTCCATGGAATGCGTTGCCGCAGCCGATCAGGAACGTGAAGGCGAGCAGGATCCATGGCGCCATCCCGCCGCTCCAGGTCACCACCGTCATCGCGATCGAGGTCGCGAACATGGCGACCTGGGCGGCGATGATCACCCGTCGCCGATCGACCAGATCGGCGACCGCCCCGGCGACCAGCGACAGGATCAGGATCGGCCCCGTCGAGGCGGCCTGCACCAGCGCCACCATGTCCGGCGCGGGCGCAAGGGACGTCATCAGCCATGCCGCCGCCACGGAATGCATCCAGGTGCCGAAATTCGACAGCAGCGCCGCCAGCCACACCCGCCGGAACGCCGGCGACGACAGCGGCGCGAGGGACGACGACGATCGGGGCGCTGGCTCGGGTCGCGCTTCGGACACGGATCCATCCGGCTCGGGTCTCGAAAGATAGCTTTAATCAAGGCTGCGTAGGGTCGGAACTCGGGCCCGCATCCGCGTTTCGAGGCCCGCCAAGCATCGTCGCCCCATCGCAGCGGAACTCCGGTCCATGTCGACTCCAGCAGAACCAACGGCCTCCGTCCCCCTCCTCGCCTCGATCCGCATCAAGCTCGCCGCCCTGCTGATCGTCTTCGCGATGCTGCCCTGTGCCGCCATCTACGGCGTCGTGGTCTGGAAGTCCGGCGAACTCGAGGCCCTGAGCGCCGTCCGGCTGCGCGATTCCGCGACGCGCATTGGCGAGGTGATCGACCGCAACCTGTTCGAGCGCTATGGCGACGTCCAGGCCTTCGCGGCGCACCCGCACGCCATCGCCGATCTCGCCGGCACGCCCGCGCAGCCGGGCGCCGTCGTCGAGGCGATGAACAACTTCATGAGCCTCTACGGCATCTACAAGGTCATGGTCCTCGTCGACGCCACCGGAAAGGTCGTCGCCGTCAACGACAAGGATGCGAAGGGCAAGGCCGTCGACACGGCCTTCATCGCGAAGCGCAACTACGCCGACGCCTCGTGGTTCAAGGCCGCGATGGCGGGCCGCTTCCTCGAGGGACGCAACGGGTTCACCGGCACATTCGTCGACGAGCCGCGGCGCCACGAGGAGATCGCGCGGCTCGCCGGCGACGACGGGCTCGGCCTCGCCTTCGCCGCACCGGTGAGCGCCGGCGGCCGGACCGTCGGCGTCTGGGTGAACCTCGTCGGCTTCGACCTGATCGAGGACCTGCTGAAGGATGCCCAGTCGAAGCTGGTCGCCGACGGCCTCGCCAGCGCCGACATCGTCGTGACCGACGCCGCCGGCCGCGTCCTCGTCGACTTCGCGCCCGGCGCCGGCGGCGCCTCGGCCTTCCATCGCGACGCCGAGGTCGTCCTCAAGCTCAATCTGCTCCAGCAGGGCGATCGCGCCGTGCGCGCGGCGGCATCCGGCGCGGCCGGGTTCATCGCCGAGACGCCCAATGCGCGGCGCGGCACCACCGTCGGTGTCGGCTACGGCCGCACGCCCGGCGCTTTCGACTTCCCCGGCCTCGGCTGGATCCTCACCGTCAGCGCCGACCATCGCGAGATCGGCGCCGCGCCGCATGCGATCGAGACGAGCATCGAGATCGTGATCGTGCTCAGCGCCGTGATCCTCGCCGCGCTCGGCTTCGGCGTCGGGATCGCCGGCTGCGCGCCCCTCAAGAGCCTCACTGCCGCCATGACCCGGCTCGCCGCCGGCGAAACGGCGACCGACGTTCCGGCGCTCGCGCGCCGCGACGAGATCGGCGACATGGGCCGCGCCGTCGAGGTGTTCAAGCAGAACGCGCTGCGCGTCGCCGAGCTCACGCGCCAGCAGGAGGTCGAGCGCGCCCGCGCCGAGCAGGATCGCACTGCGGCCCTGGCCAGCATGGCCGACATGATCGAGCGTGAGCTGGCGACCGCCGTCGACATCGTCTCGGAGCGCGCCCACAGGATGTCCGCGAACGCCGCCGACACCGAGAGCGCGGCCCAGCGGGTCGATGCCAATGCCGGATCGGTCGCCGCGGCGTCCGAGCAGGCGCTGGCCAACGCCCAGGCGGTCGCATCCGCCTCGACCCAGCTCTCCGCTTCGATCGACGAGATCTCGCGCCAGGTCGCGAACGCCGCAGGGGCGACCCAGGCCGCGCGCCAGACCGGCGAGGCCACGCGCGATTCGATCAAGGAGCTCGCGGACGTCGTCGACAAGATCGGCGACGTCACGCGCCTGATCGCCGAGATCGCCAGCCAGACCAACCTGCTCGCCCTCAACGCGACCATCGAGGCCGCCCGAGCCGGCGATGCGGGCAAGGGTTTCGCCGTGGTCGCCGGCGAGGTCAAGAACCTCGCGACGCAGACCGCGCGGTCGACCGACGACATCTCGCGCCTGATCGACGACATCCGGCGCTCCACCGAGCGCACCGTCGAGCAGGTCATGCGCGGCGGCGAGGACCTGCGCAGCATCGACGAGATCACGAGCTCGGTGGCGGCCGCGGTCGAGCAGCAGGCCTCGGCCACACGGGAGATCTCGCGCAACGTCGCCGAGACCACGACCGCCGCCCGCGAGGTCGCCGCGCGCATCTCCGACGTCTCGACGGAAGCGGCGGGAACCACCGAGCGCGCGCGCCTGGCCACCGGGCTCGCCGGCGAGCTCGGCGACATGGTCGGCACCGTCCGCTCGACGGTGATCCGCGCGCTGCGAACCTCGGTCGAGCAGATCGATCGCCGGAAGGCGCCGCGCTACGCCGTCACCCTCGAGGCGAGCTTCACCGCGGGCGAAAGCCAGGGGCCGACGCGGGTCTCCAACCTGTCGCGCGGCGGGGCGCAGATCAGCGACCAGTTGCCGGCCCGTGCCGTGGGCAGCCTGCTCGTTCCCGAGCTCGACGTGCCGGGTATCGGATTCGTCGTGGTCGGCGCGAGCAGCGGGCGCTCGCATCTGCGCTTCACCGGCAGCGAATCCGAGCTCGCCCGCGTCGGCGAGGCGATCGATCGCCTGGTCGCCGTCGGTGCGCGCGCGGCCTGACGCGATGCGCGGCACCCCTGACGCGAAGGCGGGACGCCGGTGAGCAGCGACCTCGCCAGGTTCATGGCGTTCTCGTTCGCGGGCGCGGACCTGCTCGTCGAGCTCGACGGCGACCGCAAGGTCGCGTTCGTCCTCGGCGCGACGTCGGGGCTGGTGCCCGTCGGCGAGTCCGAACTGCCGGGCCGGCCCTGGACCGAGCTCTTCGCGCCGGAGGACCACGGGCTGGTCGGCAACCTCCTGGACTCCCTGCAGCCGTCGAGCCGTTGCGGCCCAGTGCTGGTCCGCCTCGCCCTGACGCGCGACGGCGGCAAGCCGCGCGACGCGCTCTTCAGCGCCTGCCGGCTGCCGATGCGGCCGAACGCCATCGCCTGCACGCTCAGCCACGTGTCGCTCGCCGCCGCGCCGCATGCAGCCGCGAAGCGGCGCGATCCGGGGACGCAACTCCTCGACGCGGCGGCCTTCAGCGACGTCGCCGCCAGCCTCGTCGATGCCGCACGCGCGCTCGACAAGCCGCTCGAGCTCACCTTCCTCGACCTGCCGGGCCTCGACGACCTCAACAAGCGCCTGCCCGCAGAGCAGTCGCGCGACCTCGTCGGCCGCATCGGCGCGCTGCTGCGCGCCGCGTCGATCGACGGCACGACGGCCGCGCGGATCAGCCCGGAGCGCTTCGGCGTGGTCCACGACCCCAAGCAGCGCGCCGAGGAACTCGTCCAGCGGATCGCCGAGGCCACCCGCCCCGCGACGCCCGACGGCAATCCGCTGGCCGTGTCGCATTCGACCCTCGACATCGCCTCGACCGACATCCCGCCCGACGGCACCGTCCGCGCGATCCGCTACGTCGTCGACCAGGTGACCCGCACCGGACTGCCCGAGGAGATGCCCAACAGCCTCGGCGCGGTCTTCGAGGACATGGTCGCCTCGACGCTGGAGCGCGTGCGCGACTTCTCGCGCACGGTCCGCGACAACCAGTTCTCGCTCATGTACCAGCCGATCGCGAGCCTCGCGACCGGCCGCTTCCACCATTTCGAGGTGCTCACCCGGTTCAAGAACGACGAGAGCCCGCTCGACACGATCCATTTCGCCGAGGAGATCGGCGTGATCGAGCAGCTCGACCTCGCGGTTATGACCCGCGCGCTCAGCGCGCTGCGCCAGCCGACCGTCGACCGACGCGTCTCCTTCGCGATCAACATCTCCGGCCGGTCGATCGAGAACGGCGTCTTCGTGAAATGCCTTCTCGAGCTGCTCGACGAGAACAAGGCCCTGGCCAACCGCCTCGCGATCGAGATCACCGAGAGCGCGCGTCTCAAGGACCTGACGGCGACCAACAAGGTCCTGCAGGACATCCGCCGGCGCAGCTTCCAGGTCTGCCTCGACGACTTCGGCGCCGGCTCCGCCAGCTTCCAGTACCTGCAGGCGCTCAGCGTCGACTTCGTGAAGATCGACGGCGCCTATGTCCGGCGCCTCGGCGACTCCCCGAAGGACGACGCGATGGTCCGCGGGCTGGTCCGGCTCTGCGACGACCTCAACATCGGCACGATCGCCGAGATGGTCGAGACGCGCGAGCAGGCCGAGCGGCTGCGCGCCCTCGGCGTCAAGCTCGCCCAGGGCTGGTACTACGGCAAGCCGACGCCGACGCCCAACGTCCCCTGGGACTTCGAATCCCCGACCCCGCGCGCCGCCGCCCGCGGCTGACCGCCGCCGGCGGCCCGGGTCAGCGGATCACTTCCTTGACCTTGCCCGCGAGCTGCTCGAGCGAGAACGGCTTGGGCAGGAAGTGCACGTCCTCGGCCGAGTCCAGCCGCTTGCGGAACGTCTCCTCGGCGTAGCCCGAGATGCAGATCACCCGCATCGACGGCGTGCGCTCGCGCACGCGCTTGATCAGCTCGGTGCCGTCCATCTGAGGCATCACGACGTCGGTGACGAGCACGTCGATCGGCGAGGTGCCCTTGTCGAGCAGCTCCAGGGCGTTCTCGCCCGAGCGCGCCTCGATCACCTTGTAGCCCTTGTTGCGCAGCGCCCGCGCCGAGAACAGGCGGACCGCGTCCTCGTCCTCGACGAGCAGCACGGTGCCCGCGCCCGTGGTGTCGGCGCGCCGCGGCTCGACGGGGCGCTCGGTCGCCTTGTTCACCTCGCCCTTCCAGCGCGGCAGGTAGATCCGGAACTGCGTGCCGTGGCCGGGCCGGGAGTCGACGAAGATGAAGCCGCCGGTCTGCTTGATGATGCCGTACACGGTCGACAGGCCGAGGCCGGTGCCGGCGCCGACCTCCTTGGTCGAGAAGAACGGCTCGAAGATGCGGCTGAGATTCTCCGGGGGGATTCCCGTGCCCGTGTCGCCGACCTCGATGACGACGTAGTCGCCGGCCGGGATCGTCTCGACGCCGCGCTGCTCGGTCTCCAGCTGCTGGTGGTTGGCGGTGCGGATCGAGAGCTTGCCGCCGCCGGGCATCGCGTCGCGGGCATTGACCGCGAGGTTGATCACCACCTGCTCGAACTGTCCCTGGTCGACGCGCACGAGGTGCAGATCGCGCGCATGCACGATGTCGAGGACGATGTTCTCGCCGATCAGCCGGCGCAGCAGATGCGTGATCTCGCTCAGCGCGTCCGTGATGTCGAGCACCTTGGGCTGCAGGGTCTGCTGGCGCGAGAAGGCGAGCAGCTGGCGCACGAGGTTCGCGGCGCGGTTGGCGTTCTGCTTGATCTGCATGATGTCCGCGAAGGACGGGTCGCCGGCGCGATGGCGCAGCAGCAGCAGGTCGCAGAATCCGATCATCGCCGTCAGCAGGTTGTTGAAGTCGTGCGCGACGCCGCCGGCCAGCTGACCGACGGCCTGCATCTTCGAGCTCTGCGCGAACTGCAGCTCCAGGCGCTTCTGCTCGCTGACGTCGAGGAAGTGCATGACGAGCTCGGTGCGCCCGGCGGAATCGCGTTCCACGCGGCTCGCGTAAAGCGACACGACCGTCTCGCGCCCGCCCGTGGATGCCAGCCGCGCGTCCATCGCGCCCGTCGGATCCGAGGCGCGCGCGATGCGGTCCAGCCGATCGGCGATCTCCGCGCGGTCCTCCGGGCGGAGCAGGTCGACCAGCGGCCGGCCGCGCGCCGCCTCGGCCGGCAGCCCGGTCAGGCGGCAGAATGCCGGGTTGCACGCGTCGATCCGCCCGCTCGCGTCGAGCCGCGCGATCGCCACCGGCGCCTCCTCGAACAGGCGCCGGAATCCCTGCTCGGTGCGCGCGAGGACCGCCGCCATCTCGCGCTCGGGCCGCAGGTCGCGGACCACGGCGCGCACGCGCAGCACGCCGTCCGGCCCGGTGGCGACGGTCTGGCTGATGAACACGGGCAGGCGCCGGCCGTCGCGCGCGACCAGCATCGCCTCGCCCGACGGCTTGCCGCCGCCGCCGAAGGGATCGTGCGCCGGGGTGCCCGCCGCGGGACGGTCGCCGAGCACGTCGTGGAGGCGGAGGTCGTCGAGCCGCCCCTCGCCGCCGGCATCCGCCACCCCGAGCCAGCCGGCGAGCGTGCCGTTCATGTAGATGAACCGCCCGTCGCCGTCGGTGGCGTAGAAGCCGACCGGCGCGTGCTCGAGGAAATCGATGATCTTCGCCCGCTCCTCCTCCAGGACGCGCTCGGTGCGCCGCTGCGTGGAGATGTCTTGGATGATCCAGGAACTCGCGCCTGGAACGTCGCGCCAGGGCTGGGCGACGACGTCGTAGTGGCGCTCGTCCGGTCCGCCCGCATGGGCGACGACCTCGATATGCCCGGACTCGCCGCTGCGCGCCCGCGCCCACAGGGACTCGACGGCCTCGCGCGATCCCGGCGTGACGCACAGCAGATCGAGCGTGCCCGGCAGCCCGGCATCGGCCGGCAGGGCGAAGGTCGAGACGAACCGCGCGTTGCTCCAGAGCTGGCCCCCCTGCGCATCGACGATCAGGCGCGGCGCCGTCATCGTGTCGCCGAAGTGGTGCACCAGGCGCGCCTGCCAGATCGCCTCCTTGGCCAGGATGTGCCACGCGAACCAGCCCGGCAGGATCGCGGCGACGCCCGCGATGCCGGCGATCGTCGCGAGCTGCACGCCGTCGAGGCGCGCATGAACGTGGCCGAGGACCGACGCAGCGATGATCGGAACGACGATCACGAGCGCGACCGACATGGCGCCGTAGGCGGCGGCCCGCCGCCGCGCATGCACGCCGTGGGCGTAGTAGGCCTTCATGGTGACGTCCCGGTGCTGGCGTCCGAGGGGAGGACGCGCGCAGGATATCGTCAACCCAGGGTCGCCGTCACGACTTGGGCGCGTCTCCGGCGGCCGCACGGCCGTCGCCGCGCAGCTTCAGCACGTAGCTGATGATCTCGGCCACCGCCTTGTAGTGCTCCGGCTCGATCTCCTCGTCGATTTCGACTGTCGCGTGCAGGGCGCGCGCCAGCGGCGGGTTCTCGACGATCGGCACGTCGTTCTCGGTCGCCAGCTCGCGGATGCGCAGCGCGACGGCATCGACGCCCTTCGCGACCAGCACCGGCGCGTCCATCGTGTCGCGCTCGTACTTGAGCGCGACCGCGTAGTGCGTCGGATTGGTGATCACGACGTCGGCCTTCGGGACCGCCTGCATCATCCGCCGGCGCGAGCGCTCGTGACGGATCTGGCGCAGCTTGGCCTTCACCATCGGATCGCCTTCCTGATCCTTGACCTCGTCGCGGATCTCGGACCGGCTCATCCGCAGCTCCTTGTTGAGCCGGATGCGCTGGTAGGCGACGTCGGCGGCGGCGATCAGCGTCAGGACGGCCACCGTCGCGACCAGCAGCTTCTGCGACAGGCCACCGAGGATGGCCATCGCCGCCTCGGGCTCGCGCAGGACGAAGAGCGGTAGGGAGTCGAAGCCGGGCGCCGTCACGAGGTAGCAGGCCGTCCCGACGATCGCGAGCTTGAGCAGCCCCTTCGCGAACTCGACCAGGGATGCGACGGAGAACAGCCGGTTGAGGCCCTTGAGCGGCGACAGCTTCTCGAACGACGGCTTGATCGATTCCGGCGAGAACAGCCAGCCGACCTGGACGATCGTCGAGGCGACGCTCGCGACCACGATCGCGAGGATCACCGGCCCGACGACGACGGCCGCCGAAAGCAACACGTCGAGGATGAACCCAGGCAGCGTGTCCGCCTCGACCGCGATCATGTGCGGCTTCTCGAGGAAGTAGCGGACGATCTGGCGGCCGCTGCGCATCATGTCGTCGGCGAAGTTGACGAGGCCGAGCGTGGCGGCGAGCAGGACCAGCCAGGAATTGACTTCGCGCGACAGCGGCACCTGGCCGCGGGCCCTCGCCTCCTGCTGGCGCTTGGCTGTCGGCTCTTCTGTCTGTGTCGATTCGTCCTTGTCGTCGGCCATCGCGGCTCACCGCATCCGGATGATCGAGCCGAGGCCGGTCTCGACCTCCTCGACGAAGAGCATCATCGCCAGGCCGGTCGTCATCGCCAGCAGCACGAAGCCGAGGGCGAGCTGCAACGGCATCGCCACGAAGAAGACCTGGAGCTGCGGCATCAGCCGCTGCATCAGCCCCAGCGCCAGGAACAGCACGATGCCGTAGACGAGGAACGGCATCGCCATGCGCACGCCGAGGCCGAAGCTGCGACCGAGCATCTGCGTGGCGGCCTCGGCGAACTCGCCGGGATCGACGACATGGCCGGCGGGGAACATGGCGTAGGAGTCGACCAGGGCGCGCAGCAGCACGTGGTGCAGGTCGCCCGCCATCACCACGACGATCGCCAGGGTGGACATCCAGGCCGACGTGATCACGCCCTGCTGGTGCGTCGACGGATCGAAGGCGAAGGCGTTGGCGAGCGACGTCTGGTAGCCGATCACCAGGCCCGCGATGTGTGCGGCCGCCAGCGTGAGCCGGGCGATCAGGCCGAGGAAGATGCCGATCGCCACCTCGAGGCCGGCGACGAAGGCGAGCTGGAGCGGCTCGGCCGGAAGGGCGGGAAGCATGCCGGCGATCGCGGGCGCCACCGCGAAGGTGACGGCGCCCGCGAGGAGCAGGCGCACGCGCACGGGAACGAAGACCTCCGAGAAGGCCGGCATCACCGCGAAGGCGGCGCCGAACCGCGCGAACACGAGGAAGATCGACCAGACCTGGCCGGCGAGGAGATCGGCGAGCATCCGCGCGGAGGCCGCCTCAGCCGCCGGTCACGATCCGGGTCGCGAGCTCCTGCGTGAAGCCGACCATGGTCGAGACCATGAACGGCAGCATCAGCAGGAAGATCGCGAAGATCGCGAGGATCTTCGGCACGAAGGCGAGGGTCATCTCCTGGATCTGGGTCAGCGCCTGGAACAGCGAGACGACGAGGCCCACGGCGAGGCCGACCAGCATCATCGGCCCGCTCAGCTTGAGCGTGACCCACATCGCGTCGCGCGAGACGGCGAGCACGTCGTTGACGTCCATGGCCGGGCGTCAGATCGGCATGCGGACGATGTCGAGATAGGCCTGGATGACCTTGTCCCGGACCGCGACCGCAGCTTGCAGAGTCACTTCGGCGTTCGACACCGCGGTCACGACCTGGGTCATGTCGGGCCTGCCGCTGACCGCACCCAGCGTCGTCGCCTCGCCGGCCTTGAGCTGGCCGACGACGTTCTCGGCCGCCGACTTCACCATCTCGCCGAAGCCCTGCCCCGGCTTCGCGGCCGCGGCGGCCTCCGGCCCCGAGGCGGCGCTGCGCTTGAGGACGCTCGCATAGGCGCTCGCGGCGGCGTTGAATCCGACCTTCATGGCTCACTCTCCCCGGTGCCGGGTTGCGCGCTCAGCCGCGCAGGATGTCGATGGTGCGGGTGATCATCGACTTCGCGATCTCGATCACGCCGAGATTGGCGTCGTAGGTCCGCTGCGCCTGGCGCATGTCCATGACCTCGACGAGCGTGTTGATGTTGGGCGTCTTGACGTATCCGCGCTCGTCCGCCGCGGGATGGGTCGGGTCGTACTTGAGCCGCGGATCCGATTTGTCCTTCAGGATCCTGTCCGCGCGGACCATCTGCACGCCGCTCGCGCGGTCGAGCACGTTGCGGAACGCCACCGTCTTGCGGCGGTAGGGATCCTGCTCCGGCGATGTCGGCAGCGCGTCGGCATTGGCCATGTTCTCGGCGATCGTGCGCATGCGCGTGCCCTGCGCATCCATGCCGGCGGCGGAGATCCTCAGGACGGCGGAGAGATCCATGATGCGTGTGACTCCTCAGGCTCAGCTGCCGCGCGCGAGCACGGAGCGCAGCATCGACAGTTGCTTGCGGTACAGATTGGTGACGAGCTGGTAGTCCATCGCGGTGTCCGCGGACTTCATCAGCTCGCGGTCGACCGACACGGTGTTGCCGGAGAGGGTCGTCTCCAGCGGCTTGACCTTGATCGTGCCGTAGCTCGTCGTCGCGCCGGCACCCGCGGCATGGGCGGAACTGGTGACCGCGAGGCCCAGGCGCCGGCCGGCCGCATGCGCGGCGGCGTCGACGTCGAAGCGCTTCAGGTCCTTCGCCTGATAGCCGGGCGTGTCCGCGTTCGCGATGTTCTCGGCAAGCACCTTCTGCCGCTCGCCCAGCCACGTCATGCGCTGAGTGATGAAGGAGAAGAGCGGGAGTCGCGTGAGATCCATGTCCGTCGTCCTGCGGCGCGCGGGCACGATGGGCCTCGGGCGCAGGGGACGGTCCCACGCATCGGATTAAAAGCAGGTAAAACTCGAGGCAAGTTTTTCCCATGTGCTTAAGCGCGCGTTAACCACTCGGGGCCGAGATTGCCTCCCTAGAGCGCGCCCCGCCGTGACCGATCGCCCCGCCCCACCCGACCCCTCCCGGGCGCCCCAGGCGCCGAAGACGGACGTCGCCATCGCGCTCGCCTATGCGCGCGACCACGACGAGGCGCCGCGCGTCGTCGCCAAGGGCCAGGGCGAGCTGGCCCAGACCATCGAGCGCCTCGCCGAGGCGCATGGCGTGCCCGTCCGTCGCGACGCCTCGCTGGCGAGCCTGCTGGCCGCCGTCGAAGTCGACAGCTTCATCCCCGTGGAGGCCTACGTGGCCGTGGCGCAGATCCTTTCCTACATCTACCAGCGCGATCCGGGCCCCGGAGCATCGCGATGAGCCAGGCCCCGGTCGTCCACCGCCTCTTCGACGGCGTCGAAAGCCAGCTCGCGAGCGCGCTCGGCGCCATGGCCGCAGGCCAAGCCTGCGATCTCGACGGTCTCGCCGATCGCGTCGACGCGCTGTGCCGCGAGGCGCTGCAGGTCGACGCCGCCGGCCGCCCCGCCGTGCTCGCGCGGCTCGGGCGGATCGTCGAGACCCTTGCCCGCCTCGAGCGCGATTTCGCCGAGGTCCCCCGCTGATGCTCGACCTGGACGTCCTACTGCGCTTCAGCTTCGCACTCGGCATCGTCCTGGCGCTGATCGCCGGCGCGACCTGGCTCGCCAAGCGCCATCTCGGCACGGGCACGGTGCTCGCCGGCGGTCGCCGGCGGCGCCTCGTGATCCTCGAGAGCGCCGCGATCGACAACCGCACGCGCCTCGTGCTCGTGCGCCACGACGACACCGAGCACCTCCTCGCCTGCGGCCCCGCCGGCGTCACCCGCCTCCATCCCGGCCGCCCGGCCGCGGAGACGCCGTCATGACCAGCCGCACCACCCGCCTCGCCGCCTTCGCCGCGTCCGCGATCGCGCTCGCCGCCACCTCGGCGGCGGCGCAGAGCGTGTCGATCGACTTCGGCGACGGCCCGACGACGACCGGCCGCATCGTCCAGCTGTTCGTGCTGATGGGCGTGCTGAGCCTCGCCCCGTCGATCCTCGTGATGGTCACTTCGTTCACCCGCATCGTCGTCGTGCTGTCGTTCCTGCGCAGCGCCATCGGCCTGCAGCAGACGCCTCCGAACGCGGTGATCATCAGCCTGGCGCTGTTCCTGACCGCCTTCATCATGGCGCCCACCCTGGAGGCGATCTACCGCGACGGCGTCGCGCCGCTGATGGACGGTCGCGCCACCGAGATCGAGGCTTTCGCCCGGATCGCCAAGCCGCTGCACGACTTCATGATCGCCCATACCCGGCCGCAGGACCTGAAACTGTTCGGCGATCTCGCCGGGGTGACGCAGCCCAATGCCGGCGGCGACGTGTCGCTGCGCATCCTCGTCCCGGCATTCATGATCGGCGAGCTCAAGCGCGCCTTCGAGATCGGCTTCCTCCTCTTCGTCCCTTTCCTCGTCATCGACATGGTCGTCGCCTCGGTGCTCATGTCGATGGGCATGATGATGCTGCCGCCGGCGATCATCTCGCTCCCCTTCAAGCTCGTGTTCTTCGTGCTCGTCGACGGCTGGCATCTCGTCGCCGGCTCGCTGGTGCAGAGCTTCGGGCCGACGACCGGCGGCTGACGCCGAGCGCCGGCGCCGCGGCTTCGACACGGCGTCGGACCGGCGGCGTCCGGCGCGGCAAAGTCCGCGGCCGGGGCACGCCCCCGCGCGCCCCCGTCCGGACGGCGATCGTCCAAAGGTGACTTCGAGACCGCGTGGCATCGCCGCCGGGGCCGACGCAACGCCGGCGTCGGGTCTCAGCTGCCGCCGGCGCTCTTGGCGTTGAAACGCTCGCGATAGGCCTGCAGGAAGGACTGGTACGGCGCGACGGCCTCGATGCGCTGGGCCACGGCCTCCATGTCGGACGGAACCTCGCCGCGCTGCCCGCCGATCACGTCGAACAGCGCCTTGTACGGCGATTTCTCCATCGCCGGCCCGAAGCGCTCGCGCAGCTGCTGCAGCGCCGCCTCGTCGCCCGCCAGACCCAGCGCCGTCGCATAGTGGAGCACGTCGAGGCCCTGCCCTTCGCGCAGCTCCTCGCCCGGCGACGGCGGTTCTCCGACCAGGCGACCGAGCACCGCGGCGGATTCCTTCCACTCGCGCCCCTTGCGCAGGATCTCCACCCGCATGCGGTCGGCCTCGGCCGACATGTCGCCGGCGAGTTCGACGATCGCCTCGGAGCCGCGGCCGAGCTCGGCGAAGGCGCGCGCCGCGATGCGCTTGCGCTCGGCGCGAACCTCGGGCGCCGCCGCGGCGGAATCGGTCTCGCGCAGGGACGTGATGGCGGCTTCCGGGTTTCCATCCATGAGCCGCACCAGGGCGAGCCGGGCGCCGAGCTCGGGCCGCTCGACATCGGTCGAGCGATGCTTGATCTGGTGATCGAGGATCTGCACGGCGCGATCGAGCAGGTCGACCTGGACCAGTCGGTCGACGAGATTGCGGACCATCTGGTCGCCGCGGCTTCCCATCGGCACGAGGTCCCGGAACTCGTCGAACAGCGCGATCGCCTGCACCGGCGGAAGCTTGCGGGCCTCGCCGTCGAGGAACAGCTTGGCGAAGACGAGGTCCATCTCGGAGAGGACGGCGCCCGCCTCGCGCGCCTGCGGGAAGTTCGCCGCGGCGTCGCGCAGGGTCGTGAGCGCCGCGCGGAAGTTCAGGTTCCGGGCATGCAGGCGCGACAGCGCGACCAGCGTATCGAGCTCGAGACGGTCGCCGCGCCAGGCATAGCGGAGACGGTCGAGCGTCTCGATGCCCTGCCCGTAATCGATCTGCTTGGCGGCGATCTGCAGCTGCACACGGGCGATGATCGCTTCGGTGCGCGCAGGGGACGGCATCGACTTCTCGAGTTCGGACCAGCGCGCCACGGCGCCGGCGGCATCGCCCTGCCTGGCGAGCAGATGCCCCCGCAGCAGCTGGATCCGCTGCCGGTCGCTGTCGCCGAGGGGTTGGCGTTGCGCGATCTCGAGGAAGCGGCCGCCCTCGTCGGCCTGCCCGGCGAGGATGTGCGTCTCGGCGATCGCGATGGCTACGCGCGGCCCCATCGGTGTCGGGTAGCGCTCCGCGAACTCCATTCCGCGACGCACGTGCTCGAGTCCGCCCTTCGCGTCGCCCTGCTTGAGCATGAGCAGGCCGCGCCACAGCGCCGCCTCGTTGTTCTGCGCGAGCGAGGCGTGGGCGATCGTCCGCTCGGCGTCCTCGAGATCGTCGGCGAGCATCGCCGCCGCCGCATGCAGCAGCCGCGTGGCGGGCAGCCCCGCCGTCTTCGGCGCCTCGGTGTCGAGGATCCGCAGCTGGCCGAGGGCCTCGTGGTAGTAGCCGTGCGCGAACAGGAACTGGGAAAGCGCCAGGCGCTGGTTGCCGCGCGATTGCGGCACGGCCATCGCCACGGCGCGATGCAGGGCCTGCTTCTCCGCGTCGATGGGACGGGAAATCTTCGCCCATGCGGCCGCATCGAGCAGCTGCTGGCGTCGCGGCGCCTCCGTGCCCGATGCCGTCGCCAGGCCCTCGGTCACGACGAGATCGACACCGCCGACGACCTCGACGATCTCGCCCGCGAAGCGCGTGACCACGCGATCGGAGAGCGGCACGACGACGAAGCCCTGTGCCGCGGGCAGCACGCGGAACTCGCCATGGGCGCGCGGGGTGGTGACCGCGGCACCGTGCGTCGTGGTCGGAACGATCTGGAGCTCGTCCTTGAGCTCCGGATCCTTCACGCGCAGCGTGGGCCGACCGCCGGGGAGATCGACGACCAGGCGCCCGCCGGTGCCGTCGGGATTGCCGCGGACGACGGCGTCGATCGGCCGCAGCGGCACGGGGGCGCGCGGGCCGAGCTCGAAGACCCACGCTCCGTTCTCGCGCAGGACGCCGATGCCGCCGCGTCCCGGCGGCGCGACCCGCAGCACGGTCGCGGTCACGGGCGCCTCGACGATCATCGTGTCGGCGATGCCGATCTCGTTGCGGGCGGCCACCAGCTTCGCGAGATCGAGCGCAAGGCGTGAATCGAGCACGATCCAGGCGACATTGCCGCGCATGAACGCGGCGACGCCGGTCGTCTCGCGCACGGGGATGCGCAGCCGGTAGCCGACCGCGCTCGGCTGCACCTCGACCGTCACACGCTCGGCGGCGCCGTTGTTGCGCATGGGCAGCGGGCCGACGACGAGCGGCGGCACGGGCGGCGGCGCGACGGCCGGCGCCTCTAAGGGTGGCGAGGCCGGCGCAGGAGGCGCGGCCGGGGCCGGTGGCGTGGCGGCCTCCGCGGAACCCTCGGCCGCCGGCGCGGCGCGCGCCGGTGTCGACGAAGGTGGCGGCACCTCGGCCGGTGGCGGCTCCACGGCGCGGGCCGGCGCACTCGCGGCAACGGGAGGGCTCGGCGGGATCAACGGCTGCGGCGGCTGCAGCGCCGGATTTGGAAGCGCGGCGAGGCCGGCGTTGGACGCCGGCGGCGGCGGCGGCACGAGGATCTGGCCCGAGAGCTGGGGCGCTTCCGGCGCGGGCGGCGGCGATCCGGCCGGGCGTTGCGCCGCGGGCGCGGACGCCGGCGATGCCGACGCCGCCTGCGGCGGCGATGCGCCGGGTGCGGCGGCGGCCGGCGACGCGGGCTGGGCGGCCGCGGACTGAGGCGGTGACGGAGCGGCGGGCGGCTGGCCGGGCGTCGGCGCGACATCGCGCCCCTTGGCGCGACGCTCCTGCGCCAGCGCGCGCATGCTCGCGGGCTCGAGCGGCGGGGCGCTCGGCGCGACGTCGCGCACGAAGTCGAGCACCACGGACTTCTCGTTGCGGAAATGCTTGAGCTGGACCCGAGGCGGCAGCGCGAAGCTCAGCGTCGTCGCCTCGCCGGCGGTCTCGGCCTTGAGGTCGCTCGCCACGCTGCCGAACTTGCGCAGCATGGGGGCCAGATCGAGATCGGCGGCGCGGGCGAAGGTGATGCGGACCTGGCGGTCCTCCGCGGCGACGTCGTAATCGACGACCCCGGGCCAATCGATCACCGCCCGGTCGTAGCCGGCGTGATTGCCGATGCGCACGAGGATTCGGTCGGCCGCCGACGCCGCGGCGAAGCCGCCGGCGACGAGGGCAAGAGCGAGGGCGGGCAGCACTGCCGCGCGCAGCCAGTCGATCGTCGGGATGCCGCGGCGGAGCCGTCGGCCTGTGCGTGGAGCCCCCTCCATCGGCGTCACGGTTTGTCGAACAGCGCGTCGATGTCCGCTTGACTGACCGCGGCCTGCGGCGACTGGGGGCCGTTGAGGAGGTGCTCGGAACGCGCCTCGCGCTGCTTCGCCGTTGCGGCCTCCTGCTCCGCCTGGGCGCGCGTGCGCTCGCGGGCGACCTCGTCGCCGAAGGCTCCCAGGAGCTGATCGACCTTGTTCTCGATCTGCTTGAGGGTCTTCACGACCTTGTTGATCCGCTGCCCCGTGATGTCCTGGAAGCTGCACGCCTGGTAGATCGCGGTGACCGGGTCAGAAAGCAGCTGGCCGGTCTCCGGCGGCAGCGATGCCGCGACCTTCTCCACCGTCTCCACGGCATCGAGGATCGTGTGCGTCGCATCGGCGGTCGCGCCGACGATGGCGTCGAGCTCGTCGGTCGCCGACGGCAGGTGCTTCTCGCGGATCTCGTGCGGCTGCAGCGCCGCGATCTCCGACTTGGCGTCGCGGATGAAGCTCGCGAGGCTCTCGAGCTCGGAGTAGATCTGGATGTCGCCGGCGGAGAGGTCGCCCGAGAGGCTGCTCACGATGCTCTCGACCACCTCGGTGATCTCGGCACGATCGGCCCGATTGACGGCAGCGGCATTGGCGGTTCGCACGGCACGACCCCCGGAGCGAGATGCGGTCAGAAGTCGCCGATGACGGAGACGAGCTTCTGCTTCAGCGTGGCCGCATTGAACGGCTTCACGATGTAGTTGTTGACTCCCGCCTCCTTGGCGGCAACCACGTTCTCGGTCTTGCTCTCGGCGGTAACCATGATGAACGGCGTCGTCTTCAGCCGGATGTCCGAGCGGACTTCCTTGAGGAGCTGCAGTCCGGTCATCGGCTCCATGTTCCAGTCGGAGATCACGAGGCCGAAGCTCTTCTCGCGCAGCTTCTGCAGCGCGAGGCTGCCGTCGGTCGCCTCGTCGACGTTCTGGAAACCCAGCTGGTTCAGCAGATTGCGGACGATACGCAACATCGTCTTGTAGTCGTCGACGATCAGGATGTTCATCGACATGTCGACACTCATGGGCCTCTCCTTGTGCGCCTGCGCGTGAACGGCCGCTTCGGGCCGAACTGTGGAAACGTGGTGAGCAGTTTCGATCCGGGGCTCTTAAGACTCGGTAAAGCGCGTTCGCCGGGCAGCGATCAGCCCTGGCGCGGCGGCGCGGCGGGAGCGCCGGGGACGGCCGGGCGGCGCTTGGCGAGCTCGCCGGCGACCTGCTTGGCGCGCACGGGGTGCAGCTGCGCCATGATCGCGGACGCGTTGCGGTCCTTCATCCGCTCGATGATCTCGACCAACTGGGGAAGGTCCATCTGCTCGAAGATCCGCGCTGCCTCGGCCGGCTTCATGCCCTCGAAGATCTTGACCAGCCCCTTCTTGCGCCCGTCCTCCTCCTCGCCCTGCTGCTTGAGCGTGGCTTCGACGGCCGCCTTGAGCTGCTTGAGCTCCTCGACCTTCTTCTCGATCTGCTTCTCGGCCGCCTGTAGCATCGCCTCGCGCTCGCCGAGTTCGCGCGCGCGCTTGTCGATCGCCGCGCGACGCTGCGCCAGCTCCTGCAGGACGCCCATCTCCGCCGGCGTCATGCCGGCCCCTTCGTCGCCGCTCGGTCGCGGGGGCGCCTCGGGGGCAGGCGCCGGCGCGGCCGGCGGAGCGGCCTTGCTGCCCTTGTCGGCCTTCGCGCCCTTCTCCTCCTTCTCGGCACCGGCGGCCGGCGCGATCGCGATAAGTGCGGCGCTGGGCTCGACCGTGCGCGCGAGCTTCGACGTGCGCTCGGGCATCGCCGCGACCACCTGCTGGGCGACACCGGCGACGCGAAGCGCGGCGGCAAGGCCAAGGACGACGATCACGCTCGGCAGGAGGCGCGGCAGCGCGAGCCGCGACCAGCCGCGCGGCCGGACGGCGGGCGGCTTGGGGACGGAGGACCGGGAGGCCATCGCGGCGCGCCTCGACCCGGCTCAGCGCAAGGCCGCGAGGGCCTTGAGGAGCTCGCGCTCGATCTCGCTGCGCGGCTCGGTCTGGCCGACGGGATCGCGCGATGCACGCAGCACGGGGCGCGCGCTCTCGGCACGCGATGCGCTCGCCGTGGCGGCGGGAGCCGCCGTGGCAGCCGGAGGCGGCTGCGGGGCCGCAGGCGCGGGCGCCGCGCCGCGCGCACGTACGCCGTCCGCGAGCCGGTCGGCCAGCGGCTCGCCGCGCTCGACGAGATAGCCGAGGTCGTCGCGCAGCCCCTGGCCCTTGGCGACCAGCGTCTCGAGCCCGCGACCGATGTCGTCGGCCGCCAGCTTCAATGCCTTGAGGCCCTCGTCGGCGCTCGCCGCGGCCTTGCTGAAATCGGTCATCAGGTCGGCGAGCTGGCCGCGCTCGCGCTTCAGCGCCGCAAGCCGGCGGTCGAGCCGCCAGGCGAAGCCGATGGTCGCGAGCAGCAGAAGAACGATCAGCGCATCGATGGCGATGGTCGTCGTCATACCCCGTCTCCCTTGGTCAACTTGTTCTCGACGCAGATGGCCATGTACGGGCCGCGACGGCCCATGCGGCCGTTGAACATGCGCTGGTCGCCGCAGCGCAGCTCGACCATGCTGTCCGGCGTCGCGTCGAACATGATCTGGCTTCCGACCTTGAGGTTCATGATGTCGTTGAGCGACATCATCTGCTGGTCGAGCACGGCCGAGATGCTGACGTCGGTCTGCCAGAGCTGGGTCGCGAGATGCGTCTCCCAGATCGAATCGCGGCCGAACTTCTCGCCCAGGAACATCTGGAGCAGCAGCTCGCGCACGGGCTCGAGCGTCGCATAGGGCAGCAGCAGCTCGAGACGGCCGCCGCGGTCGTCCATGTCGATGCGCAGGCGCGCGACGATCGCCGCATTGGCGGGGCGCGCGATCGTGGCGAAGCGCGGATTGGTCTCGAGGCGGTCGAAGACGAAGTTGACCTTCGACAGCGGCTCGAAGGCCGTCGTGATGTCGGCGAGCACGACGGTCGTCAGACGCTCGACCAGGTTGCGCTCGATCGTCGTGTAGGGCCGCCCCTCGATGCGCATCGCCGCGGTTCCGCGGCGTCCGCCCAGGAGCACGTCGACGATCGAGTAGATCAGCGCGCTGTCGATGGTCAGAAGCCCGAAATTGTCCCACTCCTGCGCCTTGAAGACGCAGAGCATCGCCGGCAGCGGCACCGAGTTCAGGTAGTCCCCGAAGCGCGTGGACGTGATCGAGTCGAGGCTGACCTCGACGTTGTCGGACGTGAAGTTGCGCAGGCTCGTCGTCAGCATGCGCACGAGGCGGTCGTAGACCACCTCGAGCATCGGCAGGCGCTCGTAGGAGACGAGCGCGGAGTTGATGATGGCCTGGATGCCGCTGCCGCCCTCGCCGTTCTTGTCGCCGTCGAAGCCGAGAAGCGAGTCGATCTCGTCCTGGCTCAACGCCTTCGCGGTCGCGCCGTCGCCACCCTCGCCGGAATTCGCGGCGGCCTCCCACTCGGCGGCCATCCGCTCCTCTTCCGTCATCTCCTTGCCGTCCTCCGGCGCCATGTCCTTCGCGTCCCCGCCGCGGCCTATTGGATCAGCATTTCCTTGAAGAGCACGTCGTTCACCTTCGCCGGCTGGGCCGAGGTGTTGACGCGGGCGAGCAGCTCCTCGCGAAGGCGATAGAGGCCCGCCGAACCGCGCAGGTCCTCGGGGCGCAGCTCGCGCAGATAGGTCTGGAAGGCGTCGACGATGCGCGGCAGCACCGCCTCGATGCGCGGGATGTCGTTCGCGTCGTCGAGCTCGAGGCTGAGGCTGATCTTGAGGAAGCTGGAGCGCCGGCCCTGCCCGTTCAGGTTCACGAGCAGCTCGGGAAGATTGTAGAAGACCATCGCCTTCGGGGCCTTCTTGTCCTCCTTCTTCTCCGCGGCGTGCTCGTCGGCATGCTCGTCGTGCTTGTTGGCGAACAGCATGAAGTACGCCCCGGCCCCGCCGCCGCCGAGCAGCAGCAGCGGCGCGAGGATGAAGAGCACCAGGGTCTTGCCCGAGAGCTTCTTCTTCTTCGGCTGCTCGTCGCCTTCGCCTTCCGGCTTCTTCTCTTCGCCGCCCGACATCGTGACCGTGCCTCGCCCGCTTCGCCTGGAGGCCACGGTTCTAGGTCCCGGAAGGTTAAGAAGCGGTTGAGGCCGGCCCCCGAAGCGGCAGTTATTGCCCGGCGGCTCTTGCCGACGACCCGTCGCGGAGTCGCGGCCGCGGCCCTAAGCGATTGGAATCGCCGCGCTTGGTTCCTGGCACGGCATTCGCTTTGGAGGGGGAGACCGTACCGGACCCTCCGGCGCCGGTCGGCGGCGCGAGAACGCGCCATGACGAGACGGAAAGGACAATGGAGAACCCGTCCTATATCGCCCTGTCCCTGATGACCGGCCTGCACCGGCAGATGGAGGTGGTGGCCAACAACATGGCGAACAGCTCCACGCCGGGATTCCAGGGCGAGAAGCTGACCTTCCGCTCGATGATCTCGCCCAAGGCGATGAACCCCGGCGTCCAGGGCGCGGAGCGCAGCGCCGCCTTCGTCACCGAGGCCGCGCTGCTGCGCGACACACGGGCCGGCGTCATGGAGCGGACCGGCAACACGCTCGACGTCGGCATCGTCGGCGACGGCTATTTCGCGGTCCAGACCGACGACGGCGTCCGCTACACGCGTCACGGCAGCTTCCGGCCCGACGCCCAGGGCCAGCTGATCCTCAGCAACGGAGCCCGCGTTCTCGGCGACAACGGCGCCCCGATCACCCTCCCCGCCGGCGACACCAACATCGAGATCGACCGCCGCGGCAACATCACCGGCAAGGACGGGACCATCGGCAAGCTGCGGGTGGTCAAGTTCGAGAACGAGCAGGCGATGCGCAAGGTCGGCGAGAACATGTTCGAGACCGACGCCGACGCGCTCCCCGTCGACGGCCGCACCGAGCTCGCGCAGGGGATGATCGAGGGCTCCAACGTCCAGCCCGTGCTCGAGGTCACGCAGATGATCGATCTCATGCGCCGCTTCCAGTCGGCGACGCGGGTGCTCGAGCAGGAGCATGAGCGCGTCCGCCGCGCCATCGACAAGATCAGCCGGGTCGCCTGACGGCGGGACCGGAAAGCCAGGAGAACGGAACGATGCGTTCACTCAGTATCGCGGCGACGGGCATGCTGGCTCAGCAGCTCAACGTCGAGACGATCTCGAACAACATCGCGAACATGAACACGACGGCGTTCAAGCGCCAGCGCGCCGAGTTCCAGGACCTGCTGTACCAGAACCAGCGGCGCGCCGGCGCCGCGTCCTCGGACGCCAACACCATCGTCCCGTCGGGGATCCAGATCGGCCTCGGCGTCAAGACCGCCGCCGTCTATCGCATCACCGAGCAGGGCAGCCTGACGACGACCGGCAACACGCTCGACGTCGCGCTGCAGGGCAAGGGCTGGTTCCAGATCGAGATGCCGTCGGGCGAGACCGCCTATTCGCGCGCCGGCTCCTTCCAGCTCAGCGCCGAAGGCAAGATCGTCACCGCCGACGGATACACGGTGAAGGGCGGCGGCACGATCCCGCGCGACGCGGTCGACGTGACCGTCAACACCTCGGGCGAGATCCTCGTCAAGCAGCCGACCTCGACGGCGGTGCAGCGCGTCGGCCAGTTCGAGCTCGCCACCTTCGCCAACGACGCCGGGCTCGAGGGCATGGGCGACAATCTCTTCCGCAACACCCAGGCCTCGGGCGACCCGGTCACCGGGACCGCGGGCCGCAGCGGCTTCGGCACGATCCTCCAGGGCTTCCTCGAGACGGCCAACGTCAACACCGTCCAGGAGGTCACCAACCTCATCACCGCGCAGCGCGCCTACGAGATGAACTCCAAGGTCATCCAGGCGTCCGACGAGATGATGGGCTCGCTGAACCAGCTCCGCTGATCCGAGGCCGGCCATGAGACTCCTCCTGATCCTCGCGCTCGGCGCGCTGATCTACACCTTCGCCACGCCCGCCGGCGCGACCACGCTGAAGCCCGGCGCGACGCTCGACGCCGACACCGTCCGCCTGAGCGACATCTTCGACGGCGTCGGCCCCGAGTCCGACGCCATCGTCCTGCGCGCCCCGGCACCGGGCCGCCGCTACGTCCTCGATGCGGCCTGGCTGCAGGAGACGGCGCGCGTGCACGGGCTGGGCTGGCGGCCGGTGAGCCGCTTCGACCGCATCGTGGTCGAGCGCATCGGGCGGATCATCCCCGCCGCCGAGATCGCGACCGCGCTGCGCGAGGCGATCCAGCGCGAGGGCGGCGCCGAGGCCATGCAGCTCGACTTCGCGGGCCGCGCGCCGGAAATGGCGATCGCCATCCAGGCGCCGCCGACCCTCGACATCCAGTCCCTCTCCTACGACCGCACCTCGGGACGGTTCTCGGCGCTGCTCGTCGCCGGGGCCAGCCATCCCTCCGCCCAGCGCATCGCCGTGTCCGGCCGCGCCGTCCCGACGCGCCCGGTGCCGGTCCTGCGCCGACCGATGCAGAGCGGCGAGATCATCCGCGCCGCCGACGTCCAGCTCGTCGAGATGCGCAGCGACACGCTCAAGCGCGACGTCGTCGGCGACGCCGAGGGGCTGATCGGCCGCAGCGCCCGGCGGAGCCTGCGCGGCGGCGAGCCGGTGCGCGAGAACGACATCCGCCCGCCGATCCTCGTGGCCCGCAACAGCCTCATCGTCATCACGCTGCGCGCCGGCAGCATGTCCCTCAGCGCCCAGGGCCGCGCGATCGACGAAGGCTCGCGCGGCGACATGGTCCGCGTGATGAACCTGCAGACCCGCAAGACCATCGAAGGTCAGGTCGTCGGCCCGGACACGGTCGCCGTCCCGCTCTTCGCCGCCACCAACTGATTCCGCTCAGCCCAGCCCAAGAAGGCCACGCTCCATGCACGTCTCGCGCCTCGTCCTCCTCACCACCGCGCTCTCGCTCGGCGCCTGCACCAGCGCGCTCGACCGCCTCAGCCATGTCGGCGCGGCGCCGCCGCAGAGCGAGATCGCCAATCCGGCGCAGACGCGGCCGCCGGTGACCATGCCGACGCCGACACCCGTCGCGGTCGAGCAGCAGCCCAACTCGCTGTGGCGTCCGGGCGCCCGCGCCTTCTTCAAGGATCAGCGCGCCTCGCAGCTCGGCGACATCCTGACCGTCACGATCAACATCGCGGACACCGCCTCGCTGGAGAACTCGTCCGCGCGCTCGCGTTCGAACTCGGAGGCCGTGGGCGCCCCCTCCTTCCTGGGCTACGACATCGGCAAGATCATGAAGGTCCTTCCGGGCAAGAACGCCGCGGCCAGCAACGACAGCCTCGTCGACTTCTCCTCGTCGAACTCCAGCACCGGCAAGGGGACGATCGAGCGCAAGGAGACGATCGCCGTGCGCGTCGCCGCCGTGGTCACGCAGGTGCTGCCCAACGGCAACCTGGTGGTCCAGGGCAGCCAGGAGGTCCGCGTCAACAGCGAGAACCGCGTGCTGCAGGTCGGCGGAGTCGTGCGGCCGCAGGACATCCGCTCGACCAACGAGGTGCCGCACGACCGGCTCGCCGAGGCGCGGATCAGCTACGGCGGCCGCGGCCAGATCACCGACGTCCAGCGCCCGCGCTGGGGCCAGGAGGTCTTCGACATCCTGTTCCCGTTCTGACCGGGAGCGTCGCTTATGCGCTTCAACGTCGTCTTCCTCGGCCCGGAGAACATCCTCGCGCTGCGGCAGGACTTCATGCTCGCCCTGCGGCACGGCCTGGCAAGCTGCGGCCACGACGTGACCATGGACTGGAACCGGGTCGACGCGTCGCGCGTGAACCTGCTCGTCGGCGCCTACTTCCTGCCCCGCGACAGCATCCTGCAGATCGCGAAGTCCGGCCTCACCTATGCCGTCGTCAACACCGAGGTCATCAAGGACGACCTGCTCAACCACAACCCGGCCAAGGTCGACTTTCTCGGCGCCTACGTGCCGCTGATCCGGCGCGGCGCCTTCGCGTGGGACGTGATCCAGGACAACATCGCCGAGTACGGCCGCTACGACGTGCCGGCACGCTTCCTGCGCTGGGGCTACCTGCCCGAGCTCGAGACGATCGCCCATGCCGCCGACAAAACCCTGGACTACTACTTCTTCGGCTCGATGACGGCGCGACGCAAGGAGATGCTTGCCGCCCTCGACCGTGCGGGGTTCAAGGGTCGGCACGACCACAGCTCGCCGGGCTTCATCCGCAACGAGCTGATCGGTCGCAGCAAGGTCCAGCTGAACATCATCCAGAAGGACATCTACACGCACGTGAACTCGTTCCGGATCTGCCTGCTCGCGAACAACCGCTGCGCGATCCTGTCCGAGCGGGAGACCGACCCGGCCGGCTATCTGGCATACACCCGGGTGACCGACGCCGAGAGCTTCGTCGCCGACTTCGCCGCGCTCGTCGACGCGGCCAACTGGACGCGGCAGGCCGAGGACGCTCACGCGAAGTTCCGGTCCGTCACCATGAAGAGCTGCATGGAGCGTCTCCTCGACGAGACGTTCGCAGACAAGCGCGCCGCCTGAGGAGAACGACATGGCCAATGCCGCCGCCGCGAGACTTCCGAACGGGCTTGAGATCGTCCAGGGGCCGCTGGCCTACAACGCCGACGGTCTCGCGACCCAGCACAATGCCGACTTCCTGCGCGATCCGCGCTTCGCGGCGGCCTACGCGCGCGGGATCGACACGATCCGCTCGCGCCGCGGCAACCTGGAGGTCGGCTGGCGCGTCCAGGTCTGCTGCTGGGCCGCCGAGCACGGGCTGCATCTCGACGGCGACTTCGTCGAGTGCGGCGTCTTCACCGGGATCTACTCGCGTGCGATCGTCGAGTACGTCGACTTCAACCAGGAGGCCGATCGCCGCTTCTGGCTCCTCGACACCTTCCAGGGAATCGCGGAGGAGATGCTCACCGAACCGGAGCGGCGCCTCGGCGTCGACCGCATGAACCGGAAATACGCGGGCGACTGCTACGAGGAGGTCAAGGCGACCTTCGAGCCCTTCCCCAACGTGCAGATCATCAAGGGCGCCGTGCCGTTCACGCTCGAGCAGGTCCGCGCCGAGAAGGTCGCCTACCTTTCGATCGACATGAACGCGGCCGCTCCCGAAGTCGCCGCGATGGAGTTCTTCTGGGACAAACTGGTGCCCGGCGCCGTCGTCGTGCTCGACGACTACGGCTTCCGCGCCCACATCGTGCAGAAGATCGCGCTCGACCGCTTCGCCGCGAGCCGTGGCGTCGGCATCCTGCCGCTGCCGACCGGTCAGGGCCTGATCATCAAGCCCTGAGGCGGGGCCTCGCCGCCCGGGCGCTCGCCGAGCTTGCGCGCGGGCGTCCCGCCCCAGATCTCGAACGCGCCGACCGTGCCGCGCACGACGCTGCCGGCCGCGATCACGGCGCCGTGGCCGATGCGCGTGCCGTCCAGCAGCGTGGCGTTGGCGCCGATCCAGACGTCGTCGCCGACCGCCACCCCGCCGCGCGAGGCCATGAAGCCCTGGTGACGGATTGGAACGTCGCGCCGCTCGTAGGCGTGGTTGGCCGGCGCGATCACCGTGCCAGGCCCGACGAGAACGTAGTCTCCGAGGCGGATGCCGTGGCCCGAGTACAACACGCAGTGCGGATTGATGTAGCAGTGCGCGCCGATCTCCACGTCGCCGGCGCCGCCGACGGCGCGAATCACGACGTAGTCGTAGATCTGCGTGTGCGCCCCGATGCGGATCCGCGTTCCGCGCACGGACCCGTGGATCCGGGCGTCCGGACTGACGAAGGCGGTCGGATCGATCTCGACGCTCGCGGCGGCGCCGGGCGCGCTCATGCGGCGCGCGCGCGACCGAGGTAGCGCACGCGCGGGGCCAGGCCGAGCTCGTCGTAGAGATGGCGCATCAGCCCCTCGATCTGCGCGCTGTTGCGCGCGTCGAGCCAGGCGTGACCGTCATAGGCGCGCCGCCCGCCGGACTCGAGGTGATCGACCCGCCCGTAGCCGCGAGCGATCGCGCGCGCCTCGTCCATCACCGCGTCCCAGACCTCGGTCGTCGTGGACGACCAGTGCCAGCGCATCCAGTCCGCCAGCCAGCCGACGACGCCGTGATCGAACACGGCGCCGCCCTGCTCGACGCGGGCGCGATGCTCCCGAATCAGGCTGCGCCGCGCTTCGGTCTGGATCTCCCTCGGCATCTCGTAGAGCGTCTGGAAGCCGAACTGGCGGCAGAGCGTCGGCGTCGGATCGGCGATGAAGACACGGCCCTCGACGCGCGCGGTCTCCAGCGCCGCGGACCGCACGTCGATGAGGGGCGCTGCGGTCACGATCGTGATCATGGCTTCACCCGCTTGAGATAGCCGTCGGGATTGAGCGTGAGGATGTAGCGCTCGGCGAAGCGCCGGTCCGCAACGAAGCAGTCGTTCTCGGCCGCGAAGGCCTTCGCGGCCGCCTGCGGCCCCTCGTTCGGTACCGGGTGGTGTCCCATCACGTCGTTGAGCGAATCCTCGGCCACCAGATAGCCGCCGACCGGGACGAACTCCGCATAGGCGCGCAGCTCCGCGAGGACGTGGCTCTTCTCGTGATCCGAGTCCGCGATCACGAGCGCGCGCCGGCCGGCGACGCGGCGCCGGACCTCCTCGATCGTCTCGGGGGCGGTGCTGCTGCCCGCGAGATAGGAGATGCGCTTGCTGTTGATGCTGCGGACCTTCTCGAGCGTGAGGTCGATGCCGAGCACCTCGCCGTGGCCGATCATGTCGAGGATCGAGGCGAAGAAGTGCGAGGCCCCGCCGAACATGACGCCGAGCTCGATCACGATGTCGGGCTTCGTCTCCCAGATGATCTCCTGGTAGATCCAGCAGTCCCACGGCGTCTTGATGATGTCCTGGCCCAGCCAGCGCTGCTGCAGGTCGCCCGCGCCGTACCGGTAGCCCTGATGGATGAAATAGTAGTGGTAGTAGAGGTAGTCGCGCAGCGTCATGTCGAGCAGGCGCTCGACGTTCGACGCGTCGCCGAACAGCGAAGCGACGTCGCGGATGTGCGGGTTGTAGTGCAGAAGCTTCGGATGGACCTGGGCCCGCGCGCAGAAGTCGAGGCGCGCACGCGGCGAGTCCGTCTGCCGGGCGTCGACGAGGAAGCGCACGTAGTCGCGCGCGATCTCCCGATCAAGCGCTTGCGCGGCGGCGCTGGCTGTCTTCATGGAGGTTCTCATCCTGGAGGCGGCGGATCAGTTCGGCGGTGAGGCGCGCGAGCGCGCCCGGCGGTGACGGCACGCAGACGTCGGAGAGATAGGCGAGCGGCGCCTCGGCGGAGACGCCGGCCGGCGCCTCGACGCAGCACGGGCGGCCGAGCGCCTCGGTGGCCAGTTCGCAGACCAGCTGCGCGTACTGGCGCACCGTCAGGTCGTCGCCGCCGACGGGATTGATGACCCGGAAGCTGCCGGCGGAGGCGAGCGCGAGGGCGGCCTGGTCGGCGACGGTACGGGCCGAGACGAAGTTCCGCCGCTGCAACCCGGCCGTCGCCAGCTTGATGACGCCGGTCTCGCAGGCCATGCGCGGAAATCCGAAGGGGATGAGGCCCCAGCGCTTGAAGCGCCGCAGGTCCGGGGGCATTCCGAAGACAGCGCATGGTCGCAGCGCCGCGCCGAGGAAGCCGCTGCGCCGGAAGATCTGCTCCGCCGAGAAATGCGCGAGCGCGTAGTCGCTGCGCGGATCGGCCGGCGTGCGCTCGGTCAGAGGCCCCGCGAGCGGGCCGTAGACATGCGCGCTGGAGACGTAGACGACGCGCCGCACGCCCGCGCGTTTGAGGAGCGCCGCGAGCTTCGTCGTGGCCGTGGTGGCGCGCTGCCACGCGGCGGCCGGATTGGCGGCGAACTCCTCGTCGGTCACGCCCCCGCAATGGACGACGTCCTCGACGCCGTCGAGCGCCGCGCTCAAGGCGTCGATCGGGCGGGCAAGATCGAGATGGACGTGGTCGTCGCGATGCCGGCCGACGCGCAGCACCGGCCGCTCGCGGCGAAGCCGCGCCGCGACCGCGGCGCCGATGAGGCCGCTCGCTCCGATGACCGCGACCGGGGCCAGGTTCACGCCGCGCGCTCCAGCTCGACGTCCACGTCGAGCGGCACCACGTCGCGCAGGCGCGGCGCGGCGCGGTCCTTGTCGGAGAGGATCGGCGTCTGCGTCGGCCAGACGATCCTGAGATCGGGATCGGCCCAGTTCACCGCGCCCTCCCGGCTCGGGTCGTAGCGCGAATCCACCTTGTACGTGACCAGGGTCACGTCGGTGAGGGTGCAATAGCCGTGGGCGAAGCCGCGCGGGAGATAGAGGATCTCGCCGTTCTCGGCCGAGAGCGGGACCGCGGCCCAGCGCCCGAAGGTCGGCGAGCCGCGGCGGAGGTCGACGAAGACGTCCAGGATGGCTCCCGCCGCGCAGCGCACGAGCTTGGTCTCCGTCGCGGGCGGCCGCTGGAAGTGCAGGCCGCGCACGACATGGCGCCGCGTCGTCAGCGCCTCGTTCTCCTGCAGCCACGGGCGATGGACCCCCGCCTTCTCGAGCAGGTCGACGTCGTAGAGGCGCGTGAATTGGCCGCGCGCATCGCGGCGCGGCTCGGTCTTGATCAGCAGGACGCCGGGGAAACCGTGTGGTCGCACGATCATGGCGAGGCTCCGCGATGGGCGGCGAGATCCGCGTCTGCGAGCGCGATCGGATCGCCGCCGGCGACCACGCCGCGATACCAGGCGACCGTGCGCTCGATGCAGGGATCGATGGTCCATTGCGGCGTCCAGCCGAGGCGCTCGCGCGCGGCGGTGCTGTCGAGCAGCAGGAGCCCGGCCTCGGGGATCGAGGCGTCCCCGCCGCCCTGCCACTGCGCTCCCGGCCCCCAGGCGCGGACGAGACGCTCGGCGATCGAGCCGACATCGACGCAATCCTCGCGGCGCGGGCCGAGATTCCAGGCCCGGCTCATGGACACGGGATCCTTCAGCAGGCGCTGCGCGAGCCCGAGGATTCCCGCCACCGGCTCGAGAACGTGCTGCCACGGCCGGACCGCCTTCGGACGGCGCAGCACGAGCGGCTTGCCCTCGGCGAAGGCGCGAATGGCGTCCGGGACGATTCGGTCGGCCGCCCAGTCGCCGCCGCCGACGATGTTGCCAGCGCGGATGCAGCCGACCCCGATGCCGCGGGGCACGAAGTATCGGCTCGACCAGGTCGCGACCGCCATCTCGCAGGCGGCCTTGCTCGCGGCATAGGGCTCGTCGCTGCCGAGCGCGTCGCTTTCGACGAACGGGCGGCCGGTCTCCGGATTGGCGTAGACCTTGTCCGAGGTGAACACGACGATCGCCTTCAGCGAGGCGATCCCGCGGGCGGCCTCGAGCAGGTTCGCCGTGCCCATCGCGTTCGCCGCGAACGTGCCGAGCGGATCGTGATAGGCGAGCCGGACGATCGGCTGCGCGGCGAGGTGGACGATGATCTCCGGCGCCGCCGCCTCGAGGCTGGCGCGAAGCGTCGCGAGGTCGCGGATGTCGCCGCGCCGCGACGGATGCGCGCCGCCGGCGATCAGCGCATGGCCGACGCTCCGCGGCGCGGGATCGGCGATGCTGAAGCCGTGGACCTTGGCGCCGTGGCGAAGCAGCGCATGGCAGAGCCATCCGCCGACGAAGCCGCTGTCGCCGGTGACGAAGACGCGTCGATTACGCAAGGCGTCGGACACGGTCATCGCCCTCCGCCTGCCGGGGCTGCCACGGCGCCTGGCCGCGCGCCCACAAGTCGTTGAGGAGAACCATTTCGCGATACGTGTCCATGCATTGCCAGAATCCCTCGTGCGGATAGGCGGCAAGATCGCCGCGCCCCACAATATCCGGAATGACGTCGCTCTCGAGCGTGAGGCGGGGATCCATCGACACGTGGTCGAATGCGCGCCGTTCGAAGACGAAATAGCCGCCGTTGATCCAGCCGTCGTTCACCTGCGGCTTCTCCTGGAAGGTCCGCACGACGCCGGCGTCGATCACGATCTCGCCGTAGCGAGACGACGGGCGCACGGCCGTCACCGTCGCCGCGCGCCCTGCCCGCTCGTGGAACGCCAGGAGGCGCCCGATATCGACATCGGCGACGCCGTCGCCGTAGGTCGCGAAGAAGCGCTCGCCGCGCACGTAGCGCAGCGCGCGTTTGATCCGGCCGCCCGTCTGGGTCTCGGCCCCGGTGTCCGCGAGGACGACGCGCCAGTCCTCGACGTCGCCGCCGCCGAGCACCTCGACGGAACTGTCGCTGAGCTCGACGGCGAGATCGGCCTGGCGATGGCGGTAGTTCAGGAAGTAATCGCGGATCCTGTCGCCGCGATAGCCGAGGCACAGGACGAAGTCGCGGACGCCGAAGGCCGCGTAGGTCTTCATGATGTGCCAGAGGATCGGCCGGCCGCCGATCTCGACCATCGGCTTCGGCTTGTACTCGGTCTCCTCGCGCAGGCGCGTGCCGAGGCCGCCGCACAGGATTACCGCTTCCAGACCTGAAGGATTGCGCATGGGTTCACACTCCGAAGGGCCCCATGCTGGACGAGCGTGGTTAAGACCGCGTTAGCGTGCCGCGATCGCGAAACCGGAAATGAAAAAGGCCCCATCGGCGGGTTGCCGATGGGGCCCTTTCGCGACGCGGGTGGTGCCGGTCAGTCGTCCCGCTGCGTCCGCTCGAGGCGCTCGTGGCGCTCCTGCGCCTCGATGCTGAGCGTGGCGATCGGCCGCGCATCGAGACGGCGAACTCCGATCGGCTCGCCGGTGTCCTCGCAATAGCCGTAGGTGCCTTCGTCGACGCGTCGGAGGGCGGCGTCGATCTTCACGATCAGCTTGCGCTCGCGATCGCGCGTCCGCAGCTCGGTGAAACGATCGGTCTCAGTCGCGGCGCGATCGGTGAGGTCGGCTTCTGGAACCGTCTCGTTCTGCAGATGCACCAGGGTCTCCGACGACTCATGGAGCAACTCGGAGCGCCATCGCAGCAGCTTCTGGCGGAAGTACTCCCGCATCACGGGATTCATGAACGGCTCGTTCTCGGACGGCCGGTAGTCAGCAGGCAGAAGCGGGTAAGACATTCGTTTGCATGCCAAACTGGTTCACGAGGGCCGCGGAGTATAGGAACCACCCCCCGCCCCTTCAAGCCGTCCGGCCACTACCCGAGCTGCGCCAGTCTCAGGCTAACCGACTGTCCCCACGTCATATTTCGCGATCTCGACCTGGACCCGCAGATCCACGTCGTCGAGGAGAGCCTGCAACCGGGGATCCTGGACCTGTCCCCGCCGCATGCCCACGAGTCGCGCGAGCTCGCCGAGCTGCGAGCGCGACAGGGTTCCCATCAGCAGTCCGTGACGCAATTCGTCGAGCCGATCGAGCAGCGTCTGCGCACGCAGCACGGCCTGCCGGCGCCCGGTCGTCGCATCGTCGACCTCTTGAAGACTGAGGATGCTCGCGACGCCGGTCGCGCCGGCGACGCCGGCGACAGGCGCACCGCTCGACGTCGCGCCGGCATCCTCGAGATGGCGTGCGAACTCGCCGCCGCGCGCGGCGGCGCGATCGCCGCGTCGCGTCGGTGCCGGACCGCGTAGTCCTGGGCTGGAGTCGACCTTCATCTCGAATGCGACCGATCGGTGGTGATGTCCGCACACTGGGCCCGACAGGCTTAATGCCGACTTAACGACGCGTCGCGGCCCGGCAAGTTGTGCCGAGCGCCGGCTCAAGCTTGCCGGGCGCGCCGCGCGACACGGCCGGCCGGCAGCGCGCAATCCCCGCAAATTCGATGTTTTCCGCGCGGTCGCCGGCTGGCACGGCGCTCGCAATGCGACGGCTGAACACCTCGCAGAATGCAGGCGCGACCGATGCTTCCCCTCGTCCTCCGACGCACCCTCCCGCTCCTCGGACTGCTCGCCGCCCTCGTCGGCGGCGCGACCGACGACGCGAGCGCCCGCTCGCGCATCAAGGACATCGCCGACTTCGAGGGCATCCGCCAGAACAAGCTGGTCGGCTACGGCCTCGTCATCGGCCTCAACGGCACCGGCGATACGCTCAACAACGCGCCTTTCACCCAGCAGAGCATCATCGCGATGCTCGAGCGGCTGGGCGTCAACACGCGCGACATCGCCGGCAGCCTGCGGACGCGCAACGTCGCCGCCGTGATGGTGACCGCGACCCTTCCGGCCTTCGCGCGCGCCGGCAGCCGCATCGACATCTCCGTCGGCACCTTCGGCGACTCCACGTCGCTCCAGGGCGGCACGCTGCTCGTGACGCCCCTGCAGGGCGCGGACGGCGAGGTCTACGCCGTCGCCCAGGGCTCGATCGCGGTCGGCGGATTCTCCGCCGCGGGCGGCGGCGGCAACGTGACGCGCAACATCCCCACGGCGGGAAAGATCGCCAACGGCGGCATCGTCGAGCGCGAGATCGGGTTCCAGCTCGCCTCCCTCAACGACGTCAAGGTTTCGCTGCGCAATCCCGATCTCACGACGGCCCGGCGCATCGCCCAGGTCATCAACGCCTTCCTGCGCTCGCCCTCGGCGCGTCCGCTCGATCCGGGCACCGTGCTCGTGCTCGTGCCGGACGGGCGTCGCGGCGACGTCGTGAACCTCCTCACCGACATCGAGCAGCTGCCGGTCGAGCCCGACCAGATCGCCCGCGTCGTCATCGACGAGAAGACCGGCACGATCGTCATGGGCGACGCCGTGCGGATCTCCACCGTCGCGATCGCCCACGGCAACCTGACGATCCGCATCACCGAGACGCCGCAGGTCTCGCAGCCTAATCCCTTCGCGCCAGCCGGCGGCACCGGCGCGCCGGTCGTCGGCGACATCACCGGCGGCGCGATCGCACCGGGCGGCGCCACCGTCGTCGTGCCGCGGACGCAGATCGACGTCGAGGAGCAGAACGACCGCCGCCTCGCCATCCTGCCCGGCAGCGTCACGCTCCAGGAGCTCGTCAACGGGCTCAACGCGCTGGGGTTCGGGCCGCGCGACATGATCACGATCCTCCAGGCGATCAAGGCCGCGGGCGCACTGCAGGCCGAGATCGAGGTGATGTGATGGCTGGAATGGCAACCTCCGCCGTGCTGCGCACCGCAGCGACCGCCGGCCACCAGGCCCATCGCGACGTGCAGGCGCAGAACGCGCGCACCGGCCTTCCCGCGGCCGGCCGGGCGGCCGCGACGCCGGAGCAGGCGCAGAAGCTCGGCTCGCAGTTCGAGAACATGTTCCTCAGCCAGATGCTCGCGCCGATGTTCGAGGGCCTGCACACCGAGGGCGTGTTCGGCGGCGGCACCGGCGAGCGGATGTTCCGGTCCTTCCAGATCGACTCCTACGCGCAGGCGATCACGCGGCGCGGCGGCGTCGGCATCGCGCAGCGGGTCGCGCGCGAGATCCTTTCACTCCAGGAGAAGCAGAATGGTTGACGAGCCCCAGAATCCCCCGCGCATCCGCGACCTGATCGAAGTCGCCGGCAAGCTCATCGTCGTGCTGCGCGAGGAGACCGCGGCGCTGCGCAGCTTCGCCCTCACCCGCGTCGCCGAGATCACCAGCGAGAAGACCAAGCTCGTCGAGAGCTACGTCGCCATCGCGCAGCGCTTCAAGAAGGATCCCGAGACGCTGGACGCGATTACGGACGCCGTGCGCGCCGAGCTGACCGAGACCCTCCACGCCTTCGACGCCGCGGCCCGCGAGAACGAGTCCGCGATCGTTGCGGCGCGCGAGGCGAACGAGCGCGTGCTGCGCGCGATCGTCGATGCGGTCGAGGCCCAGCGGCCGAAGGCCCAGGGCTACGGCCGCACGGGCATGGCCGTGGCCGGCGGCCGCCGCGGCGGCCCGGCGCTGTCCGTCGCCATCGACCGCCAGTTCTGACCGCTCGCTCGGGCCCGGGAGGCACGCGTCATGCCGTTGTCGAGCATCAGCTCGATCCTGATCGCCGCGAACAGCGGCATGCGCGCGTCGCAGATCGGGCTCGACGTCGTCTCCCGCAACATCGCGAACGCCTCGACGGACGGCTACACGCGGAAGACGATCCACCTGCAGAACCAGATCGTGGGTTCGCAGGGCCAGGGCGTCATCGCCGGCGAGATCCAGCGCACGGTCAACCAGAGCCTCCAGAAGGAGATCCGCCGCGGCAACTCGCTCGGCGAGGCGATGCGCGTGCGCGAGGACTTCCTCGGCCGCCTCGAGCTCGCCTTCGGCTCGCCCGGCGACGAGAGTTCGATCGCGGCGCAGCTCACCGACCTCGGCAACGCGTTCCGCGCCCTCGCCGCGCAGCCGGACTCGAGCACGCAGCAGCAGGCCGTCCTCGCCGAGGCGCGCGCCTTCGCGACCTCCGCCAACACCCTGTCGAACACGATCCAGAGCCTGCGCCTGGACGCGGAGCAGACCATCGACGCCGCCGTCACCACGATCGGCATGAACCTGCAGCAGATCGACAACCTGAACCAGCAGATCGTCCAGGCGCGCGGCCTGCAGCAGTCGACCGCCGACCTGGAGGACAAGCGCGACGTGCTCCTCAACAACCTCGCGAAGGACATCGACGTCACCTTCTTCGAGCGCCCCAACGGCGACGTCTGGATCCTGACCCAGAGCGGACGCCAGCTGCTCGACGGCACGCCCAGCGAGCTGACTTTCAACAACAAGTCGTCGATCAACGCGACGATGACCTACGCCGGTGGCGCGCTCGGCGGCATCGAGCTCGGCGGCGTCGACATCACGTCCGAGATCCGCGGCGGTCGCCTGCGCGGGCTGATCGACATGCGCGACGACTACCTGGTCGACGCCCAGACGCAGCTCGACGAGCTGACGGCCCGCGTCGCGCAGACCTTCGCTCTCTCCGACCTCGACCTGTTCAGCTACGGCGACACCGAGACGGTGCTGACGGGCCGCGAGGCCGCCGCCGCCGCGACCAGCGGCGCCACGAGCTTCACGATCGACGACGCGACCGATGTCGCGGTCGGCATGCAGCTGCGCTTCGCCAACCACGCCACGACCTACACGATCACCGCCGTCGCCGGGACGACGATCACCATCGAGCCGCCGTCCGGCGCGACGACCGGCCTCGACGTCGACGTTCCCGCCGGCACGGCGCTGATCCTCGCCGCCGCGCCCTCGGCGTTGTCGATCGGGTTCTCGACCTCGGTCGCGGTCAATAGCGACGTCGAATCCGACCCCTGGCGGCTGCGCGACGGAACGACCGCCGCGGCGCCGAGCGCGATTGCCCAGGACAACACGATCCCGCGCGCCATCGTCGATGCGTTCGAGCGCATCCAGCCCTTCTCGGTCGGCCCGGGCCTCGGCGAGAGCCTGACCCTCACCGGCTATGCCGGCGCCCTGATCACCTCCCAGGCGAACCGCCGGGCCAGCGCGAAGGACTCGCTCGAGTCCCAGCTCGCTCTCAACGAGCAGATCTCGAACCGCTTCAACTCCGACAGCGGCGTCAACGTCGACCGCGAGCTCGCGCTGATGATCGAGATCCAGAACGCCTATGCCGCGTCGGCCAAGGTCATCCAGGCGACGCGCGACATGTTCGACGAGCTGCTGCGCGTCGCCGCCTGAACCGGAGGAATTGATCCGTGATCTCCAACGTCGGAACCTTCGCGCAGAACGAACTTCTGCGGAACCGCCTCACCGAGACCCAGTCCGAGCTCAACCGGCTGCAGGTCCAGGTGTCGTCGGGGAAGAAGAGCGTCGAATACAGCGGCCTGCGCGAGGGCGCGCGGCTGTCGCTCAGTCTGCGCTCGACGCGGTCGACCAACGACGCCTTCCTGCAGTCGAACGTCGTCACCAAGACCCGGATGGAGCAGATGCAGACCGTGCTCCAGCGGGTGAAGGACATCTCGGTGGAGATGCGCAACGCCGCCTGGTCGGCGATGAGCCCGGCGAATCTCAGCTCGACCCAGGGCAACGCCGCCCTCAAGGCACAGGCCTCGGCTGCGCTCCAGGAGATGACGCAGCTCCTGAACACGCAGATCGACGGCTTCCATCTCTTCGCAGGCCGCGAGACGGACGCCGCGCCGATGATCGACCCCGGGAACATCAGCACGCCCGGGACCCCGCTGGGCAACGTCGCCGACATCGCCGCCGCCCTGCCCCTCGACGACACCGCTGCCTCCGGCGACACGCTGTACGACAGCATCGTCAGCCATCTCGACGGCAACGTCGTGGGCGCCGTGCCGGGCAGCTCGCCGGTGCGCTACTACAACGGCGAGTACAGCGCGACGGCCGAGGCGCTGCTGACCGTTCGCATCGACGACGGGTTCGACATGGCCTACGGCATCACGGGCCGCGACAACTCGATCAACAACATCATGCAGTCGCTCTACGCGCTCTCGAGCGTGGACCTCAGCGCCACAACGGATGCGGGGTTCCGCCAGATCGCGCGGCGCGCGGCGGCCGACCTGGAGCTGGGCCAGGACACCGTCGTCGAGGAGATGGGCGAACTCGGCGTCAAGCAGGCGCAGATCCGCGAGCTCACGACGCGGCAGCAGGACTTCATGACGACGATCGACGTGCAGCTCGGCGACATCGAGGACGTCGACATGACCGAGGCGATCAGCCGCCTGACCTACACCCAGAACGCGCTCGAGGCGTCCTATCGCATGATCGCCGCCGTCCGCGACCTCTCACTCGTCCGCTATCTCTAGGAGCTCCGGATGGCAGCCCGCCCCCGCCGCCCCCGCCGGCCCCGCGACCCCGCGCCGCGCAGCCTCGACCAGACCCTCGACGCCGCGGAGCGCGCGCGCGCCGCGGGCCGCCTCGCCGACTCCTTCGCTGCCTGCTCTCAGGTGCTCACCCTGGAGCCCGGCCACGTCGGCGCGCTGCACTGCCTCTCGCGCATCGCGCGCGAGCACGGCGACACCGATGCGGCGATGGACTTCATCGCCGCGGCCTGCCGCAAGTCGCCGCAAGCCAGCGAGCTGCATCTCGAATGCGCGCGCGTGCACATCGCCCGAGGCGACCTGCCCGAGGCCGAGCGCGCGCTGCGCGTCGCGATCGAGAACGGCGGCGGCACCGAACCCCGCCTTGCGCTCGTCGACCTGCTGCTCGTCGAGCGCCGGTTCGCAGAAGCGCTGCCTCTCGCCGAGGCGCTCGTCGCCGCCTGCCCCTCGATCGCCGCGGGCTTCCAGCGCCTCGGCCATCTCCATCGCGAGCTCGGCGCGCAGCCCGCCGCCATGCAGGCCTTCGGCCGCGCGATCGAGCTCGATCCGACCGATGCGACGAGCCTGTTCGAGATCGCGCGCCAATGGCTCGCCCTCGGGCAGACCGACAGCGCCGCCGCGGCCCTGCGCCGCTGCCTCCAGCTCGACCCGCTGGACTCTCGCGGCGCGCGCGCCCTCCTCGGCGAGTTCGCGGCTCCGGTGCCGGCCCCCGCCTCGCCGGTACCCGCCACCCATGAGGAGGCCGAGGCGCTGCGTCACGCCCGGCGGATGCGCTGCCTCGTCGAGCGCGCCACCAGCCTCGGCCGCCGCCGCCTCGTCACGCTCGAGCTCGGCTGCGGCGCCGGCGGCGCCGGAACGGTGTGGCGTCGGCTCTCCGAGCACCTGATCGCGGTCGAGGCGGACGAGGGCGACGCCGACGCGGCACGGCGCCGCGGCATCTACGACGTCGTCAACACGGCGTCGCCGGCGCAGCACCTCGCCGAGCTGCCGGCGCAGTTCTTCGACCTCGTAGCGGCCCCGGTCGCGCTCACGCGCAGCCATGCGCTGTCGCCGTTCTTCGCCGGGGCGTCCCGCACACTCCGGCGCGGCGGGCTCTTCGCCGTCGCCCTCCATGCGGACGCGCGCGGCACCGAGATCACGATCCTGCCGGGCCAGCGCTTCCGCCACTCCGACGCCTATCTGCGCCGGCTCGCCGACGCCTACGGCTTCGAGATGCTGACTCTGGCGCGACTGCAGGACCGGGCGCGCCGCAACGAAGGCAGCGCGACGCTGCTCGCGTTGATGCGCAGCACGGGTCCGCGCGAATGAAGCGCGCGGCGAGCCGCCCCGCCGCCGACGCCTCGCCCGCCGCGTCACTCCATGCGCGCGCGTTGCAGGCGCATCGCGCGCGCGACCTCGACGCCGCGGCCGCGCTCTGCGATGCGACCCTCGCGCGGGACCCGGACCGTGTCGAGGCCCTCCATCTCCGCGCGCTGATCGATCGCGACGCAGGCGACCTGCGCGGCGCGATGCGGCGGCTCAAGCAGGCCATCGCGCTGCGCGCCGACATCGCCGGATACCATCTCGATCTCGCCAACATCCTGCTCGCCCTCGGGCGACTCTCCGAGGCGGCGGACGAGGCGACGACGGCGACGTCGATCGCGCCCGCGCATCTCGCGGGCTGGTACGTCCTGGGCAACATCCGCTACGCGTGCGGCGACGCCGCCGGCGCCGTGGCCGCCTACGAGCGGGCGGTCGCCTGCGATCCGCGACATGCGCAGGCGAACAACAATCTCGGCACCGTCCTTCTGCAGCAGGGCGAGCTTTCCCGCGCGCAGCAATGCTTCCGCCAGGCGCTCGAGAGCAATCCGCGCTATGCGATCGCGGCCAACAATCTCGGCACGGTGCACGAGGCGTCCGGCGACGCGGCCGGCGCCGAGTCCTGGTTCGCCGCAGCGGCCGCGCTCGACCCGACCTATGTCGAGCCGCTCCTCAACCTGTCCGCTTCGCTCGAGAAGCGGGGCTGCTGGCGCGAGGCGGCGGCGGAGCTTCCGCGGGTGCTGGCGCTCGCGCCGCGCAACGCGCGGGCGCAATGGAACCTGTCGCTGCTCCGGCTCCGGCTCGGCGACCTCGCCGCCGGCTGGGACGGCTTCGACGTCGGCATCGGGGTCACCGACTATCGCGGGCCGGCGCGCCCGCATCCGATGTCGCCGCTCGACGAGCGCGCCAAGCGGGTCCTCCTATGGGGCGAGCAGGGTCTCGGCGAGCAGCTGCTCGGCCTGTCGATGCTCGGCGACCTGCGGGCGCGCGGGATCGGCGGCATCGTCGAGGTCGACCCGCGGCTGATCGACCTGTGCGCGCGCTCCTTCCCCGGCTTCGAGTTCGTCGCCGCGACGCTGCCGGCGGATCCGCGAACGCTGGGCCGCTTCGATGCCGCGCTGCCGCTGCTCAGCCTCGGCCGCGGCCTGCGCCCTGACCTGGCCGCCTTTCCGCGCCATGCCGGCTACCTCGCCGCCGATCCGCGACGCGTGTCCGAGCTGCGCCAGCGCTATGCCGGCGGCACGACCGACCGCCTGGTCGGCATCTCCTGGTGCAGCGGCGCCCGGCGTCACGCCGAGTCCAAGAGCACCGACATCGCGGACTGGGCACCGATACTCCGCGTGCCCGGGCTGCGCTTCGTGTCGCTTCAGTACGGCAGCGACGCCGAGATGCTCGCGCGCGCCCGGATCCGGGCCGGCGTCGAGGTCATCGACGATCCCGAAGTCGACCAGCTCCGCGATCTCGACACCTACGCCGCGCAGGTGGCGGCGATGGACCACGTGGTGACGATCAGCAATACGACCGCGCATCTCGCAGGCGCGCTCGGCCGGCCGACCACCGTCCTGCTGCCGCGCGATCGCGGACTGCTCTGGTTCTGGTTCACCGAGCGGCCGGACAGCCCCTGGTACCCGTCCCTCACGCTGCTGCGCCAGACCGTCGCCGGCCGGTGGGACGACGTCGTCGCCGCTGCCGCCGCGCGCCTCGCGGCCGGCCGTGTCCATCCCTGAAGGAGAGCCCCATGATCCGTGCATTCATCGGCTTCGATCCGCGCGAGACCGTCGCCTACCACGTCTTCGCGCACTCCATCATCGCGCGCGCGAGCGAGCCGGTCTCCATCGCCCCGCTGATGCTGACCCAGCTCGGCAGCGTCTTCACGCGGCCGCGCCACGCCATGCAGTCGACCGACTTCTCGTTCACCCGCTTCCTGGTGCCGTATCTCAGCGGCTACGAGGGATGGTCCGTGTTCTTCGACTGCGACATGCTGATGATCGACGACATCGCCCGGTTGTGGGCACTGCGCGATCCGTCCTATGCCGTCCAGGTCGTGAAGCACGACCATGTCCCCGCGGAGAGCGTGAAATTCCTCGGCGCGACGCAGACGCGGTACGAGAAGAAGAACTGGTCGAGCGTCATCATCTTCAACAACGCGCGCTGCCGGGCGCTGACACCCGCCTACGTGAACTCGGCGAGCGGCCTCGAGCTGCACCAGTTCAAGTGGCTCGCGGGCGATCACGAGATCGGCGCGCTGCCGCACCGCTGGAACCATCTCGTCGACTACGACGCGCCGCAGCCGGCCGACGCGATCTCCAACCTGCACTACACGATCGGCGGCCCCTATTTCGCCGCCTATGAGACCTGCGGTTACGCCGACCTGTGGCGTCGTGAGCAGGCCGACATGCTGCGAGCCCAGACGGGAGTCACAACGCTGGCGCGCAGCGCCTGAATCGGCGGCGGCGCGCTTGCGTCGCCGCGTCCCCCGAGTCCAAGACTCCCGCCGGGTCGTGATCCGATTCGGAGTCCTGGTTCATGAGCGCACCGACCATCGAGGGCGGCAACAAGGCGACCGCCATCATCATCGCATTGCTTGCCGCCTTCCTCGCCGTCGTCGAGACCGCCGGCAAGAGCGCGGAGTCCGAGGCGACCGCGGCCCATATCGCCGCCTCGGATCTCTGGGCCTTCTTTCAGGCCAAGACGATCCGGCAGACGATGGCGCGGACCGCGAGCGAGGCCCTGGCCATCATGGCGCCCGAGTCCGGGCCCAAGGCCGAGGCCGCCGTCCGGCAGATCGAGACATGGCGCACGACGATCGCGCGCTGGGAGAGCGAGCCGGATACACAGGAGGGCCGCAAGGAGCTGTCGGCGCGGGCGCGCGCGAAGGAGGCCGAGCGCGACCGTTACAAGGCCAAGAACGAGATGTTCGAGCTGTCGAGCGCGGCGCTCCAGCTGGCCATCGTCCTCACCTCCGCGTCGATCGTCACGTCGATGATCCTGCTGCTCTACTGCGGCCTCGGGCTCGGCTCCGTGGCCGTCGTGCTTGCCATGCTCGGCTGGTTCGCACCGACCCTGATCCATCTTTGATGGTGCGGGCGCGACGCGCCGCCGTCAGCGCGGATCCAGATCCGCCTCGATCGCGCGGCGCACCGCCGGCAAGCTCGCCTCCCAGCTCGGCGACGCGATGCCGAAGCGCCGCTCGATCAGGCTGCAATCGAGGACGGCGTTGAGCGGGCGCCTGGCGATGTCGCCGGCGTCCGCGCTGGCGATCGGCTCCAGCCGGACCGACGGGCGGTCGGCGAGAATGGAGCGCACGAAGTCGTAGCGGCTCACCGGCGGCGATCCCGCGAAATGGTAGAGGCCCCAGGCGTCGAACGCGGGATCGCGGCACCGCGCGGCCAGGTCCAGTATCGCGTCGGCGCAGGCATCCGCGGGGGTCGGTCGCCCGATCTGGTCGGCCACGATCCGCAGGACCGCACGCCGGCGCGCGAGCGCAAGCATCGAGCGCACGAAGTTGTTCCCCCGCGCACCGAACACCCACGAAATGCGGAGGATCAGATGGCGCGGCCAGATCAGCGGGATCGCCTGCTCGCCGGCAAGCTTGCTCGCGCCGTAGACGTTGACCGGCGATGGCGCATCGCTCTCCCGCCACGGCCGCGCGCCCGTGCCGTCGAACACGTAATCGGTCGACAGGTGGATCAGCGGTACTCCTGCATCGCGGCACGCCAGCGCCAGCGCGGCAACGGCGCCGGCGTTGATCGCGTAGGCCCGGGCCGGATCCCTCGCCGCATCGTCGACCGACGTGACCGCCGCGCAGTTGACGACCACAGCTGCGCCCGGCAATGCGGCAGCCAGGGCGACCCGATCCGAGATGTCGAGCGAGGCACGCGGATGGGCCCGCACGTCGAGGCCCCGGGCCTGGGCAGCGCGCACGACGGCCTGTCCGACCTGGCCGCCGGCACCGAGGACGACGAGCGGCGTCATCGGGACACCGGCGCCCCGGCCGCACGGGCACGAGCCGAACACGCCTCGACCGACCCGCTCCCGTCGCCGTCCATCTGCCGCATCGCCGCCTCCGTTCCCGTGCCGACGCACGAGACGACGTCACATGCCGGGCGCGAGGAGTGCAAGATCGCCGCGCAGAGCGGCAAAGGCGGCGTTCCAGTCGCCGTCGGCGTCCTGGCGATAGCAGCGATGGTCGCGGAACCATACCGGCTCGCCGTGCGTGCCGGCTCGCCAGCGCCACTCCGACGGGAACGGCAGCAGGACATGCGTGCGCCGGCCGACGGCCGCGCGAAGATGCAGGTTGGTGTTGCTGACCGCGACATGGATGTCGGCGACCAGCATCAGCGCCAGCATCGCCTCCAGGTCCTCGTTCGCGGCACTGGCATCCACGACGCGACGTCCGAGCACGGCCTCGAATTCCGCGCGCTCGCCCGGCAACAGCCCGCGCTGCACGATCACGACGGTCCCGGGAAGTCCGCTGAGCGCGCGCGCCAGCGCCTCGGGTGGCGCCAGCTTCTTCTGCCGCCGCACACCGGCGCGCCAGCTCAAGGCGATCCAGGGCTTCGGGCCAGCGCCTGCGAGAAGCTGCGCTTGCTCGCGGACCTTTGCGTCGAGCGGCGCGAGCCGCAGCGACGGGGGACAGGCGGCATCCTCGCGGTGGTCGAGGCGGAAGGGCAGATCGCCCGACAGGATCGTCTCGCCGCCCCGGCCGACCGCGAAACCCGCGCGAGCCAGCATCGGCAGCAGGCGCGGCTCGACGTCGAGGCGCAGGGCGGCACCGCGCCTGACGAGCTCGGGAGCGAAGCGGAGGAAGAACAGATCGTCGCCCACTCCCTGGTCGCGGGCGATGGTGATCGTCCGGGCGCGCAAATCGTGAGGCAGCGGCGTGGGCGGCACGTCGCCCGGTGCGCCGGGCCCCTTGCGCCGGCGCCGGTAGTCGCGCCAGCCACGCTCGAAGTCGCCCATCGAGAGCCGGACGAGGCCTCGGCTCGAGTGGGTCGATCGTCGCAAGGGATCCAGCGCGAGCGCGCGGTCGAAGGCGAGGCACGCGGCCTCGTTCTGGCCCAGCCGCTGGAAGACGTAGCCGAGATTGTGCCAAGCCTCCGGATCGTCCGGCGCCATCGTCACGGCGTCATCGAGTGCGGTGGCGGCCTCGTCGTGACGGCCCAGCGCCGTCAGCGCCGCCCCCTGGGCCAGACGCATTCGCGACGTCGGGCCTCGGCGCGCGAGGGCATCTTCGACGAGCCCGAGCGCTGCGGCGGCCTCGTCGCATTGGACGCGCGCGAGCGCCTCGTTCGCGACCGCGTCAACCAGACGGGGATCGAGCGCCGCCGCCCGCGCGAAGGCGTTCGCCGCATCGGCGAATTCCTCGCAGGCTGCCAGGACGGCGCCGAGGTTGTTGTGCGCGGCGGCATAGTCGGGCTTCAGGGCGATCGCCTCGCGATGCGCCGCGATCGCGCCCGGCAGGTCGCCGCTCGCGCGTCGCGCCACGCCGAGATTGTTGCGATAGAGCGCCGTGCCGGCGCTTGCCGCGACCGCGCGCTCGATCCACGCCACGCCATCGGCCGCATCGCCGCGGCCGAGCGCGACGAGGCCGCGCAGATGCAGCATGTCGGGATGGCGCGGCGCCACCCGAGCGGCCTCGTCCAGCAGCCGCCACGCCTCGTCCAGCGCGCCGCGCCCGTGCGCCGCCAGGGCCGCCGGCAATGCGCGTCGTAGCACCGCCTGCGGCGCCTCGGCGGCCGCGGAGCCGGTCATGGCCAGCGCGATCGGAGCGAGTCCGTCAGCGCGGCGAAGGCGGCGTCCCAGTCGCCGTCGACCTGCTGGTGATAGGCCCGGCTGCCCGGGTACCAGGGAACGGTGCCGTCCTCCACCGAGCGCCAGCGCCAGTCCATCGGGAACGGCACGAGGACGTCGGAGCCGAGCCCGGCGCCGCAGCGAAGGTGGACATTGGCGTTGCTCACGCCGACATAGCCGTCGAGCGCCGCCATCAGCGCCAGCATCAACTCGAGATCCTCGTTCCAGCCGCTGAGGTCGAGCAGCGGCCGCCCGAGCGCCGACGCGAGCGCGGCATGGTCGGCCGCGTCCGGATGGCGTTGCACCGACACGATCGTTCCAGGCCGGTCGCGCAGCGACGCGCCGAGGCGGTCGATCGGCACGGTCTTGAACGTCCGGTGCTGGCCCCTCGCACCACCGGCGTGCCAGGTGACCCCGATCCACGGGCGCGGCAGCCGCGACAAGGTCGCCGCGACCCTCGCGGCGCGATCGGACAGGACCGACAGGCGCAGCGGCGGCACGATGCTGTCCTCGTCACCGAGTCCCAGCAGCCACGGCAAATCGCCGATCTCGGCCTCGTCGTCGATCGCATCGCCGACGCCCGCGAGCCCGCTTCGCGCGAGCATGCCGTTGAGCCGGGGATCGACATCGATGCCGACCTGCGCGCCGTAGGCGACGGCGACATCGGCGAAGCGCAGGAAGAACAGCTGGTCGCCGATCCCCTGCTCGCGCCGCAGCGCGATCCGCAGCCCCGACATGTCGCGCGGCCAGGGTCGCTCCGGCGGCGCGAGCCGGCGGCCCTCGCGATGGCGATAGCTCGACCAGGCCTCGCTGAATCTGCCGAGGCAGAGCAGCGCCTTCGCGTGGTTCTCCCAGATGTCGCTGCTGCGCGCGCCGAGCGAGATCGCCTTGGCGAAAGCCTTCGCGGCGACGCGGTAGTCGCCGCCCGCCGCAAGCACCGCACCGAGGTTGTTGTGCGCCGAGGCATAGCCCGGCTTGAGCGCGATCGCCTGACGATGCGCCGCCGCGGCCCGAGTGAGGTCGCCCGCCGCCCGCCACGCGACACCGAGATTGTTCCAGTACAGCGCCGTGCGCGGGCTCGCACCAGCCGCCCGCTCGATCCACGCGACCGCGGCCGAGGGCTGACCGCGCCCGAGCGCGACCAGGCCGCGCAGGTGCAGGACATCGGGATGGTTGGGCGCGACGCGCGACGCTTCGTCCAGCCACGTCCACGCCGCGTCCAGCTCGCCGCGACCATGGGCCTCGAGCGCCGCGGGAAGCGCCCGCTGCAGGACGGCCTGCGTCGAGGTGTTCGTCGCGGCTTCGGCAACACGGTTCATGTCCAGCGCTCCTGCAATGACTTTTCCAGCGCGGCGAACCCGGCATCCCAATCGCCGTCGGCCCGCTGTCGATACGCCCGGCTGCCCGGATACCAGGGCACAGCGCCGTTGCTCAGCGAGCGCCAGCGCCAATCCATGGGGAACGGCACCAGGACGTCGGAGCCCAGGCCCGCGCCGCAACGCAGATGGATGTTCGCGTTGCTGACGCCGACATAGCCGTCCAGCGCCGCCATCAGCGCCAGCATCAGCTCGAGGTCGTCGTTCCAGCGGCTCAGGTCGAGCAGCGGCCGACCGAGCGTGCCTTCCAGCGCCGCCTGGTCCGTCGCGACCGGATTGCGCTGCACCGACACGACCGTCCCCGGCAGGTCGCGCAGCGTGCGTCCAAGTCGATCGACCGGAATCGTCTTGAAGGTCTCGCGTCGCCCCTTGGCCCCGCCGGCATGCCACGTAACTCCGATCCACGGTCGCGGCAGCGCTGCGAGCTCGGCCGCAACGCGCGCGGCGCGATCCACGAGCACGGGCAGCGCCAGCGGCGTTGCGAAGTCGTCCCCGTCGCCGAGCCCGAGGAGCCAGGGCAGATCGCCCATGCGCACGACGTTCGCGCCGACCGGCGCATCGTCCACGGCATCGAGCCCCGCGCGCCGAACCATCGGCTCGATGCGCCGCTCCGCCTCGACCGTGACGATCGCGCCGCGCGCCGCGATCGCGGGCGCGAAGCGGAGATAGAAGAGATGATCGCCGATGCCCTGCTCGGCGCGCACATGGATCGCGACGCCGTCGAGGTCGGCTGGCCAGCGCTGCTCGGGAAACAGCGGCGTGCGGCCGTCGCGCCAACGATGATCCGACCAGGCCTCCGCCTGCCGGCCGAGCCGCAGGAGACCCTGGGCGCGATTGTTGCGCGCCGGCGCGTAGTCCGTATCGATCGTGATCGCGCGATCGTAGTGCTCGATCGCCTCGTCCTCGCGCCCCAGCGCACTCAGGACGGTGCCGGCGTTGTACCACGCCTCCTTGCAGCGCGGATGGTTCGCGAGGATCGCGCGATAGATCTCCAGCGCGCGGACGGCGTCGCCGCGACGGTGATGACCGTTGGCGATGCCGACACGCGCAGCCGTGTCCGACGGATCGAGCTCCAGCGCGCGCTCGAAGGCGAGCTGCGCCGCATCGTCGTCGCCGACGGCCGCGCGCTGCAGTCCGGCGCGACGCCACGCCGCCGCATTGTCCGGCCAGCGTGCGATCGCGCGCTCGGCCAGGTCGCGCGCGGCATCCATCGCGTCGAGGCGGTTCAGGACATCGACGAGCGCGAGGTGCACGGCCGTGTTCTCCGGATCCTCGGCCAGCAGGCGCTCGAGCTTGAAGCGCAGCGTCGGCAATGCGCCGGCGGCATCCGCGGCCGCGAACCAGACCTCGATCGGAGTCGTGGCGCGCGGCGCCAGGCCGGCGGCGCGTTCGGCAGCCGCTGCCGCCTCGCCCGGCTTGCCGAGCGACAGCAGCACCGGAACCAGGCCGAGCCAGAGTTCGACATCGCTCGGCGCGAGGGCAAGCGCCCGCGTGAATGCGGCGCGCGCCGCCTCGAAGCCGCCGGTGGAGGCATGCAGCGCCGCAAGGTTCCGATGCGCGCCCAGATAAGTCGGATCGAGACGCAGAGCGGCCTCGAAGGCGGCGGCCGCCTCGGTCGGGCGGCCGAGCGCGCGCAGGACGACGCCGCGCGTCGCCTGGTACATCGCGACGCGGGGCGCCGCGCGCATCGCGCGCCCGACGAGCTCCAGCGCCTCGTCGTTGTCGCCCTGGAGATGTCGGCTCTGAGCGAGCAGATGCAGCCCGTCCGGCAACCCGGGTGCGTCGCGGAGGACGGTGCGAAACAGGCTCTCGGCCTCGGCATGGCGCCCGGTCGCCTGCGCGGCGATGCCCCGGCGAAGGACCGTCTCCAGATGCGTCGAGCGTGCAGCCGCCTTCATGGCCATCCCCGATGGCATCGCGCCGGGCACGATGCCGAACGGCCGCGCGTCAGCGCAGGCCGTCCATGATGTTGCGATTGACGGTGATCAGGACATCGATGTCGCCGCGACCGGCGATGAGCCGATCCGTCTCGTCGCGAACCGACCAGTAGAGCGTGGTCAACAGGCGCTTCAGCTCGGCGGGCAGACGGTTTCCCGGATCCATGAGGTCGTGGAAGAACGTGTCCCAGACCCGCTGGTTCCAGAGCAGCGCGTCGAAGTACTTCCGCTTGTCCGTCTCGGTCTTCGCGCCCATGAGCGCGCCGGTCACCTGCCCCAGGAGGCGATACTCGACCTGGCGCGGGTTCTCGACGCGGTTCTGCGTGCGACCGTAGGCGCTATAGCTCATCTCGCCATGGCGCCGGGCCGCGCCGGCACTCCCTTCCCGGGTCGGCCGAGGAGATCGTCCTCCGTCGCGATCAGGTCGCGGCACAGCTTCAGCGCGGAGTAGAACTCGTCGGCGAGGGCGAGGTTGCCGATGCGCTCGAGCTTGGCGCGCGTGCTGGCCAGCGTCGTCGCGCCGAGATAGTCGGACAGGAACCCGGCGAAGCGCTCGGCGTGCGAGGCGCTGTTCTCCGGATCGATGTACATGAGCATGAGCGTGAAGTAGAGGCGCCGGGCGGGCGTGGTCGCCTCGGACTCCTGCATCACGTCGCGGCCGCGCAGCAGCACGGCCTTGTTCTTCAGGGCGAGCGAGGCGCCAGAGCGACCGGCGACCATGACGGCGCCGTTCACGATGAACTTCTCGCCCGGCTTCAGTTCGATCTTGAGAGGCATGGCGGGATCTTCTTTCCCGTTTGGTTAACCAAGCGTTTGCATCGCCGACGGCGCCCGGTCGGGCGCCGGACGTTCCGCGGCGACTACTGGAACAGGCCGAGGAGCGTCTGGGGCGCCTGGTTGGCGATGCCCATCGACTGCACGCCCAGCTGCTGCCGGACCTGCAGCGACTGCAGGGCCGCCGATTCCTTCGCCAGATCCGCGTCGACCAGCGCGCCGAGGCCGATGCGAACCGTCTCCTCGGTCTGCTTGATGAACTCGGCCTGCGCTTCGACCCGCTTCAGGTCGGCGCCGAGATTGGCGAGCGCGGTGTCCAGGTTCGACTTGAACCCGGCGATGACGCTCAACGCATCGGAGGCGTCGGCCGAGTTCGTGATCGCGGCCAGCGTGCCGCCGCTGAGGTCCGAGACGTCCTGGTTGCGGATCGTGATGGACGACGCGTCGATGTTGGCGACGATCAGGACGTCCGAGCCGCCGGAGCCGAGCAGGTTGATGTTGTTGTACGAGGCCTGCTGCAGATAGCTGTTCACCTCGCCGACCATCGAGTCCAGGTCGTTCTGGTACGTCGTGCGGCTCGCCGTGCTGATCGATTCGTCGGCGAGCTGGATGATCTTCGCCTTGATGTCCTCGAGACGCTTCGAGATCGTCTCACCGGCCGAAACCGCGACGGCGGCGCCGACCTTGGCGCCCTGCAGCGCGGCGGCGATCGCCGTGTAGCCCTTGATGTCGCCGCGCATGCCGGCGGCGACGGCGAAGGTGGACGCGTCGTCCATCACCGTCGCGACGCGCAGGCCGCTCGACACGCGGTTCTGCACGACGACCATCTCGGCCGAGTTCGACCGGAGATACTTCTGGCCCAGCAGGGCGCCGATGTTCGTGTTGACCGAATTGCTCATGCGATCTCTCCATCTCCTTCTGTGATGGGCGCCGAGCCGTTCTGACCCCGTTCAGGGTCCTGGCCGCGGCGGCCGTCTCGGAGGAGTGGGAGAGCAACCGATGTGCCATCGCTAAAATGCGTTTGAAATCCAACGCTTCGCGAAAACACCCGGCTTTCGACGCCGGGCGGGAACTGCCGGGAACGACGCAAACGCCCGGCCGAATTTGCCGGCTGCGGGTCGCCGGGCAGGAGTTGCCGGGATCGTCGCGGCCCGGAAACGAAACGGGCGGCCACCTCGCGGCGACCGCCCGTCCGACTTGAACTTCCGCGCGTCCGCCGGGCGCGTGCTGCGCCCGGCGACGCCGGCGCTTATCGGAAGAGTCCGAGCAGCGCCTGCGGCGACTGGTTCGCGATTCCGATCGCCTGAATGCCGAGCTGCTGTCGGACCTGCAGGGACTGGAGGTTCGCGGATTCCTTCGCGAGGTCGGCGTCCACCAGCGCGCCGAGGCCGATCTTCACGGTCTCCTCGGTCTGCTTGACGAACTCCGTCTGCGCGTCGATCTGCTTCAGGTCCGCGCCGAGCTCGGCGAGCGCGGTGTCGAGATCGGACTTGAAGCTGGCGAGCTGGCTCAGGACGTTCGAGGCGTCGGCCGAGGAGCTGATCGAGCCGATCGAGCCGCCGCTGATGTCCCCGACGTCCTGGTTTCGCATCGTGATGACCGAGGCGTCGATGTTCGCCACGACCAGCACGTCGGCGCCGCCGGAGCCGAGCAGGTTCACGCCGTTGTATTCCGCCTGCGCGAGGTAGTTGTTCACTTCCGCGACCATCGAATCCAGGTCGCTCTGGTACGCGGCGCGGCTGGCGGTGCTCAGGCTTTCGTCCGCCATCTGCACGACCTTCGCCTTCACGTCCTCGAGACGCTTGGCGATCGTCTCACCGGCGGACACCGCGACCTGGGCGCCGACCTTGGCACCCTGCAGCGCGCCGGCTGCTGCCGTGTAGGACTTGATGTCGGCGCGCATGCCCGCACCGACGGAGAAGGACGACGCGTCGTCGAGGGCCGACGCGACGCGCAGGCCGGACGACACCCGGTTCTGCACCATGTTCATCTCGGTCGTCGTCGCACGAAGATACTTCTGCGCGACGAGGGCGCCGACGTTCGTATTCACTGAGGGCATTCTGTCTCTCCACTTCTGGGATGACCGGGCGATTCTCGTCCGGTGCGATCGCCCGCTTCATTCTGAAGACGGTGACGCGATCAGCCCGTCCATCAGTGCAACGACGATGCCGAAGCGCGGACGGCGCCGGAATCCCGGCACCGCAACGGTTTGGGGCTTTGGCTCAAATGCGCGCGATCGCCGATGCGGCAAGTTCTGCCGGAATCGCCCGGCAGCTTCTGCCGCTTCCGGCAAGTTCTGCCCGGCAAGTTGCGCCGCGCGGACGACGAACAGCACGCCGCGTGCCAACTGGTGAATGGCGCCTTCACCACGCGGTGCGTCAGGCCGCCGCAAACACGCGATGCGGCGGGAACTGCTCGGCAAGAGCTGCCGCAATGCGGCAAGAGCGATGCTTAAGGGCGACTAACGATTGAGCGGGGCGCGAGGCGTCACGTGCGAAATCAAGCGCGTAGCCGGCGCGCTCGGATTGGCGCGCCGCTTGCTCCAGTGAATTCCACATGTCCCATGCCCTCGCCCAGAACGCACTGCCGTCGTTGCCGTCGCTCGTCGTTGCGCCGGCCGACCGCACGCGCGCCAATGCGCCGTCCCTGAACGACGCCGCGAATGCGGAGTTCGCCAAGCTGCTGCAGAAGGCGATGGCCGCGCCCGAGGGCGGCCGCAGCTTCGACGACGCGCCCGCCGAGCGCGAGACCGTCAGCCTCGATGCGCTGTCGCTCGCGCAAGGCTTCGCGACACTCGATCGCGTCCCGGTCGCCGAAGCCGCGTCGAACGAGGCCGCGAGCTTCGACGCGCCACCGACCGCGAATGATTGCGCTCCGGAACGCGGCGCCGCGCCGGCGCCGGCAGCCGACCCCGGCGGCGTGCAGACGCCGACCGTGCCCGCAATGGCGCCTGCACCGAGCGCCCCGCCCCAGAATGCCGGCAGCGAGAATCCGGCCGCCGCGGACGCGGCCGACGCGACACCGGCGGTCGCGCCGACGAGGCCGCCGGCGACCGGCGCGACACCCGGACCGAGCACGACGCCGGTCGGCCCGTCCTCCGATGCGACGCCGACCGAAGGCGCACCGACGCAGGTCCCGGGCTTCGCCGCGGAGCTCGCGGACGCGGCGGCGCCAACGCGTCCACCGATCGAGGACACGCCAGCAACCGCGCCGATCCCCGCGAATCAGATCCCCACCGCGCCGAGACCCGAAGCGACGCCCGTCGGCACGCCGCCGCCCGAGCTGGCCGAGGCGGCGCAGACGAAGGCCTCGACCCGGTCACCGCTCCCCGCCTCGCCGTCGGATGTCGCGGCCCTGTCCGCCACTGCGGCGCCCGCGACCGCGATGACGGCAACGACGACCGACAACGCGGTGCGCGAGGCAGCGCCGAGCCTTGCGATCGACGGCGTGCCGGCCGCTGCCGAAGCTGCTGTCGCCATCATGAACGGCGGGTCTCCCGCCGGCACTCGGTCCAACGTCGCGACACCGCGCGCTGCCGCCGCAGCGCCGATCGCGGCCGGCGCCGACACGCCCGTCACCTCCCCGACCGAGTCCGGCAGCGCTGCCGCGAACCTGACGACGGAAGCGCCACCGCGCGCGGCACCGCACCCGCCGGCAGCGCTCGCCGCGCAGCTTGCCCAGGAAGAGCCGTCGACCCCGGCGGTGCCGCCACCCGCGATCGTCGCGCCACAGGCTGCCGCCGCTCCCGCTCCAACGGTCCCGGTCGGCGTTCCGGCCGCGGCCGGCGACCTCGGCGAGGCCCGTATCGATGCGCTTGAGACGGCCGACGGCGCCGCCGCGAGGACCGATCCGACCGGCCGCGAGGCCGCGATGATCGCCAATTCCACGCCGGTCGCGACCGACCAGGCCGTCGCGCGCGCCCAGCGCATCACGGTCCACCCGGCGATCGCGCAGGTCGCGGTGTCGGTCACCAAGGCCGTCCAGGAAGGCGTCGATCGCATCACGATCAAGCTGCAGCCGCCCGAGCTCGGCCGCATCGATGTGCGCATCGATGTCGGCGTCGACGGCCGCATCCAGGCGGTGTTCGCCGCCGAACGTCCGGCCACCATGGAGATCCTGCAGCGCGACGTGCGCGAACTCGAGCGCGCCCTGCAGAACGCCGGGCTCAGTACCGACGCCGGCAGCCTGTCCTTCGGCCTCAAGCAGCAGGGCGGCGGCCGCTATGCGCCGTTCGCGGCCTCCGCGGGCGCCGGCGCGCCGGCTGCCGACACCGATCCCGGCGCCGACACGCCGGTCGCCCGCAACGCGGCCAGGCGCCGCGCCGACGGGCACCTCGACATCCACGTCTGACGACACATCAAGCTCAGCTAAGGAGACGGAACGATGAGTCTTTACGGTTCGCTGATCGCCGGCGTTTCGGGCCTCAAGGCCCAGACGCAGCAGATGGCGACGATTTCCGACAACATCGCGAACGTGAACACCGTCGGCTACAAGAAGACGAGTTCATACTTCTCGACGCTGGTCACCGGCGCGGGGCAGACGGCGGCCTACTCGCCGGGCGGCCTGCGCGCCTCGCCGCGCCAGCTCGTCGACCAGCAGGGCGTGCTGCAGTCGACGCAGCGCCCGACGGACGTCGCGATCCTCGGCTCGGGCTTCTTCATCGTGAAGACCGCGGACAACTCGACCGGCGAGCAGCTCTACACGCGGGCCGGCTCCTTCACCGAGGACAACCAGGGCCGCCTCGTGAACGGCTCGGGCATGTTCCTCCAGGGCTGGAAGCTCGACCAGGGCGGCAACATCATCGACGTCAACGAGATCGACACCGTCTCGGTCGGCACGTTGAGCGGCGTCGCCGTCGACACGACGAGCCTCGAGATCGGCGCCAATCTCGATGCCGCCGCGACTCCCACGGTCGCGCCCTGGGACTCGATGACGGTCGCGACCTACGCGCTGGCTGACGCCGACAGCATGGCGTCGACCTCGTTCACCGCGAACTTCCGCCGCGACCTGCGCGTCTACGACTCGCTCGGCACGCCGCACAACATGAGTCTCAGCGTCATGAAGGTGACCGACACCAACGGCTGGGTCTTCGCCCTGAGCTCGGCCGACGCCAACGGCATCGCCGGCACGACGAACAACGTCGTCGCCTGGGGCACGATGACCTTCAACGGCGACGGCAGCCTCGACCAGGTCCAGCTCTCGACCGACGCCACGGCGCCCGCCGCAATCACCCCCGACGGCGACGGCGGGATCCAGGGCGACCTCACGATCGACTGGACCAACGGCGCCAGCGATTCGACCATCAGCTTCGACTTCGGCAGCGAGGACCTGACGGACGGCTTCACGCAGTTCTCGTCGGACTACAACATCCAGTACATCAACCAGGACGGCGCCGAGGTCGGCCTGCGCACCGGCGTGGCGATCGACACCGAGGGCTATGTCGTCGCCTCGTTCTCCAACGGCGCGACCACGCGGATCTGGAAGCTGCCCGTCGCGACCTTCGCGAACGCGAACGCTCTGCAGGGCCGCAACGGCAACGCCTATGCGCAGACCAGCAACTCGGGCGAATTCAACCTGCGCGAGGCGAACACCGGCGGCGCCGGCCGCATCGAGCCGGCCGCGGTCGAGGGCTCGAACGTCGACCTCGGCGAGGAGTTCACGTCGATGATCACGACGCAGCGCGCCTACTCCGCCTCCGCCCGCATCATCACGACCGCGGACGAGATGCTCGACGAGCTGCTGCGCGTGAAGCGCTGATAGCGGTTCCCCCGCGCCCGGCGGCGTCCGCGCCGCCGGGTCCTTCTCCGGCACCGGGAGCGTCCCTTGAGCACGATGCCCAGCTTCGACAACGGCGTGGCGGCCATGATGGCGCACTCCGTGGCTATGGACGCGATCAGCCAGAACATCGCGAACCTGCGCACGCCCGGCTATCGGCGCGCCGACACCACCTTCTCGACCGTGCTCGCCGGCGTCGATGTCGGGCCCTACAAGGCCGGCGGCGTCAAGCCCGAGGTTCGCAAGCTCATCGACGTCCAGGGGCCGATCGAATCGAGCACGCGCCCGCTCGACCTGGCGATCAACGGTCGCGGGTTCTTCATCTACTCCTCGGAGCCGACGGGCAGCGGCGACATCTACTACTCGCGCCAGGCCTCGCTGTTCGGCGCCAATGTCGACAACGAGTCCGCCGTCGGCAGCTACCTCTCCGCGTTCGAGGGCCTGCACCTGATGGCGTGGGAGATCCTTCCCGACGGGTCGCTGTCGGGAAACACGCTCGCATCGATGGTCGCGATTCCGGCGACGCTCAACGACCCGTTCCCGGGTCGCGCGACCACGCGCGCCAGTCTCTCGGCCGTCATCCCGGCCGCGGGCGCCACCGAGGCCGCGACGGACATCACCTACTACGATGCGGCCGGCAACGAGCAATCGATGACCCTGCGTTGGACGAACACCGGGATCAACGCATGGGATCTCGACTTCCTCGCCGCCGACGGCTCGTTGATCGACGGCCCCGAGGCGGTGACGTTCGACGGCGAGGGGACGATCTCCTCGCCGGCCCTCCTGTCGCCGGCGGGCCTGTTCGACATCGATCTGTCCAACGTCACCCAGCGCGGCAGCTTCTTCTATCGCGGGCTCTACACGCAGGACGGCCTCGCCGCCGGCGAGTTCATCGACTACGAGATCAGCGAGCGCGGGACCGTCTCGGGGCGCTTCTCCTCGGGCGCGGTCAGCCCGCTGTATCAGCTGGGCCTCGCGAACTTCTTCAACCCGAACGGCCTGCTCGACCAGGGCAACAACCTGTGGGTGGAGGGCGAGAAGTCGGGCGCCGCGGAGTACGTCTCCGCGGCCGAGATGTCCTCGATCGTCTCCGGCGCCCGCGAGCTCAGCAATGTCGATCTCGGCGACGCCTTCACGCAGCTGATCGTGACGCAGCGCGCGTATTCCTCGGCGGCGCAGCTCGTGCGCACCGCCGACGAGATGAGCGAAACGGTGCGCGATCTCAAGGGCTGACGCGCGCGCGTTCAGACTTCCTTGATCACCTAAAATGCGTTCCAAATCCGATACTTCGCTTAGGCGAATTTTAAAACGGGACGCGTAGTCTCTCACGCCAAGTAGGGCCGACGACCGGGCCGCAAGCGGAGCGAGAGCGATGGACGACACGCGATTGGACGAGGGCTACGAGGCGATTGGCAGCATGCCGGAGCCGTTGTCGCTCTCGGAGCTGCCGCCGCCGGAGACCAAGCGCTGGGTGATCCGGCGCAAGGCCGCCGTCGTCTCGGCGGTGCGCCGCGGCCTGTTGTCGCTCGAGGACGCGTGCAACCGCTACCGGCTCTCGGTCGAGGAGTTCACGTCGTGGCAGCGCCTGATCGAGCGCCACGGCCTGCCCGGCCTGCGCACGACGCGCCTGCAGGACTATCGCCAGCCGCAGGCCGACGACTGACCCGGCGGCATTTGCGCGAAACGCCCCGGCAAAATTTTCCCGGCGATTAACCCAGCCTTCATTCGGTCCACCCTAGCGTTCCCGGCATCAATCGCCGCGGGACGTCGTTTGCGTACCCGCGGTGGCATCGCCACACGACAGGTCGGGTACTCTGGTGAACGGCTTCATCGATTTCGTCCAACGCCTTGGGGTCGGTCGCCTCATCGCGCTCGCGGGCATCGGCATCGCCCTCTTCGGGTTCTTCGGCTATTTCGCCAACAAGCTGGCGCAGCCGCCGATGGGTCTGCTCTACGGCGATCTCGCGACCAATGACGCCGGGCAGATCGTCGCCAAGCTCGAGGCGCAGAACATTCCGGTCGAGCTGCGCGCCGGCGGCACGCAGATCTGGGTTCCGCAGGACCGCGCGCTGCGCCTGCGCATGGCGATGGCCGAGCAGGGCCTGCCCCGTGGCGGCTCGGTCGGCTACGACATCTTCGACAAGTCCGAGAACTTCGGCTCCACCAATTTCCTGCAGAACCTGAATCTCGTCCGCGCACTCGAGGGCGAACTCGGCCGCACGATCACCTCGCTCGCCCCGGTCGCCGGCGCCCGCGTCCACCTCGCGCTGCCGCGCCGGGACGTGTTCAACCGCGACAAGATCGAGCCGACGGCCTCGGCTGTCCTCAAGCTGCGCGACAACAACCGCCTGCCCCGCAGCCAGATCTCGGCGATCCAGCACCTGATCGCTTCCGCGGTGCCGAACCTCAAGCCCACGCGCGTCTCCGTCGTCGACGATCGCGGGGTCCTCTACACCCGCGGCGCCAGCGAGGGCGAGGACGGCGGCGTCGCCGGCGGCGGCGGCAACAGCGACGAGCGCCGTCGCGAGCACGAGCAGCTGATGGCGCGCAAGATCGAGGAGCAGCTCGAGCGCGCCGTCGGTGTCGGCAAGGTGCGCGCCGAGGTCTCGCTCGACATGGACTTCGACCGCGTCGTGACCAGCACCGAGGCGTTCAATCCCGAGGGCTCGGTCGTCCGCTCCGAGCAGACCACGACCGAGAGCAACGAGGGCCAGGAGAGCCAGGGCAGCCAGGGCGTCTCCGTGACCAACAACCTCCCCGAGGGCGAGGCGGGCGCGGGTGCCGCGCAGAACCGGAACAAGAGCACCCGCCAGGAGGAGACGAAGAACTACGAGGTCTCCAAGACCGTCACCAACCACGTCCGCGAGGCGGGCACGATCAAGCGCCTCTCCGCGTCGATCATCGTCGACGGCATCGTCACCGTGGGCAGCGACGGCAAGCCCACGTACCAGGCGCGCAATCCCGAGCAGATCGAGCAGCTGCAGGCGCTCGCGCGCTCCGCGGTCGGCTTCAACGAGAAGCGCGGCGACATCCTCAATCTCGTCAATCTCCAGTTCGCCGGCACCGACGTGCTGGAGCCGGTCGCGGCGCCCGGCATGTTCGACCTGTCGCGCATGGAGATCCTGCGCATTGCCGAGCTCGCGGTGCTGTTCGTCGTCGCCCTTCTGGTCATCCTTCTCGTGGCGCGTCCGCTGATCGCCGCCATCGGCCGCGCCGGCGCCTCGCGCGGCGCCGAGGCCGGCGCCGCGGGCGGCGGCCAGGCCGCGCTGCCCGGTGCAGCCGGCGGCGCCCAGGCGGCGATCGCCGGTCCGGCCGGCGGCGGCGATGCCGGCGGCCATGCCGGCGGCGGCGGCGGCGAGCCGGGCACGATCGATCTCGATCGCGTCGACGGCCGGGTCAACGCCTCGGCGCTCAAGAAGATCGGCGAGATCGTCGAGAAGCACCCCGAAGAGGCCGTCGCGATCGTGCGCAACTGGATGTACCAGGAGGCATAGCCGATGCCCCCGAAGATCCGCGAGGACGTCCGCACCCTCACGGGCGTCGAGCGCGCCGCCGCCCTCATGCTCGCGCTCGGCGAGGAGCAGACGACCCGCCTCTTCGCGCTCATGGGCGACGATGAGATCAAGGAGCTCTCCGCCGCGATGGCGACGCTGGGCACCGTGAGCTCGACGGTGGTCGAGAAGCTGGCCGTGGACTTCGCCGACCAGGTCTCCTCGACCGGATCGCTCGTCGGCAGCTTCGATTCGACCGAGCGGCTGCTGTCCAAGACGCTGCCGAAGGATCGCGTCGCCCAGATCATGGAGGAGATCCGCGGCCCCGCCGGCCGCACCATGTGGGACAAGCTCGGCAACGTGAACGAGGCCGTGCTCGCGAACTACCTGAAGAACGAGTACCCGCAGACCGTCGCCGTCGTCCTCACCAAGGTGAAGCCGGACCATGCCGCCCGCGTGCTCGGCCAGCTCCCCGAGTCCTTCGCGATGGAGGTGGTGATGCGGATGCTGCGAATGGAGTCCGTGCAGAAGGAGATCCTCGACGACGTCGAGCGGACGCTGCGGACCGAGTTCATGACCAACCTCGCGCGCACCAGCCGCCGCGACGCCCACGAGGTCATGGCCGAGATCTTCAACAACTTCGACCGCAGCACCGAGAGCCGCTTCATGGGCTCGCTCGAGGAGCGCAACAAGGACGCGGCCGAGAAGATCAAGTCGCTGATGTTCACCTTCGAGGACCTCAACCGCCTCGATCCGGGCGGCGTGCAGACCGTCCTGCGCGTCGTCGACAAGGGCAAGCTCGCGATCGCGCTGAAGGGCTCCTCGGAGGCGATGCGCGAGATGTTCTTCTCGAACATGTCCGAGCGCGCCGGGAAGCTGTTGAAGGAGGAGATGGGCCAGATGGGACCCGTGCGGCTCAAGGACGTCGACGAGTCCCAGATGTACATGGTCAACCTCGCCAAGGATCTCGCCGCGAAGGGCGAGATCATGCTCGCCGACAAGAAGGGCGGCGACGACGAGCTGATCTATTGAGCCGAGCCATGACCGCCGCCAGCAAGTTCCTCTTCGAGACCCGCTTCGACGCCGGCGCCGCGCCGGCGGCGCCGCCGCCGCGCAAGTCGTTCACGCCCGCGGAGATCGAGGCCGCGAAGACGGCGGCCCAGCAGGCCGGCCTCGCGGCAGGACGCGCCGCGGCGCTGAAGGAGATCGAAGCGAAGGTGGCGGCGGCCGCCGACAGCATCGCCAAGGGCCTCGATCGCGCGCTCGGCGACTTCGTCGATCGCCAGGAGGCGCAGGGCCGCGAGGCGACGATGGCAGCGGTCGAGATGATACGCCGACTCTTCCCCGCCTTCGCCGCGCGCCAGGAATTCGCCGAGATGGAGGCGCTCCTCGCGGAGTGCCTGCTCCGGGTGGCCGACGAGCCGCGCATCGTGCTGCGCATGGCCGACGAGCTGGTCGACGCCTTCAAGCCGCGTCTCGACGCCCTGCTCGCCCGCAGCAGCTATGCCGGCAAGGTGATCCTGCTCGGCGACCCGTCCCTGCGCGACGGCCAGACCCGCATCGAATGGGCGGACGGCGGCGTCGAGCGGGACACGCAGCGGATCTGGAACGAGATCGATCAGACCCTTCAACGCTATCTCGCCGGCGGCGACCCGTCGGGCGACGCCAGTTCGTGATGGAGAGCACTATGAGCGACGAGAAGAATCTGCCGCTGAACGAGCTGGAGGCCGGCGCCGCCGCGGGCGACGGCGCGCCCGACAAGTCCGTTCGCACGGCGCGCGACCTCGACGCGGTGTACGACATCCCGGTCCAGGTGTCGGCGGTGCTCGGGCGGGCGACGATGCAGGTGAGCCAGCTCCTGAAGCTCGGCCGCGGCGCGGTGGTCGAGCTCGATCGCAAGGTCGGCGAGGCGATCGACATCTACGTGAACAACCGCCTGATCGCCCGCGGCGAGGTCGTCGTCGTCGACGAGCGCCTCGGCGTGACGATGACCGAGATCATCAAGACCGACCGCACCTAGGCATCGCACGCGCCCACCGGAGAACACCCATGCGACTCCTGATCATCGGAACGCTCAACGGCCAAGTGACCGCCGCAGCCAAGATCGCGCTGACGCGCGGAGCAAAAGTGGCGCAGGTGGACGACATCGACCAGGGCCTCGTCGCGCTGCGCGGCGGCAAGGGCGCCGACCTCGTCATGATCGACGTCGGCCTCGACATCGGCAGCCTGATCACCGCGCTGAAGGCGGAGCGCTTCCACATCCCGGTCGTCGCCTGCGGCATCGGCTCGGACGCATCGGCCGCCGTTCGCGCGATCAAGGCCGGCGCCAAGGAATACCTGCCCCTGCCCCCCAACGCCGAGCTGATCGCCGCGGTGCTCGCGGCCGTCACCGAGGAGTCGAGCTCGATCCTGTTCCGCGATCCCGCGATGAAGGACACGCTGCGCCTGGCGGAGCAGGTCGCCGCGAGCGAAGCGAGCGTGCTGATCTGCGGCGAGTCCGGCACCGGCAAGGAGCTGCTCGCCCGCTACCTCCACAAGAAGAGCAAGCGCGGCGACAAGGTGATGGTCTCCGTGAACTGCGCCGCCATCCCCGAGAACCTGCTCGAGAGCGAGCTGTTCGGCCACGAGAAGGGCGCCTTCACGGGGGCCGTCGCCCGACGGGTCGGCAAGTTCGAGGAGGCGAACGGCGGCACGCTGCTCCTCGACGAGATCAGCGAGATGGACATCCGCCTGCAGGCCAAGCTGCTGCGGGCGATCCAGGAGCGCGAGATCGACCGGGTGGGCGGCACGCAGCCGATCAAGGTCGACATCCGCGTCCTCGCCACGACCAACCGCGACCTCGAGGCCGAGGTCCGCGCCGGCCGGTTCCGCGAGGACCTGTTCTACCGTCTCAACGTCGTCACGCTGCGCCTGCCCGCGCTGCGCGACCGCCCGTCGGACATCGATCTCCTCGCCGAGCACTTCGTGCGCAAGTACACCGAGGCGAACGGCACGCCGCCGCGATCGCTGAGCCCCGAGGCGACGGCACGGCTCCGCGCCCACAGCTGGGCGGGCAACGTCCGCGAGCTCGAGAACACCGTCCATCGCGCGGTCCTCCTGGCGTCCGGCGACACGATCGGCCCCGAGGCGATCGTGCTCTCCGGGGCGACGCGCCAGGAATCCAAGCCGGCCGCAGGCACCGACGGCGCGGCGGCACCCGGTGCGCGCGGGCTCGTCGGGCGGACGGTAGCCGACGTCGAGCGCGACCTGATCATCGACACGCTGAGCCACTGCCTCGGCAATCGGACCCATGCCGCCAACATCCTCGGCATCTCGATCCGGACGCTGCGCAACAAGCTGAAGCAGTATAGCGACGAGGGCGTGCGCGTTCCCGCGCCGCGCGACGGCGACCGGTTGACGGCGTGAACGCGCCCGCTTGACCGACCATGGCTGAGGCCCAATCCAAGGCGGCGGCGACGGACCTGAACGCCGTCTTCCAGCGCATCGGCTCGAGCCTGCGCGGGGGCGACGTCGGCCTGGCCATCGGCATCGTCGGGATCCTGATGGTCCTGATCCTGCCGGTGCCGAAGTGGCTGCTCGACTCCGGGCTGGCGCTGTCGATCACGTTCTCCGTGCTGATCCTGATGACGTCGCTGTTCATCCAGCGGCCGCTGGACTTCAGCTCGTTCCCGACCGTGCTGCTGATCGCGACGATGCTGCGCCTGTCGCTGAATCTCGCGACGACGCGCATCATCCTCACCAGCGGGCACGAAGGCACGCAGTCCGCCGGCCACGTCATCGAGGCGTTCGGCCGCCTGCTGATGGGCGGCAACTTCGTCATCGGCGTGATCGTCTTCGCGATCCTGCTGATCGTGAACTTCGTCGTCATCACCAAGGGCTCGGGCCGCATCGCCGAGGTGTCGGCGCGCTTCAGCCTCGACGCGATGCCCGGCAAGCAGATGGCGATCGACGCCGACCTCTCGGCCGGCCTGATCGACGAGAAGGAGGCGCGCAAGCGCCGCCAGGAACTGGAGGACGAGAGCGCGTTCTTCGGCTCGATGGACGGTGCCGCGAAGTTCGTGCGCGGCGACGCGATCGCCGGCCTGCTGATCACCTTCATCAACGTCATCGCCGGGATCATCATCGGCGTGGCGCAGCACAACCTGACCTTCTCGCAGGCCATGCACACCTATTCGGTGCTGACGGTCGGCGACGGGCTGGTCACTCAGATCCCCGCCCTCATCGTCTCGACCGCCGCGGGCCTGCTCGTGTCCAAGTCGGGCAAGGAGGGCTCGGCCGACAAGGCGCTGTTCGGCCAGCTCGGCGGCTACCCCAAGGCCCTGGCCCTCGCCTCTGCCCTGACCTTCTCGATGGCGCTGCTGCCGGGCATCCCGCTGATCCCGTTCTGGTCGCTGTCGGCGATCACGGGCTTCCTCGCCTTCCACACCAGCGAGCGCCGCGTCCGGGAGGAGAAGGACGCCGCCGCGCAGGAGGCGGCACCGCCGCCCCCGCCCGAGGAGCCGATCGCGACCGCGCTGCACATGGACACGCTGCGGCTCGAGCTCGGCTACGGGCTCCTCGGGCTGATCAGCTCGGACCGCGAAGGCGGCGCTGACCGCAAGGCGGACCGCGCGCGCCTCACCGAGCAGATCAAGGCGCTGCGCCGGCAGCTCGCGGCCGACATGGGCTTCATCATGCCGGCGGTGCGCATCCAGGACAACATGCAGCTCCCCGCCAACGGCTACGTCATCCGGGTCAAGGAGCTCGCCGCGGGGCGCGGCGACCTGCGCGCGAACCAGCTTCTGGTCATGGATCCGCGGGGCGAGCCGATCGCGCTGCCTGGCGAGGCCACGAAGGAGCCGACCTTCGGACTGCCCGCGATGTGGGTCGAGGAGATCCACCGCGAGGACGCTCTGTTCAAGGGCTACGCCGTCGTCGATCCGGCGACCGTGATCACGACGCACCTGACCGAGGTGATCAAGGACAACATGGCGGAAATGCTCTCCTTCTCGGAGACGCAGAAGCTGCTGGACGAGTCCGCCCGCGAGCACCCCAAGCTGGTCGCCGACATCGTGCCGGCGCAGATCTCCGTCGGCGGCATCCAGCGCGTGCTGCAGAACCTGCTCGCCGAGCGCATCTCGATCCGCGACATGGCGCTGATCCTGGAAGGCGTGTCGGAGGCGTGCCAGAGCACGCGCAACGCGACGCAGATCACCGAGCACGTCCGCACCCGGCTCGGCCGCCAGCTCTGCGAACAGAACACCACGGAGCAGGGCTTCATCCCGCTCGTCACGCTGAGCCCGGAATGGGAGCAGGGCTTCGCCGAGGCGCTGATCGGCCAGGGCGAGGAGCGCCAGCTGTCGATGGCGCCGTCGCGGCTGCAGGAGTTCATCGCAAAGGTGCGCCAGATCTTCGAGCGCCACGCGATGCTGGGCGAGACGCCGGTGCTGCTCTGCAGCCCCCTCGCCCGCCCTTATGTACGCTCGATCGTCGAGCGCTTCCGGCCGACCACGACGGTGATGTCGCAGAACGAGATCCATCCCAAGGCGCGCATCAAGACCGTCGGGCAGATCTGAGGCGCGCGGATGCAGATCAGGACCTTCGCCGCCCCAACGCTCACCGAGGCCCTCGGCCGGCTTCGCGCCGAGCTCGGCCCCGACGCTTACGTCCTTGCGACCGACCAGCCCGAGCGCGGACCCGCCCGCGTCGTGGCGGCGCTGCCCGAGCTTCCGCCGAGCGGCGACACTTCGCCGCCGCCAGCGGAGCTGCAGCGCAACGGCGCACCGGCGACGCCGGCGACGCCCGCGCCGGGGTCGCTCGCCGCGCTGTGCCGGCGACACGGCATCGGGACCGCCCTCGCAGATCAGCTCGCCCGCGCCGAACTTCCGGGCCGGGCGCTCGAAATCACGCTGCCGGCTGCGCTCGGCGCCGTCTTCGAGTTCGCGCCGGTCCAGCTGCAGCGGGCCCAGCGTCCGCTCCTGCTGGTCGGCCCGCCGGGCGGTGGCAAGACCGTCACTGCGGCTAAGGTCGCGGCCGCCGCGCGCGTCGTGGGCCGCAACGCCCACTTGATGACGACCGACACCTGGCGCGCCGCGGGCGCCGAGCAGCTGCAACGCTACGCCGCGTCGTTGCGCGTCGGCTGCGACGTCGCGACGACCGACGCGCCGCTGCGCGACCTCGTCGCCGGGCGCGCGCTGCGCGACGAGCTCCTCATCGTCGACACGCCCGGCCTGGTGCCGTCCGATGCCGAGGATCGCGGCGCCGCCATCGAGTGGGCCCGCGCAATCGACGCGCAGGTCGTGCTGGTCATGCCGGCAGGGCTCGATCCCGAGGAATCGGCCGAGATGGCGACCGGCTTCGCCGCGCTCGGCGCCGAGCGCCTGATCGCCACACGCGTCGACGCGACGCGACGGCTCGGCGGCGTGCTCGCGGCTGCCCATGCGACCGGACTGCCGCTCGCGGGCATCGGCCTGTCGCCGCGAGTCCTCGCCGGGTATGCGAGCCTCGATCCCGATCTCCTCGCCCGCTGCCTGCTCAGCGACGACCGTCGCGCCGCGACGCTTCTCGACGACGGCTTTCCGGCGCCCGTGCCATGACGCCGCCTTCCGTTCCCGCTCCCAGCGGCGCCGGTGGCGCGACGACGCTGCCCAACCCGGGCAACCCGCCGACGCCGCAAGCGGCCGCCGCGACCGCCGTCCTGGTCGAGCTGCCGCGCGCGCTCGCGGCGGCGCGCGCCGTCCTCCTCGAGGCCGTCGTGCAGAGCCGCAACCCCAATGGCACGACGACACTGAAGACCGAGAGCGGGACCGTTGTCGTGAAGACCGGCCAACCGCTGGCTCTCGGCGCCGCCCTGACGATCGACATCACGCGCGTCGGCGACCAGCTGACCGCACGCCTGCAGCCTCAGGCGAACCCGCGCAGCGGCACCGGCTCCGAGGCGAGCCGCGGGCCGCCGACCGTCGCGCCCCAACCGGCGGCGCCACCGACCGACAGCGTCGCCACCGGCGCGTCGAAACCCGCGCGTTTCACGGCCGTGGCCCTCAGCCCCGAGCATGCGGCCGGCGCTCCGGCGACGGCGGCGGCGCCGGCGACCACCGGCCCACGTCCGGCCGGAACAACGTCGGCATCGGACGCCGCGACCCGATCCGCGCCGTCCGGTCCGCCGACGAGCCCATCGGGCGCGCCATCCGCCGCGACCGGCCCCCCGGCAGCTGCGACGGCTGCCACGTCGACCGCGACGGCGTCCGCAAGTTCTGCCCCGACCCCGACGCCGCAAGCCGCTGCAGGCAACGTGCAGGGCGAGCGCCCAGCGAACGCAGCGCCGACCGGAACGTCCGGCGCGCCGACGGCGGCGAACTCCGATGCGCGCGCGGGTGCTGCCAACGGGGCGGTTGCGCCTGGACAGCGCCCGGCGGTACCGACCGCGCCCTCGCCGACATTGAACGGCGCAGCCCCCGGCGGGCCGCCGACGGCGGCGGCTCCGCCACGACCGTCGGTGCCGATGCCGATGCTGTCGTCGGCCCTGGGCGCGACCAGTCTTCCGCCGGGCACAACGGTGGAGATGCGCCTCGCCGCTCCCGCATCCGCCCCCACGTCGGCCGCACGGCCGGGCGAGCCCGCTCGTCCCCTGCCGCTGGCGGCCATCGTCGTCGGCGTGCTGCCGCAGGGACGAGTGATCATCGACACTCCGATCGGTCGGCTTGTCGCGGCGCTACCGCCTGAACTGTCTGCCGCGCTCGGCGAGAGCATCGCCCTCGAGTGGTTCCCCGAGACGCTGCATGCCCCGGGCGGCAATCCCCGCCGCCAGCCGGCGCAGCCTGGGCACGCACGCGGCTGGGAGTCCGCGCGCGACGTGGCCGGCGCTCTGCTGGAGAGCGGCGACGCCGGGCTGCGCGCCGCCGGCGAGCGGCTGGTGCCGCGCCCGGGCGCGCGGCTCGCCGAGCAGCTGATGCTCTTCATCGGCAAGGGCGATGGCGACATCGCGCGCTGGATCGGAGAGACCACCCGCCGCCAGCTCGAGGCCGCGCGTCAGGGCGAGTTGCTCGCTCGCAGCGAGAACGCCACGGCCCGCGAGCCCGATCGCGGCGAGGCGTCGGAGTGGCGTCACGTCACCGTGCCGCTGTTCGACGGCCAGCAGCTGCGCCCGATCGACATCCATGCGCGCCGGCGACGCATGAACGATCGCGGCCGGCCGCGCGACCAGAGCCGCTTCATCGTGGAATGCCAGCACGACGACTTCGGCGCGATCCAGATCGACGGGCTGCTGACCGCCGGCGACGGCCGCCGCCGGCTCGACATCATCCTTCGCACCCATGCCGAGATCCCGGCCGAGGATCGTGCGGCGATCGACGCGCTGTTCGCCGACGCCTGCGGCGCGATCGGCATGCAGGGCGAGCTCGTCTTCCAGGCGGTCGCGCGCTTCCCCGACATGCTTCACGACGCGGCCGCACTTCATCGCAGCGTCGTCGCCTGAATCAGCCCGCAAGAAGCGGGTGGTCCCGACGGTGCCGGCGGCGGCCTCATGCGCGCCGACGGACACGCGACGGCGGGCAAAACGATGTCACGGACGATGGGTCTTCGCGAATGGAGCCTCCTGCTCCTTCTCGCCGGCTGCTGGGGCGGCAGCTTCCTCTTCGCCAAGCTCGCGGGCCGCGAGATCGCGCCGCTGACGCTCGCCCTCGCGCGGGTCGGACTTGCCGCCGCCACGCTATGGATCGTCGCCGCCGGCCTCGGCCAGCTGCGTCGGGACCTGCCGTGGCGCGCGTTCCTCGTCATGGGGCTGCTCAACAACGCGATCCCGTTCACCCTGATCTTCTGGGCCCAGACCGCGATCGCCGCGAGCCTGGCCAGCATCCTCAACGCCTTCACACCAATGGTCACGGTGATCGTCGCGCACGTCCTGACGCGCGACGAGCGCCTGACCCCGGCGAAGGCCGTCGGCGTCGCGCTCGGCCTCGCCGGCATCGTGACGCTCGTCGGGCCCGGCGCCGTGCGGCAGGCCGGCGGCCACCCGCTGCACGAGCTCGCCGTGATCGCCGCGACCCTGTCCTACGCCCTTGCCGGCATCTACGGCCGGAGATTTCGCGACCTGCCCGCGATCCTGCCCGCGGCCGGGCAGCTGACCGGCGCCACGCTGCTGCTCGCACCCGTGGTGCTCGTCGCCGAACCCGGCGCGGCGCCCTGGCACTGGTCGGCCCCCACGATCGGCGCCGTAGCCGGCCTCGCCCTGGTCAGCACCGCGGCGGCCTATGTCCTGTATTTCAGGATCCTCGCCACGGCCGGCGCGACCAACCTGCTGCTCGTCACGTTCCTGATTCCGCCGGTGGCGATCCTGCTCGGCTACACACTGCTGGACGAGCGTCTCGCCGGGCACCAGTTCGCGGGGCTGATCGGGATCGCCGCCGGGCTCCTCGTCATCGACGGTCGGGCACGGATGCGCCGATGAGCGCGGTCAGTTCGAGCGCCGGCGATGGAGCTCGATCCCGAGTTCGTCGAGCTGGATGGTCTCGCGGCGCTGCTCGGCAAGCTGCGCGCGCTTCTCCCGCGCCTCCTGGACGATCTCGAAGCGCTTGAGCTCGGCGTAAGCCTCCGCGAGGCGGTCGCGCGCCTCCGCGGCATGGGACTCGGCCGCCGCGAGCGCGCGCGAAAGATCGGCGCGCGTCGCGATCACGGCGCTCGCGTAGCCCGCGGCATAGCCGTAGGCGCCGACCTCGTCGGCGCGCGCCTGCTGCTGCTCGCGGACGACGGCGATCTCGAAGCGCGCGGCCTCCTCCTGGCGCCGGGCGACGAGCGATTCCGCCTCGGCGACCGTGCGACGCAGGCCGTCGATCTCCCAGCGCTTCACGCGAATCAGGGTCTCGAGCCCGCGCATGTCGTCACGCCGCCGGCGGCGTCATGCCGAGAATCTCGGCGAGTTCGCGATAGCCGTCGGCGAGCGACGCCGGCTCGGTCTTCAGCTGCGAGAGGTAGCGTTCGAGCGCGGGCTGGTAGTGGATCGCCTCGTCGATGCCCGCGTCCGTTCCCTGCCGATAGGCGCCGAGCCGGATCAGCTCCGCCATGTCCTCGTATTGCGCCATGAGGCGCCGGGCGCGACCGACGACCTCGTTCTCGCCGTCGGAATTGCAGCCGGGCATCGTGCGCGAGATCGAGCGCAGCACGTTGATCGCGGGATATCGGCCGCGCTCCGCGATCGCCCGGTCCAGCACGATGTGGCCGTCCAGGATCCCTCGCACGGCGTCGGCGATCGGCTCGTTGTGGTCGTCGCCGTCCACCAGGACGGTGAAGAGCCCGGTGATCGAGCCCGCGCCCGTGCCGGGGCCGGCACGCTCGAGCACCTTGGGCAGCTCGGCGAAGACGGACGGTGTGTATCCCTTGCTTGCCGGCGGCTCCCCGGCCGACAGGCCGATCTCGCGCTGCGCCATCGCGAAGCGTGTCACGGAGTCCATCAGGCAAAGGACGCTCTGATCGACGTCGCGGAAGTGCTCGGCGATGGCCATCGTCAGGTAGGCCGCCTGGCGGCGCATCAGGGGCGGCTCGTCGGACGTCGCGACGACGACGACCGAGCGAGCGAGGCCGTCGGGGCCGAGATCGTCCTCGATGAATTCCTGCACCTCGCGTCCGCGCTCGCCGATCAGGCCGATGACCGAGACATCCGCGGTCGTGCTGCGGGCCATCATCGAAAGCAGGGTCGACTTGCCCACGCCCGAGCCGGCGAAGATGCCCATGCGCTGGCCGCGGCAGCAGGTGATGAAGCTGTTGATCGCCCGCACCCCCAGATCCACCTTGCCGCGCACGCGCTGCCGGGCATGGGCGGGAGGCGGCGGCCCCTTGATCGGCTGCGGGAGGGCGCCGAGGGGTAGCGGCCCCTTGCCGTCGATGGGCTCGCCCAGGGCATTGACCACGCGGCCGAGCCACCGGCGATCGGGAAAGATGATGGGCTCGGCGTCGACGATCTCGGCCTTGCAGCCGATCCCGACGCCCTCGAGCGGGCCGAATGGCAGGGCGAGCGCGCGGCCGGACCTGAAACCGACGACTTCGCAGAGCAGTTTTCCGCCGCCACGGGCGTTAATCGAGCAGCGACCCCCGATCGACAGGAGGTGACCGACCCCGGCGATTTCGACCATCAGACCCAGGACGGCACTCACTCTGCCGTAGTACCTTTGGGTAGGTATCCGGCTCAGCAAGGCGGCCGGAGAGATCGAATTCATGCTGCAACTCATCGCGATCGGGGCCTGGATCGGCACCCGTACGGATGGTGATTTGTTTTAGTTAACAGTATATTAAGTGATGGATCTCAGACGGGATCGAACTTTTCCCGCTGGACTCCCGAATGCGGTTAGCACCTTATACGAAATGTTAAACGTTAGGGCGTAGTTTGGGTTAACACGCAGTTGGCACTAGTCGAAGGGAGTACGACGATGAGAGTGCTTCTCGTTGAGGATGATTCAGCGACGTCCAAGAGCATCGAACTCATGCTGCGCTCGGAGGGCTTCGTCTGCGACACGACGGACCTGGGCGAGGATGGGCTCGAGATCGGCAAGATCTACGACTACGACATCATCATCCTCGACCTGATGCTGCCCGACATCGATGGCTACGAGGTGCTTCGGCGCCTGCGAGCCGCTCGGGTGAAAACGCCGATCCTGATCCTTTCGGGCCTGTCGGAACTCGACAACAAGCTCAAGGGCCTCGGCTTCGGCGCCGACGACTACCTCACCAAGCCCTTCGACAAGCGCGAGCTCGTCGCCCGGATCAACGCGATCGTGCGTCGGGCCAAGGGTCACTCCCAGTCGGTGATCAAGACCGGCAAGCTGACGATCAACCTGGACACCCGCACCGTGGAATCCACGATCGGCCCCGTCCATCTGACGGGCAAGGAGTACGGGATCCTCGAGCTCCTCAGCCTGCGCAAGGGCACGACGCTGACCAAGGAGATGTTCCTCAACCACCTCTACGGCGGCATCGACGAGCCCGAGCTGAAGATCATCGACGTCTTCGTCTGCAAGCTGCGCAAGAAGCTGGCGGCGGCCTGCGACGGCGAGAATTACATCGAGACCGTCTGGGGCCGCGGCTACGTGCTGCGCGACCCGCCGCCGGGCAAGGCCCGGATGGAGAAGGACGTCGCGGCCTGACGTCGGCGGCGCTCCCGCGCCGCTCCTTCCCTTCGCAACGAAAAACGCCGGCGACCCAGTCGCCGGCGTTTTTTGTTTCCCGTTCGCCGGTGTGGCGGTCGACCCGCGGCTGCGGACCCCGCCGCCGGCGGCGCAGGCCGATCAGGCCCTCGCGGCGACCGGCGCCGGCGCGGCGGCGAGCCCTGCCGCGACGCCGTAGATCCCGCGCTGGCCGGGCAGCGGCGCGAACTTGTCGGTCACGCCCAGCACCGTTTCGGCCCCGCCAAGGTAGAGGATGCCGTCGTTGGGCATCTGCTTGGCGATGCGGGCCAGGACGGCCGCCTTCGTCGGCTGGTCGAAATAGATCAGCACGTTGCGACAGAACACGACGTCGAACTGGCCGAGCGATGCCGGATCGGTGAGCAGGTTGAACTCGCGCAGCTGGACCATCTGCTTGATCGAGTCCGCGATCTGCCAGCGGTCGCCCTGCTGCTTGAAATATTTCAGCAGCATCTGGATCGGCAGCCCGCGCTGCACCTCGAACTGCGTGTACAGCCCCGCCTTCGCCCGATCCAGCGCCTCGCGGCTGATGTCGGTGCCGACGATCTCGATCTTCCAGCCGGCCAGCTTGGCGTCCATCTCCTTGATGATCATCGCCAGCGTGTAGGGCTCCTGTCCGGTCGACGCCGCGGCGCTCCAGATGCGCAGGCGCCGGACCGAGGCGCGCGCCTGCATCATGCGCGGCAGCACGAGGTCCTTGAACTGGTCGAACGGCTTCACGTCGCGATAGAAGAACGACTCGTTCGTCATCATCGCGTCGGAGACCTCGGTGGCGAACTCGCCGCCGCGGCCGGACTTGATCTCGACGACGATCGCGTCGAGACCGGCAAGGTTGAACTTCCGCGCCACCGGGGAGAGCCGGCTCTCGACCAGATAGAGCTTGTCCGGCCCGAGCACGAGCCCGGTGCGCTCGTACAGCCACTTCGAGAGGAAGGCGAAGCTGTCGGGCTTCATGGCGTGCCTCCCGCGAACAGCCGCGTCACCATCGGCGCGATGTCGGCCAGCGGCACGACGGCGCTACAGGCCCCCGACTGCGCGGTCGCCCCCGGCATGCCCCAGACGACGCTGGTGGCCTCGTCCTGCGCGATCACGGTTCCCCCGGCCTCGGCGATCGTCTTGCCGCCGCGCGCGCCATCCATGCCCATGCCCGTCAGGACGACGGCGAGCGACGCCGCGCCGAACACCTCGGCGACCGACCGGAACATCGGGTCGACGGCCGGTCGGCAGAAATTCTCTGGCGGATCCTGGGTGAGACGGATGACCGTCTCCGCGGCCCGCTTCTCAAGCTTCATGTGCAGTCCCCCCGGCGCGATGTAGATGCGCCCGTTGCTCAGCTTTTCCCCGTCGACGCCCTCCTGGGCGTTCCGGCTGGTGGCGCGGCCGAGATGCTCGGCCAGGATCGCGGTGAACGTCGCGGGCATGTGCTGGGTGATGACGATCGGCGCCGTCACGGCCGGCGGCAGCGCACTGAGCATCGCGACCAGGGCCTGCGGCCCGCCCGTGGAGCTGCCGATCGCGAGGATCTGCGGGCGGCGCAGCGAGGGCCGGCGCAACGAGATCGCCACCGGGGCCTGCGGCCGCGGCGGCACGACGGGGCCCGGCGCCGGCCGCGTCGGTGCGATGCGGCCACGGCGCGCGCGCCGCACGGCGCCCAGCGCCTTCACCTTCTCCAGCAGCTGCTGGCGGAAGTCGCCGGAGCCGCTGATCTCGCTGGTCGAGGTCGGCTTCGGCAGGTAGTCCGCGGCGCCGCCCGCCAGCGCCTGCAGGCTCACCTGGGCGTTGCGCTTCGTCAGCGTCGACGCGACGATCACCTTCAGATCCGGGTCGACGGCCAGCAGCTTGGGCAGCGCGGTCAGCCCGTCCATCACGGGCATCTCGATGTCGAGCACGACCACGTCGGCAGGCGTGCGTTGGAGCGAGCGGATCGCGGCCTCGCCGTCTGCCGCGGTCGCGACGATCTCGATGTTGGGGTCGCCCTCGAGGAGGCGCGCGACGAGCCCGCGAACGACGGCGGAATCGTCGCAGATCATCACGCGGATCTTGCTGCCCGGCGCCTCTTGCGCGGCCGGCAGGGCGGGCTTGCTGGATGGAAGCATCAGAGCAGGCCGACCTGCGCGAACTTGCTCTGGATGATGTCCCCGTCGAACGGCTTCATGATGTACTCGTTCGCCCCGGCGCTCATGGCCTCCATGATTTTGGCCATCTCGTTCTCCGTCGTGCAGAACACGACGATCGGGCGGTCGCCGCCTGGCATCTTGCGCAGCGCGCGCAGGAACTCGATGCCGTTCATCACCGGCATGTTCCAGTCCAGCAGGACGGCGTCCGGCATCTTCTCCTGGCAGGCCTCGATGGCCTTCTGTCCGTCGGCCGCCTCGGCGATCCCGAAGGAGAGGCCCTCGAGGATCCGTCGCGCCACCATCCGGATGACCTTGGAGTCATCCACCACAAGACATGTCTTCATCGACTCTGCTCCCCAACGACCGGCTGCGTGCTCCGGCGACGACGTCTCAGGCGGCCTCGGCCCGGCGGATATCGAGAAGCCGGGCGACGTCGAGCACGACCATCAGCTTGCCTTCCAGGCGGTAGATTCCCGCGGATACCTCGCGCCACTGCGGATCCAGCGTCGCCGGATTCCGCTCGAACGCGTCGGCCGGCAGGCTCAGCACCTCGCCCACCGTGTCCACGATCAGGCTGTAGAGCTCGCCGACTTGGTCGACGACGATGCTCATGCCGGACTTGCCGGCCTCGCGGGCCGGCAGGCCGAGGCGACGGCGCACGTCGATCGCGGTGACGATGCGGCCGCGCAGGTTCAGGGCGCCGGCGACCTCGCCCGGCGCGAGCGGGATCCGCGTGATGCGCTGCGGGCCGAGGACGTCCTGCACCGAAAGGACGGGGATGCCGAACAGCTGGTCGGCGACCATCATCGTGACGAAGTCGCGGGACCCGCTGTCCAGCGCGGTGGTCGGCGGCGGCGGGGAACTGGTCATGCGGCCCTCGGGAAGTTGGCGAGCGTCTGGGACAGGCTGCCGAGCAGGCCGTCGCGATCGGACTTCGCGATGTAGTCGACGAAGCCGGCCTGGCGGCCGCGCTCGAGATCCTTGGGTGCGGTGTGCGAGGTCAGCGCGAGGATCGGGGTCGACTGCCAACGGCCGTTCTGGCGCACGGCCTCGGCGAACTCGAAGCCGTTCATGCCGGGCATCTCGATGTCGCTGACGATGACGTCGAAGTCCTTGCCGGACTCGGCCATCTGCAGCGCCTGGTCGGCGCTCTCGGCGGTGGTCACCTCGTAGCCGGCCACCATCAGCAGCGGGCCGAGAAGGTTGCGGAAGAACGGGGAGTCGTCGACGAGAAGCACGCGCTTGGGCTCCGCCGCCGCACCGAGCTCGGCGGCGGCCGTGGTCCCGAACCAGTCCTGGAACGCCATGGTCAGGTAGTGCTGCGTGTCGATGATCTCGGTGGCCTTGCCGGTGATGATGCCGCTTCCCATCAAGCCCGGGCGCTCGGCGCGCAGCTCGATCTTGAGGCGCTCCTCCACGATGTCGACGATCTCGTCGACCATCAGGCCCATCGAGCGCGTGCCGTCGGCGAAGACGAGGATCGGCTGGCGGCCCTCGCTGCGGACCTGCTGCATCGGATCCACGGGGATCAGCGGCATCAGCTTGCCGCGATACTGCACGACCGGGCGGCCGTTCGACTGCTCGATCGTGGTCGCGTCGACCTCCTCGAGCCGCGCCACGAGCGCCAGCGGCACCGCCTTCTGGGTCCCGTCGCCGGCGCGGAAGATGAGCAGCGAGACGCGATCGTCGCTGCGCGCGTGGCCCTGCGTGGCGGCGTCCGCGGCCGCGGCCTCGCTGCTGCGCTCGCCGGCGCGCGTGGCGATGCCGTTGGGATCCAGGATCATGATGACGCTGCCGTCGCCCAGGATCGTGTTGCCCGAGAAGATCGGGATGTCGCGGAGGATCGGCGCGACCGGCTTGACCACGATCTCCTCGGTGTCGAAGACGCGGTCGACCATGATCCCGAAGGTGTTGGTGCCGACCTGGGTCACGACGATGAAGGCCTCCTGGGCGTTCATCGTGTCGTCGCCGAGATGCAGCAGGCTCTTCAGGTTGACCAGCGGCAACAGGCGATTGCGAAGGCGCAGGAACGGCGCGCCCTTCACGCGCTCGATCGTGTTCTCGCTGCCGGTGGCGGCGCGCACGAGCTCGAGGACCGCGATCTGCGGGATGGCGAAGCGCTCGCCGGCGCACTCGACGATCAGCGCCGAGACGATCGCCAGGGTCAGCGGGATCTTGATGACGAAGGTCGAGCCCTTGCCCGGCGCGGACTTGAGCTCGATCGTGCCGCCGATCTTCTCGATGTTGGTCTTCACGACGTCCATGCCGACGCCGCGGCCCGACACGTTCGTGACCTTCGCCGCCGTCGACAGGCCGGCCTTGAAGATGAACTGCGCGATCTGCTGGTCGCTCATCGCGGCGATCTCGGCCTCGGTGCCGAGCCCGTTGGCGACCGCCTTGGCGCGGATCTTGTCGAGCGGCAGGCCGCGCCCGTCGTCGCTGATCTCGATGATGATGTGCCCGCCTTCGTGGAACGCGTTGAGCGTGATCTTTCCGGTCTCGGGCTTGCCGACGGCCTTGCGATCGAGGGGCTTCTCCAGGCCGTGGTCCGCCGAGTTGCGCACCATGTGCGTCAGCGGGTCCTTGATCAGCTCCAGCACCTGGCGGTCGAGCTCGGTCTCGGCGCCGAGCATCACCAGCTCGATGCGCTTGCCCAGCTCGTGGCTGAGGTCGCGCACCATGCGCGGCAGCTTCGCCCAGGCGTTCCCGATCGGCTGCATGCGCGTCTTCATGACGCCCTCCTGCAGCTCGGACGTCACATGGTTCAGGCGCTGCAGCGGGGCCGCGAACTCGCTGTCCTTCTGGCCGCGCAGGATCTGCAGCAGCTGGTTGCGGGTCAGCACGAGCTCGCTGACCATGGTCATGAGGTTCTCGAGCAGGTCGACGTTGACGCGGATCGACTGCGCGGCGACCGAGGATTCCTTCGCCTCGGCGGGCTTGGCCTCCGCTGCGGCCGCGGTCGCCTCGGCGGCGGCCGCGACAGGCGCCACGGGCGCGACCGGCTCGGGGACCGGGGCCTCGGCGACGGGCGTCGGCGCTGGCGCTGGCGCGGGCGCCTGGACGGCGACGGGGGCCGCGACCGCCGGAGCGACGACGGGCGCCGCCTCGGCGACCGGCGCAACGGCGGGCGCCACAGCCGGTGTCGCGGGCACGGCGGCCGGCGGCGCCGACGCGGCCGCCTCGGCACGGCCTTCGGCGAACGCGTTCAGGCGCTGCTTCAGGGCATCGTCGTTGCCCTCGGGCTCCGCGCCCGTCTCCTCGAGCGCGGCGAGCAGGGTCTTGATGCGATCGAGCGATTCCAGGATGAGCGTGACGGCGACGGGCGTGACCTCGAGCTCGCCGTCGCGCAGCTTGCCGAGGACGTTCTCGGCGGCATGCGCCGTCGTCTCGAGGCGCGGCAAGCCGAGGAAGCCGCAGGTGCCTTTGATGGTGTGGACGAGACGGAAGATGTTGCTGAGCAGGCCGGGGTCGTTGGGATTCCGCTCCAGCTTCACGAGTTCCTGGTCGAGGGTCGCCAGGCTTTCGTTGGACTCGGTAAGGAACTCACGCAGCAGGTCGTCCATGGCGCTCGACTATCCCTTCGGCGAGAAACCGATTTGCGGCGGCGGCTCGCGACGGGCACCTGCCCCTGCGTTCCATCCGTGCGCCGAGAGAGTCGGCCAAGAAGATTAAGGTTGCGTGAAACCTCGGAATTCCAGGGTCTTCGAGGGATCAGGCGGCGCGCGGAATGCGCGCGGTCAGGCGCACGGCGCCGTCGCTTTCGCTGACCGCCAACGCGGCGCCCGCCGACTCCGCGACGAGGCGCGCCAGCCGGGCCGGCACCGCGCGCGGGGTCAGCTCGTTCGATGCCGCGGCCCCCTCGAGTACCTTGCGCGCATCGTCCGGGATCCGCGCCTGCTGGCCCTCCGCCGAGAACGCCACGTCGAGCCCGTCGCCGGTCGGCGCGACGGACAACCGGACCGTCCCGCCGCGCGGCAGGGATTCGAGCGCGACGAGCAGCAGGTTCAGCATGATCTTGACCGTGTCCCGCCCCGCCATGGCTTCGCAGGCGGCCGCCGGCGCCCCCCAGTCGAGGGCGACCTTGCCGTCTTCCATGATCGAGATCGCCAAGGCGCGCGCATCCGCCAGCGGCTTGGCCGTCGAGATGGCGTTGCCGGAGCCGAAGGCGGCTCGGTAGTACTGCAGCCGGCGGCTGGCCGTCCTTGCCGACGTCGCGATGAGGGAAACGACCTCGGGATCCGCGCGGCCACCGTCGTCGGCAAGGAGTTCGACCCCGTTGGCGATGGCGCCGACGGGGCCGACGAGGTCATGGCAGATCCGCGCGGCGAACTGCTCGGTCATCGCGAGAAGCGAGTTGTCTTCCACGGCAAAATTCCTTCAAGGATGGCCGCGACCATGCGCCCGGCCCACTCTAGGTTTCAAGACATGAACGACGTTCCAGCCCCAGGTTTGCGGCGATGAGCCGCTTGGCGCCCGGCATGTTCGTGCGGCACCCCGAGCGGCCGGATTGGGGCCTCGGCCAAGTCCAGTCGGCGATCGGAATGCGCATCACGGTTAACTTCGAGAATGCCGGCAAGGTGCTGATCGACGGCGAGCGCATAACGCTGACCGTGATCGGCGACGCGCCTCCGGACGCGACGTCATGACACGGCGGCCCCTGCCCTGCGCCCTCCTCGCGGTCGCCGTCGCGCTTGCCGGCCCCATGGCAGCGAGCGGGCGCGACGGCGACGCCGAGCGCGGCGAGCAGCTGTTCCGCAAATGCGCGAGCTGCCACACGGTCGAGGCCGGCGGGCGCCATCGCGCCGGGCCGGCGCTGCATGGCGTGCTCGGGCGCCGCGCCGGCTCGGCCCCGGGCTATCGCTATTCGGACGCGCTGCGGCGGTCGAGCGTCGTCTGGACCGAGGAAACGCTCGACGCCTTTATCGCCGACGCCACCGCATTCATCCCCGGGACCAAGATGGGCGGCGGCCTGTCGCTGGCGGCCGATCGTGCGGACCTGCTGGCCTTCCTTCGCCGCGCCGCCACGGCGCCGTGAGCGACGCAAGCCTTGCACCTGACCGGTACGGCGCTAAGTTGCCGCCCGACAGGCCAACGGGGACTCGCACATGAAAGGCATCTTCCTGGGGATCGGCGCCACGATCGTCCTCTCGATCGTCGCGGCGCTGTGGCTGAACGGCTCGATCCAGCAGACCGCCGACCAGCGCTATTCCGTCCCCGCCAACGTCCGGCTCTGACCCGGCGGCGTCGCCCCGCTACGGACCGATCTCGACGCCGGAGCGGACGTCCCAGATCTTCACCACCTCGTCGTGACCGCCCGACAGCAGACGCGTGCCGTCGGGTGTGAAGGCCACCGCCCAGACCGGCCGCTTGTGCGCGCGCAGCGCGCGGAGCTCCGCCCCCGCGGCGAGGTCCCATAGCCGCACCGTGCGATCGCCGCCCGCCGAGGCCGCGATCGCGCCATCAGGCGACACGGCGACGCCGGCGACGAAGCCCGCATGGCCGCGCAGCACCAGGCGCTCGCGCATCGATGCGGGCGTCCACACGCGGACGGTGCCGTCGCTGCCGGCGGAGACGAGCGATCGCCCGTCCGGGGACGCCGCGATCGCGTTGACGCCGCTCGCATGGCCGGCGAGTTCGCCCAGCGCGGCGCCGGTCTCGCAATCCCAGATGCGGATCATCTGGTCGTAGCCGGCGCTGGCGCCCCGCGCCCCGTCGCCGAGGAAGGCGACCGCCATCACGTTCTGGCCGTGGCCGTCGAGGCGCCGCAGCTGCGCGCCGTCGGCGAGACTCCATAGCCGGACGCTGCGGTCCCAGCTTCCCGACAACAGGCGCGCGCCGTCCGCGCGAACCGCCAGCGCGCTGACATTGGCGTCGTGGCCTTCGAACCGCCGCAGCACGGCGCCGCTCTCCAGGTCCCAGAGCAGGATGATGTTGTCCCAGCCCCCCGACACGGCGTGCCGGCCGTCCGCCAGGAAACGCACCGTGCCGACATTGGCGTCATGTCCCTCGAGCACCCGCAGTTCGCGCTGCGAGGCGAGGTCCCACAGCCGCACGCTGGTGTCCCAGCTGGCGGTCAGCGCGCGGCGGCCGTCGGGCGACACGGCGACGGCGTTGACGATCCCGCCGTGCCCGACCAGCTCGCCGCGCGCCGGCGGCGCACCCGACGCGAGCGTCGCGGCACCGGCGAGGGACAGGGCCCTGCGGCGCGACCACGCGACGGGCATGGCGGCGGTGCGGCCGGCAGCGTCGACGCCGCGTCGCCGGGAATCAGTCGTGGCCGGGCCGGGCCGCCGCGTCGCCCTTCACCTCGGCGACCCACAGGCTGTGATGCTCGCGCGCCCAGTTCTCGTCGACACGCCCGGTGCCCATCGCGTCGAATGCGCCTTCCATGCCGAGGGAACCGATGTAGATGTGCGCCAGCACGATCGCGATCATCACCACCGCGACCGCGGCGTGCACAACCTGCATCAGCTGCTGCATTCCCATGTCGCCGAGATAGAACGGGAACAGCAGGTAGATGCCCGACACCGCCAGCGCGCCGCCGCCGATCACGACCGACCAGAACACGAGCTTCTGCCCGGCGTTGAACTTGCCGGCGGGCGGATGCAGGTCCTTGGTGAACAGGCCGCCGAAGACCGCAAGCCATTGCAGGTCGATCCGGCTCGGGATGTTGTGCACGATCCAGATCGCGAACGTGAGCGCGAGACCGAGCATGAACGGGAAGGCGACGAAGTTGTGGATGTACTTCAACGTCAATGACAGCGCGGTGAACCACTCCGCAGGCATGATCGGCAGCAGCACGTAGCGGCCATAGGTGATGTTGAGGCCACTGAGTGCGAGCGCGATGAACGAGCTGGCCGTCAGCCAGTGGACGAACCGCTCGATGAGCGAGAACCGCTCGAGCGTGCGGCCCGAGGGCCCGGCCGAGATCTCGATCTTGCCGCGCATCACGTAGAACACGATGAGCGCGCCGAGCATCCCCAGGATCAGCCAGGATCCCCAGATGCGCAGCGGCCCCTTGACGATCTCGCGCCATTCGCGGCCCGCCGGCTGGACCAGGGTCGCGGCCTTCTGGTCGGGAAGCGGCGAATAACCGCGCAGCGCGCTGCCGCCCTTCAGGGCCTGGAGCAGGGCGGCCTCGTTGCTCGCGGCGGTGTGCCCGGACATCGGACGCTCGCGAAGCCCGCCGGTGCCCTCGCTCGCTGCAGGGCCGATAACCGGGGCAAGCGGCGTGCGCACGTTCTCGAGGTTGCTCACGGGCGGCACCGAGGTCGCGGTCACCGGCGCGGGCGCCTGCTGCGCCGCCGTCGGCGCGCCGACTCCGAGAACAAGGGCCAGCGCGAGGGCCGGCAGCAGGCGGAAGGTGTTCATCACATCGTCTCCTGGCGGCGCGCTGCGCCGAAGCAAGTCAGTAGTTCTGCGTCGCCGTGCGGTTGGTGAGGGCCTGGACGCGATCCGGCGCGATGTCGCGCTGGCGCGTCGAGGCGCCGAGATAGCTGCCGCGATGGCCCTCGCGCAGGCCGCGATCGGGGATCGAGTTCGCCACGAGCACGGCAAGGATCAGCCCGACCAGGCACCAGCCCACGAGCTTCTGGTTGTCGGACATCGCGTTCGTTCGTCTCGTCATCGCTTGCCTCTCCCGTCGACCCGGCATCTGCGGCGCGCGGTCGCCGCGCGTCGCCGTGCCGCCCTCGTCGTCATGTCCCGCTCGGATAGGCGGTCGCCCAGCCCCAGGCGCCGGAGCCGTAGCCGCGCGTCGCGACGCGCTCGCGGTAGATCCCCGCGATCACCTCGCCGTCGCCGGCGAGCAGCGCCTTGGTCGAGCACATCTCGGCGCACAGCGGCAGCTTGCCCTCGGCGATGCGGTTGCGCCCGTAACGCGCGACCTGCTCGGGGCTGTTGGCCTCGCCCGGGCCGCCGGCGCAGAAGGTGCACTTGTCCATCTTGCCGCGGCTCCCGAAGTTGCCGGCCTGCGGATACTGCGGCGCGCCGAACGGGCATGCATAGAAGCAGTAGCCGCATCCGATGCAGAGGTCCTTCGAGTGAAGGACGACGCCCTCGGCCGTCTTGAAGAAGCAGTCGACCGGGCAGACGGCCATGCACGGCGCGTCCGTGCAATGCATGCACGCCATCGAGATCGACCGCTCGCCCGGCTTGCCGTCGTTGAGCGTGACGACGCGGCGCCGGTTGATTCCCCACGGGACCTCGTGCTCGTTCTTGCACGCCGTCACGCAGGCGTTGCACTCGATGCAGCGCTCGGCGTCGAGCAGGAACTTCATTCTCGCCATTGCTTGCTCCTCGATCCGGGTTCCGCGCTCAGGCCTTCTCGATGCGGCACAGCGTGGACTTGGTTTCCTGCATCTGGGTGACGGGGTCGTAGCCGTAGGTCATCGCGGTGTTCACGGCCTCGCCCATCACGATCGGGTCGGTTCCCTGCGGATAGGTCTTGCGCTTGTCCTCGCCCATCCAATGTCCGGCGAAGTGGAACGGCATCCATGCCACGCCGCGCCCGACGCGCTCGGTCACGAGCGCCTTCACCTTGATCCGCGCGTTGTTCTCGGGCCCGTAGATCCAGACGTCGTCCATCGTCTTGATGCCGAGCTTGCCGGCATCGCCGGGATTGATCTCGACATAGGCGACCTGCTGCAGCTCGGCGAGCCACTTGTTCGAACGCGTCTCGTCGCCGCCGCCCTCGTACTCGACCAGCCGGCCGGACGTGAAGACGATCGGGAACTGCTTGGACACGTCGCGGTCCTGGATCGTCTTGTAGAGCACCGGCACGCGATGCAGCTTGCGATCGGTGTAGGTCGGGTACTTCTTCACCATCTCGCGGTCGGCCGAGTAGATCGGCTCGCGGTGCGTGGGCACGCCGTCGGGGAAGTTCCAGACATTGGCGCGCGCCTTGGCGTTCCCGAACGGCATGCAGCCGTGTTTGATCGCGACGCGGATGATCCCGCCGGACGTGTCGAAGGCCCAGGTGACGGCGTCGGCGTTGCCGGCGAACACCATCTGGCCGACCTCCTGGATCTCCTTGCGCTCGTCCTCGGTGAGGTCGGCGTCCCAGCCCAGTCGCTTGAGCATGCCCAGGCTGAACTGCGGATATCCGTCCTTGAGCTCGGAGTTCTTCGAGAACGACCCCTCGGCGAGCAGCGTCTCGCCGTTGCGCTCCGCGCCCCACAGCGCCCGGAACGTGCCGCCGCCGTTCCTCACCTCCTTCGAGGTGTCGTAGAGCACGTGCGTGCCGGGATGGCCGTGCTCGGGCTTGCCCCAGCACGGCCACGGCAGGCCGTAAGTCTCGCCCTTCATCGGCCCCGTGCCCTCGAGCGTGCGCTTGTCGAAATGCTGCTGGTTGGCCATGTGGCGCTTGAGCCGCTCCGGGCTCTGGCCCGAATAGCCGATCGTCATCGAGCCGCGGTTGAGCTCGCGCAGCACGTCTTCGGCCGCCGGCTTCGTGCCCTCGACCTTGATGTTGCGGAACATCTCCTTCTCGAAGCCGAACTTGCGCGCGAGCAGGTACATGATCTCGAGGTCGTTCTTCGACTCGAAGATCGGGTCCGTGACCTTGTTGCCCCACTGCAGCGACCGGTTCGACGCGGTTCGCGAGCCTTCCATCTCGAACGCGGTGCAGGCCGGGAGCAGGTAGACGCCGTCCTTGCGGCCCTCGGACATCACCGGGACCTGCGTCGGATGCGGGTCGATCACCACCACCGTGTCGATCGACTGCATCGCCTTCTTGTTGTCGGGGCCGCGGACCTGCGTGTTGGCGCCGTGGCCCCAGAACACCATCGCCTTCAGATTGTCAGGCTGGTCGATGTTCTTCTTGTCCTCGAGCACGAGATCCGCCCAGCGGGTCTGCGGCGTGCCGGGCGCCTCCATGAACTGCTTCGACTTGAAGCGGCCGAGCATGTAGTCGTAGGGCACGTTCCAGACGCGCGCCCAATGGCGCCATGCCTGCTCCGCCAGCCCGTAATAGGCCGGCAGGTTCAGCACATCGAGCCCCATGTCGGTCGCGCCCTGCACGTTGCAGTGACCGCGATAGATGTTCGCGCCGCCGCCCGAGGTGCCGATGATCCCGAAGTTGAGGCCGAGGATGCAGTAGGCGCGCACGTTCGCCGTGCCGACGCTGTGCTGCGTGCCGCCCATGCACCAGATCACGGTGAACGGCCGGTTGTTCCACAGCGTCTGGGCGACGCGGCGCAGCTGCGAGCCCGGGACGCCGGTGATCCGCTCGACCTCCTCCGGCGTGTACTTCGCGACCTCCTTCTTCACGTCGTCGAAGCCGTAGACGCGCTCGCGCACGTACTTCTCGTCGGTCCAGCCGTTCTGGACGCAATGCCAGAGGATGCCCCAGATCAGCGCGATGTCGGTGCCCGGGCGCAGGCGCACGTGCTCGGTCGAATGCGCGGCCGTGCGCGTGAAGCGCGGATCGCAGACGATGAACGGCGCGTTGTTCTGCTCCTTGCCGCGCAGCATGTGCAGCAACGAGACCGGATGCGCCTCCGCCGGGTTGCCGCCGATCAGGAAGATCGCGCGGCTGTTCTGGATGTCGTTGTACGAGTTCGTCATCGCGCCGTAGCCCCAGGTCTGGGCGACGCCGGCGACGGTGGTCGAGTGGCAGATGCGCGCCTGGTGGTCGACGTTGTTGGTGCCCCAGAACGCCGCGAACTTGCGGTTCAGGTACGCGCTCTCGTTGGTGAACTTGGCGGAGCCGAGCCAGTAGACGCTGTCCGGACCCGATTGCTCGCGGATCTTGAGCAGGCGGTCGCCGACCTCGTTGACGGCCTGGTCCCAGCTCAGGCGGACCCAGCGCCCGTCCTGCAGCTTCATCGGGTACTTGAGGCGGCGGTCGCCGTGCAGCAGCTCGCGCACCGCCGCGCCCTTGGCGCAGTGGGCCCCGAGATTGATCGGCGATTCGAAGCTCGGCTCCTGCCCGACCCAGACGCCGTTCACGACCTCAGCGGTCACCGAGCACCCGACCGAGCAATGCGTGCAGATGTTCTTGACCAGCTTTACCTCGCCGGCCTTGGCCGCCGCGCCCTGGGCCGCGGCCCGCTCGACGGAGGCGAGCGGCATTGCGCCCACCGCGGCGAGGCCGCCGGCCGCCAGGCCCGAGCGGCGCAGGAACGCGCGCCGGTCGACCGGTGCCGCTGTCGCCCCGTCCCGCACCAGCTTGGAGAGCCGCGTGCCGCCCACGGACGTGGAGGTTCTCTTGGTCAGCATGATCAGGTCTCTCCCGCGCCTCAGAACTTGGCGAGCTCGTAGTAGCGCTTCACATGGGCGGACTCGCGATAGCCGGTTTCCGGCACGGCCGCCTCGGCCGTCGCGGCCGCCGGCGCGCCCGAGACCACGGCCGCGGCACCCGCCACCGCCGCGCCTGCGCCCTGCCCTGCCGTGCGCAGGAATTCGCGGCGCGATCTCGGCGCCGGCTTCTGGGACTTGTCCATCGGGGTACCTCGCTCTCGGGATTTCCTGATCGTCGGTTCGCGCGCCATCGTCAGCTCATCGCGAAGGCGTCGCGTTCGATATCCATGAACAGGCGGCCGATCGTCCCGACCGGCATGTAGAACGTCGCGGTCTTGGCGCGCTCGAGGTCGACGAAGAAGCGCGAAGCCCAAGGCGCCAAGTGACGCTCGAAGAAGCGGCGCTGCTCGGCGATCGGCAACGGCGCGCCGAAGGCGCCCGTGATCAGGCCGGCCATCATCTCGCAGATGCTGCCGATGTGATCCTCGGGCTCGTACACCTCGTCGCGTCGGCGAACACGGAGGCGCATCATGTCGCCGCGAAGATCCGCGAGCGGCCGCTCCTGCAGGAACCCCGTGAGATAGACCGATGCGAACGGAACGACCTCGCCCTGAGCAAGGCCGATGAACAGGTCGTGGTACTCGTCGCGAAGGCCGTCGACCGAGGCGCGCCGCGCGAGCGCCGCCAGCGCATAAAGCGCGCGGCCCAGCTCCGTTGCATCGCCACGCAGATCGCGAACCACCGCAATTTCGGCTTCACCCGGCGCCGCCAATAACAGCCGGCCGAGCAGCGCGTAAAGGTGAGCACGCTGCCGCTCCTCGTCGGCAATCTCCGGCGAATGGACCACTTCCTCGGCTACCAAGAACGCCTCCCGAGCGTTCGTGCTGCACTTGATCTCGACCGCCGGCGCGCGGCCGTCACGGCCACCGCGTCCCGCGGACCGCCCGCAACCCCATATTTTCCTGGGGCTTAGCGGGTTTCGTTCCATCGACTAATCGGGGCAGGCGGCACCAAAGTCAAGCAGTGCGACGTCCCCGGGCCGGCGGTGCGCGGCAAATTGACGTGATTGCCCCGCGGCCGTCAGCCCGGCTTGGAATTCACGCTCGGCGGCGGAAGTTCCGCCGAGTCGACGGGAGTTTCTTCATCGTTCGACGGATCGGACGGCGGGCTCGCGACGACCGGTTGCGCTTCGCTCGGCGGCTGCGCCGCGCGCTCGACCAGGCCGCGCACTGCGTCGAAGAGAGTCTCCTTCAGTCCTTCCGGGAATGTCGGAACCGCGTTGAAGTCGCCCATGTGGGCCTCGGCGATCTCGATCGGCGCCAGGGCCGGCACCGTCGCCCACAGCTTGCGCAATGCCGCGCGCTGCGTCGCCGCCGGGACGCCCGGTCGGAGGAACGCCTTGTAGTCGGACTCGGCCGTGAGGCTCTCGATCGGCGGCAGTGGCGCTTCGCCCGACGATTCCGGCGCGGCGGCCGACAGTGGCGTCGCGGGCGGATCGATTGCCGCCGCCGGCCCGGGAACCGCTGCATCGCGCGCAACCGGCTCCGATGCGGCAACGGACTCCGCCGCGGCGCCGTCCTCGGCCTTTCGGCGCGACCAGCGCGACAGGAAGCCCTCGCGCGGGTCAGCGGGTGGGTTCGAAGGTGCCCGGGCCATAGTCGTTCGACGAACTGCCGCGTCCGAACCCCTTCTGCGGGTCGTGGCGCTTGCGCTGGCGCTTCATGAACACGTCCTCGACGTGATAGGCGGCGACGAAGTCCTGCAGCAGCTGAACCGCCGCCTCCGGCATCGCAACGCGCTCGACGACGTGATGGCCGTCGAGGAAGGCCTCGGCCTCCCAGGGCGACGCGGTGACACCGCGCAGCGCGAGCCCTCCGGGATCGCCATCGACAGGGGTCGCGACGACGTAGATCGACGGCGACCCGGTATCGAGGTTGAGCTTGTAGGCGGCGGTCTCAGCCGTCACGAGCTCCACCTCGCCGGCGCCGATGAAGACGTGGCGTACGGCGCCCTCCTCGCGCAGCACGGCGCCCGCGACGAGCTCGGCCCCGCCGGCGATCGCCGCGATCGGCCGCCACTGCCACCGGCTCCACGGCCCTTGCGCCGGCCGGCATTCGGCGACGACGCCGATGCGCAAGCGCTCGGTCCGCTCGACCGGGGGAGGCGGGGTCGGATTTTCCGGCATGCCCACTGGACTATAGGGCCGATCGGCCCGCCGACGAGAGGCGATGCTCTGCTGCGGCGAGGTCGGCCGGTTCGTTGACATTGAAGAACGGATCACCGTCGTCGACCGCGAAGTCGACGGCGGTGCATCCGTACCGGCCGGTCCAGAGATCGACCTTGCGCAGCCCCTCCTCGGTGACCGCGGTGCGCAGCTCGGGCAGCAGGGCGACCGGCCACAGGCCAAAGACCGGATGCGTGCGCCCGCCGGATGACGCGCAGGCAAGAGGCCTGCCGCTGCGGGTCACCGCATCGACCAAGCGCGCCACGAGGTCGCGCGGGAAGAACGGCGCGTCGGCCGCCGCGCTGGCGAGCCACCGCGCCTGCGGGTGGCGTGCCGCCGTCCATTCGAGCCCCGTGAGGATCCCGGCCAACGGACCCGCATAGCCGGCCACGACGTCCGGCAGCACCTCGAGTCCGAATGCGGCGAAGCGCGCGGCGTCGCCGTTGGCGTTGAGCGCAACGACGTCGACCTGTGCCGCCAGGCGCTCGACGACATGCGCGAGCATCGGCCGGCCGCCGAGCGGCCGCAGGCACTTGTCGCCGCCCCCCATGCGGCGCGACAGCCCGCCGGCCAGGACGATGCCGACGACATGCTCAGCCATCGTCGCCCGCCCCCTTGCGCCGGGCGCGCCGATCCTCCTCGGCGACGATGCGCGCGTCGGCGTCGCGGATGATCCGCTCGTCGCCGGACAGCACGATGAAGCGGCCGCCGCGCGCGCGGCCGATCAGGGTCAAGCCCGCCTGCCGCGCCAGCTCCACGCCCCACGCCGTGAATCCCGATCGCGACACCAGGATGGGGATTCCCATCTGGACGCACTTGATCACCATCTCCGACGTCAGCCGCCCGGTCGTATAGAAGATCTTGTCGCCGGGCGGCACGTTGCGCAGGAACATCCAGCCCGCGATCTTGTCGATCGCGTTGTGCCGGCCGACGTCCTCCATGTAGGCGAGCACCTCGTCCTCGCGGCACAGCGCGCAGCCGTGGATCGCGCCGGCCTCGAGATAGAGCGACGGCGCAGTGTTGATCGCGCGCATCAGGCGATAGAGCCAAGACGTCCGCAGGCGCGCCGCGTGCGGCAGCTCGACGGTGGCGAACTTCTCCATCACGTCGCCGAACGCCGTGCCCTGCGCGCAGCCGGAGGTCAGGGTCTTCTTGCGCAGTTTCGCCTCGAAGTCGGTGCGCGCCTCGGTGCGCACGACGACGGTCTCGGTGTCGTCGTCGTGGTCGATCGCGGTGACGACGTCGTCGGCGCGCAGCATGTTCTGGTTGAGCAGATATCCCACCGCGAGCCAGTCCGGATGGTCTCCGATCGTCATCATCGTGACGATCTCCTGGCCATTGAGGAACAGCGTCAGCGGCCGCTCGACCACGATGGTCGCCTCGACCGCCCGGCCGTCCTGATCGACGCCAGCGACGCGGCGCGTCAGGCGCGGATCGGCGGGATCGGGCATCACGGCAGGCTCGGTCATCGCGGCGGACTATGTGCGCCGCGCCGCACGATCGGCAAGACAATCGCCGACGCGGCGCGACCGGCTTGCGTGCACCGGGCGGCTTTGCCACAAAGCCGCATGCAGCTGCGAGACAAGACGGTCCTGCTGTGCGACTGCACCGGGACGATGACGATCGACGGCGAGGCGATCCGGCGCGGATGCGGCGCGGGCTTCGACACGCCGGCGACGTATCTCTGCCGCGGCGAGCTCCGGCGGTTCGACGAGGCGCTGAAGCTCGGCGCGCCGCTGCTCGTCGCGTGCACCCAGGAGGCGCCGTTCTTCAGCGAGACGCGCGCCGAAGCCGGGTTCGACAACGACATCACCTTCGTGAACATACGCGAGCGCGCCGGCTGGTCGTCCGAGGGCGCTGCCGCCGGGCCGAAGATGGCGGCTCTCCTCGCCGAGGCGGCCCTCACGCCGCCCCCGGCGCCGAGCGTGACCCTGACCTCCGAGGGCACGGCGCTGATCTACGGCCGCGACGAGCGGACGATCGAGGTCGCGCGCAAGCTCGCCGACAAGCTCGATTGCACGGTCCTGCTCGACGATCCCGCCGACGTCCTGCCTCCGCGTCTCGTCGACGTGCCGATCTTCCGCGGCCGCGTCGTCGCCGCGAAGGGGCATCTCGGGGCCTTCGAGGTCGTCGTCGACGGCTATGCACCGGCACGGCCGTCGTCGCGCGCCATGCTCGAGTTCGACGCGCCGCGCGACGGCGCGGCCTCGCGCTGCGACGTGATCGTCGACCTCTCGGGCCGCGCCGCGCTCTTTCCGGCGCCCGGCAAGCGCGAGGGATATCTGCGCGTCGATCCCGGCGATCCCGCCGCTGTGGCGGCCGCCGTGCTCGCCGCGGCAGAGCTTTCGGGCGAGTTCGAGAAGCCGCGCTACGTCGCCTACGAGGCCGCCCTCTGCGCCCACGGCCGCAACACGCGGACAGGATGCACGCGCTGCATCGACCTCTGCCCGACCGGCGCCATCGTCCCCGCCGGCGACGAGGTGGCGATCGATCCGCGCGTATGCGCCGGCTGCGGCGCCTGCGCCAGCGTCTGCCCCACGGGCGCCGTCGCCTACGCCTTTCCGGCGCAGGCGCATGTCTTCGACCGGCTGCGTGCGCTCCTCGTCGCCTATGCGAACGCGGGCGGCGAGGACGCGGTCCTGCTGATCCACGATGCCCGGCACGGCGAGGAGATGATCGATGCCATGGCGCGACGCGGGCGCGGCCTGCCGGCGCGCGTGCTGCCCTTCGCGCTCAACGAGGTCACGCAGGTCGGACTGGACCTGCTGCTGACTGCGCTCGCCTGGGGCTGCGCGAGCATCCGGGTCCTGGCCGATCCGGGGCCGCGCGAGGACCGCACCGGCCTCGCGCAGCAGATCGGTCTCGCCGAGGCGGTCATGGTCGGGCTCGACCACGGCGAGGGACGCACCGCCGTGATCGACGCCGCGGATCCGGACGCGGTCGAACGCGCGCTCTACGACCTGCCACGCCGCGCGCCGGCCGCGCGCGCGACCTTCCTCGCCGCCGGCGCCAAGCGCGGAATCGTGAATCTCGCGCTCCAGTCGCTGCACGACACGGCATCGTCGCCGCAGACGATCCTGCCGCTTCCGGCAGGCGCGCCGTTCGGCGCGGTGGCCATCGACACCGCCGGTTGCACCCTGTGCCTGTCCTGCGTCGGCGCCTGCCCGACCGGCGCGTTGCTCGACAATCCGGAACGGCCCGAGCTTCGCTTCGTCGAGTCCGCCTGTGTCCAGTGCGGGCTTTGCCGAACCAACTGTCCCGAAAAGGTCATCACACTGGCGCCGAGGCTGAACTTCGCGGCCGCGGCGCGCGAGGCGGTCACGTTGAAGGCCGAAGCGCCTGCGCTGTGCGTGCGCTGCGGAAAGCCCTTCGGCGCGCGCGGCACCGTCGAGCGCGTCGTCGCGAAGCTCGCGGGCCGGCACTGGATGTTCAAGGACGGGCCGGCGGTCGACCGCATCCGGATGTGCGAGGATTGCCGCGGCATCGTGCAGAGCGAGTCGGCGCTCGATCCGTTCGCGGGGCCGCCGCGCCCGCTGCCGCGCACGACCGAGGACGATCTGCGCGAACGCGGCAAGCCGCCGCAGCGCTGAGCGCCGGCCCGTCCCGCGGCGGGGATGACTTCGCGCCGGCGCCGCCCTATTTTGCGACGGCATGGATGGCACCATCCCCTCGGCCTCGCCGACCGCGCCGCTGATCGATCCGTTCCAGCGGGCGATCACCTATCTTCGCGTGTCGGTCACCGACCGCTGCGACTTCCGTTGCGTGTATTGCATGGCAGAGGACATGACCTTCCTGCCGAAGGCGGAGGTGCTGTCGCTCGAGGAGCTCGACCGGCTGTGCTCGGCCTTCGTCCGCATGGGCACGCGCAAGCTGCGCCTGACCGGCGGCGAGCCGCTCGTCCGGCGCGGCATCATGAACCTGTTCCGGTCGCTCGGCCGCCACGTCAAGGCCGGCGCCATGGACGAGCTGACGGTCACGACCAACGGCAGCCAGCTCGGCAAGTACGCGGGCGAGCTGCGCGACGCGGGGGTTCGCCGGATCAACGTGTCGCTCGACACGCTCGACCCGGCCAAGTTCACGGCGATCACGCGTTGGGGAAAGCTCGATCAGGTGCTCGCCGGCCTGCAGTCGGCCAAGGCGGCGGGGCTCGAGGTCAAGATCAACGCGGTCGCCCTGAAGAACTTCAACGAGGACGAGTTCGACCGCCTCGTCGAGTGGTGCGGCGACGAGGGCTTCGACCTCACGTTCATCGAGGTCATGCCGATGGGCGACATCGGCAGCGAGAACCGGCTCGACCAGTATCTGCCGCTGAGCCTGGTGCGTGCGCAGCTTGCCCGGCGCTGGACCCTCGAGGAGACCGACTACCGCTCCGGCGGTCCGGCCCGCTACGTGCGCGTCGCGCAGACCGGTCGGCGCATCGGCTTCATCACGCCCCTGACGCATAATTTCTGCGAGCTCTGCAACCGCGTCCGCCTGACCTGCACCGGCACGCTGTACATGTGCCTGGGCCAGGACGACGCCGCCGACCTGCGCAAGCCGCTGCGCGCCTCGCCCGACGATGCGCAGCTCGACCGGGCGATCCGCGAGGCCATCTCGCGCAAGCCCAAGGGCCACGATTTCGTCATCGACCGCCGCCATGCCGGCCCTGCGGTGGAGCGACACATGAGCGTGACCGGCGGGTGACGCCGCCGCCGGCACCGGGCTCCCGCCCCGACCGACGCGCGGCCGTGTTCGTCTGGAGCCTGTCGACCGCCCAGCTGGTGTCCTGGGGGATCCTCTTCTACAGCATCGCGGTCTTCGTCGTGCCGATGGAGGCCGATCTCGGCTGGTCGAAGACCGCGCTCAATGCCGGCATCACCATCGGCCTCGTCGCCTCGGGCGTGTTCGCGCCGTGGGCCGGCACGCAGATCGACCGCGGCAATGCCTGGGTCGTGATGACCGCCGGCTCGATCGTCGGCAGCCTCGCGGTCGCCGCCTGGGCCTTCGTCGCGACGCCGCTCGTCTTCTGGCTGCTGTGGGTCGTGATCGGCTTCGCGATGTCGTGCACGCTCTACGAGCCCGGCTTCGCCGTGCTGTCGCGCACCATGGGCGACCAGGCGCCGCGCGCGATCCTCAAGATGACGCTGGTCGGCGGGCTCGCGAGCACGGCGTTCATCCCGCTCGCCCATCTGCTCGTCCAGGAGCTCGGCTGGCGCCACGCGGTGCTCAGCCTCGCCGTGATCAATCTGGCGATCAGCGCGTCGATCCATGCGCTCATGCTGCGCCCCGATCGCCTGCCGCCGGCCCCGCCGCGAAGCCAGAAGCTGCCATCGGTCTCGACCCGCGCCGCGCTCGCCGACCTGCGGTTCTGGGGGCTGCTGATCGCATTCTCGATCTACAACCTTGTGTTCACGACGTTCATCTTCCATTTCCTGCCGATCCTCGAGGAGCGCGGCGTGTCGCGCGACACCGGTGTCGCGCTGTTCACCCTGATCGGGCCGCTGCAGGTCTCCGGCCGCATCCTGCTGTTCGCCGGCGGGCAGATGGTCTCGGCCCGCCTCGTCGGCCGGGCCGTCTTCATCACGGCCGTGCCGCTGCTCATCCTTGCCGCGCTCGCGGGCGCGGACCTCGCGCTGCTGACGCTGTTCGTCGCGATCTACGGCGTGATCAACGGCATCAGCACCGTCGTCCGCGGCACGATCGTGCGCGAGCTGTTCGGCGCCCAAAGCTACGGCGCGATCTCCGGCAGCCTGACCCTGCCGTCGAATTTCGCGCGCGCCGTCGGCCCCGCGTTCGGCGCGGTGCTGTGGTCGATCGGCGGCGGCTACGGCCTCGTCCTCTACACCCTCGCCGGGCTCTGCTCCGTGGGCGCGATCGCCTACTGGACAGCAACCCGCGACATGGGCTCATCCTGAGCGCCGCAACGGAAATCACGCATGGCTCCTCCCCGCATCGCCGTCTGCGCCGCCGACACCGAATACGCGGTCGAGGCGGCGACGCGCCTTCGCGCGCTCCACCCCACCGTGGCCCCGGAGGTCGCGGACGTGATCGTCGCGCTCGGCGGCGACGGGTTCATGCTGCAGACGCTGCACCGCTACATCGACCGGAACGTGCCGGTGTTCGGCATGAACCGCGGCAGCGTCGGGTTCCTGCTCAACGACTTCCGCGAGACCGCGCTGATCGACCGGATCGCCGCCGCGACGCGCGTGACGCTGAACCCGCTGCGCATGGAGGCGACGACCATCGCCGGCCAGCGCACGTCGGCCATCGCGATCAACGAGGTCGCGCTCTTCCGCCAGCAGCGCCAGACGGCGAAGATCCGCATCGAGATCGACGGCGTCGTCCGCCTCGAGGAGCTCGCCTGCGACGGGATCCTCGTCGCGACGCCCGCCGGCACAACCGCCTACAACCTTTCCGCCCACGGGCCGATCATCCCGCTCGGGGCCGGACTGCTCGCTCTCACGCCGATCAGCGCCTTTCGCCCGCGGCGCTGGCGCGGCGCGATGCTGCAGCGGACGGCCCGCGTCGGCTTCGAGGTGCTCGAGCCCGAGAAGCGGCCGGTGAGCGCCACCGCCGACAACATGGAAGTCCGCGACGTGGTCCATGTCGAGGTGCGCGAGGCGACCGACATCGCGTTCACCCTGCTCTTCGACCCCGATCAGAATCTCGAGGAGCGGATCCTCAAGGAGCAGTTCGCGCCGTGACGGCGGCCCGGTCGCGGGCGAAGCCGGCCAGGCATTCGACGAGCCCCGCGAGGGCCGCACGCAGCCGCGCGAACCCGTCGTTCGGCTCGCGCGTGTCCTCGTTCATGTAGAGGCGCCGGTTGATCTCGATCTGCAGCGAATGCCGCCCTGCGCCGGGACGGCCGAACTTGCGCACGATCTCGACGCCCTTGAACGGATCGTTGCGCCGCACGTCGTAGCCCCGCGCCGCGAGGAAGCGCTCGGCGGTTCCCACGAAGGCCTCGGCGCAGGTCGTGCCGTCGCGATCCCCGAGGACGAAGTCGGCCCGCGGCCGCCCGGCGTCGAGTGCCATGCCGTCGGCCCCGACGGCAGGCATCGAGTGGCAATTGACATGGAAGACGGCGCCGAAGCGCGCATGGGTCGCCTCGATGAGCCGCTCGAGCTCGGTATGGTACGGCCGCCAGCAGCGATCGATGCGGCCGCGCACCTCGTCGACGGCAAGCGGGCGGTCGTAGATCGGGACCATCGCCCCGCAGAGCCGCGACACCAGCCCGATGCCCAGCGTCGTCTTGGTCCCCGGCGCGAGCGGCTCAGGCCACGGCCCGTCGAGCAGCTCCGGATCGAGATCGTCGAGCGCGCGGTTGACGTCGATGTAGCTCCGCGGGAACAGCGCATCGAGGCGCGTGGCGCCGAAGCGCGGCGCGTCGCCGAACAGGACGTCGACATGCGTGTCCTCGGCCCGACGCAGCGTCGCGAGCGGCGCCGCGTGCCGGTAGTCGGCCGGATAGCTCGTGCCGCTGTGCGGCGAGTCCATGACCAGCGGGACCTCCGGCACGGCCGCGCCGTGCCGGCGCCACACCCCCGGCAGCTCGAGCATCGGTGCGCCGGCCGGGCGGTCAGGCGCCATCGTTGAGGTGACAGGCGGCGCGGCGGCCCGGCGCGATCTCGCGCAGGACGGGGACCTCGCGGCGGCAGCGCTCGGTGGCGTGCGGGCAGCGCGGATGGAAATGGCAGCCCGGCGGCGGATCGAGCGGCGACGGGATCTCGCCCTGGACCGGCGCGAAGACGCGCTTGCGCGTGTCGAGCCGCGGGATCTCGCCGAGCAAGGCCACGGTGTAGGGATGGTTGGGGCGCGTGAAGAGCTCCTCGGCCGGCCCCTCCTCGACGACGCGCCCGAGATACATGATCACCACGCGGTCGGAGAGATGGCGCACCACGCCGAGATCGTGGCTGATGAACAGGTAGGTCAGGGCGAGCTCCTGACGGAGCTTCATGAACAGGTTCAGGATCTGCGCCTGGATCGACACGTCCAGCGCGGCGACGGCCTCGTCGCAGACGATGAATTCGGGCTTCACCGCGAGCGCGCGCGCGATCCCGATGCGCTGGCGCTGGCCGCCGGAGAACTGGTGCGGGTAGCGTCGCTTGTAGGCCGGGTCGAGACCGACGCGGCGCATCGTCTCGTCGACATAGGGCTCGTACTCGCCGCGCGACACGATGCCGTGATAGCGCGGCGCCTCGCCGATGATGTCGCGCACCCGCATGCGCGGGTTCAGCGAGGCGAAGGGATCCTGGAAGATCATCTGCACGGCGAGCGCGGCCTTCTTGGCCTCCGCCGGCGGCAGCGCCGTGAGATTGGTGCCGCGGTACAGCACCGTCCCCTCGGAGGGCGACATGATGCCGGCGACCATGCGGCCGAGCGTGGACTTGCCGCAGCCGGATTCCCCGACGAGGCCGACGACCTCGCCCTCGCGGACCTCGAGATCGACCTTGTCGACCGCGTGCACCGTCTCCTCGCGCATCCCGGCGCCGAGCATGTTCGCGAGCTTCGCGGCCGCGTCGAGCCCCTTGGTGAAGCGCTTCGAGACCCCGCGCAGGGCGATGATGGGACCGCCGCTCACGCCGCCGCCGCCGGGACAAGTGGGTGGACGCAGCGCGCGCGCTGCAGGCCGCCGAAGCCGATCTCCGGCGGATCCTCGCCGCAGGCCGCATCCGCGCGCGCGCAGCGCGACCGGAATGCGCAGCCCTTCGGCAGGCTCAGCAGCGACGGCATGACACCGGGGATCTGCTGCAGCGGGCTGCCGCGGCGGTTGCGGCTCGGCACCGAGCCGATCAGGCCCGCCGTGTACGGGTGCGCCGGTCGGTCGAGCACCTCGTCGATCGTCCCGCGCTCGACGATCCGCCCCGCGTACATGACGCAGATCTCGTCGGCGAGCGAGGCCACGACGGACAGGTCGTGGGTGATCCAGACCAGCGCCGTGCGCGTCTCACGCGCGAGACGCTGCATCTCGAACAGGATCTGGCCCTGGATGGTGACGTCGAGCGCGGTGGTGGGCTCGTCGGCGATGATCAGCTCGACGCGGTTGAGCAGCGCGATGGCGATCGCCACGCGCTGGCGCATGCCGCCCGAGAACTGGTGCGGATAGGCGGCGAGGCGCTCGTCCGGGCTCGGAATCCCGACCTGGCCGAGCGCGTCGCGCGCGCGCCGGCGCGCCTCCTCGCGCGACACCGCCTCGTGCGCCTGGACCGCCTCGATCATCTGCGTGTCGACGCGCAGGACCGGGTTCAGCGTCATCATCGGGTCCTGGAAGATCATCGCGATGCGCTTGCCGCGGACGGCGCGCATCTGCTCCTCGGAAAGGCTCGCGAGATCGGTGCCGTGGAACAGGATGCGTCCGCCGGCGACGCGGCCCGGCGGATCGACGAGGCCCATGATCGAGAAGCCGGTGACCGACTTGCCGGAGCCGGATTCGCCGACGAGGCCCATCACCTTGCCCGGCTCGACCGCGAAGGACACGCCGTCCACGGCCTTGACGATCCCGGACTTGGTGTAGAACCAGGTCCTCAGGTCCTCGACGACGAGTGTCGGCTGCGCCATCTCCCGCTCCTATTTCTGCAGGCGCGGATTGAGCACGTCGCGCAGCTGGTCGCCGACCAGGTTGATCGACACGATGGTGATCAGCAGCGCCACGCCGGGGAAGAAGCTGATCCAGTACTTGCCCGACAGCAGGTACTCGAACCCGTTGGCGATGAGCAGGCCGAGCGAGGGCTCGGTGATGGGCAGGCCGATGCCGAGGAAGGACAGCGTCGCCTCGAGCGCGATCGCGTGGGCCACCTGCACCGTCACGACGACGATCAGCGGGGGCAGGCAGTTCGGCAGCAGGTGGCGGAAGACGATGCGGTTGTGCCCGAGCGCCAGGCAGCGCGCCGCCTCCATGTACTCCTTGCGCCGCTCGACGAGCGCCGTGCCGCGCACCGTTCGCGCGTAGTAGGCCCACTGCACGCAGATCAGTGCGACGATGATCTTCCAGGTCCCCTGCCCGAGCACGGCCAGCAGGATCAGCGCGACGAGGATCGCAGGGAACGACAGCTGGATGTCGACGATCCGCATGATCAGGTTCTCGATCCGGCCGCCGAAATAGGCCGCCGCGAGTCCCGCCGCCATGCCGAGGGCGAGCGCGCCGAGCGCGCTCATCGCGCCGACCCCGAGCGACGTCCGCAGACCGTAGAAGATGGCCGACAGCATGTCGCGCCCCTGGTCGTCGGAGCCCAGCCAGAACTTGAGCCCGTCCATCGACTTCGTCAGCGGCGGCTGGCGGCCGTCCATGATGTCGAGCTGGTTGAGGTCGTAGGGGTTCTGCGGCGAGATCGCCGGCGCCAGCAGCGCCGCCGCCAGGATCACCGCGAACACCGCCAGCCCGACGACCGCGATGCGGCTTTCGCAGAAATCCGAGATGAAGCGCCGCAGCGGCGTCTCGATCCGGGGCGCGACGACCTCGTCGTCCGCCCGCGTGCCGTCGTCGGGAAGCGTCGTTGCCATGGCTCAGCTCTTCGCCTCGGACAGCCGCACCCGCGGATCGAGCACGGAATAGAGGACGTCGACCACGAGGTTGATGATGATGAACATGAACACGATGATGCAGAGATAGGCGACGATCACCGGCCGATCGAGGCGCTGGATGGAGTCGATGATCAGCTTGCCCATCCCGGGCCAGGCGAAGATCGATTCCGTGACCACCGCGAAGGCGATGGTCGAGCCGAGCTCCAGCCCGATCACGGTGACGATCGGGATCATGATGTTCTTGAACACGTGGACGAAGACCACGCGGCGCATCGGCAGTCCCTTGGCGCGCGCGAACTTCACGTAGTCCATCAGCATGTTCTCGCGCATGCCGGCGCGCGCCAGCCGGATGATCAGCGAGATCTTGAACAACGCCAGGTTCAGCGCCGGCATCGCCAGGTGCCGCAGGCCGTCAATCGTGAACAGGCTCGACGTGACGCCGAGATAGGTCGCTGTCTCGCCGCGCCCGGTCGAAGGCAGCCAGCCCAGGTTGACCGCGAACAGCATGATCAGCATCAGCCCGACCCAGAACGTCGGCAGCGAGAAGCCGAGGATCGAGCCGGCCAGGATCGCCTTCGCCCCGACGGAGTTCGGCCGGTAGCCGGCATACATGCCCAGCGGCAGCCCGACGGCGATGCCGAGCACCAGCGCCGAGACCGCGAGCTCCAGCGTCGCGGGCATCCGCTGCAGGATGAGGGTGATCGACGGGATGTTGAAGACGAAGGAGCGGCCGAGGTCGCCCTGGAAGGCCGCCCCGAGGAAGGCGAAGTACTGCTCCCATACCGGCCTGTCGAGGCCGAGGGCGGCCTTGGCCCGCTCGCGCTCGATCTGGTCGGCCTCCGGCGAGATGAAGATCTCGATCGGGTCGCCGATCGCGTAGACGCCGAAGAACACGATCAGCGACATCACGAACAGGACCAGCGCGCTCTGCATCAGGCGCCGGATGATGAACACGGTCATCGCGGGCAATCCTGTCCGGTGGTGGCGCGCGCCATCTCAGTTGGCCGGTCGCACGAACTGGGCCAGCGAGTACTCGTCCTGGCGGGCGCTGTAGACGATGCCCTTGCGCGTCGCCCAGGTGTTCACCTGGTAGTAGAGCGGCACGATGCCGTGCTCGCCGAGCGCGAGCTCGCTTGCCTCGAACAGCAGCTGCTCCCGGGCCCGGTCGTCGATCGTGCCGAGCGCCTTGTCCAGCAGCAGGTCGAACTTGGGATTGGAGTAGCGCCCGCGGTTCGAGGCGCCCATACCCTTGTCCCGGTTGGGCGTCGCGATCAGCGCCCGCATCGTGTCGGAGGTCTCGCCCGTGTTGCTGCCCCAGCCGAACAGCATGACGCTGTAGGCGTAGGTGGGCGCGCTGCCCTGCGAGGCGTAGGTCGCCCACGGCAGCGTCACCACCTTGGCGTCGATGCCGACGCGCGTCAGCATCGGGCCGATCGCCTGCAGCACGCGCTCGTCGTTCGGGTAGCGGTCGTTGGGGCCGTGCAGGGTGAGCGCGAACCCGTTCGGATAGCCGGCCGCCGCGAGCAGCTTGCGCGCGCCCTCCTGGTCGAGCCCGTCCGGCTTGAGGCGGGGCGAGGCCCCGAATGAGCCCTCGGGCAGCAGCCCGCCGGCGCCGATCGCGTCGCCGTCGAACACGCGGTCGACGATGCCCTGGCGGTTGATCGCCTTGCTGATCGCCTGGCGGACCCGCGGATCCTTCAGCGGGTTGTTCGGCAGCAGGGCCCCCGCCTTGTCGGTGACGAAGGGCGTCTGGTCGCGCGACTGGTCGAACGCGAGGTAGATCAGCCGGTTCGAGGTGATCCGTGCGATCGCGACCTGTGGGTTCTCCTTGAGCCGCGGCATGTCGGCGGAGGGCACCGCCTCGATCATCTGCACGTCGCCCGCAAGCAGCGCGGCGGTGCGCGCCGCGTTGTTCGGGATCAGCTTCATCGTGACCTTCGCCCAATGCGGCTTGTCGCCCCAATAGGCGTCGTTGCGGACGACGACGACGCGGTCGCCCGGCACGAACTCGACGAAGCGGAACGGGCCCGTCCCGATCGCCGCCTTGCCGCTGTTGAAGTCGGCGCTCGGCGCCTCGACCGCCTTCCGGCTGACGATGTTCACGCTGGTCAGCATCGCCGGCAGCAGCGGCGCCGGCGCGCTGGTCCGGAAACGGATCGTGTGCGGGTCGACCACCACCGTCTCGACGATCGGCCGCACGAAGCCGGTGAAGGAGGACGGCGAGTTGGGCACCCAGGGCACGCGCTTGATCGTCGCGATGACGTCCTGGGCGTCGAAGTCGCTGCCGTCGTGGAACTTGACCCCCTTGCGCAGCCGCAGCTCCCAGGTCGTCTCGTCGAGCGCCGACCATGACGTCGCCAGGCCCGGCGTCAGCCGCTGGCGCTCGTCCTGGTGGATCAGCCTGTCGAAGAGGTGCTGCGCCACGTTGTTGTTCGTCGCCAGCGCATGGAAATGCGGGTCGATCGACGTGATGCTGCCTTGCAGACCGATCGTCAGGTCCTGGGCGACGGCGGTCTCGGCACCCGCCCCGAAGAGTGCCGCGACGCCCACAAACCCGGCCGTGACCGCGACGCGCACCGTGCGGAGGAACATGGCTCGTCTCCCGATGATCTGGACGCGGCCCCTGCCTCTCGGAAACCGCGCGCCGAAGCTTTCCGGTGCAGCCTATCGCAACTCCACCGGGGTGTCGCAAGGCGGCTGCACGGCGGCGCTCACGGCGCGGGATGGACGAATTGCGCCAGGGAGTACTCGTCGCTGCGCGGCTCGTAGGTGATGCCCTTGCGGGTCGCCCAGGTGTTGATCTGGTAGTAGAGCGGGATGATCCCCTGCTCGCCGATCGCGACCTCGCTCGCGGCCTGGAGCAGCTTCTCGCGCGCCGCATCGTCGACCGTGCTCATCGCCTTCGCCGTCAGCTCGTCGACCTGCGGGTGGGAGAACCGCCCGCGATTGGCCGCCCCGGTCCCGCGCTCGGCATTCGGCGTGCCGACGAGGGCGCGCAGCGGCGACGACACCTCGCCGGTGCCGCTGCCCCATCCGAGCAGCGAGACGCTGTAGGCGTAGTGCGGCGCGCTTGCCTGCGTCGCGAAGGTCGCCCAGGGCAGCGACACCACCTTGGCGTCGATGCCGACGCGATTGAGCATCGGGCCGATCGCCTGCAGCACCTTGTCGTCGTTGGGATAGCGATCGTTCGGACCGTGCAACGTCAGGACGAATCCGCTCGGCACGCCGGCTGCCGCCAGCAGCCGACGCGCCCCCTCGGCGTCGAACGCCTCCGGCTTGAGCTTCGGCGAGGCGCCGAAGAAGCCCTCCGGCAGGAAGCCGCCCGCGGGGATCGCGGCACCCTCGAAGATGCGCTCGACGATCGCCTGCCGATTGATCGCCTTGCTGATCGCCTGGCGCACCCGCAGGTCCCGGAGCGGCGACGGCACCAGTTTGCCGCCCGCCTTGTCGGCGACGAAGGGTGACTCGTCCCGGGCCTGGTCGATCGCCAGGTAGATCAGCCGGTTCGAGGTGATCTGCTGCACCGCGATCTGCGGGCTCTGCTTCAGCCGCGCGAGGTCCGTCGTCGGCACCGCCTCGATCATCTGCACGTCGCCGGCCAGCAGCGCGGCCGTGCGCGAGGCATCGTTGATGATCAGCTTCAGGGTCACCTTCTGCCAGTGCGGCTTCGGTCCCCAATAGGAGTCGTTGCGGACCAGGGTGACGCGATCGTTCGGCACGAACTCGCCGAAGCGGAAAGGCCCGGTGCCGATCGCCGCCTTGCCGCTGTTGAAGTCGCCGGTCGACGCCTCGACCGCCTTGCGGCTGACGATCGACACGGTGGCGAGGTCGTTGGGCAGCAGCGGCCACGGCGAACGGGTCCTGAACCGGATCGTGTGGCTGTCGACGACCTCGGTGGCGACGATCGAGCGCGTGTAGAGCGTGAACGGCGACGGCGAGTTCGGGACCCAGGGCACGCGCTTGAGCGTCGCCACGACGTCCTCGGCCGAGAACTCGCTGCCGTCGTGGAATCGCACGCCGGTGCGCAGCTTGAACTCCCAGGTCAGGTCGTCGATCGGCTTCCACGACACGGCCAGGCCGGGGCCGATGCGCTGCCGGGCATCCTGATGCACCAGGCGGTCGTAGACATGTGCCGCGACGTTGCTGTTGGGCGACAGGTTGTGGAAGTGCGGATCCGCCGACGTCACGTTGCCGCTGAGCCCGATCGTCAGCTCCTGCGCCGCCGCCGGGCCGGCGATCCCCCAGGCAATCGCCGCCACGAGCAATGCGGCACGCGTCGTTCCCGTCATGGTCCGTCTCCCGTCTGTCGAAGTGGTCCGCGCCAACGTGGCACGCGCATCGACCGCGTCAAGCGCGTGGGCGTCAGCGCTGCGGCCGGATGAGCCAGGCATGGGTCTGGTCGTCCGCGCGACCCTCGTAGTCGAGGCCGCGGCGCAGGGCCCAGACGTTCACCTGGTAGTAGAGCGGGACGATCCCGACATCGGCGATCCCGATGCGCGTCGCCTCGCGCAGCAGCAGCTCGCGCCGTCCGTCGTCGATCGTCCGCAGGGCCGCGGTCAGGGCCGCGTCGAAGGCCGGGTTGGAATAGCGACCGCGATTCGACGCGCCGAGGCCGCGCGCGGCATCGACGGTCGCCATCAGCGAGCGCAGAGGCGACGAGGCCTCCCCGGTCGCGGCGCCCCAGCCGAAGAACGTGGCGCTGAACTCCTGTCGGCTCGCGCGCGCCGCGTAGACCGACCAGGGCAGCAGCTCGACCTTCGTCGCGAGCCCGAGCCGCGCGAGCATCTGCGCGATGCCCGGGGTCACCTTCTCGTCGTTGGGATAGCGGTCGTTCGGGCCGTGCAGCGTCAGGGAAAATCCGTCGGGATGGCCGGCCTCGGCCAGCAGGCGCCGCGCACCGTCGAGATCGAAGGGCTCGGGCGCCAGCGTCGGGTCGCTGCCGTAGAAGCCGTCGGGGATCACGCCGCCCGCAGGGATCGCGAGCCCCTCCTGGAGCCGGTCGGCGATCGCCGCACGATTGATCGCCTTCGAGATCGCCCGGCGGACGCGCACGTCCTTGAACGGATTGCGCGCGAGCGGTCTGCCGTCGCGATCGGCGACGAAGGGCGTGACGTCGCGCGCCTGGTCGAGATTGAGGAACAGCAGCCGGTTCGACACCTCGCGTGCGAGCGCGACCCGCGGATCGCCCTCCAGCTTGCGCACGTCGGCGGTCGGCACGACCTCGATCGCCTGGACGTCGCCGGCCAGCAGCGCGGCCACCCGCGCGGCGTCGTTGACGATGATGCGCTGGGCGACGCGCGCCCAGGGCGTCGCCCCGCCCCACCATTGCGCATTGCGCTCGAGCACGAGCTGCTCGTCCTTGCGCCAGGCGGCGACGCGGTAGGGGCCGGTGCCGATCGCCGCCGCGCCCGAGTCGAACTCGGCGGTGGTCGCCCGCGCCGCGCCGCGCGCCACGATGTTGATCGCGCTGACGTCGTTGGGCAGGAGCGGATGCGGCTCGCGCGTGCGCAGCCGCACGGTGAGGTCGTCGACCTTCTCGACGGCCGCGATCGCGCGGGTGTAGAGCGCGAAGGAGGACGGGCTGTTGGGCACGTTGGGCGCGCGCGCAAAGGTCGCCACGACGTCGTCGGCGCCGAAGGCGCTGCCGTCGTGGAATCGAACGCCGGGACGCAGCCGGAACTCCCAGGTCAGCTCGTCGAGCGCCGACCACGACACCGCGAGCCCCGGCACGGGCCGCTGCCGGGCGTCGTGATGGATGAGCCGGTCGTAGATGTGCGCGGCGACGCTGTTGTTCGGGCCGGTGTTGTGGAAATGCGGATCGATCGACGTGACGGCGCGGCCCAGGCCGATCGCCAGATCCTGCGCCGCGGCCGGCCGCGACGTGCCCGCCCACCAGGCGCCCAGCGCGACCAGGATCGCCGCGATGAACCGCTGACGCATCGTGCACCTCCCTCGTTCGCCGCGCCGCGCCAACCCGTTCGGAGGCGCCGCGATCGCCGCGGCCGCCGCTTGCCTTGCGAAGCCGTCGACGCACCTTATAGTGGCCCGACGTTTCAGCCCGCAACGACAGCGACCCCGTCATGCCCGTGCCAAGCTCCGCCGCCGTCGACATGATCCGTCGGCTCGTCGGCTTCGACACCACCAGCCGCGATTCCAATCTGAGCCTGATCGAGTTCGTGAAGGGCCACCTCGCCGGCCACGGCATCGACAGCGAGCTCGTCTACGATGCCGACGGGCGCAAGGCGAACCTCTTCGCGACGATCGGTCCGGCCGACCGGCCCGGCCTGGTGCTTTCGGGCCACACGGACGTCGTGCCGATCGACGGGCAGGAATGGGTGACCGATCCATTCGCCGTGACCGAGAAGGACGGCCGCCTCTACGGCCGCGGCACCTGCGACATGAAGAGCTTCGTCGCCGTGGTGCTGGCGATGGTCCCCGAGATCAAGCGCAGCGTGCGCGGCTCGCCGGTCCATCTCGCCTTCTCCTACGACGAGGAGGTCGGTTGCCTCGGCGTGCGCCGCATGCTCGACGTGATCGCGCAACGCCCGGTGCGCCCCTATGCCTGCATCGTCGGCGAGCCCACCGAGATGAAGGTCATTCGCGCCCACAAGGGCAAGCTGTCGACCCGCGCCCATGTCCGCGGCTTCGAGTGCCATTCCTCGCTGGCGCCGCACGGGGTGAACGCCGTGCAGTACGCGGCCGAGTTCATCGCCAATCTCAATCGCATCGGTCGCCGCCTCGCGACCGACGGCCCGTTCGACCGCGAGTTCGACGTGCCCTTCACGACCGTCCATACCGGCGTGATCCATGGCGGCACCGCGCTCAACATCGTGCCGAAGGACTGCTACTTCGACTTCGAGTTCCGCCACCTTCCCGCCCACGATCCGCGCGCCCTGCTGGCGGAGGCCGAGGCCTATGCGCGCCGCGAGCTCGAGCCCGCGATGCACGCGGTGCAGCGCGACACCGGCTTCCGCTTCGAGGAGCTGTCGAGCTTCCCGGGCCTGGCGACCGACGAGCAGGCCGAGATCACGCAGCTGTGCAAGGCCGCGACCGGCGCCAATGGCACGTCCAAGGTCGCCTTCGGGACCGAAGCCGGCCTGTTCGAGGCGACCGGCATCCCGACCATCGTCTGCGGACCCGGCCACATCGATCAGGCGCACAAGCCCAACGAGTTCATCGCCGTCGACCAGGTCGCGCTGTGCGAGGCGTTCCTGCGCCGCGTCCTCGAGCGCGTGGCGCAGCGGCCATGACCGCGCCCTCCGTCGTCGTCTTCGACCTCGGGGGAGTCCTGATCGACTGGAATCCTCGCCATCACCTGCGCGACGTGTTCGCCGGCGACGAGGCGGCGATGGAGCATTTCCTAGCCACCATCTGCACCCCGCAGTGGAACGAGCGCCAGGACGGCGGGCGCGCCATCGCCGACGCCGAGGCCGAGCTCATCGCACTGCATCCGGACGCGGCCGATCTCATCCGCGCCTACTACGCCGGCTTCGACCGCATGATGCGCGACCAGATCCATGGGACGGTGGCGCTGCTCGAGCGGCTCCACGCCGCCGGCACGCCGCTCTACGGCCTGACGAACTGGTCGGCCGAGACCTTCCCGCTGGGTGTCCGGCGCTTCGCGTTCTTCCGCCGCTTCCGCGGCGTCGTCGTGTCCGGCGAGGTCAAGGCGATGAAGCCGCACCGCGCGATCTTCGACCACCTGACGACGCGCTTCGGCCTCGATCCGGCCGCGTGCCTGTTCATCGACGATTCCGAGAAGAACGTCGCCGGCGCCCGCGCCGCGGGCCTCCACGCCGTCCACTTCACCTCGCCCGGCCAGCTCGAGGCCGATCTCGTCCGCCACGGCCTGCTGCCGCCGGGCTGACCGTCCCTCCACCAGGAGTCGCGCCCGTGTCGACTGCGTCCTATGCGATCGAACTCCGCCCCCCGGACATCCGCCCCTATCGCGTCGGCAATGCCGGCATCGACTACGTGCTGCGCTTCGCATCCGCGACACCCGGCCCGCACGTCCTCGTCACGGCGCTGGTTCACGGCAACGAACTGTGCGGCGCCATCGCGCTCGACTTCCTGCTGCGCAAGGGGCTGAAGCCGCGTCTCGGGACCCTCACGCTGGCGTTCTGCAACACGGCGGCGTTCTTCAGCTTCGACGAGGCCAAGCCGACCGCATCGCGCTTCGTCGACGAGGACTTCAATCGAGTGTGGGGCCTCGACGCGCTCGACGGCCCGCGCAGCTCGGTCGAGCTGCAGCGCGCACGCGCCCTCCGCCCGGTCGTCGAAGCCGCCGACTTCCTGCTCGACATCCACTCCATGCAGCACGCCACGGCGCCGCTGATGCTATGCGGCCCGCTCGAAAAGGGCCGCCGGTGGGCGCGGCGCATCGGCTACCCCACGCTGATCGTCAGCGACCAGGGTCATGCCGCCGGCCGCCGCATGCGCGACTACGGCGGCTTCGGCGATCCGGCCAGCCCGAAGAATGCGCAACTCGTCGAATGCGGCCAGCACTGGGAGGCGAAATCCGCCGACGTCGCCATCGAGACGATGCTGCGCACGCTCGTCGATCTCGGGACGCTCGGCGCCTCCGACGCCGCCCCCTATCTGCCGACCGCCGCCCGCCCGCCCGCCCGCGTCATCGAGATCACCGACGCGGTGACCATCCGCTCGGACCGCTTCGTCTTCGCCGCCGATTATCGCGGGCTCGAGGTGATCGCGAAGAAGGGCACCGTGCTCGGCCACGACGGCGACCTGCCCGTGGTGACGCCCTACGACGCGTGCGTGCTGATCATGCCGACGCAGCGGCTGGTCAAGGGGCAGACGGCGGTCCGCCTCGGCCGCTACGTCGACTGAATGCCGTCCGCGAACGCCTCGCGCCTGCATGACGTGGGGCGCCTCGTCCTGGCCCTGACGATCGGCGCCGCCGGCGGCTGGGTCTTCGCCCAGCTCCGGCTGCCGCTGCCCTGGATGCTCGGCGCGATGACCGCGGTCACGATCGCCGCGCTCGCCGGCGCGCCGGTCCGGATGATGCGTTGGCTGCGCAGCATCTTCATCACGGTGCTCGGCGTGATGCTCGGGGCCAGCTTCACCCCGACCGTCGTCGCGCGGATGCCCGGCTGGTGGCCGACGCTGCTGGCGCTGGGCGTCTGGGCGGCGCTGACGACCTGGCTTGGATGGCTCTATTTCCGCCGCCGGGCGGGTTTCGACCCGATCACCGCCTATTTCGCGGCGGCGCCCGGCGGGCTCAACGAGATGATCACCGTCGGCGGCCAGCTCGGCGGCGACGAGCGCATGATCTCGCTCGCCCATGCCACGCGCGTGCTGATCACCGTCTTCGCGATCCCGATCTGGTTCCGGCTGCACGGCGACATCGCGGTCGACGGCGGCGCGCGCGCCACCATCGGACTGCTCGACGTCGGGCTCCAGGACTACGCGATCCTCGCCGCGTGCGCGGCCGTCGGCGCGCTCGGCGGCGCGCGCCTCGGCATCCCCGCGGCGTTCGTGCTGGGCCCGATGTTCCTCTCGGCGGGCATCCATCTCGCCGGCATCACGGAGTCGACGCCGCCGACCCTGATCGTGCAGATGGCGCAGGTCATCATCGGGTCGACGGTCGGCTGCCGCTTCGTCGGCGTCCCGGTGCGCCGCGTCGGACAGGCGATCGGCCATGCGGCGATCGTCGCGGTCATCATGATCGCCATCGCCGTCGCATTCGCCTTCACGATCGGACGGCTCTCCGGCCTGCCGATCGCCGCCATCGTCCTCGCCTTCGCCCCCGGCGGGCTCGCCGAGATGAGCCTGGTGGCGCTCGCGCTCGCGGTCGACGCGGCCTTCGTCGCGACCCACCACATGGCCCGCATCCTAATGATCATCTTGCTGGCGCCGACGATCTTCAGCTGGCTCAAGCGCAAGGCCTGACACCGCGCCGTGCTAGTCTCGCGGCGCCGAGACAACGACCGAGGGAGGATCCCATGAAGCGCCGCCACGTCCTGCAGCTCGCCGCCGGCGCCCTGGCCGCGCCCTCGCTCGCCCGCGCCGAGGCGACGGAGCTGCGCGCCGCCAAGCAGTTCGGCCTCGGCTACATCCAGTACATCCTCATGGAGGAGCTGGGCCTGGTGGAGAAGCAGGCGAAGGCCGCCGGCCTCGGCGACGTCAAGGTCACCTGGGCGACGTTCCGGTCCAGCGACGTGATGAACGACGCGCTCGTCTCGGGGTCGGTCGACTTCGTGTCCCTCGGCCTGCCCGGCATCGCCACGATCTGGTCGCGCACGCGCGGCAACATGAACGTTCGCGCCGCCGCCGGGCTCAACTGCCTGCCGATCTTCCTGCTCACGCGCAATCCGGCGGTTCAGAAGCTCGCCGACTTCACCGACAAGGACCGGATCGCGGTACCGGCGGTGAAGGTCTCGAACCAGGCGATCTGGCTGCAGATGGCGGCCGCCCAGCTCTTCGGAGAAGCCAACTACCAGCGCTTCGACCCGCTGACCGTGTCGATGGCGCATCCCGACGCGACCGCGGCCATGCTCGGGCCGATGACCGAGGTCACCGCCAATTTCTCCTCGCCGCCGTTCCAGTACCGCCAGCTCAAGGACCCGCGCGTCCGCAAGCTGACCACCGCGGCGGACATCCTGGGCGGCCGGTCGTCGTTCAACGTCGTGGCGACCACCGGGAAGTTCCGCGATTCGAATCCGAAGCTCTACCGCGCCTACCTCGCCGCGCTCGAGGAGGCCACCGGCATGGTCAACCGCGACAAGCGCGGTGCGGTCGAGATCTTCCTGCGCGCGACCAACGATCGGACGCCGATCGACGACATCATGGCGATCATGAGCGACCCCGAGGTCGAATTCACGACCAAGCCGCTGACCATCGCCCCGATGATCGACTTCATGGCGAAGACGGGAAGCCTGCGAACCAAGCCCGAGCGCTGGCAGGACCTTTTCTTCGCCGAGGCCGTCGGCGGCTGACGCCGGCGATGCTGCATCACCTGCGGGAGAACCTGCGCTTCTACCTCCCGGTCGCGCTCCTCGTCGGCGCGGTACTCGCGGCCGCGGCGCAGTATGTGCGACCGCTGCCGCCTCGCCACGTCGTCATGGCGGCGGGCCCGGAGAGCGGCGTCTATGCCGCGACGGCGCGACGCTATCGCGACAAGCTGCAGCGCGAGGGCATCACCCTCGAGATCGTGACGACCCGCGGCGCGGTCGAGAATCTCGAGCTGCTGCGCGCCGAGCCCCGGCGCGTCGACGTCGCTCTGATCCAGGGCGGCGTCGGCGCCTCGGGCGAGGACGAGGCGCTGGAGGCGCTCGGCAGCGTCTTCTACGAGCCGGTCTTCCTCTTCGCGCGGCGCTCGCTGGAGGCTCGGCGCCTCGCCGACCTCAAGGGCCGCCGCATCGCGATCGGGCCGCCGGGCAGCGGCAACCGCGCGCTGGCGCTGCAGCTGCTGGCGGAGAACGGCTTCGACACCGCCGCGCCGACATTGCTGCCGCTTGCCGGCCTCGAGGCGCGGACCGCGCTGCTGCAAGGGACGATCGATGCCGGCCTGTTCGTCATCGCCCACCCGCTGCCGACGCTGAACGACCTGTTCCGCAGCCCCGAGCTGGAGCTCGTCGCCTTCGAGCGCGCCGACGCGTACCGCATGATCTTCCCTTTCCTCTCGGCGGTGACGCTGCCGGCCGGCGCGATCAGCCTCGCCGACGACATCCCGCCGCGCGACGTTTCCCTGCTCGCTCCCGCGGCCGCGCTGGTCGTGCGCGAGGACCTGCATTCCGCGATCAAGAACCTGTTCGTCCGCGTCGCGCGCGAGGTCCATGGCGGCCAGCAGCTCTTCGCGCCGGCCGGCCGCTTCCCGTCGCGCGAGCTGCTCGACTACCCGCTCAACGCCTATGCCCAGCGGTTCATGGAGTCCGGCCCGTCGATCTTCGCCCGCTTCCTGCCGTTCTGGGTCGCGGTGTGGGGCGAGCGCGCGCTGATCCTGATGCTGCCGCTGCTCGGCGTCCTGCTGCCGCTGCTCCGCATCGGGCCGCCGATCTATCGCTGGCAGATCGAACGCAAGATCTACCGCTGGTACAGGCATCTCGCGCGCATCGAGCGCGAGGCCGCAGGCGCCCTTGCCCCGGACGACCGGCTCGCGCTGGTCGGCCGGCTCGATGTGCTGGATGCGCGCGTGTCGCTGGTCAGGGTGCCGCTGTCCTACGCCCGCCAGCTCCACGACCTGCGCCAGCACATCGACCTCGTGCGGGCGCATCTCGATCGCGCGCCCGTCACGTCGGCTTCGCCGCCCAATTCCGCAGCTCGGTCTTGAGGATCTTGCCGTAGTTGTTCTTGGGCAGGGCATCGACGAGGCGATAGGCCTTCGGCCGCTTGAAGCGCGCGATGTTGTCGAGGCAAAGGCGGTCGAGCGCCGCCGTCTCCAAGGCTGCGCCGGGCCGCGCGACGACGAAGGCGAGCACGCTCTCGCCCCATTCCGGATCCGGCACGCCGATCACCGAGCATTCCGCGACCGCCGGGTGGCGCAGGAGCACCTCCTCGACCTCGCGCGGATAGATGTTCGAGCCGCCGGAGATGATCAGGTCCTTCGACCGGTCGCGCAGCGTGAGCAGGCCGCGCGCGTCGACGCTGCCGACGTCGCCGGTATGCAGCCAGCCGCCGCGCAGCGTCGCCGCGCTGGCTTCGGGATTGCGCCAGTAGCCGCGCATGACGCTGTCGCCGCGCGCCAGGATCTCGCCCGTCTCGCCGACCGGCAGCGGGGCGTCGGCGCCGTCGGCGATGCGCAGCTGGACGACGGCCTGCGCCCATCCCGCGGAGCCGAGCGCCTCGCGGTCGCCGGCGCGATGGAAGCCCTCGAGCATCGCCCGCGTCATGCCGGTGATCGTCATCGGCGATTCGCCCTGGCCGTAGAGTTGCGCGAAGCGGTAGCCGAAGCGCGCGATCGCCGCCTCGATGTCGGCGACGTACATCGGCGCGCCACCCCATACGATCACGCGCAGATTGTCGATCGCCGCGCTCGCGCTGTCCGGGTGATCGACGAGGCGCTTCACCATCGTCGGCGCCGCGAACATCGAGGCGTGCGGCCAGGCGCGGAACAGCCCGAGCAGCTCGGCCGGATCGAAATGCCCGGACTCGGGCACGACCTGGCAGTTCGCCTGCGCCACCGACGGCAGCATGTAGAGGCCCGAGCCGTGGCTCATCGGCGCGGCGTGGATCTGGCAGCCGCCCGGCTGCGGCGGATCGATGTCGAGGAAATAGCTCGTGGTCATCGCCAGCAGGTTGCGATGCGACAGCATCGCGCCCTTGGGCCGGCCGGTCGTGCCGCTGGTGTAGAACAGCCAGGCCAGATCGTCCGCCTCGGTCTGCGCCATCGCCATCGGCTCGGCCGCGTCGAGCCGCGCGAACTCAGCGGCGTCGACATCGACGACGCGCGCGCCGGAGCCCGCCTCCGCGACGGCAGCCGCGACGGCGGAGCCGGTCTCCCCGGAAACGAACACGAGCCGCGTCTGCGCGTGGTCGAGCACGTACGCGATCTCCCTGGGATGCAGCTTGGCGTTCACCGGCAGTGCCGCAAGCCCGGCCCACCAGCACGCGTAGATCAGCTCGGCATAGACCGGCGCATTGCCGAGGATCAGCGCGACCCGGTCGCCGCGCGCCTGGCCCAGCGGGCCGCGCAGCGCCGCGGCGAGCCGCGCGACGCGCCGGGCCATCGTCGCGTAGTCGGCGACGATCCGCGTGCCGCGGGCGAGCGCGGGCGCGTCGGGGCGAAAGGCGGCGGCGCGCGCGAGATGGTGGGCGAGATTCATGGGTCCTCCGGCTGCCCCGGTGATCGTCAGCCGGCGAGCCAGGCCAGCAGCCCCGTCCGGCGACTCGCAAGGACGAGGATCCAGGCGACGGCATAGGCGCCGAGCCCGAAGAGCGTTGCGATGGCGAAGAGGCGCAGGTGCCTGGTCATGTCGGAACGACGGCGCGAGTGTGTTGCGCGGCGTCCCGCGCGACAAGGGCGACGTGCCGGGCGCGACCCTGCGCGTTTGACATCGCACGGCGAAGGGCCCAAATCCGCGACCCGCCATGCCCGCTCCGTTCCAGCCGCCGCTGCCGATCGATGCCGTGCTCGACGCGCTGCGCGACACGCTCGTCGCTGGACCGTCGGCGGTGCTTGTCGCCGAGCCCGGCGCCGGCAAGACGACACGGGTCCCGCTCGCCCTCCTCGATGCCCCGTGGCTCGCCGGCGGCCGCATCGTCATGCTCGAGCCGAGACGCCTCGCCGCGCGCGCCGCCGCGCGACGGATGGCCGCCAGCCTGGGCGAGGAGGTCGGCGACACCGTCGGCTTCCGGGTGCGCGGCGAGTCCAAGGTCTCCCGCGCGACGCGCATCGAGGTGGTCACCGACGGCCTCTACCTGCGCCGGCTGCAGCGCGACCCCGAGCTCGACGGAATCGCACTGGTCGTCTTCGACGAGTTCCACGAGCGCGGCCTCGAGACCGACCTTTCGCTCGCCCTTACCCTCGACGCGCGCAACGCGCTGCGGCCCGAGCTTCGCGTGCTGGTGATGTCCGCCACGCTGGACGCCGGCGCGGTCGCGGGACTGCTGGACGGCGCGCCGATCGTGCGCAGCCAGGGCCGCAGCTTCCCGGTCTCGCATCGCTATCTCGGTCGGCCGGCGATGGGCGAGCGCATCGACCGCGCGGTCGCCAACGCGGTCCGCCGGGCGATGCTCGAGGAGCCGGGCAGTGCGCTGGTCTTCCTTCCGGGCGTCGGCGAGATCCGCCGGGTGGCGGCGGAGCTCGCCCCCGAATCGATCCCGACCGGCACCATCGTCGCGCCGCTCTACGGCGACCTGCCGCTCGACCAGCAGGACGCCGCGATCCGCCCCGCGCCGCGGGGCGCGCGCAAGATCGTCCTGGCGACGTCGATCGCCGAGACGAGCCTGACCATCGAAGGAATCCGCATCGTCGTGGACAGCGGGCTCGCACGCGTGCCGCGCTTCGACCCCAACACCGGCATGGGGCGGCTCGAGACCGTGCGGGTCAGCCGCGCATCGGCCGACCAGCGCGCAGGCCGCGCCGGGCGCCTCGAACCCGGCGTCGCCTTCCGGCTCTGGGGCGAGGCCGAGCATCGCGCGCTGGCGGCCTTCGCCGCGCCGGAGATCGCGGAGGCCGACCTCGCCGGCCTCGTGCTCGAGCTGGCGCGCTGGGGAGTCGCCGATCCCGCGACCCTTCGCTGGCTCGATCCGCCGCCCGCCGCATCGCTGCAGCAGGCGCGCGCCATGCTCCTGGCCCTCGGCGCGATCGATGCGGACAACCGCATCACCGCCCACGGCCAGGCGATGGCCGAGCTCGGGCTGCATCCCCGACTGGCCCATGTCCTGGTCGCCGGCCGCGCGCGCGGCCACGGCGCGCTCGCGTGCGCCCTCGCGAGCCTCATCGGCGAGCGCGACCCGCTTCGCGCGACCGGCGGGGGGACGCGAAGCGCCGACATCCGACTGCGCGTCGACGCCTTGCGCGGCGACGAGGACGCGCGCGGCTTCGATCGTGGCGCGCTCGCCAACGCCCGCAAGCTGGCGCGGGACCTGCGGCGCCAGCTCGACATCGCGGCCGACGAGCGCACGTCCAGCGAGTCGGTCGGCGAGCTGGTCGCCCTGGGCTGGCCGGACCGCCTCGCGCAGCGACGCGGCGCCCATGGCCAGTTCCGCCTGGCCAACGGCCGCGGCGCCTTCCTGCCGCCCGAAGACCCGCTCGCCGGCCAGGAGTTCCTCGCCGTCGCCGATCTCGACGGCGGGGCGAAGGAGGCCCGCATCTTCCTCGCCGCGCCGATCGACCGCGCAACGATCGAGTCGATGTTCGACGCGGCGATCGAGACACGCGAGGGCGTGGCGTGGGATCCCCGCACCGAGGCGGTCGAGGCGGCCCGCGAGCGGCGGCTCGGCGCGATCGTCCTGCACCGTGCCCGGATCGACGAAGCGCCGCCCGCGCTCGTCGTCGAGGCGATGCTCGAGGGTGTGCGCCAGCTCGGCCTGCCGGCACTGCCGTGGTCGGCCGCCAGCACCGCCCTGCGCCAGCGTATCGCGTTCCTCGCGCGCCACGAGCCGGAGGCGGGATGGCCGGCGATGGACGACGCGGCGCTGCTCGCCGCCCTTCCCGAGTGGCTCGGCCCCCGCCTGATGGGCTGCACGCGTCGTGCCCATCTCGAGCGTGTCGACCTGCACGACGCGCTGCTCGCGCGCCTCGACTGGCCGATGCGCCGTCGGCTCGACGCCGACGCGCCGACGCACGTCGCCGTCCCCTCCGGCTCGCGCATCCCCGTCGACTACGGCGATCCGGACGAGCCGGCCCTGGCCGTGCGCCTGCAGGAGATGTTCGGCGCCCGCGAGAGCCCGCGCATCGCCGGCGGCCGCGTCGCGCTCACCCTGCGCCTGCTCTCCCCGGCATCCCGGCCGCTCCAGGTGACGCGCGACCTCGCGGGATTCTGGCGCGGCTCCTATGCCGATGTGCGGCGCGAGATGCGCGGGCGCTACCCCAAGCACCCCTGGCCCGACGATCCCGCGGCGGCGGTGCCCACAGCCCGCGCCAAGCCGCGCGGAACGTGACCCGCCGCGCGACTTGGCCTTACCCCGCGGAACCCAATAATGTGGATGCGATGAGCGACCCCGCGGCCCCGCGTTCCGCCCCCCTCCCCAAGCACAGCCCGACGCAGCGGGCAGCCGGCTGGGCGGTCCATACCCTGACCGCGAGCGGTGCCATCCTCGGCCTGCTGTCCATGCTGGCGGTGATCCGCGGCGATGCGCGCACCGCGCTGCTCTGGCTCGGCGTTGCCCTCGCGGTCGACGGCCTCGACGGCCCGATGGCCCGCAAGCTGCGCGTGCGCGACGTCATCCCGCGCGTCGACGGCGCCGTGCTCGATCTCGTGGTCGACTACCTGACCTACGTCCTGGTGCCCGCCATCTTCATCTACTGGTTCGGGCTGCTGCCGGCCGGCTGGGGCCTGCCCGGCGCCGGCTTCGTGCTGCTGACGTCGCTGTACTGCTTCGCCAACGTCGACATGAAGACCTCGGACAACTACTTCGTCGGCTTTCCGGCGATCTGGAACGTCGTCGTCCTCTACATGTGGCTGCTCGACAGCCCGCCGCTGCTCAACGCGGCGGTCGTGCTCGCGCTCGGCGTCCTCACCTTCGTGCCGGTGAAGTTCGTGCACCCGATCCGCGTGCGCGACGGGCGCGACGTCACCTACGCCTCGATGCTTGTCTGGACGGGCTGCGCCCTGGGATTGCTGCTGATGTCGCCGACCTCGCCATGGTGGCTGCTCGGCCCCTGGCTCGCCGCCTCGGCATGGCTCGCCTATGTGAGCCTGCGCCGCACCCTGCGCGGTCCCGCCTCGCCGCCGGACTGAGCCGCCGCCGTCAGCGCTCGTGCAGGGCGCTGGCGAGCGAGGCGTAGACCGGCGTGAACAGGTATTCGAGCACCGATCGGCTGCCGAGGCGGATGTCGGCCTGGACGATCATGCCGGGCAGAAGCGGGTTGCGCTCGCCCAGGTTCGTGGCCGCGAGATCGACGATACCGCGATAATAGAGCTGGCCATCGGGCTCCTGGAACGTCGTCGCCGAGAAGCTCACCAGCCGCCCGGGCACGACGCCGTAGCGGGCGAAGTCGTACGTCGTGACCTTGGTTCCCACATCCTGACCGATCCGCACGTGGCCGATGTCGCGCGGCGAGATCTTCACCTCGGCGACCAGATTCTGGTCGATCGGCACCACATCCGCGACCGGGCCGCCCGGCGCGATCACGCCGCCCACGGTGCGGACTTTCAGGTCCTTGACCAGGCCGCGCACCGGCGCGCGGATCTCCAGCCGGGTGACGCGGTCGACCGCGCGGGCGATGCCTTCGCGCACCTGGGCCAGGTCGGCGGACAAGCGGCCCATCTCGGCGAGGGATTCGCTGGCGAGACGCGCCTCGGTCTCGAGCAGGCGCGCCTCGGCCTCGGCGATCGCCTCGTTGGCGCGCCGGATGTTGCTCGCGGCCTGGGCCGCCTCGCCCTGAAGGCGCGCAGACTCGCGCTGCGTTTCGAGGAACACGAGCCGCGAGACGAGGCCCTTTTCCAGCAGCTGGCGGCGCATCGCCAGGGTCTCGCCGATGATCCGCGACTGTTTCGACAGCGCGCCGTGCTGCTCCTCCAGCGTCGCGAGCTCGGCGCGCCGCGCCGCCAGCTGGCGCTCCAGGACCAGGCGCTGGCCGTCGCGCGCGCGCTCCTGCATCTGCAGGATGCTCTGCTGGTCGCTGATGATCTGCGTGCCGGGCCCGCGCCCGCCCTCCATCTGCGCCGGGCGGCGCTCGGCGAAGGCGCGCAGGCGCTCGATCTGGAAGGCCAGGGTCGCCTCGCGCGCGCGCAGCTGGTCGAGCTCGCCCTGCGCACCGGTGCCGTCGAGGCGGATCAGCGCATCGCCCTTGTCGACCAGGGACCCCTCGCGCACGAGCACCTCGCGAACGATGCCGCCCTCGAGATGCTGCACCGACTGTACGAGCCCGCTGGGCAGGATCTGGCCGGTGGCGACCGCGATCTTCTGGACGTCCGTCATGCCGGCCCACGCGACGGCGCCGACGAACAGCCCGACGCAGGTCAGGACGGCGAGGCGCGCGGCGCGCGGCGGCCGGCCCTCCTCGAGGGCGATCGCCTGCGACAGCAGTCGGATCTGCTGCGGCGACGGCGGCCGCCGCACGGCGGGCGGATTGGCGACGACGGCGGGAAGCGTGGACGGCGCTGTCATTTGCCGGGACCCTTCATGGCCTTGAGGAACTCGGACGCCGCGACGTCGCGGACGACGCGGCCTTCCTGCAGCATCACCACGCGGTCGCAGAGCTGGATGTGGCTCGGACGGTGGGTGACGATGACGACGGTTCGCCGTCCGCGCATGGTCTGCAGCACGGCCTTGAGCGCGGCGTCGCCGCGATCGTCGAGCGACTGGCCGGGCTCGTCGAGCAGCATGATCGGCGCGCTCGACAGCAGTACGCGTGCCAGCGACAGCCGCTGCAGCAGGCCCGCAGGCAGCTGCTGGGTGCGCTGGTCGCCGATGCGGGTGCCGAGCCCCTCCTTCAGCGCCTTCACCTCTTCAATGGCGCCGGCGTCGCTGAGCGCGGTCATCAGATCGTGATTGCTGGCGGTCGGGTCCGCGAGGCGGAGGTTCTGCTCGATCGTGCCGTGGAACAGATGGCTGTTCTGCGGCAGGTAGCAGAGCGCGCGCTGCAGGTCGCCGGGCGGCAGCTGGCGGATGTCGATGCCGTCGATCGTCACCTGGCCGCCCTGGGGCTGGTAGAGCCCGGCGATGATCTTGAGCAGCGTCGACTTGCCCGAGCCGCTCGGCCCGACGATCGCCACGACCTCGCCGCGCCGTGCCGTCAACTCGGCCGCGAGCAGCGCCGGATCGGCGTCGCCGCGATAGCGATGGCTGATGCGCACGGCCTGGATGTCGCCGCGGAAGATCCGCTCCACATGCGCGATCGGCGCGACCGCCGGCCGCGACGGCTTGAGCCGCATCAGGTTGTTGATGTGGGCGACCGAGCGCAGCATCGACTCCAGCCGCGGCAGCAGCACCAGCGACATCTGCAGCGGCGCTGTGACCCGCCAGATGATCCCCATCGTCGCGACCAGCGCGCCGACGGTCATCGTTCCGGCGAGCACGGCCCGCACGCCAATCGCCAGCGTCGCCACGCCCCCGGAGAGGACGAGGATCTGGCTCAGCGTCTGGAGGAAGAGCGTCCACTGTTGCGAGCGGTCCTGATGCGCCGCCGTCTCGGCCGAGAGATGGCGATAGCGATCGAGCCACACCGACTCCGCGCCGGTCTGGCGGATCGCGCGCAGGCCGCCGAGCATCTCGACGACGAAGGCGTGGCGGTGCGAGCGCGAGCGGCCCGCGACCGCGATCGCCCGCTTCAGCGGGCTGAGCACGAGCCAGCCGATGAGCATGAAGACGAGGACCAGGGCCGCGGGGACGAAGGCCACCGGACCGCCGATGACCGCGAGCGCGGCGATAGCGATCGCCAGGAATGGGAGTTCGAGCGCCAGCTGCGCGATCTGGCCGGTGAAGAACTCGCGGATGGACTCGAAGTCCTTGAGCCGGGACGCCTGCGCGCCGACCGGCGTGTTCTCGATCGAGGCCAGCGGCAGCGACAGCAGCTGGCGCAGCGTCGCCACGCCGATCAGCCGATCGATCCGCGCGCCCACGAAGGCGATCGAGCGCACGCGCGCCATGCGCAGGAACCAGTCGCCAAGGAACAGCACGCCCATGCCGAGCAGCAGGAATCCGAGGAAGTCGGTGGCGCGGGCGCCGATCACCTTGTCGTAGATCAGCATCGAGGCGAGCGACGTCACGAGGGTGATCACGTCGATCACGAAGGTGATCGCGAGGAGCTGCCAGACGAGCGGACGGAACCGGCTCGTGATCTCCTCCATGAACGGCCGATCCTCGGCCGGCGCCTCGCCGCGCACCGCGGCCTGGACGATGTAGGCGACCCCGGACATGCCGGCGACGTCGATCTCCGCCGCATCGCCCGATTCCGGCGGCACGACGACGGCCCGCGGCCCGCGCGCCTCGAGAACGACGACCGGCCCCTCGTCGTCGGCGACGAACAGGCACGGCGTGAGCCGCGGATCCAGCTCGGCCAGGTTCACGCGCAGCGGCGTGGTCGGGAAACCGAGCTCCGCGAGGACGCCGCGCAGGTCGACGAGGTCGAGATCGTTGGCGAAATGCGGCAGCGCCTCGAGCAGGCGGCGGCGGCTGCCGCGCCAGTCGAGCGCGGTCAGCAACGGTGTGAGGCAGGCGGCGAACGGGGAGAGCGCCCTGAAGTCGCCGATGCCGTCGCGGCGCAGCGCCTCGGCCAGCGGCTCGGTGGGACGCAGCGTGAGGCGCTCGGCCGTCGCGGCGCTCATGCCGCCCCCCCGACGTCGACGGCGGGGACGTGCAGCTTGGCCTGGGCCAGGACCTGAACGGGCGTCGGCGCCGTGGTCGGCGCCGCTGCGGGTCTCGCTTGGGATGGCTGGATTGCCGGTTCGGACGGTGGCCGCGGACCCGGCTGGGGCGGGGGTCCCTGCTGCGCCTGCGGTGGCGCCCATGGCGACAGCCGGCCCTCGACGAGCTCGAAGCGGCGGTCGGCAAGCTCGAGGAGCGACGGCCGGTAGCTCACGAGCACGATCGAGACGTGGCCGCGAAGACGGCGCAGCAGCTCCTTGAGTCGCATGTCGCTCGCATGGTCGAGCGCGGTATTCGCCTCGTCGAACAGGATGATCTTGGGCTTGTCGATGAGCGCGCGGATGACCGCGATGCGCTGACGGACGCCGCCCGGCAGCTGGTCGTGGGCCGACGAATCGATCTGGGTGTCGTAGCCCTGCGGCAGTCGCGCGATGTATTCGTCGAGGCCCAGCTCGCCGGCCAGCCTCAGGGCCTCCTCGTAGTAGCGGCGGCCGCGGAACATCGTGAGGTTCTCGAGCAGCGTGCCGTGGAACAGCGTGCAGTGCTGCGGCAGATAGCCGACCTGTCGCACGTAGCTGCCGCGATCGGCCGTGGCCAGCGTCTGGCCGTCGATGCTGACGCTGCCCTCGTTGGGCGCCAGCAACCCGCCCATGACCGACAGCAGCGTCGACTTGCCCGCGCCGTTTCCGCCGGTGATCCCGATGCATTCGCCGGGCTCGATCGAGATGTCGATTCCGCGCAGCACCGGCCGGTCGGCGAGATAGCCGAACACCACGTTGCGCAGCTCGATCGCCCCGGCATTGACGGTGATCGCCTCGCCACCCTGCCCCGGCGCCAGCGGCGTCGCGAAGATCGCGTCGAGGCGGTCATGGGCGACGCGGATCGCCTGGAAGTGCGTCCAGATCCCCATCGCCCGCAGCATCGGCTGCAGCGCGCGACCGGCGAGCATGGTGCAGGCCGCGAGACCGCCGACCGTCATCTCCTCCGACAGCACGAGCATGCTGCCGATGGCAGCGACCGCGAAGGCGACGACCTGCATGAACGAGCTGCCGATAGTCTGCGCGGTCCCCGACAGCAGCGCGGTGCGATAGACCTCCTGGGCGACGCTGTTCATAAGTCGCTCGTAGCGACGGACCATCAGCGTCTCCATCGCGAGCGCCTTGAGCGTGTGCACGCCCGACAGGATCTCGATGATGAAGCTCATCCGACGGTCGTCGATCACGCCGCGCTCGCTGAGGGCCTTGCGCAGACGCTGGCCGACCTGGAACGCGAGCGCGCCGAACAAGGCGAGGCCGGTCAGCGGGACGAGAACCAGCGGCCCGGCGATCAGCGCGACCAGCAGCAGGAAGATCACCGCGAACGGCAGGTCGATGAGAACGATGGCGCCCTGGTTGGCGTAGAAGTCGCGCAGCTGGTCGATCGCGGCGAGGCGGTCGAGATTGACGCCGACCGCCGCGTCGCCTGCGACGCGCTGGTCCGCATGCAGGAGGCGGTCGACCGCTTCGGAGCCGAGCTGGAACTCGAAGCGCGCGCCGGCCCAGCCGGCAAGCATGGCGCGCGCCATCCGCAGGACGGCGTCCATCGCGAAGGCCAGGGCAAGCCCGCTGACCAGCAGGATGAGCGTGTCGACACTGCCGTTGGGGATGATGCGATCGTAGACCTGCAGCAGCACGGCGGGCATCGCCAGGGCGAGGAGGTTCACCACGACCGTCGCCGCGAGCACCATCGGATCGAAAACGAGCTTGAGCCCACGGCGCAGCCGGTCGCCGCCGGCGCGCAGGCTGCGCGGCGCGGCGGTCGTGCGCGGCTCTTCGTGTGCCGGCCGGCGGCTCGGGGTCAAGGGTGCCAAGCCCTTGGACCGGGTGGGGGTTTCGGCAGCATGAAACGGCTTTCTGACGGTGTGCATCAGGTTGCCAGCCGCAGGGTTCAAGCTCGGTTAATTGCCGACGCGTTTTCCCCAACCTTAATCGGCGATGAACCCGGCTCCGCCCGTCCCGGGCGGCCGGTGGCGGCGACTCAGCCGCCGCAGCGTCGCCAGACCTGGAAGCTGCGCGTCTCCACCCGGCGCCCGTTCTCGAGGATCTCGGCGGTCGCCATCTCGTCGGGTCCGCTCAGCCGCCAGCGGAACTCGCGCCGTGGCGCGCCGTCGAGCACGACGCTGATGACGCCCTCGCCGCCCTGCGCGTAGGTCGCGCGCCGCCAGCCGCTGACCGCGCCGTTGTCGACGAAGAGGCCGGCGCGGTCGTTCGAGAAGACCCAGACATAACGGTTGCTCGTGCAATCGGCCGGATCGACCGCCCATCGCCCCTGCAGGGCCCGGGCGTCGGTGCCGGCCGCCGTGCCGGCCAGCGTCGTCCAGAGGACGGCCGCGAGCATCGCCGGCTTCACGCTTCGTTTACCGCAATCGAAGAGCATCGCGCGACCTCTCGCCCACTCCCCTCGCGATGCCGCATTGTCACCGCGCGATCCTTCGTGTCGTGTTAACGGCCTCACTCTGGGCGTCGTTCATAGCGACTACTGCCGCCGAGGCGCTGCCCCAGCCGTCGGCGTCCGCGACGCCCGTGGCGGCGTTTCCGGCGGTGTTCGGCGCGGGCGAGGCGCCCGGCTCGAATCTCGTCGCATTCAAGCGCTGGACCGCGGTGCTCGAGCGGCTGATCCACGAGACGCCCGCGTATGACGAGCCCTGCACGCTGCAGTTCCGCGGCCGCTGCATCGTCGCGGAATGGCGGCAGCTCGTGCATTCGCTCCAGGGCCGGGCCCGCCGCGAGCGCATCGATGCGGTCAACGCGTTCTTCAACCGCCAGCCCTACATCGTCGATCCGGTGAACTGGGGCGCGGCCGACTACTGGGCGAGCCCGCTGCAGTTCCTCGCGCGCAGCGGCGACTGCGAGGACTACGCCGTCGCGAAATACGTGACGCTCCGTCAACTCGGCCTCAGCGCGGCGGAACTGCGCATCGTCGTGCTCGACGACCTCAATCTCGGGATCGCACATGCGGTGCTCGTCGTCGCCGACGGCGACCGCCTGCTCGTGCTCGACAACCAGATCCCCCAGGTCGTCGACGCGCGTCGCGTCCTCCACTACCGGGCGATCTACTCGATCAACGAGGACCGCTGGTGGCTGCACCGCGGCAAATAGCCGCGACGCCGGCTCACATGATGAGCCCGCCGTTCACGTGCAGCATCTGGCCTGTGATGTAGCCGGCCTCCGCCGAGGCGAGGAAGGCGATGGCCGCGGCGACATCCGTCGGCTTGCCCAGCCGCGCGAGCGGGATGCGGGCGACGGTCGTTCGCCATTGCTCGGGCGTCATCGCCGAGTGGGTGCCGCGATCCTTCTCGATGGCGCCGGGAACGACGGCATTGACGGTGATCGCCTGCGGTGCGAGCTCGACGGCGAGCGCGCGCACCATCGCCTCGAGGCCGCCCTTCGCCGCGGCCGAGGCGAGGAAGACCGGGGCATCGGTGCGGAAGCTGTGCGCGACGAACGAGCCGACCGCGACGATCCGCGGCTCGCTCGCGGCCGCGAGCAGCGGGCGCGCCGCCTGCACGAGTTCGAGGAAGGCCGTCTCGATCACCTGGATCGAGCGCAAGAATCGCGCGGTATCGAGGTCGTCGAGCCGCGTGCGATCCGCGAAGCCGGCATTGGCGACCAGCACGTCGAGTCCGCCGAGCGCGTCCGCCGCGGCGCCGACCAGGGCGCGCGCGCGGCCCGGCTCCTCGAGGTCGCCCTGGACGACGCTGGCGCGGGCGCCCTTCGCGATCAGTTCGTCGGCGACCGCTCGCGCCCCGTCGAGATTGGCGCGCGCATGGATGGCGAAGGCCGATCCCGGCCCCGCGAGGCGGCGCGCCGCGGCGGCGCCGATGCCGCTCGACGAGCCGGTGATGAAGATCCGTCGCATGCCCCTCTCCCCTCCCGGATGTCGCGCGCGCGGCGTCGTCCGCCCGCGACGCACCCGTCGCTCCTGCCCTGGTGCCCGCTGCCGGACTTGAACCGGCACGCCCTTGCGGGCTTCGGATTTTAAGTCCGATGCGTCTACCGATTCCGCCAAGCGGGCTTCGTCGGGCGGCGGACGGTACTGGTGGGCCGGGCGGCACTCAAGACGCGGTGCGGCGGGTTCGACGCCGGGACGGCGGGCGTGGGCCGCCGGCTCGGGCGGCGACGCTCAGCTGCCGGGCTGCAGGCCCGTGGCGTCGCGCAGGTCGGCGCCCTCGAAGCGCGCGCCGTCGACGAGCGCGCCGGCGAAGGACGCCTGGCGAAGCACCGCGCCCGTGAGGTCGACATTGCGCAGGTCGGCGCCCGCGAAGCTGGCGCCGACGAGGCGCGCCCCGCGCAGGCTGGCGCCGCGAAGCATCGCGCCGTCCAGGCGCGCGCGCTCGATCTTCGAAGGCATGCGGCGCGCCCGGTCGTCGACGAGCTCGAGCGGCGACAGGTCGGCGCTGGAAAGATCCGCGCCCGTCAGCGTCGCGCGATAGAGGTTGGCCCCGCGCAGATCGGACTTGGCGAGCTTGACGCCGCGCAAGTCGGCGAAGGACAGGTCCGCCATGGCCAGTTGCGCATGCGCCATGTCGCTGTCGCGCAGGATGACGTAGGACATCAGTGCGGCGCCGAGGACGGCCTCGCGCAGGTCCTGGCGGATCAGGACCGCCCGCGACAGCTCGGCGCGGCGGCCCTCGCGGCCGCCCGTCTTCACCCAGGCCGCATGCGAGGACAGGATCTCCGGCAGGCGGGCGAGGACCGCCTCGTCGGCGCGCGCGAGATTCGTGTCCGTAAGCTCCACCGCCTCGTAGGCGGCGGCATCGACCAGCGCGCCCGACAGGTCCGCTCCGGCGAAGTTCGCGCCGACCCAGCTCGCGCCGGTGAGGTCGCTGCCGCGCAGCGTCGCGCCGCTGAGATTGGTCGTCGAGAGGTCGGTCTCGACGAGATTGGCGCCGGTGAGCACAGCATTGCGCAGGTCGGCGCCGACAAGATGCGCGGAGCGCAGATTCGCGTCCGTGAAGTCGGTCTGCAGCGCGATCGCCCGCGCCATCTTGGCGCGTGCGAAATGGGCGCGATGGGCCGTCACGCGGGTCAGCTCCACCGGCGAGGGGCCGCTCTCGCCGCCCGTCAGGTCGCCGCCCGCCGCGCGCAGCAGGCTGCCCTCGCGCAGATCAGCATCGATGAGGACGGCATCCGAGAGGTCCGCGCCGCGCAGGCACGCGCCGCGCAGATCGCATCCGGTCAGGTCGGCGCCCTCGAGCCGCGCCATGCGCAGATCGGCGCCGTAGAGATCCGCCGCGGCGAAGCGCGCGCGCGCCAGCTTGGCATAGGCGAAGCGGGCGCCGACCAGGCGGGCGCGCCGCAGGTCGAGGCCGGAGAGATCGAACTCGGCGAGATCGACGAAGGACAGATCGGCGCGCAGGCCGCGCTGATCGCCCTTCAGGAAGCGCTGATGCGCCTCGACGGCGTGGGTGAGCTGGCTCGAGGTGAGCCGCCGCCATTCCGTCCGTCTCTCGTCGAGTTCTGCCCGCATGGCGTCGGTCCGACCGCGGCCGCGGTCCTCCCATCACTGCTCAAGGATGAGGAGTCTGGCGCCTGCAGCCTTAACGAGCGGTTAATCAGGCGGACCGAAATTTCATTGAAAATCAATGCTTGGCGCCCACGCGGCCCAGGCTACCCGCCGTTCCCCGGGTCCTCGCGCGGCTCGCCCCCGAGCGCCCGCATCATCGCCTTCACCGCCTCGGTTGCGGCCGCGAGCCCGGCCGCCTCGACCGAGCGCAGGACGATGGCCGCCCCCGGCTTGCCGAGGCGCATGTAGGGATAGCTGCCGATCTCGACCTCGCCGTGCGTCTCCTGGATCGCCGCCAGCTGGGTCGCCATCACGCCTTCGGGCAGGTCGACGCTGATCGAGCGCGACAGCATCGGGGCGCCGCCGACCAGGCGATGGCGAAGTCCGTCGAACATCGCCTGCATGATGGTCGGCACCCCGGCCATGACGTAGACGTTGCCGATGCGAAATCCCGGCGCCTTGCTCACGGGATTGTCGATCAGTTCGGCGCCCTCCGGCGCGTTGGCCATGCGCAGGCGCGCTTCGTTGAGATCCGCCGGATTCGCGTAGTGCGCCTGCAGCCGCCGCACCGCGTCGGGGTTGCGGATCAGCGGCACGCCGAAGGCCTTCGCGACGCAGGCCGCCGTGATGTCGTCATGGGTCGGCCCGATCCCGCCGGTGGTGAAGACGTAGTCGAAGCGTCCGCGCACGGCGTTGATCGTCTCGACAATCGTGCCCTCGATGTCGGGAATCACCCGTGCCTCCATCAGCCGAACGCCGAGCTTGTTCAGCTCGACCGCGAGCCAGGCGAGGTTGGCATCCTTGGTGCGGCCCGAGAGGATCTCGTTTCCGATGACGAGGATGCAGGCGGTCACGGTCTTGGCGGACGACATGGGGATCGGGCTCCTCGAACGGGCGAACGATGCCGATCGCGACGACGTCGCGCGGCGATAGGACGATCCTACGTCGGCAGGCGCCCGGAGGATCACAGCGAAGCGCGCGCCCGTCGCTGGTCCGGACTTGGCATGACTCGCCCGGGCGCCATATCGAGGCGCGCCATGCACCTGCCACGACGCGCCGCGGCAGCCTTCCCGCTGCTGTTCATGATCGCCCGGCTCCCCGGGGGCGCCGCCGCATCGCCTGCGCCGCCGTCCGGGCTCGATGCCCTGGCGCGCGGCGAAGCGATCGCCCTGATTCGTCACGCCACCGCGCCCGGCATCGGCGACCCACCCGAGATGCGGCTGGACGACTGCGCGAGCCAGCGCAATCTCGACGAGGCCGGCCGCACGGAAGCTCGCGCCCTCGGCGCACGACTGCGCCAGTCCGGGATCTCGACGGCGCGGATCCGTTCGAGCCGGTGGTGCCGCTGCCGCGAGACCGCGACCCTGCTGGCGCTCGGCCCCGTCGTGCCGCATCCGGCGCTCGACTCGTTCTTCGCTTCGCGTGACCTGGCCGCGTCCCGGACGGCCGCCCTCGCCGCCCTGGTCGCCGAACTCGGCCACGGTCCGCCGGTGATCCTGGTGACGCACCAGGTGAACATCACCGCCTTCACCGGAATCGTGCCGGCACCGGCCGAGATCGTGATCGTCGACCGCCGTCCGCCCCATGCGGTCAGGGAGACGTTGCGGTGATCGGCATCGCCGCGCTCATGCTGCGCGTCCAGGCGAAGTCCGATGCGGCGCGCGCGCTCGGCGACGTACCCGATGCCGCGCGCGCCCGGCAGGCGGCTGCGGCGGCCGCAGCGGCCTTCGATGCCGCATGGGCCGCGCTGCGGCCCGCGGAGGAAGCCCTGGGCGCGCTCGCCTGCGCGCCGGGCTGCGCCGCCTGCTGCCACCAGCACGTCGCGGTCCTGCCGGTCGAGGCTGTGGCGATTGCCGATCGCCTTCTCGCCGACGGCGCGGCGACGCGCGACCTGCAGGCCCGCGTGCGCGACGTCGCGGCGCGCGTGGCGACCATGGATCGGTCCTCCCGGCGGGCCGCCCGCGTGGCATGCGCCTTCCTGGACGCCTCCGAGGGCTGCGCAATCTACGCCGTCCGCCCGCTGCGCTGCCGAGGTGTCCACAGCCGCGACGTGGGCCATTGCACGATCCCGCGGACGATCAGGCGCGCCGAGCCGCCCGGCACGGCCGCGCACCCGCCGCCGGTCGTTCCGATGCCGCCGCTGCAGCTCGCGGACGCCGCCCTCGCCGGGCTGGCCGAGGCTGCCGCCGCCGTGGGAATGGCCGTGGACTCGCTCGAGCTCGGCCTCGCGGTCGACCTGCTGCTGGCTGCGCCCGCGCGGATCCATGGGGTCCTCGGCGGGCACGACCGGTTGGCCGAAGCCCATCTCGCCGATATGCCGTCGACCGTGGCGAAGCCGTAAGGCCGCCTCTATATTCCGGCGCCATGGAAATCCCCGCCATCCAATATGCCGACGCCGACACCGACGGACGTCGGGTGAAGCTGCACGGTGCGCCGCATTTCGAGGCCATGCGCCGGGCGGGCCGTTTGGCCGCCGAGACCCTGGACATGATCGCCGAGCACGTGAAGCCCGGCGTCACGACCAGCGAGCTCGACCGGCTCTGCCACGACTTCATCGCCGCGCGCGGCGGCGTCTCGGCCCCGCTCGGCTATCGCGGCTTCCCCAAGTCGATCTGCACGTCGGTGAACCACGTCGTCTGCCACGGCATCCCGGGCGACAAGCGCCTGGTCGAGGGCGACATCCTCAACATCGACGTCACGCCGATCGTCGACGGCTGGCACGGCGATTCCAGCCGGATGTACTTCGTCGGCAATGTCGGCGTGCGGGCGCGCAAGCTGTGCGACGTCACCTACGAGGCGATGATGCGCGGCATCGAGGCGATCAAGCCCGGCGCCACGCTGGGCGAAATCGGACGCGCCATCCAGTCGCATGCCGAGGGCCAGCGCTTCTCGGTCGTGCGCGATTTCTGCGGCCACGGCCTGGGCAAGGTGTTCCACGACGCGCCGTCGATCCTGCACTACGTCGACGAGGCCAATCCGCTGCACCGCATGGAGCTGCGGCCCGGGATGTTCTTCACCGTCGAGCCCATGATCAACGCGGGCGACTGGCGCGTGAAGGTGCTGTCGGACGGCTGGACCGCGGTGACGCGCGACAAGTCGCTGTCGGCGCAGTTCGAGCACTCCGTCGGCGTGACCGAGACGGGCGTCGAGATCTTCACCACCTCTCCCGCCGGCTTACACCGTCCGCCCTATTCCGCCTAAGCCCGGCACGCCGCCTAGCATCGTCCCCGGGAGGGGACGATGGACAGCGAGCCATTCGACGGCGCGGCGCCTGCCGCGCCGCCGGCCGATGCACGCGCGGACAATCGCGGCCAGCGCGCGCGCATGCGCGCCAAGTTCCGCCAGGCGGACGGCGTCGGCCTCCTCGACGACGAGCTGCTGGAGCTGGTCCTGCACGCGATCCCCCGCCGCGACGTGCGGCCGCTCGCGCGCGCGCTGATCGCGCGCTTCGGGTCGCTCGCCGCCACCCTGGCCCAGCCGCGCCAGAGGCTCGCCGAGCTGCCGGGACTGGGCGACGGCGGCATCGACGCGCTGCATCTCGTGCGCGCCGCAGCGCTGCGCATGGCGCGCGAGGAGGCGCTGGGCCGCCCGGTCCTCGGCGCCTGGGACAAGGTGATCGCCTATGTGCGCGCCGAGCTCGCGCATGCGCAGAGCGAGCGCTTCTTCATCCTGTTCCTCGACCGCAAGAACGCGCTGATCGCCGCCGAGGAGCGCGGCCGCGGTACCGTCGACCACGCCCCCGTCTATCCCCGTGAAGTCGTCAAACGGGCACTCGAGCTGGCCGCGAGCGCCGTGATCCTCGTGCACAACCACCCGTCCGGCGACACCACCCCGTCGCGCGCCGACGTCGACATGACCCGCGACGTCGTCAAGGCCTGCGCGGCGGTCGGCATCTCCGTGCACGACCACCTGATCGTCGGCCGCGCCGGCCATGCCAGCCTGCGCGCGCTCGGCTTGATGTAGCCGGACACGGGTCTATGCTCGGCGCCTGCCTCGCAGGAGATCGCCGACCATGAGCGGAGCCGATATCCACGACCACGACCATGATCACGACCATCCCCACGATCCGCCGATCGCTGCGCGCGTGAAGGCGCTCGAAGCGATCCTCACCGAGAAGGGGCTCGTGGACCCGAAGACCCTCGATGCCCTGATCGACACCTACGAGCACAAAGTCGGGCCGCGCAACGGCGCGCGGGTCGTGGCCAAGGCGTGGCGCGAGCCCGACTACAGGGCATGGCTGCTCCGCGACGCCACCGCCGCGATCGCCGCACTCGGCTATGTCGGCCGCCAGGGCGAGCATATGCGCGTGGTCGAGAACACGCCGGAGGTCCACAACCTCGTCGTCTGCACGCTGTGCTCCTGCTACCCGTGGCCGGTCCTCGGCCTGCCGCCGGTGTGGTACAAGGCCGCCCCCTACCGCTCGCGCGCCGTCATGGACCCGCGCGGCGTGCTGGCGGAGTTCGGCGTCGCGCTGCCCGACGACACGGCGGTCCGCGTCTGGGACTCGACGGCGGAGCTGCGCTACCTCGTCCTGCCGCGGCGCCCCGAGGGTACCGAGGGCTGGAGCGAGGACCGCCTCGCGGCGATCGTGACGCGCGACGCGATGATCGGCGTCGCGCTCGTCTCGGCGGAGGGCGGACGATGAACGGCGGCCACGACCTCGGCGGCATGCAGGGCCTCGGGCCCATCGCGCCGGAACCCGACGAACCGGTGTTCCATGCGGACTGGGAGCGTCGCGCATTCGCGCTGACGCTCGCGATGGGCATGCACGGGCGCTGGAACATCGATCGCTCTCGCTACGTGCGGGAGAACCGGCATCCGGTCGACTATCTCAGCTCGACCTATTACGAGCTGTGGCAGAAGGCGCTCGAGCGGCTCGCGGTCGAGGAGAATTTCGTGACGGCGGACGAGATCGAGACGGGACGTCCGCTGCAGGCGACGCGGCAGGCCAAGGCGGTGCCGGTCGACGATGCGATGCGCCGCCTCGGTCTCGGCACCGACTACACGCGGCCCCTCGCGACGCCGCCGCGCTTCGCCGCGGGCGATCGCGTGCGGGTCAAGGACACGATGACCGTCGGGCACACCCGCGCCCCGCGCTATTGCCGCGGCCGGGCCGGCACGATCCACGCCGTGCACGGCGGCTTCGTCTTCCCCGACAGCTCGGCTGCCGGACGCGGCGACAAGCCGCAGCCGCTCTATGCCGTGCGCTTCGCCGCGCAGGACCTTTGGGGCGAGCAGGCGAATGCGCGCGACGCCGTATTCCTCGACCTCTGGGACGACTATCTGGTGCCGGCATGAGCGCGTGCCCCGATCTGCTCGACCAGCTGCCGCGAATCCCGCGCGACGCCGAGGGACCGGTGTTCCGCGAGCCCTGGGAGGCGCAGGCTTTCGCGCTGACCGTGCGGCTCCACGAGCAGGGCCTGTTCACCTGGCCGCAATGGGCGGCCGCTCTGAGCGACGAGATCCGGCGCGCCCAAGGCGATGGCGACCCGGATCTCGGCGACACCTATTACCGCCACTGGCTCGCGGCGCTCGAATCTCTTCTGGCCGCTCGACGGATCGTGGAACCCGAGAGCCTGGGCGCGCGCGCCACCGCGATCGCGGCGGCCCAGCGCCGCGACCACGCGCGCTAGGCGGTCGCCGCCGCGACGTCGGCGGGGCTTGCGAGGCGGCGGGCGGCGGCGGATAACGCCGGCCTCGTCACCGACCCGAGGCCCCGCCCGTGATTCCCCGCTACAGCCGTCCCGAGATGACCGCCATCTGGGAGCCGGAGAACCGATTCCGCATCTGGTTCGAAATCGAGGCCCATGCCTGCGACGCGCAGGCCGAGCTGGGCGTGATTCCCCGCAGCGCCGCGCGCGAGGTCTGGAAGAAGGGGAAGTGGGAGATCGCGCGCATCGACGCGATCGAGCGCGAGACCAAGCACGACGTCATCGCGTTCCTGACCAACCTCGCCGAGCATGTCGGCCCGGCGGCACGGTTCGTCCACCAGGGCATGACCTCCTCGGACGTGCTCGACACGACCCTTGCCGTGCAGCTCGTCCAGGCCAGCGACCTGCTGCTCGCCGCGATCGACCGGCTGCTCGCCGCGCTCAAGGCGCGGGCCTTCGAGCACAAGCTGACGCCGACGATCGGCCGCAGCCACGGCATCCACGCCGAGCCGGTGACGTTCGGCCTCAAGCTGGCCGGCTTCCATGCCGAGTTCGCCCGCAATCGCGCGCGCCTCGTCGAGGCGCGCCGCGAGGTCGCCACCTGCGCCATCTCCGGCGCGGTCGGAACCTTCGCGAACATCGATCCGTTCGTCGAGAGCTACGTCGCCGGCAAGCTCGGCCTCGCGGTCGAGCCCATCTCGACGCAGGTGATCCCGCGTGACCGCCACGCGATGTTCTTCGCCACGCTCGGCGTCGTCGCCTCGTCGCTCGAGCGCCTCGCGATCGAGGTCCGCCATCTCCAGCGCAGCGAGGTGCGCGAGGCGGAGGAGTACTTCTCGCCGGGCCAGAAGGGATCCTCGGCGATGCCGCACAAGCGCAATCCCGTGCTGTCGGAGAACATCACGGGCATCGCCCGGCTGGTGCGCGGCATGGCCGTGCCGGCGATGGAGAACGTGGCGCTCTGGCACGAGCGCGACATCTCGCATTCCTCGGTCGAGCGCGTGATCGGGCCGGACGCGACGATCGCGCTCGACTTCGCGCTCCATCGCGCGGCGGGGATGATCGAGAAGCTCGTCGTCTACCCGGAGATGATGCGGCGCAACCTGGACGCCTTCGGCGGGCTCGTGCATTCGCAGCGCGTGCTGCTCGCGCTGACCCAGGGCGGCGTGAGCCGCGAGGACGCCTATCGCATCGTCCAGACCAACGCCATGGCGACGTGGCGGGAAGGCGGCTCGCTGAAGGACCGGCTGCTCGCCGACGCGACCGTTCGCGCGCATCTCGCGGCGAAGGAGATCGAGGCCCTGTTCGACCTCGACTATCACTTCAAGCACGTCGACCGGATCTTCGAGCGCGTATTCGGCACGGCGGGCTCGCGCAAGGGGCGCCCCGCGAAAAGCAAACGCGCCCGACGCTGAGGCGCGGGCGCGTTCACGGCCGATCCCGTCCGCGTCCCCGGCGCGGTCGCGCCGCGGGACGTGTCGCGATCGTCAGGCCTGCTTCATGATCTGTTCCTTGGCGATCGCGAGCAACTTCTCCATCTCGGCGCGGACCACGCCCTCGCCGACCGCGATGCCGCGCGCCTTGAGGTCGCCGGCGACTTTCGCCACGACATCGTCGTCGCCCGGCTTCTCGAAATCGGACATGACGACGGACTTCGCGTAGCTGTCGAGCTCGGCGCCCGCCAGGCCGATCTGGCGCCCGGCCCATTCGCCGAGCAGCTTGTTGCGACGCGCGTTGACTTTGAACTTCAACTCCTCGTCGTGCTTGTACTTGTTCTCGAAGCCCTTCTGGCGATCATCGAAGCCGGTCATGCGCGCCACCCGTGGAGGTTCTGGTTGCGGAATGCGCGGTATATAGCGATCAGGCCGCCGCATCGCCACCCCGCTCCTGTCTCCGAGCCCGCCCCCCGCCCGCCCCGCATGTGCACCGTCGTTCTGCTCCGTCGCCCCGGCCACGATTGGCCGCTCCTCCTTGCCGCCAACCGCGACGAGATGCGCGACCGGCCTTCCCGGCCGCCCGGGCGCCACTGGCCCGACCGGCCGGAAATCGTCGCTGGCCTGGACGAGCTCGCCGGCGGCTCCTGGCTGGGCCTGAACGACCACGGCGTGGTCGCGGCGGCGCTCAACCGTCGCAATTCGCTGGGGCCGGCGCCTGGGTGCCGCTCGCGGGGCGAGCTGGTGCTCGACGCGCTCGATCATGCCGACGCCGCGGACGCCGCCGAGGCACTGGCGGCCCTCGACGCGCACGCCTTCCGCCCCTTTAACCTGATCGTCGCCGACGACCGCGACGCCTACTGGCTGTCGGGTCGCGGCGATGCGGGCCCGCGGCGCCCGGCCCTCGCACCCGTCCCGGCCGGGTTGTCGATGCTGACCGCCTACGACCTCGACGATCGCGCCGACCCGCGAATCGCACGGTTCCACCCGCAATGGACCGCCGCCGCCGTTCCGGACCCCGCAAGCGATGCGTGGACAGCATGGGAGACCCTGCTCGCACGCCGCGACGACGGCGGCGATCCGCGCGCGGCCATGACGGTCGCCCTCGCGACCGGATTCGCCACGGTCTCCAGCGCCTTGATCGCGTTGCCGAACGGCGCGTCTCCGCATCCCGTGGCGCCCGTCTTCAGGGTCGCAGAGGATGGCGCTCTCGCGGGAAACTGGCGGCGCGTAGCGCTGACGTGATCGCGGGCCGCCCGCCTCGTTGCGACCCCCCGACCCTGGGGCTATAAGGCGCTGCGAACGGCCGCGGCCCCCCACGCGGCCGTGATCGTTTGCAGCACCGCCCTGCAGCCGGATCGGTCCGCACCCCGCAGGCTCGCCCCGTTTCCTCCAACCGAGAAACGCATGTCCCGCCGCAAGCAGATCTATGAAGGCAAGGCCAAGATCCTCTACGAGGGCCCGGAACCCGGCACCCTCGTGCAGTATTTCAAGGACGACGCCACCGCGTTCAACGCCAAGAAGAAAGGCGTGATCACCGGCAAGGGCGTGCTCAACAACCGCATCTCCGAGTACCTGATGATGCGCCTCGAGGAGATCGGGGTGCCGACGCATTTCGTGCGTCGCCTCAACATGCGCGAGCAGCTCGTGCGCGAGGTCGAGATCATCCCGATCGAGGTCGTGATCCGCAACGTCTCGGCCGGATCCTTCGCCCAGCGCTACGGCGTTCCGGAGGGCCAGACGCTGCCGCGGTCGATCGTCGAGTACTACTACAAGAACGACGAGCTGAACGACCCGATGGTCGCCGAGGAGCACATCACCGCCTTCGGCTGGGCCTCGACCCAGGATCTCGACGACATCATGGCGCTGGCGCTGCGCATCAACGACTTCCTGTCGGGCCTCCTTCTCGGGGTCGGGCTCAAGCTGATCGACTTCAAGCTGGAGTTCGGCCGCCACTGGAACGAGCACGACGAGATGCGGATCATCCTCGCCGACGAGATCAGCCCCGACACGTCGCGCCTCTGGGACGTGAAGACGAACGAGAAGCTCGACAAGGACCGCTTCCGCCGCGACCTCGGCAACGTCGAGGAAGCGTATCGCGAAGTGGCCCGCCGCCTCGGCATCCTGCCCGAGGGCGGACCGCAGGACCTCAAGGGTCCCAAGACGATGCAGTGAACGCAGCGCAGCGAGGGCAGCGACGATGAAGGCGAAGGTCCACGTCACCTTGAAGACCGGCGTACTCGACCCGCAGGGCCAGGCGGTGCATGCCGCCCTCGGGCACCTCGGCTTCGGCCAGGTGACCGACGTCCGCCAGGGCAAGTATCTCGTGCTCGAGCTCGCCGAGACGGATCGCGCCAGGGCCGAAGCGGCGGTGAAGGCGATGTGCGAGAAGCTGCTCGCGAACACCGTCATCGAGAACTACGCGATCGAACTCGTCGGCTGACGCGGGGCGCCATGAGATCCGCCGTCATCGTCTTTCCCGGCTCGAACCGCGAAGGCGACGTCGCCGACGCAATCGAGCGTTCGACCGGCCGCCGTCCCGCGCTCGTGTGGCACGCCGAGGCGTCGCTGCCGTCGCTCGACCTGATCGTCCTTCCCGGCGGCTTCGCCTACGGCGACTATCTGCGCACCGGGGCGATCGCCGCGCAGTCGCCGATCATGCGCGAGGTCCGCGCGCGCGCCGAAAAGGGCGTGCCGGTGCTGGGCATCTGCAACGGATTCCAGATCCTCGCCGAGGCGAAGCTTGTGCCCGGCGTGCTGCTCTCGAACGCGAGCCTGAAGTTCGTCTGCAAGGACGTCTACCTGCGCGTCGAGACGTCCCAGAGCCTGTTCACGCAGCGCTACGCCACCGGCGAGGTGATGCGCGTCCCCTGCGCACACCACGACGGCAACTACTTCGCGGATCCGCAGACGCTCGACCGCCTCGAGGGAGAGGGCCAGGTCGCGTTCCGCTATTGCACCGCGGATGGCCGGACGACGGCCACCGCGAATCCCAACGGCTCGGCGCGCAACATCGCCGGCGTCTTCAACGCGACCAAGAACGTGCTTGGCATGATGCCCCATCCGGAAAACGCCACGGACGCCCTGCTCGGCTCGACCGACGGCAAGAAGATGTTCGACGGCCTGGTCGACGCGGTGGCCCGATGACGACGCAGCGCCCCAACGACCTGATGGGCCTCACGCCCGCCGAATACGACCGTGCCGTCGAGATCCTCGGCCGCCCGCCCAACCGCACCGAGCTCGGCATCTTTTCGGTGATGTGGTCGGAGCACTGCTCCTACAAGTCGTCGAAGAAGTGGCTGAAGACGCTGCCGACGACGGCGCCGTGGGTGATCTGCGGGCCGGGCGAGAATGCCGGCGTGATCGACATCGGCGACGGCGACGCCGCGATCTTCAAGATCGAGAGCCACAACCACCCCTCGTATATCGAGCCCTACCAGGGCGCGGCCACCGGCGTGGGCGGCATCCTGCGCGACGTCTTCACGATGGGGGCGCGGCCGATCGCAAACTTGAACGCGCTTCGCTTCGGCGATCCCAAGCACCCCAGGACCCGCAGCCTCGTCTCGGGCGTGGTCGCGGGCATCGGCGGCTACGGCAACTGCGTCGGCGTGCCGACCGTCGGCGGCGAGACGAATTTCCATGCCAGCTACAACGGCAACTGCCTCGTCAATGCGATGACGGTCGGCATCGCCAAGGCGGACCGTATCTTCTACGCCAAGGCCTCGGGACCCGGGAACTCGGTGGTCTATGTCGGCGCCAAGACGGGCCGCGACGGCATCCACGGCGCCACGATGGCGTCGGCCGAGTTCGACGAGAACTCGGAGGAGAAGCGGCCGACCGTGCAGGTCGGCGATCCGTTCAAGGAGAAGCTGCTGATCGAGGCCTGCCTCGAGCTGATGGCGACCGACGCCATCGTGGCGATCCAGGACATGGGAGCCGCGGGCCTCACCTCGTCGTCGACCGAGATGGCCGGCAAGGGCGGCCTCGGCATCGAGCTCGATCTCGACAAGGTCCCGATGCGCGAAAGCGGCATGACGGCCTACGAGGTGATGCTCTCCGAGAGCCAGGAGCGCATGCTGATGATCCTCAAGCCGGGGGCCGAGGACATCGCGCTGCGGATCTTCCGCAAGTACGAGCTCGACTGCGTCACGATCGGGACGCTCACCGACACCGGCCGTCTCGTCCTCAAGATGCATGGCCGCGTCGAGGCCGACATGCCGATCGCCCCGGTCTCGGCCGCGGCGCCCGAATACGACCGCCCCTGGACACCGACGCCCGCACGGCCGGTCGTCGAGGCGAAGGACGTGCCGGCGCATGCGCTCGGCACGGCGCTCGCGCAGCTGATGGCCAGCCCGGACCTGGCCTCGCGCCGCTGGATCTGGGAGCAGTACGACTATCTGGTGCGCGGCCACACCATGATCCGGCCCGGCGGCGACGCCGCCGTCGTCCGCCTGCCGGGGACGACCAAAGCCCTGGCGATGAGCGTCGACTGCACGCCGCGCTATTGCGTCGCCGATCCCGAGCGCGGCGGCATGCAGGCCGTGGTCGAGACCTATCGCAACATCTCGGCGACGGGGGCGCGGCCGCTGGCGATCACCGACAACATGAACTTCGGCAATCCGGAACGGCCGGAGATCATGGGACAGTTCGTCGGCTGCATCGCCGGGATGCGGCAGGCCTGCGAGGCACTCGACTACCCGGTCGTGTCGGGCAACGTCTCGCTCTACAACGAGACGTCGGGCAACGCGATTCTCCCGGCCCCCGTGATCGGCGGCGTCGGGCTGCTCGCCGAGGCGGCCAGCGCGGTCGGCATCGCCCCGAAGGCGGCCGGAGAGGGCCTCGTCGTGATCGGCGAGGGCGAAGGATGGCTCGGCGCCTCGCTCTACCTGCGCGAGCTGTGCGGTCGCGAGGACGGGGCGCCGCCGCCGATCAATCTCGGACTCGAGAAGCGCCATGGCGGCCTCGTGCGCGCGCTCATCGAGGGCGGCATGGTCACGGCCTGCCACGACGTGTCCGACGGCGGCCTGCTCGTGGCGCTGGCCGAGATGGCGCTCGCCGGCGGGCTCGGCCTCGCGCTCGCCGGCGCGGATCCCGACGTCTCGCCCCACGCCTTCTGGTTCGGTGAGGACCAGGGGCGCTACGTGGTGAGCGCGGCCGATGCCGACGCCGTGATCGGCGTCGCGCGCAGCTCGGGCGTGTTCGCGCGACGCATCGGCGCGACGACCGCGGATGCATGTTTGACACTCGATGGTTCGGTTCTTATATCGCTCGACGTGCTGCGCGCCGGGCACGAAGGCTGGCTGCCGGATTACATGGCCGGGCGCGGCTGAAGGCGGGCCGGCCGCCGACCTGCCGGATCCGACGGCGCCGCCGCGCAGCCGGACCGGCCTGCAGCGAACACCCACAAGCGGCGAAAGGTCGTGAACCATGCCGATGTCTGCCGCCGAGATCGAACAGCTGATCCGCGACGCGCTGCCCGACGCGTCGGTCAGCATCGAGGACCTTCGCGGCGACGGCGACCACTACGCGGCGACGGTTGTGTCGGCCGCGTTCAAAGGCAAGACTCGCGTCCAGCAGCATCAGATGGTCTATGCGGCCCTGCGCGGCCGGATGGGCAACGAACTTCATGCCATGGCGCTGCAGACCGGCGTGCCCGACGGCACGTGATGGGCAGCAAGGAGACAGGACAATGACCGACGCCACCGTCATCGAGCGCATCAAGGACGACATCGCCGGAAACGACGTCGTGCTCTACATGAAGGGCACGCCCGTCTTCCCGATGTGCGGCTTCTCGGCCGCCGTCGTGCAGGTGCTCACCCATGTGGGCGTCAAGTTCAAGGGCGTGAACGTGCTCGAGGATCCCTCGATCCGCCAGGGCATCAAGGACTTCTCGAACTGGCCGACGATCCCGCAGCTCTACGTCAAGGGCGAGTTCGTCGGCGGCTGCGACATCGTCCGCGAGATGTTCCAGACCGGCGAACTGCAGCAGATGCTGCAGGACCGCGGCATCGCGGTGAAGGCGGACTGACGCCCCGTCACCCGGCTCGAATCGAAACGGCGGCTCGCTTGGAGCCGCCGTTTTCGTATCCGCGACAGGGGAACGGGATCAGCTCTCCGGCTGGCCCTCGATCGCATAGGGGCCATGTCCCGGATGATCGTGCTCGGCGAGATCATAGGACAGAGGCAAATGGCGATGATCATCCGCCGCCGCCCCGCCGCGCAGGATCGCCTGCCCCGCCAGCGCCTCGATCGCCGGCGACGCGCCGGTTTCCCAGCGCCAAACGCTCGGCACGCCGACCAGCGCGACGATCAGGCAGCCGGCGATCGTCCAGGCCATCGCCAGGTCGCGACTAGGCGCCGGGGCGATCTCCGGCGGCGGCTCGACCCGCGGCTCGGCGCTCGATCTGTTCATGACCGACATGGAATGCCCTCCTCATCATTGGGACACGCCGCAAGAGTGCCGACCCTTTCGAGCAATGCTGCGGCGCGATCGGGACGATGCTGCGGCCCGGCGCCTTAACGCGCCCATAAGCATCGGCGGGACTTGACGCGAATGCGGTTCGAATGGCACCGGCTCGCGTGGGCGGCCACTGCAGCGATCCGTGAGCCTCAGTTCACAAGCAATTGATCGCGAAGCCATCGCGGACCCCGCTTCGCGCCCTGTCTGAATTCCCCCCGACCGCCTAACGTGTTTCGCACGTAAACTTGGTTGCACTCGGCAACCGGCCGGCGCGTGCCGCCGGCGACATGAACGATTGCGAGGGGAGTTCTCATGCCTTTGACGCCGTCGAAGATCGGGTGCCCTATGGACGCCGTCCTGCGCCTGCTGATGGGCCCGTGGACCACCTACATCCTCTGGGTCCTCCGCTCGAACGGCCCGACGCGCTTCGGCGAGCTGAAGCGCAAGGTTTCCGGGATCTCGGCCAAAGTGCTGACGGAGCGGCTGCGCACCCTCGAGGCGGCCGAGATCATCGAGCGTCACTACGAGCCGACGGTGCCGCCCCGCGTCACCTACAAGATGGCCGAGCGTGGCAACCAGCTGGCCCCCGTCCTCGACCAGTTGAGCGGCCTCGGGCAGCGCTGGCTCGACGAGGACGCCGCACGCCAGTCCCAGCGCGACATGAAGGTCCCCGCAGCCGACCGCGACGCGGCGACGAAATCGACCATCGCGACCGCCTGAGCGGGCAGGTCCGGCCGCGCTTCGGCGCAGCCGGACCGCCGCCCGGCCGCCCGAAAGCAGAACGGCCCGGCATCCTGCGATGCCGGGCCGTTTCGTTGGGGCGAGCCCCGAGCCGGGTCAGCGCGAGTAGAACTCGACCACCAGGTTCGGCTCCATCTGCACCGGATACGGCACGTCGGCGAGCTTCGGCGCGCGCACGAACGTCCCCTTGAGCGACTTCTCGTCGAGCTGCAGGTAATCCGGCACCTGCCGCTCGTTCGACTGCTGCGCCGCGAGGATCTGCTGCAGCTCCTTCGACGCCTGCTTGACCTCGATCGTGTCGCCGTCGTCGACGACGTAGGAAGCGATGTTCACCTTCTTGCCGTTGACGCGGACATGGCCGTGATTCACGAGCTGGCGCGCCTGGAACGGCGTCACCGCGAACTTGAGCCGGTAGACCACTGCGTCGAGACGGCGCTCGAGGAGCTCGACGAGGTTCTCGCCGGTGTCGCCGCGGCGACGCGCCGCCTCGGTATAGATCTTGCGGAACTGACGTTCCGTGATGTTGGCGTAGTAGCCCTTGAGCTTCTGCTTGGCATGCAGCTGCAGGCCGAAATCGGACGGCTTCTTGCGCCGCGCACCGTGCTGGCCGGGGCCCTGATCGGTGTTCGGGGCCTTCGCCCGGCCCCAGAGGTTCACGCCCAGGCGGCGGGCGATCTTGTACTTCGCAGAGACGCGCTTGCTCATCAGCCGGATTTCCGTGGAAATGAAAAGGGGCGACGGACGCGCCATCGCCAAAACGCGCGGGTTGATACTCGTTCGCCGGGCGGGCTGTCAAACGTCATCGTGACGGAGCCGGCGTGCGTCGCAGGCGGCCCGGTATCCTAGGTCGTTGAATCGCCGCTCTTATCGTCGGCCCCCGCCTCCGCGGTCGTCCGCTTCGCGGTCCGCGAGCCGGGGATCGGCGACGCATGCGGCCTCTCGGTCAGGCCCGTCACGATGCCCTGGAGCGTGTTGATCTCGTGGCTCATCAACCCGGCGCGCTGGAACATCGCGCGGATGTTGCGGACCATCGTCGGCCGCATCCGCTGGTCGCGCAGGAACCCGCAGGCGTCCAGCGCGGCTTCGAGCCGCCGGAAGAACCCGAGCAGCTCGCCCTTGCTGGCGGGCACGGCCTTGTTCACGACCAGCGTGCGTGCCGGCTCCTGTGCTCGGGCCTGCCACCACTCGTATCCCATCACCAGGACGGCCTGGGCGAGGTTGAGGGAATTGAAGCCGGGATTGAGCGGAATCGAGACCTGCACGTCGGCCAGGCTCACCTCGTCGCTCTCGAGCCCGGTGCGCTCCGGGCCGAACAGGATACCGGGCCGCTCGCCGTTCGCGGCCATGGCGTGGAGGTCCTCGGCCGCCGCGCGCGGGGTGATCAGTCCCTTGACCATGTCGCGATGGCGCGGGCAGGTCGCGAAGACGTGGTGCAGATCGGCGATCGCCGCGTCGAGCGTGTCGAACGTGCGCGCCGAACGCAGCACGCCGTCCGCATGCGTCGCGGCCGCGATCGCCCGCGGATGGTCGGCGGGCTCGTCCGGCCGGACCAGGCGCAGCTCGGTGAGCCCGCAATTGAGCATCGCCCGCGCCGCCATGCCGATGTTCTCGGCCAGCTGGGGGCGAACGAGCACGATCACCGGGGCGGACAACGACACTCCTCCGAGCCGACGGACGTCGCTGGGGCGCGACGGGGACCGTGTCGTCCCGACCGGACGACGCGCCCGCGTATCGCCCGCACCCTCGCCAGCGTCAAGCCTCGGGCGCGGCGCCCGTCAGCCGGCCGCGTGGAAGAGCTTCCAGGTGATCGCGTCGTGCAAAGCGTTGTAGGACGCGTCGATGACGTTGGCCGAGACCCCGACGGTCGACCAGTGGCGCGCACCCGGGCCGTGCAGCGGACCGTCGGCGCTCTCGATCATCACCCGCGTCACGGCCTTGGTCCCGTCCTCGGGCGTCAGGATGCGGACCTTGTAGTCGACCAGCCGCATCTCGCCCAAAGCCGGGTACATCGGCACCAGGGCGGCGCGCAGCGCGCCGTCGAGCGCGTTGACCGGACCGTTGCCCTCGCCGACGGTCATGAAGCGCTGGCCCTTGGCGTCGAGCTTCACCGTGGCCTCGGACATGGTGACGAGCTCGCCGCGCGCGTTGAAGCGCCGCTCCGTGATCACCCGGAACGAAACCAGCGTGAAGTATTCGGGGATGCGGCCCAGCGCGCGGCGCGCCAGCAGCTCGAAGCTCGCCTCGGCGCCGTCATAGGCGAAGCCGTCGTGCTCGCGCCCCTTGACGTCGTCGATGAGGCGCATCAGGCGCGGATCGTCGGGGGCGATCTCGAGGCCGATCTCGCGGAAGCGCGCCAGGATGTTCGAGCGGCCGGCCTGGTCCGAGACGACGATGTTGCGCCGGTTGCCCACCGACTCCGGCGCCACGTGCTCGTAGGTGCGAGGGTCCTTCTCCACCGCCGAGACGTGGACGCCGCCCTTGTGGGCGAAGGCGCTCTCGCCGACATAGGCGGCGTTGCGCGCCGGCGCGCGGTTCAGCCGGTCGTCGAGCAGCCGCGACACGTGCGTGAGCTGCGCGAGCTGGTCCGGGGCGATGCCCGTCGCAAAGCCCAGCTTGAGGACGAGATTGGGGATGATCGCCGTCAGGTTGGCGTTGCCGCAGCGTTCACCGAGGCCGTTCAGCGTGCCCTGGACGTGCCGGGCGCCGGCGCGCACCGCCGCCAGCGAGTTGGCCACCGCGTTCTCGGTGTCGTTGTGGCAATGGATGCCGAGGCGGTCGCCCGGGACGAACTTCATGACCTCGCCGACGATCCGCTCGATCTCGTGCGGCATCGTCCCGCCGTTGGTGTCGCAGAGCACGATCCAGCGCGCCCCGCCCGCGAGCGCCGCCTTCAGGCAGTCGCGCGCGAAGCCGGGATTGGCCTTCCAGCCGTCGAAGAAATGCTCGGCGTCGAAGATCGCCTCGCGGCCGCGCCGCACGACCTCGGCGACGGACTCGCCGACCATCGCGACGCCTTCCGGCAGCTCGATGCCCAGCGCCTGCCGGGCGTGGAAATCCCAGGTCTTGCCGAACAGGGTCACCACGGGTGAGCCGGCCGCGAGCACGGCCGAGAGCCCGGGGTCGTTGGCGGCCGACCGACCGGACCGCCGAGTCATGCCGAAGGCGGCGAAGCGCGACTGCCGGAAACGCGGCGCGTCGGCGAAGAACGCGTCGTCGGTCGGGTTCGCCCCGGGCCAGCCGCCCTCGACATAGTCGACGCCGAGCCGGTCCAGCGCCTCGGCGATGGCGCGCTTGTCGGCGACGCCGAAATCGACGCCCTGGGTCTGCGCCCCGTCGCGCAGCGTCGTGTCGTAGAGATAGACGCGGTCGGCCATGGTCAGACGCGCCGCCAGGTCGTTCCCTTTGGACCGTCCTCGAGCACGACGCCCTGCGCCTTCAGCGCGTCGCGGATGCGGTCGGATTCGGCGAAGTCCTTCGCCTTGCGCGCCGCCAGTCGCGCCGCGATCGCGGCCTCGATCGCCGCGTCGTCCGTCGCCGCGCCAGAACCCGCGCCGCCCTTCAGCCACGCCTCCGGCTCCTGGGCGAGCAGGCCGAGCAGCTGCCCGCCCTGCAACAGGATCGACTTGAGCTGCGCCTTGCGAGCGGCGTCGGTCGTCGCGTTGAGCTCGCGCACCTCCTCGTGCAGGCGGGCGATCGCCAGCGGCGTGTTGAGGTCGTCGCCCAGCGCGTCGAGCACGGCGGTCGGCACCATGCCCGGCGCCGGCGCGATCGCGGCCACGCCGCGCAACGCCGTGTAGAAGCGGTCGAGCTCGGCCTTGGCCTGCCGCAGCCCCTCCTCGGTGAAGTCCAGCGGCGCGCGGTAGTGCGTCTTGAGCAGCAGCAGGCGGATCGCCTCGCCCGGCCATTTCTCCCGCAGCTCGCGCACGGTGAAGAAGTTGCCGAGGCTCTTCGACATCTTCGCGCCGTTCACCTCGAGGAAGCCGTTGTGCATCCAGTACCGCGCCATCGGCCGGCCATGGGCGCATTCCGACTGCGCGATCTCGTTCTCGTGGTGCGGGAAGATCAGGTCGTGTCCCCCGCCATGGATGTCGAAGCTCTCGCCGAGATGGGCGGCGCTCATCGCCGAGCACTCGATGTGCCAGCCCGGGCGGCCGCGGCCCCAGGGCGACGGCCAGCCGGGTTGCGTCGCATCGCTGGGCTTCCACAGCACGAAGTCGGCCGGGTCCTTCTTGTAGGGCGCGACGTCGACGCGCGCGCCGGCGACCTGCTCGTCGCGCGAGCGCCCCGAGAGCTTGCCGTAGTCCGGATCGCTCGGGACGTTGAACAGCACGTGCCCATCGGCCACGTAGGCGTGGCCGCGGGCGAGCAGCTTCTCGATCACCGCGATCATTCCGGCGATATGCTGCGTGGCGCGGGGCTGATGGCTGGGATCGAGCGCGCCGATCGCCCGCATGTCCTCGAGATAGGCCTCGGCCGTGCGCTTCGTGATGCTCTCGATCGGCTCGCCGCTCTCGCGGTGCCGCTCGATGATCTTGTCGTCGATGTCGGTGATGTTGCGGACATAGGCGACGTGATCGTCGCCGTAGAGACGGCGCAGCAAGCGGAACAGGGTGTCGAACACCACGACCGGCCGCGCGTTCCCGATATGCGCGTAGTCGTAGACGGTGGGGCCGCAGACATACATGCGCACCCGCGCCGGATCGATCGGCGCGAACGCTTCCTTGCGGCGCGTGAGCGTGTTGTGGAGCTGGAGCGAGGGCTGGAGCTGCATGGACAGGGACCGGTGCTTGGAGGACGGACGGCCCCTTGGAGGGCCGGCAACGAGAATCGTCGGACGGGGCTTCAGCAGCCCGCGCTAATTCGCCGACAACAGCTCGTGCGTCCCCTGAACATCGCGTCCCGTCCGTACGTCCCGGTCATCCGCGGCGCCCGGTCGGGGATCCCCGATCAGGCCGCTTCGCCGCGCAGGCGGGCCTGGGCCCGCGCGCGACCCAGGATCGGTAGCAGCGTTTTGAGCTCGGGTCCATGTTCGCGTGCGGTCAGCGCCAGCCGAAGCGGCAGGAAGAGCGCCTTGCCCTTCCGCCCGGTGGCGGCGCCGACGGCCCGCGTCCAGTCCGGCCAGGTCGAGCTCGACCACGGCTCGGGCGGGAGCAGGCCGGCGGCCGCCGCCACGAAATCCGGCTCGGTGATGACCGGGGCGAGCGGCTCGCGGCAGATCCGCCACCATTCCCCGGCGTCGGCAATGCGATCGAGGTTGGCGCGCACCGCGTTCCAGAAGGCTTCGTCGACCCCGCCGAGCGACAGCCGGGCGAGTTCGCCGCGGACCCGCTCGAACGGCAGGTCGTGCACGATCGCGGCGTTCAGCCGGCGGATCTCGTCGACGTCGAGTTTCGGGGCCGCGCGCCCGAACCGCGAGAGGTCGAAACCGGCGACGAGGTCCCGCAGATCGATGACCGGCTCGATAGGGTCCGCGGTGCCGAGCCGCGCCAGCAGCGCGTTGATCGACATCGGCGACAGCCCCTCGTCGCGCAGGCTCTCGATCGACAGGCTGCCGAGGCGCTTGGACAGGTTGTGGCCGCCGGTGTCGGTCAGCAGCGTGAAATGCGCGAAGTTGATGCTCTCGACCGCTCCCAGCGCCTCGAAGATCTGCAGCTGCACGGCGGTGTTCGCGACGTGATCCTCGCCGCGGATGACGTGCGTGACCGCGAGCTCGGTATCGTCGACGACAGAGGCGAGCGTGTAGGTCGGCGTGCCGTCGGCGCGGATGAGCACGGGATCGCTCAGCTTCGAGCCGTGAAAGACCTGCCGGCCGCGGACGCCGTCGACCCAGCTCGTCTCCTTGTACTCGATGAGGAAGCGCCAATGGGGCTTGCGGCCCTCGCTCTCGAACACGCGGCGCTGCTTGTCGGACAGGCGCAGCGCGGCACGATCGTAGATCTGCATCCCACCCGCGGCGACCTGCTGGAAGCGCTTGAGTTGATTCTCCTCGTCGGTCTCGTAGCAGGGGTAGAGGCGCCCGGCCGCCTTGAGCCGCTCGGCCGCCGCGGCGTAGCGATCGAAGCGGTCGGACTGCCGCGCGTAATCGTCCCAGTCCAGGCCGAGCCAGCGCAGATCCTCCTCGACGCCCAGCGCGAAGGCCTCGGTCGAGCGCTCGCGATCGGTGTCGTCGAGGCGCAGCAGCACGTCGCCGCCGTGCCGCCGCGCGAAGAGCCAGTTGATCAGCGCGCCGCGGGCATTGCCGACATGGATGCGGCCCGTCGGGCTGGGCGCGAAGCGGACCCTCACGCCGGCCATGGATCGCCCCTTCGCGCGCCGTCGGCGCGGGCCCGGTCCGCGCGCATCAGCCGCCGGCCTTGAAGCCGTTGGTGATCGGATAGCGACGGTCGCGGCCGAAGGCGCGCCGGCTGATCTTCACGCCGGGCGGCGCCTGGCGGCGCTTGTACTCGGCGAGGTCGAGCATCCGCCAGACGCGCCGGACATAGGCCTCGTCGTGGCCGCGCGCGACGATGTCCTCGACGCGCATCTCGTTCTCGACGAGGCAGTGCAGGATGTCGTCGAGCTTGGCATACGGCCCGAGCGATGCCTCGTCGGTCTGGTCGGGCTTCAGCTCGGCGGTCGGCGGCTTGGTGATCACGCGCTCGGGCATCACCGGGCCGGCAGGACCGTGCCAGTCGTCGCGGCGATGGCCGTTGCGCCAACGGCAAAGCTCGAACACGGTCGTCTTGTAGACGTCCTTCAGCACGGCGTAGCCGCCGCACATGTCGCCGTAGAGCGTCGCGTAGCCGACCGACATCTCCGACTTGTTGCCTGTCGACACGACCATGTGGCCGAACTTGTTCGACATCGCCATCAGCGTCAGGCCGCGCGCGCGGGACTGGATGTTCTCCTCGGTGATGTCCGGCTTCGTGCCCTTGAACGCGCCCGCGAGCATGGCGGCGAAGGCCGACATCGCCGGCTCGATCGACACGCTCTCGTATGCGATGCCGAGCAGAGTCGCGACCGCGGCCGCGTCCTCGAGGCTCTCGCGGCTCGTGTAGGGAGACGGCATCATTACCGCGCGCACGCGCCCTGCCCCGAGCGCGTCGACGGCGATCGCCGCGGTCAGCGCGGAATCGATGCCGCCCGACAGGCCGAGGATCACGCCGGGAAAGCGGTTCTTCGTCACGTAGTCGCCGAGCCCGACGACAAGCGCCGAATAGATCGCCTCGAGGCCCGAGGGCGGCGGCGCGACATCGGGCGCCCCGTCGCGCCGCCAGCCCGCGCCGCCGCGCGCCCAGCGGGTCATCAGCAAGGCCTCGCGGAACGCCGGCGCCTGGCCGGCGAGCGAGCGGTCGGCATCGAGGGCGAAGGAGGCGCCGTCGTAGACGACCTCGTCCTGGCCCCCGACCTGGTTGACGTAGATCAGCGGCAGTCCGGTCTCGACCACCCGTGCGAGGGCGAGTTGGAGCCGCTCGTCGGTCTTGCTCAATTCGTAGGGCGAGCCGTTCGGCACCACGAGGATCTCGGCGCCCGATTCCGCGAGCGTCTCGCTCACGTCGGGCTTCCACATGTCCTCGCAGATCATCACGCCGAGTCGAACGCCGCGGAACACGATCGGCCCCTGCGGCGGTCCGCCAGCGAACACCCGCTTGTCGTCGAACACGCCGTAGTTCGGCAGGTCCTGCTTGTAGCGCTGCGCGAGGATGCGTCCGCCGTCGAGCAGCAGCGCCGCGTTGTAGGGCAAGGCGCCCTCGACCCAGGGAGCGCCGATCAGCAGCGCCGGCCCGCCGTCGGCGGTCTCGGCGGCCAGGGCCTCGGCCGCCGCCCGGCAGGCATCGAGGAAGGCGGGCTTGAGCACGAGATCCTCGGGCTGATAGCCGGCGAGGCAGAGCTCGGGATAGACGACCAGCGCGGCTCCCTGCTTCGCGGCCTCGGCGCGGAACGCCCGGATCCGGGCGACATTGCCCTTGATGTCGCCGACGGTCGGGTTGATCTGGGCGACGGCGATCGACAGCGCATCGGTCATGGCACGAACTGGCTCGCTCCCTGGTCCGCGACGCGCGGCGGTCAATGGCCCTTGCCGCCCTTGGCGTGACCGCCGAAGGCGAGCTTGTCGAGATAGGCGAGCAGGATCGCCGACACGACGAAGGTGAGATGGATCGCGACCAGGATCAGCAGCTTGTCGTTGGCGATCGTGCCGGCATCGAGGAACGCCTTGAGCAGGTGGATCGAGGAGATCGCGACGATCGACGAGGCGAGCTTGATCTTGAGCGAGCCGGCATCGAGCTTTCCGAACCACGAAAGCTGGTCGGCGGAGTCGACGTTCTCGATCCGGCTGACGAAGTTCTCGTAGCCCGAGATGATGACCATCACGGTCAGGTTGGCGACCATCACGAGATCGACCAGGGTCAGCACGTAGAGGACCATCCGGCTCTCGTCGGCGCTGAACAGGATCGCGCTGAGATGCACGAGCTCGGCGAGGAATTTGACGACGACCAGCAGCAGGACGACGACCAGCCCGAGATAGAGCGGCGCCTGCAGCCAGCGGCTGGCGAAGATGATCCTCTCGACCACCTTTTCGAGGCCGTGCTGGGACGGAGCTTCTGACATGGCGCGGGCCATAGCAGATTCAGCCGCCGTGGCGCCACCGGCCACGCGGCGCGGCGGCGTCGTGCGGGCCGCATGGTAGCCGACCCTTCACCATGAACGGGGGCCGGCGGCGCCCCGACGCCGGATCATCCGCGGCTCAGCCCGGCCTCGCGGGCAAAGCGCGCGACAAGCTCGGCGGCCGGCTCCGCGCGGGCGAGCCGATGGCCCTGCCCGGCCCACATCGCCATCAACTCCGCGCGCCCCTGCTGCGCCGCCGCCGCGCGCAGCGGTCCCGCGAGCCGGTTCTGCACGCGGTAGTCCGGCGCCGCCGCCGCGTCGCGCTCGAGCGTCTCCAGCAGCCTGTTGCGCAGGCCGCGGGCGACGCGGCCGGTGACGCCGCGGGTGAGCATGGTGCCCTCGGCCTGCGCGAGCGCCTGCTTGTGGAGGGGATGCGTGCCCGCTTCCGGGCAGGCCAGGAAGGCGGTGCCGAGCTGCGCGGCCGAGGCGCCGAGCGCCAGCGCGGCCGCGATACCGCGGCCGTCCATGATGCCGCCCGACGCGATCACGGGCACCCGCACGGCATCGGCGATCATCGGCACGAGCGCCATCGTGCCGATCGGCGCGGCGTCGGCCGCCGCGAGGAACGTGCCGCGATGGCCGCCGGCCTCGGCACCCTGCGCGTGGACGATGTCGACGCCCGCCGCCTCGAGCGCGGCGGCCTCGGCCGGCGTGGTCGCCGTGGTCACGACCAGGATCCCGCGACGCTTGCACGCCTCGATCGCGGCGGCAGGCGGCGCGGCGAAATGCGTGCTGAAGACCGCCGGCCCGACCTCGAGGACGGCGGCGAACTGGTCGTCGAAGCTCTCGCCCCAGGAATTGGGGATCGCGGGCGCCGGCAGGCCGAGCTCGCGGTGGAACGGTTCGAGGCGCGCCAGCGCCGGCTCGAGCGCGTCGGCGGTCGGCGACGCCGGCGGCAGCACGAAGAGATTGATCGCGAACGGCGCCCCGGTCAGGGCGCGGATGCGCGCGCCGGCCTCGCGGATCTGCGCCGGCGACAGCATGGCCGCCCCGAGGCTGCCCAGGCCGCCCGCGTGGGAGACCGCGGCGACCAGCTCGGGCGTCGTCGGGCCCCCGGCCATCGGCGCCTGGACGATCGGCAGCGCGATGCCGAGCCGGGCGCACAAGTCCCGGGCAAGCGCGCTCATGCCTCGCGCTTGCGCAGCAGGAATTCGCGACCGACCTTCACCGAGGGACGGCCGTCGTACTCGACGATGTCCGAGGTCGCGTAGGTCTCGGTCCACACCTCGGGCAGGTAGGAGCCCGTGCCGACGACGTCGATCGGCACGTTGGCGACAGCCATCGTCTTGCACTTCGCGGGCGTGAAGCCCGAGGAGGCGACGATGCGGGTCTTCGGAAAACCGGCCTCGTCGAGCGCCCGGCGCATGCGCCAGATCGCGGCCGCCGACACGCCCGTGCCGACGAGATGGCGCAGCTCGGTGTCGGTCCGGTAGCCGCGGATCGCGAGCGGCGCATGGCGCTCCAGCACGGCGTAGGAACTCGCCATGTCGAGCCCCTCCATGTACCGGCCGCCGTGGGTGTCGAGGCGGACACCGATGCGGCCGCTGGCCGCGAGATCGGGAAATCGCCGGCACACCGCGAGCGAGTCGGTGATCTCGGTGCCGTAGTAATCCACCAGCACGGTGATGTCCTCGCCGGGGAAGGCCTCGACCATCATCTCGGCGGCGCGCACGGTCGAGCCGGCATAGCCGATGAAGGCGTGCGGCATCGTCCCGCGCCCGGTGGCCTGGCCGAAGAAGCGCGAGGCGTCGTCGGTCGAGCTGCCGATGAAACCGACGGCGCCGACCTCGCGCTGCGCGGCGGCCGATCCGACCGAGGCGGCGTAGGCCATCATCTCGGCCATCTCGCTGCCGGCGCAGTGCCGCGCGTCCATCGCCAGGAAGGCGGCCTTCGGCAGGTCCACGCACATCGTGTAGGCGTTGTACGCCGCGACGCAGGCCGGGCCGATCTTCTGCAGGTAGGTCGTCTCCAGGTCGACGAGATTGAACAGCGACCCCGTCACGTACATCAGCGGCTCGCCGGCGCCGACCCACTCGCCTTCCTGGTGGCGGAGCTCGATCTTCACCGGCACGCCGCGCGCCGCGGCGATGCCCGTCAGCCAGTCCACCGCCAGCCGCGGGCAGAACACCACCGGCCGGCGCATGAAGATGGCGTAGGTGACCTGCTTGTCGCCGAAGCGCCGGACCGTCTCCTTGGTCCGCAGGAAGTAGCGATCGACCTGCCGAGCGACGTCCGCCTCGCTCGGCCGCAGCGTCACGTCCGCCACGATCGCCTCAGGACGCGGCGGCGGCGACGCGCGCCGACGGCTGGCCGCGGCTCGCCTTGAGTTCCTCCGCGATCAGGAAGGCCAGCTCGAGCGCCTGCGAGGCGTTGAGCCGCGGGTCGCAATGCGTGTGGTAGCGATCCGCGAGCGCGCTCTCGGTCACCTCCTGGGCGCCGCCGATGCACTCCGTCACGTTCTGCCCGGTCATCTCGAAATGGACGCCGCCGGCATAGGTGCCCTCGGCGCGGTGCACGGCGGTGAAGCCGCGCACCTCGGCCAGGATGCGGTCGAACGGGCGCGTCTTGTATCCCGTCGAGGACTTGACGGTGTTGCCGTGCATCGGATCGCAGGACCACACGACCTTGCGGCCCTCGCGCGCGACGCGCCGCACCAGCGGCGCGAGCCGCTCGGTGATCTTGTCGTGCCCCATGCGGCTGATCAGCGTCAGGCGACCCGGATCGTTCTCGGGATTGAGCAGGTCGATGAGCCGGATCAGCTCGTCGCCCTCGACCGTCGGGCCGACCTTCATGCCGATCGGGTTCTTCACGCCGCGGCAGAACTCGATGTGCGCGCCGTCGAGCTGGCGCGTGCGCTCGCCGATCCAGATCATGTGCGCCGAGCAGTCGTACCAGTCGCCCGAGGTGCTGTCGACGCGGGTGAGCGCCTGCTCGTAGGGCAGCAGCAGCGCCTCGTGGCTGGTGAAGAACTCCGCCTCGCGGATCTGCGGCGTGAGCTCGGACTTGATTCCGCAGGCCTCGATGAAGGTCAGCGCCTCGGCGATGCGGTCGGCGAGCTCGCGGAAGCGCTCCGAGGCCGGCGACTTCTCGACGAAGCCCAGCGTCCAGGCATGAACGCGATGGAGGTCGGCGAAGCCGCCGCGCGCGAAGGCCCGCAGCAGGTTCAGCGTCGAGGCCGACTGGCTGTAGACCTGCAGCAGGCGCTGCGGATCCGGCGTGCGCGACTTGGCGTTGAACTCGATGCCGTTGATGATGTCGCCGCGATAGGCCGGCAGCGTCACGCCGTCGACGGTCTCGACGTCCGACGAGCGCGGCTTGGCGAACTGGCCGGCCATGCGGCCGACCTTCACCACCGGCATCCCGGCAGCGTACATCAGCACCATCGTCATCTGCAGGAACACCCGGAAGGTGTCGCGGATGTTGTTGGCCGAGAACTCGGCGAAGCTCTCGGCGCAGTCGCCGCCCTGGAGCAGGAAAGCCTTGCCCTCGGCGACGTCGCCGAGCCTAGCCTTGAGCGCCCGCGCCTCGCCGGCGAAGACCAGCGGCGGGAAGTTGCGCAGGGTCGCCTCGACGCCCGAGAGCGCCGCCTTGTCGGGGTAGTCGGGGACCTGGCGGATCGGCTTGTTGCGCCACGTCTCAGGCGTCCATTTCGCGGGCATGATCAACTCGTTGCGATTAGGGTTTGACGCCGGAACTTACATCCGGCCCGAGTCGCGGCGCAACGCGCCTGCCGGAGCCCGATGCCGCCGTCCCTCGACACCCTGGTCTTCGCCGCCTCGAAGCTGGCGACCCCGCTGATCGACCCGCAATCGCTGCTGCTCCTGGTCTCCGGGCTCGGCACGGCGCTGTTGTTCAGCGCGCGCCGGATGCGGCTCGGCCGCCGGCTGCTCGTCCTGGCGGTCGGGACCAGTCTGCTGCTCTGGGTGGTGCCGGTCGGGAGCTGGTGGCTGCAGGCGATCGAGGACAGCTTCCCGACGCCCGATCCGATGCCCGCGCATGTCGACGGCATCATCGTGCTCGGGGGCGACGTCGACGCCGGCCTCGCCCGTCGCGCCGGCCGGCTGTCGACCGGCGAAGCCGGCATGCCGAGACTGATGGCCGCCGCCGAGCTGGCGCGTCGCTATCCCGGGGCCCGGATCGTCTTCACCGGCGGATCGGGCAGCCTCTTCGCGCCCGAGGACCGGGACGCCGACGCGGCCCGGCCGCTGCTGGCCGCGCTGGGCGTCGATGCGGCCCGTGTCCTGTTCGAGGATCGGTCGCGCAATACCCACGAGAACGCGGTCGCGAGCGCGCGCCTCGCCGAGCCGCGGCCCGGCGAGGTCTGGCTGCTCGTGACCTCGGCCTTCCACATGCCGCGCGCGGTGGGCTGCTTCCGCCGCGTGGGCTGGCCGGTCGTCGCCTTCCCCGTCGACCGGCGCGCGGACCCGGCCGAGACGATCAGCCTGATGCGCACACCCGGACGGCGTCTCGCCGAGTTCGGGCGCGCCTACAAGGAGACGATCGGGCTCGCCGTCTACCGGCTGCTCGACCGCACCGACGCGTTCTGGCCGCGCGCCTGAGCCGCCGGCTCAGGCCGCCCGCGTCGGCCGCATCAGGATCTTCATCCGGCGCTCGCGCAGCTGGCGCTGCACCTCGAAGCCCTCGGGCAGGAAGTTGCCGGACGGGCGCGGCTCGGCCTCGAAATGGCCGAACCGGTCCTGGCCGCGCACCAGGCTCGCGGTGTCGCCCGCGCCGATCGCCTGACGGACATGGCCGGGGATGTATCGGATCGCGAGGCCGATGCGCCGGTCGCCCGACGTGTTGGGGTCCGAGCCGTGCGCGATCTTGACGTGATGCAGCGACATCTGTCCGGGCTTGAGCACGATGTCGACGCATTTGTCCTCGTCGACGTCGACCTGCATCTCCTGCCCGCGCGACAGCATGTTGTTCGGCGCGAAGGTGTCCTTGTGCGGCGCGATCTCGCCGATATGCGAGCCGGGCAGCATGCGCATGCAGCCGCTCGCGCGCGTCGCGGGCGACAGCGCCACCCAGGCGGTGAGGATCTCGTAGGGCTCGAGGCCCCAGTACGTCACGTCCTGGTGCCAGGAGATGAACGCCGGGTCACGGGGCTCCTTGATGAACAGCACCGATTCCCAGCAGAAGATGTCCGGACCGAGCAGGCTCTCGACCGGATCGAGGATCGCCGACGAGCGGATGATGTCGTCGATGAACCGGGCGTAGAGGTGCGGCTTGTGCCGCAGCTCCTTCGCGATCGGCGCGCCGATCTGGCGCTCGTAGCTCTCGAGCCGGCCGCGCGCGTCGGCGACCTGCTCCGGCGGCAGCACATCAATGGGAAAGAGGTAGCCGTCGCGCTCGTAGCGGGCGACCTCGGCGGCGGTCAGGGATCCGGTCATTGCTCGTCCTCCGATGGTGGCGTGTCGTCAGCCGCGCTTCACGGGCTCGCGCATCAGCACGAACTCCTCGGCGGCGGTCGGGTGGATCGCGACGGTGCGATCGAAATCGCGCTTGGTGAGCCCCGCCTTCACGGCGATCGCAAGGGTCTGGACGATCTCCGGCGCATCGGCGCCGACCATGTGGGCGCCGACGACCTTCTGGCTCGCGCGGTCGACGACCAGCTTCATCAGCGTCTTCTCGTCGCGCCCCGACAGCGTGTGCTTCATCGGCCGGAACACGGCGCGATAGACGTCGATCGCGCCCCGCTGCTCCGCCTCGGCCTCCGTCAGGCCGACGGCGCCGACCGGCGGCTGGCTGAACACCGCGGTCGGGATGCAGCCGTGGTCCATGCGCACCGGATTGCCGTTGAACAGAGTCTCGGCGAGGCCGCGACCTTCTGCGATCGCGACCGGCGTCAGGTTCACGCGGTCGGTCACGTCGCCGATGGCATGGATGGCCGGCACGGTCGTGGCCTGCCATTCGTCGACGGCGATGGCACCGGCCTTGTTGAGGGTGACGCCGACAGCCTCGAGCCCGAGGTCGCGCGTGTTGGGCCGCCGGCCGGTCGCCATCATGACCTGGTCGACGTCGAGCCTGCGTCCGTCCTTGAGCGTCAGGGTGAACCCGTCGCCGGCGCGGTCGATGCGCGCCGGCTCGCTGCCGCCGAGGATCCGGATACCCTTTTTCGCCATCTCGCCCTGGAGGTACGCGCGCACCTCCTCGTCGAAGCCGCGCAGCACGCGATCGGCGCGGATGACCTGCACGACCTCGGCGCCCGCGGCGCGGAAGATGCCCGCGAATTCCACCGCGATGTAGCCGCCGCCGATCACGGCGATGCGCCGCGGCAGCTCGGCCAGGTCCAGCGCCTGGTCGGAATCGATCGCCAGCTCGGCGCCGGGGATCGGCAGCCGCTCGGGATGGCCGCCGGTCGCGATCAGGATGTGCGCGGCCGTGACCCGCCGCCCGGCCACCTCCACGGTGTTCGGCGCCACGATGCGGGCGCGGCCGTCGAGGACCTCGACCTTGGAATCGCGCAGCAGCTTGACGTAGATGCCGTTGAGCCGGTCGGTCTCGCGGTTCTTCGCGGCGATCAGCTTCGCCCAGTCGAGCCGCGCGCCCTCAACGCTCCAGCCATAGCCCTTGGCATCCTCGAGCTCCTCGGCGAAATGGACGCCGTAGATCAGCAGCTTCTTGGGCACGCAGCCGCGCAGGACGCAGGTGCCGCCGACGCGGCGGTCCTCGGCGATCGCAACCCGCGCGCCGTGCGCGGCCGCGCGGCGCGAGCCGGCCACGCCGCCCGAGCCGGCCCCGATCGTGAACAGGTCGAAGTCGAACGCCATTCCTCTCCCTCTGCCTAAGCCTCTAATCCTTCAGCGCCGCGAGCGTGCGCGAGTGGAATTCGCGCCGCCAGAGGACCAGCACGACAAGCGCGCTGGCCGCCGCGAGCAGCAGCGGGTGCACGAACCACCCCAGCGCCGCCAGGCCGAAATAATAGGCCCGGATGCCCGAATTGAAATTCTCCGTCGCGATGTCGCTCATGCGCGCAGCGCGGGCCACCACCGCGCGGCCCTCCTGGCGCGCCGCGTCCGAGCCGTGCGGCGGCGCCGCACCCATCACGATCATCAGGTAGTTGAACTGGCGCATCGACCACGTGAACTTGAAGAACGCGTAGATGAAGATGATCACCTCGATGCCGAGCTTGAGGTGCCAGGCGGCCGCCTCGGTGCGCTGCGCGAAGGGGACCTCCGCGACCAGGCCGGAGACGCGCTCGCCAGCGCCGATCACGGCGATCAGCCCGCCGAGGATGATCAGCGACGTCTGCGCGAAGAAATTCGGCGAGCGCGAGATGTTCGCGACCAGCGTGGAATCGTAGATGCGGTTCTCGCGCGCCAGCATCTGCTCCATCCAGCGGATGCGGTGGCGGGCCGTGGCACCCATCAGGCCGTGCTCGGCGAAGCGGCGGTCGGCGAACCAGGAATAACCCGCCCAGGCGATCGCGAACACGGCGAAGGCGAACAGGTCGACTGCGGAGAGGCCGGCGATCATCCGGCGCAATTGGCGCGCCGCCGGCCGGGTCCGTCAAGCCGCGCCGCCGCGCCCGGGGCGCGGCGGCGTTCGGGCGTCACTCCACCGTGACGCTCTTGGCCAGGTTGCGCGGCTGGTCCACGTCGGTGCCCTTCAGCACCGCGACGTGATAGGCGAGCAGCTGGACGGGAACGATGTAGAGGATCGGCGCCACGAACGGATGCACGGTCGGCAGCTCGATCGACACCCAAGGGATCTTTCCGGCCTTCTCGATGCCCTTCTTGTCGGACAGCAGGATGACCCGTCCGCCGCGCGCGGCGACCTCCTGCATGTTGGAGGCGGTCTTCTCGAACAGCTCGTCGCTGGGCGCCACGACGATCACCGGCACGTCCTCGTCGATCAGCGCGATCGGCCCGTGCTTCATCTCGCCGGCGGCGTAGCCCTCGGCGTGGATGTACGAGATCTCCTTGAGCTTCAGCGCGCCCTCGAGCGCCACCGGGTAGGATGCGCCGCGCCCCAGATAGAGAACGTCGCGCGCCTCGGCGACCTTGGCCGCGAGCTTCTGGATCGACTCGTCGTGCGCCAGGACCTCGGCGACGCGTGCCGGCGCCTCGGTCAGCGCGACCGAAAGCTCGGCATGCGTCCGGGCGTCGACCGTGCCGCGGGCCTTGGCCGCCGCAAGAGCGATGCAGGCCAGGACGGTGAGCTGGGTCGCCATCGCCTTGGTCGAGGCGACGCCGATCTCCGGCCCGGCATGCGTCGGGAAGACGACGTCCGAATCGCGGGCGATCGAACTCTCCGGCACGTTCACGATCGAGGCGATCGACTGGCCTTCCTCGCGCGCGTGGCGCAGGGCCGCGAGCGTGTCGATGGTCTCGCCCGACTGCGAGATGAACAGCGCGGCGCCGCCCTTCTGCAGGACCGGCTTGCGGTAGCGGAACTCCGAGGCGATGTCGCAATCCACGGCCAGGCGCGCGTACTGCTCGAACCAGTATTCGGCGATCAGGCCCGTGTAGAAGGACGTGCCGCAGGCCACGATCGAGAGCCGTGGCAGCGTCGCGAAGTCGAACGGCAGCGTCGGCAGGCCGACCGCATAGGTCGCGGGATTCATGTAGGCGCGCAGGGAGTCGCCGATCACCGCCGGCTGCTCGTGGATCTCCTTGTGCATGAAGTGGCGGTGGTTGCCCTTGCCGATCAGCGCGCCCGACAGCGCCGTCTCCTTGATCGGACGGCTCACCGGCTTGTCGTCCTTGTCGTAGATCTGGGCGCCGGCGTCGGTGATCACCGCCCAGTCGCCCTCGTCGAGATAGGAGATGCGGCGCGTGAACGGGGCCAGCGCGAAGGCGTCGGAGCCGAGGTACATCTCGCCGTCGCCCCAGCCGATGGCGAGCGGCGAGCTCTGCCGCGCCGCGAGCAGCAGCCTGTCCTGGCCGGCGACGAGGACCGCCAGCGCGAACGCACCGTGGACGCGCTTCAGCGCCGCCGCCATGGCGGCCTTCGGGTCGAGCCCGGAATCCATCAGAGTCGTGATCAGGTGCGCGAAGACTTCGGTGTCGGTCTGCGTGTCGAAGCGGCAGCCCTGGGCCATGAGCTCGGCCTTGAGCTCGGCGAAGTTCTCGATGATGCCGTTGTGCACGACCGCGACGCGGTGAGTCGCGTGCGGATGGGCGTTGGTCTCGTTCGGAACGCCGTGCGTGGCCCACCGCGTGTGGCCGATTCCGGTCGTGCCGGCGAGCGGCTGCGACTTGAGGACGGACTCGAGCCGATCGATCTTTCCCTCGGCGCGACGCCGGTCGATCACGCCGTTGCGCACGGTCGCGATGCCCGCCGAATCGTAGCCGCGATAGACGAGGCGCTTGAGTCCGTCGAGCAGCAGGGGCGCCGCCTCGGCATTGCCGATGATTCCGATGATGCCGCACATGACGCTCAACCCTTCCTGGCTTGCTTGGCGGCCTTCTCGGCCGCCCGGCGGGCGCGGAACTTCGCGGACCAGCCCTCGAGGACGCGCTGCTCGCCGCGCGCGACGGCAAGGGCGTCGGCCGCGACGTTCTTGGTGACGACGCTGCCGGCCGCGACCGTGGCGCCGGCGCCGATCGTCACGGGCGCGACCAGCGCGGAATTCGACCCGATGAAGGCGCCCTCGCCGATATCGGTCCTGAACTTCTCGAAGCCGTCGTAGTTGCAGGTGATCGTGCCGGCCCCGATGTTGGCCTTGGCGCCGACGCGGGCGTCGCCGACATAGGTCAGGTGGTTCACCTTCGCGCCGCGCTCGATCGACGCGGCCTTGATCTCGACGAAGTTGCCGATATGCGCCCCCTCGCCGATCGCCGCCCCCGGACGCAGCCGTGCGAACGGACCGACGGTCGCGCCCGGCGCCACGGTACAGCCCTCGAGATGGGAGAAGCTGCGGATCTCGACGCCGTCGCCGATCGTGCATCCCGGCCCGAACACGACATGCGGCGCGACGACGACGTCGCGCCCGATCCTGGTGTCGGCGCTGAGGAAGACGGTTTCCGGCGCGACGAGCGTCGCGCCGCCCTCGAGCACCGCGCGACGCAGGCGCGCCTGGCACATCGCCTCGGCCTCGGCCAGCGCCGCGCGCGAGTCGACGCCGAAGGCGTCGTCGACCGGGATCTCGACGAAGCTCGAGCTGCGCTCGCGCTGCGCCGCAAGGCGGATGATGTCGAACAGATAGTACTCGCGCTTGGCGTTGTCGTTGCGCACGCGGCTCAGCAGGTCGAAGAGCAGCGGACCGTCGACGGTGATGAATCCCGCATTGCAGAGCTCGATCCCGAGCTCCTCGGGCGTGGCGTCGCGCGCCTCGACGATGCGCTCGAGCCTGCCGCGCCTGTCGAGCACGAGCCGCGCGAAGAGCTTGCGGTCCGCCGGCTTGAACGCGGCGGCGACGATCGCGTGCTTGGCGCGGCGGCGGGCCTGGACGAGGCGGCGCAGCGTCTCGGTCGTGACGAGCGGCGTGTCGCCGAACACGATCACGACGTCGCCGCGATGGCCGGCGAGCGCGGCCTTGGCCTGCTTCACCGCATGGCCCGTGCCGAGGCGCTCCGCCTGCACGACGCTGACGAGATCGATGGCCGGCGCGGCCGCGCGGGCGGCCTTCTCGACGTCGGCCATCACCGGCTCGGGGCCGATCACCAGCACGACGCGCGACGGCTTGAGTGGCGCGACGGCGGCGAGGACGTGGCCGATCATCGGGCGGCCCGCGACGTCATGGAGCACCTTCGGGCGCTCCGACTTCATGCGGGTGCCGAGACCGGCGGCGAGGATGATGACGGCGAGGTCGGTCGTATGTCTTGGCATGCGCAACTTTTCGAATGAGGGGCTTCCGAGGCGCGGCCGCCGAATGCCATAAGGCTGGGGACGACACCAAGTCACTTAATCTTTCGGCTTATGACACATCGGTTTAGCGGCATGACCGCCGTCATCTTCGACCTCGACGGCACGCTCGTCGACAGCGCGCCCGACCTCGTCGGCGCGCTCGATGCGCTGCTTCGCGAATTCGGCCGCGATCCGGTCGGCGCCGCCGGCCGCACGATGATCGGCGACGGCGCGGCCAAGCTCGTCGAACGCGGCTTCATGGCGCGCGGCGGACTGCCTCTCGCTCTGCCCGAGCTGAGTCGACGTTTCGTTGAGATCTATGAATCGCGTCTTACCGAGCTGACCCGGCCGTTCGCGGGCGTCGACGCGACGCTGACCGCCCTTCGCGCGCGCGGCCTCGGGCTCGGCGTGTGCACGAACAAGCCGGATCGTGCGACACGGGTGCTGCTCGACGCGCTCGACCTTGCTCGCCATTTCACGGCGGTGGTCGGTGGCGACGGCGTGCGCAAGCCCGCGCCCGATCCCGTCCACCGCACGCTCGCCGGCCTCGGCGCATCGGCGGACCGCACTCTGTTCGTCGGGGATTCGCCGGTCGATCTCGCGGCAGCGCGCGCCGCTGGCACGCCCGTCGTCCTCGTCAGCTTCGGCTACACCGCCACGCCGGCCCGTGCGCTCGGCGCGGACGCGGTGATCGACGACTTCGCGGCCCTGCCCGGGCTGCTCGCCTGAGGGCGACGGCGCCGCCGGCGGCGCCCGCGATCAGGGCGCGGGCCGGCGCAGATAGGCGAGCGTGCGACCCCAGTTGCTGTCGATCTCGACCTTGATCGGCACGACGGGCGCGCGTGCGATCGCCTCGGCGAGCCAGACGCGACCGGTCTGCGGCTCGCGCTGGCGATCGGCGCCCCAGGTGACGCGGCGCACGAAGCCGCCGGTCTGGCGCCACACGAAGCTGCAGCCCCGGGCCTGGCCCGCGACGGTCCCCGCGCCGCCGCCCTCGACGCGTTCCGGTCCGCGATCGGTGAAGGCGATGTTGAAGCGACGTCGGCCGTCGAAGCCGTCGTAGCTGCCCTCGCAGCGGTCGCCGCGATTGACGCGAATCAGCATGCTGACCACGCCGGACAGCGGATCGACCGCGCCCAGCACATCGTCGGACGACAGGACCTCGCGGTCGTTGTCGTCGGCCGCCGTCGGCACGACCCGGATGTCGGCGACCCGGCCGGAGCGGAAGTCGATGTCCACCGTGCGCTCGCTGCCGCGGAACCGGCCGCGCTGCTCGTAGCGAAGCGGCGCCACCTTCTGGTCCGAGACCTGGCCGGTCGCCCGCGACACCTGCTCCCAGGGAAAGAGCGTGGCGTAGAACCCGCGGGTCTTGAGCCGCGTCAGGACATCGTAGCGGGTCGCGTCGAGTCCGATATCGAGGCCGAATTCAATGACCTGGAGGCCGCCGGTGTAGACGTCGTAGGCCAGGGCGACACGATCCGGGGGCTGCTGGCCCGCGGCCGGCACGGCGATCAGTGCGCCGAGGGCGACGGCAAGCGGACGCAGCAGGGAAGCGACCATGGGCTCGAACCTCTTGGCGGGCGGCCTGTCCGCAGCCGGTCCCCGGCCTCGGGTCCATTCCTTGACAGGCTTCCGAGGCGGCCCTTATATCCCCGCCCTCTTCTCGGGTCGACGGGCGCTTAGCTCAGCGGGAGAGCACCGCTTTCACACGGCGGGGGTCGTTGGTTCAATCCCAACAGCGCCCACCATCCCCGAGAGGCCGCGGCGGTCCCGACGCCGCCCCGCGGTCCGCGACGGGCCGCATTCCCTCGATCATCGTCTCCGCGTCTCCGCCCCGCGGGTCCGGCGCCGCCCGATGAAGCCGCCGGCAACGTCAATACCCCCGAACCGCGTCGGCCCAAGTTTTGGTCAGCAGGCGCACCTGGTGCGGCCGCGCTTTGACGGCGAGGGTCGCGATGGGACATATGAGGGAGCAGCCACAAGCGGCCCAGCAAACCAGGAAATGCCCGTCGCCACGACCGATGCGATCCTCGAGACCGAGGGTCTCACCAAGGAGTTCCGCGGCTTCGTCGCGGTGAAGGACGTCGCCCTTCGGATCCGACGAGGCTCGATCCATGCCCTGATCGGTCCCAACGGCGCCGGCAAGACCACGTGCTTCAATCTCCTGACCAAGTTCCTGACGCCGACGCGCGGTCGGATCACCTACAACGGCCGGGACATCACCGCCGCGAAGCCCGCCGACATCGCGCGCATGGGTCTGGTGCGATCGTTCCAGATCTCGGCCGTGTTCCCGCACTTCACCGTGCTCGAGAACGTGCGCATCGCCCTGCAGCGCGCGCGCGGCGGCTCGTTCGACTTCTGGCGCTCCGAGCGCACCCTCGCCCGCTACCACGACCGCGCACGCGAGCTGGTCGACGCCGTCGGCCTGTCCGAGTTCATCGACACCGTCGCGGTCGAGCTCTCCTACGGCCGCAAGCGCGCGCTGGAGATCGCGACCACCCTCGCGCTCGAACCGGAGATGATGCTGCTCGACGAGCCCACCGCCGGCATGGCGCACGAGGACGTCGAGCGCATCACGGCGCTGGTGAAGAAGGTCTCCGCCGATCGCACCGTCCTGATCGTCGAGCACAACCTCTCGGTCGTCTCGGCGCTGTCCGACCGCATCACGGTGCTGGCGCGCGGCGAGATCCTCGCCGAGGGCGACTACGCGGCCGTGTCGAAGGACCCGCGCGTCGTCGAGGCCTATCTGGGGACCGCGCATGGCTGACGGCGCGCCGCTCGCATCGATGCTCGCCGTCGCCGGGCTCAATGCCTGGTACGGGGAGTCGCACATCCTCCACGGCGTCGACTTCCGGATCCGCGAAGGCGAGGTGGTGACGCTGCTCGGCCGCAACGGCGCGGGCAAGACCACGACCCTCAAGTCGGTCATGGGCATCGTCGGCAGGCGCCGCGGCTCGGTCGCGTTCCAGGGCCAGGAGACGATCGACTGGCCGTCGAACCGGATCGCCCGCGCCGGCATCGCGATCTGCCCGGAGGAGCGCGGCATCTTCGCCTCGCTCAGCGTCGAGGAGAACCTGATGCTGCCGCCCGCGGTGAAGCCGGGCGGCCTCCCCGTCGACCAGATCTTCGCGCTGTTCCCCAATCTCAAGGAGCGGCTGCGCAGCCAGGGCACCAAGCTGTCCGGCGGCGAGCAGCAGATGCTCGCGATCGCGCGGATCCTGCGCACCGGCGCGCGGCTGCTGCTGCTCGACGAGCCGACCGAGGGGCTGGCGCCGGTGATCATCCAGCAGATCGGCGACACGATCCGGCGCCTCAAGCGCGAAGGATTCACGATCCTGCTGGTCGAGCAGAATTTCCGCTTCGCGGCGACGGTGGCCGATCGGCATTACGTGATGGAGCACGGCCGCATCGTCGACATGATCGCCAACGACGAGCTCGCCGCGAACATGAACAAGCTCCACGACTATCTCGGCGTCTGAGCCGGGAACACCCGTCCATCGAACAAGGAGGAGACGAACATGGCAATCAAGCACACGCTCGCGCTCGGCGCGGCGCTCGGCCTCGCGGCCGGCGCGGCTCCCGCCCAGGCCCAGCTCACGAACGGCGAGATCAGGATCGGCGTCCTGTCCGACATGTCCTCGCTCTACACCGATCTCGCCGGCGCCGGCTCCGTGCTCGCCGCGCGCATGGCGGTCGAGGACTTCGGCGCCGCGGCGAAGGGCATCAAGGTCGAGTTCGTCTCGGCCGACCACCAGAACAAGCCCGATGTCGGCTCGACGATCGCGCGCCAGTGGTACGACCGCGACGGCGTCGACGTCATCGTCGACGTGCCGAACTCGGCCGTGGCCCTCGCCGTCAACACGGTCACCAAGGAGAAGAACAAGGTGTTCCTGGTGTCCGGCGCCGCCACGTCGGCGCTGACCGGCGCGCAGTGCACGGCGAACACGATCCACTGGACCTACGACACCTGGGCGCTCGCCAACGGCACCGGCAACGCGATCGTGAAGACCGGCGGCGACTCCTGGTACTTCCTCACCGCCGACTACGCCTTCGGCCATCAGCTCGAGGCCGACACCGAGGCGGTCGTCGTCAAGCAGGGCGGCAAGGTGCTCGGCAAGGTGCGCCACCCGCTCAACAACCAGGACTTCTCGTCGTTCCTGCTGCAGGCGCAGGCCTCCAAGGCGAAGATCATCGGCATGGCCAATGCCGGCGGCGACACCATCAACACGGTCAAGCAGGCGGCCGAGTTCGGCATCGTCGGCAAGGGCCAGAGCCTCGCGGGCCTGCTGATCTTCCTCACCGACGTGCACGGCCTCGGCCTGCCGACGGCACAGGGCCTGATCATGACCGAGACGTTCTACTGGGACGCCAACGACCAGACCCGCGCCTTCGCCAAGCGCTTCGCGGAGCGCAACAAGGGCATCCATCCGACCATGGTCCATGCCGGCGTCTACTCGGCGGTGCTGCACTACATGAAGGCGATCGAGCAGACCAAGGCGGACGGCGACGGCGCCGCGGTGGTCAAGCAGATGAAGGCGATGTCCACCGACGACCCGCTGTTCGGCAAGGGTTCGGTGCGCGCCGACGGCCGCAAGATCCATCCGGCGTACCTGTTCGAGGTCAAGAAGCCGGCCGAGAGCACCAAGCCGTGGGACTACTACAAGCTCCGCGCCACGATCCCGGCCGAGGAAGCCTTCCGCCCGATGAAGGACGGCGGCTGCCCGATCGCGAACTGAGGCGGCGCCCGTCCGACCCTCCCCGCGGCGCGGGGAGGGCCGGCGCGCGGCGCACCGGAAACGCACCATGTTCGAGCTCCTCGGCATCCCCCCGCAGGCCCTGTTCGGGCAGCTGCTGATCGGCCTGATCAACGGCGCGTTCTACGCGCTGCTGAGCCTCGGGCTCGCGGTCATCTTCGGGATGCTGAACATCGTCAACTTCACGCACGGCGCGCAGTACATGATGGGCGCATTCGTGGCGTGGCTGCTGCTCAACAAGATCGGGCTCGGCTACTGGTGGGCGCTGCTGATCGCGCCGGTCGTCGTCGGGGCGACGGGCGTCGCGATCGAACGCCTGTTCCTCAAGCACCTCTACAAGCTCGATCATCTCTACGGACTGCTGCTGACCTTCGGCGTCGGGCTCATCCTCGAGGGCCTGTTCCGCAACGAGTTCGGCTCCTCGGGCCAGCCCTACCGGATCCCGGCGGAGCTCACCGGCGGGCAGAATCTCGGCTTCATGTTCCTGCCCAACTATCGCGCCTGGGTCGTCGTCTTCTCGCTGGTGGTGTGCCTCGCGACCTGGTTCGTGATCGAGCGCACCAAGCTCGGCGCCTATCTGCGCGCCGCCACCGAGAACCCGACGCTGGTGCAGGCCTTCGGAGTCAACGTGCCGCGGATGATCACGCTCACCTACGGCTTCGGCGTGGGCCTCGCCGCGCTCGCCGGCGTGCTGGCCGCGCCGATCTACCAGGTGAGCCCGCAGATGGGCACCAACCTGATCATCGTCGTCTTCGCGGTCGTCGTGATCGGCGGCATGGGCTCGATCATGGGATCGATCGTGACCGGCTTCGCGCTCGGCGTGATCGAGGGCCTGACCAAGGTGTTCTATCCCGAGGCGTCGAACACCGTGATCTTCGTCATCATGGCCGTCGTGCTGCTGATCAAGCCGGCCGGCCTGTTCGGGCGGGCAAGCTGACCATGGCCGGACTCCCGCCCCCCGCAGCCACCGCCGTGGGCGCGATGCCGGCGCATCAGCGCCTCGTCTTCGCCGGCCTGATCGCCTTCCTCGCCCTCGCGCCGAGCGTGATCTATCCCGTCTTCCTGATGAAGGCGCTGTGCTTCGCGCTCTACGCCTGCGCCTACAACCTCCTGCTCGGCTACGGCGGCCTCGTGTCCTTCGGCCACGCCACCTTCCTCGGCTCGGCGGGCTACGTCTCCGCGCATGCCGCGAAGGTGTGGGGTCTGCCGCCCGAGGTCGCGATCCTCGCGGGCACCGCAACCGCCGCGGCGCTCGGCATTGTGTTCGGCGCGCTCGCGATCCGTCGCCAGGGCATCTACTTCGCGATGATCACCCTGGCGCTCTCGCAGATGGTCTATTTCTTCTGCCTGCAGGCGCCGTTCACCGGCGGCGAGGACGGCATCCAGGCCGTGCCGCGCGGCCGGCTGCTCGGCCTGGTCGACCTCAAGAGCGACCTCGCCATGTACGCCTTCGTCGCGACGATCTTCCTGGCGGCGTTCCTGCTCATCTACCGCGTCGTGCATTCGCCCTTCGGCCAGGTGCTCAAGGCGATCCGCGAGAACGAGCCGCGCGCGATCTCGCTCGGCTACAAGGCCGACCACTACAAGCTCATGGCCTTCGTGCTGTCCGCGACCCTGGCCGGCCTCGCCGGCAGCATGAAGTCGCTGGTCTTCCAGCTCGCCTCGCTGACCGACGTGCACTGGTCGATGTCGGGCGAGGCGGTGCTGACGACGCTGGTCGGCGGGCTCGGGACGATCTTCGGCCCGCTGGTCGGGGCGTTCATCATCGTGGCGATGCAGAACTACCTCGCCCAGCTCGGCGCCTGGGTGACGGTCGTCCAGGGTGCGATCTTCGTGATCTGCGTCATGGCGTTCCGCCGCGGCATCGTCGGCGAGATCGCGCGGCTGCTGAAGCGACCGCTCTGATCAGGAGGGCGTCAGGGCCAGCGGCGCGCTCGACAGCGGCCGGGCACCCGCCGGCGTGACCTCGCTGGTGCGGCCGAGCGTCATGGCGAGGCTGTTTGCCGCGTCGAACACGATGATGTGGATGAAGAACACGTTGCCGACCTCGGCGACATAGGGCTGGCCGCGATAGAACATCGGCCAGTCCATCCAGTTCGGCGCGAAGGTGTTGCCGAGCGAATAGCCGCAGGCGTTCATCCGCATCTCGCGGTAGCCGGCCGCGTCCAATACGCGGGCATGCGCGTCGAAGACCTCGCCGATGGGCCGCCCGGGCCGCAGCGCCGCCTCGCTGGCGTGCAGCGCCTCGACGCTCGCTTTGTGCATGTCGACGAGCCGCGGATCGGCGCCGCCGATCGCCAGCGTGCGCATCACCGCCGCGTGGTAATGGCGATAGGAGCCGGCGAACTCGATCGTCAGCATGTCCCGGGCATCGAGCCGGCGCCGGCCGGTATGCGTCCGGCACAGCAGCGCATGCGGCCCCGATCCGATGATCTGCTCGTTCGCCGGCTCGTCGCCGCCGCCGCGCAGGACCGCCCCCTGCATCGCCGCAAGGATCTCGCCTTCGTCGGCCCCGGGCCGCGCCATCGCGTAGCCCTGCGCCAGCGCCTCGTCGGCGAGCGCCGCGGCACGGCGGACATAGGCGAGTTCTGCCTCGCTCTTCACCACGCGCAGGTGGGAGACGAGGTCGGAGGCGTCGGCGAGCGTGCAGAAGCCGTCGAGCGCCGCCGACAGCCGCTGGCCGTTGCGCGCCGTCAGGCCGTAGGCCTCCCACTCGACGCCGAGCCGCTTCCCGCGGCAGCGCTTCTCCTCGAGGATCGCGCGGAGCTGCTCGGCGGGCCCGGCGTCGGGCGCGTCGACCCAGATGCGCACGTCCTCGATCACCGAGGTCTGCGCCGCCTGCAGCCGGTCGGGCGCGCGGGTGAGCAGGACCATGGTCCCGTCGGCGCCGAGGAACAGGCACTGGAAGAAGACGAACCCGAAGGTGTCGTAGCCGGTCAGCCAGAACATGGATTCCTGCCGGAAGCACAGCAGCCCGTCGAGGCCGGCGGTCTGCATGGCGCGGCAGGCGCGGTCACGCCGGTCCGCGAGCTCGGCCTCGGTGAAATGCAGCTTGCGCGTCATCGGTCGAGCTTCCGGCCGTCCTGTGCCCGCTCGTCCTGCTCGCGCCGCGCCGCCTCGAGCTTGCGCTCCGCCTTCGTGCGGCCGAACTGCGCGCGATTGGCGGCGGCGCGGAGATCGGCCTCGACCCGATCCTTCGCCTTGCGGGCGCGCCGCAGGTTCACGATCTCGGCACTCACTCCCCGCCTCCCTTGCGTCGCTCCTTGGGGCTGATGCCGGTGTCCTGGAGCCGGGCGATGTCGGCGTCGGAATAGCCCGCCTCGCGCAGCACTTCGGGACCGTCGACGTTGAAGCGGCGCGGCGCCCAGCGCAGCCGCGGCTTGGTCTTCGACATCTTCACCGGGATGCCGGTCGACCGGTACTCGCCCTCCTCCAGCACCATCTTGCGATGCTTGGTGTGCGGGCTCGCCATCACCTCGCCGACATCGAGCACCGCGCCGGCGGGCACGCCGTTGCGCGCCAGGCGGTCGGCGAGCTGCACGGCGTCGTGGTTCGCGAACAGGCTCTCGAGCTCCCCGCGCAGCGCGTCGCGGTTCTGCACGCGCTTGGAGTTGGACGTGAACCGCTCGTCGTCGGGCAGATGGGGCGCGCCCATCATCTCGCACATCTTGCGGAACTGCCGGTCGTTGCCGACCGCCAGGAAGATGTAGCGGTTGCCGCAGCGGAAGCTGTCGTAGGGGCTGATGTTCGGATGCGCGTTGCCGATCAGCTGCGGCACCTTGCCGGACATCAGGTAGTTGGCCGCCTGCGGATGCAGCAGGCTCACCGCGGAATCGTAGAGCGTCACGTCGAGCGCCTGCCCCTCGCCCGTCTTGTTGCGGTGATGCAGCGCCAGCAGGATGCCGATGACGGCGTTGAGGCCCATGCCGAGGTCGACCAGCGGCGTGCCCATCCGCATCGGCCCGCTCGCCGGGGAGCCGTTGATGCTCATCAGGCCCGCCATCGCCTGCACCGCGGCGTCGTAGCCCGGCAATCCGCCATAGGGTCCGTCGGATCCGAAACCGGTCAGGTGGCAGTAGATCAGCTTGGGGAACTTCGCCTTCAGCACGTCCTCGTAGCCGATGCCCCACTTCTCGAGCGTGCCCGTCTTGAAGTTGTGGATCAGCACGTCGGCCGTGGCGAGCAGCCGCAACAGGACCTCGCGCCCCTCGGGCTTGGTCAGGTCGAGCGCCGCCATCCGCTTGTTGCGGTTGATGCCCACGAAGTACGAGGCGGTGTTGTCGCGGAAGGGCGGGCCCCAGTCGCGCACCTCGTCGCCCTGCGGCGGCTCGATCTTGATCACGTCGGCCCCGTGGTCGGCCAGCACCTGCGTGCCGTAGGGGCCGCCGAGCACGCGCGTCAGGTCGATGACGCGGATGCCGGCGAGCGCGCCGGTGTTGGAAGGATTGGTCGCGGTGCCGTCCATGACGCTCTCTTCTTCTGCTGCAGTCGGTGCGGTCGGGTCGTGGTCGCGTCCACGCCGCGAGAAGGCTCGCAACGCAGCACGGGTCGGTTTCGGCGGTCTCGTCGGGAGGCGCGCGCGGATCAGCGCCCGGTCGCCTGCCGACGGGCCGGCGGTGCGGGACACCGCGGCGGCGCCATCATAGTCGATGCCGGTCGCCGGCCGCATGCGCGCTCTGCGGCGCAGCCGGCCGCGCGATCGATACCGATGGGCCAGCGCCCGCCGACCGGTGCAGTTCGCCCCCGGAACCTCGAACATGCGGAGGCCGATGCGGGCGGCGAGACCAACTCGACGCGCGGCGGCGGGACTCGCTGCACGTCGCGGCGGACGTCCTTTGCGCAGGACGGAAGGCCGGTGCCGGCTGCCGGGGAGCACGGCCCGTCCCTGACGGGCCCAGCGCGCAAGCCGGGGAAGAATCGGCGCTCGTCGGCACCGTCGCGATCGGGCGCGACGAGTGAACCCGGCGCGATGGATGCGTGGGGGGCGGCGGCCGAGGCGGCGATCACCGCTGCGCGCCGAGCGCGCCGCGCAGGGTTCGCCGCCCTCGTTCCGGTGTCAGGCACGCGACGTCCGGGATCCGGCGCGTCGCCGCGACAGCCCGGCTCGCCCGCCGTCCTTGCACGCGAGCGCGCGCTTCAGCTCGGCCGTCGTTTCACTTCGGCGCGCTCTTGGCGTCGTAGCGCTTCGTCCATTCCGCCAGGATCCGTGCACGATTGGCCGAGGCCCAGGCGAAGTCGTTCTTGATCAGCGATTCCGCGACGCCTGGCGGATAGTTCTCCATCTTCACCTCGATGCCCGGCATCGCCACCTGCGAGGCGAACTTGGCATAGAGTTCGTTGGCCTTGCGGCTCGCCGCCCAGTCGGCGAGGCGCCGCGCGGCCTCGACGTGCTTCGTGCCCTTGATGATCGCGAAGGCGTCCATGTCCCATCCGCCGCCCTCGCGCATGATCAGCGTCTCGATCGGCGCGCCGCGCGTCTTGAGCTGCGCGCCGAGCAGCTCGTAGGCGATGCCGACCGGGAACTCGCCGGTCGCCGCGTCGCGGCAGGGCTTCGAGCCGGAATGCACGTAGGTGGCGACGTTCTGGTGCAGGCGGTCCATGAACGCCCAGGCCTTCTCCTCGCCCATCATCTGGATCCAGCCCGAGACATGGAAGAAGCCGGTCCCCGACGAGGCGGGGTTGGGCATCTGGATGCGGCCCTTGTAGACGGGCTTGGTCAGCTCCTCCCAACTGGTCGGCGTGGGCAGCCCGTGCTTTGCCGCCTCGACCGTGTTGAAGCAGACGGCCGCGGACCACGCCTCCATGCCGAACCACGCGGGCGGCGAGTTGGGATCTCGAAAGCTCGGCTTGAGCGCCTCGAAGCCCGCCGGCTTGTAGGGCTCCAGGATGCCGTCGCGGTCGAGGATCAGCATCGAGGTGACCGCAAGGCCCCATGCGGCGTCGGCGCGCGGCGTCGCCTTCTCGGCCTGCAGCCGCGCGGTGACCACGCCCGTGGAGTCGCGCAGGAACTCGATCTTGATGTCCGGGTTGTCGGCCTCGAACGCCCGCCGGAACCCGTCCACGCTCTCCTGCTCGAGCGTCGAGTAGACGGTCAGCGTCGTCTGCGCGCTCGCCAGTGCAGGCAGGGCCACAAGTGCCGTGACGAACGAAAGCAGCTTCCTCATCGCAACCTCCAGCGAGGGGACCGGCTGCGAGAGGTTGGCGACGACGAGGAGAGTCGAATGGCTCCCGTGGCGCGGTCCCGTCCCTTCGCCGGCATGACCCGGATCAGGTTCGAAGGGTCCGCGCGGGCGCGGGATCGTCGCAAAGACCGATCCAGCTCGAGCGCGTTTCTCAGCCCCAAACCCGGGGCTCCCCTCGGAACGGCGCCAGAATTAGCGCAGACCGCGCGGCGGTCAAGGCGCCATTGCGCAGGTCAGAACAGCGTCGACTGGCGGGGATCGCCCGGCTTGCGCGCCGTCGTCGTCGGCGCGGGCGTGGTCGGGGGCAGCGGCCCTGCGGGCTCGATGCAGCCCGGATCGTCGTTGCGCACGCTGTTCACGCGCGCGCTGACCCGGGTCGCCGCGAAATCCTCGAACGGCGCCGCCGTCACGATCTCCATCGGATCGCGCGACGGGTCGAGCCAAGCCTCCTGCGCCGGCGCCGACAGGACGATCGGCACGCGATGGTGATATGCGCGCAGGGCCGCGCGCGCCTCGGTGTTCACGATGGTGAAGGTCTCGAGGACCGCGCCGTCGCCGCCGCGCCAGCTTTCCCAGAGCCCGGCGAAGGCCATCGGCGCACCGTCGGCCTGCCGGAACAGGACCGGCCGACGGTCTTCGCCCTGCTCGGGCCATTCGTAGAACCCGTCCGCCGGCACCAGGCAGCGACGCTTGCGCAGGGCGTCGCGATAGGCCGGCTTCTCGGCGACGGTCTCGCCGCGCGCGTTGATCATCCGCGAGGCGCCGGAGATGTCGCGCGCCCAGGCGGGCACGAGCCCCCAGCGCAGCATCGCGAAGCGCCGCCGCCCCGACTCGTCGCGCCGCACGACGAGGCACGGCGTCGTCGGCGCGATGTTCCAGCGCGGCGCCAGATTCGGCGGCGGATCGTCGACGCGAAACGCGCGACGGACGATGTCGATCGGCGAGCTGAGGAGGTAGCGGCCGCACATGGCCGCTCAGATAGCGGCGCCTCGGGCCGCCCGCAAGCGCGGCCGCGACCCGCCGGCAATTGTCCGCAAGGGGGCATTCGGCGCGCCGCGCGCAAGGCCAACCAGCGCCCTTGCCAAGTGGGCGCGAGGGTCGATCTAATCGTCGGCTCATACGCAACACGAGGTGGGGAACGGCCATGGTGAAGTTCGGTGTCGGGCAGTCGGTGAAGCGCGTCGAGGACCCGCGGCTGTTGACGGGCAACGGTCGCTATACGGACGACATCCAGATCAAGCGCCAGGCCCACGCCTATTTCGTCCGCTCCCCGCACGCCCATGCGGCCTTCACCAAGGTCGACACGGTCGCGGCCGCGAAGGCGCCGGGCGTGCTCGCCGTGATCACTGGTGCCGACCTCCAGGCCGCCGGCATCGGCAACGTTCCCTGCCTCGTCCCGCTGACCAACCGCGACGGGTCGAAGATGGAGATGCCGCCGCGCCCCGCGCTCGCCGTCGGGCGCACGCGCTTCGTGGGCGACGCGGTCGCCATGGTCGTCGCCGAGACGCTCGCGCAGGCGAAAGATGCCGGCGAGCTGGTCGAGGTCGACTGGCAGCCGCTGCCGGCGGTCGGCAGCATCGATCTCGCGATGAAGCCGGGCGCGCCGCAGGTCTGGGACTTCGCCAAGAACAACCAGGTCTTCGACTGGGGCCTCGGCGACGAGGCGAAGACCAACGCCGCCTTCGCCAAGGCGCATCGCGTGGTCGGCGTCGACTTCGTCAACAACCGCCTGATCCCGAACTCCATGGAGCCGCGCAACGCGATCGGCGAGGTGCTGGCTGACGGCCGCCTGCAGCTGACCGTGTCCAGCCAGGGCGGCTCGGGCCTGCGCGCGGTGCTGGCGAAGAACATCTTCAAGGTGGCGGAGAACCGCATCCGCGTCGTCACGCCGGATGTCGGCGGCGGCTTCGGCATGAAGATCTTCCTCTTCGTCGAATACGTCGGCGTCATGTTCGCCGCGCGCAAGCTCGGCCGGCCCGTGAAGTGGACCGGCGAGCGCAGCGAGGCCTTCCTGGCCGACACGCACGGCCGCGACCACCAGACCCGCGCCGAGGTCGCCCTCGACAAGGACAACCGGTTCCTCGCGCTCCGCGTGGTGAGCCACGCCAATCTCGGCTCGTATCTCTCGCACTACGGGCCCTTCATCCCGACCGACCTCTTCGCCTGGATGGTGCCGGGCTGCTACGCCGTCGATACGGCCTGGTGCAACGTCAAGGGCGTGTACACGAACACCGCGCCGGTCGACGCCTATCGTGGCGCAGGCCGGCCGGAGGCCGCGTATCTGATCGAGCGCCTCGTCGACAAGGCGGCGCGCGAGCTCGGCGTGGCGCCCGAGGAGCTGCGGCGCAAGAACTTCGTGCGACCGGAGCAGATGCCGTTCAAGACCCCGATGGGCCAGACCTACGACTCCGGCGACTTCGCGGCGACGATGGCCAAGGGCCTCGAGGCGGCGGACTGGAAGGGCTTCGAGGCGCGCCGCGCCGAGGCGAGGAAGCGCGGCAAGCTGCGCGGCATCGGCCTCGCCTACTACATCGAGGTCTGCGGCGGCGCGCCCGACGAGAGCGCGCAGGTGCGCATCGACGCGGCCGGCGGCGCCACGGTGCTGATCGGCAACCAGTCGAACGGCCAGGGCCACGAGACCGCCTACGCGCAGATCGTCGCCGAGAAGCTCGGCGTGCCCTTCGAGAGCGTGCGCGTGGCGCAGGGCGACACCGACATGGCGGTCTATCCGGGCGGCACCGGCGGCAGCCGCGCGGCCTCCGTCGGCGGCAGCGCGATCTGGGGCGCGTGCGACCGAATCATCGCCAAGGGCAAGAAGTTCGCCGCGCATGCGCTCGAGGCGGCGGAGGCCGACATCGAGTTCAAGGAAGGCACCTTCACCGTCGTCGGGACCGACAAGTCGATGGACTTCGAGGCGGTCGCGCAGGCCGCGTTCAACATGGCGAAGATCCCGCCGGGCCTGTCGCCGGGCCTCGACGAGACCTCGAACATGAACCCGGCCGCGGCGACCTATCCCAACGGCGCCCACGTCGTCGAAGTCGAGATCGACGAGGCCACCGGCGTTCCGGCGGTCGTCCGCTACACGATCACCGACGACTTCGGGAAGGTGATCAACCCCCTTCTCCTCGCCGGCCAGGTCCATGGCGGCACGGCGCAGGGCATCGGCCAGGCGCTGTTCGAGGGCGCGCGCTACGACGCGGAAACGGGCCAGCTGCTCACCGGTTCGTTCATGGACTACTGCATGCCGCGCGCCTCGCACATGCCGTCGATCAGCTTCGCCTACACCGAGGCCTGCCCGACCACGGCCAATCCGCTGGGCGTGAAGGGCTGCGGCGAGGCCGGCGCGATCGGCGCGCCGCCGGCGGTCATCAATGCGGTCGTCGATGCGTTGAAGCCGTACGGCGCCACGCATATCGACATGCCGGCGACGCCGGAGAAGATCTGGCGCGTCATCGCCGCCGGCTCGACCCGCCAGGCCGCGGAGTAGACGGCGATCGACCTCGACGGACTCATCGATCCCGTCATTGCGCTCGCGAGGGCCGCCGCCAAGGCGGCCCTCGTCCATTACGGGCCCCGCCCGAACGCGCGCAGCAAGGACGACGGCAGCCCGGTGACCGACGCCGACGAGGCCTCGGAGGCGCTGATCGTCGCGGGCCTGCGGGAGCTGACTCCCGAGATCGCGGTCGTCTCCGAGGAGGAGATGGCCGCGGGGCGCGCGCCCTTTGCCGGCGGCGGCGGCGCGGTGCCGTCGCTGTTCTGGCTCGTCGATCCCCTCGACGGCACGCGCGAGTTCGTCGCCCGCAACGGCGAGTTCTCGATCAATATCGGCCTGGTCCGCGACGGCCGCCCGGTCTTCGGCGTCCTGCTGGCGCCGATCGGCGGTCATGGCTGGGCCGCGGCGGGCCCCGGCCGCGCGATCGCCTTCACCCCCGACGGCACGAAGCGGTCGATCCGCGTGCGCACGCCGCCGGCGTCGGGGCTCGTCGTGCTGTCGAGCCGCAGCCACGGCGACGATGCCGCGCTCGACGCCTATCTCGATGGCCGCCCGATCGCGGCACGCCGGCGCCTCGGCAGCGCGCTGAAATTCGGGGCGCTCGCCGCCGGCGAAGCGGACCTCTATCCGCGCTTCGGACCGACGAGCGAATGGGACACCTGCGCCGGCCACGCGATCCTCGAGGCCGCCGGCGGTCGCGTCGAGACCGCGGGCGGCCAGCCGCTGCGCTACGGCAAGCCCGGCTTCCGCAATCCCGATTTCATCGCGCGCGGCGGCTGAGCCGCGGCCGCAACGACGAGCCGCGAGCCGTCAGCGACGCGGCGGCGGCAGCTCGAGCTCGCGCGCCGGCGGCAGTTCGATCTGCGGCGCGGTGCCGGGTCGCTGGCGCTGCTGCGCCGCGGGGCGGCGCGCCGCCTGCAGCGCGGCGAGGCGCTGGACGGTCAGCGCCTCGATCGCGAGGCCGTCGCAGATTTCCGATCGGCTGCTGGAGCAGTGGAAGCGCTGGTCGGCGCCGCGATGCAGGGTCAGGCTGAGCTGGTAGTAGCGGATCGCGGCGGGCGCATGGCCCAGCCCCTCGGCCGCGCGACCGAGATAGAAATAGGTCTGGTCGGTGCGGTAGCCGGAGAGGATCACGGTCTCGGCCAGCATGCGCCAGTCGGCCTTGTCGTAGGCCGCCTTCGCGACGTTGCTGTCCGATCCCAGCCAGGACGGCAGGCAGGCCGCCCCGCAATCCTGGACGATCCGTCCCTCGCGGAACTGCTGCCACAGCTCGGGAGTCATCGCCTCGGGGCCGGTGGCGCAGGCGCCCAGGGCCAGGAGTGCGAGGCCCGCGAAGGCCGAACGCGAACGCGAACGCGAAATCATCGTCATCGGGCGGACCTCCATAGTCCCTTCTTCGCCTGGCGTGCCTTGTCCTGTGCCTCGACGTAGTAGGCCGGGGCGCCGGCGCCGGCCCGGGCCAGGCCGTTGAGGATCATCGTCTCGCCGACGTCGCGCTTGTCGGCCGAGAAGCAGTCGAAGGCGGCATCGGAACGGCGCTCGCAGTTCAGCGGGCTCGCCGCGCCGGTGAGCCAGGGCCGCACGATGTCGAGGAAGCGCACCGGCCCCGCCTCGACGGCGCCGAGCCGGATCGTGCGCGTGCCGACGACGAGCGTCGCCGCGTCGATGACGCGAGTCACGGTGCCGCTCACCGGCGCGTCCCATTCCGCCGCCGTGACCAGATCCTTGCGCAGGATGAAGCCGGGCGCGCCGTCGACCGGCTTGACCTCGGCCCAGATCTGGCCGTCGGCGCCACGCGGCTCCTGGAGGAGCGTGAAGCGCTGACCGGGCCGCACCTGCGCCACCTGCAGCGCCCGCGGCGAAGCCGCGTTGCGCAAGACGCCTGCGCGCTCGGCGACCACGACGGGCTCGGCGAGAGCGTCGGCAGGCGGCGGCAATGCCGCCGGAGGGGCCGGCGATGCCGCGGGGGGCGCCGGCACCGCTGCTGGAGGCGCCGGCACCGCGGATGGCGGCGATGCCGCGGGCGACGCGGGCGCCACAGGGTTCGCCACCGTCGGCGCCGGCGTGGGCGGCGTCCCGCTCGGCGGCGGGGGCGCGGGTGTGGTCGGCGCGACGCCGATCGGAGGCACGACGGGGATCGGCGGCGCCGTCGCCACCGGTGTGCCGACCGGCGCGGGCGCCGACGGGACGACCGGGGGCGGCGCGGGAAACGCCGGCGGCGGCGCGACAGGCACGGCCGCCGACTGGCCGCCCGCGGTCGATGTCGGACCGGTCGCAGCCGACGGCGCCGCGCCGGCGATGTTGGACGTCGCGGGAATTGGATTGGCGGTCGGCGGTGCGGTGAACACTGCAGCCAGGACGTACGCGAGGCTGCCGTCGATCAGCCGCACCTGCATCCACTCGGCCGAGACGCGTCCCGTGACGAAGATGGACGTGCCCGGCGCCACGACGAACAGCAGAGCGCCGGTCGACTGCGGCGACGCGCGGACATCGCCGCCGGCGACGACGAGCATCGGCGCGTCGACGCGCTCGACCAGCGGCGGACCGGCGGGCACGACCGGTGTCACCGGCAGCGGTGCGGGCAGCGGCGACGCCGTGGCGGGGCTCGGCGTCTCGGCCGTCGAACCGCTTGCGGGCGGAGATGGCGCCGCAGGCGCCGTCGCGGCCGGCGACGCGCCGGGTTGCTGCGCGGCCGGCGACGCGCCGGGTTGCTGCGCGGCCGGCGACGCGCCCGATTGCTCCGCGGCCGGTGGAGCTACAGCAGCGACGGACGGCGGCGGCACGACGGGAGGCGACACGACGGGAGGCGGCACGACGGGCACGAGCGTCACGGTCGGCGGCAGCGTCACGCTCGGCGGCGGCGCGATCGGTGCGGCCTGCGGCGCCGGCGGCGCAACGGCTGCCGGCGCATCGCCCGACGCGCGCATCGGGGACGCCTCGATCGTGTGGACCGGTTCGTTGTCGCGGGCGCCGAGCACGATCGCCCGACGCAGCGTCGATGCGACGACGCGGCGGCCCTCGCCGTCCGCCGCCACGCGCTCGAGCTGGATGATCAGGTCGACGGCCGTGACGTCGTCCGCGCGCAGCCGCTCGCCGAGCGTGGCGGCAATCGCCTCGGGGACCAGGAGCGGCGTGCCCGGCATCTCGATCCGCAGGTCGTAGGTCTTGTCGTCGACAGTCGTCTGCAAGCCGGGTACGCCGTCGACCGGCGCGAGCACGAGCCCGTCGGCCCCCGCTGCGGCCCGAACGGCGCGGCGCAGCCGGTAAGGCCCGTCGCGCAGCGCCGCGACGCCGCGCGCCCGCACGCCGTCCAGGAAGCCGCCATCGAACGACGCCGGCGCGGCATCGGTCGACAGGGCGTGATACAGGGCGACGAGCAGTCGGGCATCGATCTCGACCGCGGCGGCGAGCGCGACGGTCGCCGATTCCGCTGCCGCGAGCGGTGCCGACTGCGCATTCGCTGCCGGCATGCGCGCCGTCCCGACGCCAAGAGCCAGCAGTGCCGCGACGATCCAGGTGCCGGTCCCGCTCACCGGGTTTCGGTGACGCGGTCGCGCGATCGCCGGGCTCCCGCTCGTGCCGCCGCTGCGTTGGGCCTTCATCGCCTGACGATCCCCGCTCGTAACCGAGGACGGCAGTCTCGCGGAGGGGCAAGGTGGCGGCAAGCGCGACGCCGCAGCGCCTCCGGCTTACGCCGTCCGTCGCAGCCGCCGGCACCTCCATCTCGGCGCGGCGTGAGGCATTGTCGGGGTGGGGCGAACGGTTCCGGACGGAGTCGCGGATGCAGCTTGCAGTGGTCGACCTGGCGAGGAGCGGACGCCGCGGCGGCGTCCGCGGCGTCGTGCTGGCGATGCTCCTGCTGCTGGCATCGACCCCCGGTTTCGGGCGCGCCGCCGCCCAGGGGGCGGGCACGCCGACGCCCCCGGCCGCGTCCGCGCCGTCGCCCGCCCAGCCCGCGCCGACGCGCTGGACCCTTTTCGTCTGGATGGCCGCCGACAACGATCTCGAGCCGCAGGGCATCGAGGATCTCAAGGAGATGGAGCTCGGCATCCCCGACCAGGGCGTCGAGATCATCGTCTTCGTCGACCGCTTCACGCCGAACAACAAGCGCTTCGGCGATTGGTCCGGCGGCCGGCTCTACCGCATCCGGCCGAACCGCGACCGCGAAAGCTTCGCATCGGAGCTGCTGCGGGAATTCGGCCCCGTCGACAGCAGCGATCCCAAGCTCTTCGCCGAACAGATGGCCGCGGCCTTCAAGCGCTTTCCGGCGGCGCATTACGGCACGGTGCTGTGGAACCACGGCGGCGGCTGGTCCTCGCTCGCCGTCGACGAGCACAACCCCCAGGCGCCGAACAAGAAGACGAGCCTGACGATCATGCAGGTCGCGGACGCGCTGCGCGGCGGGATCGCGCAGTCCGGCATCGGCAAGCTCGACCTCATCGGCTTCGACATGTGCCTGATGGCGCAGCTCGAGACGGCCGCTGAGCTGCGCGACCTCGGCCGGATGCTGGTCGCCTCGCAAGCGATCGAGCCGGGAACCGGCTGGGCCTACGATCGCTTCCTGCCCGTGCTCGCACGTCCGGACACGACGCTCGCGGAACTTGCCAACGCGATCGTGGAGACCTTCGACGGCTCCAATCGCGCCGCGCGGGAGGCGATCTCGACGCTGTCGGCGATCGATCTCGAGCGCATCGAGCCCGTGCTGAAGGGCTTCGACGACGCCCTCGCCGCGCTCCTGCCGCATCTGGGTTCCTTGTGGACACCGGTGAATCAGTCGTTGTTCTGGGCCGAGGGCTACGCCACGGGCGGCCGCATCGACGACCTGCAGGGTGGCGAGCACGCGCTCGCCAGCGTCGACCTCGTCGACATGTTCAAGCGCATCCAGGCGAACGCGCTCTCTGCTTTCCCTGCCGCCGCGGAGGTCCAGCGCCTCCAGGCCGCGGTGCGCGCCGCGGTGATCGGCAATCTCAACTCGGACCGGCACCGCGCGTCGAACGGCATCGCCGTCTATGCGCCCGTCCGCGCGGGCAGCATCGCGAAGACCTATGCCGCGACGCGGCTCGCCAAGGAGAGCCGCTGGCTGCCCTTCCTCGCGATGATGCATGCGGAGGCGCAGCGCGGATCGAAACCGCCGGAAGTCGTCCGCCTGGCGCTCGAGGACGCGGTCAACGGCCTCGAGCAGACGCGCAGCGGTCTCGGCGCCAACACGGTGCTGCGCGTCGTGCTGCGCGGCCAGAGCGTGCTGTTCGCGACCGGCGCGGTGCTGCGCCGCGACCCGCAGCATCCGCGGCTGCTGATCGAGCAACGCGGGTTCCTCGTCGACACCGAGATGGCCGGCGAGCGCCTCGCGAGCGGCGCCGCGAGCGAGGCGACCGACCTGCTCGTGCCGCAATACAGCGCCAACGGCGCGCAGCTGTCGACCGACATGCCGGGGCTCGGCTACGTCGTTGCGATCGGTGACCGCGTGTCGCATGCGACGATCGACGCGCGCTCCTTCGTCAACGGCCTGCCGCAGCCCAAGGTCCGCGCCTATGTGAATGCCGCGGGCCTCGGTCCGGTGCTCAGCCTCGTCGACTTCGATCCGATCTCGCTCGAAGCGACGGGCATCACGGCGCTGATCGAGGACGCCAATGGCCGGGTGACACCGCGCGGCATCAAGCCGCGTCCCGAATTGCAGATCGTGTTCCTCGTCGCCGCCGTATCGCCGAACGACCGCGTCGATCTCGTCCCCGGCGGCCCGGTCATGAGCTGGGACAAGGGCCCGCGGCTGCTCGTCGATCTGGCGCCCCCGGGCAGCTACCGGTTCCAGGTCGGGGCCGAATCGATCGCCGGCGCCGGCGAGCAGAAGCAGGTCGAGTTCGAGATCGGCGAGCCGGATCCCGGGCTGATGATGTTCGTGCACGCGGCGCGGGCCCGGCCCGCGGCGAGCTACGCCGGCGTCTGGCGCCTCGAGAACGGCACGCCCTTCGGGACGCTGGTCGCCGATCCCGCCGATCCCGATCGGCTCACGCTCGAGTATGCCGATGCCGCCGCGCGCGACGCGCTGGCCAAGGCGCGCCAGCGCAGCATCGTGCGAATCGACCGCCGCCGCATGCCGACTCTCGCGCTGCTGACGCTCGACGACCGCGGCGAGGCGAAGGCGGGCCAGATGGGATTGCTCTACGCCGATCCGGCCAATCCGGAGCGCATCCGCATTCGGACATTGATCGGCCGCAAGGGCGACCCGCGCGGCCAGTCCCTGGTGCTCGTGCGCGTGCCCGGGACCGGACCGGCAATGCCGGCGCCCGTGCCGGCCGCCGTCGTGGCCCCGCCGCCGCAGCCGGGGGCGATCGGTGCGCCGATCGCGGTCGCGCCGCCGGTGCCGGCAGGACCGAGCACCGGCTACGTCGACCCGTCGCTCCCGGTCGGCACGTGGCGTGGCCGCACCCATGCCGGCCTGCCGCTGATGATGAATTTTCACGCCAACGGCTCGTACCAGCAGCAGATCACCTACGGGCCAAGCTTCGTCCTCGACATCGTCGGCCGCTGGTCGATCTCCGGTGCGCAGCTGATCCTTCAGCCGCAATCCTGGTCGCCCTCGACGTATTGCGTGGGCCCGGGCCAGTGCCAGGCCGTGCAGCTCGCCGGAGAGACCCTGGGCCTGGAGTTCCGCAACGATGCAACGCAGCTCCTCACGCCGAGCTTCGTGGTCCAGCGGCTGCGGTGATCGCGTGGCGGCCCGGATCCCATTGCGACGACGGCGTCGTCCGGTTGTGGGCTTAAGCCAGGTGATTCGCTTCGCAGCGATCGCGGCACTCGGGCAAGATATGCAAGCAACCACGCGCCGCGATCGGTTCGGGCGTGAACGGGGATGGGTCCGATGAACAGCTGGGTTTCGACGCTCGCACGCGGCCTCGCCGCACTCCTTGTGGCGATCGTCATTGCCGCGGGCATCCCGTCACGCACGCCCGCGCAACCCGCGACCGGCCAGCCGATCGCCGGCGGCCAGACCCCCTCGGCGCCGGCGGCTCCCGCCGCGACGACGGCCAACCGCTGGACGCTGTTCGTGTGGATGGCCGCCGACAACGATCTCGAGCCCGCAGGCATCGAGGATCTCAAGGAGATCGAGCTCGGACTGCCCGAGACGGGCGTCGAGGTGATCGTCTTCGTCGATCGCGCCAAGCAGAACAACAAGCGCTTCGGCGACTGGTCGGGCGGGCGGCTCTACCGCATGCGGCCGCATCGCGACCCCAAGACCCTCGGCTCGGAGCTATTGCAGGACTTCGGGCCGGTCGACAGCAGCGATGCGCGGCTGCTGTCGCAGCATATGGCCGACGCGTTCAAGCGCTACCCGGCGCAGAACTACGGCGTCGTGCTGTGGAACCACGGCGGCGGCTGGTCGGTGCTCGCCACGGACTACGACAATCCGAAGGCGCCCGGCCGCAAGACCGGATTCCAGCTGCCGCAGGTGACGGGGGCCGTCGCCGAGGGCCTGCGCCTCGCCGGCGTCCCGCGCCTGGCGATGATCGGCTTCGACATGTGCCTGATGGGCCAGCTCGAGACGGTTGCCGAGTTCCGCGATCTTGCCTCCGTGCTGGTCGCCTCGCAGGCGATCGAGCCGGGATCGGGCTGGTCCTACGACAAGTTCCTGCCGACCCTCGCCAACCCCGCCGCGACGGCGCACGACCTCGCGCGCAGCATCGTCGACACCTTCCACGCCTACAACATCGCGGCGGGTGAAGGGACCTCGACCCTCGCGGCGATCGACCTCGACAAGGCGGCGCCTCTGCTCGCGTCGTTCGACGGCGCGCTGCAGGCGCTGGAGCCGGAGCTGCCCGCGCTGTGGGCGCCACTCAGCCGATCGCTGTTTTGGGCCGAGCAGTACGCGAAGAACGGTCGCATCGACGACCTGCAGAACGAGGCCCATGCGCTGGCCAGCGTCGACATCGTCGACGCGATGAAGCGCGTGCAGGCCGCCGCCGGGGACGGATTCAAGGCCCGCGCCGAGGTCGAGCGCTTCCTGGCCGCCGCGAAGGACGCGACCATCGCGAACCTGACCTCGCCCCGTTACCGCGCCTCGAACGGCATCGCGCTCTACGCGCCGATCCGCCCGACGATGGTGAACGGCGACTACGCCGGCACGCGGCTCGCGAAGGAGACGCGCTGGCTGCCGTTCCTCAAGGCGTTGCACGGGCAGATCGCGCAGGGTTCGAGGGCGCCGGAGATCTCGCAGCTCGACATCGTCGACGCCACCAACGGCGCGCCTGTCATGCGCGGCGCATTCGGCGACAACACCATCATCCGCATGACGATGAAGGGCGAGAACGTGCTCTTCGCCACGTCGCGCGTGGGCGAGGTCGACCCCGTGAACAAGCGGACGATCCTGATGGCCCTCGGCTTCCTCGCCGACACCGAGACGATGCTCGAGCGCGCGCAGAAGGCGACCGACGCGGCCGAGCTGCTGGCGCCGATCTACGACGCCAACGGCGCCAAGCTGTCGATCGACGCGCCGGGCATCGGCCTTGTCGTCGGCAGCCGCGACCGCTTCGCCCAGGCGACGATCAGCATGCTGGCGCTCGGCGACGCCGGGATCCCGTATCCGGCCGCGCGGGCCCTGATCGAGCTGCCCAACATCGGCACCGTCGAGGCCATCGTCGAGTTCGAGAACTCGACGCTCGAAGCGGTGAACATCATCGCCCTGATCCCGGGGCCCGAGGGCCGGCCCACGCCGCGCAGCGTCCGGCCGGCCGACGACACCCAGGTGACCTTCCTCGCGACCGTGTTCTACGACGACGGCCGTCGCGAGCGCGTGCCGGCAGGGCCCGCCATGCGCTGGGGCGACGGCATCCGCCTCGTGTTCGATCTCCCGCGGCCCGCGAAGTACCGCGTCTGGGCCAGCGCCGAGTCGATCGCCGGCTCGGGCGCCGAGGTGATGAAGGAGTTCGAGATGGCGTACCCGGAGCCGCGGATGCTCGCGGCGCTGCACGCCACGCGCACGCGCGACCCGCAGAGCTTCGCGGGACGCTGGGCCCTCGAGGACGGCACCCCGTTCTTCGAGATCAAGCCGATCCAGGGCCGCACGACTCTGTTCGAGGTCGAGAGCCTGATGCCGCAGTTCCGCGACAAGCTGAAGGAACAGGGCCTCACGGCGATCGGCCGCATCGATCTTCGCCGCATCCCGACGCTGTCGATCATCTATCTCGATGCGCAGCGCAGCCCGAAGGCGGGCGAGCATCAGATCCTCCTCGTCGATCCGATCGATCCGAACCGGCTGGTGCTGCGCGTATTCTTCGGCGTGAAGGGCGACGCGCGCGGCCAGGCGATCGCGCTGCGGCGCGAGGGCTCCGCGCCCGTGCAGCCGCCAATGCCGCAGCAGGCCGGCGCCGGCGGTCAGCCGCAACTTCCCGCGCCGGTGGCGCCTGCGCCGATGCCTGCGGCACCGCAGCTGCCGCAACCGCAGATGCCGCAGATGCCGCAGCCGCAGGTCGGCCAGGCGCCGATGCCCTTCCCGCCGCAGGCGCCGGGCTACCCGCCGGCACAGATGCCCGGCCTGCCGCAGGGCCAGGGCCCCGGATTTCCGCAGCAGCCCGCGTTTCCGCAAGCGCAGGCGCCCGGCTATCCGACGCCGCCGGGCTATCCGCAGCAGCCCGGGTTCCAGCCGGGCGGTCCCGGGACGATTCCGAACAACGCCTACGCGCCGCCGCCGCCGGCGGTGACGATGAACTACATCGACCCGCGTGCTCTCATCGGCGGGTGGCGCGGCCAGTACCGAAACGGTGCGATGCTCACCGTGCTCTTCCATCCCAACGGCACGTACCAGCAGCAGGTGCAGTTCAGCACGCAGCTCACCGTCGACGTCGTCGGGCGCTGGGCGCTCGACGGCAAGACGCTGACCATGCTCGTGCAGTCCTGGTCGCCGACGCAGTTCTGTCTCTCGGCCAATCAGTGCCAGCCGATCGAGCTGCCGCAACGCGTCGACACGCCGATCGAGATGCAGAGCAACGGCTACGTCGTCGTGACGCCCGAAGTCGTGATGCAGCGCTTCCAATAACGCCAGGAGCGCCGCCGAAAGACGGCGCGGAGGATTCCGGACGATGTTTGCCAAGCTACCGATGAACCGACGCGACGGCGGACGTTCGCGCCGCAACCTGACGCATGCCGTCCTCGCCGTGGCGATGTTGGCGGGGACGTCCGTCGCCCTCGCCCAGCCCGTCACGCCCGCGCCGTTCCCCTCGCCGCCGGCCACGAACGCCCCGATGCCGGGACAGATGCCCGGACAGCCGATGCCCGGGCAGATGCCGGGACAAATGCCAGGACAGCCGATGCCTGGTCAGATGCCCGGACAGATGCCGGGACAAATGCCGGGACAACAGATGCCGGGGCAAATGCCGGGACAGCCGATGCCCGGACAGATGCCGGGACAACAGATGCCGGGACAGATGCCGGGACAGATGCCCGGTCAGATGCCGGGACAAATGCCCGGTCAGATGCCGGGACAGCCGATGCCAGGCCAGATGCCCGGACAAATGCCCGGTCAGATGCCAGGCCAGATGCCCGGCCAAGCTCCCGGGCCATTCGGGGCGCCGCCGGCGTTGCTCCCGGATTCGGCGATGGACACGACCGGGATCTCCGGCGCCAGGCAGTTGCAGCAGATCCTCCGGGGCCTCACGAAGCAGTCCAATCGCGGCCAGACCTCGACACCGGCGGGATGGACGCGCACCCAGGCGCCGACGGCCCCTGGCGTGGTGATCGAACATCCCAGCGACTGGCGCGGTTCGCTGGTGGCGACGACGAATGTCGGCAGCGTCATGTACGCGCAGGGCCGGGTCACCTCGGGCGACGGCCGCAGCCTGCTCGAGGGCGAGACGATGAACCTGACCACACCGCTGCCCTCGGCGCAGATCGCGCAGGCGCAGGTCGACCGCTGGGTGCGTCAGCTCGGCGCCCGCGCGATGATCCTGAGCGACGACTGGCAGGACCCGCTGCCCGGCGGCCTCATGCTCGTGAACATGTCGCTGCGTGCCATCGACACCGGCGACTTCATCGTGTTCGTGATCGGGACCAGCGTTCCGAACATCGCGATGGAGCGGACTGGTTATTCGATCGGCAGCGTCGGGTACAAGGTGATCATCGGACCCAAGGCGACGTTCACGCAGCTCACCTCGCAGGTGTATCTGCCGATGCTGCTCTCGACGAACTGGTAGCCGCCTCGCGGCGGATCGCCGCCAGCAGCAGGTTGAAGCCGAAGCCGAGCCCGAGCAGGCCGACGCCGCTGGCGGTGAAGAGGGCGCCATAGCCGACGCGCTCGATCATGGCGCCGCCGATGGCGACGCCGATCGCCGAGCCGATGAACAGGCACGAGGCGAAGATCGACACCGCCGACCCGCGCGCCTCGGGGGCCATCTGCGTCGCGTTGGTCTGCAGTGTCGTGTGCATCATGTAGAAGCCGAGGCCGCAGCCGGTCGCGACGGCCGCGAAGCCGGGCCCCGACCCCGCGAACGGCGCGGCGATGAAGGCGAGGCAGAGAACGATGCCGCCCGCGACCGCGAAGCCGCGCTCGCCGAGGGTCGCGATCAGACGCCGAGCGAAGGCCACGTACACGAGCCCGCCGACCCCGAAGAACGCGAGCATCAGCCCGATGCGCGCGTAGTCGAGCCCGAAGCGCGTATGCAGATAGGCGCCGAAGAAGGTGAAGCCGCCGTAGAACAGCACCGCCTCGATGAACACGACGGCGAGCACGATGCGCACGCGCCGCCGGGCGAGCAGGCCGGCATAGCGGCGCAGGATCGCCATCGGCGTGAGCTCGACCGCATCGCGCCGATCGACCACGCGTCCGGAGCGCATCTCCATCGCCAGCACCGCCGCCGCGACGACGTAGAGCGCCCCGAAGACCAGGAAGATCGCGCGCCAGTGCAGGAACTCGCCGAGCACGCCGCCGGCGATCTGTCCGAACACCGTGCCGAGGATCTGCCCGAACAGGAACCGCGCGAGGGTCGCCTGGCGCTGCTCGTAGGGCACGACGTCGCCGATATAGGCCATCGACAGCGGGATCACCGCCGATGCCGTGATGCCGCCGAGGAATCGGAACAGCCCGAGCGTCACGAGCGAGTTCGCGGCCGCAACGCTCGCCATCCCCAGCGCCGAGCAGGCGGCGGCGAGCGTGACGACCCGCACCTTGCCGAAGCGGTCGCCGAACGGGCCGTGCACGAGCTGGCACACGCCGTAGGCGAAGGCGAAGGCGGTCGTCACGACCGCCGCGGCGCCGACGCCCGTCCCGAAATCGTTGGCGATCTGCGGGATCAGCGGGTCGCCGACCCGCGTCGCGGCCGAGGACATGAAGGCGGCACCGCTCAGCGCGGCGATGGATCGGCGGCCGATCGCGGGCGCGGGCGGCATCGCGGAAGGCGGGGAAGCGCTGCTGGACAAGCGGGAACCGGATCGTCGGGAGAAGGGAAACGCGCCGGTCCCCGGCACGTGGCGCCGCAGGATCGCAACGGCGGCGATCTTGTCCGCCCGGCGTGGCGATGGGAAGTCCGGAAGCGGCCCGCGCCGCCGCTGAGCCGCGGAGATCGCACGATGGGTCACCCGACATTCCCCGCGCTGCCATGATCGTGCTAGGTGGCGCGGGACCATGGCTCGCCCTGCGCCCGCCCCCTCGCCCAGCCGCGCCCGGATCGCGGCCGCGGCGCGCGCGTTGCGCGCCGGCCGCCTCGTGGCATTTCCGACGGAGACGGTCTATGGGCTCGGCGCCGACGCGACGTCGGACGCCGCCGTCGCGGCGATCTACGCCGCCAAGGGCCGTCCGCGCTTCAATCCGCTGATCGTCCACGTCGACACGCTCGCCGCGGCAGAGCGCCTCGTCGTGTTCGATGCCCGCGCGCGCCGCCTCGCCCGGCGCTTCTGGCCGGGGCCGCTCACGCTCGTGCTGCCGCGCCGCGCGCGCTGCCCGGTGTCGTGGCTCGCGTCCGCCGGTCTCGATTGCCTCGCGGTCCGGATCCCCGATCACGACGTCGCGCGGGCGCTGCTGCGCGCCGCCGCTCGCCCGGTGGTGGCGCCGAGCGCCAATCGCTCCGGTCGCGTGAGCCCGACCCGCGCCGAGCACGTCGCGCGCGATCTCGGTCGCCGGGTCGACACGATCCTCGACGGTGGCGCCAGCCGCGTCGGCGTGGAATCGACGGTGGTCGACCTGACCGGCCCGCGCGCCGTCCTGCTGCGGCCCGGCGGGGCCGATCCCGGCGCGATCGAGGCGGCGCTCGGGGCACGGCTGCGTCGGCCGCGCGGGATCGCGACCGGCCCGGCCCGCGGCGCGCCGCGTGCGCCGGGCCAGCTCGCAAGCCACTACGCGCCGCGCGCGGCGGTCCGTCTCGGCGTGCGCCATCCGCGGCCGGGCGAGGCCTATCTCGGCTTCGGTCCGATGCCGGCCAACTTCGCCGGGCCGGGCGCGACGCTCAGCGCCAGGCGCGACCTCGGCGAGGCCGCCGCAAACCTCTTTGCCATGCTGCGCGCGCTGGACCGGCGCCGCGTCACGACGATCGCCGTCGCGCCGATCCCGCGACGCGGCCTCGGGCTCGCGATCAACGACCGGCTGGCGCGTGCCGCCGCGCCGCGGCCCTGACGGCGCCAGCCGCCATGCCGGCCGCAACCTTCGCGCCGCGACCGGTCTCGCCCGCCCTGTCCGTCCATCTCGACGCGCTGCGCGCGATCGCAGCGATCTGGGTCGTCCTCTCGCACATGCGCAGCTGGGACGTCGCCTCGGCCGAGGTCGCGGCATGGCTGCCGCTCGAGGGCCACGACGCGGTGATCGTGTTCTTCGTGCTTTCGGGATTCCTGATCAGCCATGCCGCCGCGCGCGCCACCGGTCCGCTCGATTTCGCGATCGACCGCGCCTCGCGGCTCTATTCGGTCGCGATGCCGGTGCTGCTCGCCACCTGGCTCGCCGACACGGTCGGCCGTCACTACGCGCCCGACGCCTACGCCGGCCATTACGAGTGGGCGAAGCCGTGGATCTACCTGCCGCTGCATCTCCTCTTCCTCGGCGAGGCCTGGTCGCTGCGCGAGGTGCCGAGCAGCATCCCGCCCTATTGGTCGTTGCATTACGAGGCCTGGTACTACGTCGCCTTCGCCGCGCTCGCCTTCCTGCGCGGCGCATGGCGGGTGATCGCGCTCGCGGCACTCGTCGCGGCGCTGGGACCCAAGCTCCTGGTGATGTGGCCGGTCTGGGCGCTGGGCGCCGCGTTGTATCTCTGGCGCGCGCGTCTGCCGCTGACGACCGGCGAGGCGTGGTTCCTGCTGATATCCTCCGTCGCCGCCTATGCCGCGATCGAGGCGGTCAATCTCGACCATGCGCTGTGGCGGCTCGGCGATCGGCTGTTCGTCGCGGTCGTCGGCGACGGCCCCGGCAACGCGCGCAACTATCTCGCCGACTACATCGTCGCGCTGCTGCTCGCCGGCGTCCTCCTCGCCCTCGAGCGCCTCGACTGGCAGCCGCCGCCGCCGGTGACCGGCGCGATCCGCTGGGCGGCCGGCTACAGCTTCACGCTGTACCTGCTGCACGGGCCGTTCCTCCTGACGCTGCGCAACGCCCTCGATACCGGCCGCCTGACGACTGCCGGCACGCTGGCGATCCTCGGCGCGCTCGGCGTCGCGACGGTTCTCGTCGGCCAGGTCACCGAGAAGCGCCGCCATCTCTGGCGCCGGTTCCTGCGCACGCTGAGCGCTCGGCTTCTGCCGGGACGATGAAGCCTCTTCGCGCGGCGGCGTTTCCTTCCTAGGCTCGCTCCCCCTTCCCCGGAATCCAGGCGCATGACGGCATCAGCTCCCCCCGACCCGGACGACCTCGTTTCGACCCTGCGCGCGCGCCTCGGCGCGGCGGGAGTCCTCACCGACGCCGACACGACGGCGCGCTACCTCGTCGATTGGCGCGGGATGTATCGCGGCCCCGCGCTGTGCGTCGCGCGGCCGGCGACCACCGACGAGGTGTCCTTCGTCGTCGCCCAATGCGCACGGCGCGCAATCGCCATCGTGCCGCAGGGCGGCAATACCGGGCTGGTGGGCGGCTCCGTGCCGCGGCCCGAGGATCGCTGCGTGCTGCTCTCGCTCGAGCGCATGAACCGCATCCGCGCGATCGAGCCGCTCGATTTCACCCTCACCGCCGAGGCCGGCTGCGTCCTGCAGGCGATCCAGAAGGCGGCGGACGACGCCGACCGGTTCTTCCCGCTCAGCCTTGCGGCCGAAGGCAGCTGCCAGATCGGCGGCAATCTCTCCACGAATGCCGGCGGCATCCAGGTGCTTCGCTTCGGCATGGCCCGGGATCTGGTGCTGGGGCTCGAGGTCGTGCTGCCGGACGGCACGATCTGGAACGGCCTGAACGGGCTGCGCAAGGACAACACCGGCTACGATCTCAAGCAGCTGTTCATCGGCTCCGAGGGCACGCTCGGGATCATCACGGCCGCCGTGCTGAAGCTCTTTCCCAAGCCCCGCGCGATCGAGACCGCGTTCATCGCCGTGCGGGACCCGGTGGCCGCGATCGAGCTGCTGTCGCGCATGCGGGCCGGAACCGGCGACGCGATCACCGCCTTCGAGCTGATCGACCGCAACATCCTGGACCTTGTCTTCGCCAACGTGCCGGGCAACAGCGACCCGCTCGGCGCGACCTATGGCTGGTACGTCCTGACCGAGGCGTTCGGCGCCGACACCGGTGACGGTCTGCGCAAGGCGTTCGAAGGGGTCCTTGAGACGGCGCTCGAGGACGGGCTCGTGCTCGATGCCGCCTTCGCCCGCAGCGGTGCGCAGCGCCAGGCGTTCTGGAAGATCCGCGAGGACATGGCGGACGCGCAGAAGCATGAAGGCGTGCCGATCCGCCACGACGTGGCGGTGGCGGTCAGCCGGGTGCCCGAGTTCCTCGACCGCGCGATCCCGGCCTGCCGGGCGGCGCTGCCGGGGGCGCGCGTGATCGCCTTCGGGCATGCCGGCGACGGCAACATCCACTTCAACCTGCTGCCGCCGAAGGGCGGCGACTCCAAGGCCTTCCAGACCGAGATCCCGCGGATGAACCGGGTGGTTCACGACATCGTAACGGAGATGGGCGGATCGATCTCGGCCGAGCACGGCATCGGCCGCCTGCGCCGCGACGAGCTCGCGCACTACAAGGCGCCGGCGGCGATGGCGCTGATGCGGACGCTGAAGGCGGCGCTCGATCCGCGGAATCTGCTGAACCCAGGGAAGATCGTGTGATGAGCTACGCCCCCCCGATCCAGGACATGCGCTTCGCCCTCGAGGTCGTGGCGGAGTTCGATCGGCTGCGGGCGGTGGCGGGCGCGGACGGCCTCGACCGGGACACGATCGGGCAGATCCTCGAGGAGGCCGGCAAGCTCGCCGGCGACGTGATCGCGCCGCTCAATGCGGGCGGCGACCGTCACGGCGCGCGGCTCGACAACGGCGTGGTGCGCACGGCGCCGGGCTGGCGGGAGGCCTATCGCGCCTTCGTCGACGGCGGCTGGAACACCCTGCCCTTCGAGCCCGAGCACGGCGGCCAAGGCCTGCCCTGGGGAGTCGCGACGGCGGTGCACGAGATGTGGGAATCCGCGAGCCTCGCCTTCGCGTTGTGCCCGCTGCTCACCGCCGGGGCGATCGACCTGCTGCAGGCCCATGCCAGCCCGGCGCAGAAGGCGACCTATCTGCCGAAGATGGTCAGCGGCGTCTGGACGGGCACGATGAACCTGACCGAGCCGCAGGCAGGATCGGATGTCGGCGCCCTGCGGACCCGCGCGGTGCGCGACGGCGACCGCTACCGCATCACCGGCCAGAAGATCTTCATCACCTACGGCGATCACGACATGACGGAGAACGTGATCCACATGGTGCTCGCGCGGACGCCCGACGCGCCGCCGGGATCGCGTGGCATCTCCCTGTTCATCGTGCCGAAGTTCCTGGTGAAGCCGGACGGATCGCCCGGCGAGCGCAACGACCTTCGCGTCGTGAGCCTCGAGCACAAGCTCGGGATCCACGCCTCGCCGACCTGCGTCATGGCGTACGGCGACGGCGACGGCGCGATCGGCTTCCTCGTCGGCGAGGAGAACCGCGGCCTCGAGTACATGTTCACCATGATGAACAGCGCCCGCCTCGCCGTCGGCCTGCAGGGCGTGGCGATCGCGGAGCGCGCCTACCAGCAGGCGCGCCGCTTCGCCCAGGGCCGGGTCCAGAGCCGCGAGCTCGGCGCCCGCTCCGCGGCGCCCGTCCCGATCGTTCGGCACCCGGATGTCCGGCGCATGCTGCTCGCCATGCGCACGGCGGCCGAGGCCGCGCGCGCCGTCGCCTACCTCGCCGCGGTGGAGCTCGACCTCGCGCGACGCCATCCGGATCCGGCGGCCCGTACGCGCCATCAGCTGCGAGTCGACCTGCTGATCCCGGTGGTCAAGGCGTGGTCGACCGATCTCGGCGTCGAGGTCGCGTCGATCGGCGTCCAGGTCCATGGCGGCATGGGCTTCATCGAGGAAACCGGCGCCGCCCAGCACTATCGCGACGCGCGGATCCTGCCGATCTACGAGGGCACCAACGGCATCCAGGCCAACGACCTCGTCTTCCGCAAACTCGCCCGCGACGACGGCGCCGCCGCCGCGACGCTGCTGGCGGAGATCGCCGCGATCGCCGGCGCGGCCGCCGAGTCGGCGGAGCCCGCGCTGCGCATCGCCGGCGCGCGGCTCGCGGACGGCGAGCGGGCCCTGGCCGACGCCACCGCGACGCTGCTGCGCCGCCACGGCGAGGGCCCGCGGCTCGTTGCCGTCGGGGCGGCCGCGTATCTGCGCCTGTTCGGGCTCGTCGCCGGCGGATTCGCGATGACCAAGTCCGCCCTGGCAGCGTCCCGGGCCCTCGCGGCCGGCGACGGCGACGCGCGGTTCCTGCGCGCCAAGCTCGTCAGCGCGCGCTTCTACGCGGACCACTGGCTGAGCCAGGCGCCCGGACTCCGCCATGCGGCGACAGCCGCAGACGACGACGTCCTGGCGCTCGCCGACGACGAGGTTTGACGGCGCGTAAACGATATCGTGCGACGCCGAGGTGGCAGGCGCATGACGGCGACCGGGATTCTTCGTCCGCGTCCCGAGTTTTTTCTTGCATCACGGGGGGCTAGGTCCCAAAAAGCGCGACCTGCAACTTTGTCGCCGCGTGCGGCGACTCCTGGAGGATGATGGACTAGAGATGGGCAAGGTCACGAAGCTGGGCGTGGTCCCGGGTGGTCGGCGTGGTGCCGCTTTCAAGCAGCAGTCGAACGTCGCACTTGCAACCCCGGCTCTGGTGACAACCGAGCCCCTCTCGCCGTCCTCCGACGAGCGCAGCAACACCACCGCCCTGCACGGGGCCGGCATGCACGGCGCCAGCCTTCACGGCGCCGCCCTGCACGGGTCCAGCGTCCACGGCGAGGTCCAGAAGGACCACTTCATCGAGCGCAACGGCGTGAAGTTCGCGGGAACCCACCTGCTCGTGGAGCTGTGGGACGCCACCAATCTCGGCGACCTCGAGCTCACGGACCGTACGCTGCGCGAGTGCGTCGAGGTGTCGGGCGCCACGCTGCTGCACATCCACCTGCATCATTTCGGCCCCGGTGCCGGCCTGTCCGGCGTCGCGGTGCTGGCCGAGAGCCACATCTCGATCCACACTTGGCCGGAGCGCGGCTATGCCGCCCTCGACCTGTTCATGTGCGGCGTCGCCGATCCCTACAAGTCGATCCCGGTGCTCAAGGGCGCGTTCCAGCCCGGCAACATCCAGGTCTCCGAGCAGAAGCGCGGAGTGCTGGCGTGACCGGCGGGCCTGCGCCCGCCGGCTTGGGCGCGGGCGACTGGTTCCAGGAACTCCTCTTCCCGCACGCGCGGCAGAGCTTCGAGATCACGAAGGTCCTCTACCGCGAGCGGACCGCGCATCAGGACCTGATCATCTTCGAGACGCCGACCTATGGCCGGGTCCTGGCGCTGGATTCGATCATCCAGGTCACCGAGAAGGACGAGTACGTCTACCACGAGATGATGACGCACATGCCGATCGTGGCCCATGGCCGCGCGAAGCGGGTGCTCATCATCGGCGGCGGCGACGGCGGCATCCTGCGCGAGACGCTGCGCCACAAGGCGGTGCAGAGGGTCACGATGGTCGAGATCGACCGCTCGGTCGTGGACATGTGCCTCGAATACATGCCGTCGATTCCGCAGAAGGCCTTCAGGGACCGGCGCACCGATCTGGTGATCGCGGACGGCGCCAGGTTCGTCGCCGAGACCGACGAGCGCTTCGACGTCGTGATCGTCGACTCCACCGATCCGGTCGGCCCGGGCGAGGTGCTGTTCACGGAGGGCTTCTACCGCAACTGCCATCGCGTGCTGACGCCGGGCGGCATCCTGGTGAATCAGAACGGCGTCCCGTTCATGCAGGCGGACGAGGTCACGATGACCTATCGCCGGCGGCGGAAGAGCTTCAAGGACGTCGGCTTCTACGTCGCGGCGGTGCCGTCCTACTACGGCGGCTTCATGACGCTGGGCTGGGCGTCCGACAATCCGAAGCTGCGCGCGGTGCCCAACGCCACGATCGCCCGTCGCATTGCGGCGGCCGGCCTGCGCAAGACGAAGTACTACAACTTCGCCATCCACCAGGCCGCCTTCGCCCTCCCCGCCTTCGTCCACCCGCATATCCGCTGAGGCGACGCCGCGGCCGAGCGGACGCCGGTGGTCGCGGCCGGCCGCCGCCGCGCGCGATCGCGGCGGCCGTCGACGGGGCCGCGGGTTGCGCGGGGCGCGCGCTCAGGCGCGGTAGGACTTCGCCTTCTCGACCAGCGCCGCGACGTCGAGCTTGTTGTACTCGGCGATGAACTGCCGCGTGAAATAGGCGGCCGCCGGGTGCTGGGTCTTGATCTCGCCCCCCGAGAACAGGAGATCGCGCTGCCCGATGATCTCGGCGTCGGTGGCATCGCCGAGCTGTTCGGTGCGGTCGAAGACCCGCTGCTTCGGGCGCATGAAGGCGAGGCGCGCCTTCTGCCGCAGGGCATCGAGGCGCAGCGCCTCGGCCTCGCTCATCGAGCTCGAGCGCGAGGCGGGGAACACCTTGAAATGCAGCTTGGTCAGCTCCTCCGCCGGCGCCGCCGCCATGTACACGAGCGACTTGATCATCGCGCGTCCGACGCCGAGCGCGACGGCGGGATCCTTCTCAAGGACCGAGAGGGTGGTGTTCGTGGTGTGCGTGAATCCGAGCGACGGCACCGGCGGCGGCCTGAAGTAGCGGAAGTCCGCCCCGTGGTACTCGAAGAGCGCGAACACCGAATCGAAGGCGACCAGCGCCTGGACTCGGCCGCGCTTGAACGCATCAAGCGCCGGCAGGCCCGCGCCGACGGCGAGGAACTCGACGTCCTTGTCCGGATCCCAGCCGAGATTCTTGAGGACCGCCTTGGTCACGAACATCGGCGACCCGGACGCCGCCGGCACGCCGATCGTCTTGCCCTTGAGATCCTCGAGCCGGGTGACCGGCCCGTTGCGATCGACGGCGATCGACAGGAAATAGTCCGGGATCTGGCAGATGAAGCCCTTCATCGGAACGCCCTTGTCGACGCCGGTGAACAGGCCTGCGGTGCCGTGGGTGGTGAACTCCGCGCGTCCATTGACCAGCAGGTTCACCGCCGCCGCGGCCCCGGCGACGGTCTGGATTTCGACGTCGAGACCCTCGTCCGCGTAGAAGCCGAGGCCGATGGGCAGGGCGCCGAAGAAGCCGTCGGCGGCGGAATCGATCGTCTGGATCGCATAGACCAGTGTCACCTTTCGGCGGCTCTGGGCGATGGCGGGCGCGCCGAGCCCCGGCGCCAGCGGCAGGGTCGCCGCGGCCGCCAGGACCGAACGGCGGTGCAGTCTCTTGGTCGTGATCGTCATCGGATTCTCCTCGCCATGCGCCGTCCCGGCGTCGATTGGATTCGTGGCGGCGACGCGCCGCGCGTCGCCGGCTAGGCGTCCTTCCAGCTGTTCTTGAGCCGGTCGATCCCGTAGAACTTCAGCACCTGCTCGAGCCGCTCGCGCGGCGGCCGCGCCCCGTAGAAGCCGCGCCGGCACGGCGCCATCCCCGCCTTGGCGCGCAGTTCGACCATCATCTCCGCCGTCTTGATGCTCGCCGCGAGGCCGTCGATCACCGGCACGTCGTCGACCTGGTTGACGCCCTCGGTCGCCATCAGGATGTCGAGCGGCATGCCGCCGCACACGATCGCGTCGGCGCCCTGGCGGATGAGCGCGCGCGCGTCCTCTCGGAAGCGGTCGATCACCGGTCCCGGCTTGTCGAAGCCGCCCTGGATGTCCTGGAAGCTGTTGCGGCCCGAGTAGACGCCCGCGAAGCGCGACGCGAGCCCTTCGCGCGCGACCTGGTCCTCGGAATAGGCGCGGATGCGGTCGATGAAGGTGAGAATCCCGAACTTGCGGCCGAGCCTGCAGGCGAGCTGGAACGCCGACTCGCCGTAGCCGATGGTCGGGATGTCGAGCAGCCCGCGGATCTCCCAGAGCATCGGGTCCGGGATCGTGCAGATCAGGTAGGCGTCGTAGCCCTGCTCCTCCGCCTGCATCGCGGCGAGCATCCATTGGATGCCGTGGAGATGGAACAGCAGGTTCTGGCTGACGTCGTTGCCGGGATAGTTGGTCGGGAAGGTCCCGGGGATCTGCCCGTGCAGCACCAGCTCGTTGCCTGCTCCCAGCAGCTTCCTCGCATGCGCCCGGATGCGCTCGGTGTACGGCGGCAGGTCCTCGAGGACCGTGAAGCTCTGGTGCCAGATTCGCATCGCTCGTTTCCTTCCGTCCGGCGCTCAGACGATCCGCCTGAGGCGGCCCTCGCGGGCCCATTTCTGCAGCGTCGCGCGCTGCACCTTGTTCGTCGCCGTCATCGGCATCGTGGCGGCGGCATAGACGTGCCGCGGCAGCTTGAACCCGGCGAGCCGCTTCGCGAGCTCACCCTGCGTCGCCTTCCAGTCGCCATCGGCCGCGGCGTCGAGCACGACGAGCGCGACGACCTCGCCCAGGCGCGGATCCGGAACACCGATCACGCTGAACTCCTTGAGGCCGGTGACGACCTGCACCGCCAGCTCGACCTCGACTGGCGAGACGTTCTCGCCGCCGACGCGAACGATGTCGCGCAGTCGGGCGATGAAGTGCAGCTCGTTGTCGGCATTGAGCGTGCCGAGGTCCCCGGATCGGAACCAGCCGTCGGCGGTGAAGGCCGCGGCGTTGGCCTCCGGCCGGCGGTAGTAGCCCGGCGTCAGGGTCGCGCCCTTCATCTGGATCTCGCCCTGCTGGTCCGGCCCGAGCACCGCACCCGACGCCGGATCGACGATCCGGATCCGGTTGCCGACCTGCGGTCGCCCGTTCAGCACGATACGCCGGTCCAGGTCGTCGTCGGGGAACCACATCGTGAAGTTCCCGCCGGTCTCCGTCATTCCGTAGATGTTGCAGATCCCGGTGATCCCGAACTCGCCGTGCAGGCGACGGACGAAATCCGGACCGCCGATGTCGTAGGCGACCTTCATCGTCGACAAGGGGCCGCGCGCCTTTTCGGCGCCGAGCGCGACGATGTCGCGGAAGAAAACGCCGTGCCCGGTCTCGCCGCGATGACGGGCGATCAGCGAGAGGAAGTACTCCGGGTCCCAGGCGGTCACCGAATGAAGGCTGCAGCCCGCGAGCAGCGTGCACGTGATCGCGTGCATGCTGCCGCTGCAATGGAAGAAGGGCGCAGCGCTCATGAAGCTGCGGTTCGGCGTCAGCATCTGGCAGCGCACGACGTGCCGCGCCGTCTGCAGGTAGAGTGCCTCCGTCAGCATCACGCCCTTGGGCGTCGAGGTGGTGCCCGAGGTGTACTGGATGCAGAACACGTCCGGCGCGTCCATCGGCGACGACACCCAGGGGCGGGCACCCGATCGGGCGAGCGTCCAGCCGTTCGGCGTCGAGGCGTCGCTCGCCGAGATGACCGTCGGCAAGCGCGCCGCACGGGTTTCGCAGGCCTCCGCAACGTAGTCGCGGCCGCGATAGGCGGGATCGGCGAGCACGACCCGCACCTCGGCATCGTCGAGGATCACCGCGAGTTCGCTCGTGGTGAGACGCGTGTTGACCGGCACCGAGACCGCCTTGAGCGAGGCGAGCGCCAGGAACGCCGCGATCCACGCGAAGGAGTTCGGCAGCCACAGCGCGACGCGATCGCCCGGCCCGACATGCGGCGCCAGGAAGCGTCGCGCCTCCTCGACGCTGCGGGCGAGCTGCGCGTAGGTCAAGCCGCGGTCGTCGAGCGTGACCGCGACCTTGTCCGCATGGTGCCGGACGTCGTGGGCGAGAACCTCGCTCAGCGTGACGGCCATTGCGCTCACTCCGCCGGCGCCTTGAAGACGTCGTAATCCGGCTTCGGGACGAACGGATAGGGCGGCCTGCGCCCGCCCTTGAGCGGCACCACGCCGACGGCAAAGCCCGCCGTGGAGACCTGGTCCCGCTGGTTGAGCAGCGCCAGGCGGCATTGCAGGAACCCGAGACCGTCGATCTCGCGGCGGTCGATAACCTCGGCATGGGCGTGCAGCGTGTCCCAGGCGACGTCCATCATCTTGTAGCGGAACTGGATCTTCCACAGCCAGCCGTCCGGACCGAGGCCGTCCTTCAGAAGCTGGACCATCACGTGCTGCTTCCACGAGCCGTTGACGAGGATGTCGGGCAGCTTGTCGTGCTCGACCGCGAAGCTGCGGTCGTAATGGATGCGGTGGAAGTTCTCGATCGCCGCCGACCAGCGCATGATGTGCACGGGGCTCATCGGCCCCTTGGTCAGCGACGGCAGCTTGGCGCCGATCGGGAAATCGTCGAAGCAGAGCGACATGGCGGTCACCTCCAGATCAGCGTCTGCTTGTTGATCAGCAGCAACTCGCCCGCCTCGGTCGTGAACCGGGTCTCGATCACCACGAGCAGCAGGTTGCCGCTCTTGCCCTGCTTCAGGGTCACCTCCACGTAGCGCGGCTGCGCCACGGCGACCTCGCCGACCTTGAGCGCGCGGTAGAACTCGATCTCGTTGCCGCCGTTGAGCAGTCGTCGATACGGCATATCGACCGCGGGCAGGCCGTAGCCGACACCCATGCTGCCTTGCGTGCCGTCGGCGTCGCGGTTCTCCGCGAGGGCGTCCAACGGATCCGGCGTCCCGGCGGGTCGCCGGAAGGCATGCACCGGATAGAGCGGCGGCGCGACCAGGCTTCCGTACTTCGTCCTCGCGGCATGCGCCTCGTCGAAATACGTAGGGTCCGAATCCATGATCGCCTGTGCGAACCGGCGCAGCGTGTCGCGCTCGAGCGGCATCGGCGCGACGACGGGGTCGCCGCGCATGTCCTTGTAGCGGTCGTAGTTGGCTTGCGTATCCATCGGTGTCTGCTTTCGGGGACGGGATGACCGGGATGCGGGAGAGGTTCGGAGGCGAAGCGCGAGCGATGCCCGCCTTGGTCGCGCGGCAGCACGCATCCCTTGCGGATGCCGCGCCCGCCCGCTCGGGCGGGCGCGGCGCCGGCTCAGGCCTTGAACGCCCGAGCGCGCGCGATCTCCGCGGCGAAGTCGATCTTGTCGACCTCGCCGAGGAACTGCCGCGTGAAGTAGCGCTCGATCGGTGCGGCCTCCTTGATCTCGCCGCCCTCGAACAGCAGGTCGCGGCCGATCGCGATGCGCGCGTCGGTCTCGTCGCCGAGACGTTCCTCGCGCGAGAACACGCGCTTGTCGAAGCGCATGTTCGCGAGACGGGCCGCCATCCGCATCTTCTCGACCTTCGACAGCTGCTCGTCGGAAAGGCCCGGAGAGCGCGAGGTCGGATAGATCTTGAAGTGGAGGCGGGACAGCTCCTCCTGCGGCGCCGCCGCCATGAAGATCAGCGAGCGCAGCAGCGCCCGCGTCATCGACGCGACCAGGGCCGGCTCCTTCTCGAGCACCGAGAGGGCGACGTTGGTCGAATGGGTGAAGCCGACCTGCGGCAGCGGATTGGGCTGGAACAGCCGCAGATTGGCGCCGTTGGCGGTGTAGGTCGCGAAGGGCGCGTCCCACGCGAGGATCGCCTGGACGCGGTCGCGCTTCAGCGCATCGTAGGCCGGCAGCCCGACGCCGACCGCCTGGTAGGTCACGTCCTTGTTCGGGTCCCATCCGAGCTGGCGGATGACCGCCTTGATCAGGACGAACGGGCTGCCGCCCAGCGCCGGGACGCCGATCGTCTTGCCCTTGAGATCCTCGATCCGCTTGATGCCGCTCTCGGCATCGACGCCGATCGAGTAGAAGTTGTCCGGGACCTGGACGATGAAGGCGCGGAACGGCACGCCCTGGCCGACGCCGGCGAGCAGCCCGGCCGCACCATGCGTGGTGAACTCGCACTGGCCGGTCGCCAGCATGTTGATCGCGGCGCCGGCGCCGTTGAGAGTCAGGATCTCGACCTCCAGCCCCTCGTCGGCATAGAAGCCCGCTCCCATCGGAATGGAATTGAAGAAGCCGCCGTCGGCCGAATCGATCGTCGGCACGCCGTAGGCCATCTTCACCTTGCGCCGGGTCTGGACGATGGCGGGCGTCGGGAAGGCGCCGGCGGCGAGCGCCAGCGAGCCCGCGAGCACCCGTCGGCGGGACGATTCGATCCTGCCCATGCCGAGTCCGTTCTTCTTGATCGTGGCCGTCATCGCGTTCCTCCGTGGTTCGAGCGCGGGCCTTCGCGGCCCGTCGCCCCTGGTTTGCCTGGGACTAGACGCCCCCGCCCGCAACCTCGCCCTGGGCCGCCCAGAACAGCAGCCGGTCGCGCAGGAATTGGAGGCCGTAGTGGAACACGACGCCGATGGCCGAGAGGATGAACACCGTCGCCATCACGCCCGCCGTGTCCATCTGCGTGCTCTGCGTCGTGATGAGGTATCCCATGCCGCGGTTCGAGCCGAGGAACTCGCCGACGATCACGGCGAGCATCGCGAAGATGATCGCGATGCTGGCTCCCGCGAGGAGATAGGGCATCGCGTTGGGAAGCTTGATCATCCGGAAGATCTGCCATCGGCTCGCCTTGAGCGAACGCATCAGCGCGATCTGCTCGGAGTCGGTCGCCCGCATCCCCTGCGCGGTGTTCACGAAGACGGGGAAGAACGCCGTGAAGGCGCCGAGCGCGATCTTCGACGCCGGGCCGAAGCCGAACCAGACGATGATGATCGGCGCGAGCGCGATGCGCGGCATCGCCTGGAGCGCGATCAGCACCGGCTGCAGCGTGCGCTCGAAGAACTTGATCTCGCTGACCAGCGTGCCCAGCACCACGCCGAGCACCATGGCGATCGCGAAGGAAGCGAGGGTGGCGTAGAGGGTCACGCCGAGATGGTCGAGATAGAGCGGGGCGCCGACGATCAGCGTCGCGCCGATGCGGCTCGGCGCCGGGATGTAAAAGACCGGCACCTTGAAGTAGTCGCAGGCGATCTCCCACGCGGCGAGGAGGACGGCGAAGGTGGCGACCGCGTAGGCCGCCCCGGTGAATCGTTCCCTCATCATCGTCGCGCCGCTCCGGAATGGCTCGCGTCGCCCGGCTTGTTGTGGAGCATGCCGCGAATGTGGTTGGAGATCTCGCCGAAGCGCCGGTCGCCCATCGTGTCCAGGCTCCGCGGGCGCGGGATGTCGATCGACAGGACCTCGCGCACCTTGCCGGGCCGCGCCGTCATCACGACGATCCGGTCGCTGAGCAGCACGGCCTCGGCGATGTTGTGCGTGACGAAGACGATCGTCCGGCCGGTGACCTCCCAGATGCGCATGAGCTCGATGTTGAGCTCCTCGCGGGTCATCGCGTCGAGCGCGGCGAAGGGCTCGTCCATCAGCAGCACGCGCGTGTCGTAGACCAGCGCGCGCGCGATCGCGGCGCGCTGTTGCATGCCGCCGGACAGCTCCCGCGGATAGGCGTCCTCGAAGCCGCCGAGGCCGACCAGCGCGAGCAGGTCGCGCGCGCGCTTCTCGTAATCGAGCTGCGGCTTCAGGCGCATCACCTGCACCGGCAGCATCACGTTGTCGATGATCCGCCGCCACGGCAGGAGCACCGGCCGCTGGAAGACGAGGCTCATCTCCCCGGTCGGACCGGTGGTGGGTCGCCCGTTGAACAGGATGCGCCCGGCGGAAGGCAGGATGAGTCCGCTGATCAGGTTCAGCAGCGTGGTCTTGCCGCATCCGCTCGGCCCGACGAGGGAGACGAATTCCCCGTCGCGGATGCGGAGATTGGTCGGACTGACCGCCACGATCTCCTTGCGGTTCGCCGGGCGGTAGGTCTTCGCGACGTCCTCCAGCACCAGCACGTCGCCTCGCCGGTCGTCGACGCGCCCCACCGCTCCCCCCGCCGTCTCCATCCCCCCCTGGAACGTCACGCGGCGCGTCCTCCTTCGCTCACGGTCCGCACCCTTGCGCGCCGCCGTGCCGGCTTTGCGACCCCATCCGCCGCCCCTCGCCCGTCCCCGGCGCGACCGTCAGGCCGCGAGCTTGCGACGATAAGACTCCAGCGACGCGCCCTGGATCAGCTTGCCCGGCAGCGGATGCCCGACGATCACCTCGGCCTCGCGGGCGGCCGCGACGAGCTTCTCGAGATCGACGCCGGTCTCCACGCCGATCTCCTGGCACATGTGGACCAGATCCTCGGACGAGATGTTGCCGGCAGCGCCCTTGAACGCGCCGTAGGGGCATCCGCCGAGACCGCCGACGGCGGCGTCGAACTCCGCGACGCCGAGCTCCATCGCCGCGAAGGCGTTGCCGATCCCCAGTCCGCGCGTATCGTGCAGGTGGAGGCTGACCGGCTTGTCCGGCCAGCGATCCTGGACCATTCCTACGAGGCGGCGGATCGTCACCGGCGTGGCCCAGCCCATCGTGTCGGCCAGCGCGATGCCGGTGATCTTCACGTCGTTGCGCGCGGCGATCTCGAGCAGCCGCGTGATCATGGTCATCACGCGCTGCGGGTCGATGTCGCCCTCGTAGTTGCAGCCCCATGCCGCCATCACGCCGACGCGCTCGACCGGCAGCTTCAAGCTCTTGAACAGGCCGATCCGCTCCTCGAGGTCGACATAGGTCTCCTCGATCGTGCGGTTCGTGTTCTTCTTGCAGAACAGCTCGCTGACCGTGCCGTAGAGATTGCCGCGAATGTCGAACTTGCCGGTAGCGGCGGCGCGCTCGAGCCCCTTGGCGTTCAGGAAGACGCAGCTGTACTCGGTGCCGGGGCGACGCTTGAAGCCGGCCGCAACCTGGTCGGCGTCGGCCATCTGCGGCACCCATTTCGGGCTCACGAAGGACGTGACCTCGATCTTCTTGAAGTTGCACTCCGAGAGCATGTCGACGAGGCGGATCTTGTCGGCCGTCGCGATCGGGCCCTTCTCGATCTGCATGCCCTCGCGGGCGCCGACTTCCTTGATCGTGACGAACTTGGGCAGCGCCATGACGTCCTCCCTGAACCTACGGTCTGCAAGGCTCGCAGCAGCTGAGTTTCACTCAAGCAGCCTCAATGAAACGGTTCAAGTGGGCAAGTAGCTTCGCCCGACTCCCGGCATGTCTTTTGCGAATACCAGTCCGTCCGGCTGAAGGATTTCCGGCGCGGCGCGCGGCGGACGAGAGAAGATCGTCGACGGGGCGAGCGGCGTGATGCCGCCGGAGGGGGAATGCGATGGACAAGCAGCTCAGGCTGAACGCCTTCATCACGAACAGCGCGGTCCATCTCTCGCCCGGCCTGTGGCGTCATCCGCGCGACCGCGCGCTCGGCCACGGGCGCTTGCCGTTCTGGCAGGACCTCGCGCGGCTGCTCGAGCGCGGGCTCTTCGACGCTCTGTTCATCGCCGACGCGATCGGCGTCAGCAATGTCTACGGCGACAGCCAGGACATGTCGATCCGCTACGGGCTGCGCGTGCCGCGCCATGACCCGTTCCTGGTGATCCCCGCGATGGCGGCCGTCACCGAGCATCTCGGCTACGGAGTCACCGGCACCCTGTCCTACGAGCCGCCGTTCCTCTTCGCACGCCGCATGTCGTCGCTGGACCACCTCACCGAGGGGCGCGCCGGGTGGAACATCGTCACCGGCCACCTCGCCGCCGGAGCACGCGCCATGGGGCGCGACGCGATGACGGGCCACGACCGCCGCTACGACATCGCCGACGAGTACATGGACGTCGTGTACGCGCTGTGGGAAGGCAGCTGGGAGGACGACGCCGTCCGCCGCGACCGCGCCACCGGGATCTATGCCGACCCCGCGAAGGTCCATCGCGTCCGCCACGAGGGCGAGACCTATCGGGTCGACTCGATCCACATGGTCGAGCCCTCGCCGCAGCGCACGCCGGTGCTGTTCCAGGCCGGCGCCTCGGCCCGCGGCCGCCAGTTCGCCGCGACGCATGCCGAGTGCGTGTTCCTCAGCGCGATGACCAAGGACGGCATGGCCCCGGTCGTGGCGGACATCCGGGCGCGCGCGGCGGAGCGCGGCCGAGACCCGCGCGAGATCCTTTGCCTCGCCCTGATGACGGCGATCGTCGCGCCGACGGACGAACTCGCGCGCGCCAAGCTCACGGAGTACCGCAGCTTCATCAACCTGGAGGCGTCGCTGGCGTCCCTCTCGGGATTCACCGGCATCGACCTGTCGAAGCACGCGCCCGACGATCCGTTTCCCAACGTCAAGCAGGACAGCGGCGTGCATTCGATCGTGGACTCGCTGTCGCGCGCGAACGACGGTCGCCGGCTGACCGTCCGCGACGTCGCGGAACTCGGCGCGATCGGCGGCTCCGGGCCGCTGATCGTCGGCTCGCCGGCCAAGGTCGCCGACGAGCTGCAGGCCTGGGCGCGCACCGCCGATGTCGACGGCTTCAATCTCAGCTACGCGACCTGCCCCGGCGACTTCGAGGACTTCATCGCGATGGTCGTTCCCGAGCTGCAGGCCCGCGGCGTCTACAAGCGCGCCTATGCGCCGGGCACCTTCCGCGAGAAGCTCTACGGCGGCGGCCGCAGCCGGATCGCCGCCAGCCATCCCGCGGCGCGATTCCGCCGCGATGGCGCCGGATCCGGCGACCCCGGGCGCTGACGGGCCGCGCGCCTCAGCCCATCCAGCGCGGCAGGGTCAGCGAGATCGCGGGAAACGCGACGATCAGAGCCAGGCGCAGCACGTCCGCGGCCACGAACGGGACGATCCATCGGAACAGCAGGCCCGCAGGCAGCGCCAGGGTCGACTGCACCACGAACAGGTTCATTCCCACCGGCGGGCTTATCAGCCCGAGCTCGACCACCATCACGATCACGATGCCGAACCAGATCGGATCGAAGCCGAGCGCGGTCACGATCGGGAAGAAGATCGGCACCGTCAGCAGGATCATCGACAGCTCCTCGAAGAACGTGCCGAGCACGACGTAGAGGGCGCAGATCGCAGCGATCACGACATAGGGCTGCACGCCGAACGCGGTGACGAACTCCTGAAGCGCGCGCGGGAACCCGGCGAAGTTCATCAGGTTCGAGAACAGTAGCGCGCCGATCAGGATCAGGAACAGCGATGCCGAGAGCCGCGCCGTTTCCGCAGCGCAATCCATGAAGTCGCGCGGCGACATGGTCCCGCGGATCGCCGAGAAGACGAAGGCCCCGCAGGCGCCGACGCCCGCCGCTTCGGTCGCGGTGAACACGCCGCGGTAGAGGCCGCCCATGATCAGCGCGAACAGCGCCACGACGGGGCCGACGCGCGAGAGCAGCCGCAAACGCTCCGGCCAGGCCGCACGCGCGCCGGCCGGCCCGGCCGCCGGATCCCGCTGCACCAGCAGGCGCACCGTCACCGCATAGAGCGCGATCGCGAGGATCCCCGGCGCGATGCCCGCGATGAACAGCTTGGCGACATCGGTGCCGGTCATGATCCCGTAGATCACCATGATCACCGAGGGCGGGATCAGGATGCCGAGCGTGCCGCCGGCACAGATCGCCGCGCTCGCCAGGCCGCGGTGGTAGCCGTACCGCAGCATCGAGGGGTACGAGACCTTGGAGAAGGTCGCGGCCGTCGCGATCGCCGAGCCGCACACCGCGGCGAAGCCGCCGCACGCCAGGATCGTGGCGATGGCGAGCCCGCCGCGGCGGTGGCCGACGAAGCCGTTGCACGCGGCGTAGAGGTCCGCGGCGATGCCCGATCGCGCGATGAACGTCCCCATCAGGATGAACATCGGCACGACCGAGAGCTCGTAGCTCATCGTGTTCGACACCGGGATCTGGCCCAGCAGCGCCAGCGCCGGCATCGGGCCGAGGACGGCGGCGATGCCCGCGGCGCCGACCATCGCCATGGCGAACCCCACCGGCACGCCGACGAGAAGCAGCAGGCTGAGCGCGCCGAAGGCGTAGCCCGCGATCTCCCAGGGATTCATGCGCGACCGGCCCGCAGCGCTGCACGCAAGGCGACGGCCGCCGCAACGACGAAGACCAGTGCCGCCGCCGCCATCAGCACCGCCATCGCGCAGGCGATCAGCCCGCGCGGAACACCCAGCTGGAGCGTCGTCTCGCCGACCGACAGAAGCTGCCCGCCGCGCAGCCACATCCGCCAGGCGAGCACCGCCGAAGCGCCCGCGCAGACGATGTCCCCGATCGCCGCCTGCCAGCAGCGCGCGCGCAATCCGAGATAGGCGTCGAACAGGTCGATGGTGATGTGCTCCCGCCGCGCCGTCGCGAGCGGCATGCCCGCGAAGATCACGAGTCCCATCAGGATCTCGGTCGTCTCGAATCCGCCCCACAGCGGCTTCGAGAAGAAGTACCGACCGACGACGTCGATCGTGGTGACGACCATCATCGCCAGGATCATCGCGCCGCCGACGAGCTCGAGCACGCGGCCGATGCGGCCGAGCTCCGCGGCAGGGACCTTCGATGGAGAGGCGCTGTCGGTCACGATTCGGGATTCATCCCCTGGGCGGCGCTGCGGTCGCGGCGGTGCCGCGCGCGAACGATGCGGCGGGAGGGAGCAGCGCGTCTCGTCGATCCACGCCGATCCGTTCCCGGCGACGTGCGTTCCCCCCTCCCGTCGCGCGTCCCGCGCGGCAGGAGGGGTGCCGTCCGCTTCAGGGAATGTTCACCCGCTTGGCTGCGCGGTAACGGTCGGCCATCGTCTTGGCGTAGGCGAGGATCTCGTCGCCGGGAAGGTTGCGCTTCTTCGCCTCGGCCAGCCATTCGTCCTCGAGGACCTTGAGCGCCGCCCTGGCCTTGCCCACGTCGGCCTCCGCGAGGTCCACGAACTGCACGCCGTTCTTGTCGAGCGCCGCGCGGCCGAGATTGTCGCCGTTCGTCCAGGCCCAGCCCGACAGCAGCGCCACCCCGAGCCCCGAGTGCTTCTCGAAGGCGCGCTTCTGCTCGGCGGTCAGGCCGGCCCACTTCGCCTCGTTGATCGCGAGCCAGAACGTGTCGGTGTAGAGGCCGCCGGGGATGCGCGTCGCGCCCTTGATCACCGGCGTGATCTTGAAGAACTCGATCGATTCCTGCGGGAAGGTGATGCCGTCCGCCACGCCCGAGGCCATCGCCTGCTGCGCCTCCGTCGGCGGCAGCTGGATCGGTGCGCCGCCAAGCGCCTGGATGATGCGGCCCGTCACGTTGCCGCCGACGCGGATCTTCTTGCCCTTGAGGTCGTCGAGCGTCGTGAACGGCGCTGCGCGCATGAAGATCATCGGCTCGGAATGGACCCAGAGCCCCAGCACCTTGGCGCCCTTGTGCTCGTTGTAGCGCGCGCCGTAGCGCTCGTAGGTCAGCCACGCGGCAGCGGCTCCGCCCCACGGATCGGGCGACATGAAGGGCAGGTCCATGACCTGGGTCATCGTGAAGCGGCCGGGATTGTGGCCCGAGACGCCGTAGCCGATGTCGATCACGCCGTTGACGGTGAAGTCGAAATACTCCGGCGGCCGGCCGACGGCCGAGGGCATCAGCTCGAGCTTCAGCGTGCCGTTGGACTCGCGCTCGATGGCGCGCGCCCACGGCTCGATGATGCCGCGCGGGATCAGGTGGTGGCCGGGCAGCCAGTTGCCGATGCGCAGCGTCGTGGGCGTCTGCGCCTCGGCCGTGACGGCGAAGCCGGCGAGCGCCAGACCGGCGAGCGCCAGGCGGAAGATCTTGTTCATCGGGAAGCCTCCGGGATCGATCGAATTCGGGGTGCGGCGCCGACGCGCGTCACATCGCGTCGCGCAGGAGATGCTCGACGTTCTCCGCCGTCAGCGGCCGCGGATTGGTCGCCGCGGTGTGGTCCTTGAGCGCGTGCGGGATGACCTGGGCGAACATCGCCTCGGTCACGCCCATCGCACGCAGGCCGGACGGCAGGCCGATGCGCTTGTTGAGCTTGGTCACGTGGTCGGCGAGGTCGGTGCCCTCGTCGAGGCCCATCGTGCGCTTGAGACGCGCGTATTTCGGCCCGATGCCGTTGATCATGGCATTGAAGCGCAACACGGCCGGCATCACCACGGCGTTGAGCGTGCCGTGATGCATGTTGAGCGGCTGGATGGCGCCCAGCGGATGCGACAACGCGTGCACCGCGCCGAGCCCCTTCTGGAAGGCCATCGCGCCCTCCATGGCCGCCATCATCATGTTCCACCGCGCCTCGCGGTCCTTGCCGTCCTGGACGGCGCGCTCGAGATAGCCCGCGACGCGCATGGCGCCGTCGAGCGCGATCGCCTCGGCCGGGGGATTGTTCGACGGCGCCAGGTAGGTCTCGACACAATGCGCCAGCGCGTCCATTCCGGTGCCCGCGGTGATCTTCGCCGGCAGATCGAGCGTGAGCTCGGGATCGCAGAGCGCCAGGCGCGGGATCAGGTGCGGGCTGATCAGCGCCAGCTTGCGGCCGTCCTCGAGGATGACGACCGCGCCGCGGCCGACTTCGCTGCCGGTCCCCGAGGTGGTCGGGATCGCGATCACGGGCGCCACCTTCGGCGTGATGCGCGCCACGCCGCCCTCGACCGCCATGTACTGGGTCAGCTCGCCGGGATGCGTCGCGAGCAGCGCCACCGCCTTGGCCAGATCCATCGACGATCCGCCGCCGACGGCGACGAGGCCGTCGCAGCCATGCTCGCGATAGAGCGTCAGGGCCGCCTTGGTCGCCGCCTCGGTCGGATTGGACGGCGTGCCGTCGAAGACGGCGAGCGGCTTGGGCTGCATCGCGTCGCTGATCCGCTGCGCGATGCCCGCGGCGACGACGCCCTTATCGGTGACGAGCAGCGGCCGCGCGATGCCGGCCAGCTTGAGCTCGTCGGGGAGCAGCTTGATCGCGCCAAAATCGAACTGGATACGCGTGAGATAGGTGATGAGCGCCATGGTCCCTCCAAGGGCCCCGAACCTAGCCAGAAACCGGCGGCAGAGCGACAGCCCTGACCTCGCGCCGCGGGGCGAGATCGATCCCGGCCGCCGGTCGACTCCGGTCGCGCCACGGGCGCAGGGCTCCGGCGATCCCAGGGCCCTCACGGCCGCCGCTTCGGCGCGAGGCCCCTGCCCTTGGTGATCGCCGCGTCGCCGAACTTCTCGCGCACCGCGTCCATCGCGCGTTCGAGCTTCTCGTTGCGCGGCGGTCCGGCATCGAAGAGGTCGGGAACCCGCGCCTCGGCGGCCGGCACCAGCTCCCCGGCGCCGATCCCGATCAGCCGGTAGCGGCGCGCCCCGAGCTCGGGCGCCAGAAGCAGGCAGCCGGTCTTGAACAGCTCGTCAGCGAGCTGGCTCGGCCGCGCGAGCGTGCGCCGCCGCGACAGCAGTCGGAATTCCGCCGTCTTCAGCTTGAGCACCACCGAGGCGGCGGCGAGGTCCGCCTCCTTGAGCCGCCGGGACAGCTTCTCGCTCAAGCTCCACAGCTCGGCCTCGAGCTCCGCCTTGGTCGACAGGTCGCGCGCGAAGGTGTTCTCGGCCGAGATCCCCTTGGCGTCGCGCTCGGGCTCCACCTCGCGCGTGTCGCGCCCGAAGGCGAGGTCGGCGAGGCGCTCGCCCCAGCGGCCGTAGCGGCCGCGCAGCCCCGCCTCGCCCAGCGCCTGCAGCTGAGCCACCTGCTCGATGCCATCCTCGGCGAGGCGCGCGCCGGCCTTGGGCCCGACGCCCGGCAGCGCGCGGACGTGTTTGGTGGCCAGGAACGCGACCGTCTCGGCCTTCCCGATCACGCCGAATCCGCGCGGCTTGTCGAGCTCCGAGGCGAGCTTGGCGAGCAGCTTGTTGTGGCTGAGCCCGATCGAAACGGTGATGCCCAGTTCGGCCTCGACGCGGCGGGCGACGTTCGCGAGCACGATCGCGGGCGGCTTGCCGTGGACGGCAAGCGTGCCCGCCAGGTCTAGATAGGCCTCGTCGAGCGAGACCGGCTCCACGATCGGCGTGGCGTCGAGGAAGATCGCCCGCACCTGCCGGCTCGCCTCGGCGTACTTCGCCATGTTCGGCCGCAGCACCGTCGCCTCGGGGCAGAGTTGCAGCGCCTTGAACATCGGCATCGCCGAGCGCACGCCGTAGCGACGCGCGATGTAGCAGGCCGTGGTGACAACGCCACGCGTCCCGCCGCCGACGATCAGCGGCTTGTCGGCGAGCGAGGGATCGTCGCGCTTCTCGACCGACGCGTAGAACGCGTCGCAGTCGATATGCGCGAGATCGAGCGCGACCAGCTCCGGGTGCCGCGCCAGCCGCGTCGAGCCGCAAGCCCCGCAATGCGGCGCCTCGTCGCTCTCGACCGCCGTCAGGCAGTCGCGGCAGAACCCGGGGGTCATGATCGAAGAATAACACCTAGCGTCTTGACTAGCGCGCGAAGAGGTCTTCCGCTTGACACCCGGAACGAGCCCGCCGAGCGTCGTGGCCCCTTGGAGTATCAGATCCGGATATCAGTCACGCTCGATGCAGATGTAGGCAAGACACTGACGCTGCTTCTTCGAACTCGGCGCCGACCGATGGCCGTACTGGTCAACGACGCTCTCCGGCGTGGGATCCGTGAAATGATGGCACAACCAAAGCAACGGCCATTGTTCGCTACCCAACCTCTCGGGCTCGGGGAGTGCCTGGTCGAATCGATCGACAACGTCGCGGAGCTGTTGCTTATCGACCCGGACAAGGCACTTGATCGATCTCGGTAGGCGCTCACGCGTGGCGACCTGTTGCGTGAGATCTTCGGCGTGGTGGGACATGCAGGTCGGGTGCTTGGGAGCCGAACTGGTGTCGAACACACCTTCTCCAAACTGAGCTGCCGTATGCGTCGGTGAATCCCGGGATTGGGGCGTTGACGAGTTCAACACGACCGCCGATTGGTCCGTCGATCGCAATCGCAACTGCTCGAGTTGCGCGCCGGAGATCCCGGAGACCAGTCGCCTCAGGTGCAATGTCGGCTTTCACATTTCCTACGGACCGCCGGAGTACGGCAGTTCGTCCCTCCCACCATCCGACATCGAGCCGAACCTCGGCCGCTTCGCCATCCTTCCATTGGACTGAACGCGAAACGATACGCTCGCTCACACTGAGGCTGACCCTACCGTCCCTTGCCATTGTCACGTCGACATCGGCCCCGCCGCGGCGATCGCTCGGCCATCGGCCAAGCATGCACATCTGGCCGCCCCCCAAGACGTCCCAATCGCCGACTGTGCCAACTTGAGTCATCAGGGCCCGCAGGACGATCGGCGAGTTCGATCGATCCTGTGCTGTACCATCGACAGGGGCCATACACACGGCCAGGAGAATCGCGCAGCCGGACGCCAAAAGGCGGCGAATTCAGGGGCGTGCGCCGGCCGGGACATCTGAACCGAAAATGCGGCCTCGTCTGCGACGAAGCCGCATTTGATCCAATTACTCCGCCGCCTTCGCGCCGAGGCCCGCGGCGGCGAGCTTGCGCTCGAGGCGCGCCATGAGGCCGTCGAGCTCCTTGTGGTCGTCGGCGTCCATCATCATGCCGGGGGCGCGGACATGCGCCGACTTGATGACGCCGCGGCGGCGCAGGATCTCCTTGCGGATCGACAGGCCGATGCCGGGCTGCTGCTCGTGGCGCACGACGGGCAGATAGAGGTCGTAGAGGTCCTCGGCGCCCTGGTCGTCGCCGGCGAAGAACTTGCGGCAGACCTGGACCAGCATCTCGGGATAGGCGAAGCCGGTATTGGCACCGTCGGCGCCGCGGCGCAGCTCCTGCAGGAAATAGAGCGCGGTATTGCCGACCAGGATCGACACGCGGCGCTTGCGATCGCCCGAGGCCTCGGCCGCGCGCACCTTGGAGAGCTTGCGGTGGCCCGGGATGTCCTCGTGCTTCAGGACCTTGATGCTCTCGTGGTTCTTGAGCAGCCGGTTGACGCAGCCGATCGACATGTTGACGCCGGTCAGCGCGGGATAGTCCTGCAGCACCACCGGCACGCCCGTGCCGATCGTCTTGATCGCTGCGGCGTAGTAGGCCTCGATCGCCTCGTCGGTCTTGAGGCCCGCGTTGGGCGCGATCATCACGCCGGCGGCGCCGAGCTGCATGACCTTGTCGGTCAGGGACTTCATCACGCCCATGCCGGGCGCGCTGACGCCGACGATCACGGGGATCTTGCCGTTGACGCGCTTGAGTACGCGCTCGGCGAACTGGACGGACTCCTCCGGCGCGAGCTTGGGCGCCTCGCCCATCACGCCGAGGATCGTCATGCCGTCGCACCCGACCTGCATGTAGTAGTCGGTCATCTTGTCGGTCGACTCGAGGTCGAGCGCGCCGCTGTCGGTGAACGGCGTGGCGGCGATGATGTAGACGCCCTTGGCGCTCTCATCGAGAAGGCGAGTCATGGCCGGGGATCCTTGAATTGATTGGGGTTGTCCGTTCTTATGTAACGCCGCTGCGCGCCGAGGCGCCAGCGCTTTCCAGGGCACGGAACCGAGGGGCAGATGGCCGATTTTGATCTGGTGATCCGCGGCGGCAAGGTCGCCACCGCGAGCGAGACGTTCGAGGCCGATATCGGCGTGCGCGGCGGCAAGATCGTCGCCCTCGGCGCCGGCCTCGACAAGGGCCGCAGCGAGATCGATGCGCGCGGCAAGCTCGTCCTGCCGGGCGGCATCGACAGCCATTGCCACGTCGCGCAGCTCTCCTCCAGCGGCGTGATGACCGCCGACGACTTCAAGACCGGGTCGACCTCGGCGGCCTGCGGCGGCACGACGATGATCATTCCCTTCGCCGCCCAGCACCGCGGCATGTCGCTGCGCAAGGTCGTGCAGGAGTATCACGAGCGCGCCGACGGCCAGTCGCTGATCGACTACGCCTTCCACCTCATCATCTCCGACCCGACCGAGCAGGTGATGGGCCAGGAGCTGCCGGCGCTGATCCGCGACGGCTACACCTCGTTCAAGATCTACACGACCTACGACGCGCTGAAGCTCAGCGATCGCCAGGTCCTCGACGTGCTTGCGCTGGCGCGTCGCGAGGGCGCGATGGTGATGGTCCACGCCGAGAACCACGACATCATCGCTTGGCTGTCGGACCGGCTGGTGCAGGCCGGCCGCAAGCAGCCCTCCTCACATGCCGTCGCGCATCATCCGATCGCCGAGAGCGAGGCGACCAACCGCGTCATCGCGCTCGCGGAGCTGCTCGACGTCCCGGTTCTGTTCGTCCACGTCTCGGCCAAGGAGGCGATCGACCGCATCCGCGAGGCCCAGGCGCGCGGCCTGAAGATCTACGGCGAGACCTGTCCGCAGTACCTGTTCCTGACCGCGGACATGCTCGACAAGCCGGGCGACGAGGGCGCGAAGTGCATGTGCTCGCCGCCGCCGCGCGACAAGGCCAACCAGGAATTCGTCTGGCAGGGGCTGCGCAGCGGCGTGTTCGAGGTGTTCTCGTCCGACCATGCGCCCTATCGCTACGAGGGTCCCAACGGCAAGAAGGCCGGCTTCGCCGCCGGCGGCTTCAAGAAGGTGCCCAACGGCATCCCGGGTCTGGAGATCCGCCTGCCGGCGCTGTTCTCCGCCGGCGTCCTCAACGACGTCATCTCCCTGCAGCAGTTCGTGGCCCTCACCTCGACCAACCACGCCAAGATGTACGGGCTCTATCCGCAGAAGGGGACGATCGCGATCGGCTCGGATGCCGACATCTGCGTGTGGGATCCGAAGATCGAACGGACGATCACGCAGAGCGAGCTGCACGACGCGATGGACTACACGCCGTACGAGGGCATGAAGATCACCGGCTGGCCCGTGATCGTGCTGTCGCGCGGCGAGGTCGTGTCGCGCGACGGGCAGCCGGTCGCAAAGCCCGGCCGCGGCAAGTTCCACCCCTGCGAAAAGCCCGAGCCCGCGCGCCCAAAGGGGCGCTGGCCGTTCAACGTCGAAGTCGAAGCCATCCTGGGTTGACCATGTCCAAGAAGCTCCCGCCCCGCATCCTCACCATCGGAGCGGCCCAGCTCGGGCCGATCGCCCGCGCCGAGAGCCGCGCGTCCTGCGTCGAGCGCATGCTCGCGCTGCTCGACCGGGCGCACGCGAAGGGCTGCAAGCTCGTCGTCTTCCCCGAGCTCGCCCTGACCACCTTCTTCCCGCGCTGGCTGATCGAGGACGAGACGGAGCTCGACTCCTTCTACGAGCCGGCGATGCCCAACCCCGCGGTGCAGCCGCTCTTCGATCGCGCAAGGCGATACGGCATCGGCTTCTATCTCGGCTATGCCGAGCTCACGATCGAGGGCGGCCGCAAGCGCCGCTTCAACACCTCGATCCTGGTCGACGACAAGGGCGCGATCGTCGGCAAGTACCGCAAGATCCACCTGCCGGGACACAAGGAGTTCGAGGGCGAGCGCATGTTCCAGCACCTGGAGAAGCGCTATTTCGAGCCTGGCGATCTCGGCTGGCCGGTCTGGCGCACGATGGGCGGGCTGCTCGGCATGTGCATCTGCAACGATCGCCGCTGGCCGGAGACGTTCCGCGTCATGGGCCTGCAGGGCGCCGAGGTGATCATGCTCGGCTACAACACCCCGGCCTACAATTCATGGGCCGCCGCGCATTCGGCGCCCGAGCCCGAGCATCTGCGCCAGTTCCACAATCATCTCGTGCTGCAGGCGGGCGCCTACCAGAACTCGACCTGGGTCGTGGCCACGGCCAAGGCCGGCATGGAGGAAGGATGCTCGCTGATCGGCGGCACCTGCATCGTCGCGCCGACCGGCGAGATCGTCGCGCTGGCGCGCGGTGTCGACGACGAGCTGATCACCTACGACTGCGACCTGTCGCTGTGCACCTATGGCAAGGAGACGACCTTCGCCTTCGCCAAGCATCGCCGCATCGAGCACTACGGCCTGATCGCCAGCCAGACCGGCGTGATCGAGCCGACGTGACACCGGCCGCGAAAATACTTCGTTTAGGCGAACATTAAGGACGCCCGAGTACCTTTCCGGAAACCCGAGATTTCCGGAGCAACACAATGCGTTTCAGCGACTGGGCCATCGGCCGGCGCATCCACTTCGTGACCGCCGTCGCCGCCGTGGGTCTGATCGCCGTGCTGGCCCTCACCGTCCTCGACCTCGGCACGGCCAAGCATGACGACATCGCGGTGAAGACGCGGCATCTCGTCGAGGCGGCCCACGGCGTCCTCGCGCACTACGAGGCCGAGGCGCGCGCCGGGCGCCTGACCCAGGACCAGGCCCAGGCCGCCGCGAAGGCGACCGTCAAGGCAATGCGCTACGAGGGCAACGAGTACTTCTGGATCAACGACATGCATCCCCGGATGGTGATGCATCCGTTCAAGTCGGAGCTCGACGGCCAGGACCTCAGCGACAACAAGGATCCCGCCGGCAAGCGCCTCTTCGTCGCCTTCGTCGACAAGGTGCGCAAGGACGGGGCCGGCTTCGTCGACTATCTCTGGCCGAAGCCCGGCGCGTCCGAGCCGGTGCCGAAGATCTCCTACGTCCGGGGCTTCGCGCCATGGGGCTGGATCATCGGCTCGGGCGTCTATGTCGACGAGGTCGCCGCGGCTCAACGCTCGGAGCTCTTCAAGCTCGCGGGTTTCGGGCTGGCGATCCTGTTCGCCGTCGTGCTCGGCAGCACCCTGATCGCGCGCAGCATCGTCAAGCCGATCACCGCGATCACGGCCACGATGTCGCGGGTCGCCGCCGGCGACCTCGATGCCGAGGTGACCGCGACCGAGCGCAAGGACGAGGTCGGCAGCCTGGCGCGCGCACTGGCCGTGTTCCGCGAGCAGGGCCGCGAGGCCCGTTCGCTCTCGGCCGCGGCCGAGGCCCAGCGCGCGGCGCAGGCCCGCCGGCAGCGCGCGATGGACGGCTTCACGTCGGACTTCTCGAGCTCCGTCTCGGGCGTGCTGCAGACCCTCTCGGCGGCTGCCGCCACGATGACCTCGACCTCGGAAACGATGCGCGACGCCGCCGACCGAACGCGCGGCAAGATGGCCGACGTGCAGACCACGAGCGAGACCTCGGCCGGCAACCTCTCGACGGTCGCGGCCGCCTCGGAGGAGATGCTGTCCTCGATCGGCGAGATCCGACGCCAGGTCGAGCAGGCGGCGACGATCACCGCCGAGGCGGTGGGCGAGACGACGCGCAGCAGCGAGCTGGTCGACGGCCTCGCCAAGGCGGCGCAGGAGATCGACGACGTCGTCAAGCTGATCAACGAGATCGCCGGCCAGACGAACCTCCTGGCGCTCAACGCGACGATCGAGGCCGCGCGCGCCGGCGATGCGGGCAAGGGCTTCGCGGTGGTGGCGAACGAGGTGAAGAACCTCGCCAGCCAGACGGGCCGAGCCACCACCGACATCGCCGAGCGCATCAAGCGCGTGCAGGAGTCGACGGCGTCGGCCACGGCATCGATCCGCAGCGTGACGTCGGTCGTGCTCAAGGTCGACGAGATCTCCAAGGCGATCGCCACGGCGATGGACCAGCAGAGCCAGGCGACGCAGGAGATCGTTCAGAACGTGCAGCTCGCGAGCGCCGGCACCCGCACCGCCGCCGCCAGCGTCGGCGACGTGATGGCGACGGCGAACGAGACCTCCGGCGCCGCCACGAGCGTGCTCGACGCGGCTTCGCGCGTGTCGACCCAGGCCGACGACCTGCGCAGCGAGGTCGAGACCTTCCTGGCGGCCATGCAGAAGGCCGGCGATCGTCGCGAATTCGAGCGTTACCCGTGCCGCCTCGACGCCCAGGCCGTCATCGGCGGGCGGCGCGAAGCCGTCGCCCTTCTCGACATGTCCCGGTCCGGCGCCCGCCTGAACCGGGTGCTCGACCTGCCGGTCGGCGCGACCATGGAGCTCGCGATCGACGGCGCGGCGCGCGCCGTGACCGTGCGTGTCGCGCGACGCGGCGAGGACAACACGGGCATCACCTTCCGCCTCGACGACGCGACGAGCGCCGTCATCGATGCGGTGCTGGCGGAGGTGATGCGCAAGGCCGGCGCGACTGCGGCGGCGGCTTGAGGCTTTTCGCAGGACGACGGGCCGGGTAAGACTTCGGCCGCGCGGCGCCGCCGCGCCTTCGTCCCGCGAGAGCCGGTTCCGTCCGCATGAGCACGCCTTCCGCGTCAGCGTCCCCCGCGCTCGGCCTCGTCGGCCTCGGCACGATGGGGGCGAATCTGGCGCGCAACTTCGCGCGCAACGGCGCCCGCCTCGCCCTCTTCGACACCGATCGGGCACGCGGCCTCGCGCTCGCCGCCGGGGTCGGAAGGGCGGCAAGCGCCACGGACTCGCTTGACGCGCTGGTCGCCGCGTTGCCGGCGCCGCGCACCGTCTTCCTCATGGTGCCCGCGGGCCCGCCCGTCGACGAGGCGCTCGCGGCCCTGCTGCCCCGCCTCGCCCCCGGCGACGCCGTGATCGACGGCGGCAATTCGTTCTGGCGCGACACCGAGCGCCGGGCGGCGACCGCCCGCGCCCGCGGCGTCGACTTCCTGGGCTTCGGCATCTCCGGCGGCGCGGAGGGCGCACTGAAAGGGCCCGCGATCATGGCGGGCGGCGAGGCGGCGGCGCTCGCACGCCTCGCGCCGCTGTTCGAAGCCGCCGCCGCCCGCCATGCCGGCATCGCGTGCTTCACGCGCTGCGGCCCTGGCGGCGCCGGGCACTTCGTCAAGATGGTGCACAACGGCATCGAGTACGCCGTGATGCAGCTGCTGGCCGAGGCCTACCTGCTCCTGCGCGACGACCATGGACTCGGCGCAGCCGACATCGGGCGGCACTTCGACGGTTGGCGCGGGACGATGGCCGATTCGTTCCTCCTCGACTGCGCGCGCCGCGTGCTCGCCGCCCGCGACGGCGACGCCGCCCTCGTCGACCTGATCGTCGACGCCGCGGAGCAGAAGGGCACCGGCACATGGACCGCGGCCGCGGCGCTCGAGTTCGGCGTTCCGGCCCCTACGCTCGCCGAAGCGGTGTTCGCACGCGGCATCTCGTTCCAGCGCACGACACGGCACGAGCTCGCCCGCGAACGTGCCGGCACCGGGGTGAGCACGGCATCCGCCGCGACGGCGAGCGCACCGTCCGGCCCGGGCGCGACGGCGGCGGATCTCGCCGCCGCGCTGCCGGCCGCGTCCCTGGTGGCGCATGTGCAGGGGCTGGCGCTGATCGCTGCGGCGTCGACGGCGCAGGGCTGGCGCATCGATCTCGCGGCGGTCGCCCGAGGCTGGCGCGCCGGCTGCATCCTGCGCTCGCCACTGATCGAGCAGGTGGCCGAGTCGCTCGCGGCGGCGCCCGATCCGATGCGGCTGCTGCACGAGCCGCCGGTCGTGAAAGGGACCGAAGCCTGGCGTCGCGTGGTGGCGCGGGCGGTCGGCGCGGCGCATGCCGTCCCGGTCCTCGCGTCAGCCCTCGCCTATCTCGACGGCTTCACGACGCGGCAGTCCGGAGCGAACCTCATCCAGGGCATGCGCGACGTGTTCGGCCGCCACGGCCTCAAGCGCACCGACAAGCCCGGGACCTTCAATGCGGAGTGGCCCGAGGCATGATGGTCGTCGTGGTCATGGGCGTCGCGGGCTCCGGCAAGAGCACGATCGGCCCGCAGATCGCCGCCGCGCTGGGCGGCGACTACGCGGAGGGCGACCAGTTCCATCCCCCCGCCAACATCGCGAAAATGACGAGCGGCCAGCCGCTCGACGACGGCGACCGCATGCCGTGGCTCGAAGCGATGGCCGAGGCGATCGTTCGCTGGCGCGCGAAGGACCGGCCCACCGTCCTGGCCTGCTCGGCGCTTCGCAAGCGCTACCGCGAGATCCTCGCGCGCGGCTCCGACGAGGTGAAGTTCGTCTACCTGCGCGCGACGCCGGAGCTGGTCGCGCAGCGAATGGCCACGCGCAAGGGCCACTTCATGCCGACGTCGCTGATCGGCAGCCAGTTCGCGACGCTCGAGGAGCCGGACGACGCCATCGTGCTCGACGGCGCAAGGCCGCCGGCGGAGCTCGTCGCGACCGCCCTCGAGCGCCTGCGCGGCGCGGACGTCCGCGTCGTGCCCGACTTCGACGCCCAGGCGGAGGCGATCAAGAACGAGCTCATCGCCGGAACCTCGGAGGCGACCGGCGCGCTGTTCGCCGCGTCGAAGCTGCCGGCCCCGAGCGTGCAATGGGAGCCGCCGCGCGACGCCATCCCGATCGAGAACCTGCGCTTCCTCCACGACTACTGGAACCGCCTGCGCGGCGCTCGTCGGGCGCCGATGCCGCGCGAGGTCGACCCGATCGAGATGCGCCCGATCCTGGGCAACGTCATGCTCGTCGACGTCGAGGATGGCGGCCGCCGCTTCCGCTACACGCTCTACGGCGCGCAGCTCGTCAACGCGACCTCGTTCGACTGGACCGGACGGACGACGCGCGACATGGCGCGGGCCACGCGCATGCCCGGCCCGGTCTTCTACGAGGGCTGCTATCGCGCCGTCCTCGCGCGCGGCGTGCCGATGCTGACCGTCAGCCACGGCGCCCCGGCGCTCGCGATCAAGACCTGGGCACGGCTGATCCTGCCGCTCGGCGATCCGATCACGCGCTTCCTCGTGGGCAACGTGCCCGTCGTCCGCGACCTTCAGTCGGGCGCCGCCGCCTATGTCGAGGAGATCAGGCGCTTCTTCGACCGCTCGGACGCGTAGGCGGGCCGCGCGACTTCAGGCCGCCCAGCCGGCCGTGACGCCGCCGCCGAGCCTGGAATCGAGGCGTCGCTCCAGCCGGCGGCTCAGCCGCGACAGCGGCCAGCACAGCGCGAAATAGAGCAGCGCCACCACCGGGAAGACGCGCAGCGGCTGGAACGTCACGTTGACCATCAGCTGGCCGGCCCGTGTCACCTCGATGAATCCGATCAGCGCGGCGACAGAGGTCGACTTCACGAGCTGGACGAGGAAGCCGACCGTGGCGGGGATGGCGATGCGCAACGCCTGCGGCAGCACGACCTTGCGCAGGGTGGTCCAGCGCCCGAGGGCGAGCGATCGCGCCGCATCCCACTGCCCCGCCCCCACCGCCTGGATCGCGCCGCGCCAGATCTCGCCCAGGAAGGCGGCCGCGTAGCACGTGAAGGCCAGGGTCACCGCCGGCCACGGGTCGAGCCGGATCGCGAAAAGTACCGCCAGCCCGTAGTAGAAGAAGAACAGCTGCATCAGCACCGGCGTGCCCTGGAAGAACTGGATGTAGCCGATCGCGACCGCGCGCCACAGCGGGCGCCGCGCGGTGCGCAGCAGCGCGATGCCCAGCCCGCCCAGCGCGCCCGCGACGAAGGCGACGAGCGACAACAGGATCGTCCAGCGCATCGCCAGGAGGACGAAGACGAACTCGTTCCAGGCGAAGTCCCGGCTCATCGCGCCGCGGCCTCCGCCGGACGACCGCGCAGGAAGGCGATCCAGTAGACCCCGGCCAATGCCGCCCGGAACGCCAGCGACATCGCCAGGTAGAGCAAAGTCACCGCGAACACGAACTCGAAGTCCCGGAAGGTCGTCGATCGCAGCGTGTTCATGAGCCCCGTCAGCTCCTCCACCGCGATGGCCGAGACGACGCTCGACCCGAGCATCAGCAGCACGTACTGGCTCGCGAGCGACGGATACGCGATCCGGACCGCCTGCGGCAGCACGATCAGCCGGAAGATCCGCATGCCCGAGAGGCCGAGCGCGCGCCCGGCCTCGATCTGCCCGCGCGACACGGCGTCGATGCCGCCGCGCACGATCTCGGTCGCATAGCCCCCGAGGCTGATCGTCATGCCGATCACCGCGGCGGTCATCGGCTCGATCCGCAGCACGAGGCGCGTCCCCAGCAGCTGGCCGCCGGTGAACACGAGGTCGGGGACCGAGAAGGCGATGAAGAAGATCTGGATCAGGAAGGGCGTGTTGCGGATGAACTCGACATAACCGCGCACCACGGTCCGCACCACGCGCCAGCCGGCCGCCTGCAGATAGGCGCAGAGGACGCCCAGCGCGGTCCCGAGGACGATCGCCAGCCCCGTCAGGATGCAGGTCGTCCGCACCCCCCGGAGCAGCAGCGGCAGGTTCTCGGCGACGACGCCGAACTGGAAGACGTAGTCCATCGCGGGCGCCGTTCCGCCGCCCGGCGCCGCGCGCGGCGGCGCGGCCCCTCGGGCGGCGGCATCGGCCTCAGAACTGCGGCAGGTCGACGAGCTTCACGCCGGTGTGCTTCTCGTAGATCTGCGCGAGCACGCCGTTCTGCTTGTTGATGAACACCCAGGTGTTGATCCACTGCCGCAGGTCGTGGTCCGCGGGGCGCATCGCCGCGGCGTAGTAGGCCGTCGTGACGACGTACTTGTCCTCGAGCTCGGCCCGCGGATTGCGATCGCGTATCGACTTGGCGGCGAAGGCCGACATGCCGGCCGCGTCGATCTGGCCGGAGACCAGGGCCTGGATGGTGACGCCGATGTCGTCGAAGAAGACGATGTTCGCGCCCGGCGGCGCGCTCTTCGGCACGGTCGCCTCCTCCAGCGTGGCGCGGGTGATGCCGATCTTCTTGCCCGCGAGGTCCGCGGGCCCCTTGATCCCGACCGACTTGGGCCCGGTGATGACGATCGACAGCGCGCCGTGCGGATTGGCGAAGGCGACGGTCTTCGCGCGATCGAGCGTGATCGACAGCGACGAGATCGCGACGTCGGCGCGTCCGGCGAGCAGTGCCGGGATGCGATCGGGCGCCTTCACCTGGACGAACTCCAGCTCGACGCCGAGGTCCTTGGCGAGCTGGCGCGCGGTCGCGATCTCCGAGCCGTCGGGCTGGCCGCTGGCGTCCAGGATGCCGAACGGCGGCGACGTCACCTCGGCCGTGATCCGGATCTTCTTCTCCTTCAGGATGCGCTCCAGCGTCGTCTGCGCCTCGCTCGCCGCCGGCGCGACGGCCACCATCGCCGCCGCACACAGCGCGACCATCCAGCCCCTGATCCGATTGCCCATCGTCTTCCTCCCCGTTGCACGACGCTGTCGTCGTTCGGCGCACGCGCCAGCGTCGGACGCGCGGCGCCGAGAGATCGGCGCGATCAGGCCGGCGGCAGATCCCGGATCCGGCCGCCGTTCAGCTCGGCGAGGATGCCCGGCAAGGTCGGCATGAAGCGCTCGGAATGCCCTTGGGCGTTGGCCAGCGCGTAGGTCTGGGAGCAGGCCTGCGCGATGAACGACGCCATGCCCGCCCCTTCGGCGAGGCGGCAGAAGAACCGCAGGTCCTTGGCGGCGATCCGGAGCGGACCCTTCAACCGGCTGTCGTCCCCTTCGAGCACCCAGGGCATGACCATCTGGAACATCGCGCTGTTGGCACCGCCGGCGGACACGACCTCGAACAGCTTGCGCAGGTCGACCCCGAGCTTGGACGCGGTGGCGACGGCCTCGGAGATGACCGCGCATGTCCCGATCGAGATGAAGTTGTTGCAGAGCTTGAGCATGTGGCCTGCCCCGAGCTCGCCGGCGTCGATGATGACCTCCGCATAGCTCGCGATGATCGGCCGGACCCGAGCCACGGTGTCCGGGTTGCCGCCGACGAAGGTCGAGAGCTTTCCCGCCTCGGCCTCCTTCGGCGTGCGTCCCACCGGTGCATCGACCATGTCGGCACCGCGCGCGCGCAGATCGGCGCCGATCTTGCGCGTCGAGGCCGGATCGGCGGTCGTGGAATCGACGACGACAAGCCCGGGCCGCGCCGCCGACAGCAGGCCGCCGTCGCCGTAGACGGTGCGCTCGACCTCGACGCTCGAGGGCAGGCACATGAAGACGACATCGCACTCGCGCGCCAACTCGGCCGGCGACTTCGCCTCGCGTGCGCCGCGCGACACCAGGTCGTCGACCGGAACGCGGTTGCGATTGCCGAGCACGGCCATCTCGTAGCCCTTTCCAAGGATGTTCTTGGCCGCGCCATGACCCATCAAGCCCACGCCGATATAGCCGACGCGCGTCGTCTCGCTCATCTCGGTTTCCCCCCGTTTGGCGCGCGCGCCACGACGCCGCGACCTGACGCGCGCGAGCCTCGCACTCCGACCGACGGCGCGCAACGTCGCGTCGGGTGAAGCGGTCCGCGGCGTTCACAAGGTCAGCGCGCAGCCTGAACGAACTCGAGTCCGCATCCGAACGCCTCGTCGGCCGGAATCACGACGCGATCGTCGAGGCGACGATGGCGTGTCCCCGTGGCCGCTAGAGCCTCGGTCACCGCCTCGAGGCGCGACGTCTCGAGGCTGAATCCCGCTAGCCCCGGCGTCCCGCCCCGGCCGCCGGTGATCGGGCCGCCGAAGCGCGCCGCCACATCCGCGGAGCGTCGCACGACGACGCGCCCGCGCGCCGTCGCGACGTCGAGGCCTTCCGGCGTGTTGCGCACGGCATCCTCGCCCTGCAGCGCCGCGAAATGCGCTTCCCAAGCGGCCGGGCGATCCGCGCTCATTACCACCTCGCCGACGCCCTGCGTGGCATTCGCATGGCGCTGGTACGCTGGCTTCCAGAAATGCTGCGGTGCCTGTTGCTGGCAGAGGAAGATGGTCGCATCCGGGATGCGCGGATCGGGAAGGAACACGAGCGAGAACCCGACCGTCACGACACTGCCGTCGGGCAGGCGCGCCGGGCGCGAGAAGTCGAAGGGCGGCCGTGCCGCGAGCCCTGCCGCGAGGAGCTCGGCATAGTCGATCCGCGCGTCACGGCTCTCGAACACGAGCATCGCGAAGCCCTCGCGCCGCTGCAGGAAGTCGCGGGCGCGGGCACCGAACGAGACATCGCCGGGGGCCGGCTCGGCGATCAGCGCCGGCCGATCGACTTCGACGAGTTCGAGGAAGACGCCGTCGAACTGGACGAGGCGGTTGGCCGTACCCCAGGGATGCTGGGCTCGCGGCGTGAGGGTGAAGCCCCACCGCTGGTACCGGGCCGCCGCCGCATCGAGATCGCGTACCGCGAGGACGAGGTGATCGAGCCCGCGGCCGGGCTTCACGCACGCCCTCCGTCGACCTGCAGGATCTGGCCCGACACCCAGGGTGCGAGCTCGGAGGCGAAGAACACCACCGCGTTGGCGATGTCCTGCGGCGTGCCGAGCCGCCGCAGATGGATGTTCTCGACGAGCCGCTTCTGCCCTTCGGCGCCGTAGCTGTCCCACTGCTTCTCGGTCGACGGGTTCGAGCGCACGAAGCCCGGCGCGACGCTGTTGACC
>JAEULA010000001.1 GCA_016793165.1 Alphaproteobacteria bacterium | reverse complement strand
CACCGCCAGGGCCACCGGCGGGGTGATCGCCGAAAGGATCGCGAAGTAGAAGGCGAACATGTGGGCCGCCGGCTCGATCGCCCCGAGCTTGATCAGCGCCGGCACCAGCAGCGAGACCATGATGATGTAGGCCGGCGTCGTGGGCATGCCCATGCCGAGCACGATCCCCGCGAGGCCCGTGACAACCAGTGCGATCAGCAGGCTGTTCTGCGCCAGGCCGATGACGACCTGCGTGAACGTGATCCCGAGCCCCGTGAGCGCGACGACGCCGATGATGATCCCGGCGCAGGCGCAGGCCATCGCGACCGAGAGCGCGCCCTTCGCGCCCTCGATCAGGGCGTCCCAGACCATGACCAGGCGCAGCGGCGCGCGCGTGTTGCGCCGGAGCATCGCCACCGGGAAGCACGCCAGCGCGCCGACAAGGGCGGCCAGCGGCGAGGACCAGCCCGTGAACATCATCGCGAGGATGATCGCGACGGGGATGAAGAGATGGCCGCGCTCGCGCAGCACGGCCCCCAGCCGCGGGCACTCCTCGCGCGGCACGCCGTGCAGCCCGTGACGCTTCGCCTCGAAATGCACCGCGCCGAAGCAGGCGACGTAGTAGAGCACCGAGGGGATCAGCGCCCAGAGGGTGACCTGGAAGTAGCTGGTCCGGAGGAACTCGGCCATCACGAACGCTGCGGCGCCCATGACCGGCGGCATGATCTGGCCACCGGTCGAGGCGACCGCCTCGACGCCGGCGGCGAAGGCGGGCCGGAAGCCCGTGCGTTTCATCAGCGGGATCGTGATCGGGCCGTCGACCATGACGTTGGCCACCGCCGAGCCCGAGATCGTCCCGAACAGGGAGGAACTGATCACCGACACCTTGCCCGGACCGCCGGCCTGGCGGCCGGTCAGCGACAGCGCGAAGTCCATGAACAGCTGGCCGGTGCCGGTTCGCTCCATGAAGCTGCCGAAGACGACGAACACCATCACGTAGGCGGCCGACACCTGCAGCGTCGAGCCGAAGATGCCCTCGGTCGTCAGGTAGAGCTGGTCGAGCGTCGTCCGCCAGTCGACCTTCGCGAACAGCAGCGCATAGGCGAGGAAGACCATCGCCGTGATGGGCAGCGCCCAGCCGATCACCCGGCGCGTCGCCTCGATGACGACGACGATGCCGGCCACCGCGACGACGAGATCCAGCGGCGTCGGATCGTCGACATAGGGCATGCGGTCGGTGAGGTAGTCGTCGAAGACGATCGGATAGGAGACGACGGCGACGGCGACGACGAGCATCGCGACGTCGAGCGCGCCCGGGTTGCCCTGCCCGCGCGCGCTGCGCGCCGGATAGATCAGGAAGACCAGGATCACCGCGAACAGCAGGTGGCCGGCGCGGTAGATGATCGCGCTCGGCGGGCCCGTCCAGATCCACGGGAAGCTGGTGCGCGCGTCGTAGCCGGTGAGCTGCGCGAGATGCTCGACCGCGGGCCCTCCGCCGATGATCCAGAGGTGATAGACCGACATCGTCACGCCGATGACGCTGACGGCCCACGTCACCCAGCGCCGATAGGCGCCCGTGTGTCCCGGCTCGATCTCGCTCACGCCCGCCTGCCCCGGTTGCCCCGTCCGCCGCGACCCGACGCGCGCCTGGCCCGCGGCGCGTCGCCGCCGCGGGTCGGACGCGCGCGCCTCAGGAGCCGGCCTTGATGCCGTGCTCGGCGTAGAACTTCGTCGCCCCGGGATGGAACGGAACCCCGATGTCCACGGCCATCTCCTTCGGCCCCACGCCATCCATCGCCTTGTTGATCAGCACGAGGTCGCGGAAGTTCGCCTGGATCGTCTTCATCATCTCGTACACGCGCTGCTCCGGCAGCTTGCACGACACGATGAGATGGGCGGCGTAGCCGATCTTGGTCACCGCGGCGGTCTGCTTGGGGTAGGTGTTGGCCGGAAGCTCGATCGGGTAGTAGCCGGCATTGAGCTTGCGCATGCCCTCGATCGAATCCTTGAGATCGAGAAGCTTCACGTCGCGCGACGTCCCCAGGTCCATGATCGAGGACGCGGGGATCGTCGTGCCGAGCGTGAACACCTGCGCCTGCCCGTTCTTCAGGAGCTCGGCCGCGTCGGTGTAGGAGGGCAGGAAGCTGGTGCGCATGTCCTCGTACTTGAGGCCGTGGACCTCGAGCAGCTGCTTGGTGATGACCTCGGCGGTGTTGCCGCGCGTCTGCACGGCCAGGCCCTTGCCCTTGAAGTCCTTCACCGAATTTATGCCGGCATCCGCGTTGACGACGACCTGGAAGTACTGCGGATAGAGCGTCGCCATCTGGCAAACGTTGGTCGTCTTGCGCGGGAACGGCGCGACGCCGTTGATGCCGTCGACGGTCGAGATCGAGTTGCCGAAGCCGATCTCCGCCTTGCCCTCGTCGATCGCCCGCACGTTCGCGATCCCCGCGCCGGGCAGGGTCTGCACCGACACGCCGGCGATGTTCTTCTCCCACAGGTTCTTGAGCGACCCGCCGAGCGGCACCCACACGCCGCCCTGCGGCCCGGTCATCAGCCGCAGCGTGCCGGCGTCCTGCGCCTCGACGCGTCCGGCGAGCCCGAGCACCGCCAGCGCGGACAAGGCGATGGCCGTCTTCGCGATCTTCATGGTCGTTTCTCCCGGGGAATGGTTGCCTGCGCGCAAGGATATCGGCCACGCCGGGGCTTGTCGCCTGGCGTCGTGCAGCGGAGACGCGCAACCGCACATTCCTCCGTCGCGGCTGCCCAGGATTCCCGAGATGGTCGGGTTGTCGCCGCTCGGCGGTCCGTCGCCGCCCCGATCAAGCTGCTTGCGACCGCGATGTCGACGACGCGGCGTTGCGCCCGCCGTTGCGCCCGCAAGAGTCCACGCGCCGCAACCCGCCCCGTTCCCCGCGATCCTTACGGACCGGCGCCGCGGCCTTCGCGACGCCCGACCCCGGAGTCATGCGACGTCGGGACACCACCTTCGATCGCGCCGTCGCCCGCTCAGCGGCGGCGCGCCGGCCGCTTCGCCGCCTTCTTCATCGAGACGGCGCGGGCAGCCTCGCGGATCCGCAGCTGGGCGACGGCGGCAACCGGCGTACCGTCGGCGCGGAGCGCCTCGTATCGCAGTGACAGCGCCTCGATCACGCCGACAAACTCCGGGATCCGGTTGCCGGGCCAGCGCAGCGCGACGCGCGGCGGGCGACGCTGGTCCTCGGGGCCGGCCTCGGACTGGATCGCCGCCATGCGCTGGAGACGGTCGAGATTGGGTTGCACGCTGGCGCTGCCGCTCGTGTCACCGAACAGCAGGTGGATCGACAATGTGCGGCCCGTTGACCCGGAGAATTGGAGCGTCGGCGATTCGCCCCGCGAGGAGGGCGCGAGCTGCCATGGCACGGACTTGTCGACGCCCAGTTCCTTCGGATTGTAGGCGGCCGTCACCGCCCCGGCCGATCCCTCCAACGCGACGACGGTGACGCTTGGCGCATCCCCGGCCATGACGAACCTCCCGGCTCAGTGGATCTCCGGCTCCGGCACGCGCGCGGCGCCCTCGAGGAAGTCGAAGTCGCAGCCCTGGTCGGCCTGGGTGACGTGCTTGGCGAACATCTGGCCGTAGCCGCGGGGATAGATGACCTCTTTCGGCTTCCACGCCGCCCTGCGGCGCGCCAGCTCCTCGTCGGATACCTTGAGCGTCAGCGTGCGCTTGGGCACGTCGATGGCGATGATGTCGCCCGTGCGCACGAAGGCGAGCGGGCCGCCGATCGCCGCCTCCGGCGCCACGTGCAGCACGCACGCGCCGTAGCTCGTGCCCGACATGCGGCCGTCCGAGATGCGGACCATGTCGCGCACGCCCTGCTCGAGGATCTTCTTGGGCAGCGGCAGCATGCCCCACTCCGGGAAGCCCGGGCCGCCCAGCGGACCCGCGTTCTTGAGCACGAGCACCGAGTCCTTCGTGACCGGCAGGTTCGGGTCGTCGAGGCGTGCGGCCATGTCGTTGTAGTCCTCGAAGGCGATCGCCGGCCCCTCGTGCACCAGCAGGCGCTTCTCCGCCGCCGCGTGCTTGATGACGGCACCGTTCGGGCAGAGGTTGCCGCGCAGCACCGCGAGCCCGCCCTCCGCCGCGAGCGGCTTGTCGCGCGGCAGGATCACGTCGTCGTTGAAGACCTGGGCGCCCTTCAGGGTCTGGCCGAGCGTCTCGCCGCTCACCGTGCGCACGTTGACGTGCAGCAGGTCGGCGATGCGCGCCATCATCGCGGGCAGGCCGCCGGCGTAGAAGAAGTCCTCCATCAGGTACTTGCCCGAGGGGCGCAGGTTGGCGAGCAGCGGCGTGCGCCGCGAGATCTGGTCGAAGCGGTCGAGGTCCAGCTTCACCCCGACGCGGCCGGCCATGGCGATCAGGTGCACGATCGCGTTGGTCGAGCCGGCGAGCGACATCGTGACCGTCACCGCGTTCTCGATCGCCTCGCGCGTCATCACGTCGCTCGGCTTCTGGCCCTCCCACACCATCTCGACGATGCGTCGGCCCGAGGCCGTCGCCATGCGCGGATGCGCGGAATCCGCCGCAGGGATCGCCGACGCGCCGGGCAGGCACATGCCCAGCGCCTCGACCGCCGACATCATCGTCGCCGCCGTGCCCATGGTCATGCAGGTGCCGAAGGACCGCGCGATGCCGTCCTCCATCTCGCCCCAGGCCTTGTCGTCGATGTTGCCGACCTTCTTCTCGGCCCAGTACTTCCACACGTCGGAGCCGGAGCCGAGCGTGTTGCCGTGCCAGTGGCCGCGCAGCATCGGGCCGGCGGGCACGAAGATCGTGGGGATGTTCATCGACGCCGCGCCCATGATCATCGCCGGCGTGGTCTTGTCGCAGCCGCCGAGCAGAACGCAGCCGTCGATCGGGTTCGAGCGCAGCAGCTCCTCGACCTCCATCGCCAGCAGGTTGCGGTAGAGCATCGTGGTCGGCTTCATGAACGGCTCGCCGAGCGACATCGCCGGCAGCTCGACCGGGAAGCCGCCGGCCTGCCACACGCCCCGCTTCACCTCCTCGGCCCGCGTGCGGAAATGCGCGTGGCAGGGATTCATCTCGCTCCAGGTGTTGACGATGCCGATCACCGGCTTGCCGGCATAGTCCTCGGCCCCGAAGCCCATCTGCTTGGTGCGGGAGCGGTGGCCGAATGAGCGCAGGTCCTGCACCCCGTACCAGCGGTGCGAGCGCAGCTCTTCGGGCTTCTTGCGTGCCATGGCGTGTCCCCTGGGGCGACTTGGATCGGAACGTTCGAATAGGCCGCGGATGCTCGGGCAGGCCGCGCGACGATGTCAATCGATCCGCGACATGCCGCCCGCGCTCACGCGCCGGGCAGGCCGATCTCTTCGCGCGTCGGCACGCGATAGGCACGTGCCGCGATGTGCGACAGGAAATCGGCCGGCAGGGCGACGTTGTAGCGCTGCACGTAGAAGGCCAGCGGCGCCGGCCACTCGTAGGCGCCGTCGGTCTTGATGCTCCGGGTCATCACAGCCGAGCCGTCGGGATCGAAGACGTCGCGCAGCACGCCGGGCGCGACCGCCAGGACCGGCGCCGCGCGCAGATATCCGGCGACCGCGGCCTTGTCGTACCCGGCGGCGTCCTGCACCGCCGCCTTCAGGCTGCCCGCATTGGCGCCGGCGAACCCGAACTCCACGAAGAATCCGACGCGTCGAAGATGCTTCGCCATTCCCCTTCCCCTTGCCGCTCGCGGCGTTCGATCGCCGCTGCCACTCCGGCCGGCACCATGCTACTCGTTGCCCGCATCCAAACGGAGAGGGTTCCATGGAACTGCGCAGACTCGGCCGCAGCGGCCTCCAGGTGTCGCCCCTTTGCCTGGGCACGATGATGTTCGGCGGGCCGACCGACGAGAAGGAGTCGGTGGCGATCATCGATGCCGCGCGCGACGGCGGCTGCAACTTCATCGACACCGCCGACGTCTACAACGACGGCAAGTCCGAGGAGATCGTCGGTCGCGCCATCGCGAGGGACCGCGACCGCTGGATCCTGGCGACGAAGGTCGCCAACGCGATGAGCTACGACAACAAGCCGAACCGCCGCGGCCTCAGCCGCAAGTGGATCATCGAGGCGTGCAACGCTTCGCTGAAGCGGCTCGGCACCGACTATGTCGACCTCTACTACATGCACAAGGAGGACCACGCGACGCCGCTCGAGGAGAGCGTCCGCGCGATGGGCGACCTGCAGCGCGCCGGCAAGATCCGCTACTTCGCGGTCTCCAACCATCGCAGCTGGCGCGTCGCCGAGATGTGCAATATCGCCGACGGCCTCGGCATCGACCGGCCGGCCTGCAGCCAGCCCTACTACAACGCGTTCAACCGCATGCCCGAGGTCGAGCACCTGCCCGCCTGCAACTACTACGGCCTCGGCGCGGTGCCGTACTCGCCGCTCGCCCGCGGCGTGCTGTCGGGCAAGTACGCCCCGAACACAGCGCCCGGCGCCGACACGCGCGCGAGTCGCAAGGACGCGCGGATGATGCAGACCGAGTGGCGGCACGAATCGCTCGAACTCGCGCAGAAGGTGAAGAGCCACGCCGAGAAGAAAGGCACGACCGCCGTCGCGTTCGCGATCGCCTGGGTCCTGAACAACCAGTTCGTCACCAGCGCGATCGCCGGCCCGCGGACGCTCGACCAGTGGCGGACCTACATCCCTGCGCTGAGCTACCGGCTCGACGCCGAGGACGAGGCGCTGGTCGATTCGCTCGTGTCCACCGGCCATCCCTCGACTCCCGGGTACAACGATCCGGCCTATCCGATCGAGGGCCGCGTTCCGCGCCAGCGCTGACGCGCGCGGCGGCAACCGGGCGCCGCGCCCGCCGTCGCGCGAGCGATCGGCCGGGCGCGGCGCGCGCCGCATGCGACACGCTCCGGTTGCGAGACCGATCGACGCGCGCCACCGGCGTCCATTCGGCTTACCTCGGCTCCATCGCCGACCACGTCCAATGACGCTGCGCGCCAGGCGAGCCCGTTAAGGCGACATTAACGTCGTTCGCACGACCCTCCGGCACCACACTGCAGGAGGAATTCAGATGCTCTCGCGCCGCACCATCGTCGCAGCCGGACTTGCGTCCGCCTTGCCGCTCTCGAGCCGCGGCGACACGCTCGAGGCTCCCAAGGGCCAGGTCATCCTCACGGTGACGGGCGCCATCTCGCGCACCAACGCCGCGCGCACCGCGCGCCTCGACCTCGCGCAGCTCGACGCGATCGACCGCTCCGGATTCACGACCGGCACGCCCTGGCACAACGAGAAGGTCTCGTTCGAAGGCGTGCGCGGCGACGCGCTCCTCAAGGCGCTCGGCGCGTCCGGCACGGAGGTCATCGCGACCGCCCTCAACGACTACGCTGCGGCGCTGCCGATCGACGACTTCCTGAAGCACAAGCTCCTGATCGCCAATCGGGTCAACGGCAAGACCATGACCGTGCGCGAGAAGGGCCCGCTCTGGATCGTCTATCCCTACGACAGCGCTCCCGACCTCAATACCGGCGTCTTCCACGGGCGCTCGGTGTGGCAGCTCGCCAAGCTCGAGGTGCGCTGACCGGCGAGACGGACGCTCGGCCGCCGGGGCACGCGATGCGCCGGACCAAGATCAGCTGGTTCGCGATCCTGATGGTCCTCGCGTTCGCGGGGGCCGGCACCATGGTCGCGCTCTATCGCGGTGCGCAGGAGAGCCTCGCCGAGCTGACGCTGTCGCCGCTCGACAACAACACCTGGGCGGCGGTGCAGGTCCAGCTCGAGTACGAGCGCCTGCGCTCGGTGCTGCGGGCCGCGCGGCTCGCCGATCCCGACGTGACGCTCGAGTCGATCGGTTTGCGGGTCGACATCATCCACAGCCGGATCGGCGTGCTCGAGGCGGGCGATGTCGGGTTCGCGCTGGCGCGCCTGCCCAGCCATTCCACGGTGATGGAGGTGCTGCGCTCGGCGATGCAGTCGGCCGACCTGATCCTGGCCTCTGCCGAGCCGGACGATGTCGGCGACGTCGCGCGCCGGCTCGACGGGCTGCTCGAACCCCTCGATTCGACGATCAAGCGCTTCACCGTCGAGGTCGTCCAGAGCTCGGCCGCCTTCCGTCACCGCCACGAGGCCGAACTGGCGGCCCTGCTCGTGCAGCTGCGCTGGATCTCGATCTTCGTCGGCGCCGGGCTGCTCGGCGGCGCGTCGCTGCTCGCCCTCCAGAACCGGCGCCTGCGGGCTTCGGAGCGCGGCGCGCGCAAGATGCTCCACGAGCTGACCGAGGCGAACGCGGCGAAGTCGCGTTTCCTCGCCAACATGAGCCACGAGCTGCGCACGCCGCTCAACGCGGTGCTCGGCTTCTCCGACGTGATGCGCCAGCAGATGCTCGGGCCCTTGCCCGTGCGCTACGCGGGCTATGTGCGCGACATCCATGCGAGCGGCGAGCATCTCCTGGGGCTGATCGAGGACGTGCTCAACATGGCGCGGATCGACGCGGGCCATGCCGAGCTGAAGATGGAATGGGTCGCACTGTCCGAGATCATCGACAGCGCCCTGCTGGTGACCCGGCCGCAGGCCGAGCTCGGCCATGTGACCCTGCAGCTGCCGCCGGCGCCGGACGTCGAGGTGCTGGTCGATGCGCGGGCGCTGCGCCAGGTCCTCGTCAACCTGCTCAGCAACGCGGTCAAGTTCACCGAGCGCGGCGGCCGCGTGTCCTGCCGCGTCGTGCAGGAGCCGCGCGGCGGCCTGCACATCGATGTGGAGGACACGGGGATGGGCATCCCGCCCGACGACCTCGCCAAGGTGACGCAGCCCTTCCATCGCGGCGCCAATGCCACCGCCGCCGCGGTCGGCGGCACGGGCCTCGGCCTCGCGATCACCAAGACGCTGATCGAACTGCACGACGGCAGGCTCGAGCTGATCAGCGCCCTCGGCGAGGGCACGCGGGCGCGCATCGTCCTGCCCGCCGCGCGCCTGCGGCCGCGAACGGCGACCGGCCTGCGCGCGAGCGCCTGACCGGCCGCGGGATGCCGCTCAGCCCTTCTTCAGCGGCCGCGGCCAGACGTCCGGGTTCACGAGATGCGCCGGCCTCTCGCCGGCCAGCACCGCCAGCATGTTCTCAACGGAGCCCTTCCACATCGCCGCCTTCGACCACTCCGTGCCGCCGCCGATGTGCGGAAGCGCCATCAGGTTGTCGAGCGAGAGCAGCTTGTGGTTCGGGTCGGGCGGCTCGACCTCGAACACGTCGATGCCGGCGCCGAGCAGGTGGCCGCTCTTCAGCGCGTCGTAGAGCGCGTCCTCGTCGACGAGCGTGCCGCGCGCGGCATTCACGAAGACCGCGCCCTTGCGCATCGTCGCGAACGCCTTGGCGTTCATCATGCGGCGATTCTCGGGGCTGCTGGGAACGTGCAGCGACACGACGTCGGACGACGCGAGCACCGCCTCGACGCTGGGCGCGAGCGTCACGCCGAGCGCCTGCGCGTCCGCCGCCTTCGCCAGCGGGTCGTAGGCGGTGACGTGCATGCCCATCGCGCGGGCGATCTTCGCCACGTGCTTGCCGATGCGGCCGAAGCCGACAAGGCCGAGCTTCATGTCGCGCAGCTGCATGCCGTCGAGGCGCGAGAAGAAGTCCGCCCCCTGGCCGGGCTTGCGCGTGCGCATCAGCTGGTTCGCCCGCGTGAACAGCCGCGCCGCGCCGATCATCAGCATGATCGCGAGCTCGGCGGTCGCCGCGGTCGGCCCGTCCGGCGTGTTGCACACCGCGACCCCGGCGGCGGTCGCGTCGGGCACGTTGACGTTGTCGTAGCCGATGCCGATCCGGCTCACGACCTTCAGCGCCGGCATCTGGGCGAACAGCTTGGCGTCGTAGGGCGTGGTCGCGTTGGCGATGATCGCGTTCACCCGCGCCAGCGTGCCGGCGGGCAGATCCGTCGGCAGGTTCGCGGGGCCGACCACCTCGGCCTTGCCCTCGATCAGCGGGACGAGGTTCGCGGGGATGGGTCGGTTGGTCCAGATCACGGGCATGTCGAGGCGTCTCCTGTGGCGACTGTCAGGGCGCACGCTACTCTCCCGGGCGCCGAGTCGGAACAGCGGAGGCGGGCGGGCCGCCGGGCGCGATCGGCGGCCGACGGCGCAGGTCGACGACGCGCCGGATCCAGGAGGCGACATGACGACGAGCGACGGCGCGACGGGCGCGGACGGCGAGATCCCGATCATCGACATCGCCGCGTTCAGGGCCGGCGAGCCGGGAGCGCGCGAGCGCTGCGCGGCGGCGTTGCGCCACGCCTACGAGGACGTCGGATTCTGGTTCGTGACCGGCCACGCGATCGCGCCCGAACTCGTCGCCGCGATGTTCCGCGAGGCCGCCCGCTTCCACGCCCTGCCCCTCGAGGCCAAGCTCGCGCTGCGGATCGACGAGCACAACATCGGCTACATGCCCTACCGCGGCGCGACGACGCGCCACTCGACGCTCAGCCAGGGCAACCGGCCGAACCTCAACGCCGCCTATTTCCTCAAGCGCGACCTGGCGCCGGACCATCCGCATGTGCGGGCGAACAGGAAGTTCCGCGGCCTCAACCGCTGGCCCGCCGGCCTGCCCGGCTTCCGCGAGACCGCGCTCGCCTATTGCGCGGCGCTCGAGGCGCTGGCGACGGCGCTGCTGCCGATCTACGCGACGGCGCTGGACCTCCCGCCGGACCACTTCTCGGCCGCCTTCGACGATCCGCAGATCACGCTGCGCCTGTCGCACTACCCGGCGGTGCCGCGTTTCGAGGACAACGAGTTCAGCCTGGCGCCGCACGTCGACACGTCGTTCATGACGCTGCTTGCGCAGAACGAGATCCCCGGCCTGTCGCTGCTCACGCGCTCGGGCCGCTGGATCGAGGCGCCGGCGATCGCGGGGGCCTTCCTGGTCAACAGTGGCGAGATGCTGCGGCGCTGGAGCAACGAGCGCTTCATCGCCACGCCTCACCGCGTGTTCAACCGCTCGGGGCGGGATCGCTACGCGATCCCCTTCTTCTTCGACTGCAATGTCGACCACGTGATGCGCTGCCTGCCGAGCTGCACGGGGCCCGACCGGCCCGAGCGCTATCCGCCGTTCACCTACACCGAGTACATGAGCTGGTATCAGCGGCAGAACTACGACCACGCGCGCCAGCCCGCCGCCGCGACCTGAGGTGCAGGGTGCTCGCGACGGCCTTGCCGCCCGCCCGTCCTGGGAGCTACTCTGACATGTCAGAGCGAGATCCAGCGACATGCCGAGAGCCCCATCCCCCGCCAAGCCGAGGGCCCGCGTCAAGCCGGCCCTGACGCCGATCGATGCGCCGCTCGGATCGCTGACCGCGCAGGCCTATCGCGCCTTGCGCGCGGAGATCCTGACCACCCGCCAGCGCCCGGGGGCCGCGGTGTCCGAGGGCGCGCTGGCCGCCGCGCACGGCTTCGGCAAGGCGCCGATCCGGCTGGCGCTCGCGCGCCTCTCCCAGGAAGGGCTGGTCCGCGCGGTCCCGCGACGCGGCTATGTCGTGGCCCCGGTGACCCTGCGCGACGTGCAGGACGTGTTCGAGCTCCGCCTGATCCTCGAGCCGGCCGCGGCACGGCTCGCCGCCGGCCAGGCGGATATCGCGGCGCTGCGTCGCCTCGATGCCGTGTGCCGCGCGAGCTATCGCACCGAGGATCCGGACTCCGCGCTGGACTTCCTCGAGGCCAATCGCGCCTTCCACGTCTCGGTCGCGGCGCTCAGCGGCAACCAGCGCCTGACGCAGCAGATCGGGCTGCTGCTCGACGAGATGACTCGGATGCTGCTGCTCGGCCTGGGTGGGCGCGACCGCACCGGCGAGATGGCGCACGAGCACCGTGCGCTCATCGATGCCCTCGCCGAGAAGGATGGCCCGGCCGCCGAGCGCATCGTGCGCGAGCAGATCGAGGCCGCGCGCGACATGGTCCTGGGCGTCCTGCTGCGCAGCCGTGCGGCGCTGGAGGTCGCATGAGAACCGGATCCTTCGCCGGCGCGGGACCGCGCCCGATCGACGGCCTGATCGCGGCCCTGACCGAGGCCGCGGCGACGCCGCTCGACGCACGCCCCGCCGCGATCGCCGGATCGCTCGCCCCTCTCCTGACGCGCGAGGACCTTCTCGACGGCTGCGATTGCACGCCGCGCGAGGACCGCTATGCGCGGCGGCTCATCCACGCGGATCCCGCAGGCCGCTTCGCCGTCCTCAGCCTCGTGTGGGCGCCGGGCCAGGCATCGCCGATCCACGCCCATCGCGCCTGGTGTGCCTTCGGTGTCCATCGCGGCCGGCTCAGCGAGTCGCATTTCGAGCCGCCGGTCGCCGCCGGACTCCCGACCCTTTGCGGCCAGCTCGTCCGCGACCCCGGCTCCTGCGCCCATGCCCCGGCCTCGCCGCGACTGATTCACCGGATCGCCAACACCAGCGACCGGCTCGCCGTCTCGATCCACATCTACGGCGTCGGGCTCGACGCGGTGGAGACGGGCGTCAATCACATCTATGCCTGAGCCGGTCGCCACGCTGCGGCTCGGCGACGACGAGCGGGCGATGCTCGCGGGCGGCCGGGGGGCGGCCGCGCAGCGCGCGATGCGCATCGTCGTCGACGCCGCGCGCCTGCTCGGCGCCGATCGCCTCGTCGAGATCGCGTCCGCGCATATCGACGGCTGCCTCTATCACGGCGACGGCGGCGTGCTGTTCGCCGAGTTGCTCGTCGCCGATGGCGGCCGCGTCGCGGTCCCGACGACCCTCAATGTGGGCGCGCTCGATCTCGTGCATCACGGCCGCGTGCGGTTGACCGGTCACGAGGCCGCGATGGCCGCGCGGATGACGCGCGCCTACGAGGCGCTCGGATGCCGCCCGAGCTGGACCTGCGCGCCATATCAGGCCGGCCATCGCCCTGCGTTGGGCCAGCATGTCGCGTGGGGCGAGTCCAACGCGATCGTCTTCTGCAACTCCGTGCTCGGCGCGCGCACCGCGCGCTACGGCGACTTCCTCGACATCTGCTGCGCGCTGATCGGGCGTGCGCCGAATGTCGGCCTGCACCGCGACGAGGCGCGCCGCGCGACGGTGACGATCGATGCCGGCGGCCTGCCGCGCGCCCTCGTCGAGGACGAGGCGTTCTATCCCGTGCTCGGCGCTTGGCTCGGGCGCGAGACCGGCGGCGCCGTCGCCGCGATCGTCGGCCTGCCGCCGCGCATCGAGGAGGACCGGCTCAAGGCGCTCGGCGCCGCCGCCGCCTCGACCGGCGCGGTCGGCCTCTTCCATGTCGTCGGCTGCACGCCCGAGGCCCCCGATCTCGCCACCGCCGGCGGCGGCGCCGAGCCGCGCGCGCGCGTGGCGCTCACCACCGCAATGCTGCGCGGGGCGCGCGCGACCCTGTCGACGCATCCCCTCGACGAGGGGGCCGCGATCGACGCGGTGGCGATCGGCAGCCCGCATCTCTCGCATGACGAGATCCAGCGGCTCCTCGGCCTCCTCGCCGGGCGCCGGAGCCGCGTTACGTTCTATGCCTGCACGGGCCGTCACGTGCTGGACGCCCTGTCGGGGTCCGAGGTCGCCGCGCTCGCGGCCGCGGGCATCGATCTCGTCGTCGACACCTGCGTCGTCGTCACCCCGATATTTGCCGACGGCCGCGGCGTGGTGATGACGAATTCGGGCAAATTCGCCCACTACATGAAGCCCAATACCGGGCGCGACGTCGTGTTCGGCACGCTCGCGGATTGCGTCGAGAGTGCCGTCGCCGGACGGCTCGTGCGGGACGAACGCACATGGAGCTGAGGGCCCGGCCGCTGCTGCCCGGATCGGCCCGCGGGGACGTCCTGCGCCTGGCACGCCCGCTGAGCTTCTGGGGCGGGGTCGATCCACGGACGGGCGTCGTCACCGATCCCGGGAGCGACGGCCACGGCGTCAGCCTGGCCGACCGCGTGGTCCTGCTCGCGGCCACGCGCGGCTCGAGTTCTTCGAGCGCGATACTTCTCGAATTGATCGTCGCCGGGCGCGCGCCCGCGGCGCTCGTGCTCGCCGAGATCGACGCGATCCTCGCGGTCGGCATCCTTGTCGCACGGGAGCTCGGGCGGTCGACCCCGCCCCTCCTGCTGCTGCCTGCGGCCGACCAGGCCCGCCTGGAAACCGGCATCCCCGTTGCCGTGAACGCGGACGGATCGATCGTCACCGTGTAGGATGGCGCGAGAAACGCCGGCCCATGAACACGCACGACCCCACGCTCGAACCGTCCCAGCGCAAGCTTGAAGAGCTGCGACAGGAGCACCGCGACCTCGACGAGGTGATCCACAAGCTGATCGCGGACCCCCATCACGACCAGCTGCAGGTGCAGCGACTGAAGAAGCGCAAGCTTGGGCTGAAGGATCAGATCCTGAAGCTCGAGAGCCAGCTGCTGCCCGACATCATCGCCTGACCCGTCCGGCGGGCCCTGAACGGCGAGCGCCGCTCAGCTGCGCGGCGTGCTGCGCTTGCGCGCGTACATCTCGCGATCGGCAGCGTCGAGCGCATGAGCCGGGTCGCCGCCGCTGCTGAAGGCGTGGCTGCCCCAGGACACCGAAAGCTTGATCGCCTTGCCCTGCCAGTCGAAGGGCGTGTCCGCGATCACCTTGGCGAGTTGTGCCGCCTTGTCGACCGCCGCCGGCTCGTCGGCATGGGACAGGATGACGCCGAATTCGTCGCCGCCCAGGCGCCCGACGACATCCGACTCGCGGATGTTCCGGCTCAGCAGCTCGGCGATGCGCGTCAGCGCCGCGTCGCCGGCGGAATGCCCGAAGGTGTCGTTGATCTGCTTGAGGCCGTTGACGTCGAAATAGATCACCGCCGACGGCGTGCCGTAGCGCTCGGCGTAGGACAGCATGCGCGACAGCTCGCGCACGAAGGCGCGGCGGTTGGCGATCGGCGCCAGGGTGTCCTGGTCGGCGAGCTGCTCGAGATTCTTCAGCCGGGACTGCGTCATCTGCAGCTCGCGGCGCAGCGCGTCGACCTCCGCCATCAGCGCCATGATCGCTTCGCGCACCTTCGGGGTGAACTCGGCCTCGGGGATGCCCATCACCGTGGTCACGTCGCGCGGCGTCGCCACCCCGCCGGTGCGGGCGCGCTCCGACGCGCCGCCCTTGCCGGGGGTCGCGCGTTGGACGCCTCGCGCCGCGCCGACTTCCCTCGGAGATTTCGGATCGATCTTCATGAACTCTGCCGTTGCCGGCTCCCCAACCCCCGTCCCGGCATGGGCGACGCGGGGTGAACAGCAATAATCGCGAAACCGTAGATTGGCACCGTAAAGCCTTCGTTACTTTTTCGCGGCGCGGCCCGGCTTTGGTTAATTGCCGCCGCGACGTGGAGCGTATATTCCCTCCCTCTTTCGGGCGAAAAAGTGACGGACATCATGGCGAAGGCGAAGGCGACCCCGGCCGTCGGGGTCATCATGGGCAGCCAATCCGACTGGGCGACGATGAAGGGCGCCGCCGAGGTGCTCGAGAGCCTGGGGATCGCGCACGAGGTGCGCATCGTCTCGGCCCACCGCACGCCGCAGCGCCTCGTGGGCTATGCGCGGGGGGCCAAGCGCCGCGGACTTCAGGTCATCATCGCCGGGGCCGGCGGGGCCGCGCATCTGCCGGGCATGGCGGCGGCGATGACGCCGCTGCCCGTGCTCGGGGTGCCGGTCCAGAGCCGTACCCTCAACGGCCTCGACAGCCTGCTGTCGATCGTCCAGATGCCCGCCGGCATCCCCGTCGGGACCCTCGCCATCGGCGAAGCCGGCGCACGCAACGCGGGGCTCCTGGCGGCGGCAATCCTCGCCCTGCGCGATCCGGCGCTCGCGCGCCGGCTGGACCAGCACCGGGCACGGCAGACCGATGCGGTCGCGCAGCGGCCGCGCGACATCGAGGTCGCGAAGCAGGCCGGCCGGTGAGCGCGCCGCTTCCGCCCGGATCGACGATCGGCATCCTCGGCGGCGGCCAGCTTGGCCGCATGACGGCCCTCGCCGCCGCGCGCCTGGGCTATCGCACGCACGTGTTCTGCCCCGAGCCCGACGCGCCGGCGAGCCAGGTGAGCGGCGCCACGACGCGCGGCGCCTACGACGATCCGGCCGCGCAGGTGCGCTTCGCGGCAGCGGTCGACGTCATCACCTACGAGTTCGAGAACATCCCGCTGGCCCCGGTCGAGGCGCTGGCCTGCGTGAAGCCGGTACGTCCGTCGCCCGGCGTCCTGGCGATCTGCCAGGACCGCATCCGCGAGAAGCACGCGGTCAACGCGGCGGGGATCGCGACCGCACGCTTCGCGGCGATCGAGACCGACCGCGATCTTGCGGCCGCGCTCGCCACGGTCCCGCCGCCGGCGATCCTGAAGACGGCGCGGCTCGGTTACGACGGCAAGGGCCAGGCGCGCGTCGCCGATGCCGCCGAGGCGGCCGCCGCCTTCGCGCGCTTCGGCCGCGTCGCCTGCGTGCTCGAGGGCATCGTCGACTTCACTTGCGAGGTCTCGGTGATCGCGGCGCGCGGGCGCGACGGCGCGGTCGCCTGCTACCCGACGGTCGAGAACCGGCACAAGCACCACATCCTCGACGAGACGATCGCGCCCGCGGCGCTGCCCGCGGCCGTCGCGCAGGAGGCCGAGCGCATCGCGCGCACGATCGCGACGCGGCTCGACGTCGTCGGGCTGCTCGCCGTCGAGATGTTCGTGACGCGCGACGGCCGCGTGCTGGTGAACGAGCTCGCGCCGCGGCCGCACAATTCCGGGCATTGGACGATCGACGCCTGCGTCACGAACCAATTCGAGCAGCTCGTGCGCGCCGTCGCCGGACTGCCGCTCGGCTCGCCGGAGCGGCACAGCGACGCGGTGATGAAGAACCTGATCGGCGACGAGGTGCTCGACTGGCCGCGTCTCGCCGCCGAGCCCGGCGCGTGCCTGCATCTCTACGGCAAGGCCGAGCCGCGGCCCGGCCGCAAGATGGGCCACGTCACGCGGCTCGTACGACGCGCCGACCGGACCTAGCCGGGCGGGGCGCATGAGGGGCCCCGCGACGTCGTCCTCCCACTACGAGGCCGCGCGCGCGGCGCGCGCGGTACACGCGCCGCTCGACCGTGCGCGGCGCTGCGAGGTGTGCGTCATCGGCGGCGGGCTGCTCGGCGTCACGGCGGCCTTCCATCTCGCGCGGGGCGGCATCGACACGATCCTCATCGAGGCCGCGCGCCTCGGCGCCGGCGCCTCGGGGCGCAACGGCGGCCAGGTGATCCCCGGCTTCAGCACTTCGCCGCGCCGCCTGATCGAGATCGCAGGGGCCGCGCAGGCCCGCGCGATCTGGCATTGGACGCGCGTGGCGACCGATCGTACCCGCGCGCTCGTGGCGGAACATGCCCCGCACGCCTTTCATGGCGACGGTGTCATCGCGGCCGCGAGCGACGAGACGGAGGTCGCCGCGTTGCGCGACGATCAGGCCGCGATCGCCGGACCGCTCGACGACGACGCGATGGAGTGGCTCGACGAGGGGACCACGCGCGCGCGGATCGGCAGCAGGCGCTACGTCGCGGCGCTGCGCGATCCCCGCGCCTTCCACCTCGATCCGCTGGCGCTCCTCGAGGCGCTGGCCGGGGCGGCCCACGCCGCCGGCGCGCGCATCGCCGAGGCGACGCCGGCCCTGGCCATCGCGCCGGACGGTGGGTCGTGGCGGGTGACGACGCCGTCGGCCGAGATCACGGCGACGCATGTCGTGCTCGCGGCACAACGCATGACCGGCGCCCTGTGGCCCGCGCGCCGCGGCCTCGCCCTGCCGATCTGGACGAGCATGCTCGCGACGGCGCCGCTCCCGGCGGCGCTGCGCGCGCGTCTGCTGCCCGGGCGAGACGCCGTCTACGACCTCGCGACCACGCTCGCCTATTGGCGCCTGACGCCCGAGGGCCGCCTGCTGTTCGGCGCCGGCGCCAGCGGCCGCATCCTCGACACCGTCCGGGCCGAGGCGCGCCTGCGCCCCTTCCTGCTGCGCATCTATCCCGACCTCGAGGCGATCGCGATCGAGCGCGTCTGGTCCGGGGTCGTCGACCTCACGCTCGATCGACTGCCCCGCTTCGCCGCCCCGGCAACGGGGCTGTGGATCGGCCACGGGCTCGGCGGCCACGGCGTGGCGCTGGCCGTCGGCGGCGGCCACGCGATCGCCGACGCCATCGCCGGCGACCGTACAGCGTTCGACCGCATCGCAGCGCTGCCCCAGCGCGCGATCCCGCTGGCCGGACTGGTCGGGCGCTTCGCCGTCCCTGCCGCCCTCGCGTGGCTGCGGCTCGTCGCGCCGCGAAGCTGAGCCGCGCTAGGAAGCAGGCGTCGACGGCTCGAAGACAACGACCTCGGCGCGACGGCCGCGCACGGTGATGCGGTCGACCTCGCGCCAGGCAAAACCGTCGCCCGCCGAGGCGCGCGTCGCCGCCGTGCACAGCAGCGTGGTGCCGAGACTCTTGTTGGCCTGCTCCAGCCGGGCCGCGACGTTCATCACGTCGCCGATGGCGGTGTAGTTGAATTTCCGTCCCGACCCGATGTTGCCGACGATCGCCGGGCCGGTGGCGAGGCCGATGCGCTGGCCGATCGGCGACTCCTTGAACAGCGTGGCGTTCATCTCGGCGAGCCGGCGCTGGCAGGCGAGTGCCGCGCGCACGGCGCGCGCCGCGTGGTCCGGCACCGGGACCGGAGCGCCGAACACGGCGACGATCGCGTCGCCGACATACTTGTCCACGAAGCCGCCCTCGCCTTCGATGATCTCCGCCATGGCCGAGAAGTACGCGTTGAGCTTCTCGACGACGATCTCGGCGGGAGTCGTCTCGGACAGCGTGCTGAAGCCGACGAGATCGCTGAAATAGGCGGTGATCTCGCGCGTCTCGCCGCCCAGCTGCGGCGGCGTCTCGGACGCCACGAGCTGGTCGACGACAGCCGGCGCGAGATACAGGGAGAAGCTGCGGCGCAGGAAGCGCTTCTCGCGGTCGGCTACGACGATGCGGTAGGCGAGCGCCAGCGCGAAGGCGAGCGCCAGCGTCGCCAGCCCCGGCACGAGCGGCAGCACCAGCGACTGGCCGAAGGCGATCATGCCGGCGCCGCTCCAGGTGAGCGCGACGCCGGCCCCCGCCGCCACTGCGAGGCTCGGCGCCAGCGCGGTCACCAGCGCGGTCGACGCGAGCGACAGCAGCAGCAGGAGCGCGAGCGACACGGCGGCCGGCGGCTGCGCGAGCATCGAGTTGCCGAGGAGGTTGGCGACCGCGGTCGCATGGATGAAGACGCCGGGGACCGTCGGACGCACGACCGCATCGTCGAACAGCCCGGCCATCGGCGGATTGACGCAGCGCGCCCCGACATAGGCCGATTCGGGTCCGGTCGTGAGCCGCGCCGAGGTGATCTTCCGGTCCTCGACGTCGAGGACCGTTCCGAGCAGCACGACACGGCCCGCGAAGTGCCGGACGAAGAAGTCCCGCGCGCCGTCCTCGGCGCAGGCCGCGAGATCGGCGAAGGAGTACACCGGCAGCCGTGCGAGCGGCGCGGGAAACCGCAGCAGCATCGTGTTCTGCTCGCTGCCCGGGATCGGCCTGTCGCCGAGGCGCACGCGCCCGTCCGACAGCAGCGCGACCTCGGCCTTGAGATGTCGCGCGGCGAGCTCGAGAGCCATCGCGGTCTCGCGCTCGCCGTCCTTCGCGTCGTCGGTGTCGAACAACAGCGGCACGCTCCGGATGACGTCGTCGGGATCGATGAACACATTGACCGAGCGCACGTTCCGGTCCGCATCCGTTCCGACGGCGATCAGCTGCCCGCGAAACGGCTCGATCGGATGCTGTTGGTGCTGGACCTTGCCCAGCACCACCTTGCCCGCCGCGGCCGCCTGACGCAGCGCGAGCAGGAACGGGCGATCATGCCCGCGATTGTAGCGCTCGATCGTCGTCGCGAAGATCACGTCGAAGCCGACGACGCTCGCCCCGCCGTCGATCACCGCGCCCAGGACCTGGGCGATCTCGGTGGTCCAGGCGTCCTTCGGCGCCCCGGCGAAGGGCGGCGTGCGGTAGGTCTCCTCGTCGATCGCGACGATCGCGACCGGCAGGCGGTCCGCCGACGCCGCGGGCGCGCGCAACGCCGCCGCCCAATGCAGCAGGTCGACGGAGAGCCCCGCAAGCTGCGGCGCCAGGCCGAGCTGCGCGACCAGGCCGACCAGCAGGGCCAGCGCGATCGGCGGCGCCCAGCGACTCCGGTGTCGGGAGGCGGCGATGGCGGCCCCTCGGATCAGAGCCGCAGCAGCCGCCGCAGCAGCGGGCCGTCGGGCGTTGTCGCGTCCGTCGAGACGGTGAAGATGAGCTGCCGGTCCCCCGACGTGAGAACGTAGCGGCCGCCCGGCTCGAGCGTGATTCCCATCGGCAGCAGATCGAGGGCGCGGCGCTTGAGCATGCCCGGCTTGATCTGGATGGCGAGCCGGTCGGCCGGCTTGTCGGTGCGCTCGATCAGCAGCAGGCCGGTCCCCAGCCCGTCGATCAGCGGCGAGCGCGCGTAGATCGTGATCTCGGGCATCGCCTCCTTGGGCGGTCCGCCGCGGAACACCATGACGCCACTCGCGGAGGCTTGCTGCGGCTTCAGCCGCAGCCGTCCCGCGTCGCAGACGAACTTCTGGCGCTGGACCTCGCCGTTGGCGACCTCGCTGCCGTTCTCGCCAACGGTCACCGTGCCGCCCTGGATCGTCTCGCGCACGCAGGCCCGCAGGTAGCTGACGACGAGCGTGTCCTGCTTGGCCAGCCGGATCACCTGGCCAACGGCGATGTAGTCCATCTCGGAGACGCCGGCGCTGCGCCCGGTCACCCGCTCGACGACCGCGACGGGATCACGCGACTGCGCCCGGGCGATCCAGCCGCCGAGCGGAGCGGCGACGGACGCCGCGACCACCATCGCGATCGCGAGCAAGGCCGGCGCCGCGAGGACGCGGCCGGCGGTGGCGATGAGGTGCTGCACACGTCGAACCATCGCGCTTGTCCTCCGAACAGGGGACAAGATTGCCCGAGAGCCGCGAAAAATGCCGTGATCGAACGCACTCGTCCGCGGGCCACGCAGCCGGAAGCGGGCGCCGGGTGGCGCCGGCGTATCCGGCCTGGCCGCGGCCTCAGCCCCGCCTGAACGGGCTCGACTTCATGAGATCGAAAGGGTTCGGCAGCTTGCCCAGCTTCTCGCGCAGGTTGCCCAGGATCTTCGGCACCCGCATGACGTCGGCGATGCGGCGGTCGAGGAAGGCCCAGGTCTCGGCGGCGCCCTCCGAGCGGTCGTCGAGGAAACGCAGCAGCGTCGAACCGTAGACGCCGACCAGAAGGGCGCGCTTCGAGTAGAAGTTGAAATCCGTCGCCGTGTCGCCGGCCGCCCACCAGATTGCGTCCACCGTCCGCCAGGTCAGCTCGGCGGCCCGCGGCGCGTTGTGCGGCAGGGCGAGCAGCCCCAACGCGCGGCGCAGCGCCTCGCGATGCGGGGCCACGGCTTCGAGGCGGAGCCGGATCGCCGCCGCGACGCGCTCGCGCACCCGCAGCTTTCCGGCGTCCATCGACTCGAGCGCAGCCAGCATCGCGCGGTCGGCGTCGGCGGCCCAGAACGCGATCGCCTCGACCGGGCCATTCGGGAAGGCCAGCAGGGCGCTGCCGTCCGGCAGGCCGGCATCGCGAGCGCCGGCATTCAGGCTCGCCTGGGTCCAGCCGTCGAAGGGGACGTGGCCGAGCGTCGCCTCGAGGACCGCGCGGCGCAGGGCGTCGTGGTCGAGATCAGTCCCGGTCTGCATTCTGGGCCTCCGCAAAGCGCTTCTGCATCTCGTCGGCGAAACCGAACATCGTCATGTCGGTCATCCGCTGGGGATAGAGGACGCCGTCGAGATGATCGCATTCATGCTGGACCACCCGGGCATGAAATCCGTCCGCCTCGCGTGTCGTCACGATCCCGTCCAGGCCGGCCGCGCGATAGCGGATCCGGCTGAACCGGGGAACCGCCCCCATCATCCCCGGGACCGACAGGCAGCCTTCCCAGCCGACCGTCCGGTCCTCGCCAAGCGGCTCGATGACCGGATTGATCAGCACGACCAGCCCCTCCGGACGGGGCAGGCTGTCCGCCTGGGCACGGTGGGCAGGGACATGGAACACCACCACCCGCTGGGACACGTGGACCTGGGGGGCCGCCAGACCCGCCCCATTGGCGTCGTGCATGGTCTCGATCATGTCCGCGACCAGAGCGTGAATTGCCGGGCTCGTCGGGTCGGGGACCTCCTCGGCGCGGCGGCGGAGGACCGGGTGGCCCATGCGGGCGATCTTCAGGATGGCCATGGCCGGGCATAATGTGTGCCTGGTCGCATCCGGGTAAAGTCTTGAAACGCCGAGGGTCTTCTAAGCTTGGACAGCCGCGGGGGCCATGTTATAAGCCGCGCCGCTTTTCGAGCGGGGCAGGCCCTTGCCGCCCCGCTTTGCTGTTGCCCTCGAACCCCGTGTCTCGGAAAGGAGAGCCGGTCGCCCGTGCAAGTCATCGTTCGTGACAACAACGTCGATCAAGCCCTGCGCGCCCTCAAGAAGAAGATGCAGCGTGAAGGCATCTTCCGCGAGATGAAGCTGCGCCGCCATTTCGAGAAGCCGTCCGAGCGCAAGGCGCGCGAGCGCGCCGAGGCGATCCGGCGCATGCGCAAGGTCCAACGCAAGCGCATGGAGCGCGAGGGCTACTGAGCCGTCGCGCCGCGCGCGTCGCGACGACGGACGCTCGGCCAAGAGGCCGCCGGCAGAACCCTGCCGGCGGCCTTTTCGTTTGCCCGGCCGTCGCAGCGACGGCCCGCGCGGAAGCACGGACGCGCGGACGGACGGACGCGCGGACGGGCAATCAGCTCGTCGCGATCTGCGGCCCGGGCCTTCCGTCCTCGATCGCGAACCGCGCCGCGGTGCGGATCGCGGCGCCCGGCTGCTTGACCGTCTCGACGACGCGCAGCGCCGCCTCGGCGAGCTTCGGCATGATGGTCATCGCCACGTAGCCGCGCGCCGTGCCGTTGGCGAACTTGAGATGCGGGTTCGCCGCCAGCTGTGCATCGGTCGCCGCCGGGCCGGGCCCCTGCGAGGTGATCGAGGTGCCGCAGATCTCGCTGGCGATCACCGCGCCGCGCGGCTTCTCGAAGTCGGCCAGCAGATCCGCGACGTAGCAGGCGTGGACGTCGCCGCCGATGACGACCGGATTGCGCACGCGGTTGCGCTCCAGCGCGCCGAGCAGCCGGCCGCGGGCCGCGGGGTAGCCGTCCCAGGCGTCCGTCCACCAGCGCTTGCGCCCCTGCGCGTCCGGGCGCTGCACCGTGGCCATGACGCTCTGTTGCGCAATCACCGTCCACGGTGTCGGCGTTGCCCGGAAGCCGTCGGCAAGCCAGCGCTCCTGCGTCTCGCCGAGCAGCGTGAGGGCCGGATCGAGGCGCTCCGTGCAGCGCTCGTCGACGACCGTCGAGCCGCCGCGCCCGGCGCGCGCGCAGACCTGATGCGAGCGGTACTGACGATCATCGAGCACGTGCATCCGCGCCAGGGCGCCCCAGTCGAAGCGCGTGTAGATCTTCATGTCGGGCCCGGACGGCCGCATCGCCGCCGGGAGCGGCATGTGCTCGTAGAAGGCCTGGTACGCCGCGGCACGCCGCGCGAGGAACGCCTCGCGCGGAGCCAGCTGCTCGGAGCGGTCGTTGGCGTAGTCGTTGTCGACCTCGTGGTCGTCCCAGGTCACGACCCAGGGAAACGCCGCGTGGCACGCCTGCAGGTCGCGGTCGCCGCGGTAGCAGGCGTAGCGGTTGCGGTACTGCGCGAGCGTCTCGGGCTCGCCCGCCTCGTGCTTGCGCACGTGCAGGTTTCCCCACGAGGACTCGTAGATGTAGTCGCCGAGGAAGACGACGAGGTCGAGATCCTCGGCCGCCATGTGGCGATGCGCGGTGTACCAGCCCTGCTCGAATTGTTGGCACGAAGCGTAGGCGAAGCGCAGCCGGTCGACGGGCGCGCCCGCGGCCGGTGCGGTCCGCGTGCGGCCGATCGGGCTCGCGACGCCGTCGACGATGAAGCGGTACCAGTGGGGCCGTGCCGGCGTCAGGCCGTCGACCTCGACATGGACGCTGTGCCCCCAGCGCGCGCTCGTGCGCACCGCGCCGCGACGCACGCCGCGCGTGAAGCCGGCGTCCTCGGCGATCTCCCAGCCGACCGCGGCCGGCTCGGGGGACATGCCGCCGCTGCCGTCGGCCGCGAGCGGCTCGGGCGCGAGGCGCGTCCACAGCACGACGCCGTCCGCACGCGGATAGCCCGACGCGACGCCGAGCGAGAACGGATCCCGCCCCCCGAAACGCCCGGCGGCGCAGCCTGCAAGCGAGAGCACGGCCGGCGCCGCGACCGCACGGAACAGCGAGCGACGACGGAACGACATGGCTGACCTCATCGCGATGACGACCGGCGGCGACTGGCGTGCTGGACAATCGCCGCGGCGATGGTCGAGCATGACATGCCGCCACGCCGAAAGCCCGAGATGGTCGAGCCTCGACTGACTCTCCGCATATCCTCCTCGACCATCACGATCCGGCTCGAAGCCGCCCATGCACCGCGCACGCGCGATGCTCTGCTGGCGACGCTCCCGGCAGGGATCGACCTCCACTGTGCGAAGATCGCCGGCAACCACATCCTCTGGCACGCGCCCTTCGTCGTCGACGCGGAGGCGACCGGCGACGTCATGCAGGTGCCGCCCGGCGGATTCCTGTACTGGCCCGAGCGGCAGTTCCTCGAGCTCGTGTTCGATGCCCTGCAGGCCGAGAGCGCCGCCGTCACGCTGCTCGGCCGCATCGAGGGCGATGTCGGCCCGCTGCGCGCCCTCGGCACCGAGGTGCTCGCGCGCCAGGGCTTCGCGCCGTTGAGCGCGACGCTGGCAAGCGACGCACCGATGTCGCCCGGGACGCCGCCGACGGACTCCGCGCTCGCGCCGATCGTCGCGGCGCGGCGCGCGATCTGGGCGGAGGCGCCCGCCGAGATCGCCGCGATGATCGCGCGCGATGGCATCAACCTCCCGCTGGGGCCCCTCGTCTACGCCGAAGGCTATGCCCGCCAGCTGCACGAGTGGCTGTGGCGCATGCGCGGTGTCGCGCGGTCCGGCGACACGACCCACGCCGCGCGCGCGGCGGCCGACGGTCTCGCCCTCGCCGCCGCGCGCATCGGCGGCTTCTGCGGCCTGCACGCGAGTGCCGACGTGCTCGAGCGCGGCGCGGCGCTGCTGCGCGCGCCGGGCACCCCGGTGGTCGCGGCCCTCGACGAACTGATCCTCTATGCCGGCCGCCTCGCCGCCTGGCTCGACGGCCGCATCGCCTGGTCGCCGATGAACGAGATCGCCAAGCAGGCACGTGCGGCCTGGAACACCCGCTCCTGACTCCCACAACGCCCCGGAACGACGCGATGGCCAAGCGCCCCACGCCCGCCAATGCCCCTTCGATCGACACGATCGCGGCGCTCTACACGAGGATGAAGCTCGTGCGCCTGCTCGAGGAGGCGATCGGCATCCTGCACAAGGAAGGCAAGACGCGCGGGCCGATCCATCGCTGCGACGGCCAGGAGGCGGTCGGCATCGGCGTCACCGCAGCGCTCGAGCGCGAGGACGTGATCACGAGCACCCATCGCGGCCACGCCCACTACATCGGCAAGGGCGTCGATGCCGGCGCGCTGATGGCCGAGATCATGGGGCGAGCCACCGGCACCTGCCGCGGCCGCGGCGGCCACATGCTGGTCGCCGACCGCGACAACGGGCTGCTCGGCGGCTGCGGGATCGTCGGCGGCGCGCTGCCGATCGCGGTCGGCCAGGCCCTCGCCTTCCAGGTGCGCAAGAGGCCGAACGTCGTGGTGACCTTCCTCGGCGACGGCGCGGCGCAGATCGGCGCCGCGCACGAGGCGATGAACGTCGCGAGCCTGTGGAAGCTGCCGGTCGTCTTCGTGTGCGAGCACAACGAGTACGGCCTCACGGTGCCGGCGCGCGAGCAGTCGAGCGTGAAGGACATCGCGACCCGCGCCGCCGGCTACGGCATGCCGGGCGAGATCGTCGACGGCAACGATCTCGTCGCCGTGGTCCAGGCGACCGGCCGCGCGGTGCAGCGCGCGCGCCGCGGCGAGGGGCCCTCGCTGATCGAGGCGAAGACCTACCGGCTGCTCGGCTTCTCGACCAGCGACGTCGGCGGCTACCAGCCGGCCGAGGAGGTCCAGGCCTGGCTGCCGCGCGACCCGATCCTCCGCACGCGCGCACGGCTCGTCGCGGCGCTCGGCGAGCCGCGCGTCGCTACCCTCGACGCGGAGGCCGCAGCCGAATGCGCGCGCGCGGTCGACTTCGCGCTCGCGAGCCCGCTGCCGCCGGTCGCCGAGCTCGACGCCGGCGAGTACGTCGCGGGAGCCGCATGACATGGCCGAGCTGCGCTACGCCGAGGCCCTGCACGCGGCACTCCGCGAGGAGATGCGCCGCGACCCCTCGGTCGTCCTGTTCGGCGAGGACGTCGGCACCTATGGCGGCGTCTTCAAGGTCAGCAAGGACCTGATGGCGGAGTTCGGCCGCGAGCGCGTGCGCGACACGCCGATCTCGGAACAGGCGATCGCCGGTCTCGCGATCGGCGCGGCGATGCTCGGTCTCAAGCCCGTGGCCGAGATCATGTACATCGACTTCCTGCCGCTGTGCCTCGACCAGCTGCTCAACCAGGCCTCGGTGCTGCCGTTCATCTGGGGCGACCAGGTGAAGCTGCCCTTCGTGCTGCGCACCCAGGGCGGGGCCGGCGCCGGTGCCGGTGCGCAGCACTCGAAGAGCCTCGAGGCGATGGTCGCCCACATCCCCGGCCTCAAGGTCGTGATGCCGACCACGCCGGCCGACGCGAAGGGATTGCTCACCGCGGCGATCCGCGACCCGAACCCCGTGGTCTTCATCGAGCACAAGTTCCTCTACAACACGCGCGGGCCCGTGCCCGACGGCGAGCATGTCGTGCCGCTCGGCAAGGCGGCCGTCGTGCGCGCGGGCCGCGACGCCACGATCGTCGCGTCGTCGCGCATGACGCTTGAAAGCCTCAAGGCCGCCGAGATGCTCGCGGCGGAAGGGATCGAGGCGGAGGTGATCGACCTGCGCACGCTGCGCCCGCTCGACACGGCGACGATCGTCGAGTCCGTCAAGCGCACGCATCGCTGCGCCGTCGTCAACGAGGGCTGGCGGTTCGGCGGCTACGGCGCCGAGCTGGCGGCGACGATCGGCGAGCTCGCCTTCGGCTGGCTCGACCAGCCGATCGCGCGGCTCGGCGCGCTCGACATGCCGGTGCCCTACAGCCAGCCGCTGGAGATGGCGACGATCCCGACCGCGGAGAAGATCGCGGCCGCCGTGCGCGCGATGGCGAGGTAGGGCGATGGCCGAGATCGAGTTCCGCCTGTCCGGTGCGGCGGGCGAATACATGGAGAGCGCGACCGTCGTCGAGTGGCTGAAGCGCGCGGGCGACGCGGTGCGCGAAGGCGAAACGCTGGTCGTCGTCGAGACGGCGAAGGCGTCGACCGAGCTGGTGGCGCCCGCCGCCGGCGTGCTCGTGCGCATCGAAGCCGCGCCCGGGAGCGAGATCGCCTTGAACGGCCTGCTGGCCATGATCGAGGTCGCGCCTGGTCGCGAGGTCGCCTCGCCGCCGCTCCCGCACTCGCCTCGCCCCGCGGGGGGGAGTTCAGCGGCGCCCGAAGGCGCGGCGCCGCAAAGCGCGCCGGCGCGAACGGCCCCGCCGCGCGGCGAGCCGGGCGGAGCGGAGGCGGCAGCGTCGTCGCGGCGAGCGACGCCGGGCTTCACCCTCGCCTCGCCGATCGCGCGCCGCCTCGCCCGCGAGAGCGGCCTCGACATCGCGACGATCCCCGGCAGCGGCCCGAACGGCCGCGTGCAGGAGCGCGACGTCGCCGCCGCGATCGCCGCGCGGGCAAGCGATGGTCGGCGCGAGGCGCCGACCGGCTACCGCAAGGCCATGGCAAGGCGCATGGCCGCGAGTGCCGCGATCCCGCAGTTCTCCGTCTCGCTCACGGTCGACGGCGAGGCGATCGACGGGCTGGTCGCCGAGATGAAGGCCGCCGGCGCCTCGATCGCGGCCAACGACGTCGTGCTGAAGGCGACCGCGCTCGCTCTGCGCGAAGTGCCGCGCTTCAATGCGCGCTGGGACGGCGACGCGGTGCTGTACCTCGATCGCGTCAATCTCGGCATGGCCGTCGCGACCGAGCACGGGCTCGCGGTGCCGGTGATTCGCGACGCCGACCGGCTGTCGCTGCGCGGCATCGCCTCGGCGAGCTTCCGGCTGCGACGCCGCACGCTCGGCCGCAAGCTCGCGCCCGAGGACGTCGCGCGCGCGAGCTTCACGGTCTCCAATCTGGGCCTGCTCGGTGCGGAGACGTTCGTGGCGCTCATCAATCCGCCGGAGGTCGGCATCCTCGCCGTCGGCGCCTTCGTCATGACGCCGGTCGTGCGCGACGGCACCGTCGTGCCGCGCAAGGTCGCGACGCTGACCGTGACCGGCGACCACCGCGTCGTCGACGGGGCCGACGCGGCCAGGCTCCTCACGACGATCAAGGCGCTGCTCGAGGACCCCCGCGCGGCGGTGACGGGCGGTGGCGACGCCTGAGGCAGCGGCCGTCGCGGGGCGAAGCGGGTTCGCAACCGCAGGGGGCGCGCAATCGTTCCGCCGGGCGGACCATTGCTTGACGCCGCTCGTGCCGCACCCGTCTAATCGCAAGCCATCAGGGGAACTCCAGGGGGAGGCACCGCCATGCCGAAGTTGCTGAGCCAGGCTCAGGTCGACGCCTATCATCGCGACGGGTACGTGTTCCCGATGCGGGCGATTGCCGAGGCGGAGATGCGTGCGACGCGCGAGCGCTACGAGGCGCTGTGCCGTCAGGAGGGCGGGCAGCTCACCAAGCGCACCAACCAGAAGCCGCACCTGCTGGTCACCTGGCTCGCCGACATGGTCCGTCACCCGCGGATCCTCGACGCGGTCGAGGACGTGATCGGCCCCAACCTCCTGTGCTGGGCGGCCGGCTTCTTCCACAAGCCGCCGCACACGCCAGGCTTCGTGTCCTGGCACCAGGACTCGACCTATTGGGGCCTGTCCAAGCCCGACGTCGTCACCGCGTGGGTCGCCTTCACGCCGTCGGTCCCGCAGTCCGGCTGCATGCGCGTGATGCCGGGAACGCAGAAGACGGAGCAGATCGCCCATCGCGACACCTTCTCCCCGGACAACATGTTGAGCCGCGGACAGGAGATCGAGGTCGATGTCGACGTGGCCAAGGCGGTCGACGTCGTGCTGCAGCCCGGCGAGTTCTCGCTCCACCACGTGCGCATCGTCCACGGCTCCGAGCCGAACAGCGCCGACTGGCCGCGCATCGGCTTCGCGATCCGCTACGTACCGACGGACATGCGCCAGCTCTCGGGCATCCGCGACAGCGCCACGCTGGTGCGCGGCCACGACGCCTACAACAATTTCGACCACGAGCCGGCGCCGAAGTCGGACTTCCATCCCGACGCCGTCGCCTTCCATTCAGGCATGATCGACCGCACGACGAAGATCCTCTTCGCCGGCGCCGCCAAGGTCCGCGAGTACGAACCGCCGCGCCCGGCCTCCTGAGTCGCCGGCCGCACCGGACCAGCAAGACGAGCAAGACCAGAAACCCGAGGGAGGAACCCAGTGCTCAAGCGTCGCCAGTTCGTGGCCGCCACCGGCGTGGCCGCCGCCGCCATCCATGTCCCGAAGGCCGATGCGCAGTCGACCCTGTCCCTGCGCATCGCCCATGTGCTGTCGCAGACCGAACCCGCGCACGACGCCAGCGTGCGCTTCGCCGAGCGCGTGACGCAGCGCTCGCAGGGCAAGATCAAGATGGAGGTCTTCCCGCAGGGCCAGCTCGGCGGCAACAAGGAGATCTACGAGCTGATGAAGGGCGGCGCCAACGTGATCGTCCTCGGCGATCCGAGCGGCGTGGGCGACTTCGTCCCCGATTACGGCGTGCTGAACGGCCCCTACCTCCTCAAGGAGCCGGGCGAGTTCAAGAAGCTGTTGGCGAGCCCGTGGTACGCGGAGCTGAACGCCAAGGGCCAGCGCGAGCAGTCCATGCGCGTGATCACCTTCAACGGCTTCTTCGGCGGCCGCCACGCGCTTGCCGCCAAGCCGCTGCGCACGCCCGACGACTTCAAGGGCGTCGCCTTCCGCGTGCCGCCGACGCTGATGTGGCTTGAGACCTTCAAGGCCTTGGGCACGCGCCCCGTCACGATCCCCTGGCCCGAGATCTACAGCGCCATGCAGCAGGGCGTGGCCGACGCCGTCGAGGCGCCGCTCGCTTCGCTCTGGGGCATGAAGCTCCATGAGACGCGCAAGGTGCTGTCGCTGACCTCGCATTTCCTGTCGTGGGTCGGCTGGATCATCAACGAGCGAGTCTGGCAGCGCATCCCCAACGACCTCAAGCCGATGGTCCAGGAGGAGGCGATCGCCGCCGGCGACTTCATGACCGAGAAGACCAATGCCGGCGCCGAGGAGCTGATCAAGCGCTTCCAGGAGGCGGGGGTGACCGTCGTCCGCGACGTCGACCTGTCGGCGCTGCAGAAGGCGACGGAAGGCGTCTACGCGAACATCCCGAACTGGACGCCGGGGCTGCATGCCCGGGTCAAGCAGATCCTCGCGAGCTGAGCCTCCAAACGTGGGGCAGGACGTCGTGTCGCCGCCCGGCGCCGAGATGGCGCCGGGCGGGTGGACGAAGAATCTCGAGGAACTCGTCGCCTGCGTGGCCTGCACAATCGTCGTGCTGGCGACATCGTGGGGCGTGTTCACCCGTTACGTGACGGCCCAGGCGGCCACTTGGGCCGCCGAGATCGCGGCAGCCGGGTTCTGCTGGATGATCTTTCTCGGCGCGGCCGCGGTGTACAAGCGCGGCTCGCATGTCTCGATCGACATCCTGGTGGCGCAGCTACCGCGGGGTCCGCGAAGGCTGCTGGCGATTGCGGTCGATCTCCTCGTGCTCGGATTCCTCGCCGTGATCGCCTGGCTCACCATCGGCTACACGATCGAATCCTGGGACAACCCGATGCCGTCGCTGCGCTGGCCGTACTCCATCCACTATGCGGGCGCGGCGGTCGGGCTCGTGTCCATGACCTATCGCCACGCCCAGATCGCGCTCCGGCGCCATCGCGCGACGCGCTGACGCGAGGCCGGACGATGGAATACCTGCCGCTCGTCCTGATGCTGGTGCTGTTCGCGCTGAACGTGCCCATCGCCATGTCGATGGGCATCGGCGCGATCTCGTACTTCGTGTTCAAGGGCGACGAGATCCCGCTCGAGCTCTTCGCCCAGCGCCTCATCAACCCGACCGATTCCTTCCCGCTGCTCGCCGTGCCCTTCTACGTGCTTGCGAGCGTGATCATGAACTACGCGGGCATCACGCGCCGGCTGATGGCGCTCGCCGAGTCGCTGGTCGGGCACATGACGGGCGCCCTCGCCCAGGTCACCGTCCTCGTCTCGACCCTCATGGGCGGCCTCTCGGCCTCCGCCAACGCCGACGCGGCGATGGACGCCAAGATGATCGGGCCGCAGATGATCCGGCACGGTTACAGCCCGGCCTTCACCGCCGCGATCTCCGCCTGCTCGGCCGTCATCACGCCGATCATCCCGCCGGGCATCGGCTTCATCCTCTACGGCTTCATCGCCGATGTCTCGATCGGACGCCTGTTCATGGGCGGCGTCGTGCCCGGCCTGATGCTCTGCAGCTTCCTGATGGTCACGGTGCACATCATCGCCCGCAAGCGCGGCTACAAGGCCCAGCGCAGCACGCGCGCGAAGCCGGCCGAAATCGGCCGCGCGCTGGTCGACGCCACCGGCGCGCTGTCGATCCTGCTCTTCATCATGCTCGGCATCCGCTACGGCATCTTCACGCCGACCGAGGCGGGCGCGCTGGCGGCCGTCTACGCGATCTTCGTCGGCGCCGTCTGGCATCGCGAGCTCAAGGCGCACCACGTCTTCCCGATCCTGCTCGAGTCGGTGCTCGCCGTCTCGCTGGTCATGCTGATCATCTGCTGCGCGACCGCCTTCGGCTACTACATGACGTGGGAGCGGATCCCGCCGCGCATCGCCGCCTGGATCGTCTCGATCACCAACGACAAGTACCTGCTGCTGCTCCTGATCAACCTGCTGCTGCTGTTCGTCGGCATGCTGATCGAGGGCACGGCGGCGCTGATCCTCCTGACGCCGATCCTTGTCCCGGTCGTCGTCAAGGTCGGGGTCGACCCGGTCCATTTCGGCCTGATCATGGTGCTGAACCTGACGATCGGCGGCGTGACCCCGCCGGTCGGAACCCTGATGTTCACGACCTGCGCGATCCTGCGCGTCCCGCTCGAGGCCTTCACGCGCGAGGCGCTGCCCTTCATCGGGGCGATGCTCCTGGTGCTGATGCTGGTCACCTACGTCCCCGGCCTCGCGCTCTGGCTGCCCAACCGCATCTTCGGCTGAGCCGGCTTCGCGCCGGCCCCGGCCGGCACGAAACGGCGCATTGCCCGGCGGGCGGCGCTGGGCGACAACCCCGGGCATGACGCTCTCGACGGCGACGCGGCTCTCGCTGTTCTACGTGACCCTGCACGCCTGCCAGGGCGTGCACCTCCCGGGCATGCAGGCCTGGTACCAGAACCAGGGCGTGACGCCGGCGCAGCTGGGCGCACTGGGATTCGTCACGATCCTCGCCCGCGTCATCACCAATCCGATCATGGGCAGCTGGGTGGACCGCAACGGCCATGCCCGGGCGATGACGATCGCGCTGTCCTGGCTCACCGTCGCGATGCACGCCCTCAACCTGTGGGGCAGCGGCTTCGCCGTGCTGCTCGCCATCGCGGTCGCGTTCACAATCGTGCGCGCGCCGGTGGGGCCGCTCGGCGACGTGATCGCGCTGACGACCTGCCAGCGCGAGAAGCTCGACTTCGGCCGGGTGCGCTTCTGGGGCTCGGTCGGCTTCATGGTGTTCGTCATCCTCGGCGGGCCGCTGATCGACCATTTCGGCGTCGGCTCCGTGCCGATGCTCGCCCTGCCGCTCTTCCTGCTCACCGTGTTCGGCGCCTATGCGCTGCCGCGCGACGCCGTCGTGCCGCGCGCGAACCGCCCCCAGGCGCCGGTCCGGCAGCTCCTGCGCCAGCCGGTCTTCGTGCTGTTCCTCGCCGCCTCCGCCTTCGCGCAGGCGAGCCATGCGGTGCTCTACGCCTTCAGCACGCTGCACTGGAACGCCGTGGGCCTGAACCAGAGCCAGGTCGGCTGGCTCTGGGGCGTGAGCACGACGATCGAGATGGCGGTGTTCTGGTGGGGCGGGCCGCTCCTCGCGCGCATGTCGCCGGCGCTGCTGATGCTGACCGGCGCGCTGTTCGCGCTGCCGCGCTGGGGGATGCACGCGGTCGCGACCGAGTTCTGGGTCTTCGTCGGGCTGCAGCTGCTGCACGGCGCCACCTTCGCGCTGACCTATCTCGGCGCGCTGCAGTTCGTCGCCCGGGAGCTGCCGGCGAGCCACGCCGCGTCGGCGCAGACCCTCAACAGCGGCGCCAGCGCGCTGCTCATGGGCCTCGCCATGTGGGCGCTCGGCCCCGTCTACGCCGCCCATGGCGGCCTCGCTTATCTCGCGATGGCGGTGTTCGGGGTCATTGCTGCCGGGGCCTCGGCCTGGCTGTGGCGGCTGGTCGCCCGGGGCGGCTGGGGTGTCGGCCCGGAGCGGTGATCGAGCGGAATCCGCCACCTGACGAGATCGCACAGCTGCAAGCCGCGCCGCACGGCCACCGTGGCGACTCGCTCCGCCGCGTCGATAGTGGGGCCCCGCCTCCGATCCGCGTGACCGACACGCAGCCGATCACGAAGTCCGACATCGCCCGGACACGGCCCCGCGCCGGCGCCATGAACGACTCACATTTCCCGCCACGGCAGCCCGATCGACGCGCACGCGGGAGCCGGCGACCTTGCCCCGTCGCCCCCCGCTACTCGTCCTCGTTGTCCGCGCCCTTGCCCGACTGAAGGCCGAGGTCCTCGTGCTTCAGGAACAGGGCGCGCAGCGCGTCGTACTCGGCGGCGCGCGCGGGCAGCGCCGCGGCGAAGGCGTCGCGATCGAGATAGGCGGCGTAGCCGACGGCGAGGAACTCGGCCGGCAACTTGGCGCGCTGCGCCGAGAGCCGGACCTGGTCGGGGCTGTAGCGGTCCGACGCGCCGTAGTCGCGCGCGAGCTGCCCCGGCAGCGTCTCGGCATAGCGTCGTGCCGCCCGATCGAGCGGGTCGCGGGCGAAGAGGCCGAGGAGCTTGCCGAGCATCGGCGCCGGGCGATCGAGCACGGCTGGCGGGGCCGGCGCACCGGCGCCGGCCCCCGCCGCCTCAGTGCCCGCCGCTCATCGACTTGACGATCTCCTCGCACACCTTCTTGGCGTCGCCGAAGAGCATCATCGTATTGTCGCGGAAGAACAGCTCGTTCTCGACGCCGGCATAGCCCGTGGCCATCGAGCGCTTGATGAACAGCACGGTCTTCGCCTTCTCGACGTCGAGGATCGGCATGCCGTAGATCGACGACTTCGGGTCGTTCTTGGCCGCCGGGTTGGTGACGTCGTTGGCGCCGATGACGAAGGCGACGTCGGTCTGGGCGAAGTCGCGGTTGATCTCGTCGAGCTCCAGCACCTCGTCGTAGGGCACGTTCGCCTCGGCCAGCAGCACGTTCATGTGGCCAGGCATGCGGCCCGCGACCGGATGGATCGCGTAGCGGACCGTGGCCCCCTCCTTCTTCATCAGATCGGCCATCTCGCGCAGCGCGTGCTGCGCCTGGGCAACGGCCATGCCGTAGCCGGGCACGATGATGATCGAGGCCGCGTTCTTCATGATGAAGGCGGCGTCCTCCGCCGAGCCCGACTTGACCGGGCGCTGCTCCTTCTGCGCCCCGCCCGCGGCGACGGCGCCGGTGTCGGTGCCGAAGCCGCCGAGGATGACGTTGAAGATCGAGCGGTTCATCCCCTTGCACATGACGTAGCTGAGGATGGCGCCCGACGAGCCGACCAGCGCGCCGGTGACGATCAGCGCCGAGTTCTGCAGCGTGAAGCCGATGCCGCAGGCCGCCCAGCCCGAGTAGGAGTTGAGCATGGACACGACCACCGGCATGTCGGCGCCGCCGATCGGGATGATCAGGAACCAGCCCATCAGCAGCGTGGCGACGATCAGCAGCCACATCGCCGCCTCGCTGCCCGTCGCGCAGAACCAGATCAGGAGCACGACGCAGGCAGCGCCCAGAGCGGCGTTGATCGGGTGCTGCATCGGCATGGCGTTGAGCGCCGGCGAACGCAGGCCCTGCAGCTTGGCGAAGGCGACCAGCGAGCCGGTGAAGGTGATCGCGCCGATGGCGAGGCCGAGACCCATCTCGATCAGCGAGCCGGTCTTGATCGCGCCCGGGACGCCGATGCCGAAACTCGTCGGCGAGTAGTAGGCGGCCACCGCGACGAGCACCGCCGCCATGCCGACCAGCGAGTGGAAGGCCGCGACGAGCTGCGGCAGCGCCGTCATCTCGATGCGCGCGGCGATGTAGAAGCCGCCGCCGCCGCCGATCACCATGGCAAGCAGCATCCAGAACGACACGTGCATGTTGGGCTGCGCGAGCGTCGTGACGATCGCGATCGCCATGCCGGCGATGCCCCAGAAATTGCCGGCCCGCGCGGTGTCCGGGCTGGACAGGCCGCGCAGCGACATGATGAAGGCGACCGAGGCCGCCAGGTAGAGAAGCGCCGAAAGGGTCGTGTTCATCGTGCGGCCCTCACTTCTGCTTCTTCTTGAACTTGCCGAGCATTCGCGACGTCACCGCAAAGCCGCCGACGATGTTCACACTCGCGAAGACGATCGCGAAGAACCCCATCACCTGGCTGAAGCCCACGGCCGACGCGCCGGCGGCGAGCAGCGCGCCGACGATGATCACCGAACTGATCGCGTTGGTGACCGCCATCAACGGCGAGTGCAGCGCCGGCGTGACGCGCCAGACGACGTAGTAGCCGACGAAGACCGCGAGCACGAACACGGTCAGGAACATCGCGAGCATGTCGTCATGCCCGGAGCCCGCGGCCTGCTGGATGAGGGCGGCCTGATCGGCGAGCAGCTTCGCCTTGTCGGCCAGCGCGGCGGCGTCGGTCGCGACCTGACCGGCGCTTTCGACGAGATTGGGTGCAACCATGGTCTGGGCCTCAGATCGTACGAGGGGCCGCGCCCGGCGCGTTGAGCGGCGGCGCGTCGATGGGCTGGGGCTGGGCCGGAGCGGCCGGCGCCGGCGGCGGCGCGAAGTTCGGATGCACGACCTGGCCGTCGATCGTGAGCAGCGAGCCCTTCACGATGTCGTCGTCGCGATCGATCTTGAGCGTGCCGTCCTTCTGCACGATCAGCCCCATGAAGCTGAGCAGGTTCTTGGCGTAGAGCTGCGAGGCGTCGACCGCGATCCGGCTCGGCACGTTGGCATGGCCGACGACGCGCACGCCGTGGCGGTCGACGACCTGGCCGACGACGGAGCCCTCGCAATTGCCGCCGGTCTCGACCGCGAGGTCGACGATCACCGCGCCGGGCTTCATCGACGCGACCATCGCGTCGGTGACGAGGCGCGGCGCCGGGCGACCGGGGATCTGCGCGGTGCAGATCACGATGTCCTGCTTCTTGATCGTCTCGGCGATCAGCGCGGCCTGCTTGGCCTTGTAGGCCTCCGACATCTCCTTGGCGTAGCCGCCGGAGGTCTCGGCCTGGCGGGCCTCGTCGTCGTCGACCATCACGAAGGTCGCGCCGAGCGACTCGACCTGCTCCTTGGCGGCGAGGCGCACGTCGGTGGCGCTCACGACGGCGCCGAGTCGCCGCGCCGTGGCGATCGCCTGCAGGCCGGCGACGCCCGCCCCCATCACCATGACCTTGGCGGGGGCGACCGTACCGGCGGCCGTCATCATCATCGGGAAGGCGCGGCCGAACTGCTCGGCCGCATCGATCA
>JAEULA010000113.1 GCA_016793165.1 Alphaproteobacteria bacterium | reverse complement strand
AATGCGATCATCGGCTTCGCCGAGGTGATGAGCGGCGAGCTGCTCGGCCCGCTCGGCACGCCGCGCTACCGCGAATACGCCGCGGACATCGTGAGGTCCGGCCGCTTCCTGCACGACCTCATCAGCGACGTCCTCGACATGGCCAAGGTCGAGGCCGGCCGGCGCGAGCTCCGGCTCGAGCCCGTCGACATCGTCGAGGAGACGCGCGAGTCCGTCCGCATGCTGCGGCCGCGCGCCGAGACCGGCCGCGTGGCGCTCGCCACCGAGCTGGGCGATGCGCCGGTCGTCATCAGCGCCGACCGGCGCGCCTACTGCCAGATCGTGCTGAACCTGGTGACCAACGCCGTCAAGTTCACGCGCCCCGGCGGCCGAGTCTGGGTCGCGCTGCGCGACGGGGCGGCAGGCCCGGTGCTCGAGGTCGGCGACAACGGCATCGGCATCGCCGAGGACGAGATGGAGCATGTCGGCGTGCCGTTCTTCCGCGTCGGCAATCCGCAGCAGGCGACCACCGAGGGCACGGGCCTCGGGCTGGCGCTGACCAAGTCGCTGGTGGAACTGCACGGCTGGAAGCTGGCGATCGCCAGCCGCGCGGGCAGCGGAACGAAGGTGACCATCGAGCTCGGCCCGCGCCTGGCGGCGCCCGGGCCGCTCGCAACGGCCGGCTCGGCGGCGACGCTGCGGCGCTGACGCGCGTCGAGCGGGAGCCGCGCCCTGCGCCCCGGAGCCGCGCGGGTCCCGGTGCGCGGCGCAAGGACAAATCCGGCCGGCAGCCCCGCTCGATAGGCTGTTGTGCAACCGCCCGCCATCGCCTCAAATAGCCGCATTCCGTCCGGGTGGGGGAGCCCGCGAACCCGCCCGCTCCGTGCCGCTGCCGGCGCGGGGCGGGCGGCGCGCGCCGTTCGCCGACGCCGGGCGGGAGCGACGACGTCACCGCAGCGGAGTCCGGCGCGGCGCAATCCGGCGCGGCGGGATCCCAGGCTTCAGGAAGAGATCATGAAAGAGATGCGTTACGCGGCACCGAGTTCAATCGACGAGGCTGTCGGCCTGATGGCCGCGGCCGACGGAAGCGGGCGGATCCTCGCCGGCGGCACCGACCTGCTCGTGCAGATGCGTGCCGGCATGGTCGCGCCCGGCCTGATCGTCGACGTCAAGAAGATCGCCGAGATGACCACGATCGCCGAGTCCGGCGGCGCCTACCGGGTCGGCGCCGCCGTGCCGGCCGCGGTGATCGGCGAGCACGCCAAGCTGAAGAAGCTCTGGCCCGGCGTGGTCGAGGCGATCAACCTCATCGGGTCGAAGCAGGTCCAGGGTCGCGCCTCGCCGGGCGGCAACCTCTGCAACGCGTCGCCCGCCGCGGACAGCGTCCCGGCGCTCGTCGCGGCCGGCGCGGTCGTCACCGTCCAGGGCCCGAAGGGCCGCCGCGATATCCCGGTCGAGAAGATCGCCGCGGGTCCTGGCAAGACCACGCTGGAGCGCGGCGAGATCGTCGTCAGCTTCACGCTGCCGGCGCGGCCGGCCGGCTCCGGCGACGCCTATCTGCGGCTGATCCCGCGCACCGAGATGGACATCGCCGTGGTCGGCTGCGGCGTCAGCCTCACCCTGGCGAAGGACGGCACCTGCACCGCCGCGCGCGTCGGGCTCGGCGCCGTGGCGCCGACCGTGCTGCTGGTCGACGCGGCGGGCAAGGCGCTGGTCGGCTCGAAGCTCGACGCCAAGGCGCTCGATGCCGCCGCCGCCGCCTGCCGCGCCGCCTGCAAGCCCATCGACGACAAGCGCGGCACCATCGCCTATCGCACCAAGATCGCCGGCGTGCTCCTCAAGCGCGCCACCGCCATCGCCGCCGAGCGCGCCCGGAGCGTCTGAACCATGTCGAAGATCCACGTCACCACCACCATCAACGGCGAGCCCGCCGAATTCCTCTGCGACCCCTCGCAGACCATGCTCGACGTGCTGCGCGACCAGCTCGGCCTGACGGGCAGCAAGGAAGGCTGCGGCTCCGGCGATTGCGGCGCGTGCAGCATCACCGTCGACGGCCGCCTCGTCTGCAGCTGCCTGATGCTGGGCGCCGAGGCCGAGGGCAAGTCGATCGAGACGATCGAGGGCATGGCCAAGGGCGACAAGCTGCATCCGCTGCAGAAGAAGTTCGTCGAGATGGCGGCGCTGCAGTGCGGCGTCTGCACGCCGGGCGTCCTGGTCGCCTCGAAGGCGCTGCTCGACCGCAATCCGAACCCGACCGAGACCGAGGTCCGCTACTGGCTCGCCGGCAATCTCTGCCGCTGCACGGGCTACGACAAGATCATCCGCGCGGTCATGGAAGTCGCCGCCGAAATGAAGGAGAGCGCACGATGAACGAGCCTCGTTTCAAGTGGGTCGGCAAGCGTCCGGATCGTCCCGACGGTCCCGACAAGGTGACGGGCCGCGCGCGCTTCGCCGCGGACTTCAACATGCCCGGCCAGCTCGTCGGCCGGGTGCTGCGCAGCCCGCATGCGCACGCCCGGATCAAGTCGATCGACACCTCGGCGGCCGAGAAGCTGCACGGCGTCAAGGCGATCATCACCGCCAAGGACCTGCCCGAGCAGCCGAACCAGATCGTGCCGGCGGGCGAGATGCAGGTGAACCTGCGTGACGTCACCCGCAACGTCATGGCGCGCGAGAAGGCGCTGTACCACGGCCATGCCGTCGCGGCCGTCGCGGCGACCACCGATGCGGTGGCGCGCGAGGCCCTCGGCCTGATCAAGGTCGAGTACGAGCCGCTGCCGCACGTCATCGACGTCGAGGCGGCGATGCGGCCGGACGCGCCGGTCCTGCACGACCACCTCATCACCGAAGGCGTCGAGCCGAAGCCGACCAAGGCGTCGAACATCGCCAAGCGCATCGAGTTCCTGAAGGGCGACGCGGCCGCCGGTTTCGCCAAGGCCGAGGTCGTCGTCGAGCGGCGCTACACGACGCAGCCCGTGCACCAGGGCTACATCGAGCCGCATGCCTGCCTCGCCAGCGCGGCGGAGGACGGCCAGATCCAGATGTGGACCACGACGCAGGGCCACTTCCAGGTGCGCGGCTTCTGCAGCCGGTTGCTGAACATCGAGACGTCGCAGATCCGTGTCACCGCCTCCGAGATCGGCGGCGGCTTCGGCGGCAAGACGGTCGTCTACCTCGAGCCGCTGGCCATCCGCCTGTCGCAGAAGGCGGGCAAGCCGGTGAAGATGACGATGACGCGCGAAGAGGTGTTCCGCGCGTCCGGCCCGACCTCGGGCAGCGTGATGCGCGTCAAGATCGGCGCCATGCGCGACGGCCGCATCGTCGCGGTCGATGCCGAGTTCGCGCTCCAGGCCGGCGCCTTCCCGGGCTCGCCGGTCGGCCCGGCCTGCATGTGCAGCCTCGCCTGCTACGACATCGACAACTCGAAGGTCGTCGGCTTCGACGTGGTGAGCAACCGCCCGAAGGTCGCGGCCTACCGCGCGCCCGGCGCGCCGATCTCGGCCTGGGCCGTGGAATCGACGATCGACATCCTGGCGCAGGAGCTGCGCATGGATCCGATCGACCTGCGCATGAAGAACGCGGCGAAGGAGGGCACCAAGACCCATTACGGGCCGGTGTTCAACCGCGTCGGCTTCATCGAGTGCCTCAACGCCGCGAAGAGTTCCGCGCACTACAAGTCGCCGGTGAAGCCGGGCATGGCGCGCGGCGTCTCGGCCGGCTTCTGGTTCAACGTCGGCGCCGACTCGAGCGCCGCCGCGCATGTCGGCGAGGACGGCACGGTCACCATCATCTCGGGCAACCCGGACATCGGCGGCAGCCGGGCGGCGCTCGCGCAGATGGCGGCCGAGGAGCTCGGCGTCGACTACAACAAGGTGCGTCCGATCATCGCCGACACGGCGTCGATCGGCTTCAACTTCGTGACCGGCGGCAGCCGCGTCACTTTCGCCAACGGCCTGGCCGTGATCGGCGCGGTGCGCGAGATCATCGGCGAGTGCAAGAAGCGCGCGGCGAAGATCTGGGAGGTCGAGCCCGACGCGGTGATCTGGGAGAACGGCGAGGTCAAGCCGGCGAGCACCAATGTCGGCACCTTCGAGCCGCTGTCGCTCGCGAAGCTGGCCGCGATGGCCGGCAAGACCGGCGGCCCGATCAACGGCCACGGCCAGCTGAACGCGCAGGGCGCCGGCCCCGGCTTCGGCGTGCATCTCGTGGACCTCGCGGTCGACAAGGAGACGGGGATCGTGACGATCGATCGCTACACCGTCGTCCAGGACGCCGGCACCGCGATCCATCCCAGCTACGTCGAGGGCCAGATGCAGGGCGGCGCCGCCCAGGGCATCGGCTGGGCGCTGAACGAGGAGTACATCTACAACAAGCAGGGCAAGCTCGATAACCCGGGCTTCCTCGACTACCGCATGCCGGTCGCCTCGGACCTTCCGATGATCGAGACGATCATCGTCGAGGTGCCGAACCCGACGCATCCCTACGGCGTGCGCGGCGTCGGCGAGGTGCCGATCGTCCCGCCCATGGCGGCGATCGGCAGCGCCATCGCGCGCGCGACCGGCGTGCGCATGACCGACCTGCCGATGTCGCCGCCGCGGCTCTCGGCGGCGCTGGACGCGGCGGCGCCGCGCCAGGCGGCGGAGTGACGCGCGGCCGCGCCGACCGGTCTCAGGGCGGGCGATGGCGCGCGTCGTCCTGACCAGCTCCTACGCGAAGCTTTTCGCGCAGGGGCGTACGGAGCATGAGGTGCCGGGCAAGTCCGTCCGGCACCTCATTCGCGCCCTCGATGAACGCTATCCCGGCCTCGGCGCGCATCTGAGCGAGGGCGTCGCGGTCGCGATCGACGGCGTCATCCACCAGAACGCCCTGTTCGAGGACGTCCCGCCCGACGCCGAGGTCTGCTTCATCCCGGCGATCGAAGGCGGCTGACGGCCGGGAACGGCGCCCCGCGGGTCGCGGGCGCGCCCGTGCGTCGCCGGGTTGCGGCCCCGCGACCGGTCGCGCCCGCGATCGTCGGCATTTCAACCCGCGGCCGACGGCGTCGGGATCGCCACGAACATCGCGCCGCCCTCGCGCCGGACCTGCAGCACGAGCGGCCGGTCCTTGCGCACGAGGCCCTCGCGGATGGCGGCGCCCGCCTGATCGGGATCGCGAACCGGCGCGCCGGCGACTGCCGTCACGACGTCGCCCGGCCGGAGCCCGGCCTGGTCCGCCGCGCTTCCGGGCTGGACACGGTCGATCACCACGCCCTCGACACCCGCGCCGAGCTTGAGCGAGCGCCGGAGATCCGGCGACAGCGGGGCGAGGACGACGCCGAGGCGAGGGCCGTTCCCGACCGCCGCCTCGGTGCGCGCCGCGGCGGCGCTCGCCGGATCGGTGCCGACGCGCAGCCGCATCACGTGCGGCTGTCCGGCGCGCACGACCTTGAGCGCGATCTCGGTTCCGGCGCGCGCGCCGCCGATCTCGCGGGCGAGTTCGCGCCCCGAGGCGATGGGCCTGTCGTCGATCGCCGTGACCACGTCGCCGGCCTGCAGGCCGGCGTGCGCGGCCGGCGAGTCCGGCGACACGGCCGCGACGAGCGCGCCCGAACTGACCGGGCTGGCAAGCCCCTTGGCGAGGTCCGGGGTCAGGGCCTGCACCGACACGCCGAGCCAGCCGCGATCGACATGCCCGTTCGCGCGCAGATCGGCGACCACCCGCTTCACCACGTTCGACGGCACGGCGAAGCCGATGCCGACGCTGCCGCCCGACGGCGACACGATCGCCGTGTTGACGCCGATCACCTTGCCGTCCTGGTCGAACAGCGGGCCGCCGGAATTGCCGCGATTGATCGGCGCGTCCACCTGGATGAACTGGTCGTCGGGCCCGCTGCCGATGTCGCGACCGCGCGCCGAGACGATGCCCGCCGTCACGGTCCCGCCGAGCCCGAACGGATTGCCCACCGCGATCACCCAGTCGCCGATCTGCGCGGTGTCGGAATCGCCGAGCGCGACCGCCGGCAGCGGCGACGGCGCGTCGATCTTCAGCAGCGCGAGATCGCTGCGCGCATCGCGTCCGACCAGCCGGGCCGGGAATTCGCGCTCGTCCTCGAGCCGGACCATGATCGTGTTCGCCTGCGAGACGACATGGTTGTTGGTGACGATGTAGCCGTCGGGATCGATCACGAATCCCGAGCCCAGCGCGCGAACGGGCCGCGCCCGGGCGGCGCCGCCCTGCTGCTCGAGGAAGCGACGGAGCATGTCGTTGAAGGGCGAGCCCGGCGGGAAGGCGGGCACGTCCGACTCCTCGACCTCGGCCGTCGCCGGGCCCGAGGCCGCGATCGTGACGACAGCCGGCTTGACCTGGCTGACGAGGCGCGCAAATCCGGCGCGCTCGCCCGGATGCGTCGCGAGGGCGTTCGGCGCCGGCGGGAACGCCTGGCTGCGGGCATCGTGCCAGGCGAAGACGCTGCCGCCGAGAACCGTGCCGGCGAGAAGCGCGGCGACGACGAGGGACCGCGCGCGGGCGCGGGGCGCCGAGGCGGCGGCGCTGCCGGGGATGATCGAGGCCATGGTCGGATCCTTTCTGCTTCGAGACGTAGCCGCGGAGGATCGCGGTGGCCGCTTCATATGCGCCGGCCGATCTCGTCCGCCTGTCCGCAGCCTTACGGTTTCGTAGGGACGGCGCCGCGCGCCTTACCGTCCTGTAAGGCTGCGGAGCCGCTGCCGTAATCCGACCGGGCGCAGGCTCCGTGATCTCGCGAACCCGACCAGAGGAGCCCTCGCCATGCCGATGTCCATCTCGAGCCGCCCGATCATCGTCGCCGCCGTCGCGCTCGGGGCGGCCGCCTTCGTCGCGCTTTCCCTCGGGTCCGAGATCCGGATCGCACGCGACCTGGAGACGCCCCGCGGGCAGCGAACGCTGGTGGGCCGGATGCTCGAGGACGGCCCGCCGGCGCTCGCCGCGGACGTCCTCCGCCGCCTTGCCGAGGGCGGCGACCCGCAGGCGCAGTACTGGCTCGGCCACATGCTGGAGAACGGCATCGGCACGCCGCGAAACGTCAGTGCTGCCGTCGACTGGTACGAGAAGGCGAGGTCCCGCAGCGCCGACGCCTCGCTGCGCGTCGGCGAGATGATGCTGCGCGGCGACACGATTCCACCCGATTACGCCAAGGCCTATGAACGTCTTCGCGCCGCGGCGACGCAGGGCAGCGCCGATGCCGCGAAGGATCTCGGCGACATGAATCATCTCGGGCTCGGCCGCCCCGTCGACGATGCCGAGGCCTACGCCTGGTACGAGGTCGCACTGCTCGGCGGCGCCTGGCCGGCGGTCGAGCGCCGCGATGCACTGGCCCGGCATCTGACCCCGGCCCAGCAGGCGGAGGCGCAGAACCGGGCGCGGGAGCTCGTGGCATCGCTGCATCTGCCGCGCTGAACGAGCCGATGCGCCCGCGTGCCGCCCGGCCATGCGGCCCGACCACGGGCCGGCGGATGTTCGCCGCCGTCCTTGCCGCCGTGCCCGTCATGATGACGACGACCCCGGGCGCGCGGGCGCAGGCCGTCGAACCGGAACCGCCGCTCGCCGCTCGCATCGTCGCCGTCGAGGAGCCCGCGACGGGCGACGGCGCCGCCGTCGAGCTGACCGTGGAGGTCGCCAATCGCGGACAGGCGACGATCGACTCGATCCTGGTGACACCGGTCGCCTGGCGCATCGATGCCGGCCGCGAGGGCCATCAGGGCGAGGCGGAGATCCGCCCCGAGGCCGTCGCGCTGCCTCGCCTGGCGGGCGGCGTCCGGCAACGGCTGGTCTTCGCGGTCCGCGCCCCCGGACCGGGCGCCTATTCGGTCGCGATGCTGGTCTCGAGCCGCGATCGCAGCGAGGTCGTCGCCACGGCGGCGCATCGATTCCTCGCGCCCGGCGCGACGCCGGCTAGGGTCCCGCTCGCCGCTGCGGTAGCCTCGGCCATGCTGACGACGGCGGCCGTGCTCGCGCGGCGGCGTCGCGCCCGTCAAGGACGGTTGAAATGAAGATCCTGGTGGTCGAGGACGACGTCGAGACGGCGGAGTACCTGCGGCGCGGGCTGAAGGAGGCGGGACACGCGGTCGATGTCGCCGCCAACGGCCGCGACGGGCTGTTCATGGCCGCGGGCGAGGCCTACGACGTGCTGGTCATCGACCGCATGCTTCCCGGCCTCGACGGGCTCGGGATCGTGCGCACGATCCGCGAGGCCGGCGTCAAGACGCCGGTGCTGATGCTGACCACGATGTCGGGCGTGAACGAGCGCGTGCGCGGGCTCGAGGCGGGCGCCGACGACTATCTCGCCAAGCCTTTCGCCTTCGCCGAGCTCGCGGCGCGGCTCAACGCGCTCGCGCGCCGGCCCCCGATCGCGGCGTCGTCGGCGCTCGCCGTCGCCGATCTCCAGCTCGACCTCGTCAAGCGCGTGGCGACGCGCGCGGGCCGACGGCTGGACCTGCAGCCGCGCGAGTTCATGCTGCTCGAGTACCTGATGCGCAATGCCGGGCGGATCGTGACCCGGACGATGCTGCTCGAGAACGTCTGGGAGTATCATTTCGATCCCAAGACCAGCGTCGTCGAGACCCATATCAGCCGCCTTCGCGGCAAGCTCGACGTCGACGGCCTGCCGCCCCTGCTGCATACGGTCCGTGGATTCGGCTATGTCCTCCGCGCCCCCGATCCGACCGACCCAGCTGCTGCGTAGCAGCGCGTTCCGGCTGGGCATCGCCTTCGCCGGGCTGACGGCCACGGCGGCGGTGATCCTCGTCGCCGTCGCGCATTGGGCGGTCAAGCGCGACCTGCGGCAGCAGATCGAGTCGGTGGTCTATGTCGCGGCGGCGGAGCTCGAGCAAACTCATGCGGCCGGCGGGCTCGCCGCCCTGCTCGACGCGCTCGACCGGCGGGTCGCGAGCGGCCAGCGCAGCCAGATGCAGTTCTCGCTCGTCGCGCCGGATCTCCGCCGCATCATCGGCAATCTGGAGACGCTGCCCGCAGGGCCGGGCTGGGCCGACATCGGCGAGGTGCTCCCCGGCGGAGGCGCGCGCGGCATGCGCGTGCTGACCATGAGCGTCGGCTCGGGCTACATGCTCAGCGTCGGAATCGACCGCGAGCCGATCACCGCGCTCGAGACCGCGCTGTCCCGCGCGATCTGGGTCGTGGCGGCGGCGATCGTCGCGCTCGCGCTTGCGGTCGGCTTCGGCGTCGCGCGCGCCAGCCATCGCCGTCTCGGCCTCATCGATGCGCGGCTGGATGAGATCGGGCGCGGCGCCCTCGACGTCCGCCTGCCGACCAGCGGCGATCGCGACGAGATCGACCGCATGGCCGGCGCCATGAACGCGACGCTGGATCGTCTCGCCGGCGCCGTCAGCGCGGTCGAGCAGGTCAGCAACGACATCGCGCACGATCTGCGGACGCCGCTCAACCGGCTGCGCCAGCGGCTCGAGCGCGCCGGCGCGACCGCGGCGTCCGCCGACGAGCTGCGCAAGGCGATCGACGATGCGATCGCCGAGCTCGACGTCACGCTGGGAATCTTCGCGTCCATGCTGCGCATCGCGCAGATCGAGGCGGGTGCGCGGCGCTCGGCCTTCGCGCGCGTCGACCTCACGGCGCTCGTCGACGGCGTCGTCGAGACGTTCACGGCGGTCGCCGAGGACGAGGGACGCCGGCTGGCGAGCGCGGTGGCGCGCGGCGTCGCGGTCACGGGCGATCGCGAGATGCTGACCCAGGCGCTCGTCAACCTGGTCGAGAACGGGCTGCGCCATACGCCGCGAGCGAGCACGGTGACGGTGTCCCTCGTCGACGGCCCCCAGGGGCCGGTCCTCGCCGTCGCCGACGACGGGCCCGGGATCCCCGCGGCCGATCGCGTGCGCGTGCTCCAGCGCTTCGTGCGGCTCGAGGGCGCGCGCAGCACGCCCGGCTCCGGGCTCGGGCTGGCGCTCGTCGCGGCCGTCGCCGAGGTCCACGGCGCGGCCCTCGCCCTCGACGACAACGGGCCGGGCCTGCGCGTCGAGCTCCGGTTCCCGGCGGCGCCGGACTGACGAACGGACGCGCGCCGCGCGATCAGTGGTCCTTCGCCTCGTAGGCGCCGCCGTGCAGCTTCCATTGCGGCGGGCCGTCGACGTCGACGCCGTCCGCCTTGAGACGATCGCGCCAGGCCTCGGCATCGTCCGCGGGCCGGTAGCCGATCGCCTCCCAGTTGGGCTGCCGGATGCGGATGCGCGTGTTGTTCGACATGCCGAAGACGATCGCCGCGCCGACGCCGGGCTGCTTCAGCGCGCGATCGACGAGCTCGACCGTGTCGCGCGGGCTCAGCCAGGTCGCGAGATGGCGCTGCTGGCTCGGCCGATCCTCGAAGCTGCCGATGCGCAGGGACACGGACTCGATGCCGTGCTTGTCCCAGTAGTAGCGCAGCATCTGCTCCCCGAAGACCTTGGTGACGCCGTAGAAGCTGTCGGGCCGCGTCGGGTCGGTCGGCGTCATGCCGTGCTCGACCGGGTAGAGGCCGTAGGTGTGGTTGGTCGAGGCGAAGACGATGCGCTTCACGCCGGCCGCGCGCGCGGCCTCGAACAGGTCGTAGAGGCCGCGCACGTTGGCGCGGAACATCTCCTCGAAGTCGCGCGGATCGGGGGCGCCGGCGAGATGGACCATCGCGTCGACACCGTCGACGGCGCGCGCCAGGGCCGTGCGGTCGCGCAGCTCGGCGACGATCGCCTCCTCGTCGGACCGGACGCCCTCGATCTGCCGGCGGTCGAGCAGCCGGAAGCGCGGATGGCGCCCGGCGAGCCCGAAGCGCAGCGTCGTGCCGATGCGGCCGGCTGCGCCGGTGATGAGGATGCGTTGCCAGGTCCTGTCGGTCATCGGCGCGTGTCTCGATCGTTCGCGGGGCGGAGGGTCGGGGCGACAGGCTACGCCGCCGCGGCCCCGGCGGCATAGGCGGCGTCCACGATCGTCATCACGGCCAGCAGATCCTCGAGGCGCGCGACCGGCGGCCCGCCGCGCGCGGCGGCCCGCAGCGTCGCCTCGACGTAGTCGGCATACAGCGGCGCCGCGTCGAGCGGGCAGGCGAAGCTTTCGCGCTCGGTGCCGCGCGCGAGCCGGCACACGTCGTCCGCCGCGGCAGCGAGCCAGCCCCGGCCGTTGACCGAATAGGCCTGGTGACGGTCGTCGTCGTCGGGATGGCAGTAGCCGACCTCGACCAGCGCGCTGCCGCCGGCGTCGTTGTCGAGCAGCAGGCGCGCGTGGTCCTCCATCGGCCCGCGATGGACGGCCCGGCTCAGCGTGGCGCCGACGAGACGTGCGGGCCGGCCGGTCATGAAGGCGAAGAGGTCGATGAAATGGACGCCGAGATTGATCAGGCAGCCGCCGCCGGCCAGGGCCGGATCGAGCATCCAGTCGCAGCCCATCGCCGGGTAGCGCCGCGGCGAGCCGGCGATGTCGACGAAGGCGGCGTGGATCGGCGGCGGGAGCGCGCGGCGGCGCAGCTCGCCGACGAGCGGGCCGAGACGGTTGACGAACGGCACCGAAGCGAAGACGCCCCGCCGGTCGCGCCGCTCGACCAGCCCGGCGACCTCCGCCGCATCCATGCCGCCCGGCTTCTCGATCGAGCACGCGATGCCGCGTTCGAGCACCGCGCGTGCCGTCGCCGCGAGGTCGCGATGGCGGTCGAAGACGAACACGAAGTCCGGGCGCTCGGCGGCCAGCAGGCCGGCGGCGTCGCGATGGGCGCGCGCGCCGAAGCGCTCGACCCAGGGCTGCGCCGCCGCGGGGTCGCGCGCGCTCACCGCGACGACCTCCGCACCCGCCCGCTCGAGGCCGATGCGCGCCAGTGGCGCATGCCAGTGCCCGACCTCCAAGACGGCGACTTTCATCGCTCCCTCCGCTTCGCAAGGTTGAATCGCCGCCGGTCGCGCTTCAGGATGGCGATCCGCTACCAAACGGCGATCCGAGACTCGATGTCGACTGCCGCGCCGCCGCCCCCTCGACGCCGCCTCCGCGCCAGCGACGGCTGGGTGCGCGCCGTGGCGACCTTCCTCGTCGTCTTCGTGCTGTGGGAGCTCGCCTACCGGCTGCTCCGCCTGCCCGTCTACATCCTGCCGGGCCCGTCGAAGATCGGCGAGGATTTCGTGGCGCAGTCCGCGCGGATCCTCCTGCATTCGTTCTACACCGGACAGATCATCATCGCCGGCTATGTCGTTGCCGTGCTGGTGAGCATCCCGCTGGCGCTCGTCATCGCCTATTCGCGCTTCGTCGAGACGACGGTCTATCCGCTCCTCGTCGTGTTCCAGATCATCCCCAAGATCGCGGTGGCGCCGCTGTTCATCATCTGGTTCGGCTTCGGCTTCTCGCCGAAGGTCATGCTCGTCTTCCTGCTGTCCTTCTTCCCGATGGTCATCTCCGCGATCGCCGGCTTCAAGGCGGCCGACCCCGACATCATGGACCTCGCCCGCACGACCGGGGCGGGCCAGTGGAAGCTGTTCGTGAAGATCCGGCTGCCGCAGGCGCTGCCGAGCATCTTCACCGGGCTGAAGGTGGGCGCCGCGATGGCAGCCACGGCGGCGGTGGTCGCGGAGTTCGTCGGATCGAACCGCGGCCTCGGCTACCTGCTGCTCGAGTACAACGGGAACATCGAGACGCCGCTGGTGTTCGCGGCGATCATCACGCTGAGCCTGATCGGGCTTGCGATCTACTACGCGGTCGAGTTCGCCGAGCGCGTCGCCATCCCCTGGCATGTCTCGCAAGGGGGCCCGCAGACCGGAGCGGTCTGACGGTCACATCGAGGGAGGGAATCGCCGATGAAGAGTCTTCTTGCCGCCGTCGCGGGCGTGCTGGCGCTCGCGAGCGCCGGTGCGGCCGTCGCCCAGGAGAAGGTGTCGCTGCGCCTCAACTGGATCCTGATCGGGCAGCACCCGGCCTATTACCTCGGCGCGGAACGCGGGTTCTACAAGCAGGCCGGTATCGACCTCACGATCAACGAGGGCCGCGGCTCGGGCGTGGCCGTGCAGCTCGTCGCCAACGGCGAGGACCAGTTCGGCCTCGCCGATGCCGGGACCGTCGTCGCCGCGCGTGCCAAGGGGGCGCCCGTCAGCGTGATCATGTCGCTGTTCGGCGTCTCCAATCTCGGCGTCATCGCGCGTCCCGATGCCGGCATCACGGATGCCAGGAGCCTGATCGGAAAGAAGATCGCGGTCACCCCGGGCGACGCCCTGACCCAGGTCTTCCCGGCGCTGCTCAAGGCGAACAACATCGACCGCGACAAGGTCGAACTCGTGTTCATGGATGCGGCGGCGAAGCCGATCTCCGTGCTCGACGGCAAGACCCATGCGCTGCTCGGCGGCATCGACGACCAGGCGGTGACGCTCGAGGGCAAGGGCATGAAGCCGGCGATCGTGCGTTTCGCCGACTACGGCGCGAACTCGCAGTCGGTGTCGCTGCTCACCTCGCTCGACATGATCAAGAACAGGCCGGACACGGTCCGCCGCTTCGTCGCGGCGACGACGCGCAGCTGGCAGGCCGCCATGAAGGAACCCGAGGCGGCCGTCGACGCGGCGATGAAGGCGAAGCCCGGCATGGACCGCGCCAACCTGCTGGCGCAGCTCAAGGCCAGCCTGACGCTGATCGAGTCGGCCGAGAACAAGGGCAAGCCCTTCGGCTGGGGCAGCGACGCGCTGTGGGAGCAGACGATGGATCTGATGAAGACCTATCGCGAGCTCAAGACCGATGTGCCGACCAAGGCGCATTACGACTACTCGTTCCTCGCGCCGCTGACGCAATGACGGCTGCCGCCCCGCCGGGCGGCGGGGGCATCGTCGTCGCCGGCGTGTCGCAGGTGTTCCGGCGCGCGGATCGCGAGGTCCGCGCGCTGGACGCCTTCGACCTCGAGATCCGCAGCGGCGAATTCCTCTCCATCGTCGGGCCTTCGGGCTGCGGCAAGAGCACGCTGCTGCGCATCGTCGCCGGGCTGCTGAAGCCCAGCGGCGGGAGCGTCGCGATCGGCGGCCGCCGCGTCGAGCGGCCGCAGACCGCCATCGGCTTCGTGTTCCAGAGTCCGACGCTGCTGGAGTGGCGCAGCGTCCTCGACAACGTGATGCTGCAGATCGAGATGCGCGGCCTCGATCCGGCGGCCTATCTCGAGCGCGCCCGCCGCCTGCTCGCCTCGGTGGGCCTGGCGGAGTTCGAGAACGCCTATCCGCGCGAGCTCTCGGGCGGCATGCGCCAGCGCACCGCGATCATCCGCGGCCTGATCCACGACCCGCCGCTGCTCCTGATGGACGAGCCCTTCGGCGCGCTCGACGCGCTGACCCGCGAGCAGATGCGCATCGACCTCGAAGCCCTCTGGCTGAACTCGCACAAGACGGTGATCTTCGTGACCCACAGCGTCGACGAGGCGGTTCTGCTCTCCGATCGCGTGGTCGTCATGAGCCCGCGCCCGGGCCGCATCGAGCGCATCCTGGACGTCGACCTGCCGCGGCCGCGCGGCGTCGAGGCGCGGGATTCGGCCGCCTTCACCCAGGCCACCCGCGCGATCACGGACATCTTCCTCGCGCGCGGGGTCCTGCGGCGCGCACCGTGATCCGCCGGCTGGGGCGGCGCGGGGGCCCGTGCCGCCGCCGCGCCGACGAGTCCGTTGACTCCGTCCGGCCGGACGTTTGACCTTCAAGCGTCCCGTGGACGACACCGATCGGACACGAACGACCAAGTATCGAATCCGTGCGACGCGAAGTCCGTCGTCGACAGGGTTGATCAACCGCACCAAGGGGAGGAAGCCGATGCGCTTTCTGAAGACTCTTGCCGCCGTGCTGCTGGCCGGGACCGCGCTGCTCGAGGCGGCTGCACCGGCCCGGGCCGAGGACGTCGTCGTCAAGCTGTGGTCGCGCGCCGACCGCTCCGGACCGCTGCGCGCGGGCAACATCGTCGCTGCGGCGGAGACGCTCAACGCGGCGCTGAAGGCCGCCGGCTCCGACAAGGTGGTCAAGGTCAACGTCTTCGAGGGGCCGGCGACCGGCTACGATGCCGACGCGCTCGACATCCTCAAGGCCTTCGCCGTCAACCAGGGCCCGGACCTCTACGTCGCGGCGCACGAGTGGGTCGGCGAGTTCGCCAAGTCGGGCTACGCGATGGACCTCGAGCCCTTCATCGCGAAGAACCAGTGGGCCTTCGCCGACGTGATTCCGATCTTGTGGGAGTCGACCAAGTACAAGGGCAAGATCCACGCGATCCCGCAGGATTCCGAGATCCGCATGTTCTTCTACAACAAGGACATGCTGCGGAAGATCGGCAAGGACGAGGCGTTCATCGACGGCCTTCCCGCGATGGTCGATCGCGGCGAGTTCACAATGCAGGACCTCTCGAACCTGTCGAAGGAGGTCGTGTCCAAGGGCGCCGCCAAGATCGGCATCATCCACCGGCCCAACGCCGGTCCCGACTACCTGATGACCTTCGCCGCCTTCGGCGCGAAGTACATGGACGACGCCAGCGGCCAGCTCATCCTGCCGAAGGCCGAGATCAAGAAGGGGCTGGAGTGGTTCGCGTGGAACGCCGCCAACGGCGTGACGCCGCGCAACAACACCTCGATGTCCTGGGACGAGATCCAGGCCTCGTTCAAGAAGGAGGAGACCTTCATCTACCACCAGGGCGTCTGGGCCGTGGGCGAGTGGATGCTCGGCGACGCCAAGGGCGGCAACTGGCCCAAGGACCAGGCCGGCTACTTCAAGAAGATCGGCTGGCTGCACGCGCCGGCGGCGGTGAAGGGCGGCCAGCCCGCCAACCTGTCGCACCCGATCGTCTACGTCGTGAACCCGAAGTCGCGGCACGCGGAGCTCGCGGCGACGCTGATCGCGTACGCAACGCTGCCCCACTTCAACACCAAGCATGCGGTGACGACCGCGCACACCGCGGTGCTCAACGGCCAACGCAGCATGCCCGACTACGCGAACGCCTGGTACCTCGACGCGGCGACGCCGATGCTGGCACGCTCGACCTTCCTGCCCAACCATCCGGAGTTCGGGCGCTACAACGGCGTGCTGTTCAAGGCCCTGCAGGGCGTCGAGACCGGCCGGCTGACGCCGGACAAGGCGATCGACTTCCTCGAGGACGAGATGCAGAGCGAGCTCAAGGGCAGCGTGAAAATCGTCGACAAGCTGAAGTGACGACGGAGACGCGGCGCCCGGCGGCCCATCACTTGGTGGCCCGTCGCCGGGCGCCGCATCGTCCCGGTCCGTCGCCGTGCTGAACCGTCGCGCCATCGATCGGGCCCTGTTCCTCGGGCCGGCGACCATCCTGCTGGCGCTGTTCTTCCTGCTGCCGGTGCTGGTCGACATCGGCATCGCCTTCACGGACATGGGCCGGAACCTGCAGGTCACCGGGTTCACGACCGAGAACGTGCAGCGCGTCCTCGGCGGCGACCGCCGCCTGAGCAGCATCATGGTGACGACGCTCACCTACGTGCTGTGCACGCTGTCGCTGTTCAACGTCGGCTACGGGCTGCTGCTGGCGCTGCTGACGACCGCGCTCCCCGACCGCGCCGGCGGCTTCTTTCGCGCGGTCTGGTTCCTTCCGCGCATGAGCCCGTCGGTCGTCTATGCGCTGCTGTGGAGCTGGGTCGTGGCACCCACCGACTACGGGCTCCTGAACCAGGCGCTGGCCGCGGTCGGCGTGGCGCCCGTCGACCCCAAAAGCAACGCGCCGATGGTCGTGGTCGTTCTGGCGAACGGCTTCATCGGCGCCTCGTTCGGCATGATCATCTTCACGAGCGCGATCCGCTCGATCCCGCAGCACCTCTTCCACGCCGCGCGCGCCGATGGGGCGGGCGGGCTCGCGCTCGTGCGGCACATCACCCTGCCGGCGATCCGCTGGCAGATCAGCTTCGTGACGATCTACCAGTCGCTCTCGCTGCTGGTGAGCTTCGAGTACATCTGGCTGATCACCAACGGCGGCCCGTTCTTCGACACCACCGTCTACGCCCTCTACGTCTATCGCCGCGCCTTCGAGAACGGGCAGTACGCCTACGGCGCGGCGCTGGCGCTGGGGCTGGTGGTGACCGGCGTCTCGGTCGCGATGGTGCTGTGGCGCTTCTTCGACATGCGGGCGCTGCTGCAGAAGCCGCGCATCGAGGTCGGGTGATGGCAACCGCCCCCGCGACCCAGACTGCGGGCGCCGCCGCACGTCCGGACTGGGACGCGCTGGTCGCGCGCGCCCGCACGCGCCGGCGCGCCACCTCCGCCTTCCTCTACGCCGTGCTCATCCTCGGCTCGCTGCCGATCGTCGTGCCCTATCTCTGGCTGTTCACCGTGGCGATGTCGGGACGGGCGGGGGCGAGCACGACCGTGCTCTGGCTGACCCTCGCGATCCTGATGCCCGCCCTCGTCGCCTGGCTGGTGCTGCGCGTGATGTTCGAGGAGCCGAGGCGGCTGCGCCGGGCCGAGCTGATCCTCGCCGCGGCGACCCTGGCGGCGCTCGCCGTCGTCACGGGGCCGCATCTCCACACCGACAACTGGCGCTTCCTGTGGGTCGCCGACATCGCCAACCAGCTCAAGGGCGAGTCGGGCGCCGGCGGCCGCTATCCCAGCGTCTGGACCGCGTTCCGCAACTCGCTGTTCATCGCGCTGGTGCAGATGTCGCTCGTGGTCACGGTCAGCACGCTCGCGGGCTACTACCTGTCCCGCTTCGAGTTCGCCGGCCGCGCCTCGTACCTGCGGGGGCTGCTGATCCTGCACGCATTCCCGGCGATGACGCTGATCATCCCGATCTTCCTGCTGACCTACTGGGTCGGCCTGCTCGACACGCTGACCGGCGTGATCCTGGTGGTCGTGGCGCTCGAGCTGCCCTTCGCGATCTTCGTCATGAAGGGCTTCTTCGACGCGGTGCCCTGGGACATCGAGATGAGCGGCATGGTCGACGGCGCCTCGCGGCGCCAGGCGTTCCTGATGCTGATCCTGCCGCAGGTGAAGGTCGGCATGCTGGCGATCGCCGTCTTCGCCTTCCTGCGGGGCTGGGAGGAATACGTGTTCGTGCGCACGCTCCTGTTCCAGAAGGGCAACTGGACCATGAGCCTCTACCTCTTCTTCATGAACGAGGACGTGATGGGCACCGACTACGCGATGGTCTCGGCGATCGGCGTGTTCTACGTGCTGCCGTCGATCGTCCTCTACGCGCTGTCGCAGAAGTACCTGACGCAGATGACGATCGGCGGGATCAAGGGATAGGCCATGTCGCGAATCGAGCTGCGCAAGGTCGCCAAGCGCTGGGGCGACGTCACCGCCGTCGAGCCGACCGACCTGGCGATCGGCGACGGCGAGTTCGTCGCCATCCTCGGCCCCTCGGGCTGCGGCAAGTCGACGACGCTGTTCATGCTGGCGGGCATCTACGTGCCGAGCGAGGGCGAGATCCGCTTCGACGACGCGGTCGTCAACGAGGTCGAGGCGCGCGACCGCAACGTCGGCATCGTCTTCCAGTCCTACGCGCTCTATCCGCACATGACGGTGCGCGAGAACATCCTGTTCCCGCTGCGCTTCAAGTCGGTGCCGCGCGACCAGGCGCGGGCGCGCGCGCAGGCGGCCGCGGCCCTGGTGCGGGTCGAGGAGCTGCTCGAGCGCAAGCCCGGCCAGCTCTCGGGCGGCCAGCAGCAACGCGTGGCGCTCGCCCGCGCCCTGGTCAAGGAGCCGCAGCTGCTGCTGCTCGACGAGCCGCTGTCCAACCTCGACGCTTCGCTGCGCATGACGATGCGCAGCGAGATCCGCGCGCTGCAGCGCAAGCTCGGCGTCACCACGATCCTGGTCACCCACGACCAGATCGAGGCGACGACGATGGCCGACCGCGTCATCTGCATGAGCAAGGGCCGCATCGAGCAGATCGGCACCGCCGACGACCTCTACCACCGGCCGGACAGCCTGTTCGTCGCCGGCTTCATCGGATCGCCGCCGATCAACCAGCTGGCCGGCCGGGCGGGCGAGGGGAAGGTGGTGCTGGGCGAGGCGACGCTGGGCCTGCGCGGCGCTGCGGCGGGCGCGGTCGTGGTCGGCATCCGGCCGGAGGCCGTGCGCCTGGGCGACGGGCCGTTGCGCGGCCGCATCGACGACGTCGAGCCGCATGGCCGCGAGGCGATCTACCACCTGTCGACGCCGCTGGGCGTCGTGCGCGCGCTCGAGGCGGGCGCGACGCCGCGCTTCCGTGTCGGCGACGCGCTCGCCTTCGGCATCGAGTCGAGCCTCGTCTTCGATGCCGGCAGCGGCCGGCGACTGGGCGATTGCGCACTGGACCTGCGCGCGTGAATCGGCCGCCGCCGCGCCTGAAATGGCACATGCTGCGGCGGCGCAAGTCGGATCCCCCGCATCTGCGCGCCAATCTCGAGGCCGCGCTGCGCGCCGGGGCCGCCTGCGAGGTCGATATCGGATTCACCGCCGACGGGCATGCGGTCTGCCTGCACGATGCGACGCTCGATCGCGAGACGACGGGGACGGGGCCGGTCGCCGCCGCCACGCGGGCGGCGATCGAGCGCCTGCGGCAGCGCGGCGCCGACGGCGCGCCGCTTCCCGATGCGCCGCTGTTCCTCGACGAGGTGTCCGATGCCGTGCGCCGGATCGGCGCGGCGGCGCCGGCGCTGGTGCAGCTCGACGTCAAGCCGCCGGCCGCGGCCCTGACCGCGGCCGTGCTCGACGGCATTGCCGCGGCGCTCGGCGACCGGGCCGACTCCTTCGTCGCGGGCGGCTACGAGTGGCCCACGATCGAGCGGCTGCAGCGGGCGGCGCCGGGGCTCCATGGCGGCTTCGATCCGCTCGCCTTCTATCCGCGCGACGTGAAGCTCGATGCGGCGCAGTTCCGCGCGCTGGGCGCGCGCACGGTCGCGACGGCGCCCTCGGCATCGATCTATTATCTCGAGGCGAAGCTCGTGCTGGCGGCGCTCGATTGCGGCGTGAATCTCGTCGCGGCGGCGACCGGCGCCGGGGCGAGCGTGGACGCCTGGACGATCGATGCCGACCGGCCGGGCCTGCACGCGGTGCTGCGCCGGCTCGTCGATGCCGGATGCGGGCAGATCACGACCAACGACCCGGAAGCGCTGGGTCCCATCATCGAGGAGATCGCGGCGTGCTCGTGACCAGGATCGTGGACCGGACGCAGGCGCCGACCCTCGCCGAGCGGCAGGCGGTGATCGACGCGCCGGTGGCACCGGCCTCCTTCGAGGCGGCCTTCGCGCGCTTCGCCACGCTGCACGAGATCGAGCAGCGCGCGCCGCGCCGGCCCGCGCCGCCGCGCCGTCCGGCGCGCATCGCGTTCTGGAACGCCGAGCGCCTGAAGTATCTCGACGCGTCGATCGCGCTGCTCGACGGCCTCGGCGCCGACGTGCTGATGCTGTGCGAGGTCGATGTCGGGATGGCGCGCACCGGCAACCGCCACACCATCGCGGCGCTCGCCGACGCGCTCGACGCCGGCTACGTGTTCGGCACGGAGTTCGTCGAGCTCGGCCTCGGCGACCTGCGCGAGCAGGCCTGGCATGCGGGCCAGACCAATCGCGACGGCCTGCACGGCGGCGGCTTCGTCGCTCGCGTGCCGCTGCGGCGCCCGGCGCTGGTCCGGCTCGAGGCATCGGGACGCTGGTTCGACGGCGTTTTCCACGAGCGGCGCGTGGGCGGGCGCATCGCCATGCTGGCGGAGCTCGCGATCGAGGGCGGCTCGGTGCTGCTCGCCTCGGCGCATTACGAGAGCCATACCGGCCCGGCCGATCGCCTGGCGCAGACGCGGGTGATGCTGGACGCGATCGACGCGCATGCGCCGGGCATGCCCGTCCTGATCGGCGGCGACTTCAACACCAGCACCTTCGAGCTGGCGCAGAAGCGAGACCCTGCCCATGTCGCCGCGGCGCTCGCGCGCGAGCCGGGCCGGCTGGTGGCGCCGATGGGGCACGAGCCGATGTTCGAGCTGCTGGACGCGCGCGGCTACGACTGGGCCGGCTGCAATGCCATGGGGGTCGGGACGCAGCGCACGCGTCCGGACGGCACGCCGGCGCCGCCCTTCGGGAAGATCGACTGGCTCTTCGCGCGCGGGCTTCGCTGCAGCGAAGCCGCCACGCTGCCTGCCGTCGATGCCGGCGGCGTCGCCGTTTCGGACCACGAGGTCCTCGCCGTGTCGATCGCCCTGGCCTGAGCCCGCCCATGCCCTATCGCCCGCTCGCCGCCGAGGCCGGCTTCGTCCATGTCTGCGGCCATCGCGGCCACAGCATCGGGGCGCCGGAGAACACGGTTCCGGCGCTGGAGGCGGCGGTGGCGCACGGCGCCAACGTCTGCGAGATCGACGTCGTGCTCAGCGCGGACGACGAGATCGTGATGATCCACGACGAGATCCTCGATCGCACGACGGACGGCAGGGGCCGGGTGGCGGCGCGGACCCTGACGGAACTGCGCAGGCTCGACGCCGGCGCGTGGTTCGAGCCGCGCTTCGCCGGGACGCGGCTCGCGACGCTGGGCGAGGCGCTGGCCGCGGCGCGACGGCTCGGGCTGGCCCTGCTCGTGGAGATCAAGGAGCGCCAGCGCCCCGATCGCCTGATCGAGCGGCTCGCCGCGCTGCTGGGCGAGCATCGCGCGCTCGACGACGTGCTGGTGATCTCGTTCGACCACCCCTCGCTGCTGCGCGCCCAGGCTCGGATCCCCGGCCTGCGCACCGAGATCATCACCCACGCGCGCCATGCCGATCCCGTCGCGCTCGCGCGCCGCGCCGGCGCGACCTCGGTGGCCATCGAGGCCGACATGTTCCATCCGGACGATGCGGCGGCGCTGCACGCCGCCGGCATCGCGACGCGCGTCACCGTCCCGCGGCCCGAGCGCATCGCGCTGCGTCGCGGCTACGGCCTCGATCCGCTCGCGCCGGTGATCGCGGGCCTGCGCGACGGACTGATCGACGTGCTTGCCGGCGACGACGTGCGGGCGGTGCGCGCCCTGGTCGACGCGCCGGGCTGAGCGTGCGGCGCCGCGCGGTCGCGACGGACTGCGGCGAGGCGCCCTTGGCGTCCCGGTCTCAGCGCACCACGCGCGCGGCGCGTCGCCGCGGCACCGCCGTCTCCGGCACGCCGGTCACGGCCGGCGTGTTGGCGGCGTTGGGATCCGGCCATCCGCCGGGGGGCGGCTGGTAGGGCGTGGCGTTGCGAGCGGCCGGGCTTGCGGCGCGCTCGTCCATCCGCGTGCGGTACTCGCTCTGGATGCGCGCGCGCTCGCGGTCGGTGCGCGCGTTGCGCAGGCTGCGATCGAGATCGCCGCGCTCGTCGAGGGTCGCGAGATCGTCGCGATAGGGCCTGCGCAGGCGCGTGCTGGGCACGGACTGGGCGGCGGCGGCACCGGCCAGGGCGATCGTCGCGCTCGCCGCGGCGAGCGACAGGAACATGCGTCTCTTCATGGGCTTTCTCCGTGGCCGGCATGATAGCCCATCCCGCGCGGCCCGGCCGGGGGTTTCTGGGGGCGCGCCGTCCGCGCGTGCCCGCGGCGGGAACGGGTTCCGAGCGGCCGGAACTCGCCCTAGACTGCGCCCCCTCATCAACGCCAGGACGAGAGGCACGCCGCGTGTCCGATTCCAAGCGGGGGGCGCGCGTCGCCCCGTTCGAATGCGAGAAGAAGTCCGCGACCGGTTCGCGCGGCATGGTCGTGACCAATCACCCGCTGGCCTCGGCCGCGGGATCGGAGATGCTGCTGGCTGGCGGCAATGCGATCGATGCGGCCGTGGCGGCGCTGTTCACCCTCACCGTCGTCGAGCCGATGATGGTCGGCGTGCTCGGCGGCGGACTTGCGCATATCCGCCTTGCCGACGGCCGGCACGTCGTCGTCGACGGGCTGAGCACGGCCCCCGGGGCGGCGCGCGGCGACATGTACAGGACGGTGTCGGACAAGTTGCCGAACTACCGCGAGACCGAGGGCCGCGCCAACGAGGTCGGTCCGCTCGCGATCGCCGTGCCCGGCGCGCTTGCCGGCTGGGCCTCGGCACTGGAGCGCTTCGGGACCATGCCACTCGCCGACGTGCTGCAGCCGGCGATCCGGCTCGCCGAGCGCGGCTTCATCGTCAGCCCCTACCTTTCGGACTGCGTCGGCAACCTCGCCCGGGACCTCGCCCGCGATGCCGGATTGACCCGACTCTTTCTTCCGGGCGGCGCGCGCATCGCCGCCGGTGCGCGGCTGGTCCAGTCGGACTACGGGCAGAGCCTGCGCGAGATCGCCCGCAGCGGCCCGGCCGCGCTCTACGGCGGCCCGCTCGGCGCCGCGCTCGTCGAGGCGATGAAGAAGCAGGGCGGATTGATCTCCGCCGCGGACCTCGCCGCGTACCGCATCGTCGATCGCGAGCCGATCCGCGGGAGCTACCGCGGCTTCGAGATCCTCGGTCCGCCGCCGCCCGCGTCGTCGGGCGTGCACATCGCGCAGATGCTCAACCTGCTCGAGGGCTACGACGTGGCGGCGATGGGCTTCGGCTCGCCCGACGCCGTGCACCTGATCGCCGAGGCGCTGAAGATCGGCTTCGCCGACCGCTCGGCCGCCACGGCGGATCCGGCCTTCGTGAAGGTTCCGGTCGAGCGGCTGATCTCGAAGGAGTATGCGGCGGAACGGCGCGCGAGGATCGACATGGCGCGCACGCAGCCATGGAAGGCGGGGGTGCCGAGCGGCGAGTCGAGGAACACGACGCATGTCACGGTGGCCGATGCGGCGGGCAACGTGGTCGCCAGCACCCAGACGATCAACGGGCTGTTCGGCGCCTGCGTCCAGATCCCGGGCACCGGCATGACCGCCAACAACTACATGTTCAACTTCGACCCGCATCCGGGGCTCGCCCTGTCGATCGCGCCGGGCAAGCGCGTCTTCACCTCGATGTCGCCGATGATGGCGGTGAAGGGCGGCCGGCTCGCCTTCGCGCTCGGCCTGCCCGGGGGCTTGCGCATCTTCCCCTCGGCCTTCCAGGCCATCGTCAACCTGATCGACCACGGCATGAGCCTGCAGGAGGCCGTCGAGGCGCCGCGCGTCTGGACCGAGGGCGGCGTGCTCGAGGTCGAGGACGCGATCCCGGATTCGGTCGTCGCGGCGCTCAAGGCGCGCGGCCACGATGTCGTGCGATCCAAGCGCATCGCCGGCGGCATGAACGCGATCGCCTTCGGCGCCGACGGCATGCTCACCGGCGCGGCGTGCTGGCGCGCCGACGGCACGCCGGTCGCGATCTCCGGCGGGCTCGCGCGCGCCGGCATCGGCTTCTCCATCTGAACGACCCCGACCAACGAACGAAGAGACACGAGCGATGACCGAGACGATCCTGATCCTCGACCCGATGGCCCTGGGCAAGGCGGACGCGCTGCGCGCGCTGATGCCGCCGGGCTTCGTGCTGACGCACGCGACGGCGCGCGGCGACGACCATCTCTGCGAGATCATCAAGGACGCCGACTACGCGATCTCCGGCCAGGTGCCGGTGAGCGGGCGCGTGCTGCGCGCCGCGAAGAAGCTCAAGCTCCTGCACAAATGGGGCGTGGGCGTCGACAATTTCGATCTCGCCGCGGCGCGCGAGTGCGGCATCAAGGTCGCGCGCACGACGGCGAGCAACGCCGTGCCCGTCGCCGAATTCGCGATCGGCCTGATGCTGGCGACGCTGCGCAACATCGCCGGCGGGCATCACGGCATGCAGGAGAAGGTCTGGCAGCGCAACATGCGCGAGGCCTTCCTGCTGTCGAACAAGACCGTCGGGCTGGTCGGGTTCGGTGCGATCGGCAAGCAGGTCGCGAAGATGCTGCGCGGCTTCTCCTGCACCATCCTCTACAACAAGACGACGCCGCTGACCGCGGCGGAGGAGGCCGAGCTCGGCGTGAAGTTCGCGACGGTGCCCGACCTGCTCAGGCAGTCCGACATCGTGTCGCTGCACTGCCCGCTGACGCCGCAGACGACCGGCCTGATCAGCCGCGCGTCGCTGCAGACCATGAAGAAGACGGCGATCCTCGTGAACTGCGCGCGCGGCGGCGTCGTGCTCGAGGAGGACCTGGTCTGGGCGCTCAAGAACGGCGTGATCCACGCCGCGGCCTCCGACGTCTACGACGTCGAGCCGCTGCCGCCGACCTCGCCGCTGATCGGCGTGCCCAACATGACGATCACGCCGCACCTGGCGGCGATGAACGCCGACACCTTCGAGCCGACCGTGAAGCGGATGTTCCGCAACATCCAGCACGTCGCGCGCGGCGAGCCGGTCCCGGAATACGACTCGGTCGTCGCCTGAGTCGCCGACGCCCCTCCGGTCGCGCGTGAGCGCGACGGGAGCGTGCGCGGGCGAAGCAGGGGCAGGGCGGGCAGGGCGGGCAGGGCGGCTCCGCGGCGACGCGATCGTCCGCCCCGGGCGCTGCGCGGCCAGCCCTTCGCGGCCGGCTGCGCCGGACAGGAGGCCGGCGCGGGCGCGGCCGGCCGGCCCTGGGCCGTCGTCTTTCGCCTCGAGCCGGATGCGCTTGTGCTGGCGAGCGAGCGTGTGCGCACGATCCGGATCCACCGCGCATGACGGGACGGCGCCAGGCCTTGACGCGCGGTTCGCGCCAGATCACGCGGAGCCCGCTCTCTCGCCTCACACCAGATGGCACGCCGCGTGGTGGCCCGGCGCGATCTCGCGGAAAGCCGGCACGTCGCGCCTGCACCGCGTCTCGGCGAGCGGGCAGCGCGTATGGAACGGGCAGCCGCCCGGCGGATCGATCGGGCTCGGGATCTCGCCGGTCGCGGGCGGCGTGCGCGGCGTCCCGGGGGTGGGCACGCGCGCGCGCGGGATCGCCTGCAGCAACATGCGCGTGTAGGGATGTGCGGGGCGCCGGTAGATCTCGGCGCTGGTCGCGGTCTCGACGAGCCGGCCGAGATAGAGCACGGCCACGCGCCGGCTCATGTGCTTCACGACCGCGAGGTCGTGGGCGATGAAGAGATAGGACAGGCCGTAGCGGTCCTTGAGGTCCTGCATCAGGTTCAGGACCTGCGCCTGGATCGACACGTCGAGCGACGACACCGGTTCGTCGGCGATGATCAGCTTCGCGTCGACGGCGAGCGCCCGCGCGATGCCGATGCGCTGGCGCTGCCCGCCCGAGAACTCGTGCGGGTATTTCGCGGCCTGCGATCCGTCGAGCCCGACCTGCTCCATCAGTTCGCGCACGCGCGCCCGCCGCGACGTGCGGTCCGGCGGCGCGCCGTGCACGATCATCGGCTCCTCGATCGACTCGCCGACGGTATAGCTGGGGTTCAGCGACGACAGCGGATCCTGGAAGATCATCTGCATGTCGCGCCGCAGCGCCTTGAAGCGATCCGCCGGCAGCGCCAGCACGTCCTCGCCGCGCCAGCGCACCGCGCCGCCGCTCGCGGGGACGAGGCGCATCAGCAGCCGCGCGATCGTGGACTTGCCGCTGCCGGACTCGCCCACGAGGCCGAGCGTCTCGCCCGCGTCGACGTGGAACGAGACGCCGTCCACCGCCTTCACGAGCCGGGTCGTGCCGAGCAGCGAGGCCGGCCGCAGCTTGAAGTGCTTCGCGAGGCCCTCGGCCTCGAGCAGCCGCGTCCCGGTCACGGCAGCGGCTTCCAGCAGCGCACGACGCGGGCGGCGGAGAGCCGCGTCTCGTCGGGCGGCCGCGCGCGGCAATGGGCGTCGGCCCGCGGGCAGCGCGGCGCGAAGGCGCAGCCCGGCGGCATCGCGAGCAGGTCGGGCACGAACCCGGGGATCGCCGGCAGGCGCGCCGCGTCGTGGTCGATGTCCGGCATCGAGTCGAGCAGGCCGCGCGTGTAGGGATGCGCGGGCGCCGCGAAGAGCTCGGCTGCCGGCGCGGACTCGACGATGCGCCCCGCGTACATCACCGCCACCCTGTCGGCGTTCTCCGCCACAACGCCCATGTCGTGGGTGATCAGCAGGACGGCGGTGCCGCGCCGTCCCAGCAGCTCGTGCACGAGATGCAGGATCTGCTTCTGGATCGTCACGTCGAGCGCCGTGGTCGGCTCGTCCGCGATCAGCAGGTCCGGATCGCAGGCGATCGCCATCGCGATCATCACGCGCTGGCACATGCCGCCGGACAGCTCGTGGGGATAGGCGTCCACCCGCCGCTCGGGCTCGGCGATGCCGACCTCGCGCAGGAGCTCGATCGCGCGCGCCCGCGCCTCGCGCCCGGCCGCGACCTTGCCGTGCGCGACCAGAGTCTCGGCGATCTGGCGGCCGACGGTCAGCACCGGATTGAGCGAGGTCAGCGGCTCCTGGAAGATCATCGCCATCGCGCCGCCGCGCAGGCGCCGCAGCTCCGCGTCGGGCAGGCCGCGCAGGTCGCGACCGTCGAGCAGGATGCGCCCGCCCACCACGCCGCCGGCCGCCGCGGGGACCAGGCCCATGATCGACAACGCCGTCACGCTCTTGCCGCAGCCCGACTCGCCCAGCAGCGCGAGGATCTCGCCCCGGGCGATCGTGAAGCTGACGCCGTCGACGGCCTTCGCGACTCCGCGCCGCGTGCGGAACTCGGTGCGCAGGTCCTCGACGGCGAGGAGCGGACCGGTCATCGCGACCTGAGCGCTGTCTCGATGCGGGCGACGCCGTCCTCGAGCGTTGCGCGCGTGCAGCCGAAGTTGAGCCGCATGAAGTCGCGACCGGACTCGCCGAACTCGGTGCCGGCGCTCAGGCCGACCTTCGCCGTCCCGACGAAGAAATTCGCGAGATCTCCTCCGAGGCCGAGCGCGCCGCAGTCCAACCAGGCGAGGAAGGTGCCTTCGGGCTTGCGCATGCGGATGCCGGGCAGGCGGGTTGCGACGGCGTCCGCCAGCCAGTCGCGATTGGCCTGCAGATAGGCGATCAGCGCGCGGCGCCAGGGCTCGCCATGCGCGAAGGCGGCCTGCGTCGCCTCGAGGCCGACGACGTTGTTGGAGTCGACCATGCCGAGGCGCGACGCGGCGAAGCGCTCCCGCAGGCCCGGTTCCGTCACCACGGCGAAGGCGGTCTTGAGGCCGGCGACGTTGAACGTCTTGCTCGCCGACATCAGCGTGATCGTGCGCGCGGCGATCGCGGGCGACAGCGAGGCGATCGGCACGTGGCGCCGGCCGTCGAAGAGCAGGTCGCAATGGATGTCGTCCGAGACGATCAGCACGTCGCGCGCCAGGCAGGCCTCGGCGATCGCCTGCAGCTCGTCGCGGGCGAAGACCTTGCCGGTCGGATTGTGCGGGTTGCAGAACAGCAGCGCCTTCGAGCGGTCGAGCGCCCTGCCGAACGCCGTCATGTCGGTGCGATAGGTATCGTCGCCGCTTGCCGCCTGCAGGGGCACGTCGATGCGCTTCATGCCCCAGTGGCCGGGCGCGACCAGGATCGGTCGGTACATCGGCGTCTGCACGGCCACGCCGTCGCCGGGTGCGAGGAATGCCTTGAGCGCCATGTTGAAGCCGGGCTCGACGCCGGGCAGGAAGACCAGCGCCTCGGGTGCGACGCGCCAGCCGTACATGCGCTGCAGCATCGCGACGAGGGTCGCGCGCAGCTCGTCGCG
>JAEULA010000107.1 GCA_016793165.1 Alphaproteobacteria bacterium | reverse complement strand
GCCGCCCCAGCCCATTGTCCGCATGCGCCCGGCGGCGGTAGGTTGCGGGCCGGCTTGCGGAGCGGATCCGCGCAGCGCCCCAGGGGAGAGAAAATGGCCGACGATTCCGGACACGGACACGACACGCGCAACTTCAAGCTTCGCTCGAACGCCTGGTTCGCGCGCCAGGACCGCGACGGTTTCGCGCGCCGCTCCTGGATGAAGAACCAGGGCCGCGCCGACCACCTCTTCGACGGCCGTCCGGTCATCGGCATCTGCAACACCTGGTCCGAGTTCACGCCCTGCAACGGCCATTTCCGCCAGATCGCGGAGTACGTGAAGCGCGGCGTCTACGAGATGGGCGGCTTCCCGCTCGAGTTCCCTGTGATGAGCCTGTCGGAGATCCTGCTGCGCCCGACGGCGATGCTCTACCGCAACCTCGTGTCGATGGACGTCGAGGAGTCGATCCGCGGCCAGCCGATGGACGGCGTGATCCTGCTCACCGGCTGCGACAAGACCACGCCGGCTCTGGTGATGGGTGCCGCGAGCTGCGACCTGCCGACGCTCGTCGTCTCCGGCGGCCCGATGCTCAACGGCCGCTTCCGCGGCGAGCTGGTCGGCTCGGGCACGCATACCTGGATCTTCACCGAGCGGCTGAAGACCGGCGAGATGACGATGGACGACCTCGCCCAGGCCGAGGCGGCCATGTCGCGCTCCTCGGGCCACTGCATGACCATGGGTACGGCCTCGACGATGGCCTCGATGGTGGAGGCGCTGGGCATCGCGCTGCCGACCAACGCGGCGATCCCCGGTGTCGATGCGCGCCGCTACGCGCTCGCCCACATGGCGGGCCGGCGCATCGTCGAGATGGTCAAGGAGGACCTCCGCATCTCGAAGATCCTGACCAAGAAGAACTTCGAGAACGCGATCATGGTCAACGGCGCGATCGGCGGCTCGACCAACGCGGTCGTGCACCTGCTCGCGATGGCGGGCCGCGCCGGCGTCGACCTGACGCTCGACGACTGGGACCGCCTGGGCCGCGACATGCCCTGCCTCGTCAATCTCATGCCCTCGGGCAAGTATCTGATGGAGGAGTTCTATTACGCCGGCGGCATCCCGGCCGTGATCTCCGAGATCAAGCACAAGCTGCATCTCGACGCGCTGACCGTCACAGGCAAGTCGATCGGCGAGAACAACAAGGACGCGCAGAACTTCAGCACCGACGTCATCTTCCCGTTCAAGAAGCCGTTCAAGCCCGAGGGCGGCATCGCGGTGCTGCGCGGCAATCTCGCGCCCGGCGGCGCGGTGCTCAAGCCGTCCGCTGCGGATCCGAAGCTGATGAAGCATCGCGGCCGGGCCGTCGTGTTCGAGTCGATCGAGGACTACGACGCCCGGATCGACGATCCGAACCTCGACATCGACGAGACCTGCATCATGGTGCTCAAGGGCTGCGGCCCGAAGGGCTATCCGGGCTTCCCGGAGGTCGGCAACTTCGCGCTGCCGGCGAAGATCCTGAAGAAGGGCGTCAAGGACATGATCCGCATCTCCGATGCGCGCATGTCGGGCACGGCGTACGGGACGACGATCCTGCACACCTCGCCGGAGGCCGCCGCCGGCGGCACGCTGGCGCTGGTGAAGAACGGCGACATGATCGAGGTCGACGTTCCCGCGCGGCGCCTGCATCTCGACGTCAGCGATGCGGAGCTCGCCAAGCGCAAGGCCGCGTGGAAGGCCCCGGCGCCGGTCGCCGACCGCGGCTACTACAAGCTCTACACCGACCACGTGCTGCAGGCGGACAAGGGGGCGGATCTCGACTTCCTGGTCGGCAAGTCCGGCGCGCATGTGACGCGCGAAAGCCACTGAACCGGGGCTCTTGCTGACGTCGACGGCCGGCTCGTATAAGCCGGCCGTCGCTGTTTTTGGGGACCGCCATGGGCCACGCCGCCGACCTGCGCCAAGAGATCGAAGAGCTGAGCACCTCGCAGATCGCCGAGGTCTATTACGCGGGCAAGGACCACCCGCGCCTGCTGCCGTTCTGGTTCGGCGAGGGCGACACGCCGACCCCCGACTTCGTCAAGACGGCCGCGATCGAGGCCATCAGGGCCGACAAGACCTACTACGTCGACGATCGCGGCATCACGCCGCTGCGCGAGGCGATCGCGGCTTATGTCGGGCGCCTTCACGGCCGCCCGCTCGGGATCGATCGGATCCAGGTCACGGCATCGGGCATGTCGGCGGTGATGATGACGATGCAGGCGGTCGCCGGGCCCGGCGACAACGTCGTCTACGTCGCTCCGGTGTGGCCGAACATCGTCGAGGCGGTGCGCATCGTCGGCGCGACGCCGCGGCCGCTGGTGCTCGACGCGACCGCCGACGGCGGCTGGCGGCTCGACCTGCAGAGGCTTTACGCCGCATGCGACGCCCGCACGCGCGCGATCTTCGTCGCCTCGCCGGGCAATCCGACGGGCTGGATGCTCACCGCGGCCGAGATCGCCGAGATCATCGCCTTCTGCCGCGCGAAGCGGATCTGGCTCGTCGTCGACGCAGTCTACGAGCGGCTCACCTACGGGCTCGACCGCGCGCCGTCGCCGCTCGACATCGCCGGGCCGGAAGACCCGGTGATCTCGCTCAACTCGTTCTCGAAGGCCTGGGCGATGACGGGCTGGCGGCTCGGCTGGATCGTGGCGCCGGCATGGGTGAACCTGAACATCCGCAAGCTCAACCAGTACAACACCTCGGGCGCGGCGACCTTCGTGCAATGGGCGGGCGTGGCGGCGCTGGAGCAGGGCGAGCCGTTCGTGGCCGAGCTGCGCGCGCGTCTCAACCGCGCCCGCGACCTGGTGATCCAGGGTCTGTCGCGCTTCCCGCGCGTGCGGGTCGCGGCGCCGCCGGGCGCGTTCTACGCATTCTTCCGCGTCGACGGCATGCGCGACAGCATGGCCCTCGCCAAGCGCCTCGTCGCCGAGACCGGCGTCGGGCTCGCGCCGGGCAGCGCCTTCGGGCCCGAGGGCGAGGGCTACATGCGCTTCTGCTACGCGTCCAGCGAGGCGCGGCTGTCGGACGCCCTGGCGCGGATGGAACCGTTCCTGCGCTGATCGCGCATCGAGTCCCGGGGGAACGCATGCAGATCAAGAACGACGACGTCGAGGCGTTCTGCCGAAGCAAGATCGGCTTCTACGACCGCTACGCCAAGCGCAACATGGTCCTGTTCGGCGGCTACCAGGTGCTCGCCATCGTCCTGACCGCGGCGACCTCGGTCCTCGTGGCCGCGAAGACGCATCTCGGCGACGGCGGCACGTCGACGATCCTGGTCGCGTCGCTGCCGGCGATCGCGACGGTCTGCGCATCGGTGAGCGCGCTGTTCCAGTTCCAGGCGAAGTGGATCAGCGCACGCGCGAGCTGCGAGGCGATCCGGCTCGAGCTCGAGGCGTTCCAGCTGCATGTCGGCGCCTACGGCACGCTCGCCGACGCGGAGGCGCGCGGCGAGCTCGCCCGGCGGGTGCTCGACGTGGTGCGCGGCGAGGCGGCGCGCTGGAAGGCGATCGTCGAGCCGACTCCGAAGGCGGGTGCGCGATGACGACTCTGATCGGGCTCGACTGGGGCACCACCAATGCGCGCGCCCTGCGATTCGACGCCGCCGGCAAGATCGTCGAGCTGCGCGAGAAGCCGCTCGGGATCCTTCGCGTGGCGAACGGCGACTTCGCCGGCGCCTTCGCCGAGCTCGTCGGCGACTGGCGCGCCGCCGCGCCGCGCGCGCGCGTCCTGATGTGCGGCATGATCGGCAGCCGCCAGGGCTGGCGCGAGGCCCGCTACGCGGCGCTTCCCGCCGACGCGCGCGCACTCGCCGGCGCGCTGCTCGACATGCCGGAGATCGGCGGGGCGATCGTGCCCGGCATCGCGGGCGACGGCCTCGCGGGCGCGCCCGACGTGATCCGGGGCGAGGAGACGCAGGCGATCGGCGTGGTCGCGTTGACGGCTTGCCGCGACGTCACGCTGTGCCTGCCCGGCTCGCATTCGAAGTGGCTGGAGATCCGCGACGGCCGCCTGGCGCGCTTCGCCACCTTCATGACCGGCGAGTCCTTCGCCGCGCTGAAGGACCACACGATCCTGGGCCGCCAGATGACGGGGACGGCGAGCGACGCCGTCGCCTTCGCCGGCGGCCTGGCGCGTGCAAAGGAGGCCGGTGGCCTGCTGCACCACCTTTTCACGGTGCGCACCGACGGCCTGTTCGCGCGCCTGGCGCCCGAGTCGGCCGCCGCGTTCCTTTCCGGCCTGCTGATCGGCCACGAGATCGCGGCGGCGCTCGCGGCCTTCGCGTCGCGCGAGGTCATCGTCGTCGGCAGCGAGCAGCTCGCCACGCCCTACCGCGCGGCGCTCGAGGCCGCGGGGTGCCGGGTGAGCGGGGTGGCCGGCGAGGTCGCGGTCGGGGCAGGGCTCTGGCAGCTCGCAACCGCTGCCGGCATGGCCGCCTGAGCGACGGAGCGCGGCGCATGCGGATCATCATCGTCGGCGCGGCCCATGCGATGGATATCGCGGTCGAGAAGGCCGTGCTGGGGCCGGAGTTCGAGGTCGAGGCTCTGGCGGCGGAGAATCCGCTCGACGTTCCGGATTCGCTGTGGCGCTCGGCCGATGCCGTGCTCAGCTGGCTGATGCCGATCCGCGCCGAGACGATCGAGAAGCTCGAGCGCTGCCGCATCCTCGTGCGCTTCGGCGTCGGCTACGACGTCTTCGACATCGCGGCCGCCGGGCGCGCCGGGATCCCGGCCTGCAACGTGCCGGACTACGGCACCGGCGAGGTCGCCGACCATGCGATCGCCATGATGCTGGCGCTCCGCCGCGGGTTGCCGAGCTTCGCCGAGCTCCTGTCGACCGATCCCGTCGCCGGATGGCGCTGGTCGGCGGGGCCGTTGATGAAGCGGCTCGCCACCGATCGCCTGGGCATCGTCGGCTACGGCCGGATCGGCCGCGCGGTCGCCACACGTGCCCAGGGATTCGGCATCGACATCGGCTGGTTCGACCCCTATCTCGGCGACGGCGCCGCGCTGCCGGGTCGCCGTCTGGCGACGCTCGAGGCGCTGCTCGGCGAGAGCGACGTGGTCAGCCTGCACTGCCCGCTGACGGAGGAGACTCGAGGGCTGATCGACGCCGCGCGGCTGCAGCAGTTCAAGCCCGGCGCGATCCTCGTCAACACCGCGCGGGGGGCGATCGTGGATCCCCGGGCGGTGCACGACGCGCTGCGCGCCGGGCAGCTCGGCGGCGCCGCCATCGACGTGCTGCCTCAGGAGCCGCCGGATCCGGATTCGCCGCTCGTCGCGGCATACCGGATGCAGCCGAGCTGGGCCGCGGGGCGGCTCATCCTGTCGCCCCATGCGGCGTTCTACAGCCCGCAATCATGGCGGGAGATGCGCGAGAAGGCCGCCGCCACGGCACGCGACTATCTGACGAAGGGCTGGCTGCGGAACTGCGTGAACGCCGATTTCCTTCCCGAGTCAGGCTTGCGGGGCCGGGCGAAAACCGATTAGATCATCGACCGTTACAAGAGCGCAGAGCGCGCGAACAACGCAGGGTGGGATCGCATGGCGGGTGTCGTCGTCAAGAACGTCGAGAAGGCCTTCGGAACGACCAAGGTCATTCACGGCATCAACGTCGACATCGCCGATGGCGAGTTCGTCGTCCTGGTCGGCCCCTCCGGATGCGGCAAGTCGACCCTGCTTCGCATGATCGCCGGGCTCGAGGAGATCTCCGCGGGATCGATCGCGATCGGCGCGCGGGAGGTCAATCGGCTGCCGCCCAAGGACCGCGACGTCGCGATGGTGTTCCAGAACTACGCGCTGTACCCGCACATGACCGTCTACGACAACATGGCTTTCAGCCTGAAGCTGCGCAAAGCCGAGAAGTCGATGATCGAGGAGCGCGTGCAGAAGGCGGCCGGCATCCTCAACCTGACGCCCTACCTGCAGCGCTATCCGCGCCAGCTCTCCGGCGGCCAGCGCCAGCGCGTCGCGATGGGACGCGCCATCGTCCGCGATCCGCAGGTGTTCCTCTTCGACGAGCCGCTGTCGAACCTGGACGCCAAGCTGCGCGTGCAGATGCGCACCGAGATCAAGGCGCTGCACCAGCGCCTCAAGACCACGACCGTCTACGTGACGCACGATCAGATCGAGGCCATGACCATGGCCGACCGGATCGTCGTGATGCACGACGGCATCGTCGAGCAGATCGGCACGCCGCTCGAGCTCTACGATCATCCCGCCAACACCTTCGTCGCGGGGTTCATCGGCTCCCCGGCGATGAACTTCATCGAGGGCACGCTCAAGCGCAACGGCGGCGCGCCGGTGCTGCAGGCCGGCGGGACGAGCGTCCAGCTGCCGGCGAGCGCGCCCGGCAAGGACGGTCAGAAGGTCGTCTTCGGCATCCGGCCGGAGCACCTGTCGATCGGCGTCGAGGGCCCGGACACGCTCAACGGCTCCATCCTCGTGGTCGAGCCGACGGGCGCCGATACGCAGGTCGTCGCGGAGATCGCCGGCAAGCACGTCCAGGCCGTGTTCACGGAGCGGCATGCCTTCGTGCCGGGCGCGAAGATCGCGCTCAAGCCGAAGGCCGAGAACATCCATCTCTTCGATGGCGACAGCGGTCGCCATCTCTGAGCGCTCGGCGGCGCGGTTCCGCCGACACAAACAGCGAGTCCAATCGACCGCGACGGTTGCGGTCCAACGGGAGGATTGACTTATGAACGACTTCACGAGGCGCGATGCATTGCGGGTCGGCGGCGGCGCGGCGGTCGGCGTCGCGGCGCTGGCGTCGACGGATGCGCTGGCTCAGGCCGGCGGCGTCCCCACGCCCGAGAAGGGCGCGAGCATCCGCGTGCTTCGCCCCGCCAAGTTCGTCCAGGGCGACGAGACGCTGTGGAACGAGAACAGCAAGAAGTTCGAGCAGAAGTTCGGCGTGAAGGTGCGCGTCGACTACGAGGGCTGGGAGGATCTCCGCCCCAAGGCGGCGGTGGCGGCCAATGTCGGCCGCGGCCCCGATGTCGTGTACGCGTGGTACGACGACGCGCACCAGTACGCGGACAAGCTGGTGGACATCAGCGACGTCGCGAACAATCTCGGCCGCAAGTACGGCGGCTGGTATCCGATCTGCGAGAAGTTCGGCCGCGTCCAGACCAAGGGCGGCGGCCTCGGCCGCTGGATCTGCGCGCCGATCGGCGCCGGCGGCGGAAAGGTCGTCTACCGCAAGAGCCACGTGAACAAGGCCGGGTTCGATTCCATCCCGACCAACACCAACGACTTCCTGCGCCTGTGCCAGAAGCTGAAGGAGAACAACACGCCGGCCGGCTTCGCGCTCGGCAACGCGGTCGGCGACGGCAACGGCTGGACGCACTGGCTGGTGTGGTCGCACGGCGGCAAGATGGTCGACGAGAAGGACAACGTCATCATCAACAGCCCGGAGACGATCGCGGCGCTCGAGTACGGCAAGCGCCTCTACGACACCTTCATCCCGGGCACGTTGTCCTGGCTCGACCCGTCGAACAACAAGGCCTTCCTCGACGGCCAGATCTCGCTGACGCAGAACGGCATCTCCGTCTACTACGCGGCGAAGAACTCGAGCGACGCGACGATCAAGGCGATCGCCGAGGACACCGAGCACGCGGACATGCCGCTGGGACCGGTCGGCAAGCCGACCGAGACGAACCTCGTCGTGCCGGGAATGGTCTTCAAGTACACGAAGTTCCCGAACGCCTGTAAGGCGTACATGAACTTCATGATGGAGCAGGAGCAGTACGGCCCGTGGGCCACCGCCGCGATCGGCTACTGGAGCCAGCCGCTGCGCGCCTACGAGAAGCTCGACATCTGGACGGTCGACCGCAAGCACACGCCGTACCGCGAGGTCATGGTCAAGCAGCTGTGGCCGGGATATGCGGGCTCGCTCGGCACGCAGTCGGCCGGCGTGCTCGCCGACTGGGTGATGGTCAACATGGTCGCGCAGGTGTGCTCGGGCGCGAAAAGCCCGAAGGACGCGGCGGCCGAGGCCCAGAAGCGCGCGGAGCGTTACTACAAGCTCTGATCGCCGCGCGACGCTGACAGGGGGAGGGGCGCGCCGGCACATGCCGGCGCGCCCTTCTTGCTCCCGCACCATCCGGCAGGTCGAGGCGGTTCTCGGCCTGCCGGTTCCGCAGGCTCCGATCGCGCGCCTTCCGCCCGCGACGAGTCGCCGGCTCGCCGGCACCGTCGCCTTGCCCCGTCCACGGCTCAACGCTCAGGGAACGCCTCCTCCGCCATGGCCACAGCCCCGCCCGCCGTCGCCAGTTCCGATCCGCCGATGACCCTGTCGCGGCTGCTGGACAATCGGATCTTCCTTTCGTTCCTGTTCATGCTGCCGGCGGTGCTGCTGCTGGGCGTGTTCCTCACCTATCCGCTCGGCCGCGGCATCTGGCTCGGCTTCACCGACACGCGGATCGGCCGCGAGGGCGTCTGGATCGGCCTCGCGAACTACGTCAGCCTTTTCGACGACGGCGTGTTCTGGATGTCGGTGTGGCAGACGTTCTTCTACACGGCGATCGCCACCGTCCTGAAGTTCGCGCTCGGTCTGTGGCTGGCGCTGCTGCTGAACCACCACATCCCGTTCAAGGCGCTGGTGCGCGCCTTCATCCTGCTCCCCTACATCATCCCGACGGTGCTCTCGGCGATCGTGTTCTGGTGGATGTACGACACGCAGTTTTCGATCATCACCTGGGCGCTGCAGCGCATGGGCCTGGTCGCGGGAGCGATCGACTACCTCGGCGACCCCTGGAACGCCCGCATCTCCCTGATCGTCGCCAATGTGTGGCGCGGCATCCCGTTCGTGGCGATCTGTCTGCTCGCGGGCCTGCAGACCATCTCGCCCTCCCTCTACGAGGCGGCGGCGCTCGACGGCGCGTCGGGCTGGCAGCGCTTCCGTCACGTCACCGTGCCGATGCTGATGCCGATCCTGTCGATCGTGCTGACCTTCTCCGTGCTCTTCACCTTCACCGACTTCCAGCTGATCTACGCGATCACCAAGGGCGGGCCGGTGAACTCCACGCATCTCATGGCGACGCTGGCCTTCCAGCGGGCGATCCCCGGCGGACATCTCGGCGAGGGCGCCGCCATCGCGACGGCGATGATCCCGTTCCTGATCTTCGCCACGCTCATCAGCTATTTCGCCCTGCAGCGGCGCAAGTGGCAGCAGGGAGGCCGCGATGACTGACGCCCGCACCACCGACTCCACCGGCATGGCGTTCCTGGACACGCTGCCGCGGCGGACGGTCACGGTCTATCTGCCGCTCTCGGTGTTCGTCTTCGTGCTGCTCTTCCCGTTCTTCTGGATGGCCATCACGACCTTCAAGCCCAACGACGAGCTGTACAACTTCAAGAACCACAATCCGCTGTGGGTGAAGAACTGGACGCTGGCGAACATCGAGCGCCTCTGGTTCCAGACCGAGTATCCGGCCTGGCTCTGGAACACGATGTGGGTGGCGACGGCGTCGACGCTGCTGTCGCTGTTCGCGAGCGTGCTGGCGGCCTACGCGATCACGCGGCTGCGCTTCCGCGGCGCGAACACGGTCGGCCTGCTCATCTTCCTCGCCTATCTCGTACCGCCGTCGATCCTGTTCATCCCGCTCGCGACGATCGTCTTCGATCTCGAGCTCTACGACACGCAGTGGGCGCTGATCCTGACCTATCCGACTTTCCTCATCCCGTTCTGCACCTGGCTGCTGATGGGATATTTCCGCTCGATCCCCTACGAGCTCGAGGAATGCGCCCTGATCGACGGCGCGACGCGTCTGCAGATCCTGTGGAAGATCACCCTGCCGCTCGCCGTACCCGGGCTGATCTCGGCATCGATCTTCGCTTTCACCCTGTCGTGGAACGAGTTCATCTACGCTCTGACGTTCATCTCGTCCTCGGAGGAGAAGACCGTGCCGGTGGCGGTGCTCACCCAGCTGGTCGAGGGCGACGTCTATCACTGGGGCGCATTGATGGCCGGCGGATTGATCGGGTCTACGATCGTGGCGATCTGCTATGCGTTCGTGGTGAACCACTATGTTTCGGCCATGACCGGCGCCGTGAAGGAATGACCGTGGCGCCGAGGGACGAGGAGACGGGACGATGAAGGTCGTGATCACCGGCGGCACGGGGATGCTGGGCAAGAAGCTGGCCCGCAAGCTGCTCGAGCAGGGGACGCTTTCGCCCGACGGCAAGGCAACCAGGATCGACAAGCTGGTCCTGATGGACGTCGCCGCCGGCGAGGACGTGCCGGTCGACCCGCGCGTCGAGGTCGTGACGGGCCAGATCCACGACGCCGACCTCATCCGGCGCCTCATCACGCCGGACACCCGCGCGGTCTTCCATTTCGCGGCCGTCGTCAGCGCCGGCGCGGAGCGCGACTTCGACCTCGGCTACCGCGTGAACCTCGACGGCACGCGAAACGTGCTGGAGGTCTGTCGCGCCCTGGGCACCGTGCCGCGGATCGTCTTCACCTCCTCGATCGCGGTCTACGGCGGCGACCTGCCGGAGCGGCTCTCCGACGACCAGCCGCTGCACCCGCAGACCTCCTATGGGATCCAGAAGGCGGTCGGCGAGATGCTGATCGCCGACTACACCCGCAAGGGCTTCGTCGACGGCCGCGCGCTGCGGCTGCCGACGATCGTCGTCCGCCCTGGCAAGCCGAACCTCGCGGCGTCGACCTTCGCCTCGTCCATCATCCGCGAGCCGCTCGCGGGCCAGGAGGCGATCTGCCCCGTGCGCCCCGACAACTGGATGCCGCTGCTCAGCCCGCGCAAGACCGTGGAGGCGTTCATCCGCGCCCACGACCTCCCCGCGGCCACATGGGGCTGGAACCGATCGCTGACCCTGCCGTCGCTCGACGCCACGGTCGAGGACATGGCGAGCGCGCTGCGACGCGTCGCCGGCGAGGAGGCCTACCGGCGCATCAAGTGGCAGCCGGACCCGATGATCCAGAAGATCGTCGACGGCTGGCCGCGGAAGCTGGCCTCGACCCGCGCCAAGGCGATGGGCTTCACGACCGACGCTTCGGTCGACGCGCTGATCCACGCGCATATCGAGGACGATCTGCGCCCCAATCGGGGCTGAATTGCCGCACAAGGCCCCATTCTTCAGGGGTCGTTAACCGCGGGCGGCAAGGATCGCGCGTCTTCCGCGCCATGCCGCTCTCCGATCCGCGATCCCGCCGCGCCCTGCGCAAGGAACTCGACCGCCTCTGGGTCATCGGGCGGAGCCTCGTGCTCGGCTGGAGCGTGATCGACGACCATCTGGCGCTGCTCCTGCTGCCGAACTCGCGGCTGCCCGAGATCGAGACCATGGGCGGCGAGCTCGTCGCCTCGGGGCCGCGGCGCATGAGCCCGAGCGCGATCGCCGAGCTCGGACGATGGCAGGGCCTCGATGTCGTCATCGTCGATCGGCCGGTGCTCGCCGACATGCGCGAGGCCGACGCGGCGGCGATCGACGAGCTCCTCAAGCCCTACGGAATCGCGTTCACGGAGCGGCGCGCGGTCGGTCTGCTGGACATCGTCGGATTCTCGCGCGCCAGTCGGCTGGAACAGGCGGCGCTGCTCAACAGCCTGGTGCACTCGATCGCCATCGCGCAGCGGCGCTGTCGCCAGCTCGAGCTCGGCGTGGCGCTCGGGCGCATGAACACCGGCGACGGGTTCTATCTTTGGAATCGCCGCGGCGGGCCGGAGGCGGACGTCAATCTGGTGACGCTGCTGATCCTGGCTCTGGCCGACAACCGCCTGACCGAGGTCGAGGGCGGTCTGGTTCCGGTGCTGCGCACCGCGGTGACGGTCGGCAGCCACTTCTCCTTCTTCCAGCCGGGAACCGACGGCGAGCACGCGCACGAGTTCATCGTCGGCGAGTCGACCATCGCGGCGGCGCGCATGTCGGCGGCGGCCCAGGCGCGGCAGATCCTGGTCGGCGCGCGCATGATCGACGGCGGCCTCAATGCCACGCGACTGATCGAGGCGACGCAGACCCGGCTGGTCGCACTCGGGGCGGTGCCCTTCGCGAGCGGCACGCTGCGGATCTCCGCCGTGCGCCTGTCAGGCGGCGTCTCGCCGCAGCGGAGCGTCGTCCGCGGCAAGCACGGGATCGAGTACCGGACCTACAACATGCGCGTCGACCTCGCCGTCGACGGCGGCGAGGAGTTCAGCCTCGGACTCGCGAGCGGCCCGGGCCAAGCCACGGCGACGGATGGCGCGGTCGCGACGAACGACGGCGTCGAGCCCGGGAGGGCCGGGGCATCGGCTCCGCCGTCGGTCGGCGGACAGGCGGCGGAATAGCGGGACTGGCCGACGCCGCGTCGTCGGCACGGGAGCGGCACGTGACGGGCCGCCCCCCGCGTCGTCGGCTGGCAGCCTTCAGAGGGCGACGGTGAGGCCGCCGTCGACGTAGAGCGTGTGGCCGGTGACGTAGCTGGCCGCGTCCGAGGCCAGGAACACGGCCGCGCCCCCCAGCTCGGCCGGCTTCGCCCAGCGCGCCATCGGCGTGCGCTTGTTCACCATCGCCACGAATTCCGGATTGGCCAGCAGCGGCGCGTTGAGCTCGGTCTCGAAGTAGCCGGGCGCGATGGCATTCACCGTCACGCCGGTCGTGGCGAACTCGATTCCCATCTGGCGCGTGAGGCCGTCCAGCCCGGTCTTGGCGGCGGTGTAGGCCGACACCGTGGCGCGGCCCAGGCGGACGGTCGCCGAGACGGTGTTGATGATGCGCCCCCATTTGCGCGGCACCATGTGCGCCAGCGCCTCGCGCGAGAGGATGAACGCGGCGCGCAGATGCACCGCGATCACCGCGTCGAAATCGGCGGTCGGGAACTCGCTCAGCTTGTGGCGGTGGTTCATGCCCGCGTTGTTCACCAGGATGTCGAGGCTGCCCTGCTCGGCGACGATCTCGGCGACCGCCTTCTTGCATGCCGCCTCGCTCGAGACGTCGAACGCCTTGTAGGCGGCCTTGATGCCCTGGCGCTTGAGGCCGTCGACGGCCGTCGCCAGCTGCTTGTCGTCGCGCGCGTTGATCACCACCGTCGCGCCGGCCTTGCCGAGCGCCTCGGCCATCGCGAGCCCGAGGCCGCGCGAGGCGCCGGTGAGGAACGCGACGCGCCCCTTGAGCGAGAACATGTCCAGCGACATCCCAGTCTTCCTTTCGCTTCGTTGTGTCGTCTTTGCGGTCGCGCCCCGTCGAAGCGGCGCGCGTCAGTCCATGAACCGGCGGATCTGCGGCCCGACGCGGCTGACCGCGAGGACGCCGTCGAGGTGGCCGCCGTCGCCGTCGATCTCGACCATCTCGGCCTGCTTGCCGAGGCGGCGGAGGATGTCGACGGACTTGCGCGCATTCTCGGGCGCCAGCAGCAGGTCGCTCTTAGCGGGCAGGAACAGCGCCTTCGCCTTGATCCGGGCCAGACCGGCCTCGAGGCCGCCGTTCTCGTGGCCGGCGACGAAGAGCTGGTTGGCGCGCACGAGGTAGAGGAAGTGGTTGGCGTCGCCGGTCCTGGCACGCGCCGCACCGACCGCGTCGAGCGTGGCCGTGATCGCATAGCGGTTGTTCCAGCTGGCGAGCGGGCTGTCGCCCTCCTTCGCGAGCTTGCGGCCGAACGCCTTGTCCGCCCAGCCCCAGTGGCGCGCGTCGAGCGTCACGAGCTTCAGCGCGAGGGCGAGCCCCGCCGTCGGCTCGGCGCGGCCGTAGTAGTCGCCGTTGTTCCAGTTCGGATCCAGCGTGATCGCCTGGGCCCAGAGTTCGACCCGGCCAATCGTCCAGGCATCGGCCTCGCCGACGCCGATCACCGGGGCGACGCGCTGCACCAGATCGGGATACGCGGCCGCCCATTCGAGCGCCTGCATCGAGCCCATCGACGCGCCGATCGCGGCATGCACCCGCGTGACGCCGAGCGAGTCGAGCAGCGCCTTCTGCACGTTGACGAAGTCGCGCATGGTCACGATCGGGAAGGCCATGCCCCAGGGCTTCCCGGTGTCGGGGTTCGTGGTCGCCGGACCGGTGGTCGTCGTGTTGGGATCCTTGGTGTTGAGGTTCACCAGGCTGTCGACCGCGACGACGTAGAAGCGGCCGGTGTCGATCGCCTTTCCGGGCCCGATGATCGCATCCCAATAGCCGGGCGCGGCGTCCTCGGGCTTGTACTTGCCGGCGGCGTGCGAGTTGCCCGTGAAGAAATGCGGGACGATGACGACGTTGTCGCGGGCCGCGTTGAGCTGACCGTACGCCTCCCAACCGACCTTGACGTCCCTGATCGTGGCGCCGCCCACCGTCGTGTAGCTGGGCATCGAGAAGACCCGCTTCTCGACGATTCCCACGGACCCCTCCTGGGCCGCCGCCATCGCCGGCAGGGCGAGACAGCCGATCAACATCAATCGCCGCATCATCCTCGGTTCCTCGTCTGTGCAGGTCGGGCGACGGGACGCCGCCATCGCCACTCCCTGAGAGCTTCGCCGGTCGGCGCCGGCCGTCGGGCGTCGTAACGACCGGGCGATCCTCGGCGATTTCCGGAGGCATGTCCAAGCGGGATCGGCGGTTTGGCCATACGGCCGCAACGGACCGCCGCGGTTGCACGATCGCCGCCGGAATGCGCCGAGGCGTCCGCGGTGGTCGCGGGCGCGCCTGCGACAATCTGAACGGCGGAGGCGTCGGGCGCGGCCCCTATGGTGTCCGTGCATCCAACGGAGACGGCCATGCGAGGGGCGAGCCAGGCGATACCCGTGCTGCCGTGGGCGATGGCCGCACCCCTGCAAGTCCTGCCGCTTGCTCCGGTCTCGGCGGCGCTGACGGCGCTGGCGCGTGCGCTCGCGACCGCGCATCCGGGGCTGTTCGGAAGGCTCGGTGCGCACGGCACCAAGCGCTTCCTCATCGACCCGACCGATCTTCCCATCGTGCTGCTGCTCGACCTCTCGGCCGCGTGCCCGTCGGTGACGGCGTGGCGCGCCGCGCCGCCGGCGGACTGCCGCATCGCCGGCGCCCTGGCCGCGCTGCTCGGCCTCGTCCACGGCGCGTTCGACGGCGACGCGTTGTTCTTCTCGCGCGACCTGACGATCGAGGGCGACACGGCGGCGGCGCTCGCCCTGCGCAACGCCATCGACGATGCGGAGCTCGATCTCGTGGCGGAGGCGGCGGCGCTCGCAGGGCCGCTGGCGCCGCCGCTGGCGCGGCTCGCCGACATCGCCGAGCTGGCGACCGGGGTCGCGCTCCGGCGCCGGGACGTCTGCGCATGATGGAGCTCGTCTGCCCGGCGGGGACTCCGGCGGCGCTGCGTGCCGCGGTCGATGCCGGCGCCCACAGCGTCTATTGCGGCTTCGCCGACGAGACCAACGCGCGCAACTTCCCCGGCCTCAACTTCAGCCGCGCGGAGATGGCCGAGGGCATCGCCTACGCGCGCGCGCGCGGCGCGAAGGTGCTGGTGGCCATCAACACCTTCCCGCGCGCGGGCGCCGCCGCGGCCTGGCACCGCGCCGTCGCGGACGCCGAAGCGGCCGGCGCGCATGCGGTGATCCTCGCCGATATCGGCCTGCTCGCGCATGCGGCCGAGCGCCATCCGGGCCTGCGCCGTCATCTCTCGGTGCAGGCCGCCGCGGCCAACCCCGATTCGATCAACCTCTACGCGCGGGCCTTCGGCGTGCGGCGCGTGGTGCTGCCGCGGGTCCTGACCATCGCCGAGATCGCCGCGATCAACGGCGAGATCGACGTCGAGACGGAGGTCTTCGTCTTCGGGGGCCTGTGCGTCATGGCGGAAGGACGCTGCGCGCTGTCGTCCTACGCGACCGGCCAGTCCCCGAACATGAACGGCGTGTGCTCGCCTGCGAGCCACGTCGTCTACGACGACGCGGGCGGCACGCTGTCGGCGCGTCTCGGCGGCTTCACCATCCACAAGGCGGCGGCCGGCGAGCCGGCGCCTTATCCGACGCTGTGCAAGGGCTGCTTCAAGGCGGGCGGCGCGACCGGCCACGTGTTCGAGGATCCGGCGAGTCTCGACGCGGCGGCGCTGCTGCCGCAGCTGGCCGCGGCCGGTGTCGCGGCGCTCAAGATCGAAGGTCGCCAGCGGAGCCGCGCCTATGTCGCGGCGGTGGTTCGCAGCTTTCGTTCGGCGGTCGACGCGCTCGCCGCCGGCCGGCCGGTGCCGGCGGGCATGCTGCTCGGGCTGGCCGAGGGGCAGGCGTCCACGACGGGCGCCTATCGCAAGTCGTGGCGGTGAGGACATGGCCATGGAGCTGAGCGTCGGTCCGGTCCAGTTCTTCTGGGACACGGACACCTGGCGCGACTTCTACGCGCGGCTCGCCGATACCGCACCGGTCGAGCGCGTCGTGCTGGGCGAGCTCGTCTGCTCGAAGCGGCTGCCCTTCTATCAGGCGCACATCCCCGAAGCGGTGGAGCGGCTGCAGGCCGCGGGGAAGCGGGTCGCGCTCACCAGCCTCGCGCTCGTGACTCTGCCGCGCGAACGCGCGCTGACGGTCGAGCTGGCGGCGACGGGCGTCGAGATCGAAGTGAACGATCTCAGCGCGCTCGCCCATATTCCGGAAGGGGCGGCGTTTTCGGTGGGCCCGCTCGTCAATGTCTACAACGAGGGCACGTTGGCCTGGCTCGCGGGCCGCGGCGCGCGACGGATCTGCCTGCCGCCGGAACTGCCGATCGCCGCGATGGTGCCGCTCGCGCAGGCCGCCGCGGCGCACGGCGTCGTCCTCGAGGCCTGGGGATACGGCCGGGTGCCGCTGGCCATCTCGGGCCGCTGCTACCACGCCCGCCTGCATGGCCGCGCCAAGGACAGCTGCCAGTTCGTCTGCAGCGCCGATCCGGACGGACTGGCGGTCGACACGCTCGACGACCAGGCCTTCCTCGCCGTCAACGGCGTCCAGACGCTGTCCTTCACCTGCGCGAATGCCGCGAACCAGGTCGAGGCGCTGGCACGCGCCGGCGTCTGCGCGTTGCGGCTCTCGCCGCATTCCGGCGACTTCGCGCGCACGTGCCGGCTGTTCCGCGAGCGTCTCGACGGCCGCCTCGATGCCGCGACGCTGTCGGAGGCACTGCTGCCCGAGGCGCCGGGCGGGCGGTTCTCCGACGGCTTCCTGACCGGCACCCGGGGCGCCGACTGGTCCGGCGCGGCCCGGGTGGCGGCGCGGATCGCCACGCACTGACGCAATCAGAGGAGAGTCACGATGAAGATCGCGACGGTGACCGCCGATCGGCGGGGTCTTGTCGACGACGTGCTGGCCGAGGTCGCCGGGCGGCTCGCGGGCGAGCGCGTGCGCCTGGCGGGCGTCGTCCGCGCGCCCGCGACCGGACCGCTCGCGCATCGCTGCGACATGGATCTCGCCGTGCTGTCGACCGATCGCGCGATCCGCATCACCCAGGATCTCGGCGCGCATTCGGCATCGTGCCGGCTCGATGCCGGGGCGCTGGAGGATGCGGTCGCCGCCGTCGAAGCCTCGCTGCAGGGACCGGTCGACCTGCTCATCCTCAACAAGTTCGGCCAGCGCGAGGCCGACGGTCACGGCTTCCGCGCGGTGATCGGAGCGGCGCTGGCGCGCGACATCCCGGTCCTGCTCGGCCTGCCGCTGGCCCAGCGCGCCGCCTTCGATCGCTTCGCGGCCGGCCTCGCGGAGGCGTTGCCGCCCGACGCGACGTCGATCCTCGACTGGTGCCGGCGCAGCCTCGCCGCCGCGCCCGCATGACGCACGCCGTGCGCGGCGGGCCGCGCTGCGGCGATCGCCGGCGTGCAGCAGCTCGACCGGCGCGGGGCGTTCCGCGCTAACCTCGCGGCTCGATCCAGGAGCCGCGATGCCGCCACGTCTCGACCTCGACCAGCTTTCCCACCTGCCGGCGGCCGTGGTCCGGCCGGGATTCGATCCCCGCCGTCTCGGCATCGGCATCGTCCATCTCGGCTGCGGCGCGTTCCATCGCGCGCATCAGGCGATGCACACCCAGGCGGCGATCGCCGCGCGCGGCGGCGACTGGGGAATCGCCGCGGTGAGCCTGCGCGGCGAGGACGTGCCGCGGAGGCTCGCTCCGCAGGACGGACTCTACGGCGTGCTCGTGCGCGGGCCGGACGGCGACGCGCTGACGGTGGTCGGAGTCATCCGCGACGTGATCGGGCCGGCCCGGCTCGCCGATGCGATCGCGGCCATCGCGCGGCCCGCCACGCGCATCGTGTCGCTGACGGTGACGGAGAAGGGCTATTGCCGCGATGCCGCCAGCGGCGTGCTCGAGACCGCGCACCCGGACATCGTCCACGACATCGCCGAGCCCGGCCGGCCGCGCTCGGCGCCGGGGCTGATCGTGGCCGGGCTCGCGGCGCGGCGGGCCGCCGGCGCCGGCGGGCTCGCGGTGATGAGCTGCGACAACCTGCCGGAGAACGGCGTCGCGACCGCGCGGGTCGTGCGTGCGCTCGCCGAGCGTCAAGATCCGTCGCTGGCCGCCTGGATCGACGCGCAGGTCGCATTCCCGTCGACGATGGTCGACCGCATCGTGCCGGCGACGGCGCCGGCGGACATCGAGACGGTGGCGGGTCTTCTCGGTCTGCGCGACGAGGCCTGCGTCGTCACGGAGCCGTTCTCGCAGTGGGTGATCGAGGACCGCTTCCCGGCGGGGCGCCCCGCCTGGGAGGCGGGCGGGGCCGAGCTCGTCGCCGACGTCGTGCCCTTCGAGCACATGAAGCTGCGGCTGCTCAACGCGAGCCACTCGATGCTGGCCTATCTGGGCTACCTTGCAGGTCACGAATTCGTCGCCCAGGCGATCGTCGCGCCGGGCTTCGCGCCGCTGGTCGAGCGGCTGTGGGACGAGGCGACGCCGACCCTGCGGGTGCCGGCCGGCGTCGATCTTGCCGCCTATCGCCGCCGGCTGCTGGCGCGCTTCGGCGATCCGCAGCTGCGCCATCGCACGTGGCAGATCGCGATGGACGGCTCCCAGAAGCTGCCGCAGCGGCTGCTGGCGACGATCCGGGAGAACATCGCCGCGGGCCGGCCCTGTGCGACCGGCGCCCTCGCCGTCGCGGCCTGGATGCGCTACGTGCGCGGCGTCGACGAGCGCGGAAATCCGATCGACGTGCGCGATCCGCTCGCGGAGACGTTCGTGCCGCTGCGCGCGGGCGAGCCGAGCACGCGGGCCGCGGCGCTGCTCGGCATCCCGGCGATCTTCGGTGCCGATCTGGCGAAGGTCGCAGGCTTCGCCGAGGCCGTCGGCGCCTGGCTCGAGCGCCTCGAGCGCGACGGCGCGGCGGCCGTGGTGCGCGCCGCGGCGGCGGCATGATGGCGCGCGCCAATCGCATCGCTCCGACGGGCGAGCGCTTCGCCACGCCGGAGCGCGGCTTGCTGATGGGCAATCGCGGCTGCCTCGTCGATGCCGCGGGCGCCTTCACGCGGCGGCGCTGGACCACGCGGGCGTGGATCTGCTGCCGGCTCGACTGGAAGGGGCGGCAACTCCCGGTCGCGCCGCCGGGCCGATGGACGGCCTTGTTCTTCCTCGACGAAGCGACGGCTCTTGCGGCCGGGCATCGCCCGTGCGGCTTCTGCCGCCACGCGGCGCTGGTGGCGTTCAAGGCGGCGCTGGGAGAAGGCGCGACGCCGATCGCGACGGTCGATGCGGCGCTGCACGCGGCGCGGCTCGTCCGGCCCTATCCGCGTCGCGCGCTCGGCGCGCTGCCCGAAGGCGCGATGCTGCGCCGCGACGGCGACCCGTCCGCCTGGCTGCTCTGGCGCGGCGCGCTGCGGCGCTGGACGCCCGGCGGCTATCGGCACGCCGACGCCCCGCAGCCGGACCCCGACGCGGTCGTCGACGTCCTGACCCCGGCACCGATGCTCGCAGCCCTCGCCGGCGGCTACCGCCCGATCGTCCATCCCAGCGCGTTGCCGGAGTCGCCGGGCGACGTCAGCGGCGCGTGACCTTGAGCCCCGTCAGCCAGGCCTTCTGCTTGTCGCTCCGGTGGCGATAGCCCTCGCCCTCGACGAGGGCGCGCGGCTCGAGCAGGTCGGTGTTCAGGCCGGCCTTCTGCAGGAAGGCCTTGTCCGGCAGGTAGAGGCAATTCTCCTCGCCGACGACGTCGATCACGATCGCCGTGTAGTCCGCCGCGAACTTCACGCGCTTGATCAACCCGCCGACCGACAGGTTCGTCTGGTCGTCGAACGCCTTCTCGGCCTCGGCCTGGTTCTCGTCGCACTTGACGACCTGGCTCGGCGCCATCCGGAAGGTCGGCATCGCGTACTTCCACGTGCCGCCCTCGCGCTTGAACTCGAGCGAGATCGGCTGCTGCACGATGCCGTCCTTCGGCACGCCGTTCTTGCCACGGACGTGCTTGGGCGCCAGCAGCGTCGCGGTCACCTCGAGCTCGGCCTCGGTGCCGCTGTCCGAGCGCCAGCCGTCCTGCACGTCGACCTTGGTCGGGAGCATCATCCGGTTCTGGTCGATGAAGTCCTTGCGCTGCTTCTCGGTCTTGACCTGCTGCTCGATGCTCTTGCGCGTCTCCTGGTCGCGCGTCGCCATCGCGGCTTTGTAGTCGCCCTTCTTCACCGCGGCGTTGAACGCCTCGTAGACCTTGAGCAGCTCCGCCTGCAGCGCCGGCTCGACCGGTGCCGCGGCGGCGGTGCCGGCGGCAAGGGCGGCCGCAAGGATCAAGGCTCGTGCCAGTCCCGTCATCGTTCCCTCCCGCCTGGTGCGCCGCCGGCGGCGGCGCGCGTCGTCACATCGTCGCGCCGATGGTCCAGGGCGCGAACTCGTCGGCGCCGAAGCCCAGCGCCTCCGACTTCGACTTCTCGCCCGAGGCGACGCGCAGGATCAGCTCGAAGATGCGCTGTCCGCACTGCTGCACGGTCTCCTCGCCGTCGACGATGGTGCCGCAATTGACGTCCATGTCGTCGGACATGCGCTTGTAGAGCATCGAGTTTGTGGCGAGCTTGATCGACGGCGAGGGCTTGCAGCCGTAGACCGATCCGCGGCCGGTCGTGAAGCAGATCATGTTCGCGCCGCCGGCGACCTGTCCGGTCGCCGCGACCGGGTCGTAGCCCGGCGTGTCCATGAACACGAAGCCGTGCTTCGTCACCTTCTCGGCGTAGCCGACGACATCGACGAGGTTGGTCGAACCGGCCTTCGCCGCAGCACCCAGCGACTTCTCGAGGATCGTCGTGATGCCGCCGGCCTTGTTGCCGGGCGAGGGGTTGTGGTTCATCTCGCCCTTGTTGCGGGCGGTGTAGTCCTCCCACCACTTCATCAGCGCGACGAGCTTCTCGCCGACGTCGCGGCTCACCGCCCGGCGCGTCAGCAGGTGCTCGGCGCCGTAGGTCTCCGGCGTCTCGGACAGGATCACCGTGCCGCCATTGCGCACGAGCAGGTCCGAGGCGGCGCCCAGCGCCGGGTTCGCGGTGATCCCCGAGTATCCGTCCGAGCCGCCGCACTGCAGCCCGATCATGATGTGCTTGGCCGGGGCGGGTGCGCGCTTGAACTTGTTCACCTCGGGCAGCATCTCCTTGATCATCGCGATGCCGCGCTCGACCGTCTTGCGCGTGCCGCCGGTGTCCTGGATCGTCATGCCGCGCATGACGCTGCTCTCGGCGAGCTTCTCGGCCTGCATGAAGCCGCCGACCTGGTTGACCTCGCAGCCGAGGCCGACATTGACGATGGCCGCGAAGTTCGGATGGCGGGCGTAGCCGCCCATCGTGCGGCGCAGGATCTCGAGCGCATCGCCGTCGTTCATGCCGCAGCCCGTGCGGTGGGTAAGGGCGACGACGCCGTCGACATTGGGGAAGTCGGCGAGCGGGTTCTCGCCCGTGATCGGGTTCGGCTCGAAGGCGCGCGCGATGTAGTTGGACACCGTCGCCGAGCAGTTCACCGAGGACAGGATGCCGATGTAATTGCGCGTCGCGACGCTGCCGTCGGCGCGGTGATAGCCGAGGAACGTCGCCGGCGGACTGACGAAGTCCGTCGGCTTGGCGAGCGTGCAGTAGGCGTAATCGCGCGCGAAGTCGCCCATCACGCAGTTGTGGGTGTGGACGTGCTCGCCGGGCTCGATCGCGCCGTGCGCGAACCCGATGATCTGGCCGTAGCGATGGACCGGCTCGCCGTCGCGGATGGCCTTGGTGGCGATCTTGTGGCCGACCGGAATCCGTCCTTTCACGGTGACGCCCTCGCCGGGGATCTGCGTCCCGGGCAGCAGATCGGCGCGGGCGACGATGATGTTGTCGGCGGGGTTGAGTCGGATCGTGAGCTGGGCGAGCGCCATCGGACGTTCCCTTTGTCGGATCGGTTCTTGGAAGGGACGCGATTATAGGGGCAGGCGAGCGCGCTTGTCAGGACGCTGACGGCGCCGCTAGCTTGCGCCGACCACAGTCTTGATGGGGGATCGTACGGTGAGCGGAAGATTGAAGGGTAAGAAGGCGCTGATCACTGCGGCGGCCCAGGGCATCGGGCGCGAGAGCGCGCTCGCCTTCGCCCGCGAGGGCGCCCGGGTGATCGCCACGGACGTGAACGAGGCGAAGCTGAAGGAGCTCGCCGGGACGCCGGGCATCACGATCCGCAAGCTGGATGTGCTGAACAAGTCCGCGATCGAAGCCTGCGCGACCGAGGTCGGCGCGCTCGACGTGCTTTTCAACTGCGCGGGCTATGTCGCGAACGGCACGATCCTGGAGTGCGACGAAGCGCAGTGGGAGTTCTCCAACAACCTGAACGTCCGGGCGATGTACTGGATGACCCGCGCCTTCCTGCCGGCGATGATCGCGAACGGCGGCGGCTCCGTCATCAACATGTCGTCGGTGGCGTCGTCGGTGAAGGGCGTGATCAATCGCTTCGTCTACGGCACGACCAAGGCCGCCGTCATCGGCATGACCAAGTCGGTCGCGGCCGACTTCATCAAGCAGGGCATCCGCTGCAACGCGATCTGCCCGGGCACGGTCCAGACGCCGTCGCTCGACGACCGCATCAACGCCAACGCCGACCCGGTCGAGGCGCGCAAGGCCTTCGTCGCGCGCCAGCCGCTCGGCCGTCTCGGTGCGCCGGAGGAGATCGCCGCGCTCGCGGTATATCTCGCCTCGGACGAGAGCGCCTACACGACCGGCGCGATCCACGTCATCGACGGAGGTCTGACGTTGTGAGCGCGCCGGTCCCGAACGTCGCGAACTTCGCGCTGCGCGATGCGCTGCGGCGCGTCGTCGCCGTGCCGGTGATCACGGCCGGCGACGTCGCGAGCACCACCGACCTCTGCAAGGCGCTCGCCGCCGGCGGTCTCACGGTGCTCGAGATCACGCTGCGCACCGAAACGGCGCTCGCTTGCGTCGAGGCGGTCGCCAAGGCGCTGCCCGAGGCGATCGTCGGCGTCGGCACGGCCCTGACGAGCGAGGATCTCGTGCGCGCCGAAGGTGTCGGTGCGCGCTTTGCGGTGAGCCCGGGCTTCGATCCGGCGATGGTCGGCGCGGCGCGGCGCGGCAAGGTCGCTTGGCTCCCGGGCGCCGTCACGGCGTCGGAGATCATGCAGGCGCGCAATGCCGGGTTCACGACGCTGAAATTCTTTCCGGCGCAGCAGTCCGGCGGGACCGCCGCCCTCGGCGCCTTCGCGCCGGTGTTCGGCGACGTGATGTTCTGCCCGACGGGCGGGCTGGTCCAGGAGACGGCACGCGAGTATCTGGCCTGCAAGAACGTCGTCGCCGTCGGCGGTACCTGGATGATGCCCAAGGACGCCGTCGCGGCGCGCGACTGGAAGCGCATCGAGGGGTTAGCGCGCATCGCCGCCGGGACCTCGCGTGGCTGAGGCGGCCGGGTCGTGCTGCGGCGCGGCGCAATCCCGCCTGTAATGTAGGGTTTACAGGCTCCGCATTCGCTGCGCGAAAACGACGACATGTCGCGGCTTTCGTCGTGGGCACGTCGATTGCATCCGACTTCCGAGGTCGCTTCATCGCTTCAGCGCCGGCACGGCGGGGTTGTGATCGGGGGCGGCGAGCCGGCAGGGCGCGAACGCGTCGTCGGCATCGGAGGGACGATGACGAAGTCGACGCGCGTCGGTGCCGAGCGGCCGGTCGGGAGCCTCGTCGCCGCGGATGGGGGACGGCGCCCGGGATCGTCGCCATTCCGGCTCGTTGCCGGTACCGCGCTTGCGCTGTCGCTGGCCGCGACGGTCTCTTCGGCGCAGACGCAGTGGGTCGCTGGGACCGGCAACTGGAACGCGCCCGCCAACTGGAGCACGGGCATCGTCCCGTCGTCGGCGGCGACGGATGTCGCGATCAGTCCGGCCGGCGCCATCACCGTGACGCACAGCGCCGGGACGCACCGGATCGGCGCGCTGACGGTCGGCAGCAACGACACCCTCGACATCACCGGCGGGATTCTCGGTACTAGCGCGAACAGCACCGTCAACGGCACGCTGACCCTCGGGACGGGCGGAACGCTCGAGATCGGCGGCGGGACGCTGTCGCTGCTCGGCGGCAATGCCGATCTGCGCGGCACACTCAACATCACCGGCGCGGCGCAGCGTCTTGTCGTCGACGGTTCCCTGAACGTCATCAATGGCCTCGATGGCGGCGGTTCCAACGCGCTCGCGATCCTTGAGATCCCGGGCTTCGTGCAGTTCGGCGGCGACAGCAGCTTCGCCGGTCGCTTGCGGATCACGGACAGCAGCTCGGCCGTGCTGTCCGGCGCCTCGCTGTCGGTGGGCCGGCTCGAGGTGGACGGAACGGTTTTCTCGAGCTTCAACGTGAACGGTGGAGCCCTGCCGGGCTCCGGCGCGCTCGTGACCGTGGCCGGCCTGACCTCCGTCCAGAACAGCACGCTCAACGTCGCGAGCGGCATTTTCGGCGTGGGCCATCTGAACACCGCCGATTATTTCCAGGACAGCGGCACATTGACGGGGCGCGGCGTCGTCGCGGCCTCGGGGTTGACGCGGCTCCTCGGCGGGACGCTCACCGGCGACGGCCGCCTGCAGTCGAACGGCGCGATCCAGATCAGCGGCAACGTCAACATTGATGCGGGCCGCGACGTGGTCGTCGCGGGCGGCGGGACCTGGGGATCGGGAACGATCAATCTCAACCCGACCGGCGCCGCCGACAACGGCCGCGAGGCCGGCCGGATCATCAACGAGATCGGTTCGGTCCTGGTCGCCGATCGCACCAACCAGATGTCGCGGTCGGCAGGGCTCACCGACGAGTCCTTCATCAACCGGGGCACGTTCCGCAAGCAGGATGCGATCGCTATTCCCGGGACGACCACGATCGGGGTCCAGTTCACCAACGAGCCGACCGGGACGATCGACGTCGTGCGTGGCAAGCTGCTGATCAACGGCGGCAACGCCGCGATCGGCGGCACGCTATCGATGGGGCCCGCCGGCGAGTTCGAGCTCGCCTCGGGCTCCAACGTCATCAACAACCTGACGGCCACTGCGGTCGGCGACCTCAATGACATCGTCATCAGCGGCTTCGCGATCTTCAACGGCACCAGCACAACGGGCGGACGGGTCCGGCTGACGGGCTCGAGCCAGGGCATCGTCGGAGCGCTCCATGCCCGCGATGTACTGGTCGATGGCACATTCCAGCTGGATGTTTTCGGCGGCGGCACGCTGACGACGAGCAACCTTCTTTCCGTCACCGACGGCCGGTTCGAGGTCGGCAGCGGGGGCAGCGTGACGGCCGCCCGATTCACGATCGGCGCCGGCGGCACCTTGCAGGGCGCCGGCGACGTCACTGTGACCGGTCCGCTGACGATCCAGGGCGGCACGCTCAAGGGCAACGCGCAGCTGATCGCCAACGGTCCCGTCATCATCCTCGGGGACGTCGCGTTCGATACCGGCCGCACGCTCGTGGTGAATGGCGGCGCGACCTGGAGCGCCGGAAGGATCGATCTCGACGCCAGCAATGCGGTCGACGGCACGCGCGACGGCGGCCGCATCGTCAACGGCGTCGGCTCGGTGTTCACGGCAAGCGCGAACGACACCATGACGCGCTCGTCGGGTGCGACCGATGCCGCCTTCATCAACGCGGGTACGCTGCGGCGGACGGCGACGGGAGCGGCGGACGCGTCGTCGGTCATCTTCGTGCCGTATCTCGGCTTCGCCGGCTCCGCGATCGAGGTCGAGGGGCGCAAGCTCGAGCTCACCGGCGGCAACTCGATCATCACCGGCACGGTGAACGTCGCCGTCGGCGCGACACTGACGATCGGGGGCTCAAGCAACACCGTCACGAACATGAGCGGCGCGGCGTCCTCGGGCACGCTGCTGCTGCTCGGCGGCATCAGCTTCCAGGGCAGCTCGGCCTACGGGACGACTGGCTCGGATGTCGCCGAAAACCAGATGGTCTCCATCGGCGGCACGCACGGGATCGCCGTCGGCGCGAGCCTCGCCGGGCGCTCGCTGGAGATCGGTGACGCGACCACGCCGAGTCACTTCTCGGTCGGCGGCTCGCTGCAGCTCACCGGCGCGCTGCGCGCCAACAGAGGGATCCTGACGGTGACGCCGACCGGAAGCGTCGTTGCCGGGGCCTATTTCGACACAGACGGCGCGCGGATAGAGGGCCGGGGCGACATCATCGTCAACGGGCTGGCGTCGTTCGCCGGCGCGGAGATCATCGACAACGGCACCTTCACCGCCAACGGCCTCGCCGTCTTCTCGGGGGCTGCCGACAAGCAGTTCGACTCCGGGCGACTGCTGGACATCCGCGGCGGCGCGGTCTGGGCGACGGGCAATATCGACCTCAACAGCTCAGCGGCGACGGACAACGGCCTCGATGGGGCGCGGATCGTCAACCGCGCCGGCTCCACCTTCCTGATCCAGAACAATGCCTCGATGCTCGCCACGAACGGCACCGCCGACGTACGCTTCACGAACGAGGGCGTGCTGCGCAAGGCCGCTTCGCCGACGACGGGCACCACGACGATCGCGGTGCCGTTCACCAACGCGGCGGGCGGCAGCGTCGAGGTGAGCGAGGACACGCTGCTGTTCTCGGGCGGCGTGAGCAATCTCGCGGCGGGCGCGCTCACCGGCGGGACCTGGAAGGCGAGCGGCGGCGGGACGCTGGCCTTCACGTCGCTGTTCCCGATTGCCACCAACAACGCGACGCTGATCCTCGACGGCGCGGGTTCATCGATCGAGACGCGCTTCGGCGTGCTCTCAACTCCCATCGACCAGAGCCTGACGACCAACAACGGCACGCTGCGCCTGGTCACGCACGCGATGATCGGTCCGCAGTCCGTCACCAACAACGGTGCCGTCGAACTCGATGCCGGCGTGATGAGCATGGGTGGGCTCACCAACAGCTTGGGCGCGACGATCTCCGGCCACGGCCAGCTCGCCAACCGCGTGATCAATAGCGGCACGATCCGCGCGGCCGGCGGGAATCTGGCGCTCAGCCAGGGCGTGGCCGGCGCCAACGGCACTCTCCAGGTCGATTCCGGCGCCAGCATGACGATGGCCGGCACGCTCGCGAACACGACACGCTTCCTCGTCAACAACGGGAGCAATCTCGGCCTCGGCGCGCAGGACATCACCGTGTTCAAGGACTACGCGAACGCGTCCTTCGGCTCGGGCAACGGGTTCAATGCGCGCGCCAAAGTCTCCGGATCCGGCCTGATCATCGGCAACGGCGCCGGGCAGGGCATCGTCTCCGGCGGCAGCACCTTCACCGGTGCGAGCGTCGTGCTCGACTTCGGATTCACGCGCGGCGGCGCGTCGAAGACGCTGACCTACCAGATCGCCAACACCGGCACGGCGAGTGCTGCCGACCTGCGCGGCGCGATCCAGACGAGCTTCGCCGGGGGCGGCATCACGTCGCCAGGGCTGAGCGGCGGCGGCGTCACGGCGCAGAACTTCGGGCCGGTCGCGGGCGGCACGGCCACCGGCGCGTTCGCGGTCACCTACACGGGCGGTTCGCTCGCCGGTCAGTCGGTCAAGGTCGTCAACAATTTCGACAACGTCGCCGACCAGATCATCACCTTCAGCGGCGGGTCGACGACGCTGGCGGTCGGCAACGCGATCGCGGTGCCGCCGGGCGGCAGCCCGGTCAATCTCGGGAACTTCCGCGTCGGCGGCGCGCAACCGAGCCGCGCGTTCGACGTCACCAATACAGCGGCCGGCCCCGGCGCCGAGCGGCTCGCCATCGGCTCGGTCGATACGACCGGCAACTTCGCGGCTTCCGGCGTGTTCGGCGGCTTCGTCAATCCCGGCGCCACCCAGGCGCCCGGCTTCACGGTCAATACGGTAGGCGGCACGGCCGGCCTCAACAGCGGCACCGTGAACGTCCAATACCGCAGCAACGGCCAGCTGATCGATTCGACCTTCACGACGATCGACAGCAACCTGCAGACGATCGCGGTCGAGGCGCGCGGCTATGCGCTCGCCAACCCCGTGCTGCCGACGACGCTGAACTTCGGCACGGTCGTCAAGGACACCGTCCAGACGCGCTTCCTGACGATCGCCAACGAGCTGCGCGCGGGCGTGCCGCTCGGCTTCCAGGAGGGTCTCGACGCCGCGTTCGGCGCCAAGAGCGGTCCCGACGCCGCGAGGTTCACCGTCGGCGGGGCGCTCGCCAACCTTGCCGCCGGCGGCGTGAACAGCTCGGCGCTGTCGGTGAACATGAACACCTCCGCGGTCGGCTCGTTCAGCGCCAGCGTCGAGGTGCTGCTGAAGTCGAACGGTGCGGGCACCAGCGGCCTCGGTCTGATCGACCTGCCGACCCAGGCGCTCGGCCTGCTCGGCAACACCATCGCGGAAGGCACGATCGTCAATCCGGCGGCGGCGGCGATCCTCAACGGGCCGTCGGTCACGGTCGGTGCGCGCCGGGTCGGCGACGCGCCGGCGCTGACGGCCCTGCAGATCAAGAACACCGCCGATCCGATCGCCGAGACGCTGTCGGCGACGTTCGGTGCCGCGGGCGGCGCGGCGGTCAACAACGGCGCCTCGGTCACGGGACTCGCCGCACAGGTCGTCGACGACGCAACGATGCGCGTGGGCGTCGACACGTCGAGTGCGGGCAACAAGAGCGGCACGCAAGTCGTGCAGTTCAAGGGCGACATCTCGACGACGCTCGCCGACCAGGTGGTGAGCGTGAACGGCAAGGTCTATGAGCGCGCCGTGGCGAACTCGCTGGCGACGACGACGCTCGACTTCGGCGTCGTGCGCCGCGGCGATGCCGCGCCGACGCGCGGCCTCGACATCGGCAACGCCGCGGCGCTCAAGGACCTGAACGATCGCCTGGTCGGCGCGCTGGGCGCAGTCGGCGCGGGCTTCACCGCATCGCTCGATCCGGCCGTCGGCGGCGCCGGTCTCGGAGCGGGCGAGAGCGTCCTCAACGGGTTCAACGTCGCGATGCTCACCAGCACGGCCGGCGTGAAGACGGGCAGCGCCGGCATCGTCTTCGTCGGCCGCAATCCGGACATGGCCGACGACGCGCTCGGCAGCCGGATCGTGAATCTCACCGGCCAGGTCAACGACATCGCCAAGCCGCTGTTCGTGAAGGAGTCCGGGGCCGGCACGCTCTCCGGCGGCGGCGCGAGCTACACGATCGATCTCGGCACGGTCGGGCTGGGTCAGACCGTGCAGATCGACCTCGACCTGATCAACGACATCCTGTTCGGGGATTGGCTGGTCGGGAGTTTCGACCTGACCGGGCTCGGCTCGGCGATCGCGGCGACCGGATTTGCGCCCGTCGCGCTCGAGGCGGGCGAGCGCGATGACGAGATCCTGATCTCCTTCTCGCATGGCGTGCTCGGCGCCTACGCGGGGCACTTCACCTTCGACTGGGCGTCGGTCTATCCGGGCCTCGCCGACCTGCCCGGCACGCAGGTCCGCGTTGACGTCGTCGCCTTTGTTGCCGACGTGCCGCCGGTCGACGAGGTGCCGGCGCCGGGGACGATCGCGCTGCTGGTCGCGGGGCTCGGCACGCTCTGGCGCGCCCGCCGACGCGCCGCCTGATCAGTCCACTCGCCAATTCGCGAGGAACGCCTCGACCTCCGCACGCGCCGGCGTCGTGGTGCGGCTGCCGAAGCCGCGGCATTTGAGCGCCGCGGCGACATTGGCGAAGCGCGCCGCCTCGGCGACGGGCTTTCCTTCGGCAAGGGCGAGGATGAACGCGCCGTGGAAGACGTCGCCCGCGGCGAGCGTGTCGACGGCGTCGACCGTCGGCGCGGGCTCGGCGCGCACGTCGCCGCCGTCGAGCCAGCGGAACCCGTGCTCGCCGACGGTCACGCCCAGGAACCCGGCGTGGTGCCGGCGTGCAGCGCGCAGCCCGGCGGCCGGATCGGCGGTGCCGGACCAGTCGGCGAGCGCGGCCTCCGACCACACGACGTGCGTCGCGCGCGCCATCAGGTCGTCGAGCACCTCGCGCGGTGCCAGATCGGCGTCGAGCATCGCGATCTTCCCCGCCGCCTTGGCCGTGTCGAGGGCGCGGCCCGCCCCGCGCGGCCAGCGCACGTCGACCATCACGCCGTCGAAGCTCGGGACGTCTTCGACCGGCAGCCAGCCCGGATCCTGGTCGAGCGCGGGGTCGTAGTAGGGGACGATGAGCCGCTCGCCGCGCTTGTCGATGAGGATCGCGGCGACGGGTGAGGCGTAGCCGGGGATGCGGCGCACGCGGTCGACGCGCACGCCGTAGCTGCGCACGTCGGCGAGGATCTGGTCACCGATCGCGTCGTCGCCGCAGCGGCCCCAGAACTCGACGGCGCCACCCAGGCGCCCGATCGCGCAGGCGGCCGAGGACGCCATGCCGCCGCCCGTGCCGACGAGGTCGCGCGCCTCGATCTTGATCGGGGTCGGCGGGATCTCGTCGACGCGATAGAGCCAGTCCCAGGTGACGATCCCGACGCAGAGCAGCCGTGCCATCGATGCGAAGCCGGTTGGAGTTTCGAGCGGCGAAGGTCAGCATGTCGGGCCCGCCTCGCGCCACTGCGGCGATGCGGACAGGCGGTGCGAAGCGTACGGCTCGGCAATACGGAGGGAGGACGACGTGGCGACGACGACGATCGGCTTCATCGGCATCGGGACGATGGGCCGGCACATGGCGATCAACCTGGCCGCGGCGGGATTTCCCGTCCTGGCGCACGATGTGCGTCCCGAGGCGCTCGCGGGCCTCGCACGCGCCAACCTGACGATCGCCGCTTCGGTCGCGGCGGCCTCGAGCGGCGCCGACGTGGTGGTCACGATGCTGCCCGACACGCCGCAGGCGCAGGAGGTGCTCGTGGGGCCGGCCGGCGTCATCTCGGCGCCGCCGCGCCAACGTCTCGTCGTCGACATGAGCACGATCTCGGCGGGCGCCACGAAGGCGATGGCGGTGCAACTCGCGGCGCGCGGGATCGACCTGCTCGACGCGCCGGTGAGCGGCGGACCCGTCGGGGCCGAGAAGGCGACGCTCTCGATCATGGTCGGCGGCAGCGCCGAAGGGTTCGCCGCCGTGCGGCCGGTCCTCGAGGCGATGGGCAAGACGATCGTCCATGTCGGGGCGAGCGGCGCGGGGCAGACCGTCAAGATGTGCAACCAGCTGATCGTCGCGATCAATCTCATGGGGGTGAGCGAGGCGATGGCGCTCGGCCGCGAGGCCGGGCTCGACCTCGCGAAGCTGCGCGAGGTGCTGATGGGCGGCGCCGCCGGCTCGTGGATGCTGCAGAACCTGGCGCCCCAGATGCTGGCGAAGAACGCCGGCGCCGGCTTCCGGATCGACCTGATGCTCAAGGACCTCCGCCTTGTGAACGAGGCGGCCTTCGAGATGGGCGTGCCGCTGCCGGCGACCGCGCTGGCGACTCAGCTCTATCTCGAGGCGCGCGCGCACGGCGAGGGCGGCAACGGCAATCAGGCGCTGTACCGGGTCTACGACCGGCTGACGGCGCAGGTCGAGGGAGACGCGCCATGACGTCCGATCGTCCGGTTCTCGGCTTCCTCGGCATCGGGCTGATGGGCGAGAAGATGACGCTGCGGCTGCTGTCGCAGGGCTACGCCGTGCACGTATGGAACTTCGTCGCCGGCAAGACGGCTGCGGTCGAGGCCGCGGGCGCGCGGGTCCATGCCGATGCGGCATCGGTCACGCGCGCGGCCGAGATCGTGCTGATGTGCGTGCTCGACACCGACGCCGTCGAGAACTCGGTCTTCGGCAAGGGCGGCGTCGTCGAGGGCGCCGCCGCGGGCAAGGTGCTCGTCGACCACTCCACCATCGTGCCGGACCGCTCGCGCGCGATGGCCGAGCGGCTGCGGCGCGAGACCGGCATGGGCTGGGTCGACGCGCCGGTCTCGGGCGGGCCGCCGGCCGCGGTGGCGGGACAGCTGTCGATCATGGCGGGCGGCGAGCCGACGGACATCGAGCGCGTGCGGCCCGTGATGGGCGTGCTCGGCCAGCGCTTCACGGCGATGGGGCCGCCGGGGGCCGGCCAGACCACCAAGTTCGTGAACCAGATCCTCGTGTGCACGCATTTTGCGGTGCTGGCCGAGGCGCTCGCCTTCGCCCAGGCGGCGGGGATCGATGCCGCGCGCCTGCCCGAGGCGCTGGGCGGCGGCTATGCCGACTCGCCGATGCTGCAGCGCTTCCTGCCCCGCATGGTCGCGCGCGACTTCGCGCCGGCCGGCTATGCGCGCCAGGTGCTGAAGGACCTCGACATGGTCCAGGCGACGGCGAAGGACATGAAGGTGCCGCTGCCGATGACGTCCCAGGCGGCGACGCTCTACCGCATGCTCGTCGCGCGCGGCGGCGGCGAGCTCGACGCGATCGCGATCGCCAAGCTGTTCGATCGCACGCCGTTGTAGGGCGCGGCGTGGGCGCCGGCCCGCCTCATCGCTCGGACTTCGACCGCTTGCTCGCCGCGGCGGCCGGCGGCGCGAATGCGGCGAGGTCGACGGCATCGCATTTCGCCTGCAGGCCCACGTGCCTGCCGCCGAGGGTCGGAGTCCTGTCCCCGGCGCAGCTTGTGCCGCCGGCGATGAGAACCGCGAGGGGCGGGCGCGCGCTCACGCGACGCGCCCAGCAGAGGTCACAGCACGCCGTAGCGCTTGAACACGTCGGCGAGCTTCTCGCCCTTCTTGAGCGCGGCCAGCGTCTTGTGCTCGCCGAGCACCTTCTCGAGGGCCTTGGTGAGGACCTTGGCCTCGATCCGCTGCGGAATGACGACGATCCCGTCGGCATCGCCGAAGACCAGGTCGCCGGGCAGCACGCGCACGCCGGCCAGTTCGACGGGCACGTCGATCTCGGCGACGATGCCGCGGCCCTTCGAATCGAGCGGCCCGATGCCGCCGGCGAAGACCGGGAACTTCATCTTGCGGATCGCGCGGATGTCGCGGACGAGGCCGTCGGTCACGCAGGCTGCCGCGCCGCGCGCCATCGACGCGGTCGAGAGGAGCTCGCCCCACGGCGCGATGCGGGGATTGCCGGAGCAGGCGAGCACGCAGACCTCTCCCTTCTTGAGATCGTCGATCAGCTTGATCTCGAGCTCGTAGGGGTTGCCGGGCTGGACGTGGAACATCTCCCGATACATGCCGGTGCGCGCGCGCCCGAGGAATGTCAGCGCATCGTCGAGCGGCCGGATGCCCGGCGCGAAGGCCTGCTGCGTGTGGCCGAGCGCGTCGAGTGTGTCCGAGACGACGGCGACGAAGAGATGCTTGCGGGCCTGCGCGAGCAGGGCGGGGGTGGCTTTGGTCATGGCTTTCCGACTCCGATGGCGAGATAGGCGGCCGCGAGGCCGCGGTAGTGGGGACTGTTGCGGCGGATGAAGTCCCGCTCGGCGGGCTTGACCGGGCGGACGAGGCGGGCGGGACAGCCCGCCCAGAGCTCGCCGGCGCCGACCCGCTTGCCGGGCGACACGACCGCGCCGGCGGCGACGATCGCGCCGGTCTCGACATGCGCACCGTCGAGGACGGTGGCCGAGATCCCGACCATCGCGTCGTCCTCGACGATGCAGCCGTGCAGCCGGGCGCCATGGCCGAGCGTGACCCTGGCGCCGATGATCGTCGGGTACTGTTCCTTGAAGACGTGGATGACCGCGCCGTCCTGGACGTTGGTCCCGGCGCCGATGCGCACGCTGTCGTCGTCGCCGCGAACGACGGCGCCGAACCAGACGCTCGCGCCGTCGCCGAGCTCGACATCGCCGATCACCGCGGCGCCCGGGGCGACGAACACGTCCTTGCCGAACCGCGGCCATACGCCCTTGAAGGGCAGCACGATCGGCGGCACGGCGCGGATGCCCGTCGCATCGCTGTCAGGCGGATCCCCCACGGACGCATTGATAGCATGGCCCGCCGCGACGGGAAGGGCCGGCGCGGTCATGCGGCGGCGATGGGGACCGCGAAGGAGATCGGCAGCGTCACGCGGAACGTCGTGCCTTCGCCGGGCCGGCTCTCGACCGCGATCGAGCCGCCGTGCATCGCCACGAGCTCGCGCACGAGATGCAGTCCGAGTCCCGTGCCGGCGATGCCCAGCGCGCTGCTGGCGCGGAAGAAGCGCTGGAACAGCTTCGGAATCTCGTCCTCGGCGATCCCGACGCCGTAGTCGCGCACCGTCACGGCATAGCCGCCGTCGACATCGGCCACGCCCACGTCGATGCGCCGCTCGCCGCGCGAGAACTTGACGGCGTTGGAGAGCAGGTTGGTGAAGATCTGCTCGATCAGGCGCGGATCGCCGACGACCGTCGCGCTGCCGGGACCGGCGGCGAGTCCGAACGTGAACTCGGGCGAGATCGAGTGCTGCTGGTCGATGGCGGCGCGCAGCAGCGCGAGGAGGTCGCAGCGCCGCGGCTGCAGCTCGATCCGGCCATCCTCGAGCCGCGCGCTGGTGAGCGTGCGGTCGATCAGCTGGGTCATGCGCCGCACCGCGGCGCGGATGCGCTCGAGGCGGCCGATCGTGCCGTCGTCGCGCGCGGGCCTGTCGCCGGCGAGGAGCCGCTGCGTCGCGCCGTCGATGATCGCCAGCGGCGTCCGGAACTCGTGGCTGGTGATGGCGACGAAGCGGCGCTGCTGCGCGCTCATCTCGCGTTCCGCCACGAGGGCGCGCTCGAGATCGTCGCGGGTCTGGCGCAGCGCGGTCACGTCGCGCGCCGCGCCGCGATAGCCGGCGAATGCGCCTGCCGCGTCGAAGATCGGTGCGCCGCTGACCTCGAGCGTCCGCACGCGCCCGTCGCGCCCGCGGATCCGGAATGAGCGGTCGCGATACGGCCGGCGCGCGGCGAAGATCTCGCGCAGCCCGGCCGCATCCTCGAGCGGCGCGATCGACAGCAGCTCGTTCATCGCCGCATAGTGGCGGCCGACGATCTCCGACGGCGCCACGCCGACGACCTGCACGGCGTCGGTGACGAAGGTGTAGATCCCGTCGCGATCGGTCTCCCAAAGCCAATCCGATGCGATGCGGGCGAAGTCGGCGAAGCGCTCGGCGTTCGCCTTCAGCGCGCCATTGGTCCGCTCGAGCTCGGCGTGGAGCTCGCGAAAGCCGAGCTCGAGGCCGATGAGATTGGAGAAGTTCTGGAGCGCATAGCGCAGGGCTGCGGCGAGGCCGGAGTTCTGCATCTCGACTTCGAGCAGCCCCAGGGCGCGGCCGCGAGACTGCAGCGTGAAGCAGAGGCGATTGCCGTCGCAGACGCCAATCGGCGTCGCGCCCGGCTCGATCCGAAGCGCGGCCCGGGTGACTCCCGGCAGGTCGACCAGCATCGCCTCGACGAGCCGCGAGACCTCGGCGGTGCTCGGCATCATGCGCACGAGATTCGCCGCCAGCAGCAGCGTCGATACGGCGTCGGTGTTCCTCATCGGCGAACCGGGACCGCTCGAATCCTGGGGGGCGCGGCCTCGATCGGATCCGCTGCATCACCGGCATTGCCGCGGCGGAGCGGGCAGATATGAGGTTCGTCACGATGATTGAGAGTCGCCGCCAGGGGCGGGCGCGGCTTTTCGATCACGGTTCGGTCCGGCGAAGCATGCCGGATCGTCGCATCGAGCGGTTAATCCGCACTTAACCCTGGCCGGCGCCGCGGCCCGCGCTGGTGCAAATTCGGCGGCGTGATAGAAGCGGCGCCAGTCGGGAAGAACCCGCTGGAGGAGGAAGCATGCTGGACAAGCTGATCGGTGCGGCGCTGCAGGGGTTGGGTTCGGGCGGCGGGGGCCTCCAGGGCGCCGGCACATCCCCGATCATGAACATCATCCTGCAGCTGCTGATGAACGGCATGCAGGGCAACCAGGGCGGCGCGGCTGCGGGCGGCGGTCTCGGCGGGCTGTTGGGACAGGTGCTCGGCGGCGGTGCGGGTGGGGCCAACAACCCGCTCGGCGGCCTGCTCGGGCAGGTGCTCGGCGGCGGGCGTGCGCAGGCGGGGGGCAACCCGCTCGAGGCGCTTGCCGGCGCGATCCTCGGCGGGCAGCAACAGGGCGGTGGCCTCGGCGGCTTGCTGTCGCAATTGCAGGGCGCGGGCCTGGGACGCGAGGCGGATTCCTGGGTGTCGCAAGGGGCGAATCTGCCGGTGTCGCCCGATCAACTCCTCCGGAGCTTCGGACGCGATCGCCTCCAGGGCCTGGCGCAGCAGAACGGGATGGATCTCGGTGAAATGCTCGCCGGCCTCTCGCAGCAGCTCCCCGAGGTGGTCAATCAGATGACGCCGCAGGGCCGAATGCCGGAAACCAACGAATTGTCCGACCTGCTGGGACAGTTCCTCGGTCGCAGCGGCGCGCGCTAGGCCAGAGCGCGCCGGCTGCGCTCGGAGCGGGACCGCCCGCGATCCGGCGCAATCGCGGGCGTTTTCGTTGGCGCTCCGGGCGCGGCCGCGCGCGACGCGACGACCGGCCGAGGCTCAGTACGTGGCGCGGCCGCCGGAGATGTCGAACACGCCGCCGGTCGTGAAACTCATCTCCTCGGAGGCGAGCCAGCAGATCATCGAGGCGACCTCTTCGATCTTGCCGAAGCGTCCCATCGGGATCTTCGAAAGCATGAACTGAATGTGCTGCTCGGTCATCTGCTTGAAGATGTCGGTCTCGACGGCTGCCGGCGTGATGCAGTTGACGCGGATGCCGGTCTTCGCGAGTTCCTTGCCCAGCGACTTGGTCAGGCCGATCAGACCGGCCTTCGCCGCCGAGTATGCCGAGGCGTTCGGGTTGCCTTCCTTGCCGGCCACCGAGGCGATGTTGACGATGCGACCGTAGTCGCGCTCGATCATGCGCGGGATCAGCGCGCGCGCGCACAGGAAGGGGCCGACGAGATCGACGTCGATCACCTTGCGCCAGTCCTCCGGGTTGTACTCCCACACCGTGGTGTTCGGCCCCGTGATGCCCGCGTTGTTGACGAGGATGTCGACCTGACCCATCTGGCCGATCGCCGCCTGTGCGGCGGCGGTGACCGACGGCACGCTCGTGACGTCCACCACCGTAGTGTGGACGCTGCCCTTGCCGGCGAGGCGCTTGGCTGCCGCGTCGAGTGCCGGCGCGTCGGCGTCCCAAAGGCAGACCTCAGCGCCGGAGTCGAGCATGCGCTCGGCCGCCATCAGCCCGATACCGCGGGCGCCGCCGGTGATGACCGCTTTGCGGCCGTCGAGATCGATCTTGTTCATCCGTGGCTCCGAGCGACGATTCAATGACGGCGGGATTGTGGGAACAGGCTGCGGCGAGGGCAAGGGCGACGTCAGCAGGCCGAGCGCGCGCGCCGCACGCAGTCGACGTCGCGCAGAAATGCGGCGCGGCGGGCCTCGGCGAAGCGCAGCGCGAAGACCCCGTCACCCGCGGCCGAAGCGACCGCGGCGAGGGTCTCGGCATCACCCTCGCGCCAGTAACCGGCCAGCATCTCCGTGACGGGCCCCTTCGCAGCGGGCTGGATGTTGTAATCGGCCCCCGGTGGGCCGCTGCGTCCGGGCAGCCGCCGACGCTCGCCGAGGAAACCCTTGAAGACGTAGAAGGCGTCGTCGGGTGGCAGGAAGTCGATGCGGTAGGCCGCCTCGTGCCTCGGATCGGTGATGTCGTCGGTCGACATCAGCGGGCGGCTCCTGCCCGTGACGAGGTAACGCATCGCGGCGGCATCCTGGAGGCGCACCGCGCGGCGCACATGGCGACCCGGCCGGTGCGCATAGAGCTCGTTCGACCGGACCGCGACGTCGACGACGAGGCGACCGTCGGGCGGCAACGCGACGTCGCGGCCGACGAGATAGGTCCGGCGGCCGTTGTGCTGCTGCATCGCGAGGGCGACGGGTCGTTCGTCCGGATCGAGGACGACGGTGGCGGCGGTGTAGTGGTCGAGCTGATGCCAGTCCTCGAGATCGCCGATCGCGCCGAGGACGAGGGACTCCCACCATGGCATCGCCGCGGGCAGCCCCGAGCTGCGGAAGACGGCGCTGTAGGTCATGAAGCTCCACGGGCGTGCGCCGCCGTCGGGGCCGGTGGCGCGCTCGATTCGCGCCAGCACGACGGGCGTCGCGCTGGGGCCCGCCGGCTCGTGCACGAATTCGACGCGTGGATCGTCGCGCACGGCATTCAGCTGCGTGCGAGTCGGATTGCGCGCGATTTCGCTGCCATCGGCGGCGATCAGGCGTCCCTGCGCGACATAGTCCTCGTAGAAGCCGATCAGGCCCGGATGTCCCTCGGGCAGCATGAAGCGCGGCGCGTGGCGGGCGAGGAGCGCGCGGTCGGCGGGCGATGCGGCGGCGCTGCGCGGCGGATTGCGCGCGAAATGCGCCGCGAACCCGGGAACCTGCGAGAAATTCGTCTCGCGCGGGGTGCAGGCGTCGAGCGCGAGCAGCGCGGCCAGCAAGAGCACGAGCCGACAATCACGCATGACGCCGGCGCTCCATTGCCCGAGCGGCGCGAGGGCTGCCCTGGCCGAAAGCCGGCCGGCCGCGCTCCCGATCCGGTCGCCCGCGACGACGGCCGGCGCGACGGCGCACGGTCGTCCCGCCGACTCCGCCGGATCCCACGGCCGCGCGGCCGGCGACTGCGTCGCGCCGATCGCTCACCGGCTTGCGCTGCACTTGGCGCTCCTCCTCGTCGTCATCGTCGCGGCCGACAGGCTCGCCGGCGTGCGGGCCGTGGTTTATAGGTCGCGGGTGCCGGGCCGTGCCATTGCGACGGTGCGCCCCCCGAGGTCGAAGCAAAGAGGCTCCCCGACGATGGCAACAATCCTCGACGTCACGGGTCTGAAGTGCCCGCTGCCGGTGCTGCGGGTCCAGAAGCGCATGCGCGACCTGCCCCCGGGCGAGATCCTCCGGATCCTCGCAACCGATCCGGGAGCGCCACGGGATCTGGCATCGTTCTGCGAGGCGCAGGGACACGAGTTGCTCAGCACCACGCAGGATGCCGACGTGTTCACGATCGAGATCCGGCGTCGCGCGTGAACCGCGACGCCTCGACGGCCCTGCCGCGCTCCGGATTCGTCCTGCTCGCCCTGCTGACGGTCTTCTGGGGCATCAACTGGCCATTCATGAAGTGGGGACTCGCGGAGTTCCGGCCGTGGAGCTTCCGCGCCCTGTGCATCGTCGTCGGGCCGGCCGGCCTGTTTCTCTGCGGCTGGCTTGCGGGCCAGCGCCTCGGCATCGCGCGCGGCGACGGTCGAGCGATGGTCGTCGCATCGTTCTTCAACACCACCTGCTGGCATCTCCTGTCCGCCTTCGGCCTCACGATGATGGCGTCGGGCCGCGCCGCGATCATCGCCTTCACGATGCCGCTCTGGGCGACGATTCTCGCCGTGCCGCTGCTCGGCGAGGGCCTGACGCGGGTGAAGCTGGTCGGGCTCGCGCTGGGAATCGCCGGTCTGGCGCTGCTGCTCGGCGGCGAAGTCCGCGCGCTCGAGCAGGCGCCGGTGGGCGCATTGCTCATGTTCGGCGCCGCGGTGTCATGGGCGGCCGGGTCGCTGACCGTGAAGCGCCATCGCTGGTCGACCCAGGCCTTTGCGTTGACGGCCTGGCAGCTGGTGATCGGTGGCGTGCCGATCCTGGTCGGCTGGGCGATGGTCGACGGCCTGTCGCCGTTGCGCGACGCTGTTGCCGCGCCGAGCTGGCGCGGCCTGAGCGGGCTGATCTACTCGGCCACGATCCCGATGATCTTCTGCCATTGGGGCTGGGTGCGGATCCTGGCCGTGTTTCCCGCATCCGTCGCCGCGATCGGCACGCTGATGATTCCCGTCGTCGGGGTGTTCAGCTCGGCGATGCTGCTGGACGAGCCGGTCGGGCCGATGGAGATCGGCTCCCTGTTGCTGATCGTCGCGTCGCTCGCGATCGTGCTCGGTCCGCGGCTGCCGTGGCCGGGTCCCGGTCGCAGCGCTTCAGGATGAGCGGGTCTCGTTGGCGACCCCGGGCGGCGTGCGCGGCGACTGCCGCCGGCGGCGCGCGATCACGGAGCCGACGATGACGAGCGCGAACATCGTCAACATCGTCAGGCCGAAGGCGAGAACGATATCGCCGATCATCCGTTCGAGCGCCTTGCCGAAGACGTAGCCGAAACCCGCGAAGCTGAGCGCCCAGACGAGCGCGGCGGAGAAGTTGAGCAGGGCGAAGCGGAGAGGGTGGACGCCGCTCGTCCCCATCGCGAACGACGCGATGTTGCGCACGCCGTAGATGAAGCGGAACGAGAGGATGAACCACGTGTCGTAGCGCTTGAGCAGGTCCAGCGCCGACTCGACGCCCGGCTGCCAGCGCGGATAGCGCTCCAGCAGCAGCGGGCCCCAGCGGCGACCGATCCAGAACCAGCATTGGTCGCCGCAGAACGAGCCGATCCAGGCGCAGAAGAACACCGCCGTCCAGCTCAGCAGCCCGTGATGGGCGGCCATGCCCATGAAAATGACGAAGGTTTCGCCCTCGAAGAACGTCCAGACGAAGATCCCGACGTAAATCCACGTGCCGTATTCGGCGACCAAGTTCTGGATGGATGCGAGGTCCAAGGCGTTCCCGACAAACGGTTGTTGCACGTACGCTATCACGCAGCTTTCAGGCGGCACGAAGGATTCGGCACCGGGTTTCGGCAACAAACGCTTAAGGGCCTGTGGACTATCCTGAAGTCATGCCACGGCAAGTTGCAATTCGCGGACTTGCGGCGCTCGCGATGGGCGTCGCTCTTCTCGCAGCGGGGCCAAGCCGCGCTGCCGATCCGCCGCCGCAGCGCAATGCCGATCGTGCCCACCCGGAGGCCGAGAAGATCAACCAAGCCAATCCGCGTGTGATGCACGCCGGTCCCGGCGTGCCCCTGACCGGTGCCGTCTTCGTTCCTCCGTCGGCCGAAAAAAACAAGAAGAAATAGCCGGTCGCTGCCCCATGCCGGCGCCGCTCGGCTGCGAATCGGGCGGGGTTCGACGGCCGCTTATTCGTTGTTTCAGAAAGACTATTTCGATCGTTCGTCAGCCATACGGTTGATGGCAGCGACGTTGCGCCATCCTGATGGATGTCGTTTATGTGGTGGAGGCGTCGCATCGGCGGGGGCGGCGAGGAGGGGACGATCAGCGAGCACCAAAGCAACGTCCCGGATCAATCCGGGCAGCCTCGCAGCAGCGATCGTCGTCGCGTTCCCGTCAGCCTCCGTGATGTCGCCCAGAAGGCGGGCGTGTCGATGGCGACGGCCTCTCGCGTGATGAACCAGCCCGAGCTCGTGCGGCCGCCGCTGCGCCAGCGCGTGATCGATGCCGCCAAGGAGCTGCGCTACGTGCCCAACCCGGCGGCGCGCGCACTTGCGCGCCGTCGAACCATGCGTATCGGCGCCGTGATTCCGACGGTCGACAACACGATCTTCGCGCGCTTCGTCGAATCGATCACCCGCCGCCTAAGGGTCGACGGCTACGGTCTGCTGGTCTCCTTCGACGAGTTCGATCCCGCGCTCGAGGCGTCCGAGATCCGCGCGCTCGTCGCCGCAGGCGTCGACGGCATGATCCTGGTCGGCGAGCGGCGCGATCCCGAGCTCTTCGCCCTGCTCGAGAGCACGCGCATCCCGCATGTCGTGACGAATATCGTGACCGCGGCGCCGGGGCGGTTCTGTGTCGGCGACGACAACCGCGGCGGCGCCGAGCTCGTGACGCGCTACCTGCTCGATCTGGGCCACCGCGTTATCGGCGTGATCGATGCGCCGGCGTCGCTCAACGACCGCGCCGCGTTGCGGATCGAGAGCGTGCGCTCGACGATGACGGCGCGAGGACTTTCGCTTCCGCCGCAGGCGGTGGTCGAGCGCCACTACTCGGTCGCCGCGGGCCGGCAGGGGCTGCGTGCGGTGCTCTCCGCTCATCCCGACGCGACCGCGATCGTTTGCGGCAACGACATCCTGGCGATCGGCGCCATCGTCGAGGCGCGCGCGATCGGATTGCGCGTGCCCGAGGATCTCTCGATCACGGGCTTCGACGGCCTCGACCTCGCGGCCCAGATGGAGATCGGCCTGACGACGGTCTCGGTATCGACCGCGGACATGGGCCTGAAGTCGGCGGAGACGCTGCTGGGTCTGATCGCCGGCCGCGCGGTGCCGAGCGTGACGGTGGTGCCCCACGAACTCGTCGTGCGCGCCTCGACGGCCCGACCGCGCGTCGGGCCGCTGCCGGTCCGCGTCTGAGCGGGTGCCGCCGTGCCGCGTGCGCGGCCGCGAACCGGCGACCGGAGGTGACGGGATCGCCGCGTGGTGCCGGGTGAGGGGATTGAACCCCCGACCTTCGGTTTACAAAACCGCTGCTCTGCCGCTGAGCTAACCCGGCCCCGTCCGACCGCGGAGGGTCGGTTGCGTACAGGGTTTGGCGCCCATTCTCAACCGTCCGCCGACGCCGCCCTCGTTCATAAAGCATGTCGTGTCGTCGACGGGCGCGGGACGCGAACACCGCATCCGCGGGAGATGCTGCCACGGAAATTCAACGATACCTGGAACATTGGACTAAGCCGGGATTAAGCCCGGCCGCGACGCTTGTATCGCATCGCGGTCGGAGTGATGTTCTCCGCCCCTCCTGCATTTCGGCGAATTTCATGCGTCTGCCGATCGATCCGAATCTCCCGGCAAGCCTTTGGGCCGAGACCGCCATTCCGGCGCCTCGTCTCGATCGGCTGGAGGGACGGCGCGAAGTCGATCTCGCCATCATCGGCGGCGGCTTCTCGGGCCTGTCGGCGGCGCTGTTCGCGCGCGATCGAGGCCTCAGCGTCGCGGTCCTCGAGGCCAACGACATCGGCTGGGGCGCGTCGGGCCGCAACAACGGCCAGATCATCCCGACGCTGTCGAAGAAGGATCCTGCCGACATCATCGCACGCTTCGGCACCGACCACGGCGAGCGGATCATCGCGATGGTGCGCGACAGCGCGGAACTCGTGTTCGGAACGATACGATCGCTCGGAATACCCTGCGATGCGGAGCAGACCGGTTGGATCCAGCCGGCGCACTCGCCGGGCCGCGTCGGCCTGGCGCGCCGCCGCTCCGATGCCTGGGCCGCTCACGGGGCCCCGGTCGAATTCTACGATCGTGCGCGCATCGCCGAACTGCTCGGCTCGAAGGCCTATTTCGGCGGCTGGGGCAATCGCACCGGCGGCCACGTAAACCCGCTGTCGCTCGCCCGCGGCTTGGCCGATGCGGCGCAGCGCGCCGGAGTGCTGGTGCTGACCCGCACGCCGGCGCGCGCGATGCAGATGAACGGCGACCGCTGGGAACTGACGACGCCCAGCGGCCGTGTGATGGCGTCGCGAGTCATCCTCGCGACCAATGCGTACACCGACGACCTCTGGCCGGGCCTGCGCAAGACGATCGTCACCGCGAACTCGTGGCAGCTGGCGACCGCCCCGATCGCCGACTCGGTGCGAGCGAGCATCGTGCCTGGACGCCAAGCGGTTTCCGACACGCGTGGGGAACTCGGGTTCTTTAGATACGACGCCGCGAACCGGCTGGTCACCGGTGGCGCCTCGACATGGCAGATCGGCGCCGAGGCGAATCTGCGCGAGCGCGTCGGCGATCGCCTGATGGCCTGGTTCCCGCAATTGTCGCGGCTGCGCTTCGACTTCGTGTGGAGCGGCAAGCTCGCGATGACGCGCGACTTCTTTCCGCACGTCCACCAGCTCGGCGACGGCGTCTACGCATGGATCGGCTGCAACGGTCGCGGCGTGGCACTGTCCTTCGCGATGGGGCGAGAGCTCGCTCGGCTCGCCGCCGGCGACGACCCGCGGGAGCTGACCATGCCGCTGACGCCGCTGAACACCATCAAGCTCCACGGGATCGTGAACTTCGTCGCGCCGCGCCTCGCCTTGTGGAGCTACCGTCGCGCCGACCGGCGCGAGATATCGGCCTGATCCGGCGACGCGGTCACCCGCGCCTGGCGAGTTCGTAGAGCGCGATCGCCGCCGCGTTCGAGACGTTCAGGCTCTCGACCGCGGTCTGGGCGATCGGAATGCGGACCAAGGCGTCGCATCGTTCGCGGGTCAGTCGCCGGAGACCCTCGCCCTCCGCGCCGAGGACGAGCGCGATGCGCCCGGTCAGGTCGCTGTCGCCGACTGTCTGGGGGGCGTCGCCGTCGAGCCCGATGCACCAGATGTTGGCCGCCTTCAGCTGGTCGAGGGCGCGAGCCAAATTGACGACCCGGATCAACGGCACCCGCTCCATCGCGCCCGATGCCGCCTTTGCCATCACCGCGCTGGCACCGGGGGCATTGCGCTCGGGCAGCACGACCCCGGCCACGCCGAACGCGGCCGCCGAGCGCAGGATGGCCCCCACATTGTGGGGATCGGTGACCTGGTCGAGGACCAGGATCCGGGTCGTCGACCGGCCGTCGACGGAGCGAATCAGGTCGTCCATGTCGAGCGCAGGCAGTTCTGCGGCCGCCACGGCGATTCCCTGATGAACGGCGGCCCGGGGCAGGGCCCGGTCGATCTCGGCTCGCGGGAGCCGGGTGGCATCGGGGCATGCGGTGGCGCGGCTGGCGCGGGCCGCGGCGACCTTGGGGGCAAGCTCCTGGACGCTCTCCTGGGCGATGATGATTTGCCGGATCGTCCGGTCGGGGTTGCCGATCGCCGCCAGTGCCGCATGGATCCCATAGATCCAAGCATCTGATCCGATTTGAAGATCCCTCTCCGGCGTGGGTCCCGACCGGCGAGGAGCGGGGGGCCTCGGGGCCTGTCCCTCGCGGCGCGGCGGGCGCTCCGGGTGGGGACGGTCCGACGGGCGATGGGGACGTGGCGGATGCTTGCGCTTCATGAGAGTGCCCCCTAGTATCCGCGCCTCTTTCAGTTAGCAAGCAGCTCCACCGCCGCGCGGCGACGCCACGGCGTGTGGAGTTGCTCGTTTTGAACAAACGGATCGTCGTTGACACAGGGCAGATCAATCACATAACTCGCGCCCCGCCGTGGCGGGTCGAGTGCAACGGACGGAGGGGTGGCCGAGCGGTCAATGGCAGCAGACTGTAAATCTGCCCTCTTATGAGTTCGAAGGTTCGAATCCTTCCCCCTCCACCAGTTGCCTGTCGGCGGTACGCGGCGTTGCCGGGGCGGAAGTTCGAGTGACGGAGTGGCAGATCGACCGGGCCTGCGGCGGCGTCGACCCGATCGGGTAGTTTCGGCGGCGCGGGCGTGAAGGCGGCGAAGGAGACGGGAACGGAATCTAGCGGGTGTAGCTCAATGGTAGAGCTCCAGCCTTCCAAGCTGGCTACGTGGGTTCGATTCCCATCACCCGCTCCATGTTCGCGGCGGCGTCCATGTTCGCGGCGTCGGTCGCCGCAGCGTCAATGTTCGCGGCGTCGGGACGAGATGCTTCGGGAACGAGATGCTTCGGGAAGATGAGCCGGGCGCAAGCCCAGAGTGAAGTCAGGATCAAGAGGCAGGAAAGAAAGACAAGGCCATGTCGAAAGCGAAATTCGAGCGGAACAAGCCGCACTGCAACATCGGGACGATCGGGCACGTCGACCATGGGAAGACGTCGCTGACGGCCGCGATCACGAAGGTTCTTGCGGAGACTGGCGGGGCGACGTTCATGGCCT
>JAEULA010000108.1 GCA_016793165.1 Alphaproteobacteria bacterium | reverse complement strand
CCAAGCGCCTGGAGGCGGCCGGGATGCCGCCGTCTCAGGCGGCCGGCCTCGCGGAGGCGTGGTCCGAGACCTTGACGATCGAGCTCGCGACCAAGAGCGACCTGCGGGAGCTGCGCGGCTGGGCCAGCGCCGAGTTCGCCGACATCCGCGGCGAGATGCGGGCCGAGTTCGCCGACGTCCGGCGCGAGATGCGCACCGCGTTCGCCGAGGCGCGGACCGAGTTCGCGCGGATCCGCGGCGAGATCTCCGAGTCGAAGGCCGAGACGATCCGCTGGATGGTCGGGCTCTTCGTGGCCCAGCTGACGGTCACCATCGGCGTGCTGCTGCGGCTCGCCGGGTAGCAGGGCAGCCGGAACTGGCGGCACCGGCCCGAGGCTCCGGTCGCGCCGGAGCCTCGGGCCGCGCGTGCCTCAGCGCTGCTCGCGCAACTCGGCCCAGCGCTCGTGGTCGTCGGGATAGGAGACCCAGCCGATAATGTTCGGCGCCATCGCCTCGAACAGCGTCGGATAGAAGGTGAGGATCCACGGCGAATCGGCCATCACCTTTCGCTGCAGCTCCTTGAGCAGGCCGTTGCGCCTGGCCACGTCGAGCTCCTGGCGGATCTGAAGCACCAGCGCGTCGACGTCCGCGTTGACGTAACCGAAGCGGTTCGCGGCCCCCTGGCTGTGCAGCAACAGGAAGGCGGCATAGCCGCCGTCCAGGACCAGCGGCCCGTCCTCCCACGCGAAGAACGGCATGTCGCGGCGGTTCGGCGCGAAGGCCGCCCGCATGTCGCTGGCGGTGATGCGCTTGGGCGTCGCCGTGACGTTCACCGCCTTCAGCTGGTCTGCGACCTGGATCGCCATCGCCTCCAGCCACCAGTAGATGTCCGAGTACAGGATCTCGACCTGCAGACCGCCTGCATGGCCGGCCTCGGCGAGCAGGCGCTTCGCGGTCGCCGGGTCGTGCTTGAACTCGAAGAACGACGGGTCCTGGCCGTCGATCGAGGGCGCGATGAAGGTCTTCGCCGGCACGGCCTCGCCGCGGAAGACGGCGGTCAGCAGCGCGTCGCGGTCGACGGCGTAGTTGAGCGCCTGGCGGACTCGGATGTCCTTGTACGGCTCGAACTTCGTGTTCATCCACAAGGCGGCGAACAGGCGGCCATCGGTCGAGTCGACCTTCACGCGGCGGTCCTTCTTCAGGTCCTCGACCTGCAGGATGTTCGGTCGCTCGATCCACTGCACCTGGCCGCTCTTGAGCAGCGTCACCCGGTTGGCGCCCGACGGCACGGCGCGATAGACGACGCGCCCGAAATACGGCGCGCCCTTGAAGTAGTTGGGGTTGGCGACGAACACCGCCTGCTCGCCCGAGCGCACGCTCTCGACGTTGTAGGGACCGAATCCGGCCGTGTTCGTCTCGAGCCACTTGAGCGCCCAGGGATCCTCGGACGTGGCGTGCTTCTTGACCTCGGCGGTGTCGTAGATGCCGGGCACGTAGAGCGTCAGCGCCTTGAGCAGGATCGAGCTCGGCGCCGAGAGCGTGAACTCGACCTCGTATTTCGACAGCGCCTTGACCGCCGTGACGCTCGAGACGCTGGCGATGAAGTTGCCGGTGCGCTTCTGCGCGAAGGACTTCGCCCAGCTCCACTCGACGTCCGCAGCCGTCAGCTCGTTGCCTCGCGCACTCTTCACGCCCGGGCGAAGCTTGAACACGTAGCGCTTGCCGTCGGCGTCGATCGCCCAGCTCTCCGCCAGGTTCGGCTCGATCCGGCTCGAGTCCAGGATCTCGCGGCCCTGCGCGTCCTTCGTCCGTGCGTAGGCGACCAGCGGATCGTACGCCTGGACCACCGTCTCCTGCGTGTGCGGCCGCAGCGCATCGCCGTCGAAGCCCTCGGGCGTGCCCGACGCCGCGACCACGAGCGTGCGCGTCTGCGCCGACGCCGCGGTAACGAGCGCGATCGCGCAACCCAAGGCCAGGACGCCGCGCCGCAAGATCTTCATCGCAATTCCCCTCCACGCAATCGAGCGGGAAGGGTCCGGGCCGCGATCGATCGCGTCAAGCGCAACTTCGACGCACGACCCCCGTCAGTCCGGCATCGCCAGCTCGAGACGGGCATAGGCCTCCGGCGGCGCGTGGTTGGCGCGCATGAGCTCGACCATCAGCCCGATCATCCGGCGCTCGATCGCCGGGTCGTGGAGCCGGGTCTGCTGCCCGGGATCGGTCTGCAGGTCGTAGAGCCGCGTGTCGTTCTCGATCATGGAGCCGGGCCCGTAGTAGCGGTGGATCGGCGAGCGTCGATGCACGGGCACCTTCAGCAGCGGCACGCCCTTGCTGAAGGGGAAGGGCGGGCTGAGCGTCGCTGCCGCGAGCTCCTCCGTCGTGAAGAGCTGCCGGATGTGAGTCGGCATGACCGTGTACTGGTAGATCTCCTGCTCCATCAGGTCGAAGGGGTAGCGGTGATAGGTGTAGCGGCCGTCGGTCACGTTCACGGCGCCGCCGAAATAGCCGAAGATCGCGGCCTTGCGTCCGGGCCGGTCGCCGTCGAGATGCGGCAGCAGCGACAGGCCCTCGTTCTCCGGCGGCGGCGCGACGCCGAAGAAGTCGAGCATCGTCGCAGCAAGATCCATAGTCTGGGTCAAGGCCGCGCAGCGTCGCCCCTGCCCCTGGGGCCGGCGCGGATCGTGGACGAAGAGCGGGATGTGCACGATCTCCTCGTACATGTTCATCCGGTTCTTGGCCCAGAAGTCGTGCTCGCCGAGCAGGAATCCGTGGTCGGTCGTGACTACCAGCGCGGTGTCCTTCCACATGTCTTCGCGGTCGAAGCGGTCGAGCAGCTCGCCGAGCAGCGAGTCGCAGAGCTGGACCAGCGCGTAGTAGTTCGCCCGCAGCTCCTCGCACTCCTCCGGCAGCTCGTCCACCTTGCCGTAGCGTGGCCAGTCGCGTACCGGACCGTTCCAGCCGGTGCGATGCATGTTGCGGAAGCGCATCGGCGCGTGGAACGGCTCGTGCGGATCGAAGGTCTCGATCTGGAGAAGCCAGTTGTCGGCCTCGCGGTTGCGATCGAGGAAGTCGTGGCCGTGCGCGAAGCACTGCACCGAGGGGAAGTCCTTCTCCTCGCGGATGAACTCGCGGTTGACGATATTGTTGCGGAAGTACTCGCGCGCGCCCGTCGAGAACTGCCGCTCGTGATACATCTCGCGAAGGCGCTCCCAGGGCGGCTGCACCATCGCCTTCCAGGCGTCGCCTTCCTGGCCGCGGATGAACTCGTAGGAGTCGTAGCGGTTGTGATAGGTCATCCCGCCGTCCTCCCAGTAATGGAAGTGATCGGTGACGAGGTGGCTGTAGACGCCGCTCTTGAGCAGGAGCTCCGGGAAGGAGTTGTCGAACGGCTCGAGCGGCCCCCAGCTGCGATGCAGGAAGGACAGCCGCCCGGTCTGCATGTCGCGCCGCGCCGGCATGCAGGGCAGCGAGCCCGTGTAGTGCCGCTCGAAGGTCGTCGAGCGCTGCGCCAGCCGATCGAAGTTCGGCGTCGAGATCCGCTTGCCGCCATAGGCGCCGAGCAGATGGCGGTTGAGCGAGTCGAACATCACGAACACGACTTTCATTTTCTCTCTCCACGAAGAAGCGCGTCGACTTGATTCCCGTCTTGCGGGCCTTGGCGCTGATTCCTGGCCGGCGAAGTCAGCGCCGGATTTGCGGCCCTGCTCCAGCCGATCGGCGGACAAGCATGCGACGCCTCATCGGGTGCGGCGTCCACGAAGCCAGGCTCGAGACTATGAAGGCGCGCGGTCATCGCAATTCCTCGAGCAGCACCTTGGCCTCGATCAGGTCCGCAGTGCCAAAGCCCTCCGTGAACCAAGCGTAGATCGGCTCCAGCAGGTCGGCGCCCTGCCGTCGCTCGCCGCGTTCGCCGAGCAAGCGGGCGAGATCACGCGCGGCCCGAAGCTCGAACGAACGCGCATCTTGCCCGCGAGAAATGTCCAGCGCGCGGCGCAGATCCGCCTCGGCAGCGGCATCATCCCCGGCGTTCAACATCAGCTTCGCGCGCATACGATGAAGCTCGCCGGCAAAGGCGCGGAAATCGCGCGGGACCGGTGACGCGAATACCTTGGCGATGCATGCGCGGGACTCGTCGTACCGGCCGGCACGCGCATAAGCCTCGGCGACGAAAACGGCCTGACGCGCCTGATAAAGGTTGGCTCCAAGCTGCGCCCGCCGACGCACGCCGTCCTCGATCTCGGGGAGGCCTGATGCCGTGCCTTGCTGCGACAGGGCCCATCCAAGGAGGATCTGATACAACGCATGCCAGAATGGGAGCATCATCTCCGATGCGACGCGCATCAACTCGCGGGCCGTCGCCTCGATGCGGTCAGGTCGTCGCAGCCACGCATCGGTGATAGCGTGATGATATCGAGCGAAGAACTTGCTGTTCACGTGGTCGATCGAGTTGAGGAATTGCCCATTGTCGTGGATCGTCCGCGCGGCCTCGTCGGGGAAGCCCAGAATCCAGAGATTCCAGCTCAGGTAGGAGGAGGCCGCTGCGCGAGGGTCATGACCGAAGCGGCTCACGAGGTCGCGATGTGCAACCGGATCGTACCCGGCGATCGCCTCTCGCAAGAGGGCCAGAGATTCGGTAAAGCGGCCCTGACAAAAACGATCCATGGCGACAAGGCGCAGCCCGACCACGCGCGGTCCGGTCTCTGACAGCCTCTCAGCAAGGACCAAGAACTGCCGGGAGTCATCCTCCGTGTCCGCGCCGGCAACGTAGCGGGCCGCCCATTTCCCGTACAAGGCGGGCAACTGCAGCGACGGATCACCGATCCCCTCGGCCAGCGCCAGAGCGCGGTCGAAGGCGCGCAGTGTCGCCGGTGCCGGATAGCCCTGGTTTGCGATCAACGCCTGGCCGAGCTGCAGCTGCAGCGCCTGCTCGCGGCGTTTCCATTGCTCCGCGGCGCCCAGCGCGCGACACAGCCGGATGGCGTTCTCGAAGCTGGCGATCGCCTCTTTGTAGGCGGGCTTCGCCAGCGCCTCCGCGCCGGCCTGCTCCCAATAGCCGAGCGCACGCTCGGTGAGGCCGGCCGGCTCGGCGTGCTGCGCCTTCACCTCGGGCGCGACATCACCCTGCCTCTCCAGCACGTCAAGCAGGCGTGCATGCAGGGCGCTGCGTCTTGCCTTGAGCAAGCTCTCATAGGCGGCGTCGCGCACCAGCGCGTGCTTGAACAGGTAGGTCGCGTCGGGCGGCGTGCCACGGCGGAAGATCAGCTCGGCCTCGACCAGCTTGTCCATCGCCTCGGCGAGTACGGCCTCCGGACGGCCGGCGAGTGCTGCGATTGTGCGGTGATCGAAGCTGCGACCGATCACCGCCGCGGTCTGGGCCACCTCCCTAAACGGCTGAAGCCGGTCCAGACGCGCCATCAGCGA
>JAEULA010000087.1 GCA_016793165.1 Alphaproteobacteria bacterium | reverse complement strand
GCGCCTGCCGGCCTGGCCGAGCGACGATCGCCGCTCGCGCATCGTATTCATCACGCGCGACATCGATCGCAAGTTCCTCGAGGACTCACTCGCCTCCTACAAGGACCCGGCCAAGCGCCTCGCCGAGATGCGCGCGCAGTCCTGAGGCGCAGCATCTGGCGTCACTGATGCTGGGATGAACCGCAGAGAGCGCGGAGATCGCAGAGAGGTTCCGCCGCACGAAGTGCGGCATTCTGCCCACGAGGCGACGGCGCGCGAGTAGGGATTGCGCGCTACTCGCGCGAGCGATATCTCAGCGATCTCGGCGCTCTCTGCGGTTCAACCCCGCATCAGTGACGCCAGGCGCAACGCCGGTCAGCCCAGGAGCTGCTTCACCGCGGCCGATGCCTTGGAGAAGTCCATCTTGCCGGCGTAGCGGGATTTCAGCACCGCCATCACCTTGCCCATGTCCTTGATCCCGGTGGCGCCGACCTCGACGATCGCGACCTTGATCGCGTCGGTCACTTCCGACTCGCCGAGCTGCTTGGGCAGGAAGGTCTCGATGATCGCGATCTCCTCGCGCTCCTGGTCGGCGAGCTCGAGGCGGTTGCCCTGCTCGTAGAGCGTGATCGACTCCCGGCGGGTCTTGATCATCGAATGCAGCATCTGCGCGATCTCCTCGTCGGAGATGCCGTCGTGGTTGCCCTTGCCGCGCGCGGCGATGTCGCGGTCCTTGAGCGCCGCGATGATCAGGCGAAGCGTGCCGACGGCGCGCTCGTTCTTCGCGCGCATCGCATCCTTGAGGCCTTCGGTGAAACGGGTGCGCAGCATGGGCTCGATCCTTCGCTGACGGGGCAAGGTCCACTCGGCCGGCAGCGGCGGTGCCGGCTTGCGATGCGCGCGGACGTTACGCCCGAGCCCGCCGCCAAGCAATCGCCCAGCCTCCGGACAAGGGATTGATTTAGCGCCGAATTCAGCGGCGCGCACAGCTTGACCTGCCGCCGGGCTTCGATTACACCCCGGCCTCCAGAACGTGGGTTCAGGCCCAGAGTCGGCGCCCGCGTCCCTGGCTTCCGAGGACCGAGATCGATGACGAACGCGGCTGTAACCTCCCGCGCCGAAAGGCTCGCGCGGGCGGAATCCTTGCGTCCGCCCGGCGCCACCGCGGCACTCGTGCTCGCCGACGGCAGCGTGTTCTGGGGCCGAGGCCTCGGTGCCGCCACCCGGAAGGCGGGCGAGGTCTGCTTCAACACCTCGATGACCGGCTACCAGGAGATCCTGACCGACCCCTCCTATGCCGGGCAGATCATCAATTTCACCTTCCCGCATATCGGCAACGTCGGCGCCAACGCCGAGGACATCGAGACGATCACCCCCGCCGCCCGCGGCGCGGTGCTGCGCGCCGACATCTCGGAGCCCTCGAACTTCCGTGCCGCGCAGCATTTCGATGCATGGCTGAAGCGCCACGACCTGCCGGGCATCGCCGGCGTCGACACGCGCGCGGTCACGCGCCGCATCCGCGACCACGGCGCGCCCAACGGCGTGCTCGTGCACGCGCCCGACGGCCGGCTCGACATCGCCGGCGCCTGGGACGAGGCGAAGGCATGGCCCGGCCTCGAGGGCATGGACCTCGCGATCGAGGTGACGACGCGCCAGCTCTATCGCTGGGACGAGACGCAATGGGCACTCGGCTCCGGCTACGGCAAGCGGACGGCGGCGAAGTTCAAGGTGGTCGCCGTCGACTACGGCGCCAAGCGCAACATCCTGCGCTGCCTCGCCAGCGCCGGCTGCGACGTCACCGTCGTGCCCGCGCAGGCGAGCGTCGACGACATCCTGCGCCACGAGCCCGACGGCGTGTTCCTGTCCAACGGCCCCGGCGATCCCGCCGCGACCGGCGTGTATGCCGTGCCGGTGATCCGCGGCCTGATGGCGAAGGAGCTGCCGATCTTCGGCATCTGCCTCGGCCACCAGATGCTGGCCCTCGCGCTGGGCGCCAGGACCTTCAAGCTCGAGCGCGGCCACCGCGGCGCCAACCATCCCGTGCAGGACCTCGAGACGCGGAAGGTCGAGATCACGAGCCAGAACCACGGCTTCGCGGTGGACCCGAAGACCCTGCCGGCCGGCGTGAAGGTGACGCACGTGTCGCTCTTCGACGGTACCAACGAGGGCCTCAAGGTCGAGGGCAAGCCGCACTTTTCGGTTCAGTACCATCCCGAGGCCAGCCCCGGCCCGATGGACTCCCACTACCTCTTCGACCGCTTCGTCGCGGCGATGGCGGCGAAGAAGGCTTGAGAGAGCGACCATGCCCAAGCGCACCGACATCAAGTCGATCCTGATCATCGGCGCCGGGCCGATCGTCATCGGGCAGGCCTGCGAGTTCGACTATTCGGGCGCGCAGGCGTGCAAGGCTCTGCGCGCGGAGGGCTATCGAATCATCCTGGTCAACTCGAACCCGGCGACGATCATGACCGATCCGAGCCTGGCCGATGCGACCTATGTCGAGCCGATCACGCCGGACATCGTGGCGAAGATCATCGAGAAGGAGCGGCCCGACGCGCTGCTCCCGACGATGGGCGGGCAGACCGCGCTCAACACCGCGATGAAGCTCGCCGACATGGGCGTGCTCGACAGGTTCGGCGTCGAGATGATCGGTGCCAAGCGCGACGCGATCGACAAGGCGGAGGACCGGCTCAAGTTCCGCGACGCGATGGACAAGATCGGGCTCGAGAGCCCGCGATCGCGCCTGGTGACCTCGATGTCGGAGGCACGCGAGGCGCTCGAGCATGTGGGCCTGCCCGCGATCATCCGTCCGAGCTTCACCCTCGCCGGCACCGGCGGCGGCATCGCCTACAACAAGGACGAGTACGAGGAGCTTGTCGCCGGGGCGCTGCGCGCCTCGCCCGTCGGCTCGACCCTGGTCGAGGAGTCCGTCCTCGGCTGGAAGGAATTCGAGATGGAGGTCGTGCGCGACCGCGCCGACAACTGCATCATCGTGTGCTCGATCGAGAACGTCGATCCGATGGGCATCCACACCGGGGACTCGATCACGGTGGCGCCGGCGCTGACGCTGACCGACAAGGAATACCAGCTGATGCGCAACGCCTCGATCGCGGTGCTGCGCGAGATCGGGGTCGACACCGGCGGCTCGAACGTCCAGTTCGCGGTCAACCCGCAGACGGGGCGGCTCGTCGTCATCGAGATGAACCCGCGCGTGTCGCGCTCCTCGGCGCTGGCCTCCAAGGCGACCGGCTTCCCGATCGCCAAGGTCGCGGCGCGGCTGGCGGTCGGCTACACGCTCGACGAGCTCACCAACGACATCACCGGCGTCACGCCCGCAAGCTTCGAGCCGACCATCGATTACGTCGTCACGAAGATGCCCCGCTTCACCTTCGAGAAGTTCCCCGGAACGCCGGCGCTGCTGACGACGTCGATGAAGTCGGTCGGCGAGGCGATGTCGATCGGCCGCACCTTCCAGGAGTCGGTGCAGAAGGCGCTGCGCTCGCTCGAGACCGGCCTCACCGGCTTCAACGAGGTCGAGATCGAGGGCGCCCAGGCAGGCGCCAACAAGGACGCGATCCGCGCCGCGCTCGGCAAGCCGACGCCCGACCGCCTGCTCGTCATCGCGCAGGCGCTGCGCCACGGCTTCCCGGTCGCCGAGATCCACGCCGCGTGCAAGGTCGACCCGTGGTTCATCGCGCGCATCGAGGAGATCGTCCACGCCGAGGCGGGGATCCGCAGCGGCGGCCTGCCAGCCGACCGGCCGGGCTGGGCGAAGATCAAGACGCTGGGCTTCTCGGACGCGCGCCTCGCGGAGCTCGCCGGCCGCGGCGAGGCGGACGTCGCCGCGGCGCGACGCGAGCTCGGCATCGTGCCGGTGTTCAAGCGCATCGACACCTGCGCCGCGGAGTTCGCCTCGCGCACGCCCTATCTCTACTCGACCTACGAGGGCGACGGCATGGCGCCGGCCGAGAGCGAGGACGAGGCGACCTCCCGCACCAAGGTCGTGATCCTCGGCGGCGGACCCAACCGCATCGGCCAGGGCATCGAGTTCGACTATTGCTGCGTCCACGCCGTGTATGCGCTGCGCGAGGCCGGCTTCGAGACGATCATGGTCAACTGCAATCCGGAAACGGTGTCGACCGACTACGACACCGCGGACCGGCTGTATTTCGAGCCGCTCACGCCCGAGGACGTCATCGAGATCATCCGGCGCGAGCAGACAAACGGCACGGTCCTGGGTGTCATCGTCCAGTTCGGCGGCCAGACGCCGCTCAAGCTCGCGCATGCGCTGACCGTGGCCGACATCCCGATCCTCGGCACCTCGTCCGACGCGATCGACCTCGCCGAGGACCGCGAGCGCTTCGCCAGGCTGCTCGAGCGGCTCAAGCTGAAGCAGCCGCCCAGCGGCACCGCCTTCAGCCTCGACGAGGCCGAAGCCGCGGCCACGCGCATCGGCTACCCCGTGCTGCTGCGTCCGAGCTACGTGCTCGGCGGCCGCGCGATGAAGATCGTGCACTCGCCCGAGCAGCTGCGCGGCTTCATGACCGAGGCGGTGCGCGTCTCGGGAAAGAACCCGGTGCTGATCGACTCCTACCTGCAGGACGCGATCGAGGTCGACGTGGACGCGCTCGCCGACAAGGAGAGCGTGCACGTCGCCGGGATCATGGAACACATCGAGGAGGCCGGGATCCACTCGGGCGACAGCGCATGCTCGCTGCCGCCCTACTCCCTGCCGCAGCCCGTGATCGACGAGATCGCGCGCCAGACCACCGTGCTCGCGCGCGCGCTCGACGTCGTCGGGCTGATGAACGTGCAGTTCGCGGTCAAGGACGGCGACGTCTACATCCTCGAGGTCAATCCGCGCGCCTCGCGCACCGTTCCCTTCGTCGCCAAGGCGACGGGCGTGCCGATCGCCAAGCTCGCCGCGCGCGTGATGGCCGGCGAGGCGCTCGCGGGATTCCGGCTGAGCAACACCCGCCTCGACCACGTCGCGGTCAAGGAGGCGGTCTTCCCGTTCGCGCGCTTCCCGGGCACCGACATCATCCTCGGGCCCGAGATGAAGTCGACCGGCGAGGTCATGGGCCTCGACCGCGACTTCGGCCACGCCTTCGCCAAGGCGCAGCTCGGCGCGAGCTCGAACCTGCCCCTGTCGGGCTGCGTCTTCGTGTCGGTGAAGGACCGCGACAAGGCGGCCATCGCGACTCCGATCCGGCGCCTCGCCGAGATGGGCTTCCGCATCCTCGCGACCCGCGGCACGGCGAGGTTCCTCGACCAGGCCGGGATTCCCGTCGACGTCGTCAACAAGGTGCTCGAGGGGCGGCCGCACATCGTCGACGCGATGAAGAACGGCGACGTCCAGCTCGTCTTCAACACCACCGAAGGCAGCCAGGCGATGAGCGACAGCTTCAGCCTGCGCCAGACCGCGCTGATGGGCGCAATCCCCTACTACACGACCGTCGCCGGCATGCGCGCGGCGGCCGAGGCGATCGCCGCCCTGCGCGCCGGCGCCCTCGAGGTCGCCCCGCTGCAGTCGTATTTCCGCACCGCATTCTGATCCCATCGCCGCCGCACCGCTTGACGCCGCGGCGAGCGACGCGACAAGCTTGCGCGCATGGACAAGATTCCGATGACGAAAGAGGGCTACGCCCGCCTCGAGGCGAAGCTCAAGTCGCTGAAGTCGGTCGAGCGCCCGTCGATCATCAAGGCGATCGCGGAGGCGCGCGACCACGGCGATCTTTCGGAGAACGCCGAGTACCATGCCGCGCGCGAACGCCAGTCGCTGGTCGAGGGACAGATCGCGGAGCTCGAGGACAAGCTCGCGCGCGCCGACGTGATCGACGTCAGCCTGCTGTCGGGTACGGCGATCAAGTTCGGCGCCAAGGTGACGCTCGCCGACGAGGACACCGACGAGGAGAACACCTATCAGCTCGTCGGCCAGGAGGAAGCGGACATCGATCGCGGCCTGCTCGCGATCACCTCGCCACTGGCGCGCGCCCTGATCGGCAAGCAGAAGGGCGAGAGCGTCGAGGTCGTGACGCCCAAGGGCTCGAAGGTCTACGAGATCGTCAAGGTCAAGTTCGGCTGAGGCGCGCCGCGGCGGGCGTCTTGACGCCGGAGCGCGTTGGAGCGTACTGAACCCTCGCGGGGTCACCGGCAGTCACCCCGCCTTTCCGAAGACGCCGCCTTTCCATCGAAGGTTCGTCCAAGCGCTGCCTTCTCGGTCCGGGCCCTGAAATGCCCGGCCGCGAGGAGGTTCGTCATGGCCGTCCCGATTTCCGTCTCCGATCTTCGCAGCCGTCTCGCCACCGGCCATCCGCTCCAGCTCATCGACGTGCGGCGGCGCCAGTTCCATGCCGCGGCGCCGCGCATCGTCGCCGGCGCGACCTGGCGCGATCCCGGCCAAACGGACTCCTGGAGCGGCTCGCTCGATCGCGACCGCGACGTCGTCGTCTACTGCGTCCATGGCCTGCAGGTCGGGCGCAGCGTCGCCGACGCCCTCGAGCGCCAGGGCCTGCGCGCCCGATTCCTCGAAGGCGGCATCGCCGCCTGGGAGGACGCCGGCGGCGCGACGACCGCCAAGCGGGTCGAGGGCGTCCGGTGGATCACGCGCGCGCGCCCGAAGATCGATCGCATCGCCTGCCCCTGGCTGATCGCGCGCTTCATCGATCCGCGGCCCGAGTTCCTCTACGTGGCGCCCGACCGCGTGCTGGCGGAGGCCGAGCAGCATGCGGCGATCCCCTACGACGTTCCCGATGTCGATCTCAGCCATGTCGGGCCGCTGTGCTCGTTCGACGCCTTCCTTCGCATCTACCGCCTCGAGGATCCCGCCCTCGCCCGGCTCGCCACGATCGTGCGCGGCGCCGACACGAACGAGCTTCATCTGTCCCCCCAGTCGCCGGGCCTCCTCGCGCTCTCGCTCGGCCTGTCGCATGATTTCCCCGACGATCACGAGATGCTGCGGCACGGGATGGTCATGTACGATGCGCTGTACAGCTGGTGCCGGTCGCTGACGGGCGAGACGCATGGCTGGAATCCGAAGCCGTGAGCGTCGCGATGCCCTCTGCCGACCTACTCGATACCGGTGCCCCGGCACCGGGCTTTCGCGAAGCGCTGCGGTTCTGGCTGAAGCTGGGCTGCATCAGCTTCGGCGGTCCGGCCGGGCAGATCGCGATCATGCAGACCGAGCTCGTCGACCGGCGTCGCTGGATCGGCCAGGACGCCTTCCTGCGCGGGCTGAACTTCTGCACGCTGCTGCCGGGCCCAGAGGCGCAGCAGCTCGCCACCTATATCGGCTGGCGGCTGCACGGGCTGAAGGGCGGCCTCGCGGCCGGCGGCCTGTTCGTGCTGCCGGGCGCGCTGCTGCTCCTGGTCCTGTCCTGGGTCGCCGCGGCGGGCAGCCGGATGCCGGCCGTGGCGGCGGCCTTCGCCGGCCTCAAGCCGGTCGTCATCGCGATCGTGCTGCACGCTGTCTGGCGGATCGGCCGTCGCGCACTCAAGGCCTGGCAGGCGGTCGCGCTCGCAGGCGCCGCCTTCCTGGCGCTGTTCGTGCTCGGCATCGACTTCCCGTGGATCGTCGCCGCCGCGGGCGCGATCGGATGGCTGAGCACGCGCAATGGCGCCTCGCCGTTCCTCGGCGCGCCGCATGGCGGCAAGGCCGGCGGCGCGGGCAGCGGGGGCGGTCCGGCTCTCGGCCGCCAGCCCGACTTCGCCCCGCGCCTGGCCCGTCACCTGGCTGCCTATGCGATGCTGCTCGGGCTCGGCGTCGCGCTCGTCATGTGGCGCTTCGGCACGGTGCCGTTCGCGGACATCGCCACCCTGTTCACGAAGGCGGCCTTCGTCACCTTCGGCGGCGCCTATGCCGTGCTGCCCTATGTCGCCGAGGAAGCGGTGCGCGGCTACGGCTGGCTAAGCCCCGCGCAAATGCTCGACGGGCTGGCGCTGGCCGAGACGACGCCGGGACCGCTGATCCTGGTGCTGCAGTATGTCGGGTTCTTCGCGGGATGGAACGCGATCCAGGGGCCCGGGCAGCTCGGCGGCGCCGTCGCGGCGGCGGCGCTCACGACCTGGTGCACCTTCCTGCCGAGCTTCGCGCTGGTGCTGACCGGCGCCCCCTACATCGAGCGCCTGCACGAGGATCGCCGCATCGGCGCCGCGCTCGGCGCGATCACCGCCGCCGTGGTCGGCGTGATCCTCAACCTGGCCGTCTTCCTTGCGGGTGCCGTACTCTTGCCGGGAGGGCGGCCCGAACTCGTATCGATCGCTGCCGCGCTGGTGGCGCTCGTCACGCTGATCAGGTTTTCACCTTCGATGCACTGGATGGTTCTTGCGGGAGTTGCCTTTGGACTCGCGCGATTGGCGGCCGGCGTTTGAGCGGCGCGACCGGGGAGCAGGGACCGTCATGGGGCGCATTCTGCTACCTAGCCGGTCGCGATCAAAACGGACGACGGATATCTGCATGAATTGTGCGCGAACTTCCCAGATCATTTGCTATGTGACGGTTGGGGTCGTCGCCGCGATTGCGCATTACGGAGCGCTCGTCGTCCTGGTGGAATATTGGCGGATCGCCCCTGTCCCTGCATCGCTCGTCGCGTTCGTTGTCGGCGGCGTCGCTTCATATGCCCTCAATCGCCGCTACACCTTCGCCAGCGACCGACCCCACACGGCCGCGATCCCGCGTTTTGCGGTGACGGCCGCAGGCGGTTTCGTCGTTACCGGCGTCCTGATGTACATTTTCGTGGACGCCATGCAGATCCATTACTTCCCGGCACAAATCGCGACGACCGTCTCGATCGTAGGCTGGACGTTTGCGGTCAACCGGAACTGGACGTTCGGCGCCGCCGCGGCCCGCCGATGAGCCCTCCGGCGATTCCCATCGCGCTCTGCGCCGATGACTTCGGCCTCGCCCCGGGCGTCAGCCAGGCGATCGCCGACCTCGCCGTGGCTGGCCGCTTGACGTCCATCAGTTGCATGACCGGAACGACGCACTGGCGGGCGGAGTCGGGGCGGCTTCGCGATCTACCCGACGGGATCGAGATTGGCCTGCATGTGACGCTCGCGTCGCACGACCGTAGCCTCGCCGTGCTCGCCGCCGAGGCCTTTTCCGGACGTCTAAATTCAAGGGCAATCGCTTCGGAGATCGAAACTCAGCTGGACCGCTTCGAGGCGGCGGCCGGCCGGCAACCCGACTTCCTCGACGGCCACCTCCACGTGCACCAGTTGCCATCCATACGGGACGTCGTGGCAGAGATCTGGCGTACCCGCCTTGCAGGTCGCCCGTGGATCCGAAATACGGCGACGTCGGCAGAGCGGATCGCGCGCCGCCCGGTCGCCCGCCTGCGTGCCGGGGCGCTCTCCTGCCTCGGCGCCGGTGCCCGTCGACGTTGGTCGAGCATCGGCGCGGCGACGAACGCCGATTTTGCGGGTGTACGGGATTTCAACGAAAGCGCCGGCTACCGGACGCTGATGCGCCATTATCTGAGGAATCCCCGGGCGGGCCTCCTGGTGATGTGCCATCCAGGACTGCCCGATTCTAGTCTGGCGGCGGTCGATCCTGTTGTCGAGCCGCGACGCGGCGAGTTCGACTATCTCGCGAGCGGCGAGTTCGTCGACGATCTCCGGGCAGCCGGCGCATACCTGCAACCGATCAGCCGAACCTGCGCGCGCGTCGGCTCGTGATCTTCGCGAGTACCTCGCATCGGACTCCGTCAGCGCGTGCGGGTCGCGACGTAGGTCGCCCGACCTCGGTGAAATCCGAAATTCCGGTTGCGGCGCTCGACGTGGAACCCCGCCCTGGCGAGACGAGCCTTGATCTCGGCCTCCGTATACGTGCTCAGCCCGACCTTGCGGCGAAGCTTGCGATACGGAGAAAATAGCGTTGCAACAAGAGACCATATCGCCGCGATCACGAATCCGCCTTCGATCGACGTCCGGAGCAGAGATGCGACGTCGCCAACGATTGCGCCGCCCGGCGGTACTACGTCGCCGACGATGAGCCGTCCGTCGTAGCGCAGCAGCAGTCGCAATTTCGCGACAACATGATCGAACTCGTCGGCCGACATGTACTGGGTCACCGAGTTCATGATCGCCAGATCGACCGTCGAAGCACTCAGCTGTCCAAGATCGGAAGCTGCCAGGACGACGATGCGCTGATTCGATCCGAAGCGCGCGACAAGGCCCTGTCTTACGGATGGCGCCGCCTCGCAAAGAACGAGCCGACCGCAAAAGCGTGAAATGCGCTCCGCTTGCAGCGCCTCGCCGCAGCCATAGTCGAGCAATATGGCCTCGGCATGCGGAAGTTCGGCGATGATATCCTCCGCGATACGCCGGTAGTGGAACTCGCGATGCCTCTCGCTGGCATAAATGCGGTGCTTGCGATCCCAGAATCGCTGCCAGGGCGTCAACGTCTCCATCATCACGGAGCGCCGATCCCGGGATCACCGAGTCCGATCGCGTCGCGAACTAGGTAGATCGGCCGCTGCTTCGCTTCCTCGTAGAGGCGCCCGACATATGCCCCGAGGAGACCAAGCGTGAGCAACTGCACGCCGCCCAGCACCATCACGGAAACGATCGTGGAAGCGTACCCGGGCACGTCGACCCCGTATACGAGCGTGCGCAACAGCAGCCAGCCGCCGATCACGAGTGCCGGTGCCGCGACAAGAGCACCGAGCCAAGCCGCGACGATGAGCGGCAGTCGGCTGAACGCGACAATGCCGTCAAAGCCGAACCGGGTCAGGCGCCGCAGGTTCATCGCGCTGATGCCGGCAGTGCGCCGGGGTGGCTCGAATTCGACGCCTTCGTGGGAAAATCCCACCCAGGCGTAGAGCCCCTTCATGAACCGGACGCGCTCGGGCAACGTCGATAGCGCATCGATCACGCACCGGTCGAGCAGCCGAAAGTCGCCTGCGCCCATCGGAAGTTCAACATCGGAGAGCCGTCGGAAGAGCCAATAGTAACCGCGCGTGACAAGACGGCGCGTCCACGGATCCGCTTGCCTGCTCGTCCTGACCGCGTAGACCATGTCCGCGCCGTGATGCCACCGCTCCACTAGTCGTGGAATTAGTTCCGGCGGATGTTGCAAATCGGCGTCGAGCAGCACGATCGCCGCGCCGGTCGTCGCGTCGATACCAGCGGTCAGAGCAGCCTCCTTACCGAAATTACGCGACAGGCGAAGGCCGCGCAGTTCACCGATGCGAACGCCGGCACCGCTGACGACCTGCCACGTCGCGTCGCGGCTACCGTCGTCGACGACGATGATCTCGAACGGCACGGCCATTCCGGTCATCACGCGACAAACGCGCTCTAGTAGGATCGGCAGGTTCTCGCTCTCGTTGTAGCAGGGAATGACGACCGACATCTTCGCGGTAGGGCGTGCGTCGATCGGGGTCGCACCACCGCCGATGCGGAGCGCACGTACCGTCATGGCGTCCGGCCACCTGCGGCCGGCAGTCCTGGATGCTGTCGTTCGGGTGCGCGATGCGCGAGCCGAGAGCCGAGCCGTTCGGGGGCCGACGCGCGCAGTCCCCGGCGGTCCTTGACGACGCTCAACGTCGCACCGTCCCGGCGAACGGCTGCGATGATGTCGCCGTCGTACTCCTCGTCGCAGCCGAGGCGCGTCGACGCGATGTAGAAGTCGGCTTCGTATTCGCTGCGCGCGAGGTTCAAGCTGGGCGGAAAGAAATATGCAGCCGACGTGCCCGCCGAGCACACCATTACACGATAAGGACCGGAATTCGCTTCGCCCCGTCCCTCGCTTGCGACGAGTTCCACAAGCCGCTCGACGGCCTCGCGGTAGGAATTTCCCCAATAATCGAGTTCATAGCGGCCGGCTGCACCACCGACTCCTCCCGCCAAAGCGTTGTAGTAGACGTACTGATCGGGGTGCAGGCGAACCATCACGACCGCTTGCCAAGCAAGGGCCCCGCCCAAGGCGATCCGGAGGGTTCTCGCGAAGTAAGGCATGGGCGCCAGTCTGGACAGCGCACCGTCGATCCCGCACGCCGCGACCGCAGCGATCGGAGGCAGGACAAACAGGAAATGCCGGATGCCGTCATACGTGACCGGGCGGAAGGCCGCGAAGAAGAGGAATGGAAATGCCACGGCGAGCACCAGCATCATCGCCGGCGCGATCAGTCTCCAATCCGAGAGCCGCCATCCTGCCGAGATCCGGCCGAACATGGCCCAGGCACCGAGCGGAAGGAACGCGATGATGAACTCCGGCAGCTTCACCGCGAAGTAGATCGGCAGATAACTCACCGGGAGGTGAAGCGAGTTCACGACCTTTCCGGCAAGGAGGACATCCAGATCCCATGGCGAATTGGCGAAGGTCGTCAGGGCCTGGAACGGTCGTATGATGGGCGACTGTTGCGCCCACGGCCACACTGCCACCATTGCACAATAGGCGATGGCCAATGCCGGTAGCAGACGCGTCGTACCGAGCAGCAAGCCGTCGATGACGGCGGACCGCGCGGTCGCGACCCGCGACCGCCATGCAATCCAGGCTGCGACGCCAAGGGCGATATAGATCAGCGCAAAAACGCCGGAGATGCGAACGCCAAGAGTGAGTCCCAGTGCGACACCGAGCCCGACCACACCCCGACGCCCTACATTCGGCGCGTCGCGCAGGAAGCAAATTGCATAATAGAGCGTCCACGTCATTCCGGCGCCGAACGGAATGTCTTTCGGATTGAAAAACATGTGTCCGAACCATGACGGGGTGGCGAGCAGAAGGATCCCGGCGATCCAGCCGGCACGCGGGCCCGAGATCAGGCCGGCGATGCGTGCCGCGCCAAACGCACCCATCAGCCCGGTCAGCGCCGAAGCAAGATGCGCGGTCTCATAGGAACCTAGTGGCACGATCCGCTTGATGATCGCGACAGGAAGGTCGAAGGCCCCTCCATAGAGCCATAAGTTGTGATAGGAGAGCGCATCGCGCACCGACCCCAGCGTCGCGTAGTAGTCGAGCAGGTGCGATCCGTAGGCTTCGTGGTAAGGCTCGTCCCAGGTGACCCCGAAGTCGGCGAAGATCGTGCAGACGAGTAGAATCGCGACAATTGCCGATGTTGCGTTGATCACGACCCATCGCCGGTGCTCAGGGGCGGTTCCCGTCATCGTGGCAACCTCGGAACCCGTCGCATCCGCTGGCTCATCGCAATCGCTTCCTCGCCAGCCGGAAACGGCGGCACCGGCGCGCGCGAAGCGTCCTCGTAGAGAAAGAAGTATCCCCGGACCGCCACCAGGCGCCAGCCGTTGCCTTCGGCGCCTGGAAGACCGGTAACCGGGTCGAGTGCCACGCCGAGATACTTCCGCGCATAGTGCGGCCAATCGCAGAACCAGCGGACGCCGCGTTCGCGAAGATAGTCGATCGAACGCCCCTGTTGTCCGATCGCGTCGCGGTTGACTTTGCCGTCGAGATTGACGACGTGCGCGCGAAAGAAGCCGAGCGTACCACTCTGCCCCGCCGCCACCGTCTCGCCCGGCGGCACGACATCGTTCACGAGCGCGACCTGATCGCGATAGTCCGACTGTCCGAACAGACCGACACCGTTCCATGCAAGTGCGATCAGGGCGACGCTCTGCAGGCACGCGACCACGACCGCAGCCGGAACCACCCAGCGGCCCCTCTCCCGCGCAGAGATTCGACCCGCGGAGATCGCCGCGATCACCACGCTGAAGGCGATGAGCGGCGCGAAATAGCGATAGTAGAACCAGTAGGCCGTGAAGTTGAGCGCGTAGTAAGCGACGATGACCGCGAAACCGACAGCCAGGGCTTGCCCCGCCCACACAGATTCGCGGACTCGGTCAGAAGGCGGGATCGCCCGCCACGCACCATTCGACGCGCGCGTCACCAGCACGATGAAAATCAATGCAGCGCCCCAACGGGCGAAGTCGAAGAGGGTGATCCCAAGGTCGTCGAGAATGGGCAGTGAAGCGATCGACCCTTCGGCCGATCCAAAGTAGAGCCATGGCACGAGCACCTTTCCGAGCGCCGTGGCCGCGAACGCCGCCCGTAGGAGCGTGATCTCGAAGCCCTGCTGCGCGAGGCCACTCGTCGGCATCGGCGAACCGAATTGGACAATGTTGAACGCCCACCACGGAAGCGACACCGCCAACGCCGCCAGACCGAACAGCGCACCTCTTGCAAGCGCATCGATTGGTCCGCGACGCAATCCCCGAACGGCGATCGCGACGGCAAGGACGGTCACGACTATCGCTGCGTCGATGCGCGCCAGCACCAGGAGGCCGCCGAGCCCGCCGCACAGAACGGCGCCGAGGCGCGTCGTCGTACCGCCGATCTGCAGCGCCCGAGCGAGGGCGAGGTAGAAGAATAGGGTCGCGCCCGTCTCGAGGCCGTTATAGGCGTGATTCAGCATCAGCGGCGCCGCCAGGTACAAAAGCGCCGCCAGGGCTCGGCGATGATCGTATTCGGCCTTCGTGGCCGCGGGCCACGCATCGCCGGCGACGAGGGCGGCAAGACCCGCGGCACCGACATGGGCAACCCAGGAAAGGACCACGACCCAGCGCAGGGCGATCGCATCGTCGCCGCCAAGCACGAATGCGGCTGCTTCGAGTACCGTGAACATCGGCTGGAAGCCGTTGGTGACGAGTCCGGGCTCGATCGCGAATCCGTGACCGGACGCGATATTCCTCGCGACGCTCAAGGCGTAATAGGCGTCCTCGGTAATCGGAACGCTGAACACGTGCTCCAACGGTCTTGCCGCGAGGAGCAGCAGCGTCGAGGCGAGAACGGCGACTACGAAAAGATAAAGTCGCAACCTAGTTCGGTCGGTCAGCGCCGCCCTCTCCGCAGGGAATTCGTCGCGCACGACCCGTCACCGATCGTCGTTAGTGAATCTGCTATCGCAATCGAACGCTTGTCAGCGCTGGCTTTGACCGCGGCCGATGAAAACGACATTCGAAGCCGAATCGGACGCTTGCCGCTCTGACGCTGCACTTCTCGGCAGTCGCACGCTGCCTTCGATGATCGCCGCCGCGGAGACAGCGAATTCGACTTCGCCGTCCGGCACCCCCGCCATAACGACACAGGCCCGGATCAGATCCTCGATTTCGGCGGCCGAGCTCATGGCGGAGTTTGGGGCCCTCGTGCCGTCGGTCCGCAATCGTGCAAGCACAAGAAGCAGCGTGCCAACAATATCCTGTACCGCCTCTACGCGCAGCACGTCCGCGACGCGGCGGTCGATGGCTTCCAGCAACTCCACTGCCCGAAGCAGCCGCAGGTCGGCCTCCCGAGGAAACCGCGGCTCCAACGACGTAACCTCCATCGCTCGTTCTCCCAACCGCCCTGAAATATTTATTGTGGCAAGGAGGTTAGGAGCACCGGCAGGTACTCGTGTATTCGGATTGGCACCCCGGTATTTCTACGGATGGCGCCGACAAGGTGGCATTCGGTTGACATCTGGCTTGCCGCTGTTCAATTGGCCGCATGCTCGCTTCAAGGCCGAACCGTCGCGACGCGGCGAAGCGGGTTCCCGAATTGCTATGGGGACTCGCGTCGATCGGAATCATTGTCTTGCTCGGCCGCATCAGCGACGTGGGCGGCTTCGCTGGCTTGCCGATCAAGCCATGGAAGCCGAGCGCCGGATTCGTCCTCGGAATCCTGATCGCATTCGGGCCGCGTCTCCTGCCCTGGGTCATCGTTGGCAGCGCGCTGTCGTTCGCTGTCGGCGCGTTCGCAACTGGCGCCGCAATTGACTGGCCGGCGCCGATCCTGGCCGGCATCGGCGGAGGCGTCGGGTATGCCGTCGCCGCCTGGTACGTCCGGCTCGATCCGGCATTCGATCCCCGCCTTCCCAGGTCCTCTGCGATGCTGCGCCTGATAGCGACAGGGGCGGTGGCCACACCGCTGGTCGCCATCGCCGAGGTCTCCGCATTCTCGGCATTTGGGCCAGTCGATACCGCCGAGATTCCCGTGGCATTCCTGCGCCACTGCGTCGGAAACATGATCGGCGTGATGGTCTTCGCACCTCTGGTCCTCAGACTGGTAAACAAGGCGCACGAACCGGACTCGGTGCGCCGCACGCGTACTGCCGTCGAAATCGCCGTAATCGCTGCCGTCATCCTCGCTCTGACATGGGTCATATTCGGGGTCGAGAGCACTGACGAGTTCAAACTCTTCGACCTATTGTTCCTTCCAGTCATGGCGCTCGCTGCTCGGCTGGGCGTCGACGGCGCCATTGCGGGCTTGACCATGGTCCAGGTCTCGATGATGGGCTGGCTCCGGCTTCGAGATTATCCGGCACCGGCGATTGTCGAGCTCCAGACCCTCATGCTGATCCTGTCGGCCGCCGGACTTGTCGTGGGCATCGTGGTCTCCGAAAGGACCGCTGCCCACGAGGCCTTGCGCCGCAACGAGGCCCGGCTCCGCGATCAGGAGCTCCAACTTGCGCGGAACGCGCGGCTGAACACGGTCGGCCAGATGGCGTCGGTGCTCGCCCACGAGCTGAACCAGCCGCTGACGGGCGTGCGGGCCTACCTGCGCGCCGCCGCACGCAGCCTGACAACACCGGGCAATTCTGGCGCCGCCCGCGATCTCGAACTCGCAACGCGCCAAGTCGACCTGGCAGCCGCGATCATTCGGCGACTGCGGGAGTTCCTCCGTCGCGACAAGCCCCATCGAGAAACGACTTCAGCGGCCAGTCTCGTCTCTGAATCGGTGGAACTCCTCCAGGCGGACGCGAAGCGCCGACACATCAAACTGCTAACCGATGTTCCTGCCGACCTGCCCTCGCTCTACGTCGACGGCATTCAAATCAAGCAGGTCCTGGTGAATCTGCTGCGTAATGCGATGGAGGCCATCCCGGATGCGAGTTCCCATGGCATCGTTTCCACGGCGGCTCGCCTTGCGCCAGATGGCATGGCCGTCGAGTTCTGCATCCGCGATTCCGGGACGGGGATCCCGGAAGAGGTTCGCGGACGTCTCTTTACGGCGTTCGCCACGACCAAGCCGAAAGGCCTCGGTCTCGGGCTCGCGACTTCGCTCACGATCGTCGAAAGTCATGGCGGGCGCCTATGGCTCGGTTCGACCAGCATCGAAGGGACCGAATTCCGACTCCTCCTGCCCACGACGGCGATCCTGTGAAGCCCGGCGCGCCACGCTACGTCTACGTGATCGACGACGACGAGAGCGTTGCTGACGCGCTCACCCGTATGTTGTCGACCTATGGCATTGAGGCTCAAGCATTCGGGTCGGTCGAGGATTTTCAATCCGCTCGCGCCCGGCTGCCCGCGGGGTGCGTCGTCGCTGATGTGCGCATGCCGGGCATGAACGGGCTCGAGCTGCAGCGGGCACTCGCCGAAGATCCCTCCGCGCCGCCGGTAATCCTCATCACCGGTCATGGCGACATCCCCATGGCGGTCGAGGCGATGAAGGCCGGAGCGATCGACTTCTTGGAGAAGCCGATTGACGATGTTGCGCTCGTCGCCGCGATTGAACGCGGCTTCGCCGGCATCCGGCGACAGGAGGAGGCGCTGCTTGCCAGCATCCGACTGAAGGCGCGGTTCGAGCGCCTCACATCACGCGAAACCCAAGTGATGGATCTGGTCGTGTCCGGATATTCGAACGTCGCCATCGCCGCTAAGCTCGGCCTGTCGGCCAGGACCGTCGAACATTACAGGGCGCAGGTGATGCTGAAGACTGAGGCGCCCAATCTAGCAACGCTGGTGCAATGGCGATCACGGCTGCGCAATGGTATCGATGCCTGATCCGGGGACGCGTTACCGCGCCAACATCGGCGCCAAGGCTTGAAGCAGCATGCGCTCGCCGTATGCCACGACTCGCGAATACGCCGCGAGCAGGAGCGCTCCTACAAGCACCGGGCTCAAGATCCACGTCACGGAAAGCCCGCTCGTAGCCACCAGGAATCCATCGACGCCCGCCGGCGGGTGAACGCTTCGTGCGACAAGCATCCCGAGCGTGGCGAGCGCGACGGCGGCGGCACCCAATGCTTCCGATGATCCCGGAAGAAACCCGACGAGCCAGCCCGCGAAGCTCGAGATCAGATGCCCGCCGACGATAGCCGCCGGCCGCGCCGGCGGCGTTTCCGGTAGTGCTGTAACCAGGACGATAGATGTGACGAAAGGCACTCTAAACATCGGCTCGCCCGCCATGCCCGCGAGGACCTCCATGAGAAGGATCGCCACGCCCGCGGCGGCCGCACGAAACGCCATGGAAATCAAGCGCACCGCATCACCCAACGTCGCATTCGTCACCGCTTCGTAGCAATCACGCATCCAATCGCCCGAGACGACGGATAGAATGCCATTGTCGGCGCCCGACGTCATGCATTCCGGGGCCCAAATCAGTGAGGAAGGTCACCATGACCTTGCGCGTCGCCGTCGGGCAGCTCTGGCAGGAGAGCCACGAGTTCAATCCCGCATTGACCGAGGCGGAGGACTTCGCGGTCGAGCGCGGCGCGACGATGATCGAGGCCAATCGCGGCGCGGGCTCGACGCTCGGCGGCCTGCTGCGCCGGCTTCAGGCGGCCGGCGCGGCGCTGGTGCCGACGCTGGCGGCGCGGGCTCGGCCCGGCGGCCCGGTGCGCCGCGCGGTGTACGAAGGGTTCCGCGACGAGATCCTGTCGGCGATTCGCGACGCCGGGCCGCTCGACGCGGTCGTGTTCGAACTGCACGGCGCGATGTCGGCCGAGGGCTACAGCTGCACCGAGGAGGACCTCATGCGTGCGGTGCGCGCGGCCGTCGGGCCGGACACGGTGATCGCGATCGGCTGCGACCTGCATGGCCATGTCACGCGCGGCTTCCTCGCGGTCGTGGACATCTGCACCGCGTGCAAGGAGAACCCGCATTCCGACACCGTCGAGGCGGGCACCCGCGCCGCCGACCTCGCGCTCGCGACGTGCGCCGGCCGCATCCGCCCGGTCACCGCGATGGTGAAGTTGCCGATGCTGCTGCCCGGAGGCTGGGAGACCGTCGACCGGCCGCTCGCCGATCTGCACGCGATGGCGCGGCGCGCGCTGGCGGCGGCGCCCGGTCGCCTGCTCGACGTGTCGATCTTCAACGTACATCCGTTCCGCAACGCCGCGGACATGGGCCAGGCGATCCTCGCCATCGCCGACGGCGACGCGGCGCTCGCGGCCGACACCGCCGGCGGAATCGCGGCCGCGATGTGGAGCTGGCGCACGCGCTTCGCCGACGACTTCCCGGACATCGATGCCGCGCTTGATCTCGTCGCGGCGCGATCGCCGCGGCGGCTGGTCGCCCTCTCCGACATGGGCGACCGCGTGCTGGCCGGCGCGCCGGGCGACTCGACCGCCGTGCTGGCGCGGCTTCGGGAGAGGCGTCTGGGGCTGCGCGGGGTCCATCCGGTCACCGATCCCGAGAGCGCCGCCGCGGCGGTGAAAGCCGGTGTCGGCGCGCCGATCGAGCTCGCGCTCGGCGGCAAGATCACGCCGGGATTCGCGCCGTTGCCCGTGCGCGGGCGGGTCGTGCATGCGACGACCGACGGCGACTTCGTGCAGCAGGGCCCCTACCAGGCCGGCCAGCGCTCGACGCTGGGGCCGTGCGCGGTGGTCGAGAGCGAGGGCCAGACGATCCTGGTCACGACCGCGGCCGGCATGACGCAGGATCCTGCCGCCTTCACCAGCCAGGGCATCGACCTCGCCGCGCACGACTTCGTCGTCGTGAAGTCGGGCAACCACTTCAAGCTGAGCTTCGCGGCGATCGCCGAGCCGCTGGTGGTGAACACGCCGGGCATGTCCGGCCATGTCACCGGCTTCTTCGACTACAGCGCGACCCGGCTGTGGCCCGAGCACGAGCTGATGCTCGACGAGGCGCCCGTGCGCTTCTTCGGCCGGACCGCGCCGGCCGAGGAAGCGCGCGTCGCGCTCACTCCGCGGCCTTATCCGCCGCCGGCGCCTTGAGCATCGCGGCGCCCGGCCAGGTGTTCGGCCGCCCGCGCAGGCATTGCGGCGGCACCGGCGCCGTCGCGCCCAGGGCCTCGGCAGCCCGCCACGGCCACCGCGGATCGTCGATGAAGGCGCGGGCAAGCGCGATCTGGTCGGCGTCGCCGGCCTGAAGCACGGCCTCGGCTTGATGCGGCGTGACGATCAGGCCGACGGCGCGCGTCGCGATCCCGGCCTCGCGCTTGACCTTCGCGGCGAACGGCACCTGGTAGCCGGGGCCGACCTTGATCTTCGATTCCGCCAAGGCGCCGGAGCTGACGCAGACGAAGTCGTAGCCGAGGCGCTTGAGCTCGCGCGCATAGACGACGGCGTCCTCCGGTCCAGCGCCGCCCTCGGCCCAGTCGCTGCCGCTGATGCGCGCGCCGAGCGCGCGCGCGCGCGGCCAGGCGGCGCGCACCGCTTCGGCGATCTCCAGCGGCGCCCGCATGCGCTTCTCCAGCGTGCCGCCATAGGCGTCGGTGCGCTTGTTCGACAGCGGCGAGAAGAACTGGTGCAGCAGGTAGCCATGCGCGGAATGGAGCTCGACGAGGTCGAAGCCGGCCCGCTCGGCGCGCCGCGTCGAGGCGACGAAGGCGTCGCGCAGCGCCCTGATGCCCCCGGCATCGAGTTCCGCGGGCGTGTGCCAGCCCGGCCCGTGCGCGAGCGCCGAGGCCGAAACCGTCTGCCAGGGCTTCTCGACCGCGTCGGCGGGGATCGGCGCCCCGCCCTCCCACGGGCGCTGCGACGACGCCTTGCGGCCGGCATGGGCGAGCTGGATTCCCGCGAGGCCGGGCCCGACCGCTTTCATGTCGCGCACGAGGTCGGCGAAGACGCGCTCCTGCATGTCGTTCCACAGACCGGTGCAGCCGTGCGTGATGCGGCCCTCGGGCACGACGGCCGTGGCTTCCGCCACGATCACGCCGGCGCCTGACACCGAGAGTGCGCCGAGATGCTGGCGATGCCACGGCTGCGGCACGCCGTCGATGGCCGAGTACTGGCACATCGGCGCGACGGCGATGCGGTTCGGGGCAGTCGCGCCGCCGAGTTGAAGCGGCTTGAAGAGAAGAGACGTCATCGGATCCTCACGAGAAGTAGCGCCACCAGACATAGACGTGGCTGATCGCCACGCTGACCAGCATCATCGGGAAGGCATAGAGCGTGTACGTCATGAACCTGAACGGGACGCCGTTGCGCTCGGCGATTCCGGCCACCGTCAGGTTGGCCGAGGCGCCGATCAGCGTCCCGTTGCCGCCGAGGCAGGCGCCCAGCGACAGGCACCACCACAAGGGTTCGATCTTGTCGGCGCCGCCGAAGGCCGGCGCCATCGCCTTGATCAGCGGGATCATGGTGGCGACGAACGGGATGTTGTCGACGATCGCCGAGAGCACCGCCGAGGCCCACAGGATCGCGTAGCCGGTGGCGGCCATCTGCCCACCGGTCGCCTCCAGCAGCTTGTTCGCCAGCAGCCCGAGCAGGCCGCCGACCTCGACGCCGTGCACGACGACGAACAGGCCGACGAAGAAGAAGATGGTGATCCACTCGACGTCGGAGAACGTCTTGTGGACGTTCTCGGCGGCCTTCTCGGCATGATGGGCCCAGTTGTCGAGCAGCATCAGCACCGCGGCGCCGAACATCGCGATCGTCGCCGGCTCGAGATGCAGCGGCCGCGCCAGCACGAAGGCGACGATCACGACGCCGAGCACGACCAGGGACTGCTTGAGCAGCAGCCAGTCCTCGATCGTGTCGATCTCCTTCATCGCCATCACGCGGGCCCGCGCCTCGGCGGTCGCCCGCATCTTCCGGCCCCACATCAGGTGCGTCATGACGAGCTGGACCGCCATGACCACGATGATCACCGGCGTCAGGTGAACGATGAACTCGTTGAACGACAAGCCGACGAGCGATCCGATCAGGATGTTCGGCGGATCGCCGATCAGGGTGGCCGTGCCGCCGATGTTCGAGGCGAAGATCTCGGCGAACAGGAACGGATACGGCGGCACCTCGAGGTCCCGCGTGATCGCGAGCGTCACCGGCACGACCAGCAGCACGGTCGTCACGTTGTCGAGCAGCGCCGAGAGCACCGCCGTGCACACCGAGAGCAGCAGCATGATCCCGGCGGGGCTGGCATTGGCCTTCTTCGCGGACCAGACCGCCATGTACTGGAACATGCCCGACCGGCGCGAGATCGAGACGAGGATCATCATCCCCGTCAGCAGGCCGATCGTGTTGAAGTCGATCCCCTTGACCGCCTCCTCCTGGGTGAGGACGCCGACCAGGATCATCAGCCCGATGCCGAGCAGCGCGATGATCGCCCGGTTGATCTTCTCGGTGATGATCACGCCGTAGACGACGACCAGCACGATGGTCGAGGCCCACATGGGGCTCATGCCGAACACGACGTGCGGCTCGAAGGCGTGAGGCTGCATCCCGGACTCCCCGAATCTTGAGGCAGCCCGTCACATCTCGCGAATGCGGTTGCGAATTCCCCTGCCCCGGACGACCGCGAAGCTCCGGCAACGGCCAGATGAAGTCAAGGCGACCGACGGGCGCGCGGGCCGCCGCGCGCCGGATCAGGCGAAGAACAGGATCGTCACGAGGCCGAAGAGCGGCAGCAGCAGCAGCCCCGACCACGCCATGAAGCCGAAGAAGCTCGGCATCCGCAGTCCCCGGTCCTCGACGACCGCCTTGATCATGAAATTGGGCGCGTTGCCGATGTAGGTGTTGGCGCCCATGAACACCGCGCCGGCGGAGATCGCGAGCAGGGTCGTCGCCAGGGGACCCATCAGCCGGACCTCGTCGCCGCCCGCCAGGTTGAAGAACAGCAGGTAGGTCGGCGCGTTGTCGAGAAAGCTCGACAACGCGCCGGTCACCCAGAAGTACATGACGTTGTCGGGGCTGCCGCCGTGGTTGAGCAGCGCCAGCAAGTCGCGCGCCGCCCCCTGGTCCCCGGCCCGGATGATGGCGATGGCCGGCACGATGGTGATGAAGATCGCGAAGAACAGCTTGGCGACCTCGACCATCGGCGCCCAGGTGAACTGGTTGAGCGCCCGGTTCTCCCGGCGCGTGATCTTCCACGACAGCCCCGCGATGGCCAGCAGCAGGATGCTCCGCGCCAGGTCCTCGATCTCGACCAGCGTGTGGAACACGCGCACGCCCCAGCCCGGCCGCCAGACCCCCGACATCAGGACCGCGGCGACGATCAGCGCGAGAAGCGCCAGGTTCCTCTTGCCGTCGATGCCGAACGGCTCGGCGCGCGCCGGGCGCGACGGCGGCGTCTCGCGCCGCCAATGCCAGCTGTCCAGCGCGTAGAACATCGCGAGCAGCGGCAGCGCGACGACTGCCATCGGCAGGAACATCCGCGTCGTGACCCAGAAGAAGCTGACGCCCTCGAGGAAGCCGATGAACAGCGGCGGATCGCCCAGCGGTGTCAGCGCGCCGCCGATGTTGCCGACCAGGAAGATGAAGAACACGAAGACGTGGACGTTGCGGCGGCGCCAGGCGTTCGCGCGGATCAAGGGATGGACCAGCAGCATCGAGGCGCCCGTCGTGCCCATCAGGCTCGCCAGCAGGGTCCCGATGCCGAGGATCGCCGTGTTGGTCAGCGGCGTGCCGACGATCTCGCCGCGCACGCGCACGCCGCCCGCGACGGTGAACAGCGCGAGCAGCAGGACCACGAAGGGGATGTACTCCTGCAGCAACGTATGGACGAGCTCGTAGAGCGCCGTGCGCCAGCCGAAGACGATGGCGCACGGGAGGACGAAGGCGAGCGCGCAGAGCGCCGCGATCTTGCCGTAGTGGTGGTGCCAGAGGCCGGCGGCGACGAGCGGCAGCAGCGCGATCGATCCGAGGATGGCCGCGAAGGGCAGCGTCCACAGCAGCGACAGGCCCGCGCCGTCGAGCTTCGGCGCGTCGGCCGGCGGCGCCGCCGCCAGCGCCGGGTCGCCCGAGATGCCGGCGGCTGCCCCCGCAAGAGCGAGGACGACGAGACGGACCGCGACGCGCATCGAGAAGGCTCCTCGCTTCGACGTGAGGGAAGTGGGGGCATTCCGGGCGCGAGGCGCCGGATCGGGCGCCGCGAATAGCGTCGACCGCGGCTTCGTGTCAAAGCAAACCGCGACGCCGCGCGCGCCCGGTCGCGCGATCGCGCGCGGCCGGGGTCCGCGGAGTCAGCCCGGGCGCGCCATGTCGGCGCTGCGCACGCGGTTGCCCTCGTAGTCGTAGACCGTGCCCGCGCTCTCGAAAAAGCGGAACGGGATCCGGAGGCCGATCTCGCGGGCCTTGCGGAAGTTGATCGCGATGTCGGGCGGCGACACGAGTCCGACCGGCAGTGACCCCGCCGGCACGCCCCCGGTCAGCACGTCGGCCCCGTAGATCGCGGCGAGATGGGCGTTGCTCTCGAAGCTGACGCCAATCGAGAGCACGGCGCTGTCGTCGCCCGCCTGGACGACCTCGGGCACGACGCTGAGCACGGGCACGCGATCGGCATGGGCGTTGATGGTGCGGATCTCGCGGAACACCGCCGTCGATCCGGTGATCCACAGCACGCTGCGATCCAGCCCCGGATCGTTCCGGCGCATCGCGCCGACCGCGCCCGCGACGAGGGTCGAGAGCTCGGCGCGCGCGGCGCGCGGATCGGCGACCTTCAGCATCAGGCTGCGGATGCCGCGGCGCTCGGCGTAGCGGGCCACGGGCTCGGCCTGGGTCTCGACCGCGCTGACATTCGTCGCGTCGACCAGGATCCCGATGTTGCGCAGCTGCGGCTTGATCTTGTGGACGTAGGTCATCTGCAGATCGAGCGGCACGTTGAGCGACGTGAAGGCGAAGTTGCTGCCGCTGCCGCTCTCATAGTCGCGCGCCTGGCCGAGGATCACCGGATCCTTCGAGCACACCGAGACGACCGGCAGCCGGCCGTCCAGGTACTTCTCGTGCAGCCAGGCGGTCGATTCGGAGCCCATCGCGAAGATGAGGCCCGTGCCGTCGGTCTCCGCCCGTCGCAGCGCCGCGATCCCGCGCGCGTCGTCGCGGTCAAAATTCACAGCGTTGAAGGCGACGTCGAGACGCTTGTCGCCGAAGATCTCGAGAATCCTGGTCATCGCCGTCACATAGGCGGACGACTCGCGCGGATAGAGCACCAGCACGCGATGCGTCGCCGGACCCGTCGCTCCGATCCGCCGGATGTCGACGCGCATCGGGTCGCCGGCATCGGCGACGAGCCGCCAGCTGCGCGACGCGACGCCCTCCACGGCGAACCAGGCCGCGAAGGCCTCGCCGGAGACGGGCACCGGCCCCTGCGCCCGCGCGGATGACGGCGCCAAGGATGCGAGGGGCAGCGCCGCGAGGCGTCGCAACAGCGTGGAGCGGCGGATCATCGTGCCGCCATCCCCGGCGACGGCCGCCGCCCGAGGCCATGGCAAAGGACGAAGGTCAGCGCGAGGGCCACGAGGCCGAGGCCGATCCACGCCACCGAGGCCGAGGTCTGCCCGCCCCCGGCGAAGACCTGGCCGACGACGATCGGGCCCAGCACGTGGCCGATGCGCTCGAGGAAACGATACGCGGCGGTCACGGACTCGACGCCGAAGCGGCGCGCGGCCGCGGTCTCGCCGATGCTCGTGATGATGGGCGCATTGACCAGGCCGTGCGCGATTCCGAGGAGGCCGAAGCCGGCGACGACGCAGGCGAGTTCGCCGAACGCCGCGCCCGCCGGCTCCGGATCGCCCGTGGCGCCGACGGTCATCGTGCCGATGCCGCTGAGGACGGCGCCCCAGACGAGCACGCGACGCACCGCGCCGGTCCGGTCGACGACCCGCGAGATCCACTCGCTGGTGACCAGCACGCCGATCGCATAGAGCATGATCAGCTGGCCGATCGCCTCGCTCGAATAGCCGCGCTTGGCCAGCAGCAGCGGCAGCCCGAACAGCACGACGCCCGTCATCACCGCCTTGGCGGGGATCCCGATCAGCAGCATCGTCCCCAGGAAGTCGCCCGGTCGCAGGACCTGCGCAAGCTCGCCGACGAATCCGGCGGGGCCGCGCCGCGCGCCGGGATCGGGAACCCGCCGCGGGCGGTCGTTGGGCAGCAGGATGACCGAGTACACGAGCACCGTCAGCGCGATCCCAGCGGAGAGGGCGAACACGCCGGCCGGGCCGACATAGCCCACGAGCAGCGAGCCGATCGCCGTGCCGGAGATCATGCCGCCCTGGAATCCGAAGACGATGATCGCCGCGCCCTGCGTGCGCTTCGACGCCGGGCCCAGGGACACGATGTAGGACTGGATGCCGATGAAGAGCAGGCCCTGGCCGAGGCCGGCGACCACGCGTGCGATCGTCAGCGTCGCGAGCCCGTCCGCCAGCGGCAGCGCCATCAGGCCCGCGGCGGCGACGAGCAGGCCCCAGCTCACGAGGCGCTTGGAGCCGAAGCGCCCGCACGCGCAGCTCCCCGGAATCAGTGCCAGCGCGAAGGCGAGATAGTAGCCGGCGAAGGGCGCGGATGCCGACAGCGACCCGGGTCCGGCGACGGCGCCGACCGTCGACAGGACGTGCTGCGGCAGGAACGGATAGTTCAAGTGCTCGACGAACACGGCCAGGAAGAACAGCGGCCGCGCGAGCTCGAGGGCGCGACCGGCGACCCGCTCGTCCGTCGGCGCGAGATCGGAGCCTGCGGACCGGTCGCTCATGATCCCGGCAAAGCGGAAGAACAGCCCGGCGAAGAATCCCGACGCGATGAACAGGGCCGCGAAGTCGCGGATCGAGCCGGCCACCTCGCCGATCACGACCTGGCGCGGCACGGCGACCGCCACCTTGATGCGGTTCACGCTCGCCGCGGAATTCGAGATGTCGATGACGTATTCGAAGCTGCGCGCGTCCGCCGCCCAGGCCTGGCCGACGCGGTCCGGGCTGGTGTGCGCATGGACGACGCCGTTCACGATCAGCGCGGCCCCGGCGATGTCGGGGTCCAGGCGCTTGTACTCGCCGAGCACCTCGTCGATGCCGTCGAACTGGTCGAAGTTCAGGTTGAAGCCGGGGATGTCCTTGAGACGCTGAGCGAGCGAGGCGGTGCTCGCATTCGTCTTGGCTGCCGTGCCCTCGGAATACAGGACGATCATCGTCCCCGTGACCAGCGTCGCCATCGCGACGAAGATGACGGCATAGCCGACCGGCAGCCAGGACCTTCGGGCCGCCCGGGACAGCACGGCCGCGCCGACCGCGAACACGAGCGACAGGCCGACGGCGCAGAGGATCAACGGCTCGAAGGCCCGCCGGGTCCGCACATCGATGTCCGCCCGCGGGACAGACACGATGAGGTGCCCGACGCGCTCGAAGCGGTCGTGCAGCGGCATCACCACGACGATGTAGCGGTCGCCCCAGACGAGATCGGAGGCGCCCTGCGCATCGCTGGCGTGCCGCCCGCGCGCCGCGAGCACGCTCTTGGCGACGATCGACTTGGAGTCGTCGGCGACGAACAGGGCGGTCCCCGTGCGGTCGACGACCTTCAGCCCCGCGATTCCGTTCTCCGCATCGATGATCGGCCGCGCCAGCGTGCCGAACCCCACGAAATGGTTCAGGGCCAGCCCGTTGCGCAGCGACGCCTCGAGCGTGCTGCGGATGATCTCGCCCTGAGTCGTGGCGCCGGACAGGATGTAGCGGGTGTAGCGCTGGTGCGCCGCCCCGTAGCCGACATAGACGAGGAGCAGCAGCGCGAGGGCCGAGACCATGAGCATCGTCGCGCCGTCGGCCAGGCGGTGCCGCAATGTCACGCCTTCGGTCGCGACCCGGGGAATGCCGGCTGTTGTCCCGTCGGGCATCGTCGGACCGCCTCGACCTGCTCGTGTCGTGGAAACGGTCTCAGACCCTAGGTTCCGCCCCTGAAGGATCGCTTAAGCGCGCACGCCTCAGGCGAAGAACATCCGGTTAACCACGACGAAGAGCGGCAGGAGGAACACGGTCGACCAGGCGAGGTAGCCGAAGAAGCTCGGCATCGCGATGCCGCGTCGCTCGCAGATCGCCTTGACCATGAAGTTCGGCGCGTTGCCGATGTAGCTGACCGCGCCGAAGAAGACCGCTCCGGCGGAGATCGCGAGCAGGGTCGAGGCGCGCGGGCCCATCAGCACCTGCGCATCGCCGCCGGCGAAGTTGAAGAACAGCAGGTAGGTCGGCGCGTTGTCGAGGAAGGCCGAGAGGATCCCGGTGATCCAGAAGTACATCGGGTCGTGCGGCCGCCCGTCCGCGGCCAGCACGTCGACGAGTCCGGCGGCCGCGCCCTCGGCGCCCGCCCGCACGATCGCCAGCACCGGCACGATCGTGACGAAGATCCCGATGAACAGCTTCGCCACCTCGACGATCGGATGCCAGTCGAAGTCGTTCAGCGTCCGGGTCTCGCGACGGGTCAGCAGCAGCGAGGCCGCGACGATGGCGAGCAGCGCGACCGTGCGCGCGGCCGATTCGAGGGTGACGACCGTGTGGTGGATCGTGAAGCTGATGCCGGAGCGCCAGGCGCCGCTGGCGAGCACGACACCGATGACGGCGACGAGCAGGACGAGGTTGCGCTTGCCGTCGATGCCGAAAGGCTCGTGCGATCCTGCCGGCGCAGGCGCGGGCTCGCGGCGATGGAGGTGCCGGTCGATCACGAAGAAGGCGGCGAGCAGCGGCACCGCCATGGCCAGTGTCGGAAGGGCCATTGCGCGCAGGGTCCAGAAGAAGTCGACGCCCTCGAGGAAGCCGATGAACAGCGGCGGATCGCCCAGCGGAGTCAGCCCGCCGCCGACATTTCCGACGAGGAAGATGAAGAACACGAAGACATGGGTCCGGCGCGTGCGCCATGCGTTGGCGCGGATCAGCGGCTGGATCAGCAGCACGCAGGCGCCGGTCGTGCCGGTCCAGCTCGCGATCAGCGTGCCGAAGGCGAGGATCGCCGTGTTCACCTCGGGCGTGCCGACCAGCGTGCCCGTCAACCGGATGCCGCCGGCGACGACGTAGAGCGCGAGCAGCAGCACGATGAACGGCACGTACTCGAGCAGCAGCGTATGGACGAGTTCGTAGGCAGCCGTGTCGAGGCCGTGGTTCATCGCCGCCGGCACGAGGAAGCCGAGCGCGCAGGCCGCCGATACCTTGCCGTACTGCGCGTGCCAGAACGCCGGCGCGGCGAGCGGCAGGATCGCGATGGACAGCAGCATCGCCGCGAAGGGGATGGCCCAGACGAGCCCGAGCCGCGCCCCGTCGAGCGCCGGCCCCGCGCCCGCAGCCAGGGCCGGCGCCGTCGCGCCGAGAATCATGGCGCATGCCCCCAGAAGGGGCGGGACAATCGACGCGAGGAGGCGACGCGCCGTCCGGTCGGGCTGCATCTGCATCCTGAGCAAATACGGGCCGCGGCCGCGGCCGTCAAAGCAATCTCCGCGCTTGCGCCTGCCCGCGGCCGACCTAAATCGGGCCGCCGGCATGGACACGCTCGACATCATCCGCCTCAACCTGCTGTCGCCGATGACGCTGAGCTTCGTGCTCGGGGTCGTCGCGGCGCTGCTGCGCTCGGACCTGAAATTCCCCGAGCCGGTCTACGCGGCGCTCTCGATCTATCTGCTCCTCGCAATCGGCATGAAGGGCGGGGCGGCGCTGGCTGTCGCGCCGCTCGCCGACGTCGCCGCCCCGGGCCTGGGCGGCATCGCGCTCGGCTTGCTGATCCCGCTTTGGGCCTTTGCCGCCTTGCGCCGTCTCGGAGGATTTGCCCCCGTCGACGCCGCCGCGATCGCGGCGCATTACGGCTCGGTCTCGGCCGTGACCTTCATCGCCGCGATCGCCTACGTCCAGAGCCTCGGCCATCCTGCCGAAGGCTTCATGCCGGCGGTGCTCGCCGTGATGGAGGTCCCGGCGATCGTGGTGGCCCTTCTCCTCGCGCGCGAGGGTCGCGGGGGCGGCGCCTGGAGGACGGCGTTGCACGAGGTGCTCGCGGGGCGCTCGATCGTGCTGCTCGCCGGCGGGCTTGCCATCGGGTTCCTCGCCGGTCCCCAGGGCTACGCCAAGGTGGCGCCGTTCTTTGCCGAGCCCTTCCAGGGCGCGCTGTGCCTGTTCCTGCTCGAACTCGGCATGATCGCGGCGGCGCGGCTGCGCGAGGCGCGGCACGTCGGAAGCTTCCTGGTCGGGTTCGCCCTGCTGGCCCCGCTGGCCAACGGCGCGCTCGGCGTCGCGCTGGGCCGCGCCACGGGGCTTTCGCTCGGCGGCAGCGCGGTGCTGGGCACCCTGGCGGCGAGCGCTTCGTACATCGCGGCGCCCGCGGCGGTCCGCCTCGCGCTGCCCGCCGCGAATCCGGGGTACTACCTGACGGCCTCGCTCGCGATCACCTTCCCGTTCAATCTCGTCGTCGGCCTGCCGATCTATGTCGGCATGGCGAAGCTGCTGTTCAGGTGAGGGCCATGGCCGGCGCGGACTTCAAGCTCGTCGTCATCCTCAGCGAGCCCGAGCTTGCGGACCGCCTCGTCGCGGAGATCCAGGCGCTCGGCGCGCGCGGCTTCAGCCGCTACGACGGCTACTCGGAGTGGCGCCGCGGCCGCGGCCCCGACGACGCGCCGGGACCGCATGACTGGCAAGGAACGCACACGCGCATCGAGACGGTCGTCCGCGGCGAGGTCGCCCACGCGATCCTCGAGCGTCTGGCAAAGGCGTATTTCGAGCACTACGCCGTGTTCGCCTATGTCGTCGACGCGACGATCGCGCGACGCGAGCGCTACGTCTGAGACCGCCGCCGCTCTTCGCCCGCGCTCACACCTCGTCGACGGGCACGCCGGGCAGGTGCTTGGCCGTGCGGATCGCGAGCGCCGACTTCACATGGCTGACGTTCGGCGCGGTCGTGAGCTGCTTGGTCAGGAAAGTCTCGTAGGACTCCCAATCCTCGGCGACGACCTTGAGCAGGAAGTCGGTTTCGCCGGCCAGCATGTGGCACTCGCGGACCTGCGGCCAGTTCTCGACCAGATCCATGAAACGGCGCAGATCGGCATCGGCCTGGCTCGACAGGCCGACCTGCGCAAAGACGACGATGTTGTAGCCAAGCGCCGCCGGCGCGAGATCGGCGTGGTAGCCTTTGATCACCCCGCCCTCTTCCAGCGCGCGCACGCGGCGCAGGCACGGCGGCGCCGACAGGCCGACCCGTTCGGCGAGGTCGACATTGGTCATGCGCCCATCCGCCTGGAGTTCGCGCAGGATGCGGCGATCGATCTTGTCGAGCTTGGCGCGGGGCAAACGGCGTCTCCGGCGGATGGATCGTGGAAGGTTTCTTTAGCGATCTTGCGCGCGAGCGAAACTATATTCCAACGCCAGCCCTGGCCAGCCCCACGTCCCTTGGCCACCGCCCCCGCCACTCTCCGCCCCGATCCGACCGCAGATGACGCCGCGCTCAACCTGGATCCTGACCGAAGGACTCGCCGGCACCGAGGCGCCCTGCCGCGGCCTCGCCGCGGCCCTCGGCGTTGAGCCCGTGTTGAAGCGCGTGCGGGTTCGCCAGCCTTGGGACGCACTGCCGGGGCGCCTGTGGCTGCGGCCGCTTTCCGCCCCCACTCGCGACAGCGACCGGCTCGCGCCGCCCTGGCCGGACCTGCTGATCAGCTCGGGCAATGTGGCCGCCCCGCTGGCCGTGGCGATCAAGCGCGCCAGCGGCGGCCGGACCTGCATCGTCCACATCCAGAACCCGAAGCTCCCACTCGGCCGGTTCGACCTCGTCACCGCGCCTCGCCATGACGGAATCGAGGGGCCGAACGTCGTCGTTACTCGGGCGACCCTGCACGGCCTCACCCGCGCCGCGCTTGCAGCCGAGGCTGAGATCTGGCGGCCGCGGCTGGCCGGCCTGCCGAGGCCGCTCGTGGCGGTCCTGGTCGGCGGATCGAATCGCCGCTTCAAGCTCGACACCGCCCGGATCCACGCGCTCGCGCGGGATCTGCGCCGGCTGATGGCGGAGCAAGGCTGCGGCATCGTCCTGACGCCGTCGCGGCGGACCGGCCCCGATAACACCGCCGTCCTCGCGGGCGAACTGGCAGTACCCGGCGCATTCGTGTGGGACGGCAAGCCGCCGAACCCCTATCTCGGCCTGCTCGCCCTCGCCGACTTCATCCTCGTCACCCAGGATTCGGTCTCGATGATCTCCGAGGCGATCGGCACCGGTAAGCCGGTCTACTGGATCGGCCTCGACGGCCGGTCGCGACGGCTGCAGCGCTTCGTCGACACGCTGACGGCCGACGGGATCCTGCGGAAATTCGAGTCGGGAACGCGGCTCGAGCCGTGGCGCTACGAGCCGCCCGACGACACCGCGCGCGTCGCGGCGGAGATTCGTCGCCGATTCGGATGGTGACGGCTCCGTAGGGCGGAACGAAGCTTGCCCGTCGAGGACCCCGTCCCTAGGTTCAACATCTTCGACCTTCGAGCATCGCCGATCCGCGGACACGCCATGTCGCCATCCTCTTCGCGCCCCTCTGAGACGACACCCAAGCATGCGAGCAAGGTCGTGGTGCTGGGCTCGGGTCCCGCCGGCTACACGGCGGCGATCTATGCGGCGCGCGCCAACCTGCAGCCCCTCCTGATCCGCGGGATGCAGCCCGGCGGACAGCTCTCGATCACCACCGAGGTCGAGAACTACCCGGGCTTCGCCACAGCCGTTCAGGGACCATGGTTAATGGACCAGATGGCGGCGCAGGCGCAGCACGTCGGGACGACGCTGGTCGAGGACCTGATCGTGTCGGTCGACCTCGGCCGCAGGCCGTTCACGCTCGTCGGCGACTCGGGCGACATCTATCGCGCCGAGACGCTGATCGTGTGCACCGGCGCCCAGGCGCGCTGGCTCGGCCTGCCGAGCGAGACCCGATTCCGCGGCTTCGGCGTTTCCGCCTGCGCCACGTGCGACGGCTTCTTCTTCCGCAACAAGGTTGTCGCGGTCGTCGGCGGCGGCAACACGGCTGCCGAGGAGGCCCTCTACCTCACCAACCACGCCTCGAAGGTCTATCTCATCCATCGCCGCGACACGCTGCGTGCCGACAAGACGAACCAGACGCGCGTGCTCGCCCACCCGAAGATCGAGATGGTCTGGGACAGCGTGATCGACGAGGTGCTCGGCAGCGGGGAACCGGCCGCGGTCTCCGGCCTCCGGCTGCGCAACGTGAAGTCCGGCGCGGGACGCGACATCGCGATCGACGGACTGTTCATCGCCATCGGCCACACGCCCGCGACCGAGCTGTTCAAGGGACAGCTCGACATGGATTCCGAGGGCTATTTGATCACCCGACCGGATTCGACGGCGACCAACGTGCCGGGCGTCTTCGCCGCCGGCGACGTGAAGGACAAGGTGTTCCGCCAGGCCGTGACCGCCGCGGGCATGGGATGCATGGGGGCGCTCGAGGCCGAGCGCTTCCTCGCCCATGCCGAGACGAGCACGGCCCGAGCGGCCGAATAACGAATTCATCAGGGGGGCCGTCGCCGGCATGAGCCGAGCGCGGCGTTGACAATCATGGATTGGGACAAGCTCAGAATCTTTCACGCCGTGGCTGAGGCCGGGAGCTTCACCCACGCGGGCGAGACACTGAACCTGTCGCAGTCCGCGGTGAGCCGGCAGATCAGCGCCCTCGAAGACTCGCTCAAGACTCCGCTGTTCCACCGCCATGCCCGCGGCCTGATCCTCACCGAGCAGGGCGAGGTGCTGTTCCAGACCGTGCGCGACGTCTTCGCGAAGCTGGCGACGGCGGAGGCGCGCCTCGCCGAGAGCCGCGAGCGCCCGTCGGGCCTGCTCCGGGTCACCACGACCGTGGCCTTCGGGTCCGTCTGGCTGGCGCCGCGGATCAAGGAATTCCTCGAATTGTATCCGGACATTCGGCTCGAGCTTCTCGTCGACGACGAGGAACTCGACCTGTCGATGCGCGAGGCCGACTGCGCCATCCGCATGCACAGCTCGAAGCAGCCCGACCTCGTGCAGCGGCATCTGCTCTCCGTGCACGTCCACGTCTTCGCGAGCCCCGGCTATCTCGAGAAGCATGGCACGCCGAAGACGGCCGCCGACTTGGACAAGCACCGGATCATCGTCTACGGCGAGGACACCCATCCGCCGTTTCCGGGCATCAATTGGCTGGTCGAGGTCGGCGCGCCGGAAGGACGCAAGCGCGAACCGATCCTGCGCCTGAACAACGTCTACGGCATTCAGCGCGCGGTGGAGAACGGCGTCGGCCTCGCCGCCTTTCCCGACTACATGGCGCACCAGTCCGACAAGATCGTACAAGTCCTGCCGGCGCTCGAAGGCCCGACCTTCGAGGCCTACTTCGTCTACCCCGAGGAGATGCGGAACTCGAAGCGCATCGCGGTGTTCCGCGATTTCCTCGTGAAGAAGGTCGGCGACACGCAGTTTTGAAATATCGCGTAACGATCCGTGAGCCGCGACGATGGCATGAATCGCGGGCATGGCTCGTTTGCCGAAACTGCGCGAGCGACGCGGCATAGTTGTCATAACATCTCATTCGTCGAGTGACCGCTTGGCGGTCGCTCGCAGGGTCTTCGGATCCTACGTCTCCCAGACGTGAAGCCTCCCTGTTCAACTCGCCCGGAAGCCTTGCGGCTTCCGGGCGTTTTTTTTGACCCGGTAGCGCCCCAGCCCGTGCGGCGCCGGCGTCAATACGTGATCCGCTCGATGCCCATGAACGTCACGGTGCTGCCGTCCATGAAAGTGATCACGCCCGCCGCATCGCCGCTGAGATCGATCTGCCCGGCCGAGGTGCCGGCAACCGACCCGCTCGTCAGCGAGTAGCTCCAATCCCCGCCGACCGACGGCCCGCCGCTCACGGAGCCGAGATCGATGACGTCCGTCCACGAGCCGCCGGCGCCGCCGTCGACGTTGTCGATGCCGCCATCGACTCCGAACACGAACTTGAACACGTCGCTGCCGTCGCCGCCGACGAGGCTGTCGTTCCCCAAGCCGCCGCGCAACACGTCGTCGCCGAGTCCGCCCCAGAGGGTGTCGTCGCCACCGCCGCCGATCAACGTGTCGTCGCCGGCGCCGCCCGTGATCACGTTGGCGCCGCCATCGCCGGAGATCGTGTCCGCGCCGCTGCCGCCGATGGCGTTCTCGATCCCGACGAGCGTGTCGGTGTCGCCGACGCCCGCGACCACCGTCGCGGTTCCGCTCGAATCGAGCGTCATGGTGACGCCGAGGGTCAGGTAGCTGTAGTCGACCGCGTCGGTGCCGGCGCCGCCGTCGATCGTGTCGTTGCCGGCCGAGCCCGACAGCATGTCGTCGTTCACGCCTCCGATCAGCGTGTCGCCACCGCCACCGCCGGTGAAGCTGTCGTTGCCCGCCCCGCCCTGCAGGAGGTCGGCACCGCCGGTGCCGGTCAACGTCTCGCCCACGACGTCGGATACGGCGAGGCTGATCGTCTCGTCGTAGGTGGCGCCGCTCGCATCCGTCACCCGCACCACGATGGCGTGCGACGCCGACGACTCGTAGTCGACCGACCCGGCGAGCGTGACGACGCCGCTGGCCCCGTCTATCGCAAACCGGCCGCCGGCGCTGTCCACCAGGCTGTAGGTGAGCGCGTCGCCGACATCGGCATCGGTGCCCACGATGGTGCCGACCGTCGTCCCGGCCGCGCTGTTCTCGGCGACCGAGCCGCCGGTCATCGTCAGATCCGTCGGCGCGTCGTTCATCAGTTCCGCCGCGGTCACCGTGCGGTCGGCGAAGATAAAGTGCTCGGTGTCGACGACGATGTCGGTGCCGTCGCTGCCGCTGCTGCGATGCGTGAGGGTGTAGCCGATGCCGTTCGTCGCGACGGCGTAGTCGCGCCAGTTGCCGGTGAACACGGCCGCGTCGATGCCGTTGCCGCCGACGAGCGTGTCGTTGCCGCCGCCGCCCGTCAGCCGGTCGTTGCCGTCGCCGCCGGTCAGAACGTTGGCGCCGCTGTCGCCGGCGATCGTGTCGGCACCGCTGCCGCCCAAGATGTTCTCGACACCGATGACGACGTCGGTGTCGCCGACGCCGGCAACGATCGTCACCGTGCCGCTCGCATCTAGCGTCGCCGCGATCGCCGCGGTCGCAGAGCCGTAGTCGACGGTGTCCTCACCGGATCCGCCGATGAGCGTGTCGTTGCCGCTCCCGCCGACGAGCAGGTCGTCGTCGGCGCCGCCGACGAGCGTGTCGGCGCCGCCGGCGCCCGACAGCGTGTCCGCGCCGGCACCTCCCTGCAGCATGTCCGCGCCGGCCGCGCCGGTGAGCGTCTCGGCGACCACGTCGCCGACCGAGAGCGACAGGGTCTGGTCGTAGGTCTGGCCGTGGGAATCGGTCGCGCGGACGACGATGGCGTGGGTCGCGCTCGCCTCGTGATCGACGCTGCCCGCCAGCGTGATCACGCCGCTCGCGGAATCGATGGCGAAGCGGCCACCGGCGCTGTCGACGAGGCTGTAGGTCACGTCGTCGAGCGCATCGAGTTCGGTCGCCGTCGCGGTGCCGACCGTGGCTCCTAGGGCCGTGTTCTCGGCGACGGTCCCGCCGGCCAGCGCGATCGTCGTCGGGGCGTCGTTGAGCGAGTCTGAGGCCGCGACGGTGCCGTCCGCGAATACGAAGCTCTCGACGCCGGTGACGATGTCGGTGCCGTCGGAGCCGCTGTGCACGACGGTGTAGGTGCCGCCGGATTCGGTGATCGCGTACTCGGACCAGTCGCCGCTGAACACCGCCGCATCGCTCGTGCCGGCGCCGCCGTCCAACGTGTCGTTGCCGCTGCCGCCGGTGAGCCGGTCGTCGTCCGCGCCGCCGATCAGCGTGTCGGCGCCGCCGCCGCCGGAAAGCGTGTCGTCGCCGCTGCCGCCTTCGATCCGGTTGGCGCTCGAGGTTCCGGTGACGGTCTCGCCGACGACATCGGTAACCGCGATGGTCAGCGTCTGGTCGTAGCTCGTGCCGTGAACGTCGGTCGCGCGCACCACGATCGCGTGGCTCGCGCCCGCCTCATGGTTCAGGTCCGCGTTCCCCTGCACGGTCACCACGCCGGTGTTGGCATCGATGTTGAAGCGACCCGACGCATCGTCGACGAGGCTGTAGGAGACGCGATCGAGCGCGTCCTGCTCGGTCGCCGCGGCGGTGCCGACGGTCCGGCCTGCGCTCGCGTTCTCGGCGACGCTTCCACCCGACAGCGCGATCGTGACCGGCGCGTCGTTGACCGATGCGGCCGCGGCGACGGTGCCGTCGGCGAAGACGAAGTTCTCGACCCCCGACACGACGTCGGTGCCGTCGGAGCCGCTATGCGCGACGGTGTAGACGCCGCCCGACTCGGTGATCGTGTACTCGGACCAGTTGCCGCTGAACACCGCCGCATCGCCGGTCCCGCCGCCGCCGACCAGCGTGTCGTTGCCGCCGGCGCCGACCAGCGTGTCGTCGCCGAGCCCGCCGGTCAGGACGTTGGCGGCGGTCGAGCCGACGAGCATGTCCGCGCCGGCGCCGCCGGTGACGTTCTCGATGTCCGCCAGGGTGTCGACGTCCCCGGCGCCGACGGTGAGCGCGATGGTGGCGCCGGAGCCGAGATTGATGGCGATGCCTTCGGCCAGATAGCTGTAGTCGACCGTGTCGCTCCCGGCCCCGCCGTCGAACAGATCATTGCCGGCGGCCGCGACCAGGGTGTCGTAGCCGGCCCCGCCGAGCAGACTGTCGTCGCCCGCGCCGCCGGACAGCGTGTCGTTGCCGGCGCCGCCGGAGAGCAGGTTGGCGTTGGCATCGCCGACCAGCACGTCGTTGCCCGACCCGGTCAGCACGTTCTCGATCTCGGACAGGATGTCGATGTCACCGGCGCCCAACGTCACCGTCGTGCCGGCACCGGCAGAGAGGTCGACGGTGACCGCCACCGCGGCCGTGCTGAAATCGACCGTGTCCACGCCGGCACCACCGGCCAGGCTGTCGTTGCCGGCGCCACCGCGCAGCGTGTCGTTGCCCGCGCCGCCGCTCAACGTGTTGTCCCCGGCACCGCCGATCAGCGTGTCGGCCCCGCTGCCGCCGACGATGTTCTCGACGGCGCTGACCGTATCCGTATCGCCGACCCCGGCAACGATCGTGACCGTCGCGCCGGCGCCGAGATCGACCTGGAGACCCGTCGTATAGGCGCTGTAGTCGAGAAGGTCCGCGTCCGCGCCGCCTGACACGATGTCGTCGCCGTCGCCGGCCATGAAGGTGTCGCTTCCAGCGCCGCCGGCGAGCGTGTCGGCTCCCGCCCCACCGTCGAGGACATTGGCGTTCCCATCGCCGGTGATCGTGTCGGCGTGGCTCGTTCCCACCACCGCCTCGACGCCGCCGACGACGCCGCTGCCGCCGAAGCTGAAGGTCCCCGCGCCGAGATCGACGACGACGCCCGTGGCGCCGCCCGCGAAGGAGATCGTGTCGGTGCCGGCGCCGCCGACGACCGTGTCCGCGCCGCCGCCCGGTAGCAGCGTGTCGTTGCCGTCGCCGCCGTTGATCACGTCGTCGCCGAGACCGCCCGACAGCACGTTCGCGCCCGTGTCGCCGGTCAGCGTATCCGAATGCGACGAGCCGATGACTCCCTCGATGCTCGACAGCGTGTCGCTGTCCGCCGCGCCTGTCGCAGTGCCGGCGGCAAGATCGACCGTGACGCTCGCGCTCGACCCGGCATAGCTCGCGACATCGGTGCCCGTGCCGCCGAGCAGCGTGTCGTTGCCATCGCCGCCGGACAAGGTGTCGTCGCCCGCACCGCCGCTCAGCACGTTGACGCCGGAATCGCCGGCGAGCACGTCGTTGCCGCCGCCGCCGCCGGCGTTCTCGATCCCGGTCAGGACGTCGGTGTCGCCGGCGCCGGCCGTGACCGTGACCGTGCCGCTCGAGTCCAGAGTCAGCGTCACGCCGGTCGCCAGGTAGGAATAGTCCGCGGTGTCCGCGCCGCCGCCGCCCGCGAGCACGTCGTTGCCGGTGCCGCCCTGAAGCGTGTCGTCGCCCATCGCGATCAGCGACACGTTGTCGATGGCCGCGCCGATGACGTCGTTGTCGCCGGCGACCTCGGAGAAGGTCAGGCGGTCCGTGCCGCCGGTGCCGACCACCTGATAGGTGTAGGTCGCATACGACGTCGACGACGGATCGATCGTCGCCACGAGGGCGCCGTTCCAATAGACCTGTACCGTCTGCGAGGAGAAGGCCGTGCCGGAGCGCCCGGCGAGGTCGAAGCTCAGCTGATAGACGCCGCCTTCGGCCGTGTGGACGTCCTGATAGAAGGAATCGTTGCCGACATCGGCATCGATGTCCGCGAACTGGCCGCCATCGGACGCAACCTGGCCGCCATACCCCGCCCCCTTGACCTGGATCTGGCCGCTCGCGGCGGTCCAACCGGTGATGGCGGCATAGAGAGTCGTGTTGCCGGCGCCGACGACCTCGGACTCGAAGCTGCCATTGACCAGCAGATTGGCGCCGGTTTCGCCGGTCAGCGTGTCGTTGCCGGCGCCGCCGATCAGGATGTTGCCCGCCCCGTCGCCGGTGATCGTGTCGTTGCCGCTGCCGCCGGTGATGTTCTCGATGCTCGTCAGCACGTCGGCATCGCCGCCCGCGATCGTCGCGGTCATCGAGCCACCGGCCGACATGTCGAGGGTGATGCCAGTGGACTCGTTGCTGAAATCCGCGAGGTCGCTGCCCTCCCCGCCGAGCAGCGTGTCGCTGCCGCTGCCGCCGGCCAGCGTATCGTCGCCGGCAAGCCCGGCGAGCGTGTCGGCGCCGGCGCCGCCATGAAGCACGTTGGCGACGCTCGAGCCGGTGATCGTGTCGTTGCCGCTGCCGCCGGTCACGTTCTCGATCGCGACGAGCGCATCGTGCTCGCCGTCGGCCATCGTCGCCGTCACCGTCGCGCCCGCCGACAGATCGACGGCGATTGCCACCGTCGCATGGCTGAGGTCCGCGAGGTCGGTGCCGTTGCCGCCATCGAGGACGTCGTTCCCCGTCCCCGCGATCAGCGTGTCGTTGCCGTCGCCGCCCGACAGCGTATCGGCGCCGGCACCGCCGTCGAGGATGTTGTCGCCGCTCGTGCCGACGAAGGTGTCGCGCCCGCTGCCGCCCGTCAGGACCTCGATGTCCGACAGGACATCGGTGTCGCCGGCGCCGACCGTCACCGTGATCGTCGCAGCGCCCGAGAGGCTCACCGCCAGATCGGTGGAGACGTACCCGTAGTCGACCCGGTCGATGCCGTCGCCGCCCGCCAGCGTGTCGTTCCCGAGCCCGCCATTGAGCGTGTCATCGCCGGCACCGCCCGATAGGACGTTGGCCCCGGTGCTGCCGATCAGCGTGTCGTTGCCGCTGCCGCCGGTCAGGTTCTCGATGTCGGAAACCACGTCGGTGTCGCCCGACGCGGCGACGATGGTGACGGTCGCACCGCCGGCCAGGCTCGCCGACAGGCCCGTCGTCAGATAGCCGTAGTCCGCCGTGTCGACGCCGCCGCCGCCGGCAAGCGTGTCGTTGCCCGCCCGGCCGCTGAGCGTGTCGTCGCCGAGCCCGCCGGCAAGCAGGTTCGCCTCCGATCCACCGAGCAGCGTGTCGTTGCCGCTGCCGCCCGTCAGGTTCTCGATCCCGGAGATGACGTCCACGTCGCCGGCGCCGACAGTGACCGTGACCGAGGTGGTGGCAAGATCGACGGCGACCGCCGTCGTGGCATAGCCGTAATCCGCCGTATCGGTACCGTCGCCGCCGATGAGGATGTCGTTGCCGCCGAGGCCCGCGAGCGTGTCGTCGCCGCCCGCCCCGTCGAACAGATTGGCGTCGGCCGAGCCCGTGAAGGTGTCGGCGCCGGTGCCGCCGACCAGTCCTTCGATATCCACCAGCGTATCCGTGTCGCCGGCCCCGACGGCGAGCGTGACCGTCGCGCCGGCCGACAGGTCGGCGACGATCCCGGCCGTCGCGCCCGCATAGCTCGCGACATCGCGATCGGCGCCGCCGTCGAGCCGATCGTTGCCGGCGCCGCCGATCAGCGTGTCGGCACCGACGCCGCCGGCGAGGACGTTGTCGGCGCTGCTGCCGGTGAAGGTGTCGGCGCCCAGGCCGCCCACCAGGTTCTCGATCCCGGTGACGACGTCGGTGTCGCCGCTGCCGGCATTCACCGTCGTGGTCGTCGCCGACAGGTCGGCCGTGACGCCGCCATAGGTGTACTCGTAGGTCGCCGTGTCGGCGCCGTTGCCGCCGATCAGCGTGTCGTTGCCCGAGCGGCCCTCGAGCGTGTCGTCGCCGTCGCCGCCGGTCAGCGTGTTGGCGGCGGTCGACCCGATGAAGACGTCGTTGCCGCTGCCGCCCTCGAGATTCTCGATCGCGACCAGCGTGTCGCTGTCGGTGCCGCTGACGGTGACGTGGACCGTGTCGTCGGCGGAGAGATCCACGGTCACGCCGACAGTGGCGTAGCCGTAGCTGACCAGATCGCTGTCGGCGCCGCCGATCAGCAGGTCGCGACCGTCCATTCCGGTGAGGGTCTCATTGCCGATTCCGCCCTCGAGCCAGTCGTAGCCGCTGCCGCCGGCGAGGGTCTCGGCGATCACGTCCGTGACGGCGATCGTGATCGACTGCGTGAATTCCAGGCCCTGCTCGTCCTGCACGGTCACGGTCAGCCCATGCGATGACCAAGCCTCGTAGTTGAGATAGGTCGGGTCGGCGACGGTGATGACGCCCGTGGCGGCATCAATTGCGAAGCGTCCGCCGTCGTCTCCGCTCAGGGTGAAGGTCAGCGTGTGGCCTGCATCGACGTCCAGCGCATTGATCGTGCCGACCACGGTGCCGACGGCGGCGTTCTCGACCACCGAGCCGCCGGTCATCGAGACGAAGACGGGTGCCTCGTTCACGTCGGTCACGCCGATCGACAGCGTCTCGTCGTGGCTCGTCCCGTGCGAATCCGTCGCGCGCACGACGATCGAGTGTCCCGTGGCGCTCTCGTAGTCCAGGCTGCCGCCGCCGGCCACGGTGATGACGCCGGTCGCGGAATCGATCGCGAACCTCCCGCCGGCGCTGTCGACCAGCGAATAGGTCTTGGCGTCGAGCGTGTCGGCATCGATCGCCGTCGCGGTTCCGACCGTCGTACCGACCGCGCTGTTCTCCGCGACCGTTCCGCCGGCGAGCGAGATCGTCGTCGGCGAATCGTTGAGCGAATCCGCCGCCGCGACCGTACCATCGGCGAAGGCGAAGTTCTCGACGCCTGTCACGTAGTCGGTCCCGTCCGAGCCGCTGTGCACGAGGGTGTAGGTGCCGCCGGATTCGGTGATGACGTAGTCGTCCCAGTTGCCGCTGAAAGCCGCGACGTCGCCGGTGCCGCCGCCACCGCTGAGCGTGTCGTTGCCGCTGCCGCCGAGGAGGCGATCGTCGCCCAGTCCGCCGGACAGCACGTTGTCGCCGGCGCTGCCGGTCAAGGTGTCGTTGCCGGTGCCACCGGTGAGATTCTCGACATCGGCGACGACGTCGGTGTCGCCGCTCGCCGCGACGATCGTGACCGTGGCGCCGCCGGCGAGGCTCGCGGTCACGCCTGCGGTCATGTAGCCGTAGTCGACCGTGTCCGTGCCTGCGCCGCCCAGCAGCGTGTCGTTGCCGCCGTTGCCGCGCAGAACGTCGTCGCCGCTTCCGCCGGACAGGATGTTCGCCGCGGTGCTGCCGTAGAGCGTGTCCGCGCCGCCGGTGCCCGTCACGTTCTCGATGTCCGCGAGCGTGTCGGTGTCGCCGGCGCCGACGGCGACGGTCACCGTCGCCGCCGTCGACAGGTCCACGGTGATCCCGCCCGCGGCATAGCCGTAGTCGACGGTATCGGCCCCGGTGCCGCCGGCGAGGAGGTCGTTGCCGCCGCGTCCGCTGAGCGTATCGTCGCCGCCGCCGCCGCTGAGCGTGTTCGCACCCGCTCCGCCCACGACGATGTCGTTGCCGCTGCCGCCCGTCACGTCCTCGATGTCGACGAGGAGGTCCGTGTCGCCGGCACCGGCCGACACGGTTATCGTGGCGCCGGCGCTCAGGTCGATACTGACGGCCGCGGTGTAGCCGGCATAGGTGGCGAGGTCCGTGTCCGCACCGCCCTGGAGCGTGTCGTTGCCCGCGCCGGCCACCAGCGTGTCGTTGCCCGCGCCGCCGCTGACGACGTCGTCGCCGGCGCCGCCGGTGAGGATGTTCGCCGCTGTCGAACCGATCAGCGTATCGGCCCCGCTGCCGCCGACCAGGTTCTCGATGCTCACGAGCGTGTCGGTGTCGGCGAGCGTCGCCGTCACGGTGACGGTCGCGCCGGTCGAGAGGTCGATCGTCACGGCCGTGCCGAGATAGCCGTAGTCGGCCGTGTCGCTGTTCGCGCCGCCGTCGAGCACATCGTTTCCGGCGAGGCCGCGCAGCGTGTCGTCGCCCGCGCCGCCGCTCAGCGTGTTCGCGCCGGCGCTGCCGGTCAGCGTGTCGTTGCCGCTGCCGCCCGTGAGATTCTCGATGTCGGCCAGTACATCGGTGTCGCCGCTCGCGGCAGCCACCGTGACCGTGGTGCCCCCCGACAGGTCGGCACTCACCGCCGTCGTCATGTAGGCGTAGTCAGCCGTGTCGGTGCCGGTGCCGCCGGCCAGAGTGTCGCTCCCGGCATAGCCGCGTAGCACGTCGTTGCCGGCGCCGCCGCCGAGCAGATTGGCGGCGGTGTCGCCATACAGGGTGTCGTCGCCGCTGCCGGTCAGCACGTTCTCGATGCCGCTCAGCGTATCGGTGTCGCCCACCCCCGCTGTCGCGGTACCGCCCGCGAGACTGACGACGACCCCACTCGCGTTGCCGGAGTAGTCGATCGTGTCGGTGCCGTTGCCGCCGATCAGGGTGTCGTTGCCGCCGCCGCCCGCGAGGACGTCGTTGCCGTTGCCGCCATCGATCACGTTCACGGCCGCGTCGCCCGTGATCGTGTCGTTGCCCGATCCGGCGATGACGTTCTCGATGCCGACAAGCGTGTCCGTGTCGGTGGCGCCGACCGTAACGGCCACCGTGCCGCTCGCGTCGAGGGTCAGCGTCACCCCGGTGGTACCGTGGCCGAGATCCGCCGTGTCCGCGCCGGCGCCGCCGTCGAGGATGTCGTTGCCCCAGCCGCCGGACAGCGTGTCGGTTCCGTTGCCGCCGGACAGGCTGTCGTTGCCCGACGAACTCCAGATCACGTCGTTGCCGTCGCCGCCGAGAATTGTGACGTCGCCATAGGAATAGGTGGGCGTCGTCAGGTCGATGACGTCGTTGCCCGCTCCCATGTCGATGACTTCGATGGCTGTGAAGCGCACACCGGTCACGCCGTTGGGCATCGCCGAGGCGCTGTCGTCGAGGAACAGCACGTCGTTGCCGCCGGTTCCAAGCAGCGTGTCCGTGCCGTTGCCGCCGGCAAATACATCGGTCGAGCGGAGGCCGCCGGCCATCGAGGCGGCCTGCCCGGACCCGCCGTGCCCCAGGCTGCCCCCATTGGTCGCGGTGCCGCTGGCCCAGGTCGAATCGCCCGAATACATCAGGACGTCGTTGCCGTCGCCGCCGCTCAGAAGGTCCGCGCCCGCGCCGCCGCTCAGCGTGTCGTCGCCCGCCCCTCCCGACAGGACGTTGCCCGCAGTGTCGCCGGTCAGGGTGTCGCTGCCGGACCCGCCGGTCAGGTTCTCGATCCCCGACAGCACGTCGGTGTCGCCGCCGGCAACAGCGACCGTCGCACCGCCCGCCGAGAGCGTCGCCGTCAGCCCGACGGAGGTGTAGCCGTAGTCCGCGGTATCGGTCCCGGTGCCGCCGATCAACGTGTCGTTGCCCGTGCCGCCGATCAGCACGTCGTTGTCGGCGCCGCCGTCGAGCGTGTCGGCGTTGCCGCTGCCGGTCAGCGTGTCGTTGCCGGCCTCGCCCGAGAGCATGTCGCCGCCGACAAGCGAGATCGTCGCCAGTCCCGCCACGCTCGTCGCGGTGTCGCCGCCATTCGCCTCGGTGGCGATCGCCGTCACGGTCATCGCCGTGGCGGCGACCGAGGCCGGAACCGTCGCCGTGAGGCCGCTCACCTGGCCGCTGGTCAGCGTCCAGGTCCCGTCGCCGTTGTTCGTCCCTGCCGACAGCGTGACGCCCGTCGGCACGTTGGAGACGACGATCGCCAGGCTCTCCGAGCCGTCGGTGTCGGTCAGCGCCGCGCTGACGCTCAGCGTTATCGTTGCGTCGGCGCCGGTCGCGGTGATGACGTCGTCGCCGGCACCGCCGAGGATCGTCTCCGAGGCGTGGCTGCCGGTGAGGGTGTCGGCGCCTCCCGTCCCGCCGGGCGTCTGCAGCTGCCAGGTTGCGGACAGCGCGGGCGCGTCGGCGTCCGCGGCGACGCTCACCGCCAGGGTCGTCGTCGACGAGGCGGTGTCGCCGCCATTCGCCTCGGTCGATGTCGCGATGATGGTGAGGTTGAAATCGGCGTCGCTGTTCGCCGGCGGCGTGATCGTCAGGCCGGCAAGCTGGGCCGGGGTCAGCGTCCAACTGCCGCCGCCGCTGTCCGTGCCGGCGGACAGCACCGCGCCGGCGGGCACGCCCGAGACCACGATCGACTGGCTCTCCGAGCCGTCGGTGTCGGTCAGAGTTGAGGCGATCGACAGCGCGATCGCCGTGTCCTCGGTCCCGGACGCGGCATTCGCCGACAGGCTCGGCGCATCGGCGGCCGCGGCGACGCTCACGGCGAGCGTCGCGGTCTGCGCCGACGCCGAGCCGCCGATCGCCTCGGTCGCCGTGGAGACGACCGTCAGCGTGAAGTCGGCGTCGCTGTTCGCCGGCGGCGTGATCGTCAGGCCCGCGAGGTCGCCGGAGCCCAGGCTCCAGGTGCCGTCGCCGTTGTTCGTGCCCGCGGACAGCGTTGCGCCCGCCGGCACGCCGGAGACCAGGATCGCCAGGCTCTCCGAGCCATCGGTGTCGCTCAGCGCGGACGCGATCGTCAGCGCGATCGCCGTGTCTTCGGTCCCCGAGGCCGCGCTGGTGCTGAGGCTCGGCGCGTCGGCGACCGCGCCGACGCTCACGGCCAGTGTCGCGGTCGAGCTCGCGGCATCGCCGCCATGCGCCTCGGTCGCGGTCGCCACGACCGTCAGCGTGAAATCCGCGTCGCTGCCCGCCGGCGGCGTGATCGTCAGGCCGGCAAGCTGCCCAGGCGTCAGCGTCCAGGACCCGTTGCCGTTGTCCGTACCCGCCGATAGCACCGCGCCGGCCGGAACGCCGGCGATGACGATGGCCTGCGTCTCCGAACCGTCCGTGTCGGTGAGCGTCGAGGTGATCGACAGCGCGATCGCGCTATCCTCCGAACCCGCGGCCGCCGTCGTGCTCAAGGCCGGAGCGTCGGCATGGGCGGCAATGCTCACGGCGAGGGTCGCGGTCTGGGATGAGGTTGCTCCGCCGTCGGCCTCGGTCGCCGTCGAGACGACCGTCAGCGTGAAGTCGGCATCGCTGTTCGCCGGCGGCGTGATCGCGAGGCCCGCCAGCTGGCCTGGAGTCAGGCTCCAGGTGCCGTCGCCGTTGTTCGTGCCGGCGGAGAGGGTCGCCCCAGCCGGCACGCCGCCCATCACGATCGCCAAGCTCTCGGAACCGTCGGTATCGGTCAGCGTCGTCGAGATCGACAGCGCGATGGCGCTGTCCTCGCTGCCGGCGGCCGCATTCGTGCTCAGGGTCGGCGCATCGACATCCGCAGCGACGCTGACCGCGATGCTCGTCGTCGCGGTGGCGCTGTCGCCGCCATCCGCCTCGGTCGCCATCGAGACGACAGTCAAGGTGAAGTCGCCGTCGCTGTTCGACGGCGGCGTGATCGTCAGACCGGCGAGCTGGCCGGCAGTCAGGCTCCAGCTGCCGTCGCCATTGTCCGTTCCCGCCGAGAGCATCGCACCGGCCGGCACGCCGGAGATCACGATCGCGATGGATTCCGAGCCGTCGGCATCGGTCGGGGCCGAGGCGATGGTCAGCGCGATCGCCTGATCCTCGGTCCCGGCTGCGGCGCTCGCGGTCAGGCTCGGCGCATCGGCATCCGCCGCGATGGCCACGGCCAAGGTCGACGTCGAGGTCGCCATGTCGCCGCCATCCGCCTCGGTCGCCGTCGCGACGATGGTCAAGGTGAAGTCGGCATCGCTGTTGGCCGGCGGCGTGATCGTCAGGCCCGCGAGCTGGCCAGGCGTGAGGGTCCAGGCTCCCCCGCCGTTGTCGGTGCCCGCCGACAGCACGGCGCCGGCGGGAACGCCGGTGATCACGATCGACTGGCTCTCCGAGCCGTCGGTATCGGTCAGGGCCGAGGTGATCGACAGCGCGATCGCCTGATCCTCCGTCCCCGTCGCGGCACTCGCGCCGAGGGAGGGCGCGTCGGCATCTGCCGCGACCGTGACCGCGATGCTCGTGGTGGCGCTGGCGGCATCGCCGCCATTCGCCTCGGTGGCGGTCGATACGACGGTCAAGGTGAAGTCCGCGTCGCTGTTTGCCGGCGGCGTGATCGTCAAACCGGCAAGCTGGCCGGACGACAGGCTCCACGTGCCGTCGCCGTTGTCCGTTCCCGCCGACAGCATCGCGCCGGCCGGCACGCCCGAGATGACGATCGCCAGCGATTCCGAGCCATCGGTGTCGGTCAGCGCCGAGGCGATCGTCAGCGCGATCGCCGTGTCCTCGGCACCCGAGGCGGCGCTCGCCGTGAGGCTCGGCGCATCGGCATCGGCCGCGACGGTGACCGCGAGCGTCGCGGTGGTGCTCGCCGCATCCAAGCCATCGGCTTCGGTGGCGGTCGAGACCACCGTCAGCGTGAAGTCGGCATCGCTGCCCGCCGGCGGCGTGATCGTCAGCCCGGCGAGCTGGCCGGGCGATAGGCTCCATGTGCCGTCGCCATTGTCCGTGCCGGCCGACAACGTCGCCCCCATGGGCACCCCGAGGACCAGCACCGCAAGACTCTCAGAACCGTCGGTGTCGGTCAGCGCCGCGGTGATCGACAGCGCGATCGCACCGTCTTCCGTCCCCACGGCCCCGCTCACGGCGAGGCTCGGCGCATCGGCATCCGCGACCACGGCGACCGCAACGGTCGCGGTGCGCACGGACGTCGCGCCGCCATCCGTCTCGGTCGACGTCGATGTCACGGTCAGGGTGAAATCGCCGTCGCTGTTTGCCGGCGGCGTGACGGTCAATCCGGCGAGCTGGCCCGAGGTCAGGCTCCAGGTGCCATCGCCGTTGTCCATGCCCGCCGAGAGGATGGCGCCGGTCGGCACGCCCGAGATCACGATCGCGAGCGATTCCGATCCGTCGGTGTCCGTGAGCGCCGAGGCGATCGTCAGTGCAATCGCGGAATCTTCGGTCCCCGACGCCGCATTTGCCGAGAGGCTCGGCGCATCGACGACCGCGGCGACGCTCACCGCGATGCTCGCCGTCGTGCTCGCGGTATCGCCGCCGACGGCCTCGCTCGCGGTCGAGACGACCGTCAGCGTGAAATCCGCATCGCTGTTCGCCGGCGGCGTGATGGTCAGGCCCGACAGCTGCCCGGGTGTCAGCGTCCAGGATCCGTCGCCGTTGTCCGTGCCTGCCGACAGGCTCGCGCCGGCCGGCACGCCGCCGATCCGGATCGAGAGGCTCTCCGAGCCGTCGGTGTCGGTCAGCGCCGTGGTGATCGACAGTGCGATCGCGCCGTCCTCGGACCCGGCGGCTGCGCCCGCGGAGAGCGTCGGGCCGTCGGCATCCGCCGCGACCGTGACCGCAAGGGTCGCCGTCGTGCTCGCGGTGCCGCCGCCATCGGCCTCCGTCGCAGTCGAGACGACCGTCAACGTGAAATCGCCGTCGCTGTTCGCCGGCGGCGTGATCGTCAACCCCGCGAGCTGCGCCGGCGTCAAGGTCCAGCTGCCGCCGCCGTTGTCCGTTCCCGACGAGAGCGTGGCGCCGCTCGGCACACCGGTGACGACGATGGCGATGGACTCCGAGCCGTCGGTGTCCCTCAGCCCCGAGGTCAGGCTCAGGGCGATCGCCGTATCCTCCGCACCCATGGCGGGGACGGTGGACAGGCTCGGCGCGTCAGCCACCGCGGCGACCGACACGGCGAGGGTCGCGGTCGCGCGCGCGGTGTCGCCACCGTCGGCCTCCGTCGCGGTCGAGACCACCGTCAATGTGAAGTCGCCGTCGCTGTCGGCTGGGGGCGTGATCGTCAGTCCCGCGAGCTGCGCGGGAGTCAGCATCCAGCTGCCGCCCCCGTTGTTCGTGCCCGCCGAAAGCGTGGCGCCGTTCGGCACGCCGGTGATCGCGATCGCGAGCGACTCCGAGCCGTCGGTGTCCGTCAGCGCCGAGCTGATGCTCAGCGCGATCGCCGTGTCCTCGGACCCGGCGGCCGCACTCGTGCCGAGCGTCGGCGCGTCGGCCACCGCGATGATGCTGACCGGCACGACCGAAATGGCCGTGGCCTGGTCGCCGGTCGACGACTCCGTCGCGGTGGCCATGACCGTAAGAGTGAAGTCGACGTCGGATCCGGCGGGCGGCGTGATGATGAGCCCGGACAACTCGCCGGGAGCGACCGACCATGTCCCGTCGCCGTTGTCGATGCCCGCGGAGAGGGTCGCTCCCGGCGGCACGCCGGCGATGACGATGCTCAGCGTCTCCGAGCCGTCGACATCGGTGAGCGTGGCCGCGATCGACAGCGGGATCGACTGGTTCTCGTAGCCGACGGCAGCGCTTGCGGCGATGACGGGCGTTTCGGCCTTGAGGTCGAGCTCGGGCTCCCCCTCCGGGCGCGCGGTGCCGGCGACAGCCGCGGCGCCCGCGCCCGCGAAATCGGTCGCTTCGAACAGCGCGGCAGGGACCCGCATTGCGGCCGCGGCATCGTCGCCGTCGTCCGGCACTCGCGCAGCGGCGATCGGCGCTTCGCTCGCCATCGACGCGCCCGGCGCGGATGCGGCGCCTGCCGGCACGGACTCATGATGCTCGGATTCGGAACCGTGCGCGGCAGATCGTGCCCGATGTTCCGCCACGCCGGCAGCCGGCGCGGCCTCCGGATTCGTCGCCAGGACCGGCACGGGTAGCGCATCCGGATCGCCGACGGCCCGCTGCGCCTGCACGCCCGTGTCCCCGTGCGTGCCGCGAAGCGTTGCGTCGCCGCCCCGGTGGATGCCGCCGAGTTCGCCAAGGTCCTCGCTGCGGACGATGGAAGGTGCGGTGCGGACGGGGTCGACGTCGACGCGCCGTTCGGGCAGCGGCGCGCTCTGCAGCACGGTCAGCTCATCGAGGACGAGCCGCTCGGTCCGCGCATCCCTTGTCGTGCCGTCGGCCATTCCGCGTCGTCCTTCCGACCGTGTGGATCGCGGCAAAGCGCCGCATCCTCGGACCGGCGCGCGAAGCAGGAGGATCGCAAGCGATCCGCTAACGCGTCATGAAGCTCGACGCGCAACCGGCTGATCTTGCGACGAGACCCGGAGACGCGCCGGTCGGGCTTCCTGCCGACGACGACCCGCCCGGCCCGAGAGGAGTGCCGGGACGGGTCCGTTGCATTTGACCGAAATCCCGCAGGTTCGTCGTCGGGGCGAGTGCCGCGCCGGGACATCGCCGCGGTCGCATCGATCCGACATGCACTCGACGGGCAAGGTGCCCGCATTCGCGCGCGCGATCACGACGACGCGGCTGCACTGCCGGCGAGGCGGCGGCGCTCGATGGCCTCTTGGGAGCCGGATGCCGGCGAGGGGGATTGGGCCACGACCGCGCACCGGCCCCGCAGGGCGGCGCGTGGTCGTGGGGATGCCGATGGGAAGGGGCCGGGGCTCCTTCGACGGCATGCACGAGAATCCATATGCGCCGCTAAAGGAGCCTGAATCGAAAGCTGCAGAACCTCGCCATCACGCCGAAGCGCCGGTCGGCGCGAGCGGCGTGGTCGAATTCGTCAGTAGGTGATTCGTTCCATGCCCGTGAAGGTCAGCGTCGTCCCGTCCGAGAACGTGACGTAGCCCGCCGCGTCCGCGCTGAGGTTGATCTGGCCCGAGGAGGTGCCGGACACCGAACCGCTGGTGAGCGTGTAACTCCACTCGCCGCCACCCGCGCCCGTCGTCACGCCATCGATGTCGATGACGTCCGTCCAGCCGCCGGCGTTTCCGCCCTGCAGCGTGTCGTTGCCGCTGTCGGTCCCGAACACGAAGTTGAAGACGTCGCTGCCGCTGCCGCCGACGAGCGTGTCGGCGCCTGCGCCGCCACGCAGCCAGTCGCTGCCGTTCTCGCCGGCGAGGTAGTCGGCGCCGCCGCTGCCGAACAGCGAGTCGTTGCCGTCCCAGCCCCAGATCGTGTCGGCGCCCGAGCTGCCGGTGATCGTGTCGGCGCCGCCACCCGACCAGATCTCCTCGATGCCCGAGAACGTCGCGCCGCTGATCGTGCCGCCGGTAACGGTTCCTGCCGCCATGTCGATGGTGATGTTGCCGTCGTCCCAGATGTCCAGGACGTCGTTGCCGGTGCCGCCCGAGATCGTGTCGGCACCGGACTCGAGCTGGAACGTGTCGTTCCCGGAGCCGCCGACCAGCGTGTCCGCGCCGGCGCCGCCGTTGAGGATGTCGTTGCCGTCGTTGCCGATGATCACGTTGACGCCGCTGTCGCCGACGATCGTGTCGTTGCCGCTGCCGCCGGTCATGTTCTCGATCGACGTCAGCGTCTCCATGTAGCTCGGATCACCGACGAACCCGAGCGACATGGTCGTGCCCATCGTCACGTAGATGCCGCCGGTGTTGTAGCTGAAGTCGGCGGTGTCGGTGCCCGAGCCGCCGTCGAGGGTGTCGTGGTCCCAGCCGCCGAGCAGCGTGTCGTTGCCGGCGCCGCCGGTGATGTAGTCGTCGCCGCTGCCGCCATCAAGAACGTTGTCGCCGCTGTCGCCGGCGATGCGGTCGTTGCCGCTGCCGCCGGTGAAGTTCTCGATGCCCGAGAGGACGTCGGTGTCGCCCGCGCCCGCGACGACCGTCGCGGCGCCGCTGCTGAGCGTGACCGTCACCCCGGTCGTGAGATAGCTGTAGCTCGCGGTGTCGGTGCCGTTGCCGCCGGTGATCGAGTCGTTTCCGGTGCCGCCAACGAGCAGGTCGTTGCCG
>JAEULA010000053.1 GCA_016793165.1 Alphaproteobacteria bacterium | reverse complement strand
CGTCGAGCTTCACCATGGCAGTCATCGCCTCCATCGCGCGCCGCGCACCCGCGCGATCGGCATCGCGCAGCATCCCGAACATCGCCTCGGGCACGATCTGCCACGACACGCCGAAGCGGTCCTTGAGCCAGCCGCACTGGATGGGCCTGCCGCCATCCGCGATCAACGCGTCCCAGAGGCGATCGACCTCCGCCTGGGTCCTGCAACTGACCGACAGCGACAGCGAATTGTCGAACGGCTCGTGCGGTCGCCGTTCAGTGCCTGGTAGGATGCGCCGGCGAGCGTGAACGCCACGAGGATCACGTCGCCGACCTTGCCGCCGGGCCAGTCGATCGTGGACGTCACGAGATGGTCGATGCGCGAGTTCGGCAGCAGCGAGGTGTAGAACGCCGTTGCCTCCTCGGCCTGGCCGTCGAACCAGAGGCAGAGGGAAATCTTCTTCCTCTTCGGCATGGGGTCCTCTCCGCTCGACGTCGGCCCGGCTCGGCCGCGTTGCGATCGCTGCGGTCCGACGACCGGCAGCCCTTCGCCGGTCGGTGGCCGCAATCCCGGCAGGCGACGCTTCGCGCGCAATCACGCACTCGCCGCAACGCGCGCACCGCGCGGCGGTTCCGGCTCGCAGACGTGCCAGATCCGGGGAAGCCTGCGCGGGCGTTCTCCCGGAGGGCTTCGCACCCCGACAGGCCGACTGTACGCTTCCGTCGTGTCGCCGACCTCCGGGCAGGAGGCGGCGGGCGGTCGCGAGAGCCGAAGGAGCCCCGCGCCGTCGTGGCTGACTCGTACTCTTCGCAACCTCGTCGGCGACGCGCCGGCGTATCGGGAGAGGACCTTGCAGACCGACCCCGCCCCCGCAGGAGCCAGGCCCGACACGACCGAAGCCGTCGCCGCCGAACCCGTCGCGATCCGGCCCGAGGCGAAGGACTATGTCGGCAAGCTCGTCGACGCGATCAATGACAACGCCAAGATCGCGCGGACCACGGGCCTCGCGCTGCTGCTGACCGGCCTCTACCTGATCGCCGCCATTTTCTCGGCGAGCGACGAGGCGATCCTGCGCGGATCCGCGGCGCGCGTCGGCCAGCTCGGCATCGAGATCCCGCTCGTGCTGTCGTTCTCGATCGCGCCGCCGATCTTCGCCTTCCTTCACATCAACGCGCTGATCCAGTTCGACCACCTGACACGGCTGCTCGGGCGCCTCGAGGATCTCCTGGCCGCGCATGTCCCCGACGACGCCGATCGTCTCCACTACCGGTCGATCCTCACGAGCGCCGCCTTCGTGCCGTTGCAGGCGCTGCGCGCGGGCCGCCGCGAATCCGCTGCGGACGACGATGCGCATGTCGCCGATCGCGTCGGCGTCGCGCTGTACGCGGTGATCGAGTGGTTCACGATCACCTGCTTTCCGATCCTCGTCCTCGTCGCCAGCCAGCTCGGATTTCTTCGCTATCAGAGCTCGGCGATCACGCTCCTACACACCGCCACGCTGCTCGCCGACCTCGCGGCGTTGTGGTGGTTCCACGCGCGGCGCCGGCGCGACAGCGCGACGGCAGTCGTGAGCGCGACGCCCCCGCGCGGGCGCCTCCATGCGATCGCGCCGGCAATGCTCGGCAGCGGGCTGGTGGCGGGCGGACTGATGGCGGTCTTCGCGCAGATTCCCGGGCCCGAGTCGGCGACGGTCGGCCGGCACCGCATGCAGGCGTGGTGGGAGGCGCGCGCCGGCGAGAGCTGGATCGCGCGCAACGGCGCCGCGCTCGCAACCCAGCCGGTGGACCTCCTGCTGTGCGAGTGGCAGGACCGCTTCTGTCGCTTCCTGCAGGCCCGCAACACGGTCCTGCTCGGCCGCGAGCCCAGCGCACCGATCCTCGCCGCCCTTGCCCGCGGCCAGCTCGGCCGTGCACAGCTCGACGAGATCGTCGGCCTGTCGCTGCGCGGCCGTGTGCTGCGATTCGCCGATTTCGCCGAGGCGAAGATGCCGAAGGCCGATCTGATCGCCGCCGACCTGCGCGGCGCTCGGCTCGCCGACGCCCAGGTCCAGGCCGCGGACCTGCGCCTGGCGCGGCTCGGCGCGGCGGACTTCAGCCGATCGCATCTCGAAGTCGCCAATCTCTACGAGGCGGTGGCGCCGATGGCCCGCTTCCTCGGGTCCCGCATGCAGGGCGCGCGGCTCGAGCGCGGCAAGTTCCCGCTCGCGGACTTCACCTCCGCGCAGCTGCGCGGCGCCGACCTCGAGGAGGCGCTGCTGAGCCTCGCCGGATTCGCCGGCGCGCAACTCGAGGGCGCCCATCTGAAGAGCGCCGATCTGCGCGGCGCCGGTCTCGCGCGCGCCGATCTCGACTTCGCCGTTCTCGACGAGGCGCAGCTCGAGCGTGCCGAGCTCGATCGGGCCTCGCTCGTCGGCACGAGCCTCGCGCGCGCGAGGTCCGGCGAGACCTGCCTCCAGGGCGCGCGCGCGATCGCGACCGACCTGCGCACGAACGACGCCGCGCCCGATCTCAACGTCATGGCGCTGGTCGCCAAGCGCGCGATCGACCTGGTCGATCGCGAGATCGGACGCGGCGCGCCGCCCGGATCATATGATCGCTTGCTCGGAAACGGGCGCTGCACCGACCCTCCCGTGAAGCAGGCGGACACGGCCGGGCCGATCGCGGCACCCGGAAGCTCCGAGGGGACCGACTCCGAGGACTTCCACCGACAGCTCGCATCGGCACTCACGAGATTCGGCTGCGCCGACGAGCTGGCGGCGACCGTCATCCTGCGGCGGCTGCGCGCGGCGTCCGCCGCCGCGCCGTCGCCTCGCTACGTGCGCTTGACTGCCGCGGGGCTGCTCGCGGAGAACTGCCCTGCCGCTCGCGCCTTGAGCGAGAGCGCGCGCTCAGGTCTGGCCCGATTGGCCGCAGATCCCGGCCGGTGATCTCCCGTCAGACTTCGTCCTCCAGCGCTCATCGGACCCGCATGCGCAGCATCGCAATCGACATCGGCTCCTCCTCGATCAAAGGCGGGGTCCTGGATCTCGAGCGCGCCCTCGTGGCGCATACCGAGAGGACGCCGTTCCCCGATCCCGTGCCGGACCTCGCCCCGGGCTTCCACGAGGTCGACGTCGACGCGATCGTGCAAGGCGCGCGCAAGGTCCTCATCTCCCTGCTGCGCCGGACGCCGGACGCGCGGGGCCTGCGCATCGCCAGCCAGATGGGCGGCGTGGTGCTCGTCGACGCGCGCGGGCGGCCGCTGACGCGCTATCTGTCGTGGCGCGACCAGCGAACGCTGCAGCCGGACGCGGGCGCCGCGGCACCGCCGCTGCAGGCGCTCCGCGAGTCCTGGACCGACGCGCAGTTCGAGCAGCTGGGCAAGGAGCTCAAGCCCGGCTCGACCTCGGCGTTGCTGAACTGGCTTGCGCGGCGTGGCCAGCTGCCCGCCGGCGCCATGCCCGTCACGATCGGCGACTACGTGCTGGCGGCGCTGTGCGCGGCGCCGCCGCGCATGCATCGCACCAACGCCATCGGACTCCTCGACCTCCGCTCCGGCGACTGGCATCACGAGGCCTTCGCGGCCGCGCGCATCGCGGGCTTGCGCTGGCCGGAGCTTGCTGGCGAGGAGGAGCCGGTCGGGCAGGTCGTGGCCGAGGGGCGGCGGATCGACGCCTTTGCCGCCATCGGCGACCAGCAGGCGGCGCTGTTCGGCATCGAGCTCGGGCCCACGGAGCTTTCGATCAATGCCTCGACCGGCTCGCAGGTCAGCCAGGTCACGTCGACCTTTCAACCGGGCGACTGCCAGTCGCGCTGCTGGTTCGGCGGCAAGTTCCTGAACACGGTCACGCACATCCCCGCCGGCCGCTCGCTGGCGGTCCTGGAATCGCTGCTGACGGAGCTGCCGCGTGCCGCCGGAATCGAGATCGCAGATTCCTGGCGGCTGATCGCGGCCGCGACCGAGGTGTCGAGCGACGCCGGCGGTCTTGCCTGCGACCTCGGCTTCTTCGCAAGCGCCATGGGCGATCGCGGGCGGATCGAGGGCATCACGACCGAGAACCTCACGGTCGGCAACCTCTTCCGCGCCGCCTTCGATTTCATGGCGGACAGCTATCTCGCCTGCTCGCGACGGCTCGCCGCGACGCCGAGCTGGACCCGCCTCGCCGTTTCGGGCGGCCTCGTCCAGGCCTTTCCGGCGTTGCGCCAGCGCATCGCCGACCGCTTCCTTCTCCCGATGCGCGAAGTGCCGGAGCAGGAGGAGACGCTGATGGGGCTGCTGAAACTGGCGCGGGCGGCGGCGACCGGGGTGTGAATCTCACTCCGGCGGCCCAACCTCTCGGAGCTTCTGGCTCCCGGGAGTCTTCCGTCCGCCGCGCGGACCTCCTCCCGCGCGCTTCCGCTGCCACCCACGGTGGCGTGCGCTTGCGGCGTTTCGGAGATCAAACCTGCGGAGGCCTTGGCGGGGCGCTTAGGCGTATCGCTGGTTGCACATTCGGGAGTTGAAGAGTCGAGCGCCGGCGAGTTGTCGATTGTTGGCGCTCGACGGACATGACTATTCTTTGCTCGGGCCTCGGCGCTGGTTCGATCACGCCCGCTTCATGCAGCGGCCATGGCCACGAACAGGGGGAGGTCATCGATGCTCCATCATTCGGCGCTTGGGCGCCTTGCGCTTGTCGCGGCAGCGCTGAGTCTCGTCAGCATGCCGGCGCTGGCGCGCATTCCGACCGTCGTCCCGGAGCCGACGACCTTGTCGATCGTCGGGGCTGCACTCGCGGGGCTGGTCGCGTTCTATCGCACCAGGCGCGACGATTGACCCGAGCGCCGGAACGGCGAGCCGGCCGTTTGCGGCGCATCCGATCGTCGGGGCATCCGATGCGTGGATCACCATGATGCGCGGGCGGCCTTGATGCGCGACTCCATGGAAGCGCTGCTCGACGCGCATCATCTGACGATCTACATCGTGTTGTTCTTCGGGACGTTCATAGGCGTCGCGCTGTTGGAAGCCGTCGCGCCGCTCCGGCGCCTCGATGCGTCGCTGCGCCGGCGATGGCGCGGCAACTTCGGCATCATGTTCGTCAACACGGCGCTGATCTGGCTGGTGTTTCCGGGTGCGGCCGTCGGCACGGCGCTCGCGGCCTGGGCGGCGGATTGGGGGCTGCTCCGTCGCTTCGACCTGCCCTACTGGGGGGCCTTCGTGCTCGGGATCCTGCTGATGGATCTCTGCCGCTACACCGAACACTACCTGCTGCACCGCGTGCCGCTGCTGTGGCGCATCCATCGCGTGCACCACACGGATCTCGACTTCGACGTCACGACGGCGGTCCGGTTCCATCCCGCCGAGGCCCTGATCATGTGGGCCGCCAAGGTTGCCGTCGTCGCGATGCTCGGCGTGCCGGTCATCGCCGTCCTCGTCTACGAGCTCATCTATCCGATGACGACATTCTGGGTGCACGCCAACGTGCGGCTGCCGGCCGGCGCCGATCGCGCGATGCGCTGGCTGGTGCTGACGCCGGACATGCATCGCGCGCACCACTCGATCGTGCCCGCCGAGCTGCACAGCAATTTCGGCGGCCTGTTCTCGTTCTGGGACCGGCTGTTCGGAACCTACACGCGCGAGCCCGCGGCGGGGCATCTCGGCATGCGCATTGGTCTGCCGGAGTTCCAGGACCATCGGCATCTCGACCTGAAGCCCATGCTCATGAACCCGTTCATCACCGGCGAAAAGTCCTGAAGCGGCGGAGACCTCGCGGCGCCGGAGGCCGGCTCCGGGGAAGATTGCAGGGCCGCAGGTCAGCTTGCCGATCTGCCCGCATCGGCCGCGGCGAAGTGGGCCAGTTGGGCGGCGTGCGCCGTCGCGAAGGCCGGGCGTTCGGTGACGCGAGCGATATAGGACTCGCTCGCGGGGCGATCGCCGAAGGCGCGGACCTTCGGAACGCGGAGGACGTCCGCCATCAGCAGATCCGCCGCCGTGAAGCGACCGGCGGCCAGCCATTCGCGTCCGCGCAGGACGGCCTCGAGCTGGTCGAGCCGCTTCCCCATCCAGCCTGAAAGATGGTTCTCCTTTGCGCCGGAGATCTCGAGGAACCACCAGGGGACGCTCACCATCTCGATCGAGTTGAGCGCGGCGATCATCCACTGGACCGTCGCCGCCTCGCCGGCCGCGTCGCGCGGCATCAGCCTCTCGCTCTTCCGGGCGAGATGCAGCAAGGCGGCGCCGCTCTCGAACATCTCGAGATCGCCGTCACGCAGGAACGGCACCTGTCCGAAAGGCTGCTGCATCAGATGGTTGGTCTCCCGTCCGTCGAAGGGAACGGTCCGAACCGCGTAGGCCAGCCCGGCCTCCTCGCAAGCCCACCGGAGCCTGAGATCGCGCACGAAGCCGCGGGGACCCAGGGGCACCCAGTCGAATGTCCAGATGACCAACTCGCTCATGTCGTCAACTCTTCTCCGATGCGACGGATGCCTTGGTGACATAGTTCCCGCCGCGGGATCTCCAGGCAACGACCCGGCACATCGTGCTCCGATCCGGGACGGCGCCCGGATCGGCGTCGCCGCTCGGCGGCACTCAGGGATCCGGCTCGGGTTGTTCAGATTTCCCTAGCGATTCATGGCCACGCTGGGCACTCCCCGCTCCCGGAGGTCGCCCTTGTTCCGGTTGTCCTGGCCTACGCGCCGACTCGTGACGAGCCTCGTCGTCTGCGTCCATCTCGCCGCCTCGGTCGACGGCGCCGCGGCCGCCTGCCTCGGCACGACGGCGGCGGCGGAGCCGTGGCGCGGGGCGACCACGTTTGACGCGACGGGACGTGCGGCCGCGCGGTTCATACCGCCGGAGCTCTACAGCGGGGCGCCGTGGAACGGCGATCGAGCGATGCAGCTGCGGCCGATGAGCGTGACGCGCAAGCCGCAGCATCCCCACGATCACCCACCGATCACCATCACGGCGCCGCATCCGGCGCCGGATCGGCCCGATCTCGCCACGCTCCATCGCACGCGACACAGCGCGCGCAAGGGCGTGGTCAGCCAGGTGTTCCGCATCAACGAGCGCGGCGACGGCCTGGGCCGGATCTCCGACGACCGGCGCGGCCGGTCGCGCGAGATGGAGGAGTGCTTCAAGTTTCCGCTCGGCGAATGGCGCCAGGGCGAGGAGCGGCGCTGCCGCGGCTCCGTGATCCGGATCATCGAACTCGACTTCGAGCACGCCTGCGTCGCGCACTCCTTGAAGTTCCGCTGGAACGACGAGGGCACCTACATCTTCTCGCCCGGGCTCGGCCTGGTGTCGGTCGACGGGCGCGACGAGTGAGGCTCCCGGCTCCCAAGTCTCCCCAGGTTTCGTTCTGCGGAAGTCAGGCCCGGAAATCAAACCTGGGGAGGATTGTGGGGTTCGAGCGCCGCCGTCATTCGCGCGCGACGCGGATGGACCCACGCCCACACGCCGAGCGCGCCGAGCGCCATCACGACGATCGCGAGCCGCAGCCCGATCGCATCCGCGAGCAGGCCCATCATCACGCTGCCGCAGGCGACCCCGCCGTTGAGCAGCATGCCGTAGAAGCTGAGCACGCGACCACGCAGCTGATCCGACGAGGCGAGCTGGATCAGCGTCTCGATGCCGGCCCCGCGTATGGTCATGCCGGCGCCGACGAAGACCGCAAGCGGCGTCGCGACCAGCAGCGTCGGCGCCTCGGCGAAGGCGAGCATCGCGATTCCGAGGCCGAGCATCGCGTAGACCACGAGCAGGCACAGCCCGCCTTGCCGTCGGGTGCCCAGATAGAGTCCGGCCGCGGCCGCGCCGATGCCGACCGCGCTGGTCAGCATCGTCACATCGCCGACGCCGCCGCCGAGCACGCCGCCGGCGAAGGCGGGCAGCAGCTCGATCAGCGGGCGCGCCGACAGGGTGAAGGCGAGATGCAGCGCCAGGAGCGGTCCGATCCCGTCATGGCCGATCGCATGGCGCAGCGCCGAGGAGATCGCGCGCAGCATCGGCTCGCCCTGGCTCGCGGACGGACGGCTGATTCTGCGGGCGATCGAGACGTAGGCCGCGAGATTGGTCGCGAACAGCGCCGTGATGATCCACATGCAGGCGACCACGTCGATCGCGACCATGATTGCGCCGGCGATCACCGGGCCGATCAGCGAGGAGATGTTGAAGACGATCGAGCTGAGCGCGATCGCGGACGGCAGGCGATCGGCCGGCACCATCTCGACGACGAGGGCGCGCGACGCCGCTTGCGAGAGGGCGATGCCGATCCCGATCAGCAGTTCGAGCAGCAGCAGGACCGGCAGGTTGAGCGCGCCGAGCGCCAGGAGCAGCGCGATCAGCCCCGTCTTGACCACCGCGAGCGCCTGAACCGAGATGACGATGAGGCCGCGTGGAAACCGGTCGGCGAGCCAGCCGCCGACAAGGCCTAGCGCGATCGTGGGTGCGAACTTGATGAAGGTGGCGGCGCCGAGCCAGCCCGCGGAGTGGGTCAGCTCCCAGACCAGCCAGCCGATCGCCAATCGCTGCATCCACACGCCGAGCGTGTCGGCAACCTGTCCCAGCAGGTACCAGCGATAAGGCGGTGTCGATGCCACCTCGACAAGCCGCCGCCAGCCCGGGGCCACCGATGCGCGTCCAGACTCGGCCAGTGCGGCGTCTCCCCCCAGCGAAGAGGGCGGAGTCTAGCAAAGCCGGGGAAACCTCCCCAGGTTTGCTTTTCCCGCGCTGGACACTTCCGGGGAAACCTCCCCAGGTTTGCTTTTCCCGCGCTGGACACTTCCCGCGTGACGGCGTTCAGGCCTGCAAGTCGGGTCTGCGGAGCTTCCCGTGGCGATCGCGTTTCACATCTCGGCTCCCCTGCCGTCCGACGCGGCAGCCGCCCGCGGAGTGAGCGAAACCAAACCCGGGGAGGTTTCCGCACCGATCGACAGCGCGGCGCGTGACGCCATCGCGTGCTTCCGGTTCGGATCCGGGACACCCGTCAGCCGCAACGGCCGCTGCACGTCGAAGCGGAAACGGCCGCGGCCGGCCTTGTGGATCTGCATCGCTGCGCCTCGCTCGGCGAGCCGTCGCTGCAGGAGCAGCAGCCGGACGCTGAGATTGTCGTGGAACTCGGGAAGGCGCAGCTCGCTGCCGGCCAGGCGCAGCTCGCGCAGGCTGAACTCGCTGCGTCGGTTCCCCATGGATTCGCGCGCCAGCTTCCAGAAGATCGCGCCGGCGACGCCCTTGATGAGGTAGTGCGTGTCGAGGAAGACGCTGCCGTCGCGCTCGTAGTAGCGCACGTCGACGACGGCGAGGCTGGAGCTGGGGTCCATCACGACTTCTCCCCGATTCGGATACTCAACCGGACGCGGCGGGCTTGCGGGCCGCGTCGACCAGCGCCCGGATCGCCCAGCGCCGCACGCGCCGCGCCTCGGCGTCGTCGAGCTGCAGCACGTCCTTGAGCGCGAGCATCGCCTCGGTGCCGATCACCATCGCCAGCGCCTGCTTCAGCATTCGAAGCGAAGCCGGGCGGAACTGCTTCCTCGCCGGCTCGAGCGCCGCCTCGATCAGAGGCGTGCGGCGGTTCTGCCGCAGCGGCGCGCTGCCATCGCGGCCCCGGCCGGTGCTGCGCGCCAGGGCGTGCTGCATCATCAGGCGCAGGGCGACCTCGTTGCCGCGGATCATCTCCTCGAACGCCGCGTCGACGCGCTCCAGGCGCGCCGCCGGATCCTCAAGCGGCCCGTCGGGGAAAACCTGCGCGGCCTGCGGCGTGTCGATGTCGAGCGAGGCCTCGACAAGCAACGCCGCCGCATCGGGAAAATGTCGATAGGCCGTGGCGCGCGAGACCATCGCCTCCTCGGCAATCTCCTCGAGGGAGGGTGTGCGGCCGGCGCGCGTCAGCCGCGCCGCGGCCTGCAGCAGGTCCTTGCGCGTGCGCCTGAGCTGGTTGGCGCGGCCACCCGGCTCGGCGCTCACGTGCGCGCGTCCTGCGGCAGCTGCGCGCGGATGGCGGCGAAGTCCAGCCAGACGTTCTCGCGCGCGATCTCGCCGGCGTCGGTGAACTGGATCACGTGCAGGATGCGGAAGGCCAGCGGCCGGCCGCGGCCCTCGAGCCCGAACGGACGCCCCACCGCCCGCCCGCGCCACATCGATTCGTCCACGACGAAGCCGGCGCCGTGCAGGCGGCGAATGGTCTCCACGCGGCCGTCGGCGAGATCGGCGAAGGTCTGCTCATAGAAGGCGCGGGCGGCGGCGCGTCCGCGCGTGGCGCCCCGGGGCCAGCCCACGACGTCGTGCTCGACGTGCTCGGCCAGCGTGCCCAGCACGCCCTCCACGTCGTCCCGTGCCTCGAAGCGGAAGTGCTCCTCGACCTTGCGGTCCATCTGCTCGGGCGTGAGGGGCATGGCGGGTCTCCGGTCTCGTCGGCTCTTCGTGAGATATTTGTCTCATGACGCGCCGATAACGTCAAGACGAGCCGCATAGTCGAATTTTAGCGACCGGTTATCGAGGACTTAGCTCCGCCTCCCCCGCTGCCGCGCCTAGTCTTGGGACGCGGCGCCATCCGATCGCGCCGCGCGTCCCGGCCGACAGCGGCCGGGCCCCGGCACCCAGCCCCCGAGAAAGGCGAACGATGAACCACCCCACCCAGCTGCCCGGCCGACGCGTCGGCCCCGACACCGACATGCTCTCCGCCTATGTGCCGCTCCCCGGCCTGGGCGTGCTGCCGATCAACGCCTTCCTGATCCGCGCGCGCGAACCGGTGCTGCTCGACACCGGCATGGCGGCCCTGCGCGACGACTTCATGGAGGCGCTGCGCGACCTGATCGATCCCGCCGCGCTGCGCTGGATCTGGGTCACCCACGCCGATGCGGATCACGTCGGCAACCTGCGCGCGGTGCTGGAGGCCGCGCCCCAGGCACGCTTCGTCACGAACTACCTGGGCATCGGCAAGCTCGGCCTGCAGATGCTGCCGCTCGAGCGCAGCCACATGATCCACCCCGGCCAGACGCTCCATGTCGGCGACCGCGATCTGCTGGCGCTCCGGCCGCCGGTGTATGACGCGCCCGAGACGATGGCAGCGTTCGACTCGCACAGCGGCACGCTGTTCAGCTCGGACTGTTTCGGCGCCGTGATGCAGCGGCCCGCCGAGAGTGCCGCAGCGATCGCGCCCGCGGCGCTGCAAGACGGGCTTTCACTGTGGGCGACCATCGATGCGCCGTGGCTGGCGCAGACCGGGCGCGCGCAGCTGGCGGCGGCCGTCCGTCCCCTGCGCGATCTCGAGCCGCGCCAGATCCTCGGCAGTCATCTGCCGCCCGCCGCGGGCATCGACGACCGGCTCTTCGCGGGGCTCGAGGCCGCGCTGACGGCCCCGATCTTCAACGGCCCGGTTCCGCGCGCGCTTCGCGAGACGGTCGAGGCGGGCGAGCCGGTCGTCGCGTGAGATGATCATCAACCCATCAACCGGGGACGGCGCCCGGATCAAACCCCGGGCGCCGTCGCCTATCGGGGCTCAGTCCCCGGTTGGAACCAGGAACGAGTCCCCGTTCTAGAACCATTGCTGGAGAGGCGTTCTCGCCGATGACGCCTCGCGAGGCGGCGCGGCGCGGCGCCTCCAGCGCTGAAGGACGACAGCGCCAGCCCGATTGGAGATCGAATCTGCGTGGTGGCTCTTGGGTTGAGTCCGCATCGGCGAAGGCTGGACGGAACCGTGATCGGAAAGGTCGCCCGGGAATAGTCCGGACGTCGTTTCCGGTCTTTGACGGTCGCAGGGAGGCAGCCGCGCGAACGACCTCGACTCGCTCCACGGCGGCAACGATAGTTTCCGTTCCCTGGGCCGCTCGCAGCGGGCCATTCGAAATGGAGGCCGCCGCATGAAGATCGCCCAGTCGCTCGCCATCGTCGGCGTGCTTGCAGTTGCGCTGCATGCACAATCCGCCCGCGCGTTCCTCATCTACGGCGTCGACACGCGAAACGAGGTCGTGTCGTTCGACAGCACCACGCCCGGCATTACGAGCGCGCCCATCGCCATCACCGGCCTGCAAGCCGGCGAGTCGATTCAAGGAATCGACTTCCGGCCGATCAACGGCGTGCTTTATGCCCTAGGGAGCATGAGCCGCCTCTACACGCTGAATCCCGTCACCGGCGTCGCGAGTCAGGTCGGCAGCGCCGGCGCGTTCACGCTCGTCGGCACGTCCTTCGGGTTCGACTTCAACCCGGTGCCCGATCGGATCCGCGTGACCAGCGATGCCAATCAGAATCTGCGTCTCAATCCCAATAACGGCACGCTCACCGCCACCGACACGTCGCTCGCCTACGCCCCCGGAGACGCGAATGCGGCGGTGGATCCCAACATCGCCGGCTCGGCCTACACGAACAGCGTCGCGGGCGCCGTGACGACCACGCTCTACGGCATCGACTCCTCGCTCGACACTCTCGTCACCCAGTCGCCGCCGAATGCCGGCGTCTTGAACACCGTCGGCGCGCTCGGGGTCGACGTCATCGATCTCATCGGCTTCGACATCCTGGCCGACGGGAACCAGGCGATCATGTCGACGAATCTCATCGGCGCGGCGAGTTCGACGCTTTATTCGATCGATCTCTCGACCGGAGCCGCCAGCCTCATCGGGACGATCGGCGGCCTGCCTCTCCTGGCTCTTGCGATCGCTCCGGTCGAAGCGGCCGAGCCGGCGACCGTTGCCGCGCTTGGTGCCGGCCTGCTCGCCCTGCTGGGTCATCGCCGGCCCCGGGCGAGACGGTCACACCGTCCGTTTTGAATGCACCGTCGTCGTCATCGACCGGGGATGGCGTCCGGGTTGAGCTTCGGGCGCGGATGCTGATCCGGGCTCGGCCTCCGGTTGAGAAGCAAAGCGGTAGCGGCGTTCTCAAGGGCCCTGATCGGCGCGCCCTTCGCGCGGCGGTCGAGGGGAGGAGCGGGTCGTCGCGTGAAATCGTCCCCAATCGGGGACGGGGTCCGGGCGTGCGCCGGTTCCCGGATTTGGCCCGGGCTCGGTGCCTGGCCGCTGCGTCAGTCGGCGTCGCGCCGCCGGCGCCGGCTGACGACCGGGAGCATCGCGATGCCCATGGCCAACGACGCCAGTGATGCCGGCGCGGGTATGGCCGGTGGCGTGGTCTCGGCCGTCAACGTCCACCTGCCGCGGCTGACCGCAGGCGTGGGAACGGTGGTCGGATCATAGGGGGCGGTCGCAAAGGTCGAGATCTCGCCGCCCGGCACGAACGAAATGGCGTCGAAGGCGAACAGCTGGGGCTGCGAGAAATCGAGCGGGATCATGGCAAACCAGACATCCGAGTCGACCGCGGCGAAGTCGTCGATGCAGGCGGCGTGGCTCAGGAACGCGAAGGCGAGCGCGGCTCCCGTCACGCCGCATTCAGTCTGATAGATCGTGCCGAGTACGATCGGCGAATTCGCGGAGCCGGTCATGTCGAATGTCAGGCCGTTCCACTGCACGACGAAATTGGAGAACACTCCTGTCGCACCGTCATAGTCGAACCCGCCGCTCGTGGGGGCGATGCTTCCCGAACTGAGGGTGAAGTCGATGTCGTAGTGGATTGGCGCGGCGGCCGATGGCGCCGCGGAGATCAGCATCGCGAGGCCTGCGACGAGGGTGGCGAGAAGCGACCTGCGGATCATGACGGCAGCCCCATGCTCGAAGTCATCCCCAATCGGGAACGGTGCCCCAACCTGCACCTGTGACCGCGCCTATGCGCCCGGTTGCTGATGGCGAGGCTCGTCAGCGCGGCGAAGAGCAGCGCCAGGCCGCCGGGTTCAGGCACCGGCGCGAAGCTGATCGCGGTTCCCGCGGCGTCGCTCATGCGCAGCGTCAGCGTGACGTCCGACAGGCTCGTCATCGCGAATTCGAGACCGAAGGCTTTGCCGAGCGGGAAGTCGCCGGGCGGCTCGGGCTGCGGATCGAATGCGACCGCCGACGCGCCGTCGAGCACGCCGCCCGACGACGAGGCGAAGTCGACGAAGATGTCGACCAGCGTGGCGCCGGCTCGATCGACGGCGCGGAGGTGCACCGTTCCGGTCGGTGCCGGGGCGATCGGATCCGGCACGAGATCGAACGGCAGGTAGGGCAACAGCAGCCCCGGTGTGGCCGGCAGCAGCAGGCCGAAGAAGACATCGAAGAACTGCCTGCCCCCCGGCGGATCCGACACGTCGCGAAGCGCGAGTGTCGGCGCGGCGGGCAGCAGCAATCCGAGATCCGACCGGGCGCCCGGAGGATCCGGCTGCGGGTCGAAGCCGACCAGCAGCACCGGATCGATCAGGCCCCCTGAGCCCCGCAATGCGAAAGCCTCCGACCAGGAGACCGTCGGCGCTGCGGCGGCTTGCGTTGATCCGAGGCAGAGCGCGAGCAAGGCTCCAAGAATCGTCCTGCGCATGTCCAATCCCCCCTTGTCGAATCACATCGGCCGGATCCGTGCGCCTGGCAAGCCGGGGCCAGCACCGGTGAGGCGCCGCGACATTACGCGAGTTGCGCCGTGTCGGAAAACGCCCTCCGCCGCCGCATCGCGATGTCACCGGGAAATCATGGCGACGTTCGTCGGCTGAAGTCCGGTCGAGTGCGAGCGCCCGGGAGCAATCCCGGTTCCGTCTCGAGTTGTTGCGGCCCGGTCGCTACTTGCCGTGTCGCCGCAGGAACGCGGCCGCGCGCTCGACTTGCGTGCTCATATGCGTTCGCGCGGCGTGCGTCACCCACTCGCGCGCCAGCGCGTCGGCCTGGGTCGAGCGGCCGAGCTTGAGGCAGATCTCCGCCTGGTCGCCGAGGATGTCGACATGGAGTGCTGCGTAGCTGTCGCTCTGGCGCACGCAACGCGTCCTGGCCTCGGTCAGCCAGTCCATGGCGCGCGCAGGGTCTTCGGCGGCGGCGTAGGTCATCGCCACGGTGCGGGCCACGGCGGCTTCCCAGCAAGGGTCGCCGAGCTGACAGCTCAAGGAAAAGGCCTCCTCGAGTTGGGGACGCAAGCCGACGGTGTCGCCCCCTTGGCGGACTCTGGATTCGCCAAGCACGGCGACCGGCCAGGGGCGGAACGCCATCCAGCGTTGCTCGTCGACCAGCGTCAGGCAATCGCCCAGCCAGGCATCGGCCTCGCGCAGGCGATCGGCGGCCAGCAGGCCGCGCGCGCCCAGACCCAGCGACCAGATCTCCCAGCGCCGATTGCGGGCGCGGCGCGCATGCTCGAGCGCGATCGCGAATTGCTCCAGCCCGTCATCGACCCGTCCCCAGTCCACGAGGTTGAATCCACGGACCGCGTGGATGCCGGCCAGGCCATCGTCGTCCGCGGCGAAGCCCTGCGCCTGCGCCAGGTACTCGGCCGCCGAGGGCCGCCGGCCGGCCAGCGCTTCCACGTAGCCGAGCTCGCGATATCCGGCCGCGACGATGGCGGCATAGCCGCATCGTTGCGCGATGTCGGTCGCCTGATGCAGGAAGACCGATCCCTCGTCGTCGTAGCCCCTGACGGAGTGGACCAGCGCGGTGCCGAGCTCGAGCATCGCCTGGCCATGCAGCCGCTGGTCCCTGGCCTTCTCGGCCTCGTGGACGGCACGCCGGAGGCTGTCGAGGCCGGCGCCGACGGCACCCGCCGACAGCGCCGCGGTGCCCGATTGCAGCAGCGAGTTCACGAAGGCGGTGGGCGAAACACCGCCCGGCGGCGAGGAAACCGTGCGGCGCGCGGCGCTGCGCAGCGCAACCGTCGGCAGCTCGCCGAGCTCGGCGACGAACAGCTTCTCCGTCGCCTCGACATGGGCAAGTGCCGTCTCGTATCGCCCCGCGAGCGCCAGGCTCTTCACCAGCAGCACATGCGCGCCCTCGTTGAACGGATCGAGACGCACGCCGTGGCGCGACAGGCGGATGGCGCGATCGTGGTCCTGCAGCGACATCGCCTTGATCGTGTCCTGCCGGATCCTGGCGGCGACCAGGGCCGAGGCGCGCTCGCGCTCGACAAGCAGCCAGGTCGAGAATTCCGGGCCGCACTCGGGATCGATGCCGTCGAGCAGCGGCCCGGCCTCCTCGGCGTCGAACGCGTCGTGGTCCAGGCGCCAGACGTCGACGACGACGTCCTCGGGCAGGCAGCCCTCGATCGGATCGCCGCTCAGGCACTGCGCGCAGTCGAGCGCCTTGCGCAGGGACGCGAGGCACCACCGCAGCGACCCGAGCGGATCGTCGGCCTCCGGGAACAACTCCGTCGCGAGGCTGCGGCGGTCGATCGGCCGGCGCGACAGCAGGATGCGCGCGAGCAGCGCCCACGCCTTGTGGCCGCGGACCGGCTGCTCCCGGTCCTCGCCGTCGCGAATTGCCGGTTGTCCCAGAAGCCTGATCCGTCGCGCCATGCCGTTCCTCCCAGCCTACGGTGAGAACGTCCTCGCAGCTCCGACGACGGCGTGTGACGCGCCGTGTGACGCCCGCGCGACGGCGGATTTCCGCCCGACACGCCCGGTCCAACGCCGATCGGCTCGGATGCGCTTGCTGCAACAAAAGGAGACGAACGATGCAGACCTACGTCATTGAACGGAACATTCCCGGAGCCGACAAGCTGAATGCGGCCGAGCTTCGGGAGATCGCGGCCAAGTCGAACGAGGTGGTTGCCGGGCTCGGCGTTCCCTATCGCTGGGTCACGAGCTACGTCGCCGGCGACAAGATCTACTGCGTCCACGAGGCCGAGAGCGCCGAGATCATCCGGCGCCATGCCGAGCGCGGCGGATTCCCGGCGGACAAGGTGACCGAAGTCGCCGCGACGATCGGGCCCGAAACCGCCGGTCCGACGGCGCGGTGATCCGCCGGCCGCTCACCCCATGACCGGGCGCGTGCGTCTCGCCCGAGCCGCCGTTCGACGGTTCGCGGCGGGTCGCACGCGATCGGGGCGGAGAGGAGAAATTCTCTCCACGACAGGTTTGATCCCGCGCGAGGATGAGAAATTCTCCAGTGGAGACTTGTTTCCGCACGCATTTCGGCGTCGTCGGCGCGCCGTGCAGATCTGCTCTTTAACGATGTTCTCCTCGATGCGCGCTCGGCGCAGCTGCGGAAAACCTTGTCGCGATGCGATTTCTCGAGAGATGATCGCTCGACTTTGATCCCGGGAGCCGCGATGACGCGCCGAATGAAGAACATCATCGCCGCACTTTCGACGATCGCCGCCATTGCCGGCCTGGGATGCATATTGATCGGATGGGGGCTGCCGGCCGTCGCGCTCGTCGTGGTGGGCGGCGCTGGCCTCGGCATCGTGCTGCCGCGCCTGGACTCCGATGCCGGACCCAGCTCCGGCGCTCCCTGACCCTGGGCGAAATCCTCACCGGACGGGACGCGCCTCGCCGCGCGCCGTAATCGCCGGAGCTCAGCAAAATCGGCTCCGGAGAGAGTCTCTATTTTCCAATCCGCGCCAGCCTCGCGATGATCAGGTCGCACACCGCGGCCTCGTTGGGTGCGCTGCGTCGGAGTTGACCGCACTGGATAGCGGCGCCGACCACGAAGACGATCGCCGTCACCGCGGCGGAGGCGAGCATTTCGGCGATCGAGAAATCGCTGATCAGGAGCTTGAGGGGCGGCGAAAGGATCGAGAGGATCAGATCGAATGTCTGCCGGAGCGGCTCGTCCTTCAGCCACGCGACGATGATGGCCACGCTGCCCGATGCCGTCATGCCGGCACCGGCGGCCGCGAAGCACACGATCTTCCAGCCGGCGCGGACGGTCGGCCCCTTCTCCCAGCCGATCCATCCGCCGATGGCCGCGGTGACGGCGGGCACCACGATGCCGAAGATCGGGCTCGCGATTCCGAGCGTCGTCCGCAGGACCAGGCCGAAAGCCAAGCCGACGAGGATCCCGATCGAACAGCAGATGATGCGAAACACGTAGCCGGCATGCCGGCCCGAGACATAGAGCGCGATGACGAGCCCGGCACCCTGCAGGATCACCGCTCCAGCCCGCAGCACATGCGGGTCCGGGTGCATGAAGAGGACGCTCGACATCAAGCCGAGCAGCGCCGGGTAGATCCAGGTCATATAGGCGAAGAGCGTCAGTCCGTAGATCAACCGGGCCCGACGCCTCTCGGCGTACAGCCCGAAAAAGGCGCTGTAGAGGCCCATCGCGATCATGATGGAGCCCATGGCCAGGACCGGCCCCCATTGCAGCAGCGTCACCGGCATCGGGCTCCCCCTGTTGCATGACTCCCGCGAGGCAGTTGCCGCAGCGCTCGGCTCCGCCCCGTCGGCGATCCGGCAGTGAGCCTAGTTCAGCTCACGGCCGGAAAAAATCCTCCGCTCGGATATGGAGTGCCTGCCGAACCCTTCGAGGAACGACGCGCGCGTCGCGCATGTTGGGGGATCCGCTGGCGGTCCGCGATCGAGCTGCGCAGCGAACGTGCGGGTGCCCTGGCCGAAGCCGTCGGCGCCGTCTTCCCCGATGCGGACGTGTGATCCGGGCTCCGGCCCGGCTTGTTGCGCGCGGCCTCCATTTGCACGAGACTGAACCGACGATTGAACCAAGGTCGGCTCGGGCTCCGAGCCGTGCGGCACGCCACGCATCTCGCTTCCAAGGGAGGCCGATATGGCTCGCGACTGGTTGATCGAAGGCAAATACATCGAGTACTGCAGCTGCGATCTGGGGTGCCCGTGCGAGTCGATGGCGGACCCGACCTACGGTGATTGCACCGGTGCGGTCGGCTTCAAGATCGACAAGGGCCATTGCGACGGAGTGCCGCTCGACGGCCTGTCGGTGATCGCCACCTTCTATTTCCCGCGCGCGATCCATCACGGCCACGGCGTGATGCATCCGATCATCGACGAGCGCGCCAGCGACGCCCAGCGGGACGCCCTGTTCTACATTCTTTCCGGCGCAGACCAGTCGGTCGGCACCATGTTCCAGATCTTCTCGACCATCATCGAGACGATCAAGGATCCGCTGTTCGCGCCGATCACCTTCGAATGGGACCTGGACAAGCGGCGCGCCCGCGTCGACGTGCGGGGCGTGGTGCGCGCGCACAGCGAGCCGATCCGCAATCCGGTGACCGACGCCGAGCATCAGATGATCACGGTGCTGCCGAACGGCTGGGTGTTCCACGAAGCGGAGAACGTCGCCGGCTTCGCCAAGGGGACCGGCCCGATCAAGTTCGACCTGAACCGCCGGCACAGCTCGATGGCGCATGTCGCCTGGGGGCCCAAGGGGCTGGTGCACAGCTACAGCGAATACAAGCAGAAATTCGGTCGCCCCTAGGGCGCCCGATGTTCGAGAGCAACGCGGGCGCGCGCGTGCCGGCGGCATTGCCGGGCCGCGATCGGATAACTCTCGTCGCGGGGCTGGCGGCGGTCCTTGCGATCGCCTGGGTGTGGCTCCTGCTCGGTTCGGACATGGGCACGGGCGGATCCGGGCACTCGATGGTCGGCATGAGCAGCCGGATGGTTCAGCCCGCGACGTGGACGCCCGCCTACGCGGCGACGATCTTCGTCATGTGGTGGGTCATGATGATCGCGATGATGCTGCCCAGCGCGGTCCCCACATTGCTGCTGTTCGCGAGGATCAATCGCAAGGACAGGGCCGCGGAAGCGCCGCTGCTTCCCACGGCCCTGTTCGGCGCCGGGTACCTGCTGGCCTGGGGCGCCTTCTCCGTGGCCGCCACCGCGCTGCAGGCGGGCCTCGACGCCGCACGCCTGCTGTCGCCGACGATGGCGACAAGCAGCCGTTGGCTCGGCGTCGGCATCCTGGTCGCGGCCGGCATCTGGCAGCTGACACCGCTCAAGGCGTCGTGCCTTCGCCACTGCCGGACCCCGCTGAGCTTCCTCATGCACAACTGGCGGCCCGGCCCGGCGGGTGCGGTTCTGATGGGGCTCGGGCACGGCGCCTATTGCATCGGCTGCTGCTGGTTCCTGATGTCGCTGCTGTTCTTCGGCGGTGTGATGAATCTGTACTGGATCCTCGGGATCGCGACCTTCGTGCTGCTCGAGAAAACGGTTCCGCAGGGCCATTGGCTCGGGCGCATTGCAGGCGTCGCGCTCATCGTCTGGGGCGCCGTGCTGGCGGTTCACCCGTGATCCGCTGCCGGGAAGGGAGCGGAGAAGCGTCGCCGGATCGGGTTTCGTCCCGGCATCCGCACGGTTGATCACGAGCCCGGTTCGTGCCCCGAGCCGTCCGCCGCGGCTGCGATGGGGTAATCGGGGTTCCGTCCCGAATTCGATTGCGGACGCTGCTTGATTGCGCGACGCGCTCGTAACGCGCTCGCGCTGGCCGCCTTCACCGTAAGCTCATCCCGCCCGCGCCGGGGCCCATCTGCACGGGCCCGACGCGGTGGCGGCTGAATTGGCATCCCCTGCACGAGAGCTTGTCGGCGGAGGGTCGCCCCCGTCCGCCACCGCTTCGAGATCGCGCGGCGCACGCCGTCGCTGATCCCGCCCCAAGGCGTCGCTTGCGCCGCGCGCGAGATGGCCAGGCGACTCGACGCCATCCTGCGCGCCGCGAAGGGCCAGCGGAAGGACGAGGCGGTCACGTCGCGCCGGCGCGTGCGGCCGAGCTCCGAGCACTCGCGATCGCCACCTTCCACCTGCGCATCGACGACGACGGCGTCGCCCGCCGCTACATCGGCCTCTCCAATCCGGGGTCTTGGAGTGACTGGAGCCTCGATCTCCACAACGGCATATCGCGCCGCCTCTGGCAGGAGACCTCTCGAGAGACCGCGGGGCTCGGCTCCTTTCTTAAACTCGGGAGCGTCTTCTCCAAAAACCGAGTCCGGCAACACCGATGCCGAAGAGCGCGACGGTGGCGGGTTGAGGTACGGGGCGAAGCGTCCAGCTATGAGACGGGCCGAAATCCCGCTCGATCCCGGCGGGCAACCACTCGAAGGACCAGAAGTGAGCGGTCGGGCAAAAGAAGTCGTTCGGGATTCCGGCGGTGCTCCCACACGCATTGAGTCCGGTGCCTGAACCGACCCCGTCGACCTCGACCCATTCGACGGTGGGGCCTGTGGCAGGCGGCAACAGACCGTGGAGCGGGTTCACCAGGATGTCGTAGTAGATCCCCTCGTATTGAAAGGAGACAAAATCGGCGGGCGTGAGCTGGGCCCCGGGCTCATGGCTGTCGGCCAGCTCGAGAACGCCTTTGGCCGTGCCCGTACAGCCGCCCGAGCACTGTCCCTCGAAGTCGTAGATCCGACCTGCCTTGGCTTGAGGCAAGAATGTCGCGACAGCGAGAAACACCATGGCCACGATCCGGTTCTTCATGGGTGCCTCTCCTCCGGTGACGCCCGCCAAACATACACGATGCATCCGGCGCCGGAGCCCGGATTGGCAAGTGGGCCGGTCTATTCCGGATTCCATATCGGGTTGCTCCCGATGTCGTTGGAGCCTTCCGGGCAGCTTGAGCGTATCGAGAGGCCGACTGCCGGGGCGCGAGGGCATGCGAGGCGGGCGGCCGCGTCGCGATCCCGGCGCAGATGGTGCTCGCGGTCGTCCGCGAGAGTCGAGGCATTGGAATGGACGGCGCCCTGGCTGCAAAGGGCCGTCCAAAAGCGGGGCGACTTATCCGCGGCTGCGCTTCGTGAGTGCAAGCGCCAACACGAGCAATCCCAGCGTGGACGGCAGCGAAACAGGTGTGGTGATCACGGCCGCACCCACACGCAGGTCGTCCAGCCAGGCGAGGTTGCAGCCGCTATCGCCCCCCGGCCCGCCCGACGGGCAGTCCAGCAACCCGGTGATCATGCCCTGCGAGGCGCGGATGCGGACCTCGTCGAAATCGCCGCCGGCGAAGCCGAACCAGCTGCCGGCGAAGGTGGCGTCGAGCGTGCTGCTGAGCACCACCACGCCGTCGTCGGCGAGTTCGACGTACATGGTCTGCGGCGGGGCGAGCCAGCCGGAGCCGCCGAAGAAGGAAACGGCATCGAAGTTGTTCCCGCTGTCCAGCGTGATGCGTGTCCAGCCATCGTCGCCGCTGTCGGGGTACCAGGAGCGCGTGCCGTTGCCCAAGCCGGAAGCCAGCCAGATGACGCCGCTGCCGGCGACCTGTGTGACGCGAATGCCGTCCTGCGCCCAGGTGTTCACGAGAATCGCCGGCGCGAGCTCGAAGTCGTTCACCCCGGTGGCCACCGGCACGATGTTGGCGAGGTGAATCGAAGCGCCATGCGCGCTGCCGGCGGCACCGAGACCAAGAACGAGAGCCGCGATCGCATGGCGGCAATCCCGGAATGATGCGCGGATGCGCCACTGTCGGAACCCGGTCGCCCTCTCGACCATGGCGCGATACCGGCCCCGGTCATCGCGCGCCAATGGTCGGCTGCGACGCACGCCGGCGAGCATCCAGAGTCCCGCCCCCAGCAGGAACGGCGTTGCGGGCGCCGGAACCGCGGGCTCGTCGACGGCAAGCGGGAAGCGCGCGCGCAATCCATCCGGTCCCAGCAGGTCGACGAATCGCTCGGCCTCCGGCGTGTGCGGCGGGATCGCGATGTCGTCGATGCCCTGGGTGATGGAGACGATGCTCCCTCGGCTCAGCCCATCGCTCGCGCCGGCCCGGAATTCGACGATGTTGAAATCGACATCACCGTCGTAGAGCCAGATGAACAGATAGGGAATCGCAACGTCGGCCGTGTGAAAGTCGACGCCTTGCGACGTGAGTTCCGCGAGGTTGCTCGAGAGCCGCACCGTCGGGTTCTGGCCGGGCAGCACGTCGTCGAACATGTCGAACGAGGCGCCTGCGATGTTGACGTCGAAGGTGAGCAGGCGACGCGCCGGGTCCGCCTGATCGGGATAGTAGATGCCGGGTTGCGCGTCGCTGCCGGTCTGGAACGAGCCGACATGGTCAGTGCCCGCGAGCGGCCCCTCGTCGAAGAGGATCCTGAACTGGAACAACGCCGCCTGTGCCGGAGGGATCGCCAGGACCGCAGCGAGCATCGCGCAGGCGGCGATCGCCAGCGCGCGCGATCCGCCGCGCAGCCCCAGCAGGCCCAGGATCGCCGCCACGAACACCGCCAGGCTCGCCGGCGCCGGAACCGGGGTCTCCCTGCAGAAGCCGTCGGCGGGCGACTCCGCACAAAGGAAGACCGACACGGCCGGGGAGAACAGCCGGTAGGTTCCGGGCGCGAGGTCGAAGGAGAGGATCTGGCCGATGGCGATATCGCCGCTGGCGTCATCGCGCGTCGGACCGAAGGTGAAGCCGTCGGTGCCGGTGACCTGCCACGCGCCGAAGCTGTAGCGCGAAATGCCGGCGCCGGCGAGCGGCGAGAGCGGATCCTCGTCCCAGAACACGACCTCCGTGTCCAGTCGCAATTCCAGCGTTCCGGGGGCCGAGAAGATGAAGGTGGCCACGTCCTGCGGCTCGATCTTCGGCGCCACGACCGCAAAACCGGGCGAGGTATCGATATCGATGACGCCGCCGATGCGGATCCGCACCTGGTCGCAGATCGACGTCCCCGTCGTGCAGTCGTTGGTCATGAAGCTGGTCTGGTCGAACGGATTGCCGCCGCCCAGGCCGGTGACATCCGTGCCGCTGAAATCCACGATTGGCGCAGCCGGACCCACGGCGATGATCGTGCCGCCGACGGCCTCGATCCCGCTGGCGAGGATGTTGACGGTCGCGCGGACGATCACGGCTTCGGCCGGCGCCGCGGCGCACATCGCCAGGAGCATCGCGCCGAGCAGCGCGAGCCGCTTGCGGCAGCGCATCACGGCCGATTCCGCATCGCGGCGCGCATGCGGGCGAAGCCGCGCAGGATCGCACCGCACTACCAGCGTGAGACCAACCGATCGCCATCCGTTCTTCATTGCCCGATCCTCCCATCACCGACGCGATGAACTGGCCCCTGCCCGCAGGACCGTCGTCCCATCCGGGAGGCTCACCGATAGCCGCTCGCCGATCTTGACGAGATCCTGAGTGAATCCTGACCATGGCCGCGGCACACCCGGGGGAAGCATGGCGGACCAGCAGCTTGTGGCCTTCGGGGACTTCGCCGTCGATCTTGTGGAGGAGCGCCTCTGGCGGGCCGGATCCGCAGTCGAGATCGCGCCGAAGGCACTCGCCCTGTTGGCCGTGCTGCTGGATCGGCCCGGCAGGCTGGTGGGCAAGAAGGAACTCTTCGAGCGGCTGTGGGGCGGCACGGCCGTCAGCGACGCCGCGCTGTCGCGCTGCATCCGCGAGCTTCGTGTCGCGCTGGGCGACGACGCCGGCACGCCGCGCTACATCGCGACGCTCTACGGCCGGGGCCTGCGCTTCATCGCGCCGGTCTCCCATCGTGCCACCGCGACGCCGGCCAGCAGCGGCGCGACACTGGTCGGCCGCGCGCGCGAGATCGCGCAGCTCGGCGAGGCGATGCGTGAAGTGCGGGACGGCGCACGCCGGGCCGTCTTCGTCACAGGCGAGGCCGGCATCGGCAAGACGTCGCTGGTCGAGGCCATTCTCGGCCAGCCGGCCGCGGACGGAGTCTGGGTCGGTCGCGGCCGCTGCATCGAGCAGTTCGGCGCCGTCGAAGCCCATCTCCCGATCATCGAGGCGCTCGAGACCCTGTCGCGCCAGGCGGGCGACGACCGCCTCGGCGCCGTGCTGGCGCGCTACGCCCCGGCCTGGCTCGGCGAACTGCCCTGGCTCGCGGGACGCATCGATCCCACCGAGCTGGCACGCGCGAGGGCCGGCGCGACCGCACGGCGCATGGTGCGCGAGATCGCCCATGCCCTCGAAGTCCTCTCGGCCGAGCGGCCGATCGTGCTGTGGCTCGAGGATCTCCATTGGTGCGACTACGCGAGCCTGGACGTGATCGCACTGCTGGCCGGCCGCCGCGAACCGGCGCGCATCCTCCTGGTCGCCACCTACCGCCCCGACGAGCTGGATGCGCCACGCGCGCCGTTGCGCGCGCTGACGCATCGCCTCGAGAGCAGCGGCCATGTCCGCGAACTGGCCCTCGGCTATCTCGACGAGGCGTCCGTCGCCGCCTACCTCTCCACCCGGTTCGCCGACGCCCCGGATGCGCTGCGCGGCGCACTCGCGCGCTTCATCCATTCCCGCAGCTCCGGCAATCCGCTGCATATGACGGCGATCGCCGAGGACCTCGTGCGCCGCGAGGTGCTGCGCAGATCGGCCGAGGGATGGACCGCGCGCATGCCGATCGACGCCGGCAGCCTCGACCTCCCGCACAGCCTGCGCCAGCTGATCGAACAGCAATTCGCGCAACTCGACGAGCCCGACCGCGATCTGCTGCTGATCGCGGCAGCCGTCGGCGAATCCTTCTCCGCCGCCGCGCTGGCGATCGATCCCGGCGCCGACCTCGCCGCCATCGAAGAACGATGTATGCGGCTCGCGCGACGCGGGCGATTCCTGCGGCCGCGCGACCCGGTGCTGTGGCCGGATGGCACGGAGGCCGCCGGCTTCGCGTTCGTGCACGCACTCTATCGCCAGGCCCTCGACCAGCTGATCCCGGAGAGCCGGCGGGCACCGTTGCATCGCCGCATCGGCGAGCGCATCGAGCGGGGGCACGGCGATCTGGCCGCCACGGTTGCGGTCGAGCTGGCGACGCATTTCGAGAAGGCGCGCGATCTGCCGCGCGCACAGCATTATCTCGCCCTGGCCGGCCGCGGCGCCCTGATGCGCCACGCCTACCTCGAGGGCATCGAACTGATGAACCGCGCGCTGGCGATGATCGACGCGCTGCCGGCGGCGGATCGTCCCCGACGCGAGCTCGAGCTGCTGCTGCCGCTCGGGGCGGCGCTGATGGCAGCGAAGGGCTATGCCGCGAGCGAGGTCGACGCCTGCTACCGGCGCGCCCTCGCCTTGTGCCGCGCCGATGCGGCGCGGCCCGAAGTGGCGCGCGTGATCAAGGGAATGTGGAACGTCGCCCTCGTGCGCGCCGAGCTCGATCGGGCGCAAGACCTCGCGAAGGAGCTGCTCGACCATGCGGCCGGCAAGGGCGACACGGCCCTCGCCTTCGACGCCCATGGCAAGCTCGGCCAGACAGCTCTCCACAAGGGCGAGCTCGTTGCGGCGCGGCGCCATCTCGAGGCGGCGATGAGCGCCCTGACGAGCTTGCCGTCGCGATCGCCGCCGGCGGAGGCGCCGCGCGTCGCGGCCTATCTCGCATGGGTCGTCTGGTATCTCGGCTTTCCCGCGCTGGCGCTCGAGCACGGGCGACGCGCGCTCGTCCTCGCACGCGAGATCGGCAATCCGCACTCCAGCGCCTTCGCCCTCGGCTTCGTCGCCTGGCTGCATCACCTGCGCGGCGAGACGGATCGACTTCTCGAGCTGGCGAACGAGCAGCATGCCCTCGCCACGGAGAACGGGCTTCCCTATTGGCTGGCCTGGAGCCGCTTCCTCCGGGAGATCGCGGCGTCGCGCGGCAGCGATGGGCGCGCCACGCTGGCAGCGATCCGCGCGGCGATCGACGATGGTCGCGTGCACGGCGCCGAGGTCGGCATCGTCCACTTCCTGGTCACCGCGGCAGAGACGTGCCGGCACAAGGCGCTCGCCGCCGACGGCCTCGCCCTTCTCGACGTCGCCGAGGCGCTGATGAACGGCAACGGCAATCGCTATCACGCGGCGGAGCTGCATCGCGTCCGCGGCGAGATGCGGCGGCTGCGCGGCGACGATCGCGAGGCGGAGCGCTGCTTCCGCCGGGCGCTGGAGATCGCGCGGCACGACGCCGCCCGCGCGCTGGAGCTACGGGCCGCGACGAGCCTGCACCAGCTGCGCCGCGACGCCGGCTCGCAAGCGCTGCTCGCGCAGTCGCTGGCGTCGTTCGAGGCCGACGAGGGCAGCGCCGATCTTGCTGCCGCCCGGGCATTGCTCACCGGCGCGCACGGCACCGGCGGTGAGTGAAGTGCGCTCCGTCGCCGTGCGATTTCGCGAGCGCACGACAGATTGAGCCCGCCCCCGTCTGGCACAGCGCGAGGAATTGACCCGGGCGCCGTCCCCGATGGCTCGATCCAGTTATTTGGAGGGGCTGCTGCGGTCCCCTTGGACCCGTGCCGCATATTGCCTACGCTCCGGCGCGCAGGACGGGGAGCAGCATTGCCCATGAAGCGACGCGAGTTCGTCACGCTCGTCGCCGGCGCGGCGTCGACATGTCTGCCTGCCGCGCGCGCGCAGCAATCGCCAGGACGCGTTTATCGCGTTGGCTACCTGGCGCTAGGCTCGCAGGAGCAGCAACGAGGTCTCGCGGACGCTTTCGCGGAAGGCCTGCGAGGCCTCGGCTACCGCGTGGGTGAGAATCTCGTCATCGAGTACCGCTTCGCCGACGGCCGGACGGATCGCGTGCCGGCGCTCGCCGCGGATCTGGTCGGGCTCGGTGTGGACGTCATCGCCGCCGGGAACACGGCCAACGCGGTCGTCGCCAAGCAAGCGACCGCGACGATCCCGATCATCATGGCGAACAGCATCGATCCGGTCGGCGCCGGGCTCGTCGCCTCCCTCGCGCGCCCGGGCGGGAACGTCACCGGGCTCACCCAGGACACCGGCGAGGCGTTCACCGGCAAGCGGCTCGAGATGCTCAAGGAGATGATTCCCGACATCGCTCGCCTCGGCGTTCTCTGGAATCCCGACTTCGCGGCCAATCGGAATCGGCTCGCTTCGATGACGGCGATCGCCCAGCCTCTCGGACTGACTCTCGTCTCGGCCGAGGCGCGCGGACAGCAGGCGCTGGAGCAGGCATTCGCGACGATGGCGGCGGCGCGCGCTCAGGCGTTCGTCCTCTATCCCGATCCGTTGCTGTTCAACTATCGTGACCAGATCTGCGGCATGGCCCTGAGAGACCGGCTCCCGGCGATCTCAGCGGCGCGGGAATTCGCGGAGGCCGGTCTGCTCCTTACCTACGGCGCGAATCTGCAGGATCTGTTTCGTCGCGTCGCCATCTTCATCGACAAGATCGTCAAGGGCGCCAAGCCGGCCGACCTGCCGGTCGAGCAACCGACCAAGTTCGAACTCGTGATAAATCGCAAGACCGCGAATGCGCTCGGGCTCGCCATTCCGTCCACGCTGCTCGCGCAAGCAGACGAGATCATCGAATGAGGCGACATAGGTTCACGACCATCGTCGGCGGCACGCTTGCGTCGCCACTCGTCGCGCGGGCGCGGCAGCAAGGCGCGCCGCCGCGGCTCGGCGTGCCGGTAGCATGAGTCGAGGGCGACCCGGCGGGCCAAGCCCGGTTTGGGGCACTCCGCACGAGAACGCGCGCGGGTGACTCCGCTCCGGCAGGAATTGCGGGCAATCAGCCTTGGGGACGTTCTCCGATCCAATGATCCGCCGAGCGAAGAACGTCATCACGGCAATCTCGACGATCGCCGTCGTGCCGCCTGGGATGCATGTTGATCGGTTGAGGTTTGCCGGCCGTCGCTCTCTTCATTGCAGGCGGCGACGGCCCTGGGTCCGTGTTGCCACGCCCGAAGCCCAAATCAAGCCTGGGGAGGTTTTCCGCTTCAAGGTCCGTCGCGAAGATGGAACTCGCGAAAATGAAACCTGGGGAGGTTTTCGCGTAGCGCCGGCGCAGCTGAGGCGCGCCGCGGCAGCCGGGCGAAGCCAAATGAAACCTGGGGAGGTCTTCTTGCGTCGCCCTCCGACCTGCTGAAATCTGCAAATTCCGACGACTTCGCGATCGGGCAGGACATCGTTAATGTCGAAGCCGCCGACGCACTTCGTCAGGTGGATGCCGATCTCGGCCTCGCCGGCCGAGCGAGCCGGGTCGAGATGATCCGAACCTGGGGAATGCGAGGTACCTCGGTCCGCGGAACATGGCGGGGGCGTGGGTCGATGGAGGGGGAAGTGAAGCGACGAACCGTCATGCTGCGCCTCGGCGGTGCCGGAGCGGTGGGACCGTTCACTGCGCGGGCGCAACGCACCGCGATGCCCGTGGTGGGCTACCTGAGCAACGGCTCGCGGGACGCCTTTGCGCCCTATGTCGGCGCCTTCCTGGGCGGCCTGCGCGAGGCGGGCTTCGACGACGGCCGCAATGTCGCGATCGAGTATCGCTGGATCGGGGGGCAGTTCTCACGGGTGTCCGCGCTGGTCGCCGAGCTGATCGATCGCAAGCCCGACGTGCTCGTCATGTCGGAAGCCGCGCTGCGCGTGGTCCCCGCCGGCCTCACGATCCCGATCGTGGCGCTGTTCGCGGCCGATCCGGTCAAGTACAGCAATGTCGCCAGCTACAGTCGTCCGGGCGGTGGCGTGACCGGCGTGCAGATGTTCACATATGAACTCGGCACGAAGCGCCTGCAGTTGCTGCGAGAGATCGTGCCGAGCCCAGCCGCGATCACGGTTCTGGCAAACCCCGCAAACCCCGTCCCCGCGGCGAAGGACGACCTGGGGTCCGTGGTGGAATTCGCGCGTGCGGCCGGGCAGCGGATCGAGATTCTGGGCGCCAGCACGCCGGCCGAGATCGATGCGGCCTTCGCCGTCATGGCCGAAAGGCGCGCCGCGGGCCTGCTCGTCATGGGCGACCCATTCTTCAACAGCCGGCGGGAGCAGATCATCGGCCTTGCGGCGCGCCACGCGATCCCCGCGCTCTACGAGTGGCGGCAATTCACCGAGGTCGGCGGCTTCGTCAGCTACGGCGCCAGCTTCACCGACACGCAGCACCAGATGGGTCGCCATGCCGGTGCGATCCTCAAGGGTGCGAAGCCGGCCGAGCTGCCGATCGTTCAGACGGTGAAGGTCGAGCTCATCATCAATATGAAAACCGCGCGGACCTTGGGGATCGAGATTCCCCAATCCCTTTCCGGCCGCGCCGACGAGGTGATCGAATGAAGCGACGCGCATTCACGGCTGTATTCGGTGGCACGCTTGCGTCGCCGCTCGTCGCGCGGGCGCAGCTTCAGGGTGCGCCGCGGCGGCTCGGCGTGTTGATGGGGGACCCCGAAGGCGACCAGTTCAGCCAAGCGCGCCTCGAGGCGTTTCGCAATCGGCTGCGCGAGCTGGGATGGGTGGAGGGACGCAACATCCTCCTCGACATCCGATGGGGCGCCGCGACCCGCGATGCGGCGCATGCCGCGGCCCTGGCAAGGGAGACGGTGAGCGCCGGGCCGGACATCATTCACGGCGGGGGCACGCCGGCGATGCGCGCCCTCCGGCAGGCGACCGAGACGATCCCGGTCGTGTTCGCCGGCCTCGCCGACCCGATCGGCGACGGCATCGTGGCGAGCCTTTCGCGGCCCGGCGGCAACATCACCGGCTTCAGCAGTTTCGAGCCCGCCATCGCCGGCAAATGGCTGCAGCTCCTCAAGCAGGTCTCGCCCGGCATCACGCGCGTCGCGGCGATCTTCAATCCCGACACCGCGCCGCATCGGCTGTTCATGCCGGCGCTGCTCGACGCCGCCTCGTCCCTCGGCGTGACGCTGGAGCCCGCCACGGTTCGCGAGCCGCCGGCGATCGACGCGGCGGTCGCAGCACTCCGGAGCGCCCCGGGCACCGGCCTGGTGGTGATGCCCGACTCCTTCACTCTCCGGCATCGCGGGCTGCTGTCGGAGTCGGTGGCGCGCCACCGCGTGCCGGCAGTCTATGCGCTGCGCGTCTTTGCGGATGACGGCGGCCTGATGTCCTACGGCTCGGACTTCGTCGACCAGCACTACCGCGCGGCCTCGTATGTCGACCGCATCCTCAAGGGCGCGAAGCCTGCCGACCTGCCCGTCCAGGTGCCGAGCAAGTTCGAGTTCATCGTCAACCTGAAGACCGCCAGGGCGCTCGGCCTCGACCCGCCGCCCGCGCTGCTCGCCGCCGCCGACGAGGTGATCGAATGAGGCGACGCGCGCTTCCGGCTCTCTTTGGCGGCGTGCTCGCGTCGCCGCTCCTCGCGCGCGCGCAGCAACAAGCCACGCCGCGGCGGATCGGCGTGTTGATGGGTGCTGCCGAAGGCGACTTGGAGGGGCAGGCTCGTGTCGAGGCGTTCCGGAAGGGAATGCGCGAGCTGGGATGGGTGGACGGCGGCAACATCCGCCTCGATGTCCGGTGGGCTGGCGGCGACGCCGGGCGCTCCGTGGTCCTGGCGCGGGACTTGGCGAATGCCGGGCCCGAGGTGATCCTTGGCAGCAACACGCCGACGATGCGCGCGCTCAAACAGGCGACCCAGACGATCCCGATCGTCTTCGCCGGCCTCGCCGATCCGGTCGGCGACGGCATCGTTGCGAGCCTGTCGCGGCCCGGCGGCAACATCACCGGATTCAGCAGTTTCGAGCCCGCCATCGCCGGCAAGTGGCTGCAGCTCCTCAAGCAGGTCTCGCCCGGCATCACGCGCATCGGGGTGATGTTCAACCCGGACACCGCGCCGCACCATCTCTTCTGGCCGGCGCTGGTTGCGGCGGCACCCTCCCTCGGCCTGACGCTGGTCGCGGCCGACATTCGCGAGCCATTGGCGATCGACCCGGCGATCGCGGACCTGGCGAGTGTTCCCGGCACCGGATTGGTGATGATGCCCGACATCTTCATCACCCTTCACCGCCGGCTGCTCTTCGCGTCGGCGGCCCGGCATCGTGTGCCCACCGTCTATCCCATCCGATATTTCGCGGTCGATGGCGGCCTGATGTCCTACGGCTCGGACTTTGCCGACCAGTTCCATCGAGCGGCTGCGTATGTGGACCGCATCCTCAAGGGCGCGAGGCCCACCGATCTGCCGGTGCAGGTCCCGTCCAAGTTCGAGTTCGTCGTCAACCTCAAGACCGCCAAAGCGCTTGGCCTCGACCTGCCGCCCGCGCTGCTCGTCGCCGCGGACGAGGTGATCGAATGAGGACAGCCTCCCCAGGTTTGGTTTTCTAAAATCCAAACCGGCGGCGAGCTGACGCCGGAAGGAAAACCTCCCCAGGTTTGATTTTCCCAATCCCAATTCGACGGCGAGCTGACAGTCCGGTGCCCGGTTTGGCACGCGCGCCCCGGAGTCATCGGGCCCGGCCCCCGGATGCGGCAAGCGTGGCCCCGGCAGCGCGGACGCGCTTCGTCCGGGGCCTGGCTTCCGCCGGTCCGACTTCCGTCGCGCTCACCGCCGGTTCATCCACAGCCGCGCCTAGTTCGTCGGAGGGCCCGGATTACCTCCGCCGCACCTCTACGCCGCTGCCGCGCAGGTTGCGCAGCATTCCGCGATGAGCAGCGACATCGCCAGCCCGCCCTCGTGGCGCGCCTCCAGCCGAGCGTCCCGCCGACGATGGGCACTCGACCCCGCGTGACGCTTGCCGGCGTGCCCGTCCACGTCGTGCAGCGCGGCGTGGATCGGCAGGCGTGCTTCTTCACCGACGCCGATCGGGTGTTCTACCTGGAGGAGCTCGCCGAGCTGGGGGCTGCCTGCCGCTGCGCCCTCCATGCTTATGTGTTGATGTCCAACCATGTTCATCTTCTGCTGACGCCCGCGGACGATGACGGACCGTCGCGCCTTATGCAGCGGCTCGGACAGCGCTACGTGAAAGCGGTCAATCGCGCCTATGGAAGAACCGGCACGCTCTGGGAAGGGCGGTTCCGCTCGACCGTGGCGACGGACGAGGCCTACGTGCTCGCCTGCTATCGTTACATCGAGCTCAACCCCGTGCGCGCGCGCATGGTGGCGGGTCCTGGCGACTACCCGTGGTCGAGCCACCGCATGAACGCGACGGGCGCGCCGGCGGGAATGCTCGTGCCGCACGAGCGCTTCTGCGCCCTCGGCATCGACACCCCGGCGCGCGCTCTCGCCTATCGCGCCCTGTTCGATCAAGCCGTTCCGGACGGCGAGCACGACGAGATCCGCACGGCGACCAACGGCAACCATGCGCTCGGCAGTCCGCGCTTCCGCGCCCAGATCGAAGCGATGCTTGGCCGCCGCGTCACGCCGCGCCTGCCGGGACGGCCGCGAAAGGCGATAGGGGCTGCGGAGGAGATTTGAACCTCGGGACCTTTTCACTTTCGAGCAGAGCCCTACCGTTCAGTGCCGACAGCCTGCCGCTGTTCGAGCGCTCATGACGGCGCTACGTGTCCGCCAATGAAGGGACATTCCATGAACCGATCGATCAGAAGTGCCGTGGTCGTGGTGATCGCGGCAACCGCACCCTGGTGCGCACTGGCCCAGGCCGACGCCAACTCGGAGAAGATCTTCAACGGCTACGCCCTGCATCAACTCACCGCGGCCGGCCTCCTCTACAACGCCAAGGCGAAGGCGACCTATCACAAGGCCCTCGGCCCGCTGGTCAAGCAGCCGTGGCTCGCCAAGCTGGATGGCCCGAGCAACGAGTACCGGCCCGTCAAGGTGGCGGGGGCGGACTACATGCTGGGCAGCACCTGCAAGAACCACGATTGTCAGAACAACACGATCGTATTGCTGTGGTCGGGCGCGCAGAACGTCGTCTACGGCAAGGTGGTGCAACGGGGCAAGTCGACGCTGATCGGCTCGCCCCCGCCGGCGGTAGCCGCAGAGCTGGAGAAACTGTGGAAGACCGAGTTCCGACGGGCCAACTGATCTGAAACCTCCCCAGGTTTGGTTTCTCCCGCTGCGGGGTGGAAACCAACCTGGGGAGGTCGTTCCGGTCGTTCGGGTTTGATTTCACGGCCACGACGTCACGTCGCGCGGCCCGTGGCCGACCGAAACGGAACGGGGCGGCAGGACCAGGGAGATCAAACCACGGGAGGTGTTCCAGGGAGGCCTGCAATGCATACAATCGCCATCGCCCAACCCGGGCAGGAGGTTTGCACATGGCAATGGTACGAATGAGGGCGCCTGCGCCGTTCAATGAGATTCTAGTGAACAGCGAACTCGTCTTCTGTGTTCATGCGCTGCCGGGCGCAGCTACCCCATCGTCGAAGCTGCTGACGGATGGGAACAGAGCGATTGAGATCACCGAGCCTGTACCTGTTGTAATCGCGAAGTTGGGAAGCAGCTTCAGGCGACTCCCGTCGGCCAGCCACACGGAGATCTTTGTAAATCGCGGTTTGATCCTGAACGTCGTGCCGAATCACGACGTGCCCGGCACATGCTTCGTGCACGGCCTTGCTCAAGCGAGCCGGCTTCCCGTCGCGGCGACCCTGTCTCAGGTCGAGCAGGCACTGGCTTAGCGCGCAGGACAAGGCCGGTCCTCTCGCTAGCCGAATGGAATCTGGCTGCAACCATAGTCGGCGCGGCTACACCGTTCGCGGCTGGGAGAAAATCAATCCCGGGGAGGTGTTCTGCGCTGTGGCGGAATCAAACCTGGGGAGGTTTTAAACTCCGAACGCGTCGAGAGCATCGCCGCGCAGCGAATCGCCACTGCGCGACCGTCATCGCGGCACGTCACGATGGGCGCCTACTGCCAGTCGTCAGCGGTCCGCTTGCAACCGAGGGGCCGTCCATACATGGATCCGATTTTTCCTGCGCAGCCCGGGCCGGCCGAATCCGAACTGGGCGGCGTAGCGAAATCGAGCGTCAGCGGAAATCAAACCTGGGGAGGTTTTCCCTAACCGCTTGCGCGCCTGCTCGACCATGCTGGACGAGATATCCACCTCCGTGACGTGGCCGGATGGGCCGACCGCGGCGAGGGCTGCGGCGGCGGCGAGGCCCGTGCCGGTCGCGACGTCCAGCACTTCCTGACTTTCCATGACCCGGCCCGTGGCGAGCAGGTAGGGCAGGAAGTGCGAGGAAACGCGCGCGAATGCGCGCTCGTATCCTTCGGCAGCGGTGATGTCGTAGATCTGCTGGGTCATGAGTGGCGGCCCCCACCGACATCTCTTCCGTCGCATGCAGGGCTGCGCACTGCAATCCAATCGGCCTGCCGCTTCTCAAAACCGGTAGCGCAAAAGCCTCCCCAGGTTTGGCCTTGCAGCCTCGACCAAGCACCACGCTCCGCGACTGGGGCCGGCGAACCCGGCTACGGGAAAAGCAAACCTGAGGAGGTTTTCGGGGGAGGTTTTCGTCGGCGCTGACGACGGCAGCATCTCCGGTTTGATTTCCCTGCGACGCCCGTGGAGGATGCGACCGGCGTGTTCGCCCGCGTTGCCGGGGAATCGGATCCAGGAAAACCAAACCCGGGGAGGTTTTGTGAAGATCACATCGGTGAAGACGGCCGCGAGCACCGGCCATTGCATGCATCTCTGGGTTCGCATCGAAACCGACGCGGGCATCACGGGCATGGGCGAGTGCGTCCATGGCGGCCACCAGGCGATCGCGATCATCAAGGATCTCGAGAGGCGCCTGATCGGCCGCGACCCGTTCGCCATCGACGCGATCTTCGAAGGTATCCGCCGCAGCCTCGTGTTCGAGGGCGGCTTCGCGGGCGCGCTGATCACCGCCCTGACCGGCATCGAGATCGCGCTGTGGGACCTCAAGGGCAAGGCCCTCAAGGTGCCGATCTACGAGCTCTTAGGCGGCAAGTTCCGCGACGACATCCGCGTCTATGCCGACTGCGAAGTCTCGCCGGGCATGAACATGGCCGAGGTGCAGGCCGTGGTCGACGAGGTGCTGGCGGCGGGCTTCACCGCGCTCAAGGTCGACCTCGACATCCGCGCCTACGGCCACACCGGTTCGGAGACCGGCTGGTACGAGAAGGACAAGTTCAACATGACTCCCAACAAATGGGAGCATGACCGCATGGTGCAGCTGGCCGAGATGGTGGTGAAGGCCGCCGGGCCGTCCGTCGATGTCGCGACGGACCTCCACACCCGCCTCGACAAGCACAGCGCCATCCGCCTCGCGCGGGACGTCGAGCATTTGAAGCTGCTCTGGCTGGAAGAGCCCGTGCCGCCCGAGAACATCGACGTCATGGCCGAGATCACCCGCTCGACCTCGACGCCGATCTGTGCGGGCGAGAACCTCTATCTCCGCCACGGCTTCCGCAAGCTGCTGGAGACGCAGGCCGTCGACATCATCATGCCCGACATCCCCAAATGCGGCGGCTTGAGCGAGTGCCGCAAGATCGCGGAGATGGCCGATCTCTACTCGATCCCGTTCGCGCCGCACAACGTCGCCTCGCCCCTCGGCACGATGGCGTCGGCTCATGTCTGCGCGACCGTCCCCAATTTCCTCGTGCTCGAGTTCCACTGGTTCAACCGCGACTACTGGAAGACGATCACGGACGGCGGCGAGATCATCAGGAACGGCCGGATCGCCCTCACCGACCGCCCGGGCATCGGGCTTGAGCTGAACGAGGACGTCGCCAGGCGCTATCAGTATCCGGGCACGACCTGGTTCGAGTAGGGAGCGGGAAACGGATCTGCGGAGACGCGGGTCGGCGGCCGGGGTAGTCGTTGTCGAGAACAGGTCATGGACTCAGACGCCGTCGCCGCCATCCGAGAGGCCACCAACGGCAGCTACGTCCTCGGCAGCGAACGCTTCCGCAACCAGATCGCCGAGATGCTCCGCCGACGCGTCACCCGCGGATCGCCGGGCCGGCCGCGCAGGACGGAGACGCGCGGAACCGCCGTTGGGGAAATCGCTGTCTGGATACGATTTCCAGTTGTCCTCCTCACGCCCGAGCTGTCCTCTGCGACAAAGGCGGGTTACGCTCCGCCGGGGCCGATGGCGTAGGCGTGGTCGGCCGGGCTGCGGATGGGCGCAACGCAGGAGAGATGATCATGATCAGGCGTCTGTCGGCGTTGGCTAACCATGTGCTGCTTTGCGGCGGTTGCATCGGCGCTGTCCTCGGGCTCGGCCTCGCCGGCGACGCGCCGGCGGCCCAATACACTGAAGTCGACAACGCCACCCGCTTCTTCGGCGGCGTGATCGCGCCGCAGGATGTCGGGCCCGGCATCGATGCGATCCGCGGCTTCAGCACCAGTGGCGACCAGGGCGACCTCTACAAGCTCGTGTTCGACATCGGCGGCACTCTGGTGATCCGCACCCGCGAGACGACCATCGGCACCAGCCTGGTACCCGCCGTGTTCGTGTTCGATGCGTCCGGCGCGGGTCTGGGCGCGGATACGGCCGGCGTGGCGGTCCCTGCCCTCATCGAGCTGACGATTGTGCCGGGCATCTACTACATCGGTGTCGGCGACTTTCCGCTGCAGGCGATCGACACCGACGGCACGGTCTGGCCCGCACCGTTCCTTCAAGGCGGACCGCCGGCCGACTTCGGCACGCTTGACCGCCTCGACTTCACCGGGGCGCTGGGTGTCGTATCGCTCGGCAACTACCGAATCGAGCTGTCGATCCCAACGGCGGGCGTCGCGCTCGACGTGCCCGAGCCGGCGGGGCTCGGGCTGCTGGTGGTCGGGCTCGTAGGGCTGGCGGCGATGGGTCACCGGAAAGCCTCCCCAGGTTTGGTTTCCCGGCCGTCGCGTCACGTCGTGAGAAATCAAACCTGGGGCGGTCTCGCGGGGCCAGCCAGCCTCGCTACGGGGAAGTCAAACCGGGGGGAAATCAAACCGGAAAATAAAACCCGGGGAGATTTTGGTTGCGCCAACGAGCGCTTCCGCAACCAGATCGCCGAGATGCTCGGCTGACGCGTCACTCGCGGAACACCGGGCCGCCCGCGCAAGACGGAGACGCGCTGAACGGCGGCGGGAAATAGTTGTCTGGATACGATTTCGACGGTCTCTCCTTCGAGGACCCCCGGGACGTCGAGGCTAGCAGCGTCCGCCGCATGCGCCAGCGGAAGGGCGCTGGCCAGGCTATCTGCGCTGCCGCCTGCCGCGCGAAGCCTGCTCGCCCTGCTTGCGCTGCACGAACAGCCTTGCCGCCTTGAGCGCCTCGGCGCGGCTGACATAAACGCCGCACTCGAAGCGCCGGCCGTCGAAGACCACCGCCAGCGCGAAGGCATTCCTGCCGCGCTCCTCGACCTCGACCTTGTGATCTTCCTCGGCCATGTGCGTCCTCGTCGGCTTCGCTCACGCAGCAGCGTAGGGTACGGCAGGCGCGGAAAGAAGCGCGGCATGACGGCTGCGCCCAACCCGGGCCGGAGCCCGGAAATCCTCCCCAGGTTTGGTTTCCCGGCCGTCGCGTCACGTCGCGCGGCCCGGGCCGACCAAATCGGAACGGGGCGGCGTAGCGAAATTGAGCCCCAGCGGAAATCAAACCCGGAAATCAAACCTGGGGCGTTTCTTGGCCTCAGTCCTAGGTTGTTCCGGTTTCGGCTAACGACGCCGGCGATGAGGCTCACACGCGATACCGTCGCCATCGCGATCAAGATGCGGAGCATAACCGGGGTCACCACGCCGAAGTGGCGCTGCGCCGGCTGCCCTGGCTGCCGCACAGTTCCTGAACGAGCGCCCGGACCAGCCGGGCGAGCGCCCGCTGTCAGGAACCGTGGGATGTGAGGCGCTTGCTCCTGAAGAACGGTTGCCCCGCTTGGCGTGAGCCGCATCCGGCAATGCGGCAATCAGTACGGCGAGGACCAGGATTATCATCGCAGTTGCACGCATGGCTCCCCCGGCTACCAGACGGGATATCTCTCCGAAGCGCAATCGCGCATCGGCCCACCTCCGCGTGGAGGCAACCAGGGTACAGGGAAGCCGTCGAGCGGGGTAATTCTTCTCTGGAGAGAATTATCCGGCCGGGAGCCGGCCGCTCCGCAAACGGGGTGGCGAAAAACTTCCCCCGAAAAACTTCCCCAGGCTTGGTTTGCCAGCTGCCACGTCACGTCGTGCAGCCCGGGCCGACCGAATGCGAACGGGGCGGCCGGCCAGCGACAATCAAACCTGGGGAGGTTTTCTCCGAACGGGGCGGCCGGCCAGCGACAGGGGAGGTTTTCTCGGAAAACTAAATCTGGGGAGGTTTTCTGTCTGGATACGATTTCCCGCGGGGGAAGCCTTACTCGCGGGCGCCGTCGCCGAAAACAAAATCTCGAAAATCAAATCTGGGGAGGTTCTCCGAGCGAGATCGGATCCACTGCCGGCCGGGGCCAGCTAGCCCCACTACCGAC
>JAEULA010000051.1 GCA_016793165.1 Alphaproteobacteria bacterium | reverse complement strand
CCAGCGCGCCGGCGCCGTCGACGCCCTTGGAGATGTAGCCTTCCTTCGCCAACCGCTCGAACACCTCGAAGGCATTCTTCGCCTCCGGCGTGTTGAAGTCGGCCTTATCGAAGCCGGCGGGGAACAGCGTGCCGCCCTGGGTGTAGAGCATGGTCCAGAAGCTACGCGCGCCGTTGCCCGCATCGCCCGACGCGACCGACGCCATGATGAAGTATGGCTTGCCCGTCTTCTCCTTGATCGTCTTGGCCTGCGCCATCAGCTCATCGACGCTCTTCGGAATGATCGGCTTGCCGGCGGAATCGACGAGCCCGGCCTGCTTGAACATCCCGACATTCATGTGCCAGAGCCAGGAATGAGTGTCCCAAGGCAAGGCGTGGACCTTGCCACCGAAGGTGACGCCCGCCTTGGCATGGGGCGTGAAGTCGTTGATGTCGATGCCCGCGGCCTTCAGGTCGTCCTCGATCGGGTCGACGATGCGCGCGCGAATGAAGTCGCCGATCTGCGAGGTGTGCATCACCGCGATATTCGGGATGTCGCGCGCCGCGATGCGTGCCGTGAGCTGCTGGTAGTACGGCCCCCACTCGATGATCTGCGGCTTGACGACGATGTTGTCCTTGTTCGTCGCGTTGAAGTGGTTGACCAGCGTGGTCATCACGCCGCATTCGCCGCGCGACTTCTCCACGTCGACGCTGGTGCCGTAGTCCGAATCGCAGGCGCCGAAGAAGCGCGCGAAGGTGATCTCCGTCTTCTGCGCCATGGCGTCGGTCGCGAACAGGCTCGCGCCGAGCGCGAGCCCCGCGATGAGCTTCCTGGTGTTCATGCGTCTTCCTCCTTCGGTTGGACCGAGTGCGTTCGTGACGGTCCCGGACGCTCGGTCGCGCCGCAGGGCCAGAGGGTGACTGTGCTCACTTGCCGACGCCGCCGCTGACGGCGGTGACGATGTGGCGCTGGAAGAACAGGTAGAGGATCAGGATCGGCAGCCCGGCGAACACGGCCTGCGCCATCAGGAAGCCGATGCCCTCGGTCTGCGCGAAATTGGTCTGGGTCGCTGCGAGGCCGACGGTGAGCGTGTACATCTCCGGCTTGGTCGCCGAGACCAGCGGCCAGAAATACTCGTTCCACGCGTGCAGGAAGGTGTAGATGCCGAGCGTCGCCTGGGCCGGGATCGTCAGCGGCAGCACGACCTTGAAGAAGATCTTGAAGCGCGAGGCGTTGTCGAGCATCGCCGCCTCCTCGATCTCGCGCGGCACGCCCTTGAAGTACTGCGTCATCAGGAAGACGCCGAACGGGAAGGCGAGCCGCGGCGCGATCAGGGCGGCGTAGGTGTTGTGCATGTCGGCGAAGGCGAACATCGTGTGCAGCGGCACGATGATCGCCTGCTCGGGCACCGCGAGGCCGGCGAGCACGAGCACGAAGACGATCCGCTTGCCCGGGAAGTCGGTGCGCGCGAAGCCGTAGCCGGCGAGAGTCGAGATCACCAGCGTGAGGATCGTCTGGCCGATCGACACGATCGCGCTGTTGAGCATCCAGGCGAAGACCTGGGACGTCGCCATGATGTCGACGTAGTTCTTGACCGTGAACGGCGGCGCGTAGATGCCGCCGGTCGTTCGCATCAGCACCTCGTTGGGCTTGAACGACAGCCCGATGACCCAGACGATCGGCGCCAGCCACAGCACGGCGAGCCCGATCACCGCCGCCAGGATGAGGCGATCGCCGATGTCGGTCGCGTGGCCCGCCTTCCACATCGCTCACACCTCCTGCTTCTGGCGGCCGAGCCAGAGCTGGAGCGCCGCCGCGCCGAGCATGAGGACGAAGAGCACCTGCGACGCCGCGGCCGCGTAGCCGAGCGCCCAGTCGCGGAAGCCCGCCTCGTAGATGAACATGACGATCGGGCGCGAGGCGTTGTTCGGCCCGCCGTTGGTGATCAGGTTGGCCTGGCCGAAGAGCTGGAACTGCAGGATCACCTCGATCACCGCGACCAGCACGATCGTCCGCTTGATCGCCGGGAGGGTGATGTGCGTGAGCGTGCGCCAGCGCGAGGCGTTGTCGAGCGCCGCCGCCTCGTAGATCTCCGCCGGAATCTGCTGGAGGGCGGCCAGGAACAACATCATCGGCAGCCCGATGATCCACCACACCGTGACGATCGCGATGCCGGGCAGCGCCAGGGCCTCGGTCGTCATGAAATTCGGCGCGGTGAGCCCGACCATGCTGAAGATGTTCTGCAGCAGCCCGCGGTCGGGCATATAGACCAGGCGCCAGATCAGCGTCACGATCGTCACGGAGAGCACCGAGGCGCCGAAGAAGATCGAGCGCAGGATCGCGCTGCGCCGGCCCCGGCCGTTGAGCGCGATCGCCAGGAACAGGCCGATGATCACGAAGGCGGGCACGGAGATCGCCACGAACCAGATCGTGTTGCGCACCGCGCCGCGGAAGATGCGGTCGCCCCACAGCTCGACGTAGTTGGCGAAGCCGACGAACCCGCCGTAGCCGCCGAGCATGTCGTAGTCCTGGAAGCTCAACCACAGCCCGAGGAAGAGCGGGACGACGACGAGCAGGATGAAGATCAGGAAGTAGGGCAGCACGAACAGGAGGTTGGCCGCGCTCCGGCGCCCGACGACGTCGGGATCGGGCGCGCCCGCAGCCCTACCCGCCATGATACGCCCGCCCCTGCGCGTCGAAGAGATGCGCGGCCCCGCTCTCGATCGCGAGCGCGACCTCGTCGCCGACGGCGATCCGGCTGTCGCCTCCGTCCTCGAATACGACCGTCGTCCCGTCGCGCAGCCGCGCGTAGACCAGCGTGCGGTCGCCGAGCCGCTCGACGACGTCCGCCGTCGCCGGGATCTCGCCGCCGAGGCGCATGTGCTCGGCGCGGAAGCCGAGCTCCAGGCCCTGCGTCTCCTTGATCGCGGCGGCCGCGATCCCCGTGACGACGCCGCTGCCGTCGGGAAGCCGTGCCGCGAAGCGGCCGTCGACCGGCGCGAGCGGCTGCACGGGGACGAAGTTCATCGCCGGAGTCCCGATGAAGCCCGCCACGAAGCGCGTCGCCGGCCGGCGGTAGATCTCCATCGGCGCGCCGATCTGCTCGATGCGGCCGTGGTTCATGACGGCGATCCGCGTCGCCATCGTCATCGCCTCGACCTGGTCGTGGGTGACGAAGATCATCGTCGCCTTCATCTGCTGGTGCAGCCGCGCAAGCTCGATGCGGGTGCGCGAGCGCAGCGCCGCGTCGAGGTTCGAGAGCGGCTCGTCGAACAGGAACGCCTTGGGCTCCTTGACGATCGCGCGCCCGATCGCCACGCGCTGGCGCTGGCCGCCCGAGAGCTGCGCGGGCTTGCGCGCGAGCAGATGGCCGATCTCGAGGATGCGCGCCGCCTCGGCGATCCGGCGCTCGATCTCGTCGGGCGACTGGCCCACGTTGCGCAGCCCGAACGCCATGTTGTCGCGCACGGTCATGTGCGGATAGAGCGCGTAGTGCTGGAACACCATCGCCACGCCGCGCTGGCCCGGCGGCAACGCGTCGACGCGCCGGCCGTCGATCGAGATCTCGCCGGCCGAGGCCTCTTCGAGACCCGCGATCATGCGCAGGAGCGTCGACTTCCCGCAGCCCGACGGACCGAGAAAGACGATGAACTCGCCCGAAACGATGTCGAGCGACAGATCCCGGATGACCTCGACGGAGCCGAAGCTCTTGCCGAGGCCTCGCAAAGCGATTCCCCCCACGCGTGCTCCCCGTTGCCGATTGGACGCACAATCGTATGATGATTGGAAGTCTACGCGGGCCGGCGCGGCTGTCAACGCAGCGACGCGGAAGGCCGGAGTCGCGGAGGGGAGATGCCGCCGGAGCGCGGGGGGAAGCGGACGATCGACACGCTCAGCACCCGGGTCATGCACGAGCTCGGCCGCCGAATCGTCGGCGGCGAAATCCCGATCGGCGCGAGCCTGCCGATCGAGCCCGAGCTGTGCCGGCAGCATCGGGTGAGCCGCACGACCCTGCGCGAGGCGATCAAGAAGCTCCACGGCAAGGGGCTCCTGTCGTTGGCCCCGAAGCGCGGCACGCGCGTGCGCCCGGAGAGCGCCTGGAGCCAGCTCGACGGCGACGTGATGGCCTGGCGGCTCGCACGCGGCGTCGACCGCGACATGGTCCGGCAGCTCTACGAGATCCGCGCGGCCTTCGAGCCCGAGGCCTGCCGCCTCGCTGCGCTCAACGGGACGGAAGCCGACCACGCCGAGATCGACGCGCGCTTCGCCGACCTTGCGGCCAACCATCTCGACTCCTCCGCCGTCGTCGACGCCGACGTCGCCTTCCACATGGCGGTGATCGCCGCGACCCGGAACGTGTTCTTCCTCGGGCTGGGCGGCGCCATCCGGACGACCCTGGGCACGTCCTTCGAGCTCGGCGTGCCCACCAAGCCCTTCCCGTCCTCCGAGCTGCGACGGCATCGGCTGATCAAGGACGCCATCCTCGCGCGTCGCGGCGACCTCGCCGCCGAGCATATGCGCGCGCTGCTGCGCAACTCCGAGACGACGCTCGCCGCCGCGTTGGCCCTGCCGGTGCGACTGGCGGGCCGGCCGCGGCCGCGCGGCCGCGCCTGAGGACGACGCGAGCACCCGACCCAAGGAACCCTACGAGGAGACCGCCGTGACCGAGACGCTTCGCCGCCCGCCCGCCATCCCGCTCGTGACCCATGATCCGTACACAAGCGTGTGGTGCTGCGGCGATAGGCTGACCGACGACTGGCCGCGCCACTGGACCGGCACGAAGATGGCGCTCTACGTCGTCGCGCGGATCGACGGCGTCGCATGGCGCCTGCTCGGCGGGCCGCAATGGCTGCCGCGCAAGGCCGAGCAGGTGGCGCTCGAGGTGCACGCGACGCGCACGACGGCGCGGTTCCGCGCCGGCCCGGTCGAGCTCGAGCTCGAGTTCGTCTCGCCGCTGCTGGCCGACGATCTCGACCTGATGTCGCGGCCCGTCACCTACGTGACGCTGCGGGCGCGCTCGCTCGACGCCGCGACGCGCCGCGTCGAGCTCTATGTCGACATGACCGGCGAGTGGTGCGTGAACCTGCCCCACGAGCGGGTGTTCTGGCATCGCCACGAGCGCGACGGCATCACCGCGATGGCGTTCCGCCACGAGCACCAGCCGATTCTGCAGAAGGCCGGCGACCACCTGCGCATCGACTGGGGCACGGTCTTCCTCGCCGGCCCGAGCGGCGCGGTCCGCGTGAGCCAGGGCGACATCGACATCTGCCGCGACGCCTTCGTCGCGAGCGGCGAGATCACCGACCGCGGCCTGATGGTCCCGCCGCGCAAGGTCGACTACAACCGCGACGCCATCATCGCGCTGACGACGGCCTTCGAGTGCGGCCCCGCGCCGGGCGGCGAGGCCACGGTGCTCGTCGGCTACGACGACGAGTGGGCGATCGAGCTGTTCGGCCGCAAGCTCCGCGCCTGGTGGCGGCGCGACGGCAAGATCGACGGCATGGGGATCCTCGCCCGCGCCTGGGCCGAGCGGGTTGCCGTGCAAGCTCGGGCGCGCGCGTTCGACGCCGAGCTCGCGTCGCGCGCTCGTGCGCTGGCCGGCGACGCCTATGCCGATCTTTGCGCCCTCGCCTGGCGGCACACCATCGCGGCGCACAAGCTCTGCGCCGGCCCGGACGGCGCGCCGCTCCTGTTCTCGAAGGAGAACTTCTCCAACGGCTGCATCGCGACCGTGGACGTGACCTACCCCTCGGCGCCGCTGTTCCTCGCGTTCAACCCGGCGCTCCTGCGCGCGATGATCGACCCGTATTTCGAGTACTGCGCCAGCCCGGAGTGGCCGTTCAAGTTCGCGGCCCACGATCTCGGCACGTACCCGAAGGCCAACGGCCAGACCTATCGCGGCTTCGACAAGAACAAGCACCAGGACATCATCGAGACCCAGATGCCGATCGAGGAGTGCGGCAACATGCTGATCCTCGTCGGCGCGCTCGCACGCGCGCAGAAGGATCCGGACTATGCCCGACGGCACTGGAAGCTGCTCTGCCAATGGGCCGACTACCTGATCGAGGCCGGCGCCGATCCGGGCGCGCAGCTCTGCACCGACGACTTCTCGGGCGTGCTCGGCCACAACGTGAACCTTTCGGGCAAGGCGGCGTGCGGCCTCGGCTGCGCGGCGATGCTCGCGGAGATGATCGGCGACGGCGCCGCGGCGAAGCGCTACCGCAAGGCGGCCGAGGACTTCGCCGCGCATCTGCTGGGCAAGGCGCGCGACGGTGACGGCACGCGCCTCGCCTTCGACCAGCCCGGCAGCTGGAGCATCAAGTACAACCTCGTCTGGGACCGGCTGCTGGGGCTCGGCCTGTTCCCCGAGGGCGAGATGCGCCGCGAGCTCGCCTTCTATCGGAGCAAGGTACAGCCCTACGGCATCCCGCTGGACAACCGCTCGACGCTCACCAAGCCGGAATGGATGCTGTGGGCCGCCTCGCTCGCCGAGGACAAGGCCCTGTTCTCGGACTTCGTCGAGCGCATCCTGCGCTACGCCAACGAGACGCCCAACCGCGTGCCGCTGAGCGACCTCTACTTCACCGACAACGGCCGCAAGATCGGCTTCCAGGCGCGCTCGGTGCTGGGCGGGTTCTTCATCGCCTTCCTCGACGGCTGGGCGCGCTGAGCGGCCCGGCCGACGCGCGGCGCGAGGCGGCGGCCGTCAGAGATCGGCAAGCCGGACGTAGCCGCCGGCGATCGCGCCGAACGCCGCCGCGAGCAGCGCGCCGGCGGCGCCGGCGACGCCGAGCTCGCGCAGGCAGAGGAACGCGAGCGTGCCGACGAAGGCGGCGATCACGATGCCGCCGACGAGGGAGGCCACGTTGCGCTTGATCTCGCCGTCCATGCGCGCGGGCGCGGGCTGCATGGCCGTCACTCCGCGGGCGTCGCGGCAAGCCGCGAATCGGCCGCCGTGTTGCGCACCCGCTTCAGGTCCTTGCGGACGTGTTGCGTGTCGTAGCCGTTGAACACGTGCCCGACGACGCCGCGGTCGAGGTCGCTGGTGCCGAACAGGCAGTCGGCGATCGGATAGGTCAGGTTGAAGTTCCGCTCCATCATGATCGCGGTGTTGTGGTGCGCGATGTGGTGCCGGCGGATCGTGTTGATCAGCGGGATCCGGCGGACGATCGAGTCGTCCTTGACGTGGCAGCACCAGTGGAAGAACTCGTAGTTCAGGTACAGCCCCGCGTTCGTGATCAGCAGCAGCCAGCCGGCATCGGTCAGTCCGAGCAGGTGGAGGGCATAGGCGGCGATCGAGGAGCCGAGGATGAAGGCCGCCAGCGCATAGGGCGGGAAGAACACGATGCGGAAGTCGCGCGTCGAATCGACCGACGGCTCGTGGTCGGTGAAGAACTGGTGATGCGCGAGCGTGTGGCGCTTGTAGATCCCCATGAAGCCCTTCACCGGGCGATGCATGATGTACTTGTGGATCCACCACTCGAATGTGTTCGCGAGCATGAAGGCGACCGGCACCACCAGCCACTCGTACCAGGCCGGGCCGTGGATCTGGCGGGCGCTGAACCAGATCGCGGCGCCGCCGATCAGGTAGATCATCAGCACGTGGACCGGGCCCGAGTACCAGCGCGACACCTTCGCGCGGTAGTCGGCGCGGAAGACCTCCTGGCGCTTCGTCATCATCGGCATGGCCTCGCGTGTCGGGACGGGAGGCCCCGACACTAGGCCGACCCGCACTGATATATCAACGGTATGGCTCAGCCCGGATCGACGGCGGCGCGGGTGAACTCGGCGATGTAGTCGACCAGCCGGTCGGAAGCCGCGGCGGCCGCCTCGGCGTCGCCGGCCGCGATCGCGCGGGCGACCGCGCCGTGCAGCCGCGCGGCCAACGGCATGTCGGCGACGCGCCGATAGTGCTGGTACCAGAAGCGCCGCGACAGGCCGTTCATGAGGGCCATGGCGGCGGCGGCGAACTCGTTCTCGGCCGCGTCGATGCACAGCAGGTTGAACTCGCGGTCCAGCCGCATGAAGGCGAGGTCGTCGTTGGTCCGCGCCGCGGCCTGCATACCCTTGTCGATCGCGGCGAAGCGCAGCCGCATCTCGGCCGTCGCCAGGCGCGCGGCGCGGCGCACGAGCAGCCGCTCCACCTCGCGGCGCAGCTCCAGCAGGCGCAGCTGGGTGCCGACGTTGATCTCGCTCACCAGGATGCCGCGCCGCGGCAGGATGGCCACGAGCTTCTCCCGGGCGAGGCGCTGCAGCGCCTCCCGGATCGGCGTCCGCCCGATGCCGACCCGGGCCGAGAGCTCCGCCTCCGAGGCGCTGGTGCCCGGCGCGAGCTGCAGCGTGACGATCAGCTCCTCGATCGCGCGGTAAGCCTGGTCGGTCAGGCTCTCCGCGCCCGCCGAGGCCTCGGCGGTCCGGCGCGCGGCCGGCCGCCCGGCGCGGGTCTTCCGGATCATCCCGGCGTGAGCAGCATCTTCGGCAGCCACAGGACGGTGGCCGGGAAGACGAGCACCATCGCGAGCGTGATCAGCTGCAGCACGATGAAGGGGATCACGCCGCGGTACATGTGCGCGGTGGTGATCTCCGGCGGCGAAATGGCGCGGAAATAGAAGATCGCGGGCGCCATCGGCGGCGACAGGTAGCTCGTCTGGATCACGATCAGCAGCGAGATGCAGAACCAGGCCATGTCCACGCCCTGCGACTTCAGCAGCGGCGCGAAGATCGGCACGAGGATCAGGACGATCGAGATCCAGTCGATGAAGAAGCCGGCGATGAAGGCGAGCAGCAGCACGATGCACAGCACGCCCCAGGGGCCGAGATTCATGCTGTTGACCAGCTGCTGCGTGACCGCGATGCCGCCCGAGCCGACGAAGGCGCCGGTCATGATGCTGCCGCCGAGCAGGATCGCCATGATCATCGTCGAGACCGCGAGGGTCTTCATGATCGCCTCGTGCAGCGTCCGGAGCGTGAACGTGCGGTAGAACAGCGTCAGCAGGACCGAGCCGGCGGCGCCGAGCGCCGCGGCCTCGGTCGGCGCCGCCCATCCGAGCATGATCGATCCCAGCACCGCGAAGATCAGGAACATCGGCGGCACCAGCGCGACGCCGGTGACGCGCAGCTTCTCCGCCAGCGGCGGATCGTCGGCCGTGGGCGGGATGCGCGGGCCGTGCTCCGGCTTCACCGTGCAGAGGATCAGCGTGTAGAGGATGTAGGACCCGGCCATGATCAGTCCGGGGAAGATCATGCCCACCAGCAGGTCGCCGACCGAGACCTGCGCGAGCGGCCCCATCACCACCGCCACCACCGATGGCGGGATGATCGTCCCGAGCGAGCCGCCGGCGCAGATCGTCCCGACGATCAGCTCCTTGTTGTAGCGGTAGCGCATCATCACGGGGATCGCGAGCAGCCCGATCACCGTCTCGGTCGCGCCGACGACGCCCGAGGACGCCGCGAACACGATGCACATCAGGATGGTGCCGATCGCGAGGCCGCCGGGGAGGCGGCGCGTCCAGAGATGGATCGCCTCGAAGAGCTTGTCGGCGATCCCCGAGCGCTCGAGCATCGAGCCCATGAACACGAACAGCGGCACCGCCGCGAGCACGAAATTGGACGCGACGTCCTCGATCTTCTCCATCGCCTGGAAGACGAAGGCGTCGCCGAAGGTCGCGTAGCCGAACACCGCGCCGGCCGCGAGCATCGAGAACGCGACCGGGAACCCCAGGAACAGGAAGGTCAGCAGCAGCGGGAAGATCAGCAGGGATGTGGCGCCCATCATGACCGCTTGCCCCCGGCCAGGACGCGCACGCCGCGCAGGAGCTGCGCGAGGATCTGGATCGTGAGCAGCGCGAAGGCGACCAGCATGATGGTCCGGAACGGCCACAGCGGCGGGTTCCACGCCGACTGGCCGCTGCGCTCGCCGCTCCTGATCGCCTGCGCCACGCGCCCCTGCAACCCGAAGACGAGCCAGGTGACGAAGGGCAGCACGATCACCGCGTAGATCGCGACGTCGACCAGCGCCTTGGCGCGGTCGCTCATCCGCGTCGTCATCACGTCGACACGGATATGCGCGTCGCGCGACAACGCGTAGGCCATCCCGAGCAGCCAGCTCGAGCCGGTCAGGAGATAGCCGATCTCGAAGGCCCAGATCGTCGGGGCATTCAGGACGTAGCGGGCGAAGACCTCCCAGCACAGGGCCAGGACGAGCGGCACGATCAGCCACGCGGCGAGCACGCCGACGGCGGTGCTCAGGCGATCGGCAAAGCGACAGAAGGACTGCACGGAGGGAACTCGCTGGGTGCGGTGGCGACGAAGCGCCTCCCCGCCTGCCACGGGACGCGCGACGGGCGGGGTGGTCGCGAAGCGGCCGGAGAGGGCGGTGGCGGGTCACCGAGCCCCGCGTTCCTGCCCATTCCCGCCGCACGCCCGCTCCCTCCCGAGCCGCGGTGCGGCACGGGAGGGAAGGCGCGGGCCTCAGTTCTCGACGAGAACCTTGCGCCAGCGCTCGGCGCCCTTCCATTGCTTCTCGAAGGCGACCTGGTGCTCGAGCACCTTCTTGAACCAGGCGTTCTTGCCGGCCTGTTCCTGGGCCCAGGCCAGCGCCACCTTCTTGGTCTCGTACTGGACCTCCGGCGCGAGCTCGATCACCTCGTTGCCGGCCTTCACGTAGAACTCGAGCGCCTTGGAGTCCTCCTGGCCGATGCGGGTCCAGGACTCGAAGGTCACCTGCTTGGCGGCGAGCTCGACCAGCTTCTGGTCGCGCGCGCTGATCTTGGCCCAGGTCGCCTTGTTGATGACGAGCTCGAAGGGCGCCGTCGGCTGATGGACGCCCGGGATGATCAGGTATTTGGCGACCTTGTAGAACCCCTCGGGGATGTTCTCCCACAGCGTGCCCCACTCGGTGGCGTCGATCACGCCGCGCTCGAGCGCGGTGAAGACCTCGCCGCCCGGCGTCGTCACCGGCGCCGCGCCCATCTGCTTGGACATGTCGAGCCAGGCGCCCGCCGTGCGCAGCTTCAGCCCCTTGAGATCGGCCAGCGTGCGCACGGGCTTGCGCGAGTGCAGAAACACCTCGGCAGTGCGGATGAAGCACGGGAGCGAGACGACGCCGGCGACCTCGTCGCGGTACTGGCGCCAGAGCTGCAGTCCGCCCGCCTCGTAGATCCAGTGCAGCATGCGCTCGGTGTCCATGCTGCCGGCGTAGCCGCCGAACAGGACGACGGTCGTGTCCTGGCCCCAGTCGTAGCCCATCCAGAGATGCCCCATCTCGGCGACGCCGTTCTTCACGGTCTCCGAGACCTTGAGCGCCGCGCCGAGCGCGCCGGCCGGGAACACCTGGACCTTGATGCGGCCGTCGGTCAGGAACTCGATCTTCTCGGCGAAGGCCTTGGCGCCGATGTCCATCAGCGGTCCGCCGGCCCAGGACGTCGCCATCTTGAGCGTCATCGTCTGCGCCTCGGCGCGGCTCGCCGCCACCATCGGCGCGACCAGCGCGCCCACGCCCGCGCCCGCGAGCGCGCCGCGGCGGCTGAAACGGCTCTTCGTCATGTCGTCGTCCCTCCCATTCCCTCGACCGTGGATCGGTCGCTCCGCTGATATGTTAGTCGCATGTGACGCAATGTCGCAACGAGAGGGAGCCGACGATGTCCGGATTGCCGAAGCTGCGGGTGGAGTTCGAGATCTACGGCGACACCTGGGAGATGCTGCAGGAGATCACCCGGCGCTACGCGCTGCCCGACGCCTCGAAGACGCTGCGCTGCCTCCTCGATTACGCCGCCACCGACGGCGACTGGGACCGCATCTTCAAGCAGGTCCGCTGCCGGCGCTGCTGAGCCGGCGCAGCCGGACGAAAACCTCGACCACCCCGATCAGGAGAGATCCGCATGCAGTTCCTTCTCGTCGCCCGCGACGACACCGACCCCGAGGCGCTCGGCCGGCGGCTCGCGGCGCGCCCCCGCCACTTCGAGGGCATCACCGGCCTGGTGGCGCGCGGCGAGCTGATCTCCGGCGGCGCCCTGCTCGACGACGCCGGCCGGATGATCGGATCCTACTGCGTGGTCGAGTTCGCCGATCGCGCCGGGCTCGACGCCTGGCTGGCGCGCGAGCCCTATGCCCAGGGCGATGTCTGGAAGTCGATCGAGATCACTCCGATCCGCATCGCGGTGCGCGACGGCGCGATCGTCGGCACCGCCGCGCCGGCACGTCAGCCGGCATAGGCGCGGATCGGAGCGGCGCCCCCGCCCTCGCCCTGCTGCAGGGCGAAGATCGACGAGTAGCCGCCCGACCAGTCGGGCGGCAGCAGGCACGGGCGCGGATCGTGGTGCGCCCAGCGCGCCGGCTTGCCGCGGATGTGGGCGTGCTCGTAGCGCGAGGCGATCGGATTGCGCGTGTAGGCCATCGCGTCCGAGGCGGCGAGCGTGGTGAGGAAGAGCGGCCTGTCGTCGCTCGAGTCGTTCGCCTTGCTCCCGTGCACGGTGCGGCAATTGTGGATCGTGAGCGATCCCGGCGGGCCCTCGAGATAGACCGCCTTGTCGAGGCCGGCGCGCGGCAGGTCCTGCGGCTGCAGGCATCCGGTCCACTGCCGCTTGTCGTTGTACTGGTCGTAGAGCTCGCCGTCGTGGCTCCCCGGCACGATGCCCAGCGCGCCGTTGGCGACGGTGCAGGGATAGATGTACGTCCCGATCGTCAGCAGCGCGTAGTTGGTGTGCGGCCAGAACTGGATGTCCTGGTGCCACTTCACCTCCGTTCCGCCCTCCGAGGCTTTGAAGTTGAGCTTCGAGTGGTGGAACTTCACGTCCGGTCCCAGCAGGTCCTCGGCGATGTCCGCGAGCACCGAGGTCGAGACATAGTCCCAGTAGGTCGGGTGATGGTCGCAGGGCGCCGACAGGCGCCGCAGCCGCGGACGCTCCGCGCTGTGGCCGGCTTCGAGGTCCCACTTGGCGTCCGAGCGCGTCACCGCGCGGCTCTGCTCCACCATCTCGCGCGTGGTGGCGCGCAGACGCTCGACCCAGCTGTCGGGGATCACCCGCTCCAGCAGCAGATAGCCGTTCTCGAAATAGAACTCGCGCTGCTGGCGGCTGAGGAAGCGGCCGGGATGCGAGAGGATCTGCTCGGGCGTCATCGGGGTCTCCCCTGGTTCAGCGGCCGCGGGCGAGCGCCGCGTCGATCTCGGCGGTCGTCAGCGTCCATGCATTGTCGAGCTCGGCGACGACCTCGCGCATGAAGCCCTCGTGCCGCTCCATCGCCTTGCGGTCGTCGCCAAAATGGTCGGCAAGGATCGCGAGCGCCAACTGCAGCGGCCCCGCGCCCTCGTAGGTCCATTCGAAGCCGGCCTTAGAATAGGTCCTTAGGTCGAAGCGCGGATCGAGCCGCTTGCCGTCGACCGTGACCACCGCGCCCGCCAGGCTGCGCGAACCCTCGTAGGTCTTCATCGTCTCCCCCTCGCTGCCACATCACTGATATGTCAGCGCGCCGGCGAGCGCCAGCCGTCGCGATGCGCCGGCCTCACCCGGCGCCGCGGGCGAGGTCGGCGGCGCCGACGAGGCCGGCGGCGGCACCGAGCGCGGCGGGCCGCAGCTCCAGGCGATAGAGCGGAGCCTGCCGGTCGAGCCGCGCGGCGAGCGCCGCGAGATAGCCCGGCGCCAGGCCCAGCCCGCCGCCGACGACGATCACGGCGGGATCGACGATCGCCTTGAGTGTCGCCAGCGCGCGTGCGAGTGCGGCGAGTCCTTCGTCGACAAGCGCGACGGCCCAGGCCTCGCCGGCCTGCGACGCCCGCCAGATCGACACGGCATCGCCGTCACGTCCGGCCGCCGCGGCGCGGCGCGCGAGCCCGAGCCCGGCAGCGCGATCCTCGAGCCGCTCGGCGCCGCTGTCGTCCGCTGCCGCGAGCAGGCTCTGACCGAGGCTGCCGGCCAGACCCGTCGCGCCGACGAGCAGCCGGCCGTCCAGGACGATTCCCCCGCCGATGCCGCTGGAGATCGTCACGAACACCATGTCCCGCGCGGCGCCGGCCCCGAACCGCCACTCCCCCCAGGCCGCAGCCTGGGCGTCGTTGTAGGCACGGACGCGACAGCCGAGCCGCGCGCCGAGCGCCGCCTCGAGCGGAAATCCGTCCGGCACGGGAAGCGTCGCTGGATTCGCCGCCGACCAGCAGCCGTCGCGTACGATGCCGCTCACCGCGGCCGCCGCGATGCGATAGCGGCCGCGCAGCGGTGCGACGGCGTGCGCGACCGCATCGAGCCACGCCTCCGCGCCGGCCATGCGCGGGGTCTCGATCCGCGCAACCGACTCGACACGTGCGCCCTCGACGAGGCCGACGAGGATCTTGCTGCCCCCGATGTCGATGCCGAGCACCGGGCCGTCCGGTGCGGAGGCGGCGGCCACGGCATCCGCGAACCACCGCGCGACATGCTCCGGCCGCGTGATCGCCGACCCGACCACAACGGCGAAGGCCCCCGCGCGCATCGCCTCGCCGGCAAGGGCCGGCGTGTTGAGCCGGCCTTCGGCGAAGACCGGCCGCGGCAATCCCGACATCGCTCGCACGAGATCGAGATCGGGCAGCGCCGGCACCGGATCGGGACCGACATAGCCGGACAGCGTCGTGCCCAGAATGTCGGCACCCGCGGCGAGCGCGTCCTGCGCGTCCGCGAGCGCCGCGCAGTCGGCCATCGCCAGCGCGCCGGCGGCATGCGCCGCGGCGACGAGCTCGGCAACGGGAGCCGGCCGCGCGCGCCGGGTGGCATCGAAGGCGACGATCCGCGCGCCGGCCGCCGCCAGCGCCGTCACGTCGTCGCGGTGCGGCGTGATGCGAACGGCGCTGTCGCGAAGATCGCGCTTGATCAGGCCGATGATCGGCAGCGCGCTCGCCGCGGCGACGGCGGCGACATTCGCCAGCCCCTCGATCCGCAGGCCCTTGGCGCCGCCATCGGCCACGGCACGCGCGAAGGCCGCGACGAGATCGGGGCGATCGAAGGCCCCGCCGGGCACCGGCTGGCACGAGGCGATCAGTCCGCCGCGCAGCGACGCCAGGCGATCGGACGCGGTCACGGCGCGACCTCGACGGTGACCCCGCGCCGCGCCGACTCGAAGGCGGCCTCGATACAGGCGACGACCCGGCGCCCCGCCTCGCCGTCGACGGCCGGCGCGGCCTCGCCCCGCACGGCGCGAGCGAAGGCGCGCCATTCCTCCACCAGCGCCTGGCCCGGAACATCGGCCGGCAGCGCCATCGGCAGGTCGCGCCACTTCGCCGCCTGGCCGAGACGTACGCCGCGACCGGGATCGATCGCGATCGTGCCGCGCTCGCAGACGAGGTCGATGCCGCCCGACGGCGCGCCGTCGCGATAGCCGACGCTCGTGACGCTGCCGATCGCGCCGCCCTCGAATCGCAGCGTCAGCTGGGCGAGATCGTCGACCCGCATCGGGTGGAAGCCCGTCGCCACGACGGCATGCACGTCCCGCACGGGCGCGCCGACCAGCCAAAGCACTGCGTCGAGCGTGTGGATCCCCGCCGTCAGCAGCAGGCCCCCGCCGCTCGCGGGTTCGAGATGCCAGGGCCGGCGGTTGGCCTCCATCCACAGCTTGATCATCGCCCCGCGCGCGAAGCGGACGGCGCCGAACTCGCCGCCATCGAGCCAGGCCTTGGCCGCCGCCAGCGGGGCCGCGAACCGCAGGCTGTGGCCGAGGACGAGAACGACGCCGGTCGCGCGCGCCGCCGCGATGATCCGCGAGCAGGCGGCCGTGCCCGGCGCCATCGGCTTCTCGAGCAGGATGTGCTTGCCCGCGCGCGCGGCCGCGATCGCGTGGGCCTCGTGCAGATGATGCGGGGTCGCGACGACCACCGCGTCGACGGCACGGTCGGCGAGCACGCCCTCGACGCTGCGATGGGCGGTGCCGCCATGGGCGGCGACGAAGTCCTCGACGCCCCCGTCGCCGCGACAGGCTGCGACCAGTCGCACCCCCTCGGCCCGCGCGATCGCCCGCGCATGCTGACCACCCCACCAGCCAGCGCCGATGATGCCGATCCCCAGCGCCCCGTCCGTCATCATCGGCGACCTCGCTTGGGCGCCCTTCCAGAGGCGCCTTGGCTTCATTGCTGGGATATCCTACAAGTCGATAACTTCACCGAACAAGCCAGGGAATGGGCGGCGATGCCCGCGACGAGAACCCTCAGGCCCCTGCCGCGCCCGCCCCTGCTGCACGTCTCGGTGCAGGACAGTCTCAAGCGCTTCATCGCCGAGAACGCCCTGACCGGGGGCGCGATGCTGCCGGCCGAGGCGATGCTGGCGCGCAATCTCGGCGTCAGCCGCAACTCGGTGCGCGAGGCGGTGAAGGCGCTGGAGTCGCTGGGCATGCTCGAGACCCGGCGCGGCATCGGCGTGTTCGTCCGCCACTTCTCGCTCGACGCGCTGATCGACAACCTTCCCTACGCGCTGGGCCAGTCGCTGCGCGACATCGAGGAGATCATCGAGATCCGCCGCACGCTCGAGGTCGCGATGGTCGAGCGCGCCATCGAGCGGATCTCCGCCGAGGACATCGCGGCGCTGCGCGCGACGCTGGATGCGATGCGCCGCAAGGCCGAGCGCGGCGAGAGCTTCGCCGAGGCCGACCAGGCCTTCCATCGCCTGCTGTTCCGCGGCCTCGGCAATCGCATGCTCTCGCGCATGATCGAGGTCTTCTGGCTCGCCTTCCGGCGCGCGGCGGAGTTCATCGACACCGAGAACCCCGACCCCATGGCGACCTATCGCGACCACGAGGCGATCGTCGACGCCGTCGAGCGCCGCGACGCCGCCGACGCGCGAGACCGGCTCGCGCGCCACTACCAGGGCATCTCGACGCTGATCGCGAACGCGAAAGCGTCCGGACGGACCACATCGGGACCAGGAGAGGGACACGCATCATGACGGGCTTCGCTTCCACCTCGCGCCGGACCGCGCTCGCCGCGGGGATCGCGCTCACGGCGCTCGTGGCCGCCACGCCGGCGCTCGCGCAGAAGACCATGATCACCGGCGGCTTCGACGTCGGGCCAGGCGGCTTCCAGGGCAATTTCAATCCGCTGGCGGCCAGCGCCGGCTTCACCTGGCTCACGACCTATCTCGAGCCTCTGGTGGTCTACGACGCCAGGCTCGAGCGCGCCGTCGGCGCCCTGGCGACGAGCTGGCAGGTCAGCGCCGACAAGCTCGCCTACACCTTCAAGCTCGCGCCCGGCGCGAAGTGGCACGACGGCAAGCCGTTCACCTCGGCCGACGTGAAGTTCACCATCGCACTCGCCAAGGAGCCCAAGTCCGGCTCGGTGTTCGCCGCGCGCCTCGCGGCGGTGAAGGACGTGAAGACGCCCGACGACGCCACGGCGGTCATCGAGCTCTCGCAGCCCAATGCCAGCCTGATGGACAGCCTGACCAAGCTCATGATGCTGCCGGCGCACGCGCTCGGCGGAATCCCGGTCGAGGCGCTGGCCAAGCACGAGTGGTGGTCGAAGTCGCCGATCGGCACCGGCGCCTTCAAGTTCGTGAAGTACGAGACCGACCAGTATGTCGAGCTCGCGGCGAACGCCGACTATCGCGGCGGCAAGCCGAAGGTCGACGGGCTGATCAATCGCTACTTCAAGACGACGGCGACCGCGGCCGCCGCGCTCAAGTCGGGCGAGATCCAGGTCAGCTACGTCGAGGTGGACGACGCCAAGACCTTCGCCGGCAATCCCGCCTTCCGCGTCGTCGAGGCGGACAGCTATGTCGTCAACTACCTGGGCTTCAACCACGATGCGCCGCTGTGGAAGGACGAGCGCGTGCGGCAGGCGGTGATGCACGCCATCGACCGCAACGCGATCATCCAGAGCCTCTATGCCGGCGCGGCCAAGCCGGCGAATTGCGCCTATGTCGCCGACCACCTCGTGCCCGCCGGGCTCGAGCCCTACGCCTACAACCCGGAAAAGGCGCGCCAGCTGCTCCGCGACGCGGGCTGGGCGCAGATCAACGGCGCCAAGCCGTTCACGCTGCTGACCTACTACAACTCGCCGCAGGCGCTGAACGTGATGGCGGCGATGCAGGCGATGCTCGCGCAGGTCGGCATCAACGTCGTGCCGAAGGCCGTCGACGTGCCGACCTACAATGCGACCGTCTACGCCCAGTCGCCGGACTGGAACCAGTATCCGGTCGTGTTCGCCGGGATCCAGATCGGGCCGGATGCGAGCAACCTCAACATCGCCCTCAACGACAAGCAGATCCCGCCGGCCGGCGCCAACGTGGCGCGGGTGCGCAATGCCGCCGTCACCGCGGCGCTCGACGCGGCACTCGCCGAGACCGACGACGACAAGCTCGCGGGCCGTTTCCAGGAGGTCTGCCGCGCGATGAACAAGTCCGTGCCCTGGGGCACGATGTGGGTCGCGAAGCGCTACGGCATCGTGTCGACCAAGCTGAAGGACTTCACCTGGCTGCCGGCGCCGGCCGGCGGGCCCTACGACCAGAAGCCGCAGGCCTGGTCGATCGCCCCGTGATCGGCCTCGCAGATCCCCTCCCCTCCGCACCGCGCGCGGAGGGGGGAGGCCCCCGAGCGAAGCGGGAACGCGCCGGACGAGCGCCGCGGCAGCCGCGGCCGACCTCCCGCGCGCCCGCGCCTCGGCGGACTCTCCCGTCCGTCGCGGGCGGGCGGGCACAGACGCGCCGCAGCGCCTGATGATCGCCTTCGCATTGCGCCGGCTCGGCATCAGCATCGTCATGCTGGTCGCCCTCAGCGCCATCGTCTTCGTGCTGCTGCGCCTCGCGCCCGGCGATCCGATCGACGCGTATCTGGATCCCTCGGTGCCGATGTCGCAGGCCGAGCTCGCGTCGGCGCGCGCGCGCCTAGGACTGGATCGCCCGCTGCCGGTGCAGTATCTCGCCTGGGTCCGCCAGACCGCCGCCGGCGATCTCGGCTACTCGCTTCAGCGCAATCACGAGCCCGTCGCGCGCCTGCTCGCCGAGCGCATCGGCCCGACGCTGCTGCTGATGGGCACCGGGCTGGCGATCGCGATCGTCGTCGGCATCGCCGCGGGGATCGTCGGCGCGGTCAATCGCGGCGGGCCGCTCGACATCGCGCTCTCGATCCCGGCCTTCGGCGCGGTCTCGAGTCCTGCCTTCCTCACCGCGCTGGTCGGGCTATTCGTCTTCTCCGTCACGCTGCGCTGGGCGCCGTCCGGCGGCATGCGGACGCCCGGCGCGGCGCCGTCGCTCGGCGACCTGCTGAGCCATCTCGTACTGCCCGCGCTGCTGCTGTCCATCGGCCATGCCGCGATGATCATGCGCTACATGCGCGCCTCGCTGCTCGAGGTGCTCAACCAGGACTACGTGCGCACCGCCCGCGCCAAAGGCGTGCGCGAGCGCTGGGTCGTCATCAAGCACGCGGTGCGCAACGCCCTGCTGCCGGTCGTGACGCTGATCGGCTCGACGATCGGCGCCGCGGTCGGCGGCGCCGTGTTCATCGAGAGCATCTTCAACTGGCCCGGCATGGGGCTTCTGCTCGTCAACGCCGTCGAGGCGCGCGACTACCCCGTGATCATGGCCTCGACCCTCGCGGTCGGCGGCTGCGTGCTGCTGGCCAACCTGCTCACCGATCTCGCCTATGCCGGGATCGACCCGCGGATACGCATCGAATGAGCGCCGCCGCGACATCGCGTCCCGCCGCGCGCCTCGAGGGCCCCAGCGGCCGGGCGCTCCGCCGTTTCGCCGCCAACCGCGCGGCGCTCGCGGGCCTCGCCCTGCTGGCGGTGCTGCTGGCCTGCATCGTGCTGGCGCCGCTGGCCGGCGGCCCGTCGCCCAACGCGATCGACCTGCTCGCCGTCAACAAGCCGCCGGGCGCCGCCCATTGGCTCGGCACCGACGGCGTCGGCCGCGACGTTCTCGCCCGCCTGCTCGAGGGCGGGCGGGTTTCGCTGGGCGTCGCGCTCGGCGCGGTGTCGATCTCGCTGGCGATCGGCTTCGCGATGGGCGCGCTCGCGGCCTTCGGCGGCCGCGCCCTCGACGCCGCGATCATGCGGCTCGTCGACCTGACCATGACGCTGCCGCCGATCGTGCTGCTGCTCGTGCTCGGCTCGCTCACCGGCCCCGGCATCGGGCCGACGATCATGGTCATCGCGCTGCTGACCTGGCCCGTGCTCGCGCGCATGGTGCGCGCCCGGCTCCTCGAGCTGCGCGAGCGCGACTTCGTGCTCGCCGCGCGCAACATGGGCGCCGGGGTCGGCCATCTCGTCTGGCGCCACGGGCTGCCCAACACGCTCGACCTGCTCGTCGTCTACGCGACGCTGCAGATCGCCAACGCCGTGCTGCTCGAGGCCGGACTCTCCTTCCTCGGCCTCGGCGTGCCGCCGCCGGATGCCAGCTGGGGCAACATGCTCAACGGCGCGCGCAGCGTGCTCGTGCTCGAGCAGTTCCCCTGGCAGTGGCTCTCGCCCGGCGCCGCGCTGGTACTGGCGGTGATGGCCGTCAACTTCGTCGGCGACGGCCTGCGCGACGCCTTCGACCCGCGATCCGAACTCGACTGACCCGTTCCAACCGGAGACCCCGATCATGGCCCTTCCCGCCCGCTTCCACGGCGTCGTCCCGCCGGTCGTCACGCCGCTGACGACCGACTACCGCGTCGACTACGGCTCGTTCACCGCCGTGATCGAGCACCTGCTCGCGGGCGGCGTGCACGGGCTGTTCATCCTCGGCTCGACGAGCGAGGTCGTGTTCCACGACGAGGCGACGCGCCGCGCGATCCTCGAGCACGCGGTCAAGGTCGTGAACGGCCGCGCCCCGATCCTCGCCGGCACGATCGACCCGACCACCGATCGCGTCATCGGCCATGCCCGCGCGGCGAAGGCGATCGGCGTCGACGCGATGGTCGTGACCGCGCCCTTCTACACGCGCACGAGCCAGCCCGAAGTGGTCGACCATTTCCGCTACGTCCGCGAGGCGGTCGACGCGCCGATCATCGCCTACGACATCCCGGTCTGCGTCCACACCAAGCTCGAGCGCGCGACGATCGTGACCCTGGCGCGCGAGGGCGCGATCGCGGGCGTGAAGGACTCGAGCGGCGACGAGGGCGGCTTCCGCTACCTGCTCTCCGACCTGGCCGACCGGCCGGAGGTGTTCCTGATGACCGGTGCCGAGCTGACCGTCGACGGCATCCTGCTGGCGGGCGCCCACGGCGTCGTGCCGGGCCTCGGCAATGTCGATCCGCACGCCTATGTCCGGCTCTACGCCGCGGCACGCCGCGGCGACTGGGCGCAGGCGCGCAAGGAGCAGGACCGCCTCAGCCGTCTGTTCGAGATCGTCCGCGTCAGCCTGCCGCGCACTTCGGCGGGCTCGGCGGGCGTCGGTGGCTTCAAGACCGCGATGCGGCGCCTCGGCATCATCCAGACCAACATCATGGCCCGCCCGCAGCGCTCGCTGAACGACGAGGAGTCGGCGCGCGTCGAGGCGATCCTGCGCGACGTCGGCCTGGTCTGACGCCGCGATGGCCGACGCGTCGACCGTCCTCGAGATCTCCGGGCTGCGCACGAGCTTCGCGCGCCGCGGCCAGGAGATCGTCGCGGTCGACGACGTGAGCCTGAGCATCGCCGCCGGCGAGACCCTGGCGCTGGTCGGCGAGTCGGGCTCGGGCAAGTCGGTGACCGGGCTCTCGATCCTGCGGCTCCTGCCGCGCGGCGTCGGCCGCATCGTCGCGGGATCGATCCGCCTGCGCCGCGACGACGGGCCCGTCGATCTCGTCGATCTCGACGACGAGGCGATGCGCGGGGTGCGCGGCGCCGCGATCGGCATGGTCTTCCAGGAGCCGATGACGAGCCTCAATCCCGTGCTCACCATCGGCGACCAGATCGGCGAGCCGCTGCGCGTGCACGAGGGCCTCGCCGGCGCGGCCGCCCGCGCGCGCGTGCTGGCGATGCTCGCCGCCGTCGGCATCCCCGATCCCGAGCGGCGCCTGGGCGCCTATCCGCACGAGCTGTCCGGCGGCATGCGTCAGCGCGCCATGATCGCGATGGCGCTGATTTGCCGGCCGCGGCTGCTGATCGCGGACGAGCCGACCACAGCGCTCGACACGACGATCCAGGCGCAGATCGTCGAGCTTCTGGAGCGGCTGCAACGCGAGCTCGGCATGGCGATCCTGTTCATCACCCACAACCTCGGCCTTGTGGGCGACATGGCCCATCGCGTGGCGATCATGTACGCCGGACGTCTCGTCGAGCACGGCCCGGTCGCCGAGGTCTTCGACCGGCCGCGCCATCCCTACACGCGCGGGCTGCTCGCCTCCGTGCCGCGCCCCGGCGAGGCGCGCGCGCTGCGCCGCGCGGGCGGCCGCCTTGCGGCGATCCCCGGCCACGTCCCGAACCTGCGCGCGCTGCCGGCGGGCTGCGTCTTCTCCCCGCGCTGCGATCTCGCTGCCGATCCCTGCCGCGCGCAGCGCCCGCCGATGATGACGATCGCGGCGTCCCGCGGCGTTCGGTGCCTGCGTTGGGCCGAGCTGTGAGCGCGCCCGCACCCCTCGTCGAGGTCGACGGCCTCACCAAGCATTTCGGCGGCGCCGGGTGGCTGCGCCGCGCCCGGCGCGTGCGCGCCGTCGAGGACGTCGCGTTCGGGATCCCGCGCGGCGCGGTGCTCGGCCTCGTCGGCGAATCCGGCTCGGGCAAGACCACGATCGGGCGCATGCTCGTGCGCCTCATCGAGCCCACGGCCGGCCGCATCCGCTTCGACGGGACGGACATCGCGCCCCTCTCGGGCGCGGCGCTGCGCGCGCTGCGGCCGAAGCTGCAGTACATTTTCCAGGACCCGTTCGCGAGCCTCTCGGGGCGCATGACGGTGGCCGAGATCCTCACCGAAGGACTCGACATCCAGCGCATCGGCGACCGGCGCGAACGCCTCGACCGCGCCGAGGCGGCGCTGCGCGCGGTCGAGATGCCGCCCGAGGCGATGGCGCGCTATGCGCACGAGTTCTCCGGCGGCCAGCGCCAGCGAATCGGCATCGCGCGCGCGCTCGCGCTCGAACCGGAGTTCATCGTCGCGGACGAGCCGGTCTCCGCGCTCGACGTCTCGATCCAGGCGCAGATCGTCAACCTGCTGCGCGACCTGCAGGCGGGCGGCCGGCTGACGATGCTGCTCATCTCGCACGACCTCGGCGTCGTCGAGTTCCTCGCCGACCACGTCGTGGTGCTGTATCTCGGACGCGTGATGGAATCCGGTCCGAGCGACGCGATCTACGGCGGCTCGCGCCATCCCTATACGCGCGCCCTGCTCGCGGCCGCGCCGTCGCCGGGCCGCCGCCGGCGCGTCCGGCACGCGCCTCTCGGCGGCGACATCCCGAGCCCGCTCGCGCCGCCCTCGGGTTGCGTGTTCCGCACGCGCTGTCGCAACGCGCGCGCGGCCTGCGCCGAGGCGGTGCCGCCGCTGCGCGAGGTGGCGCCGGGCCACCTCACGAACTGCCTCTACGAATAGCCGGGCTGCTTGCCGGCCGCGGCCGCCCGGGTCAGCCGCTCCGCGCGATGCGGGCGCGGGCGACCGCCGAGGCGATCTCGGAGACGAGGACGAGCGCCACGATCGACAGCAGCACGGCCGCGACGCGCTGGTTGTCGAGCTGCTGGACGTAGCGCTGCAGGTACCAGCCCATGCCCCCGGCGCCGAAGAACCCGACGACGGTCGCGGCGCGGAAGGCGACGTCCCAGGTGTAGATCGTGATTCCGGTCCAGGCGACGCGCACCTGCGGCAGCACGGCGAAGACGAAGACCTGCAGTTCGTTGGCGCCGCTGGCACGCATCGCCTCGACCGGACCGGGGTCGATCGCCTCGACCTCCTCGGCAAAGAGCTTGGCCGCGAAACCGATGCAGAACAGCGTCAGCGCGAGCACGCCCGCGAGCATGCCGAAGCCGAGAATGCTGACGAACAGGATCGTCCAGATCATCTCGTGGACGGCGCGGCAGGCCATCACGATCAGCCGCGCCGCCGGATAGAGCAGGCGCGGGCCCGGGGTGACGTTGCGCGCCGCGCACCACGCGAGCGGCGCCGCCAGCAGCACGCCGAAGACGAGCCCGAGATAGGCCATCTCCACCGTGTCGAGCACAGCGCGCAGGTAGCGCGGCGTGGTCAGCAGGCCGGTGCTCGGCGGCCAGTACCGCTCGGCGAGGAGCGACCACACCCGCGAGAACAGCTCCGCGAGCCGCTCGAACTTCACGTCGAGATGGACGGCCGAATAGCCGATGAAGACCAGCACGGCGAGCTGGATGCCAAAGCCGACCAGCGTGTCGGGATAGCGGAAGCGCGACCAGGATCGGCGCGGCTGGGCGCGGTCCGGGGACCGGGCGCTCACGTGACGGCCTTGCGCGCGTGATGCGACAGGAACTCGCCGAGCGCGATCAGGCACAGGATCGCGAGGATGACCGTCGTCACGCCCGGCCAGTTGAACATCACCATCTGGCGGTGGAACGTCAGCCCGAGCCCGCCGGCGCCGACCAGGCCCATGATCGCGGAGCGGCGGATGTTGATGTCCCATTCGAAGATCAGGACGCCCAGGACGACGGGAAGGATCTGAGGCGCGATCGCGAAGCGGAAGACCTGGAGCGTGTCCGCGCCGGTCGCGCGCATCGCCTCGATCGGCCTCTTGTCGACGTTCTCGATCGCCTCGGCGGTGATCTTGGCGATGAAGCCGATCGAGCGCATCGCCAGCGCGAGGATCCCCGCGAGCGATCCGAGGCCCACGGCCGAGACGAAGATGAGCGCCCAGACGATCTCGTGGATCGAGCGGCTGACGGTCATGAGCAGGCGGCCGATCGGGTAGCCGACCCAGCGCGACGGCGTGATGTTGAGGGCGCCCAGCCAGATCACGGGCACGCACAGGATCGCGCCGGCCAGCGTGCCCAGCGTCGCCATCATCAGCGTCTCGATCACCGGGACCACGAGCTGCGGGACGAGGGCCGCGTCGATGCCGACGAAGCGGCCCGCGGTCTTCGCCACCGCGGCGAGCCCGCCCAGGCGATCCCAGTCGGTGTCCACGACGACGACCTGGTGCAGGCAGACCAGCGCCAGCGCGGCGACGACCGCCGCGGCGGCGGCGCCGCGACCCAGGCGCCGGCGGCGCCGGGCGACCACGTCCGCGAGCGCGACGGCGGCGACGCCCGCCATCTCAGAGAACCTCCATCGCGTAGATCGCCTCGAGGCGGCGGCGATCGAGTTCGGCGGTGGGGCCGTCGAACATCTTCACGCCGTCCTGCAGGCCGAGGATGCGGGTGCAAAACTCGGTGGCGAGCTGGACGTCGTGGATGTTGCACAAGACCGGCACGCGGAACTCGCGGGCGATCTCGCGGATCAGCGCCATGACCTCGCGGGAGATCTTCGGGTCGAGGCTCGAGGTCGGCTCGTCGACCAGCAGCAGCTTCGGATCCTGCATCAGGGCGCGGGCGATTCCGACACGCTGGCGCTGGCCGCCCGAGAGCTGGTCGGCGCGCTTGTCGACGTGGTCGATCAGCCCGACGCGCTCGAGCATCGCCAGCGCCCGCTCGACGTCCGCGCGCGGGAAGAGCTTCACGATGCTGCGCAGCGTGCCGACATAGCCGAGCCGGCCCGCCAGCACGTTGTCCATCACCGACATGCGGTTCACCAGGTTGAACTCCTGGAAGATCATGCCGATGTGACGGCGGGTCGCGCGCAGCTCGCGCGCCGACAGCTTCGCGACGTCCTGTCCGTAGAGGACGATCGACCCGGAATCCGGCTCGACCAGCCTGTTGATGCAGCGGATCAGCGTCGACTTGCCGGCCCCGCTCGGCCCGATGACCGCGCAGAAGTCGTCCGCATCGACGCTGAAGCTGACACCCTTCAGGATCTCGCGCCCGCCCCTCGTGTAGCGGGCGCGCAGCTCCCGCACCTCGAGAATCGCCATCGTTCCCCCGCGGCCGGCCGCGTGCCCGCCGCCGCTCAGCCGCGCTTCTTCTTGGCCTCCTCCTCGGCCTTCCGCAGGTCGCGGATGATGTCGTAGTCCTTCGCCTCCATCGGGACGAACTTCACCGACTGGAGGTTCTTGAGGAACTGCTGCGCCGTCGCCTCGTTGTGCAGGTTCAGGAAGGTGTCGCGGATCTTCTGCTTGAGGTCGGCGCAGAGCTGGCCGCGATAGGTGAAGGGGTCCTGCGGTACCAGGCGCGAGGTCCACAGCACGGTGAAGTCCTCGGCCTTGGCGAGGTTGCGCTGGATGACGTTGTCCAGCCGGTGCGTGGCGACGAAAGCCGCGTCGGCCTTGCCCTCGGCGACGGCGATCGCCGACTTGTCGTGGCTGCCGCTGTAGACGACCTTGCCGAAATAGTCCTCGAGCTCGACCTTGCCGATCTGGTCGGCGAACTCGACGCGCGGCAGCAGGTTGCCGGAGGTGCTCGCCGGGTCGGCGAGCGCGACGACGGCGCCCTTGAGCGCCTTGATGTCGGTGAACTTCGAGCCCTTCCTGGCGACGAGCACGGCGTGGTAGCCGGGCCCCTCCTGCTGGAAGATGCCCTTGGCCTTCGCGTAGGTCGCGAAGACCTCGATGTTCTTGCTCTTCTCGTTGCCGATCACGTAGCTGGCCGGGCCGTGCACGGCGACGTCGACCCAGTTGCCGAGCATCGCCTCGATGACCGAGGCGTAGGAAGTCGGCATGTAGAACTCGACCTTCTTTCCGGTGTTCTTCGACAGCAGGTCGACGATCGGCTTGTAGAGCGTCAGCTCCTGGATGGTCTCCTCGGTCGGGATGATCGAGAACCGGATCGCCGGCGGGTTCTCGCATTGCTGCGCGAGCGCGCCGCCGGTCGTCGCCAGCAGCGCCGCGAGCCCGAACCCCAGTGTCGAAACCTTCATCGCTTCCTCCCCAGTTTGCGTTGCACGCGTTGGTCCGTCGGATCAGGTCGACGCGAAGCTTTCCAGCACCCGCTCCCGCGCGCCGATAAAGTTCTGGCCGCGCTCGCCGCCGATCGCCTTGTCGACGAATCGCCGCCATGCGGCCGCCTCGACGCCGTAGGCCGCCGGCTCGAGCCGCAGGCCCATCGCGCGCAGCGTGTCGGCGAAGCGGTCGGCCCCGGCCCGCAGGTCGGCGCCGAAGATCGCGGCGAGCCGCGCGTCGCAGTCCGCGTCCGCGCCGATCGCCGCCCGCATCACTTGCGGCAGCGTGAAGGAGCAGGCGATGCCGTGCGGGACGCCGTGGTGCAGGGTGACGTCGTAGGACAGCGAATGGGCGAGCGCCGTCTTGGTGTTCGAGAAGGCGAGTCCGGCGAAGACCGCCGCCTGGGCCATACGTGCGCGCAGCCCCGCGTCGCCGAGGCGATCGAGAAGGGCGGGCAGCACGTCCAGGATCTCGCGCGCCGCCGCCACCGCGTAGGTCGCGGAGACCGGGTTGGCGTTGCGGTTCCACAGGCTCTCCAGCGCATGGGACAGCGCATCGAGACCGGTGCTCAGGGTCAGGCCGCGCGGCAGGCTGTGCGTGAGCGTCGGGTCGACGATCGCGGCCTCGGGGTACAGCCGCGGATCGGCGAGCGAGTGCTTGCGCTTCCGCTCGCCGTCCCAGACCGTGGCCCAGCATGTCACCTCGCTGCCGGTGCCCGCCGTCGTCGGAATCGCGACGATCGGCAGCGGCGCCGGCAGCTTCGCCTTCCCGCCGCTCTCGAGATGCGAGCGCACCGCATCGAACTCGCCGCCCGAAGCGGCCAGGACCTTCGCGGTGTCGATGGCCGAGCCGCCGCCCAGCGCGACGATCAGGCCGATGCCCGCACCTCGCAGCCGCGCGCAGGCAGGCGCCAGGGCGACGAAGTCGGGATTGGGCTGGACGTCGTCGATGACGACCGCTGCCGGACCCGCCACGGTGGTGAGGCGCTGGGTCAGCTCCGCGAACACGGGATCGCCGTAGGTGACCAGCGCGTAGCGCCGCCCCGCGATGCGCGGCCCGACATGAGCGAAGCGCGCCGCGCCGAAGTCGATCTCGACCGGATTGGCGAATGACCAGTGTCCGGGCATGCCGGGTGTCCCCTCCCGCGGGATGAGCGAGGATCCCTGCGCGGGCCCATTGATTCAAATGTAAAACACGTATTGTTTCCATCGATCGAATCGATGGGTGACGGATGCATTACACCAAGCTGCGCTCCTTCCACGCCGTGGCCATGGCCGGCGGCTTCACCGCGGCGGCGCGCCAGCTCAAGGTCGGGCAGCCGACCATCACGACGCAGGTCCGGGCGCTGGAGCGCCAGTACCGCGTCGAGCTGTTCCACCGCCGGGGCCGGCGCGTCGAGCTGACGGACGCGGGCCGCGGCCTGCTCGCGCTCACCCAGCGCATGCTCAGCCTCGAGGCCGAGGCGATCGACTTCCTCAACGCGACCGCCGGCCTGCGCAGCGGGCATCTGAAGATCGCGGCGGTCGGCCCGTATCACGTGACCGAGATGCTGGCGGCCTTCGGCGCCCGCTATCCGGAGATCGACTTTTCGGTCTCGGTGGGCAATTCGCGCGACGCGCTCAAGTCGCTGCTGGAGTTCCGCAGCGACGTCGGTGTCCTCGCCCATGTCGAGGACGATCCGCGATTCCACGCGGTCCCCTACAGCCGCCATCCCGTCGCCGTGTTCGTGGACACCGGCCACCCCTGGGCGCGGCGGCGGTCGATCCGGATCCGCGAGCTGGGCGGCCAGCGGATGATCCTGCGAGAACTCGGCTCGACGACGCGACGCGCCTTCGAGGAGGCGCTCGACCGTGCCGGCGTGCGCATCGGCCGCGCCATCGAGATCGGCAGCCGCGAGGCGGTGTGGCTGGCGGTCGCCCGTGGCATGGGCATCGGCGTGGTCTCCGAGTTCGAGTTCACGCCCCATCCGCGGCTCCATCTGCTGCGCGTCTCGGACGCCGAGATCTACACCTACGCGCATGTCGTCTGCCTCGCCGAGCGCCGCGCCGCGCCGCTGATCGCGGCCTTCCTCGACGTCGTCGCCGGTCTGCTCGCCCATCGCGGCAAGGCGCGCGGCCGCGCCCCCTGACGCGGGCTGCCCGGGACCCCAGAGCCGCGGCGTTGACCCGTCATCCAGGATCCTGGAGAGTCCGTCCATCATGCCGGAAGCGCCGATGGACCTGAACCGCCGGATCGCCGAGCGCGTGCGCGGGCTGCGCGCGGCGGCTCGTCTGTCGTTGGACGCGCTGGCCCGCCGCAGCGGCGTGAGCCGCTCGATGATCTCGCTGATCGAGCGCGGCGAGAGCAGCCCGACCGCCGCAGTGCTCGAGAAGCTCGCCGCCGGCCTGGACGTGACCCTGGGCGCGCTGTTCGACGCGCCGGTCGCGGCGCGCGATCCGGCGACCGGGCCGATCGCCCGGCACGCCGACCAGCCGCTGTGGCGCGATCCCGCATCCGGCTATCTCCGCCGCAATGTCTCGCCCCCGGCCGTGCCGCAGCCGATGCAGATCGTCGAGGTCCGATTCCCGGCCGGGGCGCGCGTCGCCTTCGAAACCGCGGCGCGCGGGGTGCGGGTCCACCAGCAGGTCTGGGTGCTCGACGGCGCGATCGACGTGACGGTCGGCCGCGACCGCCATGCGCTGCGAAAGGGCGACTGCCTCGCCATGCGGCTCGACCGGCTCGTCATGTTCCACAATCCGACGCGGAAGCCCGCGCGCTACGCGGTCGTGACCGCGAGCGAGGGAGCGATGCGCCGATGAACGTCCCGGATCCGCTCGTCCGCCGTCGCGACGGCTGAGGGCGACGCGCGATGGACGCCCTTCAGTTCGCCGCGGCGCTCGGCAGCGCCCTGCTCCATGCGGGATGGAACGCCCTGGTCAAGTCGAGCCCGACGCCGCGGGCGGCGATGGCGGCGTCGATGCTCGGCTCGGCGATCCTCTCCGCGGTCGCGCTGCTCTGGATCGGGCTGCCGGCGCTCGCGACGGTGCCGTGGATGGCGGTGTCGACCGGGCTGAACCTGCTGGCGGTGATGTCGCTGCTGCGCGCCTACGAGAGCGGCCCTTTCGGCACCGTCTACCCGATCGCGCGGGCCGTCTCGGTCCTGGGCGTCGCCCTGCTGTCGCCGCTGCTGACGCGCGAATGGATGGGCGGCGGCGCGCTCGCCGGCGTCGCGCTCGTGGTCGCCGCGCTCGCGATGCTGGCGTTCGACGCCCGCCGCGCCGCCGCCGCCGGGGGCGGCGGGTTCACGCCGCGGTCCCTCGCCTGGACGCTCGTCGCGGGCGGCGTCACCGCGCTCTACGTCTTCGCCGACGCGCAGGCCTCGCGCGCCGGCGGTTCCGTAGCGGCTTATGGCTGCGCGGTCAGCATCACGAACGCGCTGGCAATGGCCTGGCGCTCGCGCGATCTCGGCACGCCATTCGCCCTGCTCCGCGACCATTGGCACATCGCGCTGCCGACGGCCTTCGCCTCGATGGCGTCCTATCTGCTGATCCTTTGGGTCTGGTCGGCGGCGCCGATCGCCCCGGCCGCCGCCCTGCGCGACACCAGCGCGATCTTCGCCATGCTCATCGCCGTGTTCTGGATGCGCGAGGCGCTCGGCCCGCGCCGCCTCGTGGCGGTCGCCCTCGCGCTCGCCGGCGTGCCGCTGCTCCGCCTGGGGTGAAGCAGGCGATCGCGGCGAGCTCAGCCCCGTACCCGTGAGATCGATGCCGCCGTGACCTGCAGAATCTCCTCGGCGAGCGCAGAGTCGTTTATCGCGCGCGCGGCGACGAGGGCGCCGACCAAGGTGACAAACGTCACGATCGCCTCCTTGCGCTTCGCCCCAGCCGTCCGCCCGGTCGTGAGCCGAGCGAGCGCGTCCAGGACCAGGCGCAGACATTCCGTCACGACCTTCCGCACCGGCGCGGACTGGCGCGATACGTCGGGCCCGAGCGCGGCCATCAGGCACCCGGCGCCCGCATCGTCGCGGTGGCGCATCGAAAGGTAGGGCCGCGTGATCGCGGCAAGCGGGTCGGGACTCCTTTCGGCGACCGCCTTCCACTCGTCGAGCATGGTCCTGACGGCATGCCGACATGCCTCGGCCATCAGGTCCTCCTTCGCGCCGAAATGCCCGTAGAACCCGCCATGGGTAAGTCCGGCGCTCTTCGTCACATCCGCGATGCTGATGCCGTCGAACCCGCGGAGCCGAAACAGTCGTGCCGCCTCGATGATGATCCGCTCTCTGTTCGCCGCGGCCTGCGCCTTGCTCACTCTCACGCCTGCTCTCCCTGAAGGACTGGAGGACCCTTGGTCCTTAAATGACGTCGATCATAAAAAATCTGTTTACATGACGATCATCATGTATAACGTCCCGCAGGTCGATCGGCTCCGCCTGCAAGGCAAGCAGTCGATGCCGCTTTCGCTGAACCGGTCGCGCTGGGGGGACGCATGGTCGGAACAGTCATGCTCATCCACGGCGCATGGTTGAACGCGCGAAGCTGGGACGCGATCAAGGCGCGCTACGAATCCAGGGGCTTCACCGTGGTCGCCCCGTCCTGGCCGCATGACGATCGCTCGCCGACGGAATTGCGCGAGAACCCGCATCCCGAACTGCGGGCCGTCGGGATCGTCCGCATCCTCGACCACTACACCCAGGCGATCCGAGCGCTCCCGGAGAAGCCGATCCTCATCGGCCATTCGTTCGGCGGAACGATAGCCCAGCACCTGCTCGACCGCGGACTCGGGGCGGCCGGCGTCGCCATCGCCCCGGCCCCGACCTCGGGCGTGCTGGTCGGCCGACAGACGATCCGCTCCACCTTCCCCGTGTTCCTGTCATGGGGGAGCTGGTCGCGCGTGATGACGATGTCGCGCCACTTCTTCGCCACGCGGTTTGCCCAGACGATCGCGTCCCGGGACGTCGATGCTTCCTACGATCGCTACATCGTCCCGACTCCGGGAAAGGTCTACTGGGACGGCGTCACGCATCCGGCGGGCAAGATCCGTTGGGACAATCCCGCGCGCGCTCCGCTGCTGCTGATCGGCGGCGGCATCGACCTCGTCTGCGAGGCGACGATGACGCGCGCCATCTTCGAGAGGCAGAGACGGTCGCGATCGAAGACCGAGCTCCGGATCTTTCCGGATCGCTCGCACTGGACATGCCTGGAGCCGGGCTGGGAGGCGGTCGCCGACCTCGCCCTGGACTGGGCCGCGAGCAACGCGGTGCCGGCGGATTCAAGGGCGAAGTCGCCGGACTGAAGTCGACCCCACCGACGGCCGGAATCGCGCCGTGAAAGAGCAGGAGATGATCATGGGCTCGATCACCACGAAGGACGGCACGGAGATCTTCTACAAGGACTGGGGCAAGGGTCAGCCCATCGTCTTCAGCCATGGCTGGCCTCTGAGCGCGGACGACTGGGACGCGCAGATGCTCTTCTTCCTGAACCACGGATTTCGCGTGATCGCTCACGATCGGCGCGGTCACGGGCGTTCGGCACAGACCGCCGGAGGCCACGACATGGACCACTACGCCGACGACCTCGCGGCGCTGACCACGCATCTCGATCTGACGAATGCCGTCCATGTCGGTCATTCGACGGGTGGCGGCGAGGTGATCCGGTACCTGGCACGACACGGCGAGCGACGCACGGCCAAGGCCGTAATCATCGGCGCGGTACCGCCGCTGATGGTCCGGACCGCGTCCAATCCCGGCGGCTTGCCGAAGGACGTGTTCGATGGATTCCAGGCGCAGCTGGTCGCCAACCGAGCCGAGTTCTACCACGGCATCTCGTCCGGGCCGTTCTACGGCTTCAACCGTCCGGGCGTGGAGCCGTCGCAAGCGGTGATCTGGAACTGGTGGCGACAGGGCATGATGGGCGGCGCAAAGGCGCACTACGACGGCATCGTCGCCTTCTCGCAGACCGACTTCACCGACGACCTCCGGCGGATCTCCATTCCCGTGCTCGTCATGCACGGCGACGATGATCAGATCGTGCCGTATGCGAACTCCGCCGTCCTGTCGGCGAAGCTGCTCAAGAACGGCGTGCTCAAGACGTACGAAGGCCTCCCCCACGGGATGCCGACAACGCACGCCGACATCATCAACGCCGATCTGCTCGCCTTCATCCGCGGCGACTAGGGCCGCACGAGTGGCAACGCGCGGCGGTCGACGCTGCCGACGGCTTGCATGCTCCTCGACACGGCGCGCAGCACGAATCCCGAGGCTTCACAAACCGGAGACCCCACATGCCATCCCGCCCCGCGACGTCGCCGACCCGCAGCGTCCTGCCCTCCGGTGGCGGGAAGGCCCTGTTCGACACATCGGATGTGGCGATCCTTCTGCTCGATCATCAGGCCGGGCTGTTCCAGACGGTCATGGACATCGGCATTGCCGAACTCCGCGCCAATACGGCATTGCTCGCTCGACTGGCATCGCTGCTGAAGATCCCCGTCATCACCACGGCCTCCGAGCCGAATGGACCCAATGGGCCGCTCATGCCGGAGATCCACGAGCACGCCCCTCATGCCGTGTATGTGCCGCGCAAAGGCGAGGTCAACGCATGGGACAACGATGCGTTCGTCGAGACCGTCAAGGCCACCGGCAGGACGACCCTGATCATGGCCGGCGTGTGGACCAGCGTTTGCGTGATGTTTCCTGCACTCGATGCCAAGGCCGCGGGGTTCACCGTCTACGCCGTGATGGATGCATCGGGCGATCCGAGCGAAATGGCTTCGCGCACGACGCTGGCGCGGTTCGCACAGGCGGGCATCATCCCGACATCCACCAATGCGGTGCTCTCGGAAGCCCATCGCACCTGGGCCCGCCCCGAGGCCGCCGAGCTCGCGAAGCTCTATGCACTGGCCGCGCCGAACTATGGGGCGGTCATGGAGAGCTACGTGAAGGCGAAGGACGTCGGTGGTCGCACGAAGACCACGGCCGCGACGTCATGAATGCCGGGCACACGTGATCGATCGGCCCATCAGGTGAGATCCGCACCCTCTCCCGATGCCGTGGCGGCGCCGACCGATCATGTCGACGTCGCGGGCAGCCGCATCGCCTACCGCTCGATCGGCGACGGCCGCCCGATGATCCTCCTCAATCGCATGCGCGGCACGCTGGACACGTGGGACCCGCGGTTTCTCGACCTGCTCGCACGGTCCCACCGCGTGATCACGGTCGACTTCCCGGGCGTCGGCTATTCCCAGGGCACGCTGCCGCCCGACATGAGCATTGCAGCCAGCTTCGTCGATGCCTTCGCGACCGCGATCGTCGTGCCGCGCTTCGTCGTCGCGGGCTGGTCGTGGGGCGGGCTGGTCGCGCAGGCGCTCCTGCTCGAGCACGCCGAGCGCGTATCGCACGCGATCCTGATCGGGACCAACCCGCCCGGCGAGAACGAGCGGCCGATGCAGCCGGCATTCCTTGAGCGCGCCTTCAAGCCGGTCAACGACTTCGAGGACGACGTCGTTCTCTTCTTCGAGCCGAAATCCGCGGCGAGTCGGACGGCCGCGAAGGCATCACACGACCGGATCCATGCCCGCCCCGACGTGGCGGCGAAGATCCCGTCGACGATGGACGGGATCAAGGCCTACATCGAGGCTGCGAGAGGGTTCCGTGAGGACGCCGTCGGTCGACGCCAAAGACTGACGACGACCCGTACGCCGATCCTCGTCGTCTGCGGGGACAACGACACGAGCACCGCCGGTCAGAACTGGTTTCCTTTGATCGGCAAGATGCCCAACGCCCACTTCGTCTACTTTCCGGAATCGGGACACGGTCCGCAGCACCAGTATCCCGAACTCACGGCGCTCCATATCGACGCATTCCTGCGCCTCGCCGTCGACTGACGCGGCCGCCCCGACCGGCCGGATCGAATCAACTCCGCAGCGTCGCGCCGGTCGCCTTCGCCGCAGCCGCGACGAGGCGCTGGCCGATGGCGTCGATCTCGGCGTCCGTCAGCGTGCGCTCGACAGGCTGGAGGCGCACGGCGATCGCCAGCGACTTCTTGCCCTCGGGCATGCCCTTGCCTTCGTAGACGTCGAACACCGTGACGCCGGCGATCGTCGCCTGCGCGGCGATCTCCTTGGCCGTGCCTTTGAGCGCGCGCACCAGCTTCTCGGACTCGAGGCCCGCGTCGACCAGGAAGGCGAAGTCGCGCTCCACCGGTTGCAGCGCCGCGAGCTTCAGCAGCGGCCGCGCGCGACCCGCCTTGGCCTTGGGCATCGGCACGGCATCGAGCGTCACTTCGAAGGCGACGACCGGGCCTTTCACGTCGAGCTTGGCGAGCACGCGCGGGTGCAGCTCGCCGAACACCGCGATCACCTTGGGTCCGAGGCGCAGCGCGCCCGAGCGGCCCGGGTGGTAGTAGCCCGGCGCCTCGCGCGTGGTCTGCAGGTTTTCGACCGGCGCACCGAGCGCCGCGAGCAGCGCCAGCGCATCGCCCTTGGCGTCGAGCGCGTCGAGGGCGCGCGGGGGGGCGCCCCAATTGCGCGGCCCCGAGCTGCCGCTGCGCAGGCCCGTGGCCATGATCGCCTGGCCCTCGGGCGCATCGCCCGCGAATTGCGGACCGATCTCGAACAGGGCGGAGTCGCCCAGGCCGCGATCGGCGTTGCGCTTGGCCGCCAGGATCAGGTTCGGCACGATCGATGGCCGCATGAAGTCGAGATCGCTCGAGATCGGGTTGAGCAGCTCGAGCGACGCATTCGTGCCGCCGAACAGCGCCGCGACGTCCTTCTGCATGAACGAGAACGTCACCGCCTCGACCAGGCCGAGGCCGGCAAGGCAGCGCCGCGCGTCGCGCACGCGGCGCTGCGCGGGCGAGACGGCCGGCGCGGGCAGCGCGGAGTCGCGCGGCATCGACACGGTCTCGAGGCGGTCGAAGCCCCAGATGCGGCCGATCTCCTCGACCAGATCCGCCTCGCCGTTGATGTCGGAGCGCCAGGATGGCGGGCTCACGGTGAAGCGCGCGCCCGCGTCGGCGACGGCGAAGCCGAGCGCCTCGAGGATGCGCTTCTGCTCGCCCGCCGGCACGTCGAGGCCGCCGAGCGTCGCGATGCGGTCCTTGCGCAGGCTGTAGCTGCGCTTCCACTCCGGCACGGCGCCGGCGATGACGAGCTCGCTCGCCTCGCCGCCGCAGATGTCGAGGATCAACCTCGTCGCCGCTTCCATGCCCTCGACCACCGCCTCGACGTCGAGGCCGCGTTCGAAGCGGTAGCGCGCGTCGGAGATGATCTGGTGCGTGCGGCCGGTCTGCGCGGTGCGGATCGGATCGAACAGCGCCGCCTCGACGAAGACCTCGGTCGTCGCCTCGGTGCAGCCCGACTCCTCGCCGCCGATCACGCCGCCGAGACCCTCGGTGGCGCCGGCCTCGTCCGAGATGACGGTCTCGTTGCCGGTGAGCGTGTAGGTCTTGCCGTTGAGCGCGGCGATCGTCTCGCCGGACCTGGCCAGCCGCACGACGATGCCGCGCGTCACCTTGGCCGCATCAAAGACGTGCAGCGGCCGGCTGACGTCGAAGGTCAGGTAGTTGGTGACGTCGACCAGCGCCGAGATCGGCCGCAGCCCGATCGCGGTGAGACGATCCTGAAGCCATTGCGGGCTCGGTCCGTTCTTCACGCCGCGGATGTGGCGGCCGACGAAGAGCGGGCAGGCTTTCACCGCGGTGACGGAGTCGTCCAGGCGCACGGTGAGCGGGCTCTTGAACACGCCCTTGACCGGCACGACGCCGCGGGGCTTGAGCGTGCCCAGGCCCTTGGCCGCGAGGTCGCGCGCGATGCCGCGCACGCCCAGGCAGTCCTGGCGGTTCGGCGTGACCGAGACGTCGATCACGGGATCGTCGAGGCCCATCACCTTGGCGAAGGGCGCGCCGACCGGCGCGTCGGCCGGAAGGTCGATGATGCCGTCGTGCTCGTCCGACAGGCCCATTTCGCGCGCAGAGCACAGCATGCCGTTGGAGGCCTGGCCGCGGATCACGCCCGCCTTGAGGTCGACGCCGGTGCCGGGAATGCGCAGACCGGCGCGCGCGAACACGCCCTTCATGCCGGTGCGCGCGTTGGGCGCGCCGCACACGACCTGGACCTGTTCCTTGCCGGTATCGACGATGCACACGCGCAGGCGATCGGCATCGGGATGCTTCTTCGCCTCGACCACGTAGCCGACGATGAAGGGCGCGAGCGTGGCGCCGCGATCATCGACCGATTCGAGTTCGAGCCCGATCGCGGTCACCGCGTCGGTGATCTCCTGCAGCGTCGCGTTGGTGTCGAGATGCTGCTTGAGCCAGGACAGCGTGAACTTCATCGCGCCAGCCCTCCGGTCATCGAAGGCACGTCGAGCGGCAGGAAGCCGTAGTGCTTCAGCCAGCGCATGTCCGCCTCGTAGAAGGTCCGCAGATCGGGGATGCCGTATTTCAACATCGTGATGCGCTCGATCCCCATGCCGAAGGCGAAGCCCTGCCACTCCTCGGGATCGAGGCCGCAATTGGCGATGACCTTGGGGTGCACCATCCCGCAGCCGAGGATCTCGAGCCAGTCGCCGTAGTTGCCGAGCTTCAGCTCGCCGCCCTTGCGCGAGCAGCCGATATCGACCTCGGCCGAGGGCTCGGTGAACGGGAAATGCGAGGGCCTGAAGCGCAGCGGCAGGTCGGCGACCTCGAAATAGGCGCGGCAGAAATCGGTGAGGCAGCCCTTCAGGTGACCCATGTGGATCGCCTTGTCGATCACCAGCCCCTCGACCTGGTGGAAGTTCGGCGAGTGCGTCGCGTCGTGGTCGGAGCGGTAGGTACGGCCCGGGCAGATGACGCGGATCGGCGGCTTCACGCTCATCATCGTGCGGATCTGCACGGGACTGGTATGGGTCCGCAGGACCTTCGGCGCGCCGTCCTTGCTGAGGCCCTTGATGTAGAACGTGTCCATCATCTGCCGCGAGGGATGCTCGGCGGCGATGTTGAGGGCGGTGAAGTTGTACCAGTCGTCCTCGATGTCCGGGCCCTCGGCGACCGAGAAGCCCATCTCGCCGAAGATCGCGGTCAGCTCGTCGATGGTCTGGCTGATCGGGTGGATGCGGCCGTCGGCGAGCGGACGCGGCGGCAGCGTGACGTCGATCGTCTCGCGCGCGAGCCGCGCGTCGAGTTCGGCTTCGCGCACGGCGCCGGCCCGGGCGTCGAGAGCCGCGCTGAGCTCGTCCTTCAGGACGTTGAGCGCGGCGCCGCGCGCCTTGCGCTCGTCGGGCGCGAGGCCGCCCAGCGTCTTCATCAGCTCGGTGACGCGGCCCTTCTTGCCGAGAAGCTCGACGCGCAGCGCCTCGAGCGCTGCGGCATTTCCGGCCGCGGCGATGCGCGACTTCGCATCGGCGGCGATGGCGGGAAGATCGTCGGTCATGGTGGGCCCGTGTGTGGGTTCGCGGGATTGGAAACGAAAGAAGGGGGCCTGGCGCCAGGCCAGACCCCCTTCTCGTTCGTCGCTGGGACCGCGCCGGGGAAACCGGCGCGATCAGCTCAGCCCAGGGCGGCCTTGGCCTGCTGGACGAGCGCGGCAAAGCCGTCCGGATCGGTGACGGCCAGGTCGGCGAGGACCTTGCGGTCGACCTCGATGCCGGCCTTCTTGATGCCGTTCATGAGCTGCGAGTAGTTCAGCCCGTGCAGCCGCGCGCCGGCGTTGATGCGCTGGATCCACAGGCCGCGGAAGTCGCGCTTGCGGTTGCGGCGGTCGCGATAGGCGTACTGGAGCGCCTTCTCGAGGCGCTGGAGGGCGGGACGGAAGCTGGAGCCCGAACGGCCGACATAGCCCTTCGCGGCCTTGACCACTTCCTTGTGACGGGCGCGGCCGGTAACGCCGCGCTTGACGCGTGCCATGGTGCGATTCCCTTCAGATCAATCGTGGAGCCACTGCTTGACCACCTTGGCCGCATGGCCCGGGGTCAGCTCCTTCATGCCGCTCGCCTGGCGCAGCATGCGGTTGGAGCGCTTGCGCATCCCGTGCCGCTTGTTGGCGACACCGACGAACACGCGCCCCGTGGCAGAGACCTTGAATCGCTTCTTGGCCGCCGACTTGGTCTTCATCTTGGGCATTTCTGTCTCCTCATGGTCTCGTCGTCTCGGTGTTAGGGCGGTTTGGGCATGCCCTGGGACACTCGCGCCCATGCGCGGGCCCCGGCCGTGGCCGCCGTCGGAAGGCGCGGGTTATAGGGGGTCGCTCCGGCCCGGGCAAGCGTTCGAACCCGGCCCGCCCGGCGCGGTCGACGCGCCCGGCCGATGCTACCTCCGGGCGAGCCAGGGCAGCAGGATGGCGGCCGCCAGGGGCAGCGCGGACAGCCCTAGAAACAGCGCGCCGAACGCCGGCAGGAACCCGATATCCGCCTGAAGAATCTCGAACAAGGGCAGGAGCAGCGCGGCCGCGCCGACCGTCCCCATGGTGCGGGTCAGGATGGTGAGGCTGCCCGCCACCCCGCGATCCCCTCGCGGCAGGGTCGCGGTCACGATGTCGGTGTAGGCCAGCTGGAACAAGGCGAGGCCGATGCCCTGGAGCACCAGGGTCGCGACCAACAGCGCAAGGCCGCTCCGCTCGCCCCACGCCCCGCCCAGCAGGAGCCCCGCCGCGACCAGCAGCGCACCAAAAGCCGCCGCCCGCGGCGGCGCCACGCGACCGATGGCGCGGCCGCCGGCCAGCGAGGCGAGGATGCCGCCGACCGCCCCCATCGACAGCACCGCGCCGCCCAGGCCCGGCTCCAGCCCCGCGACCCGGCCGAGGAAATACGGCACCAGCAGCCAGACCACGAAGGCGGCGAAATTGACGACGACGCTCGCGACGTTGACGGCGAGGAACCCCGGCGCGCGCAGCGCGAGGACGTCGAGCAGTCGGCGAGCGGGCGGCGGCGCCGGGCCGGCGACCGCCGCCGCCGCACCGGGCCGGAACAGCGCCAGCGCCAGCAACGCCACCGGCACGCGGAACCAGAACACCGCCGGCCAGTCCCAATGGGCGACGAGCGCGCCGCCGATCCACGGGCCCAGGGTCGCGGCGACGCCGACCATCATCGCGAAGCTGCCCAGGATGCGTGTGCGCGCGGCCTCGTCGAAGAGCCCGGTGGCGAGCGCGGGCCCGCCGCTCAGCACGAGAGCGGCACCGACGCCCTGCAGCACGCGCGCGGCGAGCAGGGCCTCGAAGCTCGCCGCCGCGGCGCAGAGCAGATGCGCCGCGGCGGTCCAGGCGAGGCCGACACGGAACACCCGCGCATGGCCGAGGCGATCGCCGAGCCGTCCGAAGGCGAGCAGCAGGCTCGCATAGGTCAGGACGTAGCTGATCACGACCCAGCGGATCTCCGCCGTCGCGAGACCGAAGCCGCGCGTGATCGCGGGGAACCCGATATTGACCGCGGTGTCGAGCTGCACCGCCGCCGTGCCGAGCCCGACGACCGCGAGCTGCCATTGCGCGCGAACCGCCATGGAAGCGAGGATCCCGCAGCGCGCATCGATCGGCCAGCCCGCCGTGCGCCGCGGCGACGACGCGTGCGCCGGCCCGCCTCCGGGCTATCCTTGCGCGTCCGATGGCAACCAGGGGAGTGCGCGCGATGTCCGAAGCGGTGTTCGAGGCCGGCAACGTGGTCCTGCAGAGCGGCATCACGCTGCGCGGTACGAAGCTCGTCTACAAGACCTACGGCACGCTGGCGCCGGACAAGTCGAACGTCGTCGTCTACCCGACCTCGTACTCGGCGCAGCACACCGACATCGAATGGCTGATCGGGCCGGACCGGATCCTCGATCCCGCGAAGTACTGGATCGTCGTCCCCAACATGCTCACCAACGGGCTGTCGACGAGCCCGAGCAACGTCGCGGCGCCGTTCGATCGCGGCCGCTTCCCGCTGGTCACGGCCCACGACAACGTGAAGCTCCAGCACCGGCTGCTGACCGAGGTTTTCGGCATCGACCGGATCGCGCTGGTCTACGGCTGGTCGATGGGCGGGCAGCAGGCCTATCACTGGGCGTCGATGTATCCCGACATGGTCGCGCGCGCCTGCGTCGTCTGCGGCTCGGCGCGCACCAGCCCGCACAACTTCGTCTTCCTCGAGGGCGTGAAGTCGGCGCTGATGGCGGATCCCGCGTGGCAGAACGGCTGGTTCGTGCGCCAGCCGCTGGCCGGCCTGCGCGCCATGGGCCGCATCTATGCCGGCTGGGCGCTGAGCCAGAGCTTCTACCGCCAGGAGCTGTGGCGGCAGCTCGGCGCCGCCTCGCTCGAGGACTTCCTGGTCTCGGGCTGGGAGGGCAACTTCCAGCGCCGCGACGCCAACGACCTGCTCGCGCAGCTGCTCACCTGGCAGGCCGGCGACATTGCCGCGAACGAGCGGTTCAAGGGCGACCTGGACGCGGCCCTGCGATCGATCAAGGCGAAGACGCTGGTGATGCCGGGCGCCACCGACCTCTATTTCCAGGTCGACGACAACGCGCTCGAGGTGCCGAAGCTCGCCAACGGCCGGCTGCTGCCGATCCCGTCGATCTGGGGCCATCGCGCCGGCAATCCCTCCGCCAACAAGGAGGACGAGCGCTTCATCGCGAAGGCCGTGCGAGAGCTGCTCGCGGCGTGACGGGGCGGCGTCGCGCGCGGCCGCCTATTCGTCCGCGCCGGGCCGGCGCAGCACCGCGAACAGGCTGGAGTAGTCGTCGCGCCACGGCTTGAGGCCGGCCGGCACCTCGATCGCCTCGGCCTCGTCGCCGAGGCGGCCGACGGCGAAGCGGCCGGGGTCCTTGGCGACGATGACCCAGCTCGAGCCGGAGGAGCCGCTCGTGCCGCCCTCGCCCTCGTCGTCATCGTCGTCGCCCTCGTCGTCGACGAGCTGCGCCTCCCAGCCCAGCTTCCCGGCCGCGAGCCGCACGAGCGGCGCGAGATCGAGATACTTGTTCGACACGTGCACCACGAGCAGGCCGTCCTCGCGCAGATGCCGCAGGTACAGCGCGATCGCCTCCTCGGTCAGCAGGTGCACGGGGATGGCGTCGCCGGTGAAGGCGTCGACCGCGAGCACGTCGAAGCGCTGCGGCGCCTCGCGCTCCAGCACCAGCCGCGCATCGCCCAGCGCCAGCTCGACCTTCGCCGCGGCATCCTTGAGGAAGGTGAACTGGCTGTTCGCCAGCTGGACGACCAGCGGATTGATCTCGTAGTAGCGGACGACGTCGCCCGCGCGGCCCGCCGCGGCGAGCACGCCGGCACCGAGCCCGATCACGCCGATGCGCTGCGGCTCGCCGGCGCGGCGCGTCGCCTCGAGCGCGATGCCGATCCCGCTGCTGGCGGTGTAGTAGCTCGTGACCTGCCGCCGGCGCGCCGCGGCGAGGTACTGCTCGCCGTGCATGATCCGGCCGTGGAAGAGCTGGCGCTTCTCGTCGGGATCGCCCGCCTCGCCCTCCTCCTCGATGTGCAGCGTGCCGTAGAAGTTGCGCACGGAGAGCAGCGCGTTCTCGGTCTGCGCGTCGCGAAGAACGACCAGCATCACCGCAAAGGCGGCCAGCAGCGCCCCGGACTGCAACATCAGGCGGCGGCCGCGGCCGGCCGGCGCGAGCGCCCGCCAGTCCGGTGCCTGGGCGCCGACGACGGCGAGTGCGGCAAGGAAGACCGCCACCGCGAGATCGTGGTCGGCGTCGAAGACGCGCGGCGCGACGATGCCCACCGCGATCCCGCCGAGCGCGCCGCCGAATGAGATCCACAGGTAATAACGCGTCAGGATCGCCGGCGGCGGTCGCCGGCGCGCGAGCTCGCCATGGCAGACCATGAACACGACGAAGGCCGCGACGAGGTAGCTCGGCACGACCGCCGCCATCGGCCAGTCGTCGAGATCGACCAGCGGCAGGAAGGCGAGCCCGAGCAGCGCGACCGGGAACAGCGCGAGGAACAGGCCGCGGCGATACCAGCGCTCGCTCTCGAAGCAGAGGATGAAGCTGGCGAGATACAGCGTGAGCGGCGCGAGCCAGAGCAGCGGCACCGGCGCGACGTTCTGCGTGAGCTGGCTGGTGACCGCGAGCAGGAGGATCGACGGCGTCGCCGCGAGCGCGACCCACAGCAGCACCTGGGCCGGCGCCGTCGCGTCCGGCGCGGATCCCGCCCGGCGGACGGCAGCGCCGCCGCGCAACGCGCGCCGCAGGGCCAGGCCGGCGAATGGCAGCGCGATCGCCGCATAGGCCCAGGACCAGCCGACCTGCTGCACGCGCAGCGCGAAGGCCGGCTCGACCAGGAACGGATAGCCGACGAGGGCGAGCATCGACGCGAGGTTCGACAGGGCGAACAGCCGATAGGGCGACCGCCCCGGCAGGTCCGCGGCGAACCAGCGCTGCAGCAGCGGGCTCGTCGTCGCGAGCACGAGATAGGGCAGGCCGACGCTGACCGCGAGCAGCGTGAGGATGGCGAGGATCGGCTCGCTGTCCCCGACCGGCTTCAGCGCCGCAGCCGGCACGATCGGCAGCGTGAGCAGGCTCGCGGCGATCAGCCCGAGCTGCACGAGGCCCTGGCCGCGCGGCGCAAGATGCTGGGCGATCACGTGCGCCAGCGCATAGCCGCCGAGCAGCACCGCCTGGAAGAACAGCATGCAGATCGTCCACACCGACGCGGATCCGCCGAACCACGGCAGGATCGCCTTGCCGATCAGCGGCTGGACGAGGAACAGGAGGAAGGCGTTGCCGAAGATGACCACGGCATAGAGCAAGGCGAGCACGCGAGCCTTCCGCAGGGATGACGGGGGGAGCCGCATTCGATCGCGACCGCCGACCAAACGCAATCGCAGCGACGCGGCTGCGGGCGGTACGTGCACGGATGGCGCCGGTCCGGGCCGGCTCGGCGGGCGGCCCCGCCCGGGTCGTCGCGCCGACGCGCCGGCAGCGGCGACTCGAGGCCGCCTCCGGGCGTCGGGGGCCCGAAAACGAGGCACCCCGCCGACGGGAATCGGCGGGGTGCAGCGAACTCGCGTCGCGGGCCGGGCCCGCCGGACGTCACTTCGGCGCGATGACCATCGTCATCTGGCGGCCTTCCATTCGCGGCGACGACTCGACCTTGATCGTCTCGCCGAGATCGACGCGCACGCGATCGAGCACCTTGGCGCCGAGATCCTGATGGACCATCTCGCGGCCGCGGAAGCGCAGCGTGATCTTGACCTTGTCCCCTTCGGCGATGAAGCGCTGCATCGCGCGCATCTTCACGTCGTAGTCGTGATCGTCGATGCCGGGGCGCATCTTGATCTCCTTGATCTCGATGACCTTCTGCTTCTTGCGCGCCTCGTTCTCCTTCTTCTGCAGCTCGTACTTGTACTTGCCGAAGTCGAGAACCTTGCAGACCGGCGGCTCCGCGTTGGGCGAGATCTCGACGAGGTCGAGCCCCGACTCATCCGCGATCGCGAGCGCCTGATAGAGCGAGACGACCCCGAGCATCTCGCCGCGGGCATCGATCAAACGCACCTGCGCGGCCTCGATCTGGTCGTTGACGCGCGGGCCACCCTTGGCGGGCGCTTCCATGGACGGACGTGCGATAGAACTTCTCCTTGTTTGCAGCCGATCCCGGTCAGGTGGCGCGCCGGTTGGCTCCGGTCGCTGTCACACGGCCCCCATGGGGGCGGCTTCAGTGGCTTCAGGCGCTGGGGACCTTCGCCTCGTCGCGCAATGTAGCGATGGCCTCATCGAGCGCAAGCGAACGCTGCTCCTCGCTCCCGAGGCGGCGGATCGCCACGGTGCGCTGCTCGGCCTCCCGCCGGCCCAGGGCCCACAGATAGGGGGTCTTGGCCAGGGTGTGCTCCCGCACCTTGTAGCCGATCTTCTCGTTGCGCAGGTCGAGCTCCGCGCGGATTCCGTGCCGGGCGAGCGTCGCGGCGATCTCGCGGGCGTAGTCGTCGGCATCCGACACGATGGTCGCGATCGCCACCTGGGTCGGCGCCATCCACAGCGGGAAGCGGCCGGCATAGTTCTCGATCAGGATCCCGATGAACCGCTCGAAGGACCCCAGGATGGCGCGGTGCAGCATGACCGGCCGGTGCTTCTGGCCGTCCTCGGCGATGTAGGTCGCATCGAGCCGCTCGGGCAGGACGAAGTCGACCTGCAGGGTGCCGCACTGCCAGTCGCGGCCGATGGCGTCGCGCAGCACGAACTCGAGCTTCGGGCCGTAGAAGGCGCCCTCGCCCGGGTTGCGGACGGTCTCGAGCCCCGCCGCCTTGGCCGCGGCCTCGAGCGCCGCCTCGGCCTTGTCCCAGATCGCATCGTCGCCGGCGCGCTCGGCCGGGCGGTCCGAGAACTTGATGCGGATGTCCTCGAAGCCGAGGTCGCGATAGACGGACCGCAGCAGGGTGCAGAACTTCACCGACTCCGCGGTGATCTGGTCCTCGGTGCAGAAGATGTGCGCGTCGTCCTGGGTGAAGGCGCGCACGCGCATGATCCCGTGCAGGGCCCCCGAGGGCTCGAAGCGATGGCAGGCGCCGAATTCGGCGATGCGCAGCGGCAGGTCGCGGTAGCTCTTCAGCCCCTGGCGGAAGACCTGCACGTGCCCCGGGCAGTTCATCGGCTTGAGCGCGTAGAGGCGGTCCTCCTCCGCGTTCTCGGAGCGCGGCCGCGCCGCGAACATCGCGTCCTTGTACTTGTCCCAGTGGCCCGAGCGCTCCCACAGCACGCGATCGAGCACCTGCGGCGTCTTCACCTCGACATAGCCGTCGTCCTCGAGGCGGTCGCGCATGTAGCGCTCGAGCGCGCGATACAGCGCCCAGCCCTTCGGGTGCCAGAACACCGAGCCCACCGCCTCTTCCTGGATGTGGAAGAGCTGCATCTCCTTGCCGAGCTTGCGGTGGTCGCGCTTCTCGGCCTCCTCGATCTGCTTGAGGTGGGCCTCGAGCGCCTCCTTGGTCGCGAAGACGGTGCCGTAGATGCGCTGCAGCTGCGCGTTCTTCGCATCGCCGCGCCAGTAGGTCCCGGACACCTTCATCAGCTTGAAGTGCTTGCCGAGCTTGCCGGTCGACGGCAGGTGCGGCCCGGTGCACATGTCGAGCCACTGGCCCTGGCGGTAGACCGAGATCTCCTCGTCCTTCGGGATCGAGTCGACCCATTCCGCCTTGAAGCTCTCGCCGTGCTCGATGAAGTAGGCCTTCATCCGGTCGCGGTCCCAGATCTCGCGCACGATCTTTTCGTCGCGGTCGACGATCTCGCGCATCTTCGCCTCGATCTTCGGGAAATCGTCCGGGCTGAACGGCTCGGCGCGGCCGAAATCGTAATAGAAGCCGTCCTCGGTCGAGGGGCCGAAGGTGATCTGGGTTCCCGGCCACAGCTCCTGCACGGCCTCGGCCAGCACGTGCGCCGCATCGTGGCGCAGCAGCGCCAGCGCGTCCGGCGACCGGGCCGTCACGATCTCGATTCCGGCATCGGACTCGATCGGGCGCGTCAGGTCGCGGAGCTCGCCGTCAACCTTGATGGCGAGGGCGGCCTTGGCGAGGCCGGCACCGATCGACTGCGCGACGTCCAGGCCGGACGGCGCCGCCGCGAACTGCTTCACGCTGCCGTCGGGCAGCTTGATCGAGACCATGGTCCTGTCCTGTTCCAGGGGAAGGCGCGGACCATACGGGCCGGCCGGCAGGGCTTCAACCCTTGCCGGCCCGGCCGAAGCGGCATTCCGCCTCAGGCGCAGCGCGCGGTCAGGCCGCCATCGACCGGCAGGCAGACCGCGTTGATGTACCCGGCTTCGTCGCTGGCCAGGAAGACCGCCGCATTGGCGATGTCCCATCCGGTCCCCATCCGCCCCGTGGGCGAGGCTTCGTGGCGGGCGCGGACCATCTCCTCGGCGGAGGCGTATTGGCCGGAGATCTGCTGGAAGATCAGCGGCGTCTCCATCAGCCCGGGCAGGATCGCGTTGCAGCGGATCCCCTGGCGCGCGTACTGCAGTGCCACGCCGACGGTGAACTGGTTCACCGCGCCCTTGGCCGCGTAGTAGCTGACATACGGGTAGCCCGTGTAGCGGATCCCGGCCACGGACGAGATGTTGGTGATCACGCCCTTGCCGGCGGCCAGCATCACGGGGATGGCGTGGCGGCAGGCCAGGAACATGCCGGTGACGTTAAGGTCGAGCTCGCGCTGCCACTGCGCCTCGGTCAGGTCCGGCGGCCCGCCCATCCCGGCATGGCCGACATTGTTGTGGAGAATGTCGAGCCGGCCGAACAGTGCGACGGTCCGCGCCACCGTGGCGGCGACCTGGTCCTCCTTCGTCACGTCGCAGACCGCCGCCTCGGCGACCCCGCCCTCGGCGCGAATGATCGCGACGGTCTCGGCGGCCGCGGCCTCGGCGACGTCGACGCAGACGACCTTCGCGCCGGCGCGCGCATAGGCGACCGCCGACGCCTTGCCGTTGCCCCAGCCCGGCCCCACCGAACCCGCGCCGAACACGAGCGCCGCACGGTCCTTGAGTCGACTCATCCCGATCCCTCCTTCTTCCCGTCGTTCGCCAGCAGTTCCGCGATCGCCGCTTCCACGTCGGCGACCGGCAGGTCCTTGATGAAGTCGCGGCGCAGCCAGCGCGCGGCGGGGCCGCGCGGCGCGCAATGCGCCGGGTTGCTCTCGCGGCTCATGAGCATGAGCGTCGGCGTGCGCGTCTCCGCGATCAGATGCATCGGACCGGTGTCGTTGCCGATCGCGATCGCCGCCTTGCGCCCCAGCGCCGCGAGCTCGGGGATGGAAGTGGTGCCGGTGAGATCGCGGGCCGCCGGGCACACCGCCCGGATCGCCGCGGCAAGGTCGCGCTCGTCCCCGCCGCCGACCACGACGGGCGTGATGCCGCGGGCGTCGAGGAGCGCCGCGATCGCCGCGAAGTTCGGCGTCGGCCAGCGCTTGATCGCGCGATGCGCCGAGGTCCCCGGCACCAGCAGACCGAAGTGCGCCGGCAGCCCGAATCGCGACAGGTCGGCATCGAGCCAGGACAGATCCGGCGGCGGGATCGACGCGATCCCCGCCAGCGCCAGCTGCGCCCCGAGCCGGTCGTAGTTGTGGAGCAAGTCGCGCCGCGGGTCGACATGGCGATGCGAGGCGCCCGGTGCGGTGCCGACCCATTCCGGCCGCGCGCCGGGACCCAGCATGCGGAAATACCAGTCCGAGCGACTCGTCGTCTGCAGGTCGTAGATCCGCGCGAAGCGCGCCGCGCGGATCCGCGCGCGCAAGCCGAGCCAGGCGAGACGCCACGCCGGCGGCCGCTCGTCGATCCAGACCTCGTCGAACCACGGGCTGGGCGCGAGCAGCTTGGCGAAGGGCGGAGTCGTCAGCAGCACGATCTTCGCGCCGGCATGGTGGCGGCGGATCGCCTGGAAGGCGCCGAAGGCCTGCGCGACGTCGCCGAGCGCGCCGAGCTTGATGACGAGGATCGCGCCGAGGGTCACGCGCGCGCGGCGCCGTCCGCGCCCCGGGTCGCGCCGAGGACCTCCTCGTAGACGCCCAGCGTCGCGGCGCACATCTTTTCCTTGGTGTAGCGCTCGCGCACATGCGCCATGGCGCGCGACGCCAAGGCGTGCCGCGTCGCCGGCGGCAGCGTCAGCGCATGCGCCAGCGCCTCGGCCAGCGCGCTGGAGTCCGCCGGCGGCGTCAGCCAGCCGGTCTCGCCGTCGATGACGATCTCGCGCGCGCCGCCATGGCCGCTGACGATGATCGGCCGGCCCATCGCGCCGGCCTCGGCGACCACGCGCCCGAAGGCCTCGGGGTCGGTCGAGGCCGAGACGACGACGTCGGCGAGCATGTAGGCCGCCGGCATGTCGCTGCAGTGATCGACGATGCGCACGATGCCCTCGAGCCCGTACTTGCCGATGCGCTGCTCGAGCTCCTCGCGATAGGCCGTGCGGCCCTGGTCGGCGCCGACCAGCACGGCCTGGACGTCGCGCCGGCCGAGCCGCGCCATCGCGTCGATCAGCACGGTCTGGCCCTTCCATCGGGTGAGCCGCCCGGGAAGCATGATCACCGGCAGCCCGTCGGTCAGGCGCCAGTCGCGCGACAGCTTGATCACGCGTTCCGGCTTCACGGCATCGGGATCGAAGCTGCGAATGTCGACGCCGCGCGGGATCACCCGCACGCGGTCCATTTCGCAGCCGTATTCGGCCAGCATGTGCTCGCTGATGAACTCCGAGATCGCGATGACGCGCACGCCCTTGGTCATCACCGCGTTGTACTGGCGCTTGAAGGCGTTCTGGATGTTGTAGGTGCCGTGGAACGTCGTGATCAGCGGCACCCCGGCGCGCTCGGTCGCCCAGAAGGCGCTCCAGGCCGGGGCGCGGCTGCGGGCATGGACGAGATCGATCTTCCAGCGCTCGATCAGCTCGACCAGCTTGCTCGCATTCGAGCGCATCGAGAGCGGATTCTTGGTGTCGAGCGGCAACGTCACGTGCAGCGCGCCGGCGCGCTCGAGCTCGCGGGTCATCGGCCCGCCCGCCGACGCCACGACGGCACGCCAGCCGGCGTCCATGATCGCCGCGGCCATGTCGCAGGTCCCGCGCTCGACGCCGCCGGTATGCAGGGCGGGCAGGACCTGGAGCACCGTCGGCCCGGTCGCGGCGAGGAACCGCGCGCTGGGTGTGGAGGCGCTCGTCGCCGTGATAGGTTGCGGTGTCGCCACGAACTCTTCTTGCCCTTCGTCCTGACCTGGAAGAACCGGTTCCGATGCCGCCAGCCCCCGAGGAAATAGGTCGAATCCCGCGTGCAGGCGAGGTCTCTATCGCCTATCGCCGCCGACCCGGCAAGTCTCCCACCGTCGTCTTCCTGGGCGGCTTCAAGTCGGACATGAGCGGCAGCAAGGCGAGCTCGGTCGACGCGTTCTGCGCGGCGCGCGGCCAGGCCTGCCTGCGCTTCGACTACCAGGGCCACGGCGAGTCCGGCGGCGATTTCGAGGCCGGCACCGTCGGCCTGTGGACCGAGGACGCGCTCGCCGCCATCGATCGCCTGACCGAGGGCCCGCTGGTGCTGATCGGCTCGAGCATGGGCGGCTGGATCATGCTCAACGTGGCGTTGGCCCGGCCCGAGCGCGTGCGCGCGCTGATCGGTATCGCGGCCGCGCCCGACTTCACCGAGGACCTCATCTGGCAGCAGATGGAGGAGCCGGCCCGAATGATGCTGGAGACCGAGGGCGTCATCTACGAGACCAACAACTACGGCGACGATCCCTACGCCATCACCAAGGCCCTGATCGACGACGGCCGCCGGCATCTGCTGCTGCGCGGCCCGATCGACTTCACCGGGCCGGTGCGGCTGCTGCACGGCCAGCGCGATCCCGACGTCCCCTGGCAGCGGTCGCTGACGCTGGCGGAGAAGCTCGCCGGCGACGACGTGCGCTGCATCTTCGTCAAGGACGGCGACCACCGGCTGTCGCGCGATCCGGACCTGGCGCTGCTGACGGCGACATTGGCGGAGGTGCTAGAGTGAGTCGTCCCTTCGAGTTCGCCGGAGGCGAATAGCAGGGGTGGCGCGCACGAAGCGCGCGACGGGGAGGACGGGCGGGGCCCCCGGGGCTCCGCTCGCCTCCCCGTCCGCTTCGCGCCCACTTCTCCTATCGCTGCGCAGCCGCTGGGGCATGGGAAGCGCAGGGGGAACTACGCGATGACCGAGGTCAACTGGCGGCGTCAGCCGTATAACGGCTATCACCGGCGCTCGAACGCCACCGAGGATGCCGAGCTCACCCATGTCGGGCCGGGTACGCCGTGCGGCGAATATTTCCGCCGCTTCTGGCATCCGATCGCGATGACCGCGCAGGTGAAGGACGTGCCGCTCGCCATCCGCGTGCTGGGCGAGGATCTCGTCCTGTTCCGCGATCTCTCCAAGCGCTACGGCCTGCTGCACAAGCACTGCAGCCACCGGCGCACTTCGCTCGAATACGGCATCGTCGCCGAGCGCGGCATCCGCTGCTGTTACCACGGCTGGCTGTTCGACATCGACGGCAAGATCCTCGAGACGCCGGGCGAGCCGGCGACCAGCCGCATCCGCGAGAATCTCTGCCAGGGCGCCTATCCCGTGCGCGAGGTCGACGGCCTCGTCTTCGCCTATATGGGTCCGCCCGAGAAGATGCCCGACTTCACCGTCCTCGACACGATGGCGCAGCCGGGCAACGACATGGTGCCCTACGCGCTCGACTATCCCTGCAACTGGCTGCAGGTCGCCGAGAACCCGATGGATCCTTGGCACAGCGTGTTCCTGCACACGCGGATCACGCGCGCGCATTTCAATCCAGCCTGGGGCGCCTTCCCGGTCGTCGAATGGCACTGGATGGAGGATCGCCTCGGGATCTACCTGACCAACACGCGGCGCTGGAACGAGTACATCTGGGTGCGCACCGCCGAGAACATGTTCCCGGCGATCGCGCAGCCGCCCGACATCTATCAGGACGCCACGCAGGAGAAGTTCTTCCCGCGCGTCGGCATCACCAAGTGGACCGTCCCGGTCGACGACCGCAGCTGCAAGATCGTCGGCTGGCGCCATTTCAATCCGGGCCTCGACGAGCACGGCAAGGGCGATCGCAGCAAGGTCGGCCTCAACATCATCGACTTCCTCGGCCAGACCGGCAGCGAGCGCAGCTACGAGGAAGGCCAGCGCATGCCCAGCGACTACGAGGCGCAGGTCGGCCAGGGCGAGATCACCGTCCACGCCGAGGAGACGCTCGGCTCGACCGACACCGGCGTGGCGATGCTCCGCCGCGGCCTGCGCCGCGCGATCCGCGCGGTCGCCGAGGGCCAGGAGCCGCCGCGCCCCAAGCTCAACGCCGATGGCCGCGTGCCGACCTTCTCCGGCGACGTGATCGTGCGCGTGCCGAAATCGAACAGCGACGACACCGCGGTCCAGCGCGAAGTCGGCCGCATCGTCGGCAGGATCGTCGCCGAGACGCTGCCGATGACCGAAGCCGAACGCCCCGCGGAGATCGAGCGCCGCGTGCGCGCGGCGCTGAAGTCGCTGGAATCGGAGCGGACGATCTGACGCCGGCGTCCCTCGCCCGCGCGTCTTCGCGCCGACGGCGCATCGTCTCGCTTCCCATGGCGCCCCGGCCGATGTCGGCGAACCTTACACGGCCGAGCGCGCGTTAATGGTGAAGTCGAGATTTCGCGTTCGCGCTTCGACGATCGCCGTCCTGGCACTGGATTTGCTCCGATGCGCTCGAGTGCCGCCAAACGGGCCGGCATGGAGCGACACGGAGACAAGCAATGGCACGCAATTCACGAGCGATCGCGACGCTTGCGATCGCGATCGGGGCCCTGTCGGCCGCCGCGCAGGCGGCGACCGTGACCCAAGCGATCGACAATGGGGTCACCGCGGGACCGCTGTCGTCGACGGCCGCAAGCACCTTCGACGCGTCGGTGCCGGGCATGACGATTGTCGACTTCGAATCGTTCGCGATTGGGGCCATGGCCGGCGCGACCGCGATCGCACCTGGCGTCACGCTCAGCGCCACGGGCGCGGAGGCCGTCGAGATCCGAAGCGATAGCGATGTGGTTCTCAGCTTCAACACGACGCTTGCCGGCAGCAATCACGTGCGGGTCTGGCCGTTCTTCGACGGTCCCGACGTCTTCGTGACATTCAGCTTTGCGGCACCGATCGACGCCTTCGGGTTCTTCCATTCGGGGACCCAGACCACCATCGCCGGGACCTTCACCGTCGAGTTCGACGACGGCACGGCGCAGTCGATCGCGCTGACCGAGACCGACAACGATGGCGGCGTCGGCTTCTTCGGCATCACGGGCTTCGCAAGCGCGATCTCGAGCATCACCATCCACGAGGCCGGTCCGTTTGCCAGCCGCGATCTCTGGGGCATCGACGACATCCGCTTCCGCACCGCGGCGGCGGACGTGCCGGCGCCGGCCAGCCTCGCGTTGCTGGGTGCTGCCCTGGCGGGTCTCGGGGCGTCGCGCCGCTCGCGCCGCACGGCCTGAGCCAAGACCGTCCCGGTGCGACCGGGGTCGGGGCATCCGCTCCGACCCCGGCTCGCCTTCAGATCCGCTTGCGCTCGACCTCGAGGATGGCCTGCAGGCCCGCGCGGTAGTCGGGGTATTTCAGCTTCACGCCGAGCTCGTCCTTGATGCGCAGGTTCGAGACTCGCTTGTTGTCGCGGTAGAAGCTCTTCGCCATCTCGCTCATCGACGTCGCCGCCTCCGCGAACGGGATCTCGGGCGGCGGCTCCAGGCCGAGCAGGCCGGCGGCATAGGCGATCACGTCCTGCGGCGGCGCGGCCTCGTCGTCGCAGACGTTGTACGCCTCGCCGGCATTGGGCTTGGCGATCGAGGCCTCGAGCACCTGCGTGATGTCGTCGACATGGATGCGGCTGAAGATCTGGCCCGGCTTCACCACGCGCCGCGCCGTGCCGTCGCGCAAGCTGTCGAAGGCCGAGCGACCGGGGCCGTAGATGCCGGCGATGCGGAACAGGTGCACCGGCACGCCGAAGCGCATCAGGTCGAGCCAGGCGCGTTCGGCTTCCACGCGTGCGCGGCCGCGCGGGCCGGTCGGGTGCAGGCCGTCGCGCTCGGTGACCCAGCCGCCCTCGCGGTCGCCATAGACACCGGTCGTCGAGAGGTAGCCGGCCCAGCGCAGCCCCGGCAGTGCGGCGATGTCGGCGGCATGATGCGCGAGGACCGGATCGCCGCCGCGGTCGGGAGGCACCGAGATCAGCAGGTGGGTCGTGCCGGCGAGCGCCGCCATCGGGTTCTCGAGCTGCTTGCCGCGATCGAACAGATGCATCTCGAAGCCGCTGGCATCGCGCAGGCCCTGCGCCTTTTCGGGCGATCGCGTCGTGCCGGCGACGCGCCAACCCTTGACCTTCGCGCGCTTGGCGAAGACGAGAGCCGAGAAGCCGAGGCCGAAGACGAAGAGCCTGCGTGCGGCGGGAAGCATGGGCGACGGCTACGGCGCCGCTCGTGCGATGGTGCGCCGGACAGCGATGCGGCCGCCGAGCGCAGGTCGCATCGACGCGCGAACCGCCTCGCTCCGGCCGCGTCCGACGATCGGACAAGCCCCTCGCCCGCCGATCGCCCGCGATCCGTCCCCCATCGTCGAGGGGGACGGCAGGCCAGTCGCGGCCCCGGGAGCGGACACGACTCCGCGGGGCCGCAGGAGCATCACGACGCCGGCCACATCAGCCCTTGGCGCGGAGGAATCGGTTCGCGACGCTCGTCACCGCGCGCAACGACGCGCTGACGATGTTCGGGTCCATGCCGCAGCCGAAGATCGTCCGGCCGCCGACGCTCGCTTCGACATAGGCGATCGCCTTGGCGTCGGAGCCCTTCGACAGGGCGTGCTCGCGGTAGTCGACGACCTCGATGTCGAGGCCGAAGGCCTGGTTGAGGGCGTCGACATAGGCGTCGATCGGGCCGTTGCCGTGGCCCTGCACGCTGCGCTCGCCGCCGTCGACCTTCACCGTCGCCTCGAGCTTGCGCTCGACGCCGCTGCCCTGGCGTTGCGGCAGCGTCACGTGCTCGACGAAGTCGATCCGGCCGGCGCCGAGATACTCGCGCTGGAACTCGCGCCAGATCACGTCGGCGGTGATCTCCTTGCCGGTGTCGTCGGCGATCTTCTGGATGACGCCGGCGAACTCGATCTGCATGCGCCGGGGCAGCTCGATTCCGTGCTCGGTCTCGAGAAGATACGCCACACCGCCCTTGCCCGACTGGCTGTTGACCCGGATCACCGCCTCGTAGTCGCGACCGATGTCCTTCGGGTCGATCGGCAGGTACGGCACCTCCCACAGCTGCGAGTTCGACTTCTCCAGCGCCGAGAAGCCCTTCTTGATCGCGTCCTGGTGCGAGCCCGAGAAGGCCGTGAACACCAGCTCGCCGCCATAGGGATGACGCGGGTGGACGGGCAGCTGGTTGCAGTACTCGACCGTGCGGACCATCTCGCGCACGTCGCGCATGTCGAGCTTCGGGTCGACGCCCTGGCTGAACAGGTTCAGCCCCAGCGTGACGATGTCGACGTTGCCGGTGCGCTCGCCGTTGCCGAACAGCGTGCCCTCGACGCGGTCGGCGCCGGCCATCACGGCGAGCTCGGCCGCGGCCACGCCCGTACCGCGGTCGTTGTGCGGATGCACCGACAGCGTGATCGCGTCGCGATTCCTGAGGTTGCGGCCCATCCACTCGATCTGGTCGGCGAAGATGTTCGGCGTCGCCATCTCGACGGTCGAGGGCAAGTTCAGGATGATCTTGTTCTGCGGCGTGGGCTGCCACACGCCCATCACCGCCTCGCAGATCTCCTTGGCGAAGTCGAGCTCGGTGCCGGTGAAGCTCTCGGGCGAGTACTCCATCTGGATCCTCGTGCCGGGAACGGTCGGCACCAGGTCCTTCACCAGCTTCGCGCCCTTGACCGCGATGTCGATGATGCCCGGCCGGTCGAGGCCGAAGACCACGCGTCGCTGCAGGGTCGAGGTCGAATTGTAGATGTGGACGATGACGTCCTTGGCGCCCTTGATCGCCTCGAAGGTGCGGCGGATCAGCTCCTCGCGGCACTGGACCAGGACCTGGATCTTCACCCCGTCGGGGATCAGCTTCTCGTCGATCAGCTGGCGGCAGAAGTCGAAATCGGTCTGCGAGGCCGAAGGGAAGCCGATCTCGATCTCCTTGAAGCCGAGCTTCACCAGGAGGTCGAACATCCGGCGCTTGCGCTCCGGCCCCATCGGCTCGATCAGTGCCTGGTTGCCGTCGCGGAGATCGACGGAGCACCAGATCGGCGCGCGGTCGATGATCTTCGAGGGCCATTGGCGGTTCGGCAGGTCGATGGGCGCGAAGGCGCGGTACTTGTGGATGGGCATGGTCGACATGGTTCGGATCCTGTTCTGGGAGCGGCCCGGGCGCCGGACGGCGCACGCGAGGGCCTGAAGTCCTGACTGGTCGTTGGTGCGGAGAAGCGGGCGGGGTGCCATGAGGAGCCCCCGCCGGGGCCGTCAGAACCGACGACGAACGTCGGTCAGCGGCCGCCGATAAGTCGGGCGGCCGCGAGCGGCGCAAGGCCGCCGCAGAGCAGCTTCAGGATGGAAGCGGTCGACGACATGGGCCGGCACAGTAAGGGCCGGCCCCTCGCCCGGTCAATTGTTCCGGCAGGGCCGATCGGCGGACGGACCGCCGGAGCCTGCGGCGCACGGAGGGCCGGCGGCAGCGCCGCACGGCCCTCCGCGGCCGATCACCGCTCGGGCGCCGCGGCGCGGCGCCGCCGCATCAGCCACAGCCCCGCGGCGCCGAGGCCGAACAGCGCCCCGGTGGCCGGCTCCGGCACGTCCGACGGCGGCGGCGGGGGCGGCGGCGGAGGCGGCGGCACGGTCACCACCTCGCCGATCAGGCGGAGGGAGACCGGCGCCAGCGCCAGGTCGTCCTGGAAGGCGTTGTGCGAGGCGCCGACGAAGTCGAGCGTCATCGTGAAGCTGCCCGCGATGCTCGTGTCGAGGTCCACGAACACGTCGAAGAAGCTGTCCGGCGCGAGGTCGACCGGGGTGCCGAAGCCCGTCAGCAGGAACGCCGGATCGATGCTCGTCGTCCCGAACGCGCCGACCAGGGAGTCGCCGGGCAGTCCCGCCAGGATCGCGTTGCTGAGACGCAGCGTGGCCGCCGTGATGTCGGTGCCCTGGAGGATGGAGCCGAGATCGAGCACGTAGCTCGTGCCGCCGCCGCTGAACCCACCCGCGCCGCCGATCTTCGAGAATTGGATCGTCGCGATCTCGTTCACGGTGCCGGCGAGGTCGATCGTCTTGGTGCCCAGCGACAGGTCGGCCATGTCCGGGTTGCGGCTGGCGAGGTTCACGACGGCGCTCGAGGCGAACACCCCGGCGACCGTCGTGCTCATCGTCGTCGACACGTTCCCGGTGGCGCCGGCGAGCAGGCCGGAAGCCAGGCCGGCGGACGCCGTCGCGCCGAAGGGCGACGTCGGGCCGCCGATTCCCGTCGCGACGAGCGTGTCGTTCAGCGCCGTCGCCGCGGCGGTGTTCGTGATCGCGACCGACTGCGCCGCGACCGCGGTGCCGCGGCGCACCGTTCCGAAGTTCACCGTCGCCGTGGAGGTGTCTGTCGAGGCCGGCGCATAGACCTTGCCGCTGACGTCAAGCGTCGCGCCCGGCAGGTCGACATTGCCGGCGATCCCGCTGGTGCCCGTGCCGTCCGAGGCGAGCGCGAAGCTCACCGTGCCCGACTTCACGCCGGCGGTGGCGGTGTTGACCGACACGCCGTAGGCCGTCGAGCTGCCGCCGGCGGCGACCAGGACCGAGCCCGGGCCGGAGACCGACGCGTCGCCCGAGTGGCCGCTCGCGGAGGCGCGCAGGCCCTCCGAGAAGCCGTCGGCGGCCGCGGTGTTCGCGATCGTCACCGCAGCGGAGCCGGAACCGCCGACGCGTTGCGCCGCGACGACGACCGGGGTCGGCGTCACGCTCGCCTGGGCGAGGCGGAACACGTTGCCGGAAACGTTCACGTCCTGGTTCCCGACCGATACCGGCGAACCGCCGATCGAGCCGTCCGAGACGAAGGCGATGCGCGCCACGCCGCTCTTGGCGCCGGCGCTCGAAGTGTCGAGTCCGACGCTGATCGCCGACGGGTTGGTCGCTCCCGCGCCGAGACCGGCGACGCTGCCGACCGCCGTGATCCCCGTGCCGGAGAACACGCTCGCCGTCGCATTGAGGCCTTCGGTCAGCGGATCGACCGGCGCCGTGTTGGTGACGGCGATCGACTGCGTCGCGAGTGCACCGACGCGCAGGTTGCCGAAGTTCGCGCTGGTCGGCGCCGCGCTGCCTGAGGCGAGATTGAACGCCAGGCCGCTGATCGAGCCGGTGAGCGCGACGTTCTGCGTCGGGAGCGCGAGCACGCCGAGGCCCGTCGCCGCGCCGCCGACCGTCCCGGTCGACGCGAGCAGCACCTCGACGCTGGCGCTCAGGGCGCCGGCAACCGTCGGGGTCAACGTCACCTTGAGCGTCGTCGTGTCCGTGCCGCCGGCGATCAGGTTCGAGATCGTGCCCGAGCCCGCCGTGGAGAACAGGCCCGACGAGGTCCCGGTGATCGAGCCGAGCTGCGCGCGCAGATCCTCGGAGAAGAGGCCGGCCAGCGCGCTGTTCGTCACCGACAGCGTCTTCACGATCGGGCCGCTGCCGACCGCCACCGCGCCGAAGCTGAGCGCGCCGAGCGAAGCGACGGCCGTGTTGTAGCCGGTCGCCGAAAGGTTGATGACCTGGCTGTTCGACGCGACCGAGGTGAAGGTCGGATCGATCGCCGTGCCGTCCGAGCGGTAGTTGATCGTCACCGTGCCGTTGTTCACGCCGGCCACGCCGCCCGAGAGCTGCGCGGTCACCGCGCCGGCGCTCGAGGCGCCGCCGTTGATGAGCCCCGTGCCGAGCGCGTTCGCGGCCGAGAAGTTCCCGGTCGTCGAGACGCTCGAGATGCCGAGGCGCTCGGCGCCCGCACCGCCGGTGTTGTTCTGGACGGAGAACGCCTGCGCCGCCGGGGCGGGCCCGCCGACGCGGAACGCCCCGAAGTTCACCGGCGACGGCGACGCCGTGCCGGTAGCGATCGCCGAGGCCACGCCCGTGATGTTGATGACCTGGTCCGCGACGTTGTCGAAGTTGTTGGCGACCTTGACGGACTGGCCCGTGAGCGAGCCGCCCGAGCTGGCCGTGAAGGTGACCGCAAGATTGCCCGTGTTCGTGCCGCCGCCCAGCGGCCCGAAATTGGCCGCCGTCACGCCGGCGCCGGACAGCCGCCCGTCGCTCACGCCGCCGCCCGAGAAGGCGGTCTGGACTGCGCCGCGCAGATCGGCCGCCGTCGGCGCGCCGGTGTTCGCGACCTGGTAGTTCAGCGTCTTCGACGTGCCGCCGCGGACGTTGCCGAAATTGAGCGTTGCGGTCGGCGTCGTGCCGCCCGTGACGTCGCCGGTGATCGCCTGGCTCGTGCCCACGCCGACGATCTGGCCGGCGCCCGACACGTTGGCACGCGCGTTGAACGCGTTGCCGGTGCCGAATGCGCCGTTCGTGTAGTCCTTCGCAACGTTGAAGTTCTGAGCGCCGAGATTGAGCGCACCGCCGTCGTTGAGCTGGAGGAAACGCGCCGAGCTCGCCGCCGTCGCGGCGGAGAGGTCGAGCACCGCGGCAGCGCCTTGCGCGCGCGCCGTGCCGTCGCCGGTCATGCCGCCCTTGACGCTGAGCGTGCCGAGCTGCGCGACGATCGTGCCGGCGTTGGCCGGCCGGTTGTCGACCACGCCGTAGCCGACGATCGCGCCGGTCGCGCTGTTGGTCAGCGACGTGTTCGCCTTGAAGGTCGAGGTCGCGGCCCCGCTGGCGAGCTCGAGCAAACCGTTGTTGATGAAGTTGCCGCTGTTCGCCGTCGCCGTGAACGAGCGGCCTTCCTGGATCCGCAGCGCGACGTTGTTGGTGAACAGCGAGCTGTCGAGGGACGTGACCGCCGAGCCTGCGTTGCGCGCCTGGAAGCCCGAGTTGGCGCCGATGAGGTAGATGTCGGCGGAGTTGGTCGTGATCGCCGTGTTGGCGCCCTGGATATCGATCATCGACGGCGAGCCGCCGGTCGAGTCCGACCGCCAGATGCCGCCCGCCAGCGTGCCGGCGGTGAGGTTCGTCGGCGTGGCGCCGCTCTGGAACACGACGTTCGACCCGGCCAGCGCCTCGACGACGCCGCCGGCCTGGTTGGTGAAGCCGACACCGCCCTGGACCAGGAGGGTGCCGCCGTTCTTCGCCTGGAAGGTGCCGAAGTTGCTGACGTCGGACTGGAGGAACGCGATCGTGCCGGAAGCGACGTCGGCCGAGATGAGGCCGTTGTTCACCAGGGTCTGGGTGCCGCCGAGGTTGATCTGCTGGCCGATGGTGCCGTTCCGGCCCCGAATGGTCATGCCGGCGGCGATCGTCGTCGTGCCGGTGCCGTCCAGATCGATGCGGTTGCCGCCGCCGGTGTCGCCGAGGACGATCTGTCCCGTGCCGCCGATGGTCTGCGTCTCTTCGAAGCTCAGGATGCCGTTGCTGTTGAGGTTCAGGACGCCGTTCACCGTCAGGCCGTTGACGACGCGCTCGCGGGTATTGCCGAAGGTCGCCATGTCGACGACGCCGCCGGCCGCGATCGTGGCCCCGTCGAGGTAGTTGGCGTTCGAGGAGTTCACGCGCAGGGCGCCGCCATTGGCGGAAGTGATGGTGCTGCCGATGATCCGTGCCCCGTTCTGCAGCACCACGCCGTTGTCGGCGTGGATCGTGCCGCCGGTGACGGTGCTCTCCAGGGTGAGCTGGCCGCCGTTGCGCGCCTCGAGGACGCCCGAGTTGTTCACCGCGGATTGCGTGATGATGATGTTTCCACCGGCGACATCCGCCGAGATCAACCCGTTGTTCGCCAGGATCTGCGTGCCGCCGAGGTTGATCTGCAGGCCGATCGTGCCGTTCTGGCCGCGGATCGTGATTCCCGATCCGATCGTGGTCGTGCCGTCGCCGTCCAGGTCGAGGCGGTTGCCGGCGCCCGTGTCGCCGAACACGATGAGACCCGTGCCACTGACCGTCTGATCGCCTTCGAAGCTCAGGATGGCGTTGCTGTTGATGTCGATCCGCCCGTTCAGGACCAGACCGTTCAGGACCCGCTCGCGGGCGTTGGCCGACGTCATGTTCAGGTTGCCGTTCAGCGTGACGCCGTCCAGCCGGTTTTGGTTGCTCGAGTTGGCGAGGAAGCTGCCGCCGCCGCTCGTATTGATCGTGCCTCCGACGGTGACGGCGTTCTGAACCACGGAACTGCCCGCGCCGGCGATGATCTGGCCCGTTGCTCCACCGGTCACGTTGCTGTTCAGGACCAGCGTGGCGCCGTTCTGGGCTTGCAGGATGCCGTTGTTGACGACCGCGCTCTCGGTGATCGTGAGGGTGCCGCCGGCCACGTCGGCCGAGATCGTGCCGTTGTTCACCAGCGTCTGCGTGCCGCCGACGTTGATCTGCTGACCGATCGTGCCGTTCTGGCCGCGAATCGTGATGCCAGAGCCCAGTGTCGTGATGCCGTTGCCGTCGAAGTCGACGCGGTTGCCGGCGCCGGTATTGCCGAGGACGATCTGCCCCGTGCCGACGATCGTTTGATCTCCTTCGAAGCTCAGGATGCCGTTGTTGTTGATGTCGATCTGCCCGTTCAAGGTCAGGCCGTTCAGCACCCGCTCGCGGGCGTTGGGCGACGTCATGTTCAGGTTGCCGTTCAACGTGACGGCGTCCAACCGGTTTTGGTTGCTCGAGTTGGCGAGGAAGCTGCCGCCGCCGCTGGTGTTGATCGTGCCGCTGACGGTGACGCCGCTCTGAACCACGGAGCTGCCCGCGCCGGCGATGATCTGGCCCGTCGCTCCGCCGGTCACGTGGCTGTTCAGGACCAGCGTGGCGCCGTTCTGGGCCTGCAGGATGCCGTTGTTGACGACCGCGCTCTCGGTGATCGTGAGGGTGCCGCCGGCCACGTCGGCCGAGATCGTGCCGTTGTTCACCAGCGTCTGCGTGCCGCCGACGTTGATCTCCTGGCCGATCGTGCCGTTCTGGCCGCGGATCGTGATGCCCGAGCCGAGTGTCGTGGTGCCGTTGCCGCTGAGGTCGACGCGGTTGCCGGCGCCGGTATTGCCGAGGACGATCTGACCCGCGCCGGAGACCGTGTTGTCGCCTTCGAAGCTCAGGATGCCGTTGTTGTTGATGTTGATCGTGCCGTTGAGGACGAGGTTCCCGGTCACGCGTTCCCGGCTGTTCGTCGGGGTCATGTCCAGGTTGCCGTTCAGCGTCACCCCGTTGAGGAAGTTCACCGGGCTGCCGTTGACCACCAGGTTGCCGCCGCCGCTCGTATTGATCGTGCCGCTGATGGTGATGCCGGCCTGAATCACCGAGCTTCCCGCGCCGGCGATGATCTGGCCCGTCGCGCCGCCGGTCACGTTGCTGGCGAGGACCAGCGTGCCGCCGCCCTGAGCCTGCAGGATGCCGTTGTTGACGACCGCACTGTCGGTGATCGTGAGCGTGCCGGAGGCCACGTCGGCCGAGATCGTGCCGTTGTTCACCAGCGTCTGGGTGCCGCCGACGTTGATCTCCTGACCGATCGTGCCGTTCTGACCGCGGATCGTGATGCCCGAGCCCAGCGTCGTGGTGCCGTTGCCGCTGAAGTCGACGCGGTTGCCGGCACCGGCACTGCCGAGGACGATCTGACCCGCGCCGGAGATCGTGTTGTCGCTTTCGAAGCTCAGGATGCCGTTGTTGTTGATGTTGATCGTGCCGTTCAGCGTCATGCCGTTGACGACGCGCTGGCGGGAGTTCGCGGAGTTCGCCATGTCGATCTCGCTGCCGGCCGAGATCGTCGTCGCATCGAGGAAATTGGACGGCGAGGAGTTCACGCGCAGCGCACCGCCATTCAAGGTCGTGATGGTGCTGCCGGTGATCCGCACGCCGTTCTGCGCGACAACGCCGTTGTCCGCCCGGACGAGACCGCCGGTCACTGCGCTTTGAAGCGTGAGCTGGCCGCTATTGCGCGCCTCGATCGTGCCGCTGTTGGTCACGTCGCTTTCCGTGATGGTGATGTTCCCGCCGGCGACGTCGGCCGAGATCAGGCCCTGGTTGTTCAGGATCTGGGTGCCGCCGAGGTTGACCTGCTGGCCGATGGTGCCGTTCCGGCCACGGATCGTGATCCCGGACCCGAAGGTCGTGGTGCCGGTGCCGTCGAGATCCAGGCGGTTGCCGGCACCGGCACTGCCGAAGATGATCTGGCCCGTGCCGCTGACGGTCTGGTTGTTCTCGAAGCTCAGGATGCTGTTGTTGTCGATGTTGATCGTGCCGTTGAGGGTCAGGCCGCCCGAGACGCGCTCGCGGGTGTTGGCCGACGTCATATTCAGGTTGCCGTTCAACGTGACGCCGGACAGCGCGTTCGTGGAACCGGTGTTCGGCGCGAAGGTGCCGGCCGTCGCGGTGATCGTCCCGCCGACGATCGTGCTGCTGGCCTGATTGATCGTCCCGCCGGTTGCCGCGATCAGGTTGCCGCCGGTGTTCGTGAGCGTGAGGCCGCTCAGGTTCAGCGTGCCCGCCGAGTCGCCGCCCGCCTGGATCGTCCCGGTGTTGCTGCTGTTGCTGGTGATCGTCAGCGAGCTGCCGCCGTTGACGACCAGCGTCTCCGCATTGGTGAGCGACGTTATCGACGACGAACCGGTGCGATGCGTCACCGTCTGGCTGCCGGCGACATCGATCGTCACCGTGTCGGCACCGCCCGGCACGCCCGGGTTCCAGTTCGCGGCCACATCCCAGAAGCCGGTCGTCCCGACCCAGGTGACGGGGGCCGCGCCGGCAAGGCCGGTCAGCGCCGTCGTTGCCAGCAGGCTCACGCCGAGGGCGAACCCGGCGCGGCGGACCCGGACCGCCACCGGATGGCGGGCGGTGCGGGTCGTCGCGGCACGGCGGCGGATCGAGCGGGTCGGCTTGGTCATGGCGATATCCTCAGGCGGAACGAGCGCGGCCGACGTCCGGAGCGGGTGATGAACCCGCCGGCCGCAAGGTCGACGCGAAGATCTGGTGGAAACGGATGGACACGCGGCATGGCGACGAAGCAATCGGATTCGCCGACGCAATCATGCGGAGAGCGATCTGCGGATGTCCGCAGCCTCAAGAACGGAATGGACGCAGTGCCTCGGCATGCGGTCCTCGCCTCCAAGAACCGGCGTCGCGAATCGCGACACCCGTTTGGAGGAGAGCAAGAGCAGTGCCAGAGATCATCGCGAAGCAAATCCAATACGTTAGTCTTGGACCACAACCACCGAAGGAAATTCGGCCGACTCATTCAAACCGATGAAGGAAAACGGCGTCGGCCGAAGAGTAAGTGTTGCGCGCCTCGCGAGGCCCATCGAACAATCCCGGCGTGACCGAAGTGGATCGCATCTCCCGATCGACCCTGGCGCTCTACGATGCCGCCATGGGTCGCGCGCGCTGGTCGGATGCGCTCGAGCAGATCCTCCACCTCACCGGCATGGAAGGTGCCGCGATGATCGTGTTCGACACCCGCACCGTGTCGATCCACGACTGGTGCTTCCGCCGGATCGACCGGCGGGATGCCGATGACGAGCCATCGGCCGTCGCCGGGCTCGACGACCGCAATCCCGACATCGCGGAACTGCCCGACACCCGGCTGACCTACGACCGCCTGCACGCGCCGCAGCGGACGATCGACCGGCCCGACCATCACGACTGGCACCGGCGCACCGCGGGCCTGCGCTACTACGTCGGCGGCGTGACGACGGCGGACGAGGCGATCTCGGCCAGCCTGTCGCTGCACCGCGGGCGCGCGGGCGGCCATGTCCGACGCGAAGAGGTCGAGCTGTTCCAGCACGTGTTCGACCATTTCGAGCGCGCCGTGCGGATCGGCCACAAGCTCGCCATGGCGGAGCGCTGGACCCCCGGATGGGAGGCCATGTTCGCGGGCACGCCGATCGGCATCGCATTCCTTGCCGACGACGGCCGGCTCCTGCGCTGCAACGACGCGTTGCGGTGCATCGCGGACGCCGCGGACGGCCTCGTCCTCGAGCCTGCCGGCCTGCGGGCGCTGCGGCGCTCCGACGATGCGCCGTTGCAGGCCGCGATCATGGCGGCATTGCCGGGCGGCGACGACGCGGCGAGCGGCGGCACCGCCCGGATCGCGCGGCGCAGCGGTCGCGCGGCCTATTCGGTGCTCACCGCACCGCTGCCGCGCGCGGACGCCCCGTTCGGCATCGTCGCGCCCGTCGCGGTCGTGTTCGTGACCGATCCCGACTCGGGCGCGGACCTGCCGCAGGACCGGCTGCGCGACCTGTACGGACTCACACCGGCCGAACTGCGGCTGGCGGTCCGGCTGGTCTCGGGCGAGTCGATCTCGGAGATCGCCGGGCAGCTCGGCCTGTCCGTCGCGACGCTGCGCTCCCAGCTCGCCTCGCTGTTCCGCAAGACGGGCACCAGCCGCCAGTCCGAGCTCATGCGCCTGCTGCTCTGCGTGCCCTGGCAGGTCGGCGCGCGATAGGCCGGGGCGGGGACCGTGTTCGACATCGACAGCACGATCCGCGGCCTCTACGACGCCGCCGTCGGTGAGCTGCCGTGGGAGGAGGCGCTCGATCGCCTCGCCGGCGCGATCGACGCGCGCATCGTCGCGATGACGTCGTTCGACACGCAGACCTCGGCCGTGCACCACCGCATCTTCCGCAACCTCGATCCGGTCCTGGTCGAGGAATACGTAACCGCCTATCGCGAGCTCGATCCGCGATTCCACGTCATGCGAGCGAGTCCGGGCGCCGTGATCCATGACGGGCTGCACCAGACCGACGCGATGATGGATCGCGATCCGTTCTACGCCTGGTACGAGCGGACCTCCGGCATGCGCTACTACATCGGCGGCTCGACCCGGCCCGGCGGGCGGTTGTCCGCCTCGCTGTCGCTTCACCGCCCTCGCGCGCGCGGGCCGGTCGCCGAGGTCGAGATCGCCCGCTTCACCCTGCTGTTCGAGCATTTCAAGCGCGCAGCCCAGATATCGCACAGGCTCGCCCTGAGCGGCCCGAATGGCGGCGAGACGCATCTGGTCACCGAAGGCAGTCCGATCGGCGCCGTCTTCCTCGCCGCGGACGGCGCGACGCTTCATTTCAACGAAGCGGCCGCCGAGATCGCGGCTGCCGGCGACGGGATCGAGATCTCGGCCCGCGGCATCGTTGCGACCCGCCGCGGCGACGACGCGGCGCTGCAGGCTCATGTCGCACGCGCCTGCGCCGGCTTCTCGCCGGCCGACGCCGCCCCACCCGGCGGCGCGATGCGCATCGCGCGCAGCTCCGGCCGGCCCGACTATCTGCTGCTCGTGGTGCCAATTCCGCGCCGGGCGAGCTTCTTCGGATCGGCGTCGCCGGCCGTCGCGATCTACATCAGCGATCCCGCGACCGTGGCCAGCCTTCGCGAGGAGCGCCTGCGCGAGCTCTACGCGCTCACGCCCGCCGAGCTCCGCCTCGCCACCCGCCTCACGGCCGGCGACACGCTCGAGCGCATCGCCGCGGACCTGCAGCTCGCGATGCCGACCTTGCGCACGCAGCTCGCGGCGGTCTTCCGCAAGACGAACACCAGCCGGCAGACCGATCTCGTCCGGCTGCTGATGGCCGCCCCCTGGCAGCTCGGCCCGCGCTGACCGGAGTCGTGGCCGTCAAGTTCGGCCGCGGTGCCCGCGCGATTCCGTGCTAGCCAGCGGACGATGACGTCGATCGCGATCGCAACGTTCCTCTCCCTCGCGTTGGCCGCGGGGCCTTGCCTCGCGCAATCGCCGCCGCGCCGGATCGGCCCGGCCGAGGGGCTGGGCTTCGGCCTGCAGGATGTCGGCCGCTACGAGCGCTGCCTCACGCGGGCGCGGAGCGCGCCGCAGGAGGCTTTCGACGAGGCCAAGTCCTGGTCCGCCCGCGGCGGCGGCGACGCCGCGCGCCACTGCGCGGCGCTGGCGCTGCTGCATGGCGGCGAGCCCGCCCTCGCGGCCGAGCAGCTCGAGCAGCTCGCCAACGCGATGGAGAAGCGGCCGGCCGCGCTGCGCGCCGAGATCCTCGCACAGGCCTCGCACGCCTGGCTCGCCGTCGACGATCTGCCGCGCGCGCGCATGGCCGCCACCGCGGCGCTTCGTCTCGACGGGCGGAATCCGGAGATCTGGATCGACCGCGCCGAGGCGCTGGCGGCGGCCGGCGCCTATTGGGAGGCGATCGACGACCTCAATCGCGCGCTCGAGCTCGATCCCAGGCGCGCCGAAGCGCTCGCCTTCCGCGCCGCCGCATACCGCCACGTCGATGCGAAGGACCTCGCGCGCGAGGACGTCGATCGCGCGCTCGCCCTCAATCCGCGCTTGCCCGAAGCCTGGCTCGAGCGCGGCATTCTCGATCGGCTGGCCGGCGATGCGGCCGGCGCGCGGCGTGCCTGGCTGCAGGTGCTCGTGCTCGACGCGGACGGCCCGGCGGGCGATGCCGCCCGCGAGAGCATCGCCGCGCTCGAGCACAAGCTGGATCCGGCGGGCGCCGAGCGGACGCGCCCGGCGCGACGCTGACCGGTCGCCGCCCCGAACGCGAAGGAGACGCCATGTCCATCTTCAGCCACGTCACCGTCGGCGTGCGCGACCTCGAGGCCGCGAAGCGCTTCTACGATCCGGTGCTTGCCACGCTCGGCCTGGTCCGCCTCTACGAAGGTCACGGCTTCCTGGGCTATGGCGCGCCGGGGGCGAAGCCGGAATTCTTTCCCTGCCGACCCTTCGACGGCGGGGCGCCTGCGCCGGGCAACGGCTGGCACGCGGCGTTCACCGCGCCGTCGCGCGCCGCGGTCGAGACCTTCCATGCCGCGGCCCTCGCACGGGGCGGGCGCGACGAGGGCGCGCCGGGCCTGCGCGACTACGCGCCGGACTATTTCGCGGCCTATGTTCGCGATCCCGACGGCAACAAGCTGCAAGCGGTGTGTCGGAGCTCCGCGGCGTGACGCTGCCGTCCCCGGCCGGCCGTTAACGCGCCATTAAGCTTACCTTTCCGTTTCCTTCAGGGATCGCTCCTTAACCTCCGGGGCGATGTTCCGCCTCGGCGCCGCTCTCGCCGTCTTCTTTCTTGCCGCCTGCCTCGCGCAGCCTGCCCCCGCCGGCAGCCGCGCGAACGGCAAGGCGTCGGCGCTGCCGCTGCGCGCCAAGGCGCTGGAGCAGCGCGCCCGCCGCGAGGATGCGCCCGCGCGCGCCGATACGCTGCGCCGTTCCGCGCAGCTCTGGCTTTCCGGCGGACAGCGCGAGAAGGCCTTGGCCGCGCTCAGTGCCGCCATCGAGACGCGGCCCACCGACGCCACCCTGTGGCTGCGTCGTGCCGAGCTGCGCGCCGCGATGGGCGACCTCTGGGATGCGGTCGACGACGCGACCCAGGCGATCGACGTCGATCCGGCCCGCGTCTCCGCCTTCACGCTGCGCGCAAGCCTGTGGCGCCGGCTCGAGGTGGCCGACATGGCCGCCGCCGATCTCGAACGCGCCCTCGAGCTGCGACCCGACGCCGAGCCGTTGCGCGCCATGCTCGCCGCGCTGACGCAGCCCGCCGCCGGGCCGCCGGCGCGGCATTTCGATTCGCTCGACCTGCAGGCCGCGCCGCCGCGCGCGCCCGCGGCCGGGCCCGCCAAGGCGGCGCCGGCCATCGCCGCGCTCGATCCCCTCGTGACGGCGACCGCGCCGCTTGCCGCACCGCGCACCCTCGTGCCGGCGGCGATCGCAACGCCGCGCCCGGCCGGCGCGGCATCCGCGCTCGATGCGGCAACTCTTGCCGCCGCCCGGCCCGGCACGCCGCGCAGCCTCATCCCCGATCGGCCCGCAAAGAGCATCGACGCGACCGCGCTCGACTCCGACCTGATGGCTGCGAGCCGAGCCCAGGCGCGTGCGACGCTCCCGGCGCCGATGCCGATTCCTGCCGGCCCGCCGCGCGGCCTGGCGCCGGCCGTCGTCGCGCTGCCGCCGGGCCCGCACCGGTCGGCCGGCGCCACCGATGCGGCGACCGTCGCGACGATCGCGCCCGCCGCAGGTCCCGCCGTCGCCGCTGCCGCCACTGCTGCCGCCCACGCGGCGCGCAGCGAGGCCGTGCCGCCCGCCGAACCTGCGCCACGCTGGACCAACGCGCCGCCGCCGCGCATCTATCGCGGCGCCGAGATCCCGTCGGCGCTCGGTCAGCGCAGCGGCCTGCCTCGGGTCGAGACCGCGACCGGCGGCGTCGGCGGCCCGTTCATGCCGGCACGCCCCCGCGGCAGGTCCGCGGCGCACGCGGACGACGCCTCGCGACCGACCGGCGGTCGCGCCACGAACGTGCCGCCGATGGCGAGGCCGATCCTGCCGCCGCGCAAGCGAGCCGCGCGGACGACGTTGCCCGCGAGCTTCGACGCCACGCCGGCCGACCCGATGCGCGAGGACCTCGTCGCCGCGCCGCGCATGCGCGTCGATCAGGAAAGGCTGCGCTGAGGACGGCGCTCGGCCGTCAGAAGTCGAGATCCGCGTAGTGCTTGGGCGGCGGCGCGCCGGGGATGTGGTCGGCGAGCAGCGGCCGGAAGCTCGGCCGCGACTTGATGCGCGCGTACCACTGCTTCGCGCCGTCGTGCTTCTCCCACGGCACGTCGCCCATGTAATCGAGCGTCGAGAGATGCGATGCGGCGGCGATGTCCGCGAGGCTCAGCCGGTCGCCCGCGAGGAAGCGCCGCCGCTCCGCCAGCCACGCGATGTATTCGAGGTGGTAATGGATGTTCGCGTAGCCCGCGCGTACGGCGGCCGAGTTCGGCTCACCGAGGCCCAGGAAGCGCTTCATCATCTTCTCGCGGTACAGGTTGTCGGAGACCTCACGCGCGAACTTCTGGTCGAACCATGCGATCAGGCGGCGGATCTCGGCGCGCTCGACCGGGTCGCTGCCGAGCAGCTCGATCTCCGGATAGACCTCTTCAAGGTATTCGCAGATCACGCCCGAGTCCGCGATCACCGCGCCGTTCTCGTCGATCAGGACGGGGATCTGGCCGGCGGGATTGATGGCCAGGAACTCGTTGCGGCGCTCCCAGACCTTCTCGACCTTGAGTTCGCACTCGAGGTTCTTTTCCTTCAGCACCACGCGCACCTTGCGCGCATAGGGGCTGAGCCAGAGATGGTAGAGCGTTCGCATCGACGGGATGCGCGTGTTCTAGCGGCAAGGGTCCGCGTCGCGCAACGCCTAGCGACACGACGCCCGGATGATCACAGCCAGCCGAGGGCCGCGAGGGCGGCCCAGCCGAACGCCGCGTAGAGGCCCACGGTGGCCACCGCGGAGGCATGGCCGAGCGCGACGGCGATCCCGTCCTCGGCGATCAGGCCGACGGCGATCAGGACCACGGCGCCGGCCGCAGCGAGGCTGACGAAGGGAAACGGCAGCACGAGCAGCAGCGCGAGGACGACGAACGACATGGCGTGCAAGCTCTTCAACGCCACCACCGCCGGATAGCGCGGTCGCAATGCGCGATCCGCGCGTGCGGCGATGGGAACGAGCTTGGACATGAAGGCCGCCAGGCGCGCGCGAGCGACCCGTCGCCGCGCCAGGAATCCGGGCAGTCGCGGGCCGGCGGCACCGCCGAGCATCTGCAGCGCCAGCAGCACCATCGGCGCGCCGAAGATGGTCGAGAATCCGGGCAGGCTCGGTCCGGGCGTGAGGTTGGGCGCCGCCAGCAGCAGCATCGCGAACCCGAAGCCGCGCCCGCCGAGGCGCTCGAGGATCTCGCCCCAGCTCGTGTCGTCGCCCGCCGTGTCGTCCACGACCGCCTGCAGCGCGCCGGCGATGGTCGCGCGATCGGCGCGCGGGTGCTCCGTCATCACAGGTCCGTCCTTGCCCGGGTCGGCCGGGATCCGCGGCCCGTCGGCCGCGTCCCCGCCCGCCCCGTCGTGATGCCGGGGCCCGACGATCGTGGCACGGATCACGGGTGACGGGGCAAGCGGCATCGTCCGCCCGTCGCCGCCGGCCGATGCCGCGCGGCGGGCCGGATGCCGCCCCGGCGATTTCAGCAGGAGAAATTGTCCGGTGTCCGATCCGAGGCGCGCACGGCGTCCCCTATGGTCGACGCGCCAACGACCCTGCGAGCCGGCACCATGCCCCAGACGAGACCTCCCGCCGCGCAATTCCGCCATCGCCTCCGCGCGCGCGATCACCTGCTCGGGACCTTCGTGAAGACGCCGACGACGCATGCGATCGAGATCCTCGGCGGGCTCGGCTTCGACTTCGTGGTGATCGACCAGGAGCATGCGCCGATCGATCGCGCCGCGATCGACGTGATGGTGCTCGCCGCGCGCGCCAGCAACGTCGCGGGCATCGTCCGGGTCGGGGACCCTGGCGATTCCAACATCCTCTCGGTGCTCGATTGCGGCGCGGCCGGGATCCTCGTCCCGCATGTCGACACCGCGCGCAAGGCCCGCGCGATCGCGGCGGCCTGCCGGTACCGCGGCGGCACCCGCGGCTTCGCCAACACGACGCGGGCCGGCGGCTTCGGGGCCGCCTCCTTCGCCGACCACATCGCCGCCCAGGACTCGCAGGTCGCCTGCATCGCGATGATCGAGGATGTCGCCGCGCTCGGCGAGATCGACGAGATCGCCCAGGTGCAGGGGATCGACGCGTTCTTCATCGGGCGCGGCGACATCACCGCCGCGATCGGCGCGCCGTCGATGACCTCGGCCGAGACCAGGGCGGTCGTCGAGCCGATCATGGCCGCCGCGCGGCGTCACGGGATGCCGGTGATCATGCTGTGCCCGGATCGCAGGGACGCGGCGGACATGGCCGGGCTTGGCGCCAGCGCCTTCATGGTCGCGAGCGATCACGGCTTCCTGCGCCAGGCCGCGCGCCAGGCGCTCGCCGACTTCGCGCCGCCGATCGTCGGCTGAGAATTTCGGCCCGCGAAATCCCGCGCCGACGCGCGCGCGCGGCACGCGGCGCACGGGCGCGCCGCGGCTAGGCTTGCCGGCGACCGTCGCCGACGGCCCTTCCATCACCGAGAGGACGACACCATGAAGATCGCGCAGGACCGCATCGCGCTGACCCAGCTTCTCCAGGCGCTCGTGGTCGACTACTGGCACGACGTCGATTGCAACTGGGGCCGCAACGCCACCGCCTATTACACCGAGGACGGCGTCTTCAAGGGCCCCGAGGCGTCCTATGCCGGCCGCGAGAAGATCCGCGCCTTCTACAAGTGGCGCGAGGATCGCGGCGCCCGTACGGTGGTGCACGCCGTACACAATTTCCAATGCCTGCCCGACGGCCCGGACAAGGCGACGTGCCACTGGTTCCTGATGCTCTACGCCGCCGACGGCAAGCCGGTGCTGCCGTCCGCGCCCCCGATCCAGATCGCCTACATGACCGACCTGATGGTGCGCACCGCCGATGGCGGCTGGCTGGTCAAGCACCGCACCTTCGATAACTGGTTCGCCGGCGGCATCCCGACGACCAACCCGAAGCTCTGAGCCCCCGCCCGCGCGGGCGAGCCCGGCTTCGCTCAGAAGTCGGGCTCGATGTGCGGCGCCGTCGCGTCCGCCGCGATCGGCATGCCGTTGGCGACCGCGAACGCGGCCTCGATCCGATCGACGGTCTCGCGCAGCGGCGCCACGACGCGCGCGCCGATCTCGGGGCGCGGCACGGCGGTCGTGAAGAAGCTGATGCTGATGAGCGCGTGCACTTCGCCGCCCTGCCGGATCGGCATCGCGAGCGTCGTGGTGCGATAGGGCTTGGTGCGCGGATCGCGCTTGGCGAACCCGTCGGCGACGACCTGGTCGAGCACCGCGCGCAGCTGGCGCTCCTCGGCGTCGCCGAATCCGCGCGACGGATCGGCGCGCAGGCGGCCGAGATGCCGTTCGCGCTCCGCGGCCGTGCAATAGGCCAGGTAGGCCCTTCCCATCGCCGTGCTCACGAGGTCGGGGCGCAGGCCGAGCACCGTGTTCGTGTGGGCCCAGGGGCTGATCGCGCCGGTCCAGAACTTGAGCGCGATCGCGTCCCCGTCGATGACGCCGATGCCGATCGGCCACTTGATGCGCTGCGTCAGGTCGATGGCGAGAGGGCGAGAGATCTCGATCACGCGGGCGACGCCCTGGTAGCCCGAATTGAGCTCGTGTACGCGGCTGGTGACCCGGTAGCCGCCGCACATGTTGTCGCGCGCGACATAGCCTTCCGCCGAGAGCGTCTCGAGCATGCGCACGATCGTCGGCTTCGGCAGCCCGGTCTCCTCGAAGACCGCGCTGACCGACGCGATGCCGAGCTTGTTCACCGCGCGCAGGACGTCGAGCGCCCGGCACACGGACTCGACGGGAGGATAGGATCGCTGCGCCGGATCGGTGATGCCGCGCCGCGAGTTGGTCCGGCAACGGTTGCGCGCGGCGGCATCTTCGAGCGGCCCCGACAAGCCCGGCTTCGCGACCATCGCGATCGCCCCAGACGTCGAGCGGCCATTCCCTGCATGAGGTGCCAGTGGCATCGCAGCTCCCGCGCTCGCGCGCGTCCTCCCGCTTGGAATTCGTGCCGCGTCCGGTCCCGTCGCGCCGTCCGGCCCGACCTCCCGTCGTACCGGCGCGCGCGACAGGCCGCCGCGTCGTTCACGTTGATGCCACAATAACCGCCCCGCCGAGGCGAAACCATCCGGCACGTTCGCGCGACCGCAACCCACGGAGGCGATCGCCGCCATCGTGCGCCGCAAGTGAATTTCGTCGGTTGAAATTGCACCGGTTTCTGGTCGGCCGTTCAACGGCCTATGACGATACTGGCCTGGCCCGACGGCGCTCGGTCGAGGCGCGCGAGAACGATGGCAGCCCAGCCGATCGCGCGCGGCCGGCCCGTCCCCAAGACGGAGAAGCGACAATGACAGAGCGGCCCCCTCGCAAGGCCACGAAGGTCGAGTTCGGCAAGACGAACCCCCAGATCGTCGATCCGGGCGGCAAGGCCCGCAGCTGGGTGACGCGCGGCGGGAACCTCTCGATCGTCGTCTCGGAGGTGCAGCCGGGCGCGGTCCTCGATCGCGCCAACGATCCCGAGGAGCACATGGTGATCTCGCCGCCGAACGGCGCGACGATGCGCATCGAGGCGGGCGGCAAGTCGATCGAAGCCGGGGCGGATTCGCTGACCATCGTGCCGCCCGGGCCGAGCCGGATCACGGCGACAACGAGAGGCCTCGTCGCACGCATCTTCTCGAAGGCCTCGACGGACATCCTGGCGCTCGCGGTCAATGCCGACACCTACGCCGACGGGGCGCCGGAGCTGGCGCCGCCGACCCTGTGGCCGGCGCCCCATGACGGGTACCGCCTGCGCCACTATCCGCTCGCGCAATACCTGAAGCCGGACGGCGATCGCATCCAGCCGCGCGTCTTCCGCTCCACCAACATGCTCGTGAACCTCTTCGGCCACTACAAGACGCGGCGCGACACGACCCAGCTCAGCCCGCATTGGCACGACGACTTCGAGCAGGCGTCCCTGACGCTCAACGGGCGCTGGGTCCACCACATGCGCTACGACTGGGGCCCCGACCTGCGCACCTGGCTGCCGGACGACCACGGCGAAATGGGAACCCCGTCGGTCATCATCATTCCCGCGACGGTGGTCCACACCAGCCGCGACGTCGGCGACGGCGAGTCGTCGCTGTACGACATCTTCTGCCCGCCGCGCCTCGATTTCGCGCGCAAGAAGGGCTTCGTGATCAACGAGGCCGAGTATCCGCTGCCGGCGCAGAGCGACGACACCACCGTGAAGACCGGCGGCAGCCTGCTCTCCTGGCAGAAGCCGGGCTGAACGCGGCCGCGACGCGGAGCCCTCCCGGTGCGCGTCAACGCCAAGGACCTCGGGGCCGGCGTCCTCTTCATCGCCATCGGGCTGCTGTTCGGCATCGCCGCGTGGAGCGGTCTTCGCATCGGGACCGCCCGGTCGATGGGGCCGGGCTACTTCCCGACGGTGCTCAGCGCCGGCCTCGTCGCACTGGGGCTCGTGATCGCGGCGGGGGCCGTCGCCAAGCCGGCGCGCGGCGACTGGCGCGTGTCGTGGCGGGGGGTGCTGCTGGTGACGGGGGCGATCGTGTACTTCGCCTTCACGGTGCGGGGCCTCGGCATGGCACCGGCGCTGGGCGGCGCGACGCTGCTCGCCGCGCTGTCGACCGAGCGCAACTCGCTCGCCGGCGCGCTCGCCCTGTCGGCAGCGCTGACGGCATTCTGCATCGCCGTCTTCGTCTACGCGCTCGGCCTGCCGTACGCGGTGGTCGGCCCGTGGCTGATCGCGCGCTAGGGGCCGGCACGTGGACCTGATCGCGAACCTCTCGATGGGACTCGGCGCCGCCCTGTCCGTCGACAACCTCCTCTACTGCTTCGTCGGATCGCTCATCGGCACGTTCATCGGCGTCCTACCGGGCATCGGGCCGACGGCCACGATCGCGATGCTGCTGCCGATCACCTATCACCTGACCCCGACGGCGTCGCTGATCATGCTGGCGGGCATCTACTACGGCTCGCAATACGGCGGCTCGACGACGGCGATCCTGGTCAATCTTCCCGGCGAGGTGTCGTCGGCCGTCACCGTCCTGGACGGCCACGCCCTCGCGCGCCAAGGCAAGGCGGGCAAGGCGCTCGCGATCGCCGCCATCGCGTCGTTCTTCGCGGGCACGGTCGCCACGTTCCTGATCGCCGTTGTCGCGATGCCGCTGACCGCGATCGCCCTGCGCTTCGGCTCGACCGAGTACTTCGCGCTCATGTTCCTCGGCCTGATGACGTCGACCGCGCTCGCGCACGGATCTGCGATCAAGGCGGTCGCGATGATCGTCACCGGGATGCTGTTCAGCTTCGTCGGCACGGACGTCGACAGCGGCGTGTTCCGCTTCAATCTCGGGTTCATCGAGCTGTCGGACGGGCTGTCGACCGTCGCGGTCGCGCTCGGGATCTTCGGCATCGCGGAAGTGCTGCGCAATCTGGAGGCGATGCCCCAGGGCCCGGCCGGCACGGCCGCGATCGAGAGGCTGATGCCGGACTGGGACGACCTGAAGCAATCCTTCGGCGCCATGTTGCGCGGCTCGCTGCTCGGCTCCTTCCTCGGTACCCTGCCCGGCGGCGGCTCGATCATCGCGGCGTTCTCGTCCTATGCGCTCGAGAAGCGCCTGTCGCGGACTCCCGAACGTTTCGGCAAGGGCGCGATCGAGGGCGTGGCGGGCCCGGAGGCGGCGAACAACGCCGGCGCGCAGACCTCGTTCATCCCGCTGCTGACGCTCGGGATCCCGTCGCATCCGTTGATGGCGCTGATGATCGGCGCGCTCATGATCCACGGCATCACGCCGGGGCCGAACGTGGTCAAGGAGCAACCGGCGCTGTTCTGGGGCCTGATCGCGTCGATGTGGATCGGCAACGCGATGCTGATCGTCCTCAACCTGCCGCTGGTCGGGCTGTGGGTGGCGATGCTGCGCATCCCCTACCGGCTGCTGCTGCCGGCGATCGTCGCGTTCTCGGCGATCGGCGTCTACACGGTCGGCGGCAGCGACTTCAACGTCTACCTGCTCGCGATCTTCGGCCTGCTCGGCTACCTGTTCTCGAAGCTCGACTGCGAGCCCGCGCCGTTCCTCATGGGATTCGTGCTCGGCGAGCTGCTCGAGGAGCACCTGCGCCGCGCGCTGGTGTTCTCGAGCGGCGACCCCAGCGTGTTCATCCGCGAGCCGATCAGCGCCGCGCTGCTGGTCACGGCCGTCGTCGTGGTCGCGGCCGCCTCGCTGCCGGCGATCGCCAGGCGGCGCGAGCGGATCTTCGCCGAGGACTGACGGGCGCGGCGCGCTCGCGGCGACCCGGACGCGGCGGACTATTCGATCGTGATGGTCTTCATGAGCTCGGCGATGTCGGCGACTTCCTGCTTGATCACCGAGATGAGCTCGTCGGGCGAAGCGGGCGCAGGCGAGGCGCCCGACCGGGCCAGCAGCGCGGTGAAGGACGGATCCATGATCGCCTCGTTGATCGCCGCGTTCGCCGCCTTGAGGATCTCTGGCGGCAGCCGGGGCGGCGCGAAGATCGCCCACCAGCTCTGCGCCTTCTCCATGTCCGGGACACCGAGCTCGGCGAGCGTCGGCGCGGGCAGGGAGCCGGGCGGGTAGTTCTTGTCGGTGTACGCGAGGAGCCGCAGCTGGCCGCTCTGGATCTGGCCGACCGTGCTCGCGATGGTGATGAACATCAGCTGCAGCCGGCCGGCGACCAGGTCGGCCTGCGCGTCGGCGGAGCTCTTGTAGTTCACGTTCTTGATCTTGAGTCCGGTCACGCGCTTGAACATCTCGGCATGCTGCTGCTGCGTCGTGCCGACGCCGGCATGCCCGTAGAAGAGCTGGTCCGGCCGCGCCTTCGCGTAGTCGATGAACTCGCGGACCGTCTTCACGGGCAGCCCGGACGGCACGACCATCGCGATCGGCGAGCGCGCGAGCAGCGCGACCGGCGTCAGGCTCGTGAGCGGATCGAGGTTCACCTTCATCAGCGGCTTGAAGCCGACGATGCTGTTGGGCGCCTCGAGGAACGTGTAGCCGTCCGGCGCGGCCTGGGCGACCGCGTTGGAGCCGGTGAAGCCGCCGGCGCCGGCGCGGTTCTCGACGACGAAGGGCTGCCCGAAGCGCTTGCTCAGGATCTCCGCGAGCGCGCGCGTGAACGTGTCGTTGCTCGCGCCGGGGCCATACGGGACGACGAACGTCACCGGCCGGCGCGGCCAGGCCTGCTGGGCCGCGGATCCGCCGGCGACGGCGAGCGTCGCCGCCGCCAAGGGCAGCGACAGCACGCGACGACGGGTCGGCCGCCGCTCGGAGCGCATACGGACGGGACGGATCGGCGTGAGGCTGATCGACATCGTTTCCTCCCTCTCGGGCCCGGCCAGCCGGGCGGCGCATTCCACGACTTGCTGGCGAGGCTAGGCGCCGCGCCGGCGGCCCGCAGCAGGGCGACACCGCTATTTCAGCGCGCGAAATTCGCGCCGGGCCGCGCGTCGCGCGCCGGGCGACGATCGAGGGCATGCCGGAAGCCCGCGGACGCGCGCCGCTCGGAGCGCCGGCGCCAATTCCGGCCCGTGAAATTGCCGGCCGGCCGACCGTGCGAGCCTCGCAACGCCGCGGGAATTCTGGGACGCTTGCGGACCGCAGCGACGAGGAATCCCGTGACCAGCCAGTTCCAGCCGCCGATCCGCGCGCGCGACGCCGAGCACAGCATCGTCTACCGCAACGACCGCGAGTTCTGCGGCTGGCCGTTCATCTCGGGCTTCTGGACCGTCGCCGAGGGCCATCATCTGGTCGCGTTCAAGAAGAAGCCGGCCAGCTACACCTCGGCCGCCGACGTGCATCACGATGAAGTGGCAAAGGTCGGGCCGCAGATGGTCACCCTGCGCACCCGCGACAACGGCCGAAGCTGGGATCCGGGGAGCCTGCAGCTCCTCTACGATCTCGGCGCCGACCAGGATGCGATGTTCGCCGGGGGGCCGCCGGACTACGCCGCCGACCCGCCGGTCGACTTCCTGGACCGCAACGTGCTGGTCGCGTCCGGTGCGACGCCGGACTACTTCCGACCGCACAGCCGGGCCTGGATCCGCGTGTCGACCGACGGCGGCTCGACCTGGCGTCGCCCGATCCTGGCAACCAACGCCGGCCTGCCGTCGCTGTCGGGACATGCCTCGCCGCTCGTCCGCCCCGACGGCGTCTGCCTGCTGTTCATGACCGCGGTGAGCGCCGACGGATGGAAGCGGCGGCCGGTCGTCTATGCCGCCGTCGAGGGCGGCGCCTACTGGACATTCGTCTCGATGATCACGCCGAATGCCGACGACGGCGCCGCCGACAGCGAGCGCAATGTCGGCCTGCGCTTCGGCGCGCATCGCTACTTCTATCCGCGCGGCATCATGCTGCCGGACGGCGCCATCATCGTCGCCGTCCGCTGCCAGCGCGACCCGACGAGCATCCTCTGGACCGAGATCTTCCGCAGCGTCGACGGCGGCCGCACCTGGGGATTCCTCTCCCGGGTCAACGACTGGGGCGCGCCCGGCGACCTCGTGCGGATGCGCGACGGCCGCATCGCCTGCGTCTACGGCTACCGGCTGCCGCCGTTCGGACTGCGCGCCAGGCTCAGCAGCGACGGCGGCGCGACCTGGGGCCGCGAGATCGTCCTTCGCGACGACGGCGGCAGCTGGGACCTCGGCTATCCGCGGGTGATCGAGCACGTCCCGGGGCGACTGCTGACCGTCTACTACATGAACTGCAAGGACGATCCGATCCAGATGAACGGCGGCGTGCGCCACATCGCGCAGACGGTCTTCACGCCCGACTGACCGCCACCCCGCGGGCGCGAAGCCGGTTCCGTCATCGCCATCGCCGCGGCACCAGGCGCGGAACCAGGAAGGACAGCGCGAGCAGGCCGACGGCCCAGAGCATCGTCTCGATGCTGAAGGCGCCGCTCGCCGCGCCGGCGCCGGCCTGGCCCAGCTTCACGAAAGCGATGGTCTGAGGAATGAAGCCGAGCAGGGATCCGAGCGCGTAGTCGCGCACCGAGATCGCACTCAGGCCGAAGACGTAGTTCACCAGTGCATGGGGCAGCACCGGCAGCAGGCGCGTCACCATCACGAAGCGCAGGCCGCCGCGCTCGGCCTTCGCGATGAGCGGACCTATGCGCGGCAGATCCTCGACATGCAGCAGGTCGGCGTTCAGATAGCGCGCCGTCCAGAATCCGGCCATCGCCCCGGCCATGGCGCCCGCGATCGAGATCACGCCGCCGCCGATGCCCCCGAACAGTCCGCCGGCGACCATCGCCATCAGGTTGCGCGGCACGAAGAGCAGCGATGCCGCGACGTGGACGACGACGAACGCGAGAGGCATCACCGCCGGGTAGTCGTCGATCACGTCGGCCAGCCACTCCGGATGGACCTGCTGGCGATAGACGATCGCGGCGCCCAGCGCGACGGCAAGGGCGGCGAGCAGCGTCGCGCGCAGCCAGCGCGGAGTGCGGATCATCCCGGACGGCCGGTCGCCTAGCGTCGGGTCGGAGGCCGGCGCTTCGCAGCCGTCTTCCTGGCCGCAGGCTTCCCGGCCCTTGCGCCGGGGGCCGCGCGCTTCGCCGCTGCCGGACGCGACTTCGCCTTGGACTTCGCCTTGGACTTGGCCTTCGCCTTCACCTTGGACTTCGCCTTGGGCGCGGGCTTCGACGCGGCCCCGGGCTTCGCGGCCGCACGACGGCCCGGGCGCGCGGCGCCTGCAGCGGGGCGGCCGGCCATCGCGGGCCGCGGCGCCGCCGCCGGGCGCGCGGTCAACGTGCCGCCGATGTCGCGCAGGCGCTCGATCTGTCGCGTGGCCTGCGACACGAAGGCCTCGAACGCGCCGGTGCGCGCCGCCGCGACGACCTTCTCCAGCTCGGCCCCCGCGGCAGCGACGATCGACGACGCCTGCAGCAGGCTCGCGTGGCCGATCTCCTGCAGCTGCTCGTTGATCAGCTCGATGCTCTCGTTGATCTGCTCCTTCTCGGCCGCATCGCTGGTGGTCGAGCGTCGGCGCATCAGCAGGTTCAGGGCGGCGACGAGTTCGAGACGGGCTTGATCGGTCGCGCTCATGGGAGATCTCCTGCAGTCCGGGAAGTCGGATCGACGACCGCGCCGCTCAACGCGCCGCGCCGCCGACGCGGATCACGGCCATCGTGCGGCGCACGGAATCGGCATAGCCCTTGATCTCGCCCGTCCGCCGCGCGATCTGCGCCAGGCGGATCGGGTCGGCGGGACGATCGACGGCGGCGACCACGGAGTCCCAAGCCCCCTGCAGCTCGCCAAGCAGGATGACGTAGTTCGACACCGTCGTCCGATAGCCCTCGATGACGCGCAGGTCGGGTGCGGCGACATCGGGATTGGCCGCCTGCTCGCGGGTCAGCCGCGCCCGCGGCGCGTCGACGAGCGTCACGAAGATCTCGGGCGCCGCGCTGCGCAGCGCGGCGATCAGCTTGCTCACCAGGGGTGCGCCCTCGCGGATCAGCCGGCGCTGCTCGGCGGCGCTCGCCGCACGGCCGACGCCCTCGAGGATCGGCTGCAATGCCTGGAGCGCCGGGCCGATCACGGCAGCGCCCGCCTGCAGACCCGGCACCAGGCTGAGGATGCCGGCGACGTCGGCGCCGATCTCCTCGATGTGGCCGCGCGCTTCCTCGATGTTGCCGCCGTCGCCGAGCTGCCCCAGAGCCTCGGCGTAGCGCTCGATCACCGAGAGCGCGCCGCGCATCATCTTCGCCGCCGGCGGGTCGCCGAGCTCGCCGAAATACGGCGCGTCGTCGTTGCAGAATCCGTAGATGAAGCCGCCGCGCCCGACTTCCTGCCAGGCCGGGCGGCAATCGCCGACCGCGGTGCCGCGGCGCGCCCGGTTGGTCGCGACCGCCCTGCCGCGCAGGCGCTCGCTCACCGACAGCTCGTCGAGCAGCGGCTGGCCCACCTGGTTGACCGCGGTGAACGCCGTGCGGAAGAGCTTCACCTCCTCGACGGGACGCACCGCGCAGGCGGCGACGATCCCCAGCACGGCGAGCGGCCAGGCGGCCCGCAGGCCCTTCGCGGTGGCCGCGCGGGCGCGGGCCGAACGATCGGATTCTTCCATGTCAGGTCACTCCTCGCGGCCGCATCGGCACCCGGGCCGGTCCGCGGACGGGCCACCTGCCGATCGCCGCCACCATGCCTCATCGCCGCGGGCATGTTAACGGATTCGGGCCGAGGCGCCGACGGCGCGCCCGCGCGCGACGGCGTCCGGCGTCAACGCGCGTTGTAGATCGCGAAGGACGAGTTGCGCACCAGCACGAGCTCGCTGCCCGAGGCGTCGCGCGCGACGAACTCGAACTCGCCCGACAGGCCGGCGCCGATATCGTCGGGGTCGCCCGCGGTGACGCGAAGCCGCGACAGGCGCTGCGCATCGATTGTGAACTGGCGGCCGTCGCTCAGGGTGATCGTGCCCTGAAGCCCCGCGTCGACGCCGACCACCAGCGCGGCACCGGTCGTCACCACGCTCATTTGCGAGACCGCCAGCGACGGCGTGGCGCGCAGCCGGGGGGGCATGCAGGTCGCGTAGCCGCCGGTCGTTCCGAACGAGAGCGACGACCCGGGATCGTTGAGCCGGCCGTTGAGCGTCGGGCGGACGAGCGCGCCGTTCGTGCCGTCGTTGACCGTGACCGTGCACTCCGTGTTCAGGAGGATCGGATCATCGAGCCGCCGTGCCTGCAGGAGATCGGCCGGAAACGGGCCCAGGCTGAGGGTCCAGACCAGGCCGTTGGGCGGGCGTCCCGGCGCACAGGACGCCAGGATCGCAGCCGCGACGACGCCCGCGGCGAGACAGGTACGGATCATGCGGACCTCCATGCCAACGGGCGCGCTCGCGGGCGCCCGTGGGCCACGCAACGGCGCTTCTACCCGCGGCCGGATTCGCGGCGCGTGAGCCGCCTCACGGCGCGGCACGTATCGATCGGTGGATGCGAAGGCGCGCCCGCAGCGACGCGGTCGGCGGATTCAGGCCTCGGTGAAGATCGCTTCGCGGCCCTTGCGCGCGCGCGGCAGCAGCGTGAACACGAGCAGCACGCCCGCCGCGACCAGCAGGATGACGGCGAGCGGGCTCGCGACGAACGCCGTCCAGTCGCCGTCCGCCAGGATCAGCGTGCGACGGAAATTCGCCTCCAGCGAATCGCCGAGGACGAAGCCGAGGACGAGCGGCGTCGACTCGAAGCCGAGCTTCACCAGGAAAAGGCCGACCACGCCGAACGCCGCCATGAAATAGATGTCGGCGGGCAGCCGGTTCACCGAGAAAAGGCCGATGCAGCAGAACAGCAGGATCGCCGGGTAGAGAAGCCGATACGGCACGCGGAGCAGCGACACCCAGAGACCGATCAGCGGCAGGTTGATGACCAGCAGCATCACGTTGCCGATCCACATCGACGCGACCATGCCCCAGAACAGGTCGGGATTCTTCGTGAAGACCTGCGGCCCCGGCGCGATGCCCTGGATGGTCAGCGCGCCGAGCATCAGCGCCATGACGGCATTCGGCGGCAGGCCCAGGCTCATCAGCGGGATGAAGCATGTCTGGGCGGCGGCGTTGTTCGCCGCCTCGGGACCGGCAACGCCTTCCGGCGCGCCGTGTCCGAAGCGCTCGGGCGTCCGCGACAGCTTCTTCTCGAGCACGTAGGACGCGAAGGGGGCGAGCAGCGTGCCGCTTCCGGGCAGGACGCCGAGCAGCGAGCCGATCATCGTGCCGCGCAAGGCCGGCGCGGCCGAGCGGCTCATCTCGTCGCGATCGGGCCACAGGCGGCCGATCGCCGCGTCGATCGGTCGGCCGGATTCGCCTTCCTCCAGGTTGCGGAGGATCTCGCCGACGCCGAACAGGCCCATCGCCAGCACGGTGATGCCGATGCCCTCGAGCAGCGACGTCTGGCCGAAGGTGAGGCGTTGCACGCCGGTCTCCACGTCGGTCCCGACCGAGGCCAGGATGATCCCGATGAGGACGGCGACGATGGCTTTCAGGATCGAGCCGGAGGCGAGCACGATCGAGAACACGAGGCCGAGCAGGATCAGCGCGAAATAATCCTCCGGGCCAAGCAGCAGCGCGACGGCGCCGAGCGGCCGCGCGAAGGCCCCGATCACGAGCGTCGCGACGCTGCCGGCGGCGAAGGACGACAAGGCGGCGATGGCGAGCGCCGCGCCGGCGCGGCCCTTGCGGGCCATCTCGTGGCCGTCGATCGTGGTGACGATCGAGCTCGCCTCGCCGGGCATGCGCACGAGGATGGCGGTGGTCGAGCCTCCGTACTGCGCGCCGTAGTAGATGCCCGCGAGCATGATCATCGAACCGACCGGCGAGATACCGAAGGTGAACGGCAGCAGGATCGAGACGGTGGCGATCGGGCCGATCCCGGGCAGCACGCCGATCAGCGTGCCGATCAGACAGCCGAGCAGGCAGAGCAGGAGATTGCTCGCCGTGAAGGCGATCGAGAAGCCGAGCGCGAGATCGGAGAGCATCGTGGGCGCGTTCCCGACCTAGAGCCCGAGGCCGATCGGCATCGGGACCTTCAGGACGTAGCTGAACAGCGCCACGCTGAAGACGGTCAGGCCGAGGGCGACGACGAGCAGCGGCAGCGGCCGGACCTCGCGGGTCGCGAACCCGGAGACCAGAACGGTCAGGAACCCGCCGACGGCATAGCCGGCGACGGGCGTGACGAGGCCGAACAGGACGACGGCAAGACCGATCAGGGCGACGCCGCGAAACTGCGGCAAGGCCAGCGCGGCGCCGCCGCGGTGGAGTCCGCGCAGCGCGAGGACGAGCCCCCCCGCGATCAGCGCCCAGGCGCAAACGCGCGGGAAGAGGTCGGGCCCGATGGTCTGGTACTTCGCCGTCGGGATCCCGGAGATCCCGGCCAGCACGGCCGCCCCGAACGCGACGACCACGACGCCGGCTGCCGCATCGCGGGACAGGCGCATGCCACCACCTCCGCGGGCGTCAGTTCTTCTCGAGGCCGGCGCGCCGGATCATGCCGGCCCAGCGCTCGAGTTCCGACCGGACGAAGGCATCGGCCTCGGCGAGGGTCATGGTCGTCGGATCGAGCCCGAGCTGGCGCAGGCGGTCCCGGACCGGCTCCGAGGTGGCCACGATCCGGGTCAGCTCGCCATTCAGCCGCTCGAGGATGGGGCGCGGCGTTCCGGCCGGCGCGAAGACGGCGATCATGGAGTCGGTGACGACGTCGAGGCCGCTCTCGGTCAGCGTCGGCACGTCCGGGAACATGGCGGTGCGCTTGATCGTGCTGGTGCCCAGCACGCGCATCTTGCCCGCCTCGACTTGCGGACGCGCACCGGCGACGTCGGTGAACATGATCGGCAGGCGGCCGGCGAGAAAGTCGGTGGTCGCCTCGACCTGGCCCTTGTACGGCACCTTGCGCATCTGAATGCCCGCGAGCTGGCCGAAGGTCTCGCCGGTCACCAGGACGCTCGACTGCCAGAACGCGAAGGCGAGCCGGCCCGGATTGGCCTTGCCGTAGGCGACGACGTCGGCGGTCGTCTTGAAGGGGCTGTCCGTCGGCACGGTCAGCAGCCAGGGCGAGCGACCGATCGAAGCGACCGGCACGAGGTCCTTCAGCTGATCGTAGGGCGGCTCCTTGAGCAGATTGGGATTGAGCGAGTAGGTCGACTGGGCCGTGAACAGCAGCGTGTAGCCGTCCGGAGTGGCACGCGCGACCACCGCCGAGCCGATCGCGCCGTTTCCGCCCGGCCGCGGCTCCACGACGATCGCCTGCTGCAGGGCGCGCTGCAGGTCCTCGCCGACGGCGCGCGCGATGATGTCGGTGCCGCCGCCCGCACCGAACGGCACGATGAGGGTGACGGGCCGGCTCGGGTAGCTCTGCGCCAGCGCGCCGCCGCTCGTCAGGGCCGCGAGCACGAGTGCCGCGAGGCTTCGCATCATCCGGATCATGTTTCCTCCCTTGGGCTCGACTTCAGTCGATTGCGAAGATCGTGCGCGCGATGTGCCGCACGCCGCCGTTCTGCTGGATCGGGTCGTCCCGCCGGTTCATGTAGTAGACGCTCAGCAGCCGGCCGGGCGCGACCTCGATCACGCGCGGATATCCCAGATCCCAGCTGCCGCCGTCGTCGCGCAGGATCAGCTCGCGGCCCCATGTCCGGCCGCCGTCCCCGCTGACCCGTGCGCGGATCCCGGGCGGCGACAGCCGGTATCCGTAGACGCACACGATGCGGCCGTCGTGCATCTCGACGATGTCGCCCGGCGCGCCCCAGTCGTTGACGCGCGAGAGGAAGCTCCAGGTCCGCGCGCCGTCCTCGCTCGCGAATATGTCGGTCCAGAAGATGCCCGTGGCATCGCGCTGGAAGCGCAGCGAGGCGAGGATCCGGCCGTCGCGCAGCGCGAGCAGCCGCGTGTAGAAGTGCCGGATCGCGCCGAAGATGATCGGTCCCGCGCGATCGCTCACCGCCGATCCGCCCTCGACGGCCGGCGTGATGAAGGACAGGAAGTTCCAGTCGATGCCGTTGGGGCTCGCGTAGACGAGCGGCCGGTTCGTCCAGCCGTCGGCACTCGTCGTCGACAGGCCGAGCAGGGCCATGCCGTCCTGGCGCACGGTGGGCGGCCCGTGTCCCGTCACGTTGGCGAGGCCGTGCAGCGGCAGGAGGATCGGGCGGCGCCAGCTGCGCCCGCCGTCGGCGGACGCACGGATCCAGGCGCGGCTGTTCGGCTTCAGCAGCGCGGGCAGCGCGCCCGCCATGACCATGACGCCGGGGTCGTGGAAGTCGAGCGGCGCCTCGCCCGCATAGGATTCGCCCCCCTCGCGCAGGATGCGCGCCGGATCGTCGGCGAGATCGAACACGGGCTGCTGCGATGCCGGGTCCCAGCTCGCGCCGTCGTCACGCGAGCGGATCAGGAACAGCCGGCCCTGCCCGACCGTCAGCTTCGTATGGCTGATCTCGCCGCCGCTCCCATAGGTGCTCGGGATCTTCTTGAATCCGGCGACGACGTCGCCGCCGGGCAGCTTCCAGAGCCCGCAATAGAACGGCCAACCGCAGAACTCCCGATCGTTGCGATAGACGATGCCGTGGTCGCAGTTCGCGACGTGCATCGGGGGCAGGAAGCGGGGATCGGCGGGCATTGGGCGTGTTCCGACGGGTCGATCGAAGCTACGCGTCGCCACGCCGGGGCCAGCGCATCCAACGGCGAGTGCGGTCGCGATGCCGTCGAGCATAACCCTCGCGCCGACGCGGTCGCGGCGGCGCAGGGACCGCCCGTCGACAATTTCATCTAGCGGAACAACCTCGCGGCGGCCGCATCGCCCCGGAGCCGGCGCGGTGGCCGCCCGCGCCGCCGCAAGGTCGAATGGCGACGCGCGCCGCCCTACGGCGGCCGCCGGCGCCCGCGCCGATCCTCGCGTTCCACGGGCGGCGAGCATGGCCCGCCGCGTTGCGACACACCGCGAGCCGCGCCGCTCGGGCCGGCGGCCGCGGCCGGGATCCTAGTCGGCGGCGGCGACCACGATGGCCTCGTGGTCGACGGGAAAGTTCACCGAGTTCGCGACGAAGCACTTCGCATGCGCCTCGGCGTGGAGCGACAGCGCGCGCGCCGTGTCGCTGCCCGCGGCGATGGCGACGCGCGGGCGCAAGGTCACCCGCGTGAACCAGCCGCCACGCACGGCGTCCTCGACCATCGTGCCTTCGGCCTCGTCGGTATAGGCGCGCACGACGACGCCGGCCTCCGCGCAGAGATGGAGGTACCACAGCATGTGGCAACTCGAGAGCGATGCGACGAGGAGATCCTCGGGATTGTGGCGCGCCGCATCGCCGCGATAAGCGGGATCGGACGAGCCCGCGATCGCCGGCTTGCCGGCGATGCGGATCTCGTGGTCGCGGTCATAGGCGCGATAGCTCGCGGTCCCGACGCCGCGATCGCCCGTCCAGACGACGGTGACCGGATAGCGATGGGTGCGGCCGCCGGACATCTCAGTCCTCCCCGGCCAGCGCGGCGCCCTCGCGCGTCGGGCGCGCCAGCGGATGCGGCAGGCGTCCGAGCATCTCCTTCGGCACGATCTGCCAGAACCGCCCGACCTCGCGGTCCCAGTCGGCGAGCAGCTTCTCCGCGAAGCGCGAGCGCGTCTCGCGGACATGATCGTCGACCAGCGCGCGCAGCTTCCCTTCCCAGGACTTCGTCGCGATGCGCTGCCAGACGACGTCCGCCGGGTTCACGCGGTCCGCGAAGCGGCCGTCTTCGTCGTAGACGAAGGCCATGCCGCCCGTCATGCCGGCGGCGAAGTTGTCGCCCACGGGGCCGAGGATCGCCGCCGTGCCGCCGGTCATGTACTCGCAGCCGTTCGAGCCGCAGCCCTCGACCACCGCCTCGGCGCCGGAATTGCGCACGCAGAAGCGCTCGCCGGCCTGGCCGGCGGCGAAGAGCCGGCCCGCCGTCGCGCCGTAGAGCACGGTGTTGCCGATGATCGTGTTGCGGTTCGAGGCCAGCGGCGAGGACACCGGCGGGCGGACGACGATCAGTCCGCCCGACAGGCCCTTGCCGACGTAGTCGTTGGCGTCGCCCGACACCTCGAGCTTGAGACCCTGCACCGCGAAGGCGCCGAGCGACTGCCCGGCCGAGCCCTTCAGCCGCACCGTGATGTGGCCCTCCTTGAGGCCCGCCATCCCGAAGCGGCGAACGATCATCGACGACAGCTTGGTGCCGATCGCGCGGTAGGTGTTCCGGATGTTGTAGGCGAGCTGCATCTTCTCGCCGTCCTCGAGCGCGGGGCGCGCGTCCTTGATCATCTGCGCGTCGAGCGTCTCGGGCACCTCGTTGCGGCCTTCGAGCGCGCAATGGCGCGGATGCTCGCCGGGATCGGCCGTGACGAGCAGCGGATTGAGGTCGAGGTCGTCGAGATACTCGTGGCCGCGCATCACCTGGGTCAGCAGGTCCGCGCGGCCGATCACGTCGCGCAGCCGCCGGAAGCCGAGCGCGGCCAGGATCTCGCGCACCTCCTCGGCGACGAAGCTGAACAGCGCCACGACCTTCTCGGGATTGCCGTCGAACTTCGCGCGCAGCTTCTCGTCCTGCGTGCACACGCCGACGGGGCAGGTGTTGGAGTGGCACTGGCGGACCATGATGCAGCCCATGGCGACCAGCGCCGCCGTGCCGATGCCGAACTCGTCGGCGCCGAGCATCGCGGCGATCACGACGTCGCGGCCGGTGCGGATGCCGCCGTCGACGCGCAGCCGCACGCGGTGGCGCAGCCGGTTCAGCGTCAGCACCTGGTTGGCCTCGCTGAGCCCCATCTCCCACGAGGCGCCCGCGTACTTGATCGACGACTGCGGTGAGGCGCCGGTGCCGCCGACATGGCCCGAGATCAGGATCGTGTCGGCCTTCGCCTTCGCGACTCCCGCGGCGATCGTGCCGATGCCGGCGCGCGCGACGAGCTTCACGCACACCTGCGCCTCGGGATTGATCTGCTTGAGGTCGTAGATGAGCTGCGCGAGGTCCTCGATCGAGTAGATGTCGTGGTGCGGCGGCGGCGAGATCAGCGTCACGCCGGGCGTGGCGTGGCGCAGCTTCGCGATCAGCTCGCTCACCTTGGTGCCCGGCAGCTGGCCGCCCTCGCCCGGCTTTGCCCCCTGGGCGACCTTGATCTCGAGCTCGCGCGCGTTGTTGAGGTACTCGGCCGTGACGCCGAAGCGGCCCGAGGCGACCTGCTTGATCGCCGACGACGCGTTGTCGCCGTTGGGCTTGAGCCGGTAGCGCGCCGGGTCCTCGCCGCCCTCGCCCGAGTCCGACTTCGCGCCGATGCGGTTCATCGCGATCGACAGCGTCTCGTGCGCCTCGGGGCTGAGCGCGCCCAGCGAGATGCCGGGCGCCACGAGCGCCTTGCGGATCTCGGTGATCGATTCGACCTCGTCGAGCGAGATCGGCGTCAGCCCGGGACGGAAGTCGAGCAGGTCGCGCAGCGCGATCGGCTTCAGTCGCCGCGTGCCCTCCGCGAACCTCTTGTAGGTCTGGTAGGAGTCGTTGGCGACCGCGCTCTGCAGCGTGTGGATCAGCTCGCCTTCCCAGGCATGCGGCTCGCCCGAGCGCCGGTAGCGGTAGAAGCCGCCGACCGGCAGCGCCAGGATCTGCTCGCTCCAGGCGCGCGCGTGCAGCTCGCGCACCTTGCGCTGGATGCCGCCCAGACCGATGCCGGAGATGCGGCTCGGCATGCCGGGGAAGAAGTCGGAGATCAGCGTGCGCGATAGGCCGACGGCCTCGAAGTTGTGGCCGCCGCGATAGCTCGAGATCACCGAGATGCCCATCTTGGACATGATCTTGAGCAGGCCGTCGTCGACCGCCTTCTGGTAGCGCTTGAGCGCGTCCTTGAGCGCGATGTCGCCGAACAGGCCGCGCCGGTGGCGATCGATGATCGCCTCCTGCGCGAGATAGGCGTTCACCGTCGTGGCGCCGACGCCGATCAGCACCGCGAAGTAGTGCACGTCGAGGCACTCGGCCGAGCGGACGTTGAGCGAGGTGAAGGTGCGCAGCTGCTGGCGCACGAGATGCGTGTGGACGCCGCCCGCGGCAAGGATCATCGGGATCGGCGCCAGCGCCGCGCCGTCGGATCCGACCCCCAGCGCCTTGTCCGAGAGGATCACGTGCACGGCACCGCCGCGCACCGCGTCCTCCGCCTCGCGCTGGATGCGCCTGAGCGCCTCCTTGAGCCGCGCCCCGCCGTCGCCGCCTGGGCCGGGATCGAAGGTGCAGTCGATCTCGACGGCGGTGTCGCCCATGTAGGCGCGCATCGCCTCGAACTCCTCGTTGAGCAGCACCGGGCTCTCGAGCTGCAGCAGCCGGCACTGGCTCTCGTCCTCGTCGAGGATGTTGCCGAGATTGCCGAGGCGCGTGCGCAGAGTCATCGCCCGGCGTTCGCGAAGCGAGTCGATCGGCGGGTTGGTGACCTGGCTGAAGTTCTGCCGGAAGAAATGATGCAGGCCGCGATAGCGGTCCGAGAGCACGGCGAGCGGCGTGTCGTCGCCCATCGAGCCCACCGCCTCCTTGGCCGTCTCGACCATCGGGTGCAGCAGCAGCTCGACGTCCTCAATGGTCCAACCGACCGCAACCATGCGCCGGCGCAGCGCTTCGCGGTCGTACTCCGCGCGCGGCTCGCGCCCGTGCTTGCGCACGAGTTCGTCGATGACGGTGATGTTCCGCGTCCAGTCGGGGAACGGCCGCGACTTCGCGAGCCACATCTGCAGCTCGTCGTTGCGGTAGAGCCGGCCCGCCTCGAGGTCGACGGCGATCATCTGGCCCGGGCCGACGCGCCCCTTTTCGACGACCGCGGTCTCGTCGACGCGCACCATGCCGGTCTCCGAGCCGACGACGAGCAACCCGTCGCCGGTGATCGTGTAGCGGCAGGGACGCAGGCCGTGGCGATCCATGCCGGCGAGCACCCAGCGCCCGTCGGTCGCCGCGACCGCGGCCGGCCCGTCCCACGGCTCCATCACCGAGTTGCAGTAGGAGTACATGGCGCGCAGCTCGGCCGGCATCTTCTGGTCGAAGGTCCAGGCCGGCGGCACCATCATCGTCTTGACCATCGGCAGCGGGCGGCCGCCGCGCACCAGCACCTCGAAGACGTTGTCCATCTGCGCGGAGTCCGAGCCCGCCTGCACGACCGGCTTGATGTCCTCGATCACCTGCTCGAAGACGTCGTGCGCCATCCGCGTCTCGTGGCTCTTCATCCAGTTGACGTTGCCGCGCAGCGTGTTGATCTCGCCGTTGTGGGCGAGCACGCGGAACGGCTGGGCGCGGCTCCAGGTCGGGAAGGTGTTGGTCGAGTAGCGCTGGTGGTAGATCGCGAAGGACGACACGAAGCGCGCGTCCTTGAGATCCGGATAGAACTCGTCGAGCTGCTCGGCGAGGAACATGCCCTTGTAGATGACCGAGCGGCAGCTCAACGAGCAGATGTAGAAATCGGCGATGTTCTCGGCGAGCACCTGCTTCTCGATGCGCCGGCGCACGACGTAGAGGTCGCGCTCGAAGCTGGCGTCGTCCGCGCCCGGAAGGTTCTGGACGATGATCTGCTCGATCTCCGGCCGCGTCGCGTTGGCCTTCTCGCCGCAGACGCTCGTGTTCACCGGCACCTGGCGCCAGCCATAGACGCCGTATCCCATGCGGATGATTTCGGTCTCGACGATCGTGCGGCAGCGCTCCTGGCCGTCGAGATCGTTGCGCGGCAGGAACACCTGGCCGACCGCGACCTTTTCGGCGCCGACCTTCACGCCCTGGCGCTGGATGTAGTCGCGCAGGAAGTCCTGCGGGATCTGCACGTGGATCCCCGCTCCGTCGCCCGTCTTGCCGTCCGCATCGACGGCGCCGCGGTGCCACAGGGACTTGAGTGCGGCGATGCCGGCCTCGACGACGGCGCGACGCGGCTTGCCGTCGATCGCGGCGATGAAGCCGACGCCGCAGGAATCGTGCTCGTCCTCGCGCGAGTAGAGACCGGTCTGCTCGAGGCGGGCCGCGTCGGCCCTGAATTCGTCGGTGAAGGTCATGAGACGGATCCTTGGGCGGCGACTCCGGCCAGCAGCCGGTACATCGCGCGCACGACGGGGAGTTCGATGAGCTTGCCGTCGATGACGACGAGCCCGCTGTCGGAGGCTTCGTAGGCGGCGACGACCCGCTGCGCGCGCTCGACGGCCTGCGTCGAGGGCGTGAACGCGGCGTGGATCGCCGCGAGCTGTTTGGGATGGATCGATGCCTTGCCGCCGAAGCCGAGTGCCGCCGCGGCGTTCGCCTCGCGCGCGAGACCCGCCTCGTCGTTGAGGTCCAGCCAGGGGACATCGAGCACGTCGACGCCCGCCGCCGCCGCGGCATGGACCACGCGCGAGCGCGCATAGAGCAGCGGCTCCCAGGCGTTCTGGCAGCGCAGGTCGGCCGACATGTCGACCGCGCCGAACAGCAGCGCGGCGACGCGCGGGCTGGCCCGCGCAATGTCGATCGCGTCGGCGAGGCCGTCATTGGCCTCGATGATCACGTGGAACTTCAGGCCGACGAGCGCCGGCGCGGCGGAGACGATCTCGTCGAGCACGCGGATCTCCGCGGCCGCCTTCGTCTTGGGGATCATGATCCCCGCGGGCGGCGTCGCGCACTCGACAAGCGCGGTCAGGTCCTTGAGGCCGGCCGGCGTGGGCAGGCCGTTGATGCGCACGAGCAGCTCGGCCTTGATCGGGCCGACGTCGCGCAGCGCGGCGAAGGTCGCCGCGCGGCCCTCGTCCTTGCGGTCGGGGGCCACCGCGTCCTCGAGGTCGACGCAGACGAGGTCGGGACCAGCGGCCGCGGCCTTGCCGATCAGCTCGGGCCGCAGCCCCGGCACGAAGAGCAGGCTGCGGCGGGGCCTGGAGGCGGCGATCTTCAACGGTGGGGCCATGTCTCACTCCGCCGCGGCGGCGAGCGGCGCCGCGGTCTTGGCTTGGATGTGACGGTGGATGGATTGCGCCGCGTCGCGGCCGTCGCGGATCGCCCAGACGACGAGCGACGCGCCGCGCACGATGTCGCCGGCGGCGAAGACGCCGTCGAGCGAGGTCATCATCGTGCGCCAGTCGATCTTGATCGTGCCCCAGCGCGTCACCGCGAGTTCGGGCGCATCGAACAACGTCGGCACGTCCTCGGGATCGAAGCCCAGCGCCTTGATCACGAGATCGGCCGGAATGTCGAAGCCGGAGCCCTCGATCGCCTCCGGCGTCTGCCGACCCGAGGCATCGGCGATTCCCAGGCGCATGCGCAGCGCCCGCACCGACTTCACCGGCTCCGGCCCCGACTTCCTGGCCTTGCCTCCGCGTCCGACGAATGCCTCCGGCGCGGAGAGCCAGACGAACTCGACGCCTTCCTCCTCGGCGTGGAAGACCTCGCGCTGCGAGCCGGGCATGTTGCGCTTGTCACGCCGGTAGAGGCAGCGCACGGATCTTGCACCCTGGCGCACGGCGGTGCGCACGCAATCCATCGCCGTGTCGCCGCCGCCCACCACGACCACGTTCTTTCCCTTGGCATCGAGCGAGCCGTCGGCGATCGCCGCCACCTCGTCGCCGAGTCCCTTGCGGTTGCTGGCCGTGAGGTAGTCGAGGGCCGGCACGACATTGGCGAGCCCCACGCCGGGCGCCCGGATGTCGCGGGCCTTGTAGACGCCGGTGGCGATCAGCAGCGCATCGTGGCGCGCGCGTAGCGCCGCGAGGCTGCCGTCGCGTCCGACCTCGAAGCCGAGCTTGAAGACCACGCCGCCGTCGGCGAGCAGCTCGGCGCGCCGGCGCACGACGTCCTTGTCGAGCTTGAAGTTCGGGATGCCGTAGACGAGCAGGCCGCCGACGCGGTCATAGCGATCGTAGACGGTCACCTGGTAGCCGAGCCGCCGAAGCGCCTCGGCCGCCGCGAGGCCGCCCGGCCCGGCGCCGACGATTCCCACGCTTTCGTCGCGCTCGCGCGGCGGCTTCGGCGGCTTGACCCAGCCCTCCGCCCAGGCCGTGTCGGTGATGTGCTTCTCGACCGAGCCGATCGTGACCGACTCGAAACCCTTCTCGATGACGCAATTGCCTTCGCAAAGCCGGTCCTGCGGGCAGATGCGGCCGCAGATCTCGGGAAAGGTGTTGGTCGCCTGGCTGACCTCGTAGGCCTCCTCGAGCCGGCCCTCGGCGGTGAGCTTCAGCCAGTCGGGGATGTTGTTCTGGAGGGGGCAGTGGACCTGGCAGAACGGCACGCCGCATTGCGAGCAGCGGCTCGCCTGCTCCTCGGCCTTGGCCCTGGAATAGGCGGAATAGATCTCGTCGAAGTCCTTGCGCCGGTCTGCGGCCTTGCGCTTTGCGGGCATCTGCTGCGGCACCGCAACGAAGCGCAGCATCTTCTCGGTCGTCGCCATGATCCGGCCTCGCCAATCGACGGCCGGCACGCTTCGCGCCCGGCCGTAACCATCCCGGGCCGGGATATAGGACAAGACCGCTGCCCCACCGAGTCCAAACTCGGATTCATGTCAGCTCAAGGCAACTAAATCTTTGGATCGTCCGTCCGCTCCCCTGGAGTTCGACCGCCCTTGACCGAGAAATCGGAAATTTATGTCAGCTGCGGCTCCCTAACTTGGATCAGACGAACCGGCGCGCCGAATAGCGGCCGCCCCGGCGATAGATCTCCAGGTAGGCAGGCAGGACGAGCTCCATCGGCGTCGCCTCGATCGCGAGCGCCGACAGGCCGATGGCGCCGGGAGCGACGACATTGTCGCGCTCGAGCAGCGCGACCTGGTCGCGGGTAAGCAGCGGCATCGGCAGCATTTCCAGGAAAAACGCCTGCATCCGAGCGGCCCAGAACGGCACCGGCACCAGAGCGCAGTTTCGCCCGGTCTCACGCAGGACCATCTGCAGCAGCTCGCGGAACGTCGCCACCCGGGGGCCGCCAAGCTCGAATGTCGTGCCGGCCGCCGCGGGGTGCTCCGTCGCCCGCACCACAGCCTCGGCGACGTCGCCCACGTAGACCGGCTGGAACTTCGTCTGTCCGCCACCAATCAGCGGCAGGACCGGCAGCATCTGGGCCATACGGGCGAAGCGATTGAAGAAATCGTCCTCGGGTCCGAACACGATGGACGGGCGCAGGATCGGCGCCGCGGGGTAATGGCGGCGCACGGCCGCCTCGCCGGCGGCCTTGGTCCGCCCATAGGCCGACGGCGAGCCCGGATCGGCCCCGATCGCCGAAACCTGGACGAAGGTCCCGACGCCCGCGGCGCGCGCCGCACCGGCCAGGGCGTCCGGCGCCTGCGCCTGCACCGCATCGAAGCGCTGGCGCCCGGCCTCGTAGAGGATGCCCACCAGATTGACGACGACGTCGGCGCCATTGACGGCCTCGGCCACCGCCGCCGGGTCGGTGACGTTCGCCCGCATTGTGACGACCTGCCCGACGCCGCCCATCGTCTTGAGAAACGCAGCCGCCGAAGGATCGCGTACCGCGACCCGGACGATGTCGCCCCGGGCCGCCAGCCTCTTCACCACGTAGCGTCCGATGAATCCGGAACCGCCAAAGACAGTGACCCGCCGTGAAGCTGCGCTCATGCCCGCTCTCGCTCGCCCTGGGGTTGGAAGCCGTCTCGGGCTTATACGCACGAGCCGACGACGGCCTCAAGCGTTGCCCACGGCGTCGCGTTGCCGCTGGGCGAGCCGCGACCACGGCTCAAGCTCCGGGCCGCCCGCCGCCGCGCGAAGGCGGGCGCCGCCGCGACGAACGTTGACGGCGAGGCCGGGCTTAGCTACTCACACGCCCGCTTCGGTGCCGGTGACGGCCCCGGGGCGAGCGCGGGCCCGGGTGGCGGAATTGGTAGACGCGCTAGATTCAGGTTCTAGTGACCGCAAGGTCGTGGAAGTTCGAGTCTTCTCTCGGGCACCAAGCGAGTGCAACACGCCGCCGGCCGCGTCTCCGCGCGCCGGCGGCGGCGTTTCGAGACCCGGAATCCCGAGGATCCATGGCGATCGACTTCCATGAAGGCGACCTTCCGTCCGGCCTGAGGCTCGGGCCGTCGATCGCGATCGACACCGAGACGATGGGATTGAACCCGATCCGCGACCGGCTTTGCGTGGTGCAGCTTTGCGGCGCCGATGGCCACGTCCACATCGTGCGGTTCCTTCGCGGCCGCTACGACGCACCAAACCTGAAGGCGCTGCTGGCCGACCCGGGGACACTGAAGATCTTCCATTTCGCGCGATTCGATCTTGCCGCGTTGCGCCACTACCTCGGCGTCATGACCGCGCCGGTGTACTGCACGAAGATGGCCTCGCGCCTCGTCCGCACCTTCACCGACAAGCACGGGCTCAAGGACCTGGTCCGCGACGTCCTCGGTGTCGATCTGAGCAAGGAGCAACAGACCTCGGACTGGGGCGCGCCGGACCTGACCGCCGCGCAGCTGAAATACGCCGCCTCCGACGTGATCCACCTCCATGCCGTCAAGGCGCGGCTCGACGAGATGTTGCAGCGCGAGAATCGCCGCGAGTTGGCGGAGGGCGTGTTCCGGTGCCTCCCCGTTCGTGCCGAATTGGACCTGCTCGGGTGGGCGGAGCAGGATTTCTTCGCGCATTGAGACGCTCGAGCGCCATCGGGACCGCTCGTTAACTCTTTGATCGGCCAGCCGGCCGCGCTTGATTGATCTTTAACTCGGCGCTCGGCATAGTTCTTGCTGACTCGCAACGTCGAGGCCAATTGCCCGGCCATTGCGGTGCAGCGGATGTCGGCACCGACCTTGCGCGTTGTCGCCGGCGAAGGCCGCCGCGCCGAAGATCAGTACCCGAACGACAGCCAGGATGAGCCCCGAACCCGCCACTCTTCGCCCGACCGACTCGCTGGATACGCCCGACCTTCGCGCGGGACGGCGCGTTCTCGGCCTGGAAGCCGAAGCAATCCGTGCCGTGGCCGCCAGCCTCGACGAGAGGTTCGGCCAAGCCCTGGATTGCCTGGCGCGGGTCTCCGGACGGGTGATCGTCAGTGGCATGGGGAAGTCGGGCCACGTCGCGCGAAAGATTGCCGCCACGCTCGCCTCCACGGGGACCCCCGCCCATTTCGTCCATCCCGCCGAAGCAAGCCATGGCGATCTGGGAATGATCACGCCGGCGGACGCCGTCGTTGCACTGTCGAATTCGGGCGAGACTCCGGAACTCGCCGACCTGCTTGCGCACGCCAAGCGCTTCGCCGTCCCACTGATCGCAATCACCGGCAAGCCCGCCTCGACGCTCGCCCAGACCGCCGACGTCGCCCTGGTCCTGCCGCCTGCCCCCGAAGCGTGCCCGATGGGGCTCGCACCGACCACGTCGACGACGGCGATGCTCGCCCTCGGCGATGCGCTGGCGGTGGCCCTGCTCGAGCGCAAGGGCTTCACGGCCGACCAGTTCCGCGTTCTCCATCCCGGCGGCAAGCTGGGCAAGCAGCTGCTGAAAGTCAGCGACCTGATGCATACGGGCGAGGAGATGCCGCTGGTCCCGGTCGGCACGAGCATGCGCGAGGCCCTGCTGGTGATGACCGCCCGCAGCTTCGGCTGCGCCGTGGTCGTCGACGGGTACGGCAGCCTCGCGGGCATGATCACCGACGGGGACCTTCGTCGCCACATGAGCGAGCAGCTGCTCAACCGGCACGTCGAGCAGATCATGAATCAGGCGCCGAAGACGATCCGCCCGGGCGCGCTCGCGGCCGAGGCGCTGGGCGTGATGAACGATCGCAAGGTCACGCAGCTCGTCGTCGTCGACGGCGCGACACCCATCGGCATCGTCCGCATGCACGACATCCTCAAGGCCGGCGTCGTATGAGCGCGGAGCTCGCCCAGCGCGCCGAGAAGACGCTTCGCCGCACGGGCGAGCGGCTGGCCGGATTCGCGCCGCGCCTCGCGCGCCGACACAATGCGGCCTACAGCCGGCTCGTCCTGCTGCTCAAGCTCGTCCTGCCCGCGACGGCCGTCGGCCTGATGCTGCTGGTCGTCCTGTGGCCCCGCCTCGACGGCCAGAAGGAGAGGATCCGGACGGGCAAGGTCGTCGTGACCGCCGAAGACCTCGAGAACATGAAGATGGTCAAGCCGCGCTACGTCGGCGTCGATGCCCAGAACCAGCCGTTCATGGTGACGGCAAAGCTCGCGCAACAGGGCGCGGGGTCGGCGCGGATCACCGAGCTGTCGGAGCCCAAGGGCGACATCACCTTGAAGGACGGCGGCTGGATCGCCCTCGAGGCGCAGCATGGCGCCTACGACAAGCAGAGCGAGACGCTCGAGCTGAACGGCGCCGTCACGCTGTTCCACGACCGGGGCTACGAGCTCCACACCGAGAAGGCGCTGGTGCATTTCGGACCCGGCCTCGCGGAGGGCAACGAGCCCGTCCGCGGCCAGGGCCCCGATGTCGACCTCGCGGGCCAGGGCTTCCGCCTCGAGAACAAGGGCGCGCGCGTGCTGCTCACGGGGCAGAGCCGCGTCGTGCTCTATCCGCACGGCGGCGAGCGCGGGCTGGTGGCCCCCCGATGATCGCGCGCCGCTCTCTCGCCGTCCTCGTCGCGGGCCTGCTGAGCGCCGCCGCCCCGGCGCAGGTCGCGCCGCCGCCGGCGACCCCGCCACAGGCCGCGCCCCCGCAGGGGGCCCAGTCGCCAGGTGCGCCGCAGCTGCCCGGGGGCGCCGACGGCCCGCCGATCGAGATCGTCGCGCGCGACGGGATCGAGTGGGACCGCGATCAGCAGCGCTACATCGCGCGCGGGGCCGCCAAGGTCACGCAAGGCGACAAGACGGTCGAGGCGGACACGCTCACGGCGCATTACCGCCAGCCCGATGGCGGTGGAACGCAGGTCTATCGCTACACGGCCGCGGGCGCCGTGCGGATCTCGACGCCGACGCAGCGGGCCGTCGCCGACAACGGCGTGTACGACGTCGATTCCGGCGTGTTCGTCCTCACGGGCAAGGCGATGAAGATCACCACGCCCGAGCAGGAGATCACGGCGCGCGACAGCCTCGAGTACTGGGAGCACAAGCGCCTCGCAGTCGCGCGCGGCAAGGCCCAGGTCTCCACCACCGACGGCAAGCGCATCGCGGCCGACACGCTCGCGGCCTATTTCGACACCGCCGCCGACGCGCCGGGGACGAAGGGTCAGCGCGCGCAGAAGCCGCCCGTGACGTCCGCCGGTCAGCCGGCGGCCGCGGCGCCCGGCGCTCGGTCGGGCGCGCCCGACCTGTTCGGCTCCAACCAGAAGCTCGACCGCATCGAGGCCTTCGGCGGTGTCATCGTGACCACGCCGACCGAGATCGCCCAGGGCGAGAAGGCCGTCTACAACGCCAAGACCGGCGTGGCCCTGCTGACCGGCAACGTGAAGCTCACCCGCGGCCGCAACCAGGCCAATGGCGACTTCCTCGAGATCAACCTGAACTCCGGCCTCTACAAGCTCGGCTGCCGCCCGGGCACCGGCTCGAACTGCGTGCGCGGCCTGTTCGTCCCCGACAAGCAGGGCGGCGGGAGCGCCCGTCCATGAGCGAAACCCCGATCAAGGCGGCTACCGGGCCGCAGCTCGTCGCCAGCAATCCCGGTCTGGTCGCGGACAATCTCGGCAAGCGCTTCAAGAAGCGGCCGGTCCTGCGCGACGTGAGCCTGTCGGTCCAGCGCGGCGAGGCCGTCGGCCTGCTTGGGCCCAACGGCGCCGGCAAGACGACTTGCTTCTACATCATCACCGGGCTCATCACGCCCGACTACGGCACGATCAAGCTCGACGGCGTCGACGTCACGAGCCTGCCGATGTACCGGCGCGCGCGGCTCGGCATCGGCTACCTGCCGCAGGAGGCGTCGATCTTCCGAGGCCTCACGGTGGAGCAGAACATTCGCGCGGTGCTCGAGGTCGTCGAGAGCAACGCCGAGCGCCGGGAGGCGATGCTCGAGGATCTGCTGGCCGAGTTCTCGATCTCGCATCTCCGGCGCACGCCCTCGCTGGCGCTCTCGGGCGGCGAGCGGCGGCGCACCGAGATCGCGCGGGCGCTCGCCTCGCAGCCGCATTTCATGCTGCTGGACGAGCCGTTGGCCGGGATCGATCCGATCGCCGTCGGCGATATCCGCGACCTGGTGAGCCACCTCAAGGACCGCGGCATCGGCGTCCTGATCACGGACCACAATGTCCGCGAGACGCTCGACATCGTCGACCGCGCCTACATCCTCCACGATGGCAACGTCCTGATGGAAGGCTCGCCGACGGAGATCGTCGGCGACGCCACCGTCCGGCGCGTCTATCTCGGCGAGCGCTTCACACTGTAGCGTCATGGCCCCGCCCGGCACGCGCACCATCGGTCCCCGCCTGGATCTGCGACAGTCGCAGACCCTGGTGATGACCCCGCAGCTGCAGCAGGCGATCAAGCTGCTGCAGCTGTCGAACCTGGAAGTGGTGGCGTATGTCGAGGCCGAGCTCGAGCGCAACCCGCTGCTGGAGCGCGAGGAGGGCGAGACACAGGCGGCACCGGAGCCCGAGACCCGCACCGCGGACGAGCGCGCCGCCGAGCCGCTGCTCGATCCGATCGACCGCAGCGTCGAGCCCAGCGCCCGCGAGGAAGCGCCGCTCGACGCCGACTTCTCCAGCACCTGGGACGACGAGCCGGCCGGCGGCGGCGCGCTCACGGAATGGGGCACCGGCGGCGGCGGCCGTAGCGACTTCGACGACTCCGAGTTCGGGCTGGAGCACGTCCTGAGCCAGTCCGTCTCCCTGCGCCAGCATCTCGCCGAGCAGATCGCCGTCGACCTCCACGACCCCGTCGACCGCATCATCGCAAATCATCTCGTCAACATGCTCGACGAATCCGGCTACCTGCAGGGCGACCTCGGGCAGGTCGCCCTCGCGCTCGGCTGCGACGTCGCCCGCATCGAACAGACGCTCGCGAAGGTGCAGCGCTTCGATCCGCCGGGCCTGTTCGCCCGCACGCTGCGCGAGTGCCTCGCCCTTCAGCTGCGCGACAAGAACCGGCTCGACCCGGCGATGGAGGCTTTGCTCGATCACCTCGACCTGCTCGCCAAGCGCGAGATCGGGGCGCTGACGAAGCTGTGCGGCGTCGACGCCGCCGACCTCTCGGACATGGTCGGCGAGATCAAGGCGCTGGACCCGAAGCCCGGCCTGGCCTTCGATTCGACTTCCGCGCAGCCGATCGTGCCCGACGTGCTCCTGCGGCCGGCCGCCGCCGGCGGCTGGATCGTGGAGCTGAACCAGGACACGCTGCCGCGCGTGCTCGTCAACCAGCGCTATTACGCCAGGGTGTCGAAGCAGGTGCGGGAGCGCAACGACAAGGAGTTCCTGGCCGAGCAACTGCAGTCGGCGAACTGGCTGGTGAAGTCGCTCCACCAGCGGGCGCAGACGATCCTGAAGGTCGCGACCGAGATCGTGCGCCAGCAGGAGGCGTTCTTCGCCAAGGGCATCCAGTACCTGCGGCCGCTCGTCCTGCGCGACATCGCGACCGCGATCGAGATGCACGAGTCGACCGTGAGCCGCGTGACGACGAACAAGTTCATGGCCGCGCCGCACGGCATCTACGAGCTCAAATATTTCTTCACCTCGGCGATCGCCGATTCCGGCGGCGGCGAGTCCCATTCCGCCGAGGCCGTCCGGCACCGCATCAAGGCCCTGATCGAGGCCGAGGTCGCCGGCAAGGTGCTGTCGGACGACAGCCTCGTCGACATTCTCAAGTCGGAAGGCATCGACATCGCGCGCCGGACGGTCGCCAAGTACCGCGAGGCGCTGCGGATCCCCTCGTCCGTTCAACGCCGGCGGGAGAAGGCGCTCGGTCTCTGAACGGTCCCGCGGCTCCCGGACGGGAACAAGCGGGGAACAGCACAAATTGACTTGGGCTCGGCCCAGGCCTATACCGCGCGCCCCATGAGCGGGGCCGCAGGCAAGGCGCCAGCCCCGACGGACCGATAGACCCCTGAGACGCGTGTGCACATGCAGCTTTCCGTGAGCGGCAAACATCTGGACGTGGGCGAGGCGCTTCGCAGCCACGTGGAGACGGCCCTGGCCGGTGCCGTCGAGCGCCATTTCGGCCAGGCCATCGAGGGCAAGGTCACCTTCGCGAAAAGCCGGCATCGGTTCCGTGCCGACATCTCGGTGCACCCCGCCCGCGGCATGCTGGTCCAGAGCCACGGCGAGGCCGACGATGCCTATGCGGCCTTCGACGGCGCGATCCAGCGCCTGGAGACGCGACTGCAGCGCTACAAGGGCCGCCTGGTCGAGCGCCGCAAGGCTGCGGAAAGCGACACCGGCGTGCTTGCGGAGGCCCAGACCTATACCGTCACCGACAAGCCCGGCGACGACGGCGGCGCGGAAGATCGCGCCCACGGGTCGCCGGCGATCGTGGCCGAGACCATCCAGACCGTCGCGACACTGAGCCTGCGCGAGGCCGTCATCCAGATGGACCTCGCCGATACTGACGTCCTGCTGTTCCGCAACCGTAGCCACGGCGGCTACGGCGTCGTCCATCGTCGGGCCGACGGCTCGATCGGATGGATCGATGCCGGGCCGTTGCCGTCCCGCTGATTTCGTCTCGTCGCCGCCTCCTGAAACCCCGGCCGTGATCCCTCGTCATGGAAATCTCTGATCTCGTCACGACGAATGCCGTGATCGCCTCCCTCAAGGCGACCAGCAAGAAGCAGGCGTTGCAGGAGCTTGCCCGCAAGGCGGCCGAGTTGACCGGCGAGCACGAGCGGTCGATCTTCGACGTGCTGCTCGAGCGCGAGCGCTTGGGGACGACCGGCGTCGGCGACGGCGTCGCCATCCCGCACGGCAAGCTGCCGAATCTGAAGCGCCTGGTCGGTGTGTTCGCCCGCCTCGAGCGGCCGATCGATTTCGAGGCGATCGACGAGCAGCCGGTCGATCTGATCTTCCTGCTGCTTGCCCCCGGCGCCGCCGGGGCGGATCACCTCAAGGCGCTCGCGCGCGTCTCGCGGCTGCTGCGCGACCGCTCGACCCGCGAGAAGCTTCGCGGCTCGGAGACCGCCGAAGCGATCTACGCGCTGCTCACCGAGCAGCACGCCTCCGCCGCTTGACAGGGCCGCGGCGGCAAACCGGCCGCGGTTCTTCGCAGGTCAGTGGACGCTGAGCGGCTCCAGGCCGTTCTGACGGACCGCGGCGAACGCGACATCGGCGGAGTCCACCAGGGCGACCGGGGTGCCGTCGGCCGCGTGGATCTCGAACCTCAGCTCGCCCTCAAGCGCGATCGGCTTCACATACGCGATCTGCTGGGCACCGAGGGCGGCGAAGTCCTGGGCGGAAAGCTGGATGTAGCGATGGATCGAAGGGCCGTCGGTCATGGGCTCGCCTCGCTGTCTGGCGTTGGCTGATCGGACGCCGTCAGGACACAACGTCCCGGATCTCGATCTTCTTCACTCGGGTGGCGGCCGGCGCTCGCTCGAGATCGATGTGGAGCAGGCCGCTGGCCAGCTGCGCCCCCAGGACCTCGAGGCCGTCCGCCAGGACGAAGATCCGCTGGAACTGGCGCGCGGCGATGCCGCGATGGAGATAGACCTTGCCGTTCTCTTCGGCCTGCTTGCCGCGGATGACGAGCTGGTTGTCCTCGATGGCGACCGAGAGGTCCGCCATCGTGAAGCCGGCAACCGCCAAGCTGATGCGGATCCTGCTCTCGCCGAGCTGCTCGATATTGTAGGGCGGATACCCCTCGCCGGCCGTCTTGGCGACGCGGTCGAGGGTCCGTTCGAACTCCTCGAATCCGAGCAGCAGGGGATGATTGAAAAGCGACAGGCGAGACATCGAGGCTCCCTCCATTGAGGCAAGCGGAACCCGGAACCCGCATCGGCGTTCCGGTGCTTTCCGGATATGGGGGGGTGGTTCGGCGACATCAACCCGTGGCAACCCGTGGCCGACCGTCGCGGCGCGATCGACCGGGATGCCGGCGACCGACCGCCGTCCGGGTTCCGCCCCATCCGCAGCATGGCTAATATCCGGCGCCTTTCGTGTCCTTAGCGCCGGGGAGACCGCCTTGACCGATCCATGCCAGATGACGGCCGAGGCCCTCGTCGCCGCTTTCGCCGGCCGCCGTCTGTCGCCGGTGGAAGCGACGAAGGCGGTCCTGGCCCGCATCGAGCGGCACGCCCCCACCTTCAACACCTTCACGCTGGTCGATGCCGATCGCGCCCTGGATCAGGCCCGGGCGGCCGAGCTGCGCTATGGCGCGGGAACTCCGCTATCGGCCATCGACGGCGTCCCGACCACGATCAAGGGCCTGTCGGGGGTCCTCGGCTGGCCCAATCAGCGGGGATCCAGGCTGATCGACCCCGTACCGACGACGGACGAGGCCTCCTGGGTCGCCCGACTGCGCGAGGCCGGTGTCGTCATGCTCGGCCTCACGACCTCCCCGGAATTCGGCTGGAAGGGCCTGACCGACTCCCCGCTCACCGGCATCACCCGCAATCCGTGGAACCCCGAGCGGACGCCCGGCGGCAGCTCGGGTGGCGCCGCGGTCGCCGCGGCCTGCGGCTTCGGACCGTTGCACCAGGGCTCCGACGGCGCGGGGTCGATCCGCATCCCGGCCGCCTTCACCGGCGTGTTCGGCATCAAGGCGACGTTCGGCCGCGTGCCGTCGTACCCGTCGAGCGCCTTCCGGACGGTCTCGCATACCGGGCCGATCACGCGGACGGTCCGCGACGGCGCCCTGATGCTCAACATCCTGCAGCGCCCCGATCACCGCGATCCCACCGCGCTGCCCTTCGGCGGCACCGACTGGCTCGACGGCATCGAGGCCGGCGCGCGCGACGTGCGGATCGGCTACAGCCCGACGCTCGGCGGCCGCGCGAAGCTCCATCCCGATGTCCGCGCCCGGGTCGATGCCGCGGTCAAGACGCTGGCGGCGATCGGCGCGAAGGTCGAGGAGGTCGATCCGGACTTGCCGGATCATGCCGATTCGATGCTCGTCATGTGGTCGGCCGCGGCGGCAAAGCTCGAATCCATGCTGCCGCAGGATCGGCTGCACCTCGCCGATCCCGGATTTCGGGCCATGGCGGCCATCGGGCGGCGGCAGTCCACCAACGACTGGCTGGCGGCCGACGCGGTGCGCATCGCCATGGGCCGCGCGATGGGCGCCTTTCTGCAGCGCTTCGACGTCCTCGTCACGCCGACCATGCCGATCCCGGCATTCAAGGCGGGGCAGGATCTGAGCGAGCCCGGCCAGGCGACCTGGATGGACTGGAGCCCGTTCAGCTACCCCTTCAACATGACGCGCCAGCCTGCCGCCTCGGTCCCCTGCGGCTTCGCCAGCGACGGCCTCCCCGTCGGGCTGCATATCGTCGGGCGCATGTACGACGAGGCCATGGTCCTGCGGGTCGCTCGCGCCTACGAACACGCCATGCCGCCGGTGTTCCCCAAGCTGGGCTGAGACCGCCGGCAATGCACGTCCTCGTCATCGGCGCCGGCCTCGCCGGCGTCACGGCGGCCTGGTACCTGCGCCAGGCCGGACACGACGTCACCGTCGTCGAGCGACGCGAGGCGCCTGCACTCGAGACCAGCTTCGCCAATGCCGGGCTCGTCGTGCCGAGCCAGCCCGATCCGTGGAACGCGCCCGGCGTGCTGTCGAAGCTGCTCCGTTACGTGGGCAAGGAGGATGCCCCGTTCCTGCTGCGGCCGACCGCGGTCCCGTCGATGTTCGGTTGGGGGCTGCGCTTCCTGATGAACTCGCGCGCCGAGCCGTGGCGGCGCAACACCCTCGCCGCGGCGGCGCTCGCGCAATACAGCCTCGCGCAGTTGCGAGCGCTGCGGGCGGCTGCCGCACTCGACTATCCGTTCGGCGCCAACGGCTCGATCAAGGTCTTCCGCGACCAGGCCGATCTCGACGCACAGGGCGACTTCGCCCGGATGCTCGCGCCCTACGGCGTCGAATACGAGATCCTCGGACGCGACCAGACCGTCGACCTCGAGCCCGCCCTGCGCGACGTCGGCGACCGGCTGATCGGCAGCGTCTTCTTTCCCGACGACGAGTACGGCGACGCCCACCGCTTCACGCAGGCGCTGGCGGCGGCGGCACAGGCTCAGGGCGTCGCCTTCCGCTTCGGCGAGACCGTCATGGCGCTCGAGGCGGACAAGGGCCGGTTCACGGCCGTGCGAACCTCGCGCGGGCGTCTCGCCGGACATGCCGCCGTGCTCGCGGCAGCGGCGTGGGCCCCGGCCCTCGCCCGGCCGCTCGGCATCAGGCTCTGGATCAACCCGGTCAAGGGCTACTCGGCGACCGTCCCGCTGGCGGGCTGGAACGGCGCGCCGCGCCTGGCCGTGGTCGACGACACGCTCAAGATCGTCGCGTCGCCCTTCGGCGGCGGCCTGCGCATGGGCGGAACTGCCGAATTCACCGGCTGGGACACCTCCCTGAACGAGCGGCGCGCGCGAAACATCCTGACCACCGCCACCTCGCTCTTTCCCGACCTGGCGCAGCAGGCCGAGCGCGCCGGCGTCACCTACTGGACGGGCATGCGCCCGGTCAGCCCGGACGGCTCGCCCTTCGTCGGGGCGACGCCCGTGCCCGGCGTCTACGTCAATGCTGGTCACGGCCCTCTGGGCTGGACCTTCGCCTGCGGCAGCGGAAAGCTGGTCGCCGATATCGTCGCCGGCGCGTCGCCCGAGATCGACCCGTCCCCGTACTCCCCCACTCGTCTTTCCTGAGGTTTCCAGATGACTTCATCCCCGACGGCCAATCCGCAGGTCCAGAACTGGGTCGTCCGCAAGCCGGTGGCCCGCGGCAAGGGCGGCGTCGTCGCCAGCCAGAACATGCATGCCGCGCGTGCGGGCGCCGAGATCCTCAAGGCCGGCGGCAGCGCGATCGACGCGGCAATCGCCACCGCCTCGTGCCTCGCGGCGCTCGAGCCGTGGAACTCGGGCCTCGGCGGCATCGGCTTCATGATGATCTACGACGCCAAGTCCGGCCGTGCGCGCGTCCTCGACTGCGGCCCGGTCGCCTCGCGCAATCTCGATCCCAAGGCCTATCCGCTTTCGGGCTCGCAGGCCGCCGACCTGTTCGGGTGGCCGGGCGTCGTCGACGACAGGAACGTGCACGGCCCGCTCTCCATGGCCGTGCCCAGCATCGTCGAGGGCTGGCGACTCGCGCACGCCACCTACGGCCGCAAGCCCTGGGCCGAGCTGTTCGCTTCCGCCATCCGACACGCCGATGCCGGCCTTCCCGCCGACTGGTGGACCACGCTCAAGATCGCCGGCGAGGCGGCGGCGTTGCGCAACTACCCGAGTTCCTCCGCGATCTACCTGCCCGACGGCCTGCCGGCGGTGACCAGCTCCGCCGGACCGGTGAAGCGGATCATGCTCAAGGGTCTCGCCGACACGTTGCGGCGAATCGCGCGCGACGGTGCGCGCGACTTCTACGAGGGCGGGCTTGCCCAGGACCTCGTCGCCGACTTCAAGGCCGTCGGCGCACCGATCGACGCCGCCGACCTGAAGGCATGCGCGGCGCGCTTCGTCGACCCGATCGAGGTGACGTGGGGCGGCGCCACGGTGTCGCTCGCCAGCGGTCTCACCGCCGGCCCGACCTTCAAGCGCGTGCTTGACGGGCTGCCCGCCGGCGGCGTCGCCAAGGGCCCCGGCCCCGAGGCCTTCCTCGCCTATGCCGCCGCGCTGCGCGCGGCCTATGCGGAGCGCCTCGAGAAGATGGGCGACGAGACCGCCGCGGCCACGCATACGACGCATCTCTGCGCGATGGACCGGGACGGCAACATGATCGCCATCACGCAGACGCTGCTGTCGCTGTTCGGCAGCCGCGTCGTGCTGCCGAAGACCGGCGTGCTCGTGAACAACGGCGTCATGTGGTTCGATCCGCGGCCCGGCCGGCCGAACTCGATGGCGCCCGGCAAGCGGCCGCTGACCAACATGTGCCCCGTGGTCGCCCGGCGCGACGGCCAGGGCTGGTTCGCGATCGGCGCATCGGGCGGGCGCAAGATCCTGCCGGCGGTGTTCCAGATCAGCTCGTTCCTCATCGACCACGGCCTCGATCTCGAGGCCGCGGCGCATCATCCGCGCATCGACGTCTCCGATCCGGATCTGGTGTCGATGGACCCGCGCCTGCCGGCCGCGGTGCAGGCGGCGCTCGACGCGAAGTTCCCCACGCGCCTGATCGAGCATGCGGCCTATCCGACCGGCTACGCCTGCCCGCAGGTCGTGCTGCGCGACGGCGACACGCGCCTCGGCATCGGCGACGTCATGTCGCCGTGGTCGGCCGGCGTCAGCGAGGACACGGTCTGACGGCGCGGCGCGCGCCGCGCGCCGCCTCCACCCGACCGTGTTCAAGCGATTCCTCGACTCGCCAGCCGGCATGGCCGTGCTGGCATGGGTCGCCGCGAGCTACATCCGGCTGGTCTGGGCGACCTGCCGCTGGGAGCTCGTGCTCGATCCGGCCGTCGACCGCGCGGACCTCGAGGCGCGCGGCTGCCTGTTCGCGTTCTGGCACGCACGCATGCTGCTGCTGCCCACGGCCTTCAACGCCACGACGCGCAGGCGGCTGCACATGATGATCTCGGGCCACCGCGACGGGCGGCTGGTCGCCGCGGTGATCGCGCGGTTCGGCCTCGCGACGGTGGTCGGGTCGTCGTCGCGCCGCGGGGCCGGCGCGCTGCGCGACATGGTCGGCGTGATCCGCCGGGGCGACTGGGCCGCGATAACCCCCGACGGTCCGCGAGGCCCGCGCATGCGCGCCCAGATCGGCGTCGCCGCGATCGCCCAGCTCGCCGACGCGCCGGTCATCCCGGTCGGCTACTCGACCACGCGCGGCAGGCTGCTGGGCAGCTGGGACCGCATGCTCGTCCCCTTCCCCTTCGGCCGCGTGGCGGTCGTGGTCGGCCCGCCTATCGCCATCGCGGCCGAAGCCGACGAGGCCGGCCTGGAGACCGGCCGCCAGGCGATCGAGGCCGCGCTCAACCGCGTCACGCGCGACGCCGACAACCGCTGCGGGCGGCCGACGCCGGAACCCGCCGACACCGGCCGCCGCAAGGGCTGAGCGGACCGTCGCGGCGAATCCGGTGTTGACAGACGCCGCGAAAACCTCGACGGCATCGCCTGCGGGGCCGGAAGGAATCGACTCCGCCGCACTGCCACCCGGGGAAGAGGCCACCCATGGACGACATCGAGAACAAGATCTGCGACATCATCGCCAAGGAAGCCCGCGTCGACCGCGCCCTGGTGACGCCGGGAGCGACCATGGACGACCTCAAGATCGCCTCGGTCGATCTGGTCCAGATCGTCTTCGCGCTCGAGGAAGGGTTCGACATCACGATCCCCGAGGAAGCCATCAAGATGGACGTCAAGAACGTCGGCGAGGTCGTCGCCGCGGTCCGCGAGCTCGTGCTCGCGAAGAAGCCCGCCGCGGGCGCCTGAGGGATGCGTCGCGTCGCCATCACGGGTGTCGGCTGCATCTGCGGCCTGGGCCACGATCTTCCCTCCGTCTGGCGGGAGGCCGTGGCCGGCCGTTCGTCGATCCGCGAGGTGACGCGCGTCGATCCCGCGCTGCTGCTGGCGAAGAACGCCGCCGAGGTCCGCGACTTCGATCCCGAGAAGATCTTCGACGGCAAGCTCCTGACGATGCTCGACCGCGCGTCGCAGTTCGCGCTCGTCGCGGCGCAGGAGGCGCTGACGATGGCCGGGCTCGAGAACTCCAAGCCGCTCGGAGAGACCTGCGCCGTTATCCTCGGCTCGGGCGTCGGCGGCATGAACACGCTGGATGAAAGCTTCAAGAAGCTCTACGCCGAGAAGCTGACGCGCGTTCACCCGTTCACGATCCCCAAGCTGATGGTCAATGCGCCGGCCTCGCAGGTGACGATGCGCTACGGCGTCACCGGCCCGGCCTACGCCATCGCCAGCGCGTGCTCCTCCGCCAACCACGCAATCGGCACCGCCGCGTGGATGGTCCGCCAGGGCACCGTCGACATGGCGATCACCGGCGGCACCGAGGCGGTGATCACGCTCGGCACGATGAAGGGTTGGGAGGCGCTGCGCGTCGTCGCCTCCGACACCTGCCGCCCGTTCAGCGCCAATCGTCGCGGCATGGTGCTCGGCGAGGGCGCGGGCGTCTTCGTCATCGAGACCTTCGAGAGCGCGCGCAAGCGCGGCGCGCCGATCCTCGCCGAGATCGCCGGGTTCGGCATGTCGTCGGATGCCGGCGACCTGGTTGCGCCGTCCGCCGACGGCGCGGCACGCGCGATCCGCGGCGCGCTGCGCGACGGCGGGCTGAACCCCGAGGACATCGACTACGTCAACGCCCACGGCACCGGGACGCCGGCCAACGATCCGACCGAGACCAAGGCGCTCAAGCTCGCCTTCGGCGATCTGGCGTCGAAGCTCGCGATCTCGTCGACGAAGGCCGTGCACGGCCACGCGCTCGGCGCCGCCGGCGCGCTCGAACTCGCGATCACCGTGGCGGCGATGCGCGACGGCGTCGTCCCGCCGACGGCGAACTTCCTCGGCCCCGATCCGGCCTGCGATCTCGACTACGTGCCGAACACGGCGCGCGAGAGGCCGATCCGCGCGGCGCTCTCCAACTCCTTCGCCTTCGGCGGCCTCAACGCGGTCATCGCGGTCAAGCGCGCCGACTGACGCGCGCTACCGCGGATCGATCGGCGTCAGGCGGCCGCAGCGCGCCTCCATGATCGCGGCCGCGTCGAGCAGCAGGTCCTCGCGGAAGCGGCCCGCCACCAGCTGCACGCCCATCGGCGTCGAGCCGTTCACGCCGGTCGGGCACGAGATGCCGGGCAGACCGATGCCGTTGAAGCCGTATTGCCAGCGCTGCGCGCGCAGGAGCATCTCCATCGCCGGAATGCCGCCCTGGTCCGCGCCCGGCGGCAGGGGCGGCACGTCGGAGACGGGGCAGAGGATCAGCGGCCAGCGCTCGAGGAACAGCTGCCACGTGCGCAGCACGCCGGTGCGCCGCGCCAGGCCCTTGAGATAGGCCCGGGCATCGACCTCGGGTATCAGCGACGCCATCGCGCGCACCACGTTCGCCACCTTGGCGTCGCCGTACTTCTCGATGTCGCCCTGGGTGAACAGCCGGCCCTCGTTGCCGACCAGCATCGTCCAGAGAGCTGCCGCGTCGTCGATGCTCGGCGCCTCGCCGGGCGCGTCGACGACGTAGCCCGCCTCGCTCAGCCAGCGCGCGGCGGTATCGAGCGCGGCGACCACCTCCGGACTCGCGCCGGGCGCGGCGAGGCGCGCGACCTTGATCGGCCGCGCCGGCGCCGGCCCGCATTGCGGCGCAGGCACCCACCACGGATCATGCGGATCGCCGGCGCTCATCGCCCACAACGCCGTGCGCAGATCCGCGACGCCGCGGGCATGCGGCCCCTGCACTGCCATCAGCTGCGCGCAGATCGGCCGCTCCTCGCTCAGCGCCGGCCGATAGGCCGGCACGCGACCGAAGCTCGGCCGGATGCCGAAGATCCCGGCGCAATAGGCGGGATAGCGGATCGATCCGCCGTAGTCGTTGCCGTGGCTGATGGCCGAGATCCCGGACGCGACCGCGGCGGACGCGCCGCCCGACGAGCCGCCCGGCGTCGCATGACGGCCCCAGGGATTGATCGTCTCGCCGTGGAGATCGTTCTCGGTGAACCAGCGGAAGGAGAAGGACGGGGTGTTCGTCCGGCCGACGATGATCGCACCCGCCTGGCGCAGGTTCGCCACCACCGGCGAGTCGCCCGGCGCGATCGCGTCCTTGAAGGCGACAACGCCGTTCGTCGTCGGCCGCCCCGCGACGTCGACGTTGATCTTCACGGTGACCGGCACGCCGTGCAGCGGCCCGAGCGCGTCGCCGCGCCGCACCGCGGCATCCGCCGCATCGGCCAGCTTCAGCGCCTCGTCGTCGAGCCGGTCGACGACCGCGTTGATGCGCGGATTGACGGCGTCGATGCGGCCGAGATGCGCCGCAACGGCCTCGCGGCTGGAAATCCGCCGCGCGCGGACCGCCGCGGCCAGGTCGACCGCGTCCCACCGCCAGAGTTCGTCCTTGCCCATCGCCTCGGCCCACCCTCGTTGTCGGATGGTCCGCAGCTTCGCACCGCCGCGCCGCGCACGCCAAGCGCGCTCGATCCGCGCGACGACGTCGCGGCGCCGGCTTCAGCCCTCCGGCGCGTAGCCGAAGCCCTTGGGCGGCTCGGCCGCGGTCTCGACCCAGACGCTCTTCGTCTGGGTGTACTCCAGCAGCGCCTCGCGACCCGAACTGCGGCCGTAGCCGGACTGCCGGAAGCCGCCGAACGGCGACATCACGTGGATCGTCTTGTAGCCGTTGATCCACACCGTTCCGGCCTGCACGCCGGCCGCGACGCGATGCGCCCGCCCGACATCGGCGGTCCAGACGCCGCCTGCGAGCCCGAAGCTCGTGTCGTTGGCGAGCGCGATCGCCTCCGCCTCGTCGTCGAACGGGATCGCGGCCACGACCGGACCGAAGATCTCCTCGCGCGCCACCCGCATCGCGTTGGTGGCCTTGGCCAGGATCGTCGGCGCGAAATAGAAGCCCCGCGCGAGCCCGTCGGGGCGTCCGCCGCCGGCGATCACCTCGGCCCCCTCGGCGCGGCCGGCGGCGACCATCGCGTCCACGCGCTCGTACTGCTGGCGCGTGGCGATCGGGCCGATCTCGGTCGCCGGATCCAGCGGCGCGCCGACCACGAGCCGGCGGCTCGCCGCCGCGAACGCCTCGAGGAACCGGTCGTAGGCGCCGCGCTGCACGAGCAGGCGCGAGCCCGCGACGCAGGACTGGCCGGCGCCGGCGAAGATCGCGGCCTGGGCGCCCTGGACGGCGCGCGACATGTCGGCATCGGCGAAGACGATGTTGGCGGACTTGCCGCCGAGCTCGAGCACGCAAGGCTTCAGCGTCTCGGTCGCCGCGCGCGCGATCGCCTTGCCCGTCGGAACGGAGCCGACGAAGCACACCTTGCGCACATGCGGGCTCTGCACCAGCGCCTGGCCGGAGACCGCGCCGAGCCCCGCGACCACGTTCAGCACGCGCTCCGGCAGCCCGGCCTCGCAGGCCAGCTTCGCCAGGGCGAGCGAGGTCAGCGGCGTGAACTCCGACGGCTTGAGCACGACGGCATTGCCGGCCGCGAGCGCGGGCGCGACGTTCCAGCCGGCGGTAAAGATCGGCGCATTCCACGGCGTGATCGCGAGCACGACGCCGTAGGGCTCGCGCCGCACGTAGTTCAGGTGCCCGCTCGGCACCGGCAGCACGTCACCCGCGAGCTTGTCGCACCAGCCCGCGTAGTACTCGAACATCTCCGCGACCTTCTCGACCTCGACCTTGCAGTCGCGGATCGGCTTGCCGGCGACGATCGCCTCCATCTCGGCAAGCGTCGCGAGATGCCGGCGCAGCGCGGCGCCGATCGACCACAGCACGCGGCCGCGCGCCGAGGCGGTCAGCGCCTGCCACGCCGGGACGCCGCGCGCGGCGCTGTCGGTGATCTGGAGAGCGAGCGCGGCGCCGGCGTCGCGATAGGTCGCCAGCGTCGTCTCGCTCGCCGGATCGACGAGCGTCACCGGTTCGCCCTCGCCTTCGACGAGCTTGCCGTTCACGAACGAGCCGATGCTGCGCGTTCCCGTGAAGATGCGGCCCCAGAGATCGCCCAGGCGCGGCTGCTCGATCATGACTTCTCCTCGACGTATTGGGCGATGCGGTTGAAGTCCTCGCCGTCCGGGACGGCATCCCTGGACTCGGACCACAGGCGTCCGGCGACACTACCAAGCGCCAGGTTGACGCCGAGTTTCCCGGCGAGCGAAAGCGCGAGGCCCAGGTCCTTGCGCATCAGCCCCATCGTGAACCCGCTGTCGTAGCTGCCGGGGAGAACCCATTTGGGAAAACAGGTCTCCGACGCGCCGCTGCGCCCGGAGCTTGCATTCACCGCGCCGAGCAGCTGGCCGGCATCGAGGCCGGCACGGCGCGCGAGCTTCACGGCCTCCGCCGTGGTGATCAGGTGCTGCGCGATCAACAGATTGTTTACGAGCTTGGCGACATGCCCCGCGCCGGGACCGCCGACCACGACGATCCGGGCGGCCATCGCCTCGAGCAGCGGGCGCACCTGGGCGATCGTCGCCTCGCGCCCGCCGACCATGATGCCGAGCGTCCCCGACTCCGCGCCGGCGGCCCCGCCCGAGACCGGTGCGTCGACGAATCCGATGCCGCGCGCCGCGAAATCCGGCTCGAGGCGCCGCGTCGATTCGGGGTCCGCCGTCGTCGTGTCCACGACCGCGGCGCCAGGCGCGAGGCCGGCCAGGAGCGCCGGGGCGATCGCCTCGACCTCGCGCGAGCTCGGCAGCGACAGCACCACCGTCGCCGCGCCGCGCACCGCGTCGCCGATCGTCGTCGCGAACCGCGCGCCCGCCGGCAGCTGGGCCGCCCGCTCGGGCCGCGTATCGCAACCCGTCACCGCAAAACCCTTGCGCGCAAGGGTCCGCGCCATTGCCGCGCCCATGTTGCCAAGGCCGACGATCGTCGCACTGGTTCCCGTCATCTCGTCGCTCCGATCCCGTGAGGTCCGCGCTCAAGCCGAGGCACGCCAGTCTTTCATCGGCGCGTCGAGCGCCTGCCGGCGCAGCGCGCGGCCCGGCCGCGCCCCGGTGAGGGCGCCGGCCCGCCACACCGTGCGGCCGTTCACGATCACCGTCTCGACGCCCGCGGCCGGCTTCTTCGGCGCCTCGAAGCTCGCGCGGTCGATGATCGCCGCCGGATCGAGGATCACCAGGTCGGCGAAGGCGCCGGTGCGCACGACGCCGCGATCGCGCAGGCCGAACCGCGCCGCGGTGAGGCCGGTCATGCGCCGGATCGCCTCCTCGAGCGGGAACAGCGCGAGCTCGCGGCTGTAGTGGCCGAGCACGCGCGGGAAGCTGCCCCACAGCCGCGGATGAGGATGCACGTCGTGCGGCAGGCCGTCCGAGCCGATCATCGCCTCGGGATGCCGCAGGATGCGCTGCACGTCCTCCTCGTTCATCAGGAAGTAGATCGCTCCGGCCGGCAGCAGACGGTCGACCGCCGCCTCCGGCGACACGCCCCATTCCGCCGCGATCTCGGCGAGATCGCGGCCCGACGCCGCCGGCACCGTCTTCGACCACGAAACCAGCGTTCGCGACGACGTCTGCACGCGATCGCGACTCAGCACCGTCGAGGCCGCGACGTAGGGATAGACGTCGAACCCGAGCGGCTGGGTCCGGCGAACGCGATCGATCGCGGCCAGGGTCTCGACCGTGCGGCCGTGGTTGGCCACGCCGGCGACCTTGTGGTGCGAGAGGATCACGGGCAGCCCCGCCTCGCGCCCGATCCGCGCGCTCTCCTCGATCGAGTCGAGCACGTGGTCGCCCTCGTCGCGCATATGCGTCGCGTAGAGCGTGCCGTGGCGCGCCGCGACATGCGCGAGCGCGATGACCTCCTCGGTCGGCGCGTGGCGCGCGGGCGGATAGAACAGTCCCGTCGACATCCCGATCGCGCCGGCGGCGAGGCCCTCGTCGAGGCGTGCGGCCATTCGCCGGATCTCGTCGCCGGTCGCGGCGCGATCGAACCGGTCCATCTCCCCGGCGCGCAGCGTCGAGTGGCCGACCATGGCGACGATGTTGGTCGCCGGCGGATCGGCATCCAGCGCGGCGAAGTAGTCGGCCATGTGCGCGAAGCGGAAGTCGCGCCGGTCGCCGATCAGGTCCAGCGGCGGCGGCGGCGCGGCGGCGAGCGCGAGCGGCGCGAGGCTCACGCCGCAGTTGCCGGCGACGACCGAGGTGACGCCCTGGCTCACCTTCATCGCCATGTCCGGCGTGACGAAGACGATATTGTCGTCGTGGGTGTGGGCGTCGATGAAGCCGGGCGCGACGCAGCGGCCCGCAGCGTCGATGCGATGCCCGGCCTCGGCAGCGGCGAGATCGCCGACCGCGACGATGCGGTCGTCGACGATGCCGACATCGGTGCGACGTCGTGCGGCACCGGTGCCGTCGATGACGTCGCCGCCGGAGATGATGGAATCGAAGCGCTGCATGGCTCTCTCTCGTACCGAGGTCCGGAAGGAGCGGAGCTTATTGCGTCCGTCCGCGCCGGGTAACGGCCAACACGCCCGCCGGCGCGGCGGCGAAAGCCGCGCTTGTCGAGGCGGCCGCCGTGGCCGCAGGATGCGCCGGCCATGAAGCTCTCCGTCCTCGACCAGTCCCCGATCAAGGCGGGCGGCACGCCCGCCGATGCGATCGCCGAAACGCTTGCGCTCGCGCGACTCTGCGACCGGCTCGGCTACCACCGCTACTGGGTCGCCGAGCACCACGCCTCGGACGGCCTCGCGGGCACCGCGCCGGAGATCCTGATCACGCGCATCGCCGCCGAGACCCGACACCTGCGCGTCGGCTCGGGCGGCGTGATGCTCTCGCACTATTCGTCGCTCAAGGTCGCCGAACAGTTCCGCCTGCTCGAGACGCTCTATCCGGGTCGAATCGATCTCGGCATCGGCCGCGCCCCGGGCTCCGACGGGCGCACCGCGATGGCACTGCAGACCGGCCCGTATGCCCACGGCATCGAGCAGTTCCCTAACCGCATCGCGGATCTGGTCGACTGGCTCGGCGGCACGCTGCCCGTCGACCATCCCTTCGCCGCCGTGAAGGCCCAGCCGGCCGGCCCGACGGTGCCGGAGATGTGGATCCTGGGCTCGTCGGGCGAGAGTGCGCGTTTCGCCGCGCATTTCGGACTCGCGTTCAGCCACGCGCACTTCATCTCGGGCCGCGTCGGCGTCGAGGCGATGGCCTTCTACCGACAGCATTTTCGCCCGTCGCCGCGCCTCGCCGCGCCGATGGCCTCGATCGGCGTGTTCGTGCTGGTCGCCGACACGGAAGCCGAGGCGCTGCGCCTCGCCTCCTCGCGCGACCTGTGGCGCCTGCGCCTCGACAAGGGCGAGCTCGGGCCGATCCCCACCGTCGCCGAGGCCGAGGCCTATCCCTATGCCGATTTCGACCGCGCCGTGATCGAGCGCAATCGCCGTCGCCAGATCGTCGGCGCCCCCGAGCAGGTGAAGGCCAGGCTGACCGAGCTGACCGGCGCGTACGGCGTGGACGAGGCCGTCGTCGTCTCGATCTGCCACGATCCCGCGGCGCGCCAGCGCTCCTACGCCCTGCTGGCCGAGGCCTTCGCGCTGCCGGCGCGGGCCGCGGCGGCCTGACGGCGGCGCGCCATGCTCGAGCTGATCGTCGAGCGCTGGCGCGATCCCGCGAGCGGCGAGACGTATCGCTGGTCGCTCTGGGAGGGCGGACGGCGCATCGCGATGGGCGGGCCCCACGGCAGCGCCGACGCGGCGGAGCGCGACGCGACGTCGCAGAGCCTGCGCAGCCTCGGGCGACAACCGGAACGTGTGACGAGACTCTGAGGCCGGGCTAACCTGCGACCGTCGATTCGCGCGGCGTCCTGCCGCGCGTCCATGCCGGTCGTTCGATGCGTCATCGCCATTCCCGCGGACCGTTGCCGCACGGGCCCGCGCTCGCCGTCCTGCTTGCGGTCCTGCTCGCCGTCACGGCCGCCGGCGCGCAGCAGCCGGAGCGCGAGCCCGAGCGACTCCAGCGCGACCGGACCACGACGCGCGAGGCCGAGGACGCCGCGACCCGCGCGCGCGAGCGCCGCGCCTTCGAGGGCCCGACGATCGGCTTCCAGGACGTCCTCAGGGATCCCGACAATCTCGAGCTCAATCTCGGGTTCGTCCGCCAGCAGATCCGCGACGGCGATCTGCGCGGCGCGGCGAGCACGCTCGAGCGCATCCTCGCGCTGGCGCCGGGCCTCGCCGAGGCGCGGGTCCTGCACGCCATCGTGCTGTTCCGCCTCGACAGCACCGTCGAGGCCGAGCGCGAGTTGCGCGGGCTCGCGAATCTCGACCTGCCGCCGGGCCAGCGCGCGGAGGTCGACGGCTACCTGCGCCAGATCGAGCGCCGCCGGCAGGCGGTGCGCTGGCAGGCCTCGCTGTCGGTCGGCGGCCAGGCCGAGACCAACCGGGATGCCACCCCGTCGGGCAAGGAGCGGCTGGTCGTCGACCTGCCGCTCACCGTCCGCCGCGGCCACAGCGACGCCGCCGTGCTCGCGGTCGCCCAGCTGCGCATGACCTACGACCTCGGCACGCCCGACGGGCACGAGTTCTTCGCCGTGGCCACGAGCTTCCGCAATCGCCAGCGCCACCTGTCGCAGTTCGATCTCGGCGCCGACACGCTCGAGGCCGGCTTCAACCTGCGCACCGATCTCGCCGATGTCAGCCCGTCGCTCGTCCTCGGCTACGGCAGCCTGATGAGCCGCCGCTTCCAGCGCTCGGTCGGCGGCCGCGTGCGGGCGGAGCGCCAGTTCGGCGACGTCGTCAGCTTCTTCGCCGACACGCTGGCGCAGTACCAGCATTTCGACGCCGTCACCCGGACCCGCAACGGCGATGCGGCCGCACCCCGGGCGAACGAGCTGTCCGGCCTGCGCGTCGATGCCGAGTTCGGCCTCGCCTTCAACCTCGATGCCGAGCACCGCCTCAGCGCCAGCTACACGCGCACGCGCAAGGCCGCGCAGCGCGACTACAACGCCTATGTCGGCGACCAGGCGGCGCTGCGCCACACCTGGCTGCTGGGCGACGGGCGATTCCTGCTCGCCAGCGCGACCGCGGAACGAGACCTCTTCGACGGCGCCGACACGCTCGTCTCCGCGCGCACGCGCCGCGACACGGTCCTGCGCGGCCAGATCGGCTACGGGACGCCGCTCAACACGCTGGCGCGCGGCGCGCTCCCCGACTGGGCGGGCGACATCACGTTGCTGGCCTCCGTCGACGTGATCCGCTCGATCTCGAACCTGCCGAACTACACCTACACGAATCTTCGCGGACAGCTGATGCTGACCAAGCTGTGGGAGTTCTGACCATGCGCGCCTCGCGCCTCCTTCCGGCCCTGCTCGTGGGCGCGACGCTCGCGCAGCCGGCCACGGCGCAACAGCAGGCCGGCGTCTCGGCAGCCGTTCGCGGCGAGGTCCAGCTCGTCGCCGCGGTCGCGCCGCGAACCGGGCTCGCGGGACGCCGGATGGCCAGCGGCGAGCCGGTGTTCATGGGCGATCGCATCGGCACCGGTGCCGAGTCGGGCCTGCAGCTGATGCTGCTCGACGAGACGACGCTCACCATCGGACCGAACAGCGCGGTCACGGTCGACGAGTTCGTCTACGATCCCGCGCGCGGCACGGGCAAGGTCGGGCTCTCCGTCACGCGCGGCGCATTCCGCTTCATCACCGGCAAGGTGGCGCGCAACGAGCCGCAGAACGTCGAGCTCCGCACCCCCGTCGGCACCGTCGGCATCCGCGGCACGATCGTCGTCGGCCGCGTCGAGGACAACGGCCGGGTCGTCGTGGCGCTCGCCGGCCCGGGGCCGAACAACAATCTCGGGGCGCCGCGCGGCGGCTTCGACTTCATCACTCCCGGCGGCACCGTCTCGGCCCGCAAGCCCGGATGGGGCGTGAGCATCGAGCCGGGCAGCACGCCGCGCAGCCTGCAGTTCTCGCCCGCCGATCTCGACGCGATCGGCCCCCGCACGGTCGCCCCGGGGCCGCGGCCGCCGGCCCCGGGCGGACCGGCTGCGCCCGGCGGGCCGCCGCCGGCGCCGGACGATGCCGGCCAGATGCGCGCCGGCGCCCTCGACCGCATCGCCGCGATCCGGCCGCTGCGCGAGGACGCGCGCGCGCTCGACGCCAAGACGCTCGCGGTGCTCCTCGACGCGCAGAAATCCGTCAACGGCCCGACGACCTTCGGCGAGCTGCGCCTGCTCGGAACGGGCAGCGCCACCTACGCGCAGAGCGGCGTCGGCATGTTCCGCGTGCCCAGCGGAGCCTCCGACGGGACGTACGATTTCTCGATGACGATCAATTTCGCGTCGCGGACCTACAGTGGCGGCTTCTCCAACATCAACGTGCCCTCCGCCGGGGTCTCCGGCGCCTCGATCACGCTGACCGCGCCGTCCGGCGGCACTTACGCCTTCGCCCCCGCCCGCGACGTAGCGTCGTTCGCGGGCAGCGCCGCCGCCTGCAGCGGCAGCCTCTCCTGCGGCGGCCTCGTCCAGGTCGGGACCGAGGGCGGCATCCTCGCGAGGGTCGTGAAGCACAGCGTGACCGTGAACAACAGCGGCGCGATCACGCGCGGCGCCGGCAAGGTCGGCCGCTAGCGCCGCCTACTTCCTTCGAGCGGGGCGGCGCGTCCAAGAAGCGCCCGGCATTAAGCGGCCGTTCATGGATTCCGGGCAAACTCCTCCTTGCCCGACGGATCCCCCTCCCCGTCGCGAGCATCCTGACTAAGGGCGTCGTCCCCCCGGACGGCGCCCTTTTTTCATGCCGAGGGGCCGGCCCCGAACTGGAAATGCCGGCCCGGCGCCGCCGCGAACAGCTCGCGCGTGTAGGCGTGGCGAGGGTTCGAGAAGATCTCGCCCGCCGGGCCGTGCTCGACCACCTTGCCGCGATGCATCACCGCGACGCGGTCGCAGACCTGCGCGGCGACCCGCAGGTCGTGGGTGATGAAGAGCATCGCGAGGTCCAGGGTCGCGCGAATCTGGTCGAGCAGCTCGAGGACCTGCGCCTGCACCGACACGTCCAGCGCCGAGACCGCCTCGTCGGCGATCAGCAGCTCGGGCTCCATCGCCAACGCGCGCGCGATGCAGATGCGCTGGCGCTGGCCGCCGGAGAACTCGTGCGGGAAACGTTCCAGCGCCGCCGGATCCAGCTTCACCGTCTCCATCAGCCCGCGCGCCCGCGCCAGCGCCGCCTCGCGCGACAGGCCGTAGTTCATCGGCCCCTCGATGATCGAGGCCCCGACCGTGCGCCGCGGATTGAGCGAGCGATAGGGATCCTGGAACACGATCTGGACGCGCTTGCGGTGCTGGCGGAGCCGACCGCGCGACATGCCGCCGATCTCGTCGTCGTCCAAGAAGATCGAGCCGCCGGTGGGATCGATCAGCCGCGCGATGCAGCGCGCCACCGTCGACTTGCCGGAGCCGGATTCGCCGACGATGCCCAGCGTCTCGCCGCGGCGGATCTCCAGCGTCACGTCGTCCGCGGCGTGGACCGTGCGCGCCTTCTGGAAGAAGCCGCTGGCGACGTAGGTCTTGCTCAGCTTCTCGGTGCGGAGCACGGGCTTGCCGCCCGCCTTCACCTCGCGGTGCCGCGGCGTCATGCTCGGCACCGACGCGATCAGCATCCGCGTGTACTCGTGCTGCGGCCGGCGCAGCACATCGGCCGTCGGGCCGAACTCGACCAGCTTGCCGCGCTGGAGCACCGCGACGCGGTCCGCGATCTCCGCGACGACGCCGAAGTCGTGGGTGATGAAGAGGACGCCGGTCCCCTTCTGGCGCTGGAGGTCGCGGATGAGCGACAGGATCTGCGCCTGCGTCGTGACGTCGAGCGCCGTCGTCGGCTCGTCGGCGATCAGCAGGACCGGCTCGAGGATCAGCGCCATGGCGATCATGATGCGCTGGCGCTGGCCGCCGGAGAGCTGGTGCGGATAGGCGTCGATCAGGCGCTCGGGCTCCGGCAGCCGGACCTGGGTCATGATCTCGAGGATCTTCGCGCGACGCTGCGCCTCGTCGAGTGCCGTGTGCTCCTGCAGCACCTCGTCGATCTGCCGGCCGCAGGTCATCACCGGATTGAGGGCCGTCATCGGCTCCTGGAAGATCATCGACATGCGCGTGCAGCGCAGGTCGCGCAGCCGGTCGGGCGTCGCGGCGACCACGTCCTCGCCCTCGAGACGCACGCCGCCACGCTCGATGCGCAAGGCGCGCGGCAGCAGCCCCATCGTCGTGTGCGCGATCACCGACTTGCCCGAGCCGGACTCGCCCACGAGGCAGACGATCTCGCCGGCGTTCACGCTCAGGGTCACGCCGTCGACGGCGCGGCCGCGGTCGCCGCCCTCGGGCAGGCGGATCGCGAGGTCGTCGATCGCGAGGACGGGCGTCGCGTCGGTCACGGCGCTCACATCCGCTTGCTCAGTCGCGGGTCGAGCGTGTCGCGCAGCCCGTCGCCCAGGATGTTGACCGCCAGCACCGTCAGCGCCAGGAAGATTCCCGGGAACAGGATGTTGTGCGGCGCGATGCGGAACACCGTGCGCCCCTCGGCCATGATGTTGCCCCAGCTCGGCGTCTCCGCGGGTATGCCGATGCCGAGGAAGGAGAGGATCGCCTCGACCAGCATCGCCGATGCGCAGATGTAGGTGCCCTGGACGATCAGCGGCGCGATCGTGTTCGGCAGCACGTGACGCACGAGGATCAGCGGCGTCGGCGTGCCGACGGCGATCGCGGCCTCGACATAGGGCTCCTCGCGGATCGTCAGGACCACGGAGCGCACGAGCCGCACGACGCGCGGGATCTCGGGGACCACGATCGCCAGCACCACCAGCGCCACGGCGTGGATCGCGCCGCGCCAGACCGCGACCAGCGCGATCGCGATCAGGATCGCCGGGATCGCCATCAGCCCGTCCATGACGCGCATGACGACCGCGTCGAGCCAGCGGAAATAGCCGGACACCAGGCCGATCACCAGCCCGATGGCGATCGCGACGACCGCCACCGACAGCCCGATGAGCAGCGATACGCGCGCGCCGTAGATCACGCGGCTGTAGACGTCCCGCCCCAGGCTGTCGGTGCCCATCAGCGGCGTCACCGCGACGCGCTTGCCGCTCGCGTCGCGGGTGACGCATTCGACCCCGGGCGCCCGGTTGCGGCAGGTCGGATCGATCCTCGTCGGGCTGCCCGTGCCGAGCAGCGGCGCCGCCAGCGCGACGACGATCATCGCCGCGAGGATCAGCGCCCCGAAGATCGCACCCTTGTGTCGCAGCGCGCGGGCCAGCGCCCCGAGGCGCCGGACGGCGGACGGCGTAGCGGCGTCGGCCGGGGCGCTCAATACCGGATCCTCGGGTCGAAGAGCGTGTACGCCAGGTCGATGGCCAGGTTGACCAGGACGTAGGCGACCGAGAACAGCAGGATCACGCCCTGGATGATCGGGAAGTCGCGCGCGAGGACCGCATCGACGACGAGACGGCCCAGGCCGGGGATGTTGTAGACGCTCTCGGTCACGATCGCGCCGCCGATGAGCAGTGCGATGCCGATGCCGATCACCGTGACGATCGGCACCGCCGCGTTGCGCAGCGCGTGCCGGCGCAGGATCTTCGCCTCGGGAAGCCCCTTGGCCCGCGCCGTCCGGATGTAGTCCTCGCCGAGGACCTCGAGCACGCTGGCCCGCGTGATGCGCGCGATCAGCGCGATGTAGATCACGCTGAGCGTCGCCGCGGGCAGGACGATGCGCTCGAGGAAGTTCGGCAGTCCGCGCGCGAGGCGCCCGTAGCCCTGGACCGGCAGCCACCCGAGCTCGATGGCGAAGACGTAGATCAGGAGGTAGCCGATCACGAAGACCGGCACCGAGAAGCCCAGCACCGAGAACGCCATCGTCGCGCGGTCGATCCAGGTGTCGTGCTTGTAGGCCGCCAGCACGCCCATCGGGATCGCGACCAGGATCGCGATGACCATCGTCGCGAGCGAGAGCATCAGGGTCGGCTCCAGCCGCTCGCCGATCAGCTCCGCGACGGTCTTCTTGTAGAAGAACGACTCCCCGAGATCGCCTTGCAGGACGCGGCCGATCCAGACGACGAATTGGGTCGCCAGCGGCTGGTCGAGGCCGAGCTTGCCGCGGATCGCATCGATCTGCGCGGCGTTGGCGTTCTCCCCGGCGATCACCGCCGCCGGGTCGCCGGGCGTGAGGCGCAGCAGCAGGAAGACGAACACCGCGACGACGGCGAGGACGGGAATCGTCGCGAGCAGACGGCGGGCGATGAAAGCCAGCATGGACCGGACGACGCCTCCCCTCGCCGGCCGCGATCCGCGCAGGCCGCCGCGCCTCGTCCGAGACGCGGCGGCCTGCGCGGCGGCGGCGAGGGGACCCCTTGTCAGTTGCCCTTCTTGGTCATGTTCCAGAACACCGGCGCCGGCGCGGTGAGCACGCCGTCGATCACGCCCTTGCGGATGGCACCCGGCTGGTACCACTGCCCGAGCGGGATGTGGGTCATGATCTCGAAGGCGCGGACCTGCACCTGCTCCGCGATCGCCTTCTGCTTGGCCGGATCGGTCTCGCGCGCGAAGTCGTCGCGGAGCTTCTCCATGTCCTTGTCGCAGGGCCAGCCCCAGTTCGCGTTCTCGCAGCTCGCGTTGAGGAACCCGGTCATCACCGGGTTGAGGATGTCGGCGGCGACCCACGAGGTCATCGCCGCGTTCCATCCGCCGGCGCTCGCCGGATCCTTCTTAACGCGCCGCGCGACCAGCGTCTGCCAGTCCATCGACTGCATGTCGACGTTGAACCCGGCCCGGGTCATCAGGTCCTTGGCGACCGGCGCGAGGTTCGTGAGGACGATGAGGTCGGTCGACTGCATCAGCACGACCGGCTTGCCGTCGTAGCCGCCCTCCTTCAGCAGCGCCTTGGCGCGGTCGAAGTTGGACTCGAGATAGGGCTCGGTGCCCTTGGTGCTGCCCAACGGCGTGCCGCAGATGAAGAGCGCCTTGCAGACTTTGTAGTAGTCGGCGTCGCCGATCACCGCCTTCAGGAAGTCCTCCTGGTTGAAGGCGACGGCGACGGCCTGGCGGATCTTGGGATTGTCGAAGGGCGGCTGGGTCCAGTTGAAGCGGAAGACGTACTGGTTGCCGAGCGGGTTCCAATCGACGAGCTGGACGCCGCGGTCCTTCTTGAGCACCGGCAGCAGGTCGTGCGGCGGCGCCTCGATGTAGTCGATCTCTCCCGCGAGCAGCGCGTTCACGGCGGTCTGGTGGTCGGGGATCGCGCGCCATTCGACCCGGTCGACCTTGACGACCTTGCCGCCCGAGAGGCCGCTCGGCGCCTCGCTGCGCGGCTTGTAGTTGGCGAACTTGAGATACACCGTCTTGTCGCCGGGCTTCCATTCGTCGCGCTTGAACACGAACGGGCCCGAGCCCGTGAAGTCGGAGATCTGCTCCATCGGGTTCGTGTCCGCGACCCGCTTGGGCATCATGAAGGGCACGTTCGACGACGGCTTGCCCAGCGACTCGACCACGAGTCCGTAGGGCTCCTTGAGGACGAGCTTGAAGGTCTTCGCGTCGACCTCCTGGAACTCCTTCACGAAGGCCATCAGCTTCTGGCCCATCGAATCGCGCGCGCCCCAGCGCTTGATCGACGCGATCGCGTCGGCGGAGGTGACCGGCGCGCCGTCGTGCCAGGCGAGGCCGTCGCGCAGGGTGAAGCTGTAGGTGAGCTTGTCGGCGCTGACCTCCGGCATCGCGGCGAGCATCTGCGGCTTGACCGCAAGCTTCTCGTCCATCGCGAGCAGCGTGTCGTAGATCATGTAGCCGTGGTTGCGGACGATGTAGGCCGTCGTCCAGATCGGATCGAGGATCCTGAGGTCCGAGTGCATCACGACATTGAGCGTCTGCGCCTGCGCCGCAGCCATCATGGTCGCGCCGACGGCAATCGCCGCCGAGATTCCGAGCGTCGCTTTCCTGATCATCGTCCCGCCTCCAGCGTTGGGCTGTTGCCTGCCTGTCGACCGGCCCCGATGCCTGTCACGGGGCCGTTGTCGACCACTGTAGCGAAGGCGATCCGGAAGGGCGAGACCCGCCGCGGCGGCGGGCGGCCGCTCAGGCCGCGCGCACGCGGCCGAGGAAGGTGTCGACCTCGTCGCGCAGCACGGCCGACTGGCGCGCGACGCTCGACGACGTGGCGGCGATGCGCTCCGCCGCGAGGCCCGTGTCGTCGGCAGCACGCGACACCGACGCGACGTTCTCCGAGACCTGCCGGGTCCCGGTCGCGGCCTGCTGCACGTTGCGGGCGATCTCCCGGGTCGCCGAACCCTGCTGCTCGACGGCGGCCGCGATCGCCGAGGCGATCTCGCTCATCTTCCCGATCACGGCGCCGATGCGCATGATGGCCGCAACGCTGCCCGTCGTGGCGCCCTGGATCTCCGAGACGGTCGCAGCGATCTCTTCGGTGGCGCGCGCGGTCTGCGTGGCCAGGTTCTTCACCTCCGAGGCGACCACCGCGAAGCCCTTGCCGGCGTCGCCGGCGCGCGCGGCCTCGATCGTCGCGTTGAGCGCGAGCAGGTTGGTCTGCGACGCGATGTCGGCGATCAACTTGACGACGTCGCCGATCCGCTGCGCGGCGCGCTCCAGACCCTGGACGGTCTGGTTGGTGCGCTCCGCCTCGGCGGTGGCTTGGGTCGCGATCTCGGAGGATTGCGACACCTGGCGGCTGATCTCGACGATCGACCCGCTGAGTTCCTCCGCGGCGGCGGCCACCGTCTGGACGTTCGTCGACGCCTCCTCCGAGGCGGACGCCGCCGAGGCCGACTGGCCGCGCGTCACGTCGGCCACCTCCGCCATCGCCTTGCCGGATGCGTCGAGCTCGGCCGACGAGGAGGCCAGAGAGCCGACGATCTCGGCGACCGAGGTTTGGAAGGCGGCCACGGCCGTCTCGACGGACCGGGCCCGCGCCGCCTGGCGCGCCTGCTCCTCCGCCTGCACGCCGCGCAGGCGATCGGCCTCGAGCAGCTTCGACTGGAAGCTGCGCAGCGAGTCGATGAGGCGCCCGATCTCGTCGCGCCCGGCCGCGAGCGGAACGGCGGTCTCGAGATTGCCCTCGGCCAGCTGCTCCGTCGCCGCGGTGATCGCGGCGAGCGGCCGCGCGATGCGCGCGCGCACCGTCGCGACCACGACGCCGAAGACCAGGACGAGGCCGATCGTGCCGACCCCGACCATCAGCGCGAGGCGTCCCGAATAGAACTCCGTGAGTTCGGCCTGGAGCCGGTCCGATGTGGCGGCGTTCGCCTCCGACACGGCCTGCAGCGCGGTGTTGAAGGCCTGGCGGTTGCTGCGGTTGGTCTCGTTGTCGCCGTAGGCACGGGCCTCGGGCAGCGTCGCCTCCTGCGACAGGCGCACGAGCTCGCGACGGAAGCGGTCGAACTCTCCCGCCGCGCGCGCGACCTTCTCGAACCCGTCGCGCTGGTCCGGCGGGACCAGGCCGCGCCAGGCCGCGACGGTCGCGTCGATCCTCTCGAGATGCTGGACGAGCGGGCGGCCGAAGCGCGCCGCCTCGGCCTTGTCGCGGGCCATATAGATGCCGCGCGACTCCATGACCACGGCATTGACCAGCCCGTTGACCCGCTCGGCGAGCAGGGCGCGGTCGGCGGCGGCGTCGATCTCGGCGACGCGCCGGCCGTAGGTCCGCATCGCGTCGATGCCGAGCCAGGCGATGAGGGCCGCGACCAGCGCGAAGGCGCTCGCCAGGGCGTAGATCTTGCCGCCGATGCTGAGGTCGCGGAGGGCGTTGCGCATGGGGCCTCGAGCCGTCGATCCGTCCCCCCCTGCGACAAGGTGCCCTTGACGCGTTTATTTCCCCTTAATCCTCGACGGGTTCGCGCCGGCGTCAGGCCCCCGGGGCGCGATGCAGCCGCGCATCATGCGTCTTGAAATGCGCCACGAACCAGTCCTGGACGGCGCGCTTGAGGTCCCCGGCATAGTCGACGGCCCGGTCGTCGTGATGCGCATCCATGATGTCGCGCAGATCGTCGAGCAGCTTCTCGTGGTCGGCCTTGTGCTCGACATAGGCGTCGTAGCGCCGGCGACGCATCGCCGACTCCTCGAGCGCGAAGTGCGCCGAGATCCGCGACAGAACTTCGCCGAGGAAGGCGGCGACGGCGGGCTTCGGCGCCGCCGCGTCGATCTCGCGATGCAGGGCGTTGATCAGCTCGACCAGCTCGCGATGCTCGTGGTCGACCTCCGCGATCCCGGTCTCGAACTCGGTCCGCCACTCGATCAGGGCCATGACGAGCTCCTATCGGAAATCGAAGGTGCCGTGGTCGCTCTTGTAGTCGACCGCGAGGTTCTGAAGTGGCTTCAGCTCGACCTCGAGCTTGCGCTCATGGTCGAAGCCCTCGGTACGGCCGCTGTCGCGCAGCCGCGCGGTGATCTCGTGTCGGCCGGGCGGCACCTGGAACTTGCGGTAGACGCGCGCCGGGCCGTCGCGCGCGAGCCCGGTCGGCTGCAGGACCTCGTCGTAGATCGGGCGGCCGTCGAGCAGCAGCTGGACCCGGATGGGCACGCGCTCGCGCGCGCAGGTGTTGGGCCGGCGGTCCTTGGCCGGGAGGCGGGCGATCTCTTCCACCGACAGGCGGCGGCATTCGGCCACCCGCTGCGAGCCGTGCGCGAAGCTCAGCTTGATCTGGGCGGCATCGACCGGGAAGTACTCGAGGGTCGGCCGCGACGCGAAGAATCCGATCGCGACGGCCAGCAAGGCCAGCACGAGCGCCTGTCCGGCATAGCGCATCGCGTCAGCCATCGACGCGCTCCGTCGCCGGCATCGGCTCGCCGGGCCGGGCCGAGCGGACCGGTGCCGGCAGCCGCGCGAGCTCGGTTGTGAAGCCCTCGATCAGCGCGTCGAGGCTGCGCCGCCCTTTGCGGCCCTGCCAATGCGTCCGCAACCGCGCCAGCGGCACGCGCGCGCGCAGCTGCGGGTCGCGCTTGCGCGCGAGGCGCTGCTCCGTCCAGTCGATGCCCTTGCGGGCATGGCAGCTGTTCGTGCTGCAGCCGGCGAGGACGACCCCGTCGGCGAGGTCGCGGCTGAGGACGTAGTCGAGGAAGGACGGCGGCAGCTGCCCGACGCAGCGCAGCGACACGCCCCGGGCGTGAGGCGAGGCGAGCGAATCGATCCTCGCGCCGTGCTCGCAGCCGAACACCAGCACGCGCGTGTCGCCCGACAGCGCCGCCGACGCGGCATGGACGGCGTCGCGCAGCATCGCCATGGAATGGTCCGGAAGGTCGATGCCAGGCGCGAGATCGCTGGCGGTGCGGAACGGCATCGAGGTCGGGCACGACCCGGCGCAGATGCCGCAGCCCACGCAAAGCGCCGGATTGACGATCGCCTGGCGCTCGAACGGGCGTCCGTCGGTGCGCGCGCCCATCATGATCGCGTTGTACGGGCAGTCGTCGAAGCAGCGGATGCAGCCGTTGCAGTTCCGCAGGTCGACGACCGCGGCAGCCACGCGGCGCATCGGCGGCATCCAGGGCACCGCAACGAGCATCAGCAGCAGCACGCCCGCGCCCACCCAGGTCACCGTGCCGGGCAGCCGGTCGAGCAGCGGGAAGAGCGGCAGGTAGAACCAATCGAGCCCCACCCGGCCCGGGACCTGCGCGAGATCCGCGGCCCCCTGGCTGAGCGCCGGATGGACCAGCGACAGAAGCAGCATCGATGCGAAGACGCCGACCGCCAGGCCCCGCGGCGGGTTGATGCGCGGTTTCGTCACGCGCTGCAGGTGCACCCACAGCACGATCAGCGCGATCAGCGGCACCGCGATGTGCAGGAAAACCATCAGGGTGAAGAACCGGCTCTCGAGCGTGTCGGGCGAGAAGAAGTTCTTCGCGATCGGCTCGCCGAAGATCGGCAGCCGGTCGAGCCACTCGGTCGATACCAGCGCCACGTACTGCGCGAGCTGGTCCCAGACCATCCAGTATCCGGAGATGCCGGCGACGAACACCAGCACGAGCACCGGCACGCCGGTGACCCAGCTGAACCAGCGCACGCCGCGATAGCGGTCGAGCGCGAACTCGCGCACGAGATGCAGCAGCATGACGACGACGAGCCCGTCGGATGCGTAGCGATGCAGGCTGCGCATCACGCCGGCGGCATACCACTGGTCATGCGTCATGTACTCGACCGAGGCGTAGGCCTGGTGCACGCCCGTGTCGAAGAAGATGAAGAGGTAGATGCCGCTGACCGTGATGATCCAATAGAAGAAGAACCCCAGCGCGCCGAGATTCAGCAGCGGATTCCAGGCGGCGGTGAAGACGCCGTCGAGCGCCGCCTCGGCCCGGTCGAAGGCCGCGCGGAGCGGAGCGCGCACGAGATCCATCAGCCTGCGCCCATGCCGCCGGCGGTCGAGCGCCGCCACTCCCGGACCAGGACCGCGAGGATCGCGGCGAAGCTCATCAGGCCGACGGTCACGAGCACGAAGAACGAATAGTCGAAGTAGTAGCGACCCGAGCCGGGATCGTAGACGGTGCAGAAGTACCGGATGCGATCGACCAGGCGCTCCAGAGAGGTCACCGGCTCGCCGCGCCCGAAGACCAGCGTCTTCAGCGGCTCGACCACGACCGGCGGCTCGAACACCGCGCCGTAGATCTGCCGGCGCAAGCGCCCCTCGGCATCGATCACGCTGACCTGCGCGAGATGGTCGAAGCCGCCGGTGCGGCTGTAGATCCCGAATCCCACGGCCCGGGCGAGCGCGTCGAGCGAGGCCTCGTCGGTCGCGACGAAGCGCCAGTTCGGCAGGTCGACGCCGTTGGTGCGCGCGAAGGAGCGCAGCCGCGCCGGGCTGTCGTTGCGCAGGTCGAAGCCCACCGTGATCACGTTGAAGCTGTCCGGCCCGAGCGCCGCCATCGCGGCCTGGACCGCGGGATAGAGGCTGGCGACGAGGGTCGGGCAGACGTCCGCGCAGCTCGTGTAGATCAGCGTCACGAGCAGCGGCTTGCCGCGATAGTCGCGCAGCGCGACCGGCTGGCCCTCCGTGTCGGTGAACACGACATCGGGCAGCGCGCGGCCGACGGCCGCCTGCGAATAGACGATCGCCTGCTCCGCCTGGTCCTTCCTCGCCGCGTGCGCCGGCGAAAGGGCGAGGAGGATCGCCAGCGCTGCCAGGATCGCCTTCACACCGGACTCCCGAGCAGCCAGCGATCGACGACGATGCCCGAGAGCAGCAGCACGAGCTGCGCGAGCGACGCGAGGAAGTTGTGGATCGCGCGGCGCTTGGTCGGCCACATCACCAGCCGGATGCTCGCCGCGGTGAACAGCGTGCCGCCGACCGCAGCGAAGGCGAGGTAGATCCAGCCCATGCCGTAGACCGCCGGCAGCAGCGCGATCAGGCACAGCGCCACGGTATGGGCGAGGATCACCTTCGCGCAGACGACGTCGCCGACGACGACCGGCAGCATCGGCACGAGGTTGGCCTCGTAGTCCTGGTGCGCCGCGATCGCGAGGCTCCAGAAATGCGGCGGCGTCCACAGGAACAGCACGATCGCGAGAAGGATGGCCTCCGGCGAGAGCCCGGGATCGACCGCGGCCGATCCGGCCAGCACCGCGAAGCTGCCGGCCGCGCCGCCGACGACGATGTTCAGCCACGTGCGCCGCTTGAGCCACACCGTGTAGATCACCGCGTAGGTGAAGGCCCCCATGAAGGTGTAGAAGGCCGTCCAGGGATTGAGCGCGGCCGCCGCGACGCCGACGGCGAAGGCCAGCAGGCCGACGATCGTCGCCAGCCACGCCCAGCCGGCATGCAGCCGCCCGCTGGCGAAGGGCCGGCCGGCCGTGCGAGCCATGTTGGCGTCGAGGTCGCTCTCGGCCCACTGGTTGAAGGCCCCCGCCGCGCCGGCGGCGAGGAAGACCGCGAAGGCCATCACCGCGGTGCGCCAGGCGTCCGGCAGCGCGCCGGGCGTGATGGCGAGGCCGCCGATGGCGCTGAGCATGATCGACACGGCGATGCGCGGCTTGAAGATGCCGAGCACGTCGCGCGCGGCGACCGGGCCCGGCGACGTCGCCGTCGCCGGGCCGACGCGTGCTCCGGTCTGCGGGTGGAGGACGCGAGCCATCTCCGCCCTCACCCCATCGGCCAGAGCTGGGCGAGATACTTCCAGTTGACGAAGTAGTAGAGCACGAAGGCCGTGAAGAACATCGTCACCAGGATGTAGGTGCCCGGCAGCTTCCACGTTCCCGCGCCGCCGTAGCTCGCCACGGCGTCGGTGAGCTGCTTCTTCGGCATGGGCCCGAGGGACTCCACGACGTTGCTCGCGTCGACCCGCTTGCCCCAGAGAACGCTGCACACGACGATCACGACGAACAGCGCGCCGCCGACGGCCGCGAGGACCGCCGAGAGGCCGTTGAGCCCGAGCATCAGGAACGCCGTCGCCGGATACTTGAAGGACAGCGCCGCATCGGAGAAGCCGACGTCCCAGTGCCGGCGCGCGACGCCCAGCGTGCCGGCGCCCATCATGAACAGCGAGATTCCGGCGACGCCGATGGCGAACAGATACGGCTGCCACTTGGCCAGCTTCGGGAACATCACCTGGCGCTGGAAGATCAGCGGCAGGAGCAGATACGTCGCCGCCATGAACGCCAGCGTCGTGCCGGCGACGACCGTGGCATGGAAGTGCCCCGGCACATAGAGCGTGTTGTGCAGCATGATGTTGATCTGCTCGGTGCCGAGCACGACGCCCGAGATGCCGCCCAGGAAGCCGAACATCACCAGCGACAGGAACATTCCGGCGAAGGCCGGATTGCCCCACGGCGCCTTGCGCAGCCATTCGAAGGCGCCGCGCGTGTAGCCGTTCTTGCGCTGCGCCGCCTCGACCGCGCCCGGCACGGTCATGCCGTGGATCATGCTGCCGAGCACCGCCATGTACATGAAGTACGAGGTGTTGAAGACGCGCCACTCGGCGCTGACGCCGGGCTCCACCAGCATGTGGTGGGCCGAAGCCAGCTGGAGGAACAGGATGTACAGCACGAAGGCCGTGCGGCTGACCTTCTCGGACAGCGGCTTGGCGCCGAGCAGCACGGCGATGACCAGGTACCAGATCGAGACGTGGGCCGAGACGTTGATCTGCTGGGAGCTGTGGCCCATCGCCCACCACACCAGCTTGTACATGACGGTGTTGATCTCGGAGATGTAGCCGATCGCCCACAGCCATGTCGGGATCAGGATGATCGCGCCCGAGGCGATGGTGAAGATCGCGATGATGCACGCCGTCAGCGCGCCGAAGGTGACGAGCGGGATCGAGCCCTCATAGGTGCGCTCCTCGCGCGCGATGACCAGCGTGCCCAGGAAGACGAAGCAGCCGAGCAGCGCACCGACCGCGAACAGGATCAGCGAAAGGTAGAAGTTCGGCGCCGCCTTCATCGGCGGGTAGCTCGTGAACATCACGCTGGAGTCGCCCTGGAGCACGGTCACGTTGGCGAGCCCGGCGCCGACGATCATCAGCGCGAAGGCGAGCCACGCGATCTTCGGCGCGGCCAGCCGGCAGTTCAGGAGGACGGCCGACGCGAAGTAGAGCACCGCCATCTCGAAGAAGATGATCCAGACCAGCAGCACGTCGAGGCCGTGGGCGGTGAGCACGAGGTAGAACAGGTCTGCCGGCAGCAGGTGAACCGCCTGCCAGCGGGTCAGCGCGACCAGCAGGCCGAACAGGCCGCCGATCGCGAGGAACACGACCGCCGCGACGGCGTTCGCCTTGATCAGTCGCTGGGCGGCGAGGTCGATCTTCAGACCGCTCGCCGGACAGGTGCGGAAGCGGGCGGCGACGCCGCCGATCACGCCGGTATCAACTGCGATGGACATCGATCCCTCCCCTCACTTCCGCGCCGGCGCGACCGGCGGCCTGCCGGAGTCGACCACGTTGATGCGGCCGACCATCGTGTGGTGGCCGATGCCGCAGAACTCGTTGCACACGACGCTGAACACGCCCGACTCGGTGGGCGTCACGCTCAGCACATGCTCGACGCCCGGATGGATCTGGATGTTGATGTTCACCGGCTGCAGCGAGAAGCCGTGCTGCCAGTCCAGCGAGGAGAGGTGCAGCTTGTAGGTCTGGCCCTTCTCGAGCTCGAGCACCGGCCACCACTGCCAGAGGCGCGCGAGCATGTAGACGTCGCTGCCCGGCGGCGGCTTCGCCACGGGGATGCCGGACTCGCCCTCGTCGCGCACCTTGAATTTCGTGGCGAACGCCTCGGTGCGCTGCTCGAACACGGCGGGATCGATGCGGTAGGCCTGGGTGGAGAGGTTCTGCCGGCCCTCGATGTGCCAGTAGACCATCATGCCGAACATCACGAGGCCCCACAGGAAGGCCACCGCGATCCAGACGATCTCGTCCTTCTCGATCGGCTCGTTCCACCAGACGCGGTGGCTGGGAGGATGAATGGCCATCGGATGTCCCTCCTACTTCGCGATCGGCATCTGGGTGAGTTCGATCAGGCCCCACATCAGGTAGAAGACCGCAGGGACCGTGACGCCGAGGAACAGGAGCAGGAACGGGTTGTCGTAGGCCCGCTGCATCGCCGGTATCCGTTCGGCGGGTTGCGTCGTTCCTGAGGGCGCGGAATCCCCGGTGCTCGCCATGGCTCTCTCTCCCTTGGGCGTGGATCGAGGCGACACTGGACGCTCGCGCGGGGGCCAGCCTTGACTTTGGGTAATCCAGCGGCGGCGGCGGCGACGCGGTTCGCCGCGCGAAACCCGCAGCAAACGGCGATCGCCGCGTTGCCGGGGCCGGTCGCGGGATGTGACGGATCGCCGCGGCCGGTTCGGCCGCCGGGCGCGAGTGGCGCAGCGCGCCCGGCGGGCGCGGGCGGCGCTTCAGCCGGTCGAGATGTGGTCGCGCAGCGTCGACACGTCGCGGATTCGAATGACGCCGCCGTCGACGATGACGCCGATGTCGCGCATGCGCGTGAAGACGCGCGACATGCTCTCGGGCGCGATGCCGATCCGGTTGGCCAGCGCCGACTTGCTGATCTGCAGCGGCACCTCGGCCGGACCGCTGACGCGATCGGTCATCGCGAGCAGCGCCGCGGCGAAGCGCTGGCTCGGCGAGCGCGTCTTGAGCTCGGCCACCGCGTCGACGAGTCGGCCCTGCCAGCGGGCCAGTGCGGCCAGCATCTTGAGCGGCAGCTCGGGCTCGGCCAGCAGCCGCTCGACGAAGGGGTCGCGCGGCACGTGGATCAGCCGCGTGCCCGTCTTGACGTCGGCGTTGATGGGGAAGAAGCGCATTCCGAAGATCGCGCCCTCGGCGAAGGTCATGCCCGGCTCGACGAAGGTGATCGTGGTGTGCTTGCCCTCGGCGGTGAGGGCGAAAAGGCGCGCCCGCCCCTCGACGACCACGAAGAAGCGGTCCGCGAGGTCGCCGGCGGAGAACAGCAGCGTGTCGGCGGCGTAGGTCTCGACCGTCGCGTGCTCGAAGAGCGGGTCGATCAGGCCGGCGTCGATGCCGTCGAACATCCCGACGGACCGCACGCACTCCAGGTCGCCCGGCAGCAGGCGCTGCCGCCCGGGGGAGCCTTGGCTGGTCCTGCCTGCCATGCGGGGCGACTATCCATCGGATGAAGTGGCGACATCAGGTTCGGCGAATTGGCGCAGGAGTTCAACATCCGGGATCTTGATCTCGCCGCCCGCGAGGTTGCGGACGCCAAGCGCATCCAGCCGCCGGAATGCGCGCGACAGGCTCTCCGGCGTCATCCCCAGCAAGGCGGCGAGGGTCTGCTTCTCGAACGGCAATTGCACGGTCCCTGCCGCATAGGCTTCCGGGCCGGTGCGCCGCTCCGACAGGACCGTGAGGAAATGGGCGAGGCGCTGCGGCCCGGTCATCAGCTTGAGGTTGGCGATCTGGATGATCAGGCGCTTCAGCCGTCCCGACATGTAGCCGAGCATGCGCAGCTGCGCGGCCGTGTTGTCGCGCAGGCAACGCAAGACCGCCGACGCCGGCAGCTCGAACAGCATGACGCGCTGCAGCACCTCGACGACCACGCCGAGGCCGCGATCGTCGAACAGCGCGACCTCGCCCACGAGGCAGGGCCCGTCGCAGACGTCGACGAGGCAGCGCTGCTCGGGCCCGACCTCTCGCATCAGGGCGACGCTGCCTTCCAGGATCACGTACAGGACTCGTCCTGCCGGGCCGGTCGCCGGCAGGACGGTGCCGGGCTCGGCGGACGCCAGGCGCGCGGCCGCCTGCAATGCTGCGATCTGCTCCGGACGCAATGCCGAGAACGGTGGCATCCGCCGCAGCCGGGCGGACGACGCCTGGTCGGGCGCGATGTACGTCAGCGAGCCCATTCATTCCCCTTCGATGCCTGCGTGCGGAACCGTCGCACGGATCGCGCCCCGATCACTTGACGTTCGTCAAGGCGGCCCCGCCTCCGACCGGCGAGCCTGAGCGTCGATCGACAGGCGGAGCGCGCGATGAGGTCAGGCGAATCGGCGATGGCGGCGGGCCCGGGGCGGGACCCCGCGCTGGTGCTCGTCGCCCATGGCGCGTCGCACAATCCCACGGCCGGCACCTCGCTGCGCCGCCTCGCGGAGGCGCTCAGGCGCCGCTGCGCCGACACGACCGTCGCCGTCGCCTACGTCCACGGGGAGCCCACCCTGCCGGCCGTGCTGGACTCGCTCGGCACCGAGGATGCGGTCTGCGTCGTGCCGATGTTCGCCGCGGAAGGGCATCACACCCGCGAGGTGGTCCGCCCCGCCCTCGACGCCGCGCGCCGGAAGCGGCCGCTGCGCCGCCTCATGCAGGCGCCCGCGCTGGGCACCTCGCCCGCCTACACGGCGTCGCTCGCGCGCCGCCTTCTCGCGCTCGTGTCCGCCGCGGGAATCGACCCGCGGGGCGCCGCCATGCTGGCGATCGGCCACGGCCGCCGGGGCCTGTCGTCGCCCCCGGACGATGCCGCGCGCCGCCTCGCCGAGGCGCTGCATCCCGCATTCGCGACCAGCCTTGCGCTGTATCTCGACGGCGAGCCGGCGGCCGCGTCTTGGGCGACGCGCGTCGCGGAGACCGATGTCGTCGTTGCGCCCGTGTTCTTCAGCGATGCGCAGCACGCGAGCGTGGACGTGCCGGCGATCTTCGGCGGCCCGGCCCGATCACCGGGCGGGGCCGATGGAATCGAGGGCCCCTGGATCTGCGCCGGTCGACGGATCTGGTCGGTGGCCCTGCCGCCCGCATCGGGATGCGTGGCCGACATCGTGGTCGGGCTCGCACAGGGCGCGGCCGCGCCGCCGACCGGCCCCTCATCGGCATTCGGGAGACGCGCATGAGCGACGAGCATCCGTTCGCGACCTACATCCGCATCCTGGGCAAGGGGCCGAATCTGTCGCGCAGCCTGACCGAGGACGAATCCCTTGCCGCGACGCGGATGCTGCTGTCCGGCCAGGCGACGCCGATGCAGGTCGGCGCCTTCCTCTGCCTGCTGCGTGTGAAGACCGAAACGCCCGCCGAGGTCGCCGGGATCGTGCGGGCGGCGCGCGAAACGCTCGTCCGCCCGTCGAAGGCGGGGGCGGCCGAGCTCGACTGGCCGACTTATGCCGGCAAGTCGCGCCGGCTGCCCTGGTTCCTGCCTGCCGCACGACTGCTCGCCGACAACGGCATCCGCGTCCTGCTGCACGGCGACACGGGCCACGCCCCCGACCGCGTCCACGTCGCGGCCCTGCTCGATCGCCTCGGCATCGCGCAGGTCCACTCGGTCCCCGAGGCCGAGAGCTGCCTGCGCGAACGAGCGATCGCCTACCTGCCCCTCGAGTCGCTGCAGCCCGGGCTTTGCTCGCTGCTCGGACTGCGCGGCGAGCTGGGCGTGCGATCGCCGCTCAACACCGCGTTGCGGCAGCTCAATCCCCTCGCCGCGCCCTACCAGGTCATCGGCGTGGCCCATCCCGGCTATCGCGACGTCCAGCGCGCCGCGGCCGGCCTGCTGGGCCAGCCGGCGGCCGCCGTGTTCAAGGGCGAGGGCGGCGAGGCCGAGCGGCGGCCCGAGAAGCCGTGCGAGGTCCACTTCCTGCGCGGCGGCGCGACGAGCGAGGAGACGTTCCCGGCGCTGCTGCCCGGGACGACGGTCGTCGAGGAACGGCCCCTCGATCCGCGTCGTATCGCCGCGGTTTGGATGGGGACTTTCGACGACCCTGTCGCGAGCGCCGCCGTCATCGGCACAGCGGCGATCGCTTTGCGCCTGATCGGACGCGCGGATTCGAGCGAGGCGGCCGATGCGCTCGCGGCGGCGTGGTGGCGCGGCCGGCGCCGGACCGGCCTCGCCGCTGCTTGACTATCGTCAAGGTGGTCGCGCGAAGCGCGGTGATAGCAACGCCCCGGCAACATAACCGAGGAGGAGTCATCAGATGTCTCGCGGAGTTCACTCGCTTCGTCTCGCCGCGGGCGTGGCGTTGTCGGCGCTCCTGACGTTGGGAGCCGCCGGCGTGCTCGCGCAGCAGCAGCAGCGACCGCAGCCCGGCCATCAGACGTCGCCGGGCGGTCAGTACCAGCCGAGCCTCGACGTCCTCAAGGGCGTGCCGACGGAGCAGCCCGGCGCGCAGCCCGGCATCCCGGCTCTGACCGAGGCCGAATTCAACGAATCGAAGCAGATCTACTTCGAGCGCTGCGCGGGCTGCCACGGCGTGCTGCGCAAGGGCGCGACGGGCAAGGCCCTGACGACCAAGCTCACGCGCGAGCTCGGTGCGGAATACCTCAAGAACTTCATCACCTACGGCTCGCCCGGCGGCATGCCGAACTGGGGCACCTCCGGCGATCTGACCGAGAAGCAGATCGACGCGATGGTGAAGTACCTGCTCAACGAGCCGCCGACGCCGCCGGAATTCGGCCTCGCCGAGATCAAGGCGACGTGGAAGGTGATCGTGCCGCCCGACCAGCGGCCCAAGACCAAGCAGAACAACATCGACATCGAGAACCTTTTCTCGGTGACGCTGCGCGACACCGGCGAGGTCGCGCTGATCGACGGCGGCACCAAGCAGATCGTGAACATCGTGAAGACCGGCTACGCGGTCCACATCTCCCGCCTGTCGGCCTCGGGCCGCTACCTCTACGTCATCGGCCGCGACGCCAAGATCAACCTGATCGACCTGTGGATGCCGCAGCCGGACAACGTCGCAGAGATCAAGGTCGGACTCGAGGCGCGCTCCGTCGACACCTCCAAGATGAAGGGCTTCGAGGACAAGCTCGCCATCGCGGGTTCGTACTGGCCGCCGCAGTTCGTGGTGATGAACGGCGACACGCTCGAGCCGATGAAGGTCGTCTCGACGCGCGGCATGACTGTCGACACGCAGGAATACCATCCGGAGCCGCGCGTCGCCTCGATCGTGGCCTCGCACTACCATCCGGAGTTCGTCGTCAACATCAAGGAGACCGGCAAGATCCAGCTGGTCAACTACAGCGACCTCAAGAACCTGCAGATCACCGAGATCGAATCCGAGCGCTTCCTGCACGACGGCGGATTCGACATCAGCAAGCGCTACTTCCTCGTCGCCGCCAACGCCCGCGACACCATCGCGGTGGTCGACATGAAGGACCGCAAGCTCGCCTCGCTGATCAAGGTCGGCAAGACCCCG
>JAEULA010000048.1 GCA_016793165.1 Alphaproteobacteria bacterium | reverse complement strand
GGCGCGCAGCCGCCGAGCTCCGACTGGGGCCTGATGATCGCCGAGGCGCGCGCCTTCATCGATCGCGCCCCGTGGATCGCGCTCGCACCGGGCTTCGCGATGTGCGCGCTGGTGATCGGCATCAACCTGATGGGAGACGGTCTGCGCGAGCGCCTCGATCCGCGCCTCAAGGCGCGCGTGGGCAAGGCATGACGCCCGCCCCCGGCACGCTCTCCATCGCCGGCCTGTCGATCACGTACCGCGTGCCGGGCGGCAGCGTCGCGGCGCTGTCCGACGTGTCGCTCGACGTCGCGCGCGGCCGGACGCTCGCCGTCGTCGGCGAGTCCGGCTCGGGCAAGAGCACGGTTGCGCTCGCGGTGATGGGGCTGCTGCCGGCCGAGGCCGCCGTCGCCGCGGGCCGCGTGGCGTTCGACGGAATCGATCTGCTCGGGCTCGCGCCCGAGGCCCGGCGTCGGCTGCGCGGACGCCGGATGGCGCTGGTCTTCCAGGACCCGTTCTCGGTGCTCAACCCCTCGCTGCGCGTCGGTGAGCAGATCGGCGAAGGCCTGGTCGTGCATCGCGGCATGACGCCGGAGGCCGCGCTCGCGCGCGCGGTGGAGCTGCTGCGCGAGGTCGGCATCGCCGACGCTGCGGCGATCGCCGGCGCCTATCCGCACGAGCTCTCCGGCGGCATGCGCCAGCGCGCGCTGATCGCCGGCGCACTCGCCGCCGAGCCGGACCTGCTGATCCTCGACGAGCCGACCACCGCGCTCGACGTGACGATCGAGGCGCAGATCCTCGACCTGCTCGAGGAGCTGCAGGCGAAGCGCGGCCTGACCATGCTGTTCATCAGCCACAATCTCGGCGTCGTGCGGCGCATCGCCGACGACGTGGCGATCCTCTATGCCGGCGAGATCGTCGAGCGCGGCGCCACCGCCGAGGTCTTCGCACGGCCGATGCATCCCTACACGAAGGGCCTGCTGGCGGCGATCCCGCGGCTGGGCGAGCGACAGCACCGCCTCGCCGCCATTCCCGGCCGCCTGCCCGACCTGCGCGCGCCGCCGACCGGCTGCCGCTTCGCCGCACGGTGCCCGCACGCGCTGGACGCTTGCGCGGCGCCGCAACGCCTCGACACCCATGCAGGTCGCGTCCTGCGCTGCCACCGCGCGGCCGAGATCGCGGACACGCCGTGGCCGGTACCGACGGACGACGCGATTGCCGGCCCCGCGGGCGGCACGTCGACCGAGCCGCTGGTCGTCGCGCGCGATCTCGCCAAGACCTTCACGTTGACGCGCGGTCTCGCGGCGATGCGCCTCGAGGGCGTGCGCGTCGTGCACCGGCCGGTCCGCGTGCCGGCCGTCGACGGCGTCTCGCTGGAGATCAGGCCCGGCGAGGTGCTCGGCCTCGTCGGCGAGTCCGGGTCGGGGAAGACGACGCTCGGCCGCACGATCCTGCGGCTGGTCGAGCCCGACGGCGGCTCGCTGCGCATCGGCGGCGTCGAGATCGGCGGCGTGCCGCAATCGAAGCTGGAAGCGATGCGCCGCCAGGCGCAGATCGTGTTCCAGAACCCCGATTCCTCGCTCAACCCGCGCAAGACGATCGGCGAGATCATCGCGCGTCCGCTGGCGCGCTTCGGCATCGTGCCGTCCGGCGAGATCGCAGCCCGGGTGCGCCGGCTCCTCGACACGGTGCGTCTGCCGGCGCATTACGCCGATCGCTATCCGCATCAGATGAGCGGTGGCGAGAAGCAGCGCGTCGGCATCGCGCGGGCGCTCGCCACCGAGCCGCGCTTCATCGTCTGCGACGAGCCCGTCTCGGCGCTCGACGTCTCGGTCCAGGCCGCGATCGTCAATCTGCTTGCCGAGCTGCGCGACCGCCTCGGCGTCGCCTATCTCTTCATCTCGCACGACATCTCGGTCGTGGCCCATCTCGCCGATCGCATCGCCGTCATGTATCGCGGCCGCATCATGGAGATCGGCACGACCGCGGAAATCATGCGGCCGCCCTGGCATCCCTACACCCAGGCGCTGCTCTCCGCCGTACCCACGGTCGACGGCGACCACGCGGACCGCATCCGCCTGCCGCTCGAGCCGCGCCGCAGCGTCGCCGCCACGGGATGCGTCTTCGCCGGCCGCTGCCCCAAGCGCATCGGCGCGATCTGCGACGAGCAGCAACCGCCGACGCTGACGCCAAGCCCGTCCCACAGCCTCGCCTGCCACCTCACTCTCGCCGCCCTCGCCCAGCGACAAGGCAGTGAGCGCCGGTGACGACGTCAGGAACTGATCCTGGACCGACCCCCGGGCAGCCCGCTCGTCACATATCGCGCCGCATCGCTTCCGGGATCGTGCGGCCGCCGTGAGGTCCAACCGAACCCCCTCGGGCGAAAGGGACGAATCGGGGGCGCCGTGCGCGAGAAGGGGGCGATGAAGGTGGAGCAGGCCTCTGCGCAATGTCTCCCGCGATGCCGCGACTTCCCCTGGCCGCTTTGCGGGCCGTCGCCCTCCTTCGAGAGGAACGGATCGATCGGCGCGGCTGCGTCAGAGAAACCCCGGAGCGGAGCGACTGGAGGAGGATCGGGGTGGGGCGACCGCGTTACCGGTCGAAATACCCCGCCCGGACTGCGGTCCCAATCAGGTTCACGATCAGCCGTCCCGCAGTGATGCAGGTGATCCTGTTCACGTCGACGCTCGGCGTGATCTCGACGACGTCCATGCCGATCACGCGGCCCTTCTTCACCAGCCCCTGGATCAGCTTGCGCGCCTGCAGCAGCGTGACGCCGCCGCCCATCGGCGCCGCCACCGCCGGCGCGATCGAGGCGTCCATGCCGTCGAGATCGATGGTGATGTAGTAGCGGCCGCCATCCGGGATGCGCGCGAGCACCGCGTCCATGCCGATCTCGTGCAGCTCGTCGGCGGGGATGAGATGCGCGCCGTAGGCGTGGGCCGCGGCGAATTCCTCGGGCCGCGCGCTGCCGGTGGCGCGCAGGCCGATCTGGAAGATCTCGCCGATATGCGCCATCTCCGAGGCGCGACGGATCGGGCTCGACAGGCCGTCGCGGATGCCGTTCACCTCGTCGCGCCAGTCGAGGTGCTGGTCGATGTGGATCAGCGTCACCGGGCCCTGGCTGTCGAGCGCGCGCATGATCGGGATCGGGATGGAGTGGTCGCCGCCGATCGTGATCGGCATCGCGCCGGCCGCAAGCACCTTGCGCACGACCTCCTCGGCGCGGCGCAGATGGTCGCGCGGCGCGAGCACGTCGCCGTAGACGTCGCCGACATCGACGGCGCGGATCGGCCTGCCGTCGTAGAGCGGGCCGCCGACATCGAAGTCGTGGCGCTCGAGATGGCGCACGATGCGGTCGCTCGCCGCGCGCATCGCGGCCGGAGCGCGCGACTGGTCGTTGACCATCTCCTCGAAGCTGTAGGCCGAGCCGAAGGGCATGCCGATGAACGCGATGTCCGCCTTCAGGTTGTCGAGGTCGGGCGCGAACTCGGAAAACAGGAAGGTCCCGTGGCCGGTCTTCGGGCGGGCGGTCAGCGGCTTGGGCATCGCGGTCTCTCACTTGCTGGAAGAATCCCGATCGCCAGTTCACGGACTCCTGCGAGACTTGGCAATCGCCGCGACGACCCGAGGACGACGACGAGATGACCGGATTCCCCCGCCCGCCCTACCAATGGCCCGCGCCCTACAAGGCCGCGGCCGTCGTCACGATCGACATCGACGGCGAGTCGCCGATGGCCTGGCACAATCGCGGACGGCCGGTGCCGCTGCTCAGCGAACTCGAGCAGCGCCGCTTCGGGCCCCGCGTCGGTGTCTGGCGCGTGCTCGACCTGCTCGACGCCTTCGGCGCCAAGGCGAGCTTCTTCGTGCCCGGCATGATCGCCGACGCCCACCCTGCGCTGATGCCGGCCATCGCCGCGCGCGGCCACGACATCGGCCTGCACGGCTGGCATCACGAGAAGGTCGACGAGCTGGATCGCGCGCAGAACGTCGCGGTGCTCGACCGCTGCATCGCGCTCTACCAGCGCCAGCTCGGCCGCCGGCCGGCTGGCTACCGCTCGCCGTCCTGGGAGATCACGCCGGAGTTCCATGCCCTGCTGCTGGAGCGCGGCTTCGCCTGCGACGCCTCGTTGCAGAGCTTCGACCATCCCTACGGCTTCTCCGGGCTGGTCGAGATCCCGGGCCAGTGGCTGGTCGAGGACACGATCTATTTCCGCTTCACCGGCGGACCGAGGGACCGCACGCATCCCGCGAATCCCGATGCGGTGCTCGCGAGCTGGATCGAGGAGTTCGAGGGCCTGCGCGAGTTCGGCGGCCTGTTCACGCTCACCATCCATCCCTGGGTGTCGGGCCGCGCGCAGCGGATCCGCCTGCTGCGAAAGCTCTTCTCGCATATCCGCGCCGCGACGGACGTGTGGTGGACGACGGCGGAGGAGCTCGCGCGCTGGCACGTGAACTCGCCCAATGCCGAAATCCACAAGCTCGACATCGAGCTGCTCGACACGCGCGGCGTCGTCGGCCCGAAGCTGTAGCAAAGCAATCAGACGACTTCCTCGAACGAGGCCATCGGAACCGTCCCCCTCTTCGACGGGAAGGATTTGGCGTCTCATCGACGCAGGGAGTTTGCCGGAGCTCAGCCCTTCGCTCGGCCCGCCTGCTGCTCGCATTTCATGTAGTGCCTGGCGATCTCCTCGCCGGTGGGCAGCCAGCAGTCGCCGAAGCTGCGGCACCGCGCGACGAAGTCGCGGAAGATGCCGATGCGCATCGGACGCCCCGTCACCTGCGGGTGCAGCACCATCGTCACCAGGCCGCCCCACTCCCGCGTCTGGTCGAATTCGCCGTTCCAGATCTCGAGCACGTGCGACTTGCCGAACATCGGGCGGGGGCTCAGCCGGTTCGACATGCCGTACAGCCAGTCGTCGAAGGACATGTTCACCGGCAGCTCGATCGGGCCGGCGCCGCCGTCGCGCAGGCGGTGGCGGTAGGGCCGGATGTCGTCGCGGAACGACGACGAGTAGAGGATCCCGCGGTCGCGCATGTGCTTGAGCAGCGCGTCGTAGTTGTCGCCCGACGGCGCGCGGTAGCCGACCGGCGTCACGCCGAGCACGCGCTTGAGCACGTCGAGCGCGCGGTCGAACTCCTCGACGTCGTGCGCCCAGGTGGTGGGGTCCGGCCGCTTGTGCAGGTAGCCGTGATGCGCGACCTCGTGGCCGTCCTTGACGATCGCCTCGCACATCCGCGTGTGCGCCTCGACGACCCAGCCGGGGATGAAGAAGGTGGAGCGCAGACCGATCGAGCGCAGGTACTCGAGGAGCTTGGGCACACCGACGCGCGCCTCGTAGCCGCCGAACGACATCGATACGAGCCGGTCGTAATGCGTCGGATCCTGCGCGATCCAGGCGCTCTCGGCGTCGACGTCGAAGCCGGTGAACACCGCGCAGCGATGGCCGTCGGGCCAGGGGTACGCCGGCGCCGGATCGGCGCGATTGGCGGGCTGGCGCGGCACGTCGGGGATCAGGCTCATCTCAGCTCTCCTTGGCGGCGGGCGGGCGGCGGCGTCGGCCGGCGAACTCGGCGACGACGAGCACCGCGATGGTGAGGACGGCGAGCAACGTCGAGATCGCCGTCAGCGACGGATCGAGCTCGAACTTCACCGCTTCCCAGATGCGCTTGGGCAGCGTCGCGGCCTGCGGGCCGCCGAGGAACAGGGCCAGCACGACCTCGTCGAACGACGTGAGGAAGGCGAAGGCGCCGCCCGAGATCACCGCCGGCCGCACGGCCGGCAGCGCGACGTGCCAGAACATCCGGCCGAACGAGGCGCCGCAGGCGCGCGCCGCCAGCTCGATCTTCGGATCCGTCCGCCGGAAGGCGGCGCGCACGATGACGATGACGACCGGCATCGCGATCACGGTGTGCGCGAGCAGCAGGCCCGACGGCCGGCCGACGAGCCCCAACGGCGCGAACAGCACGTAGAAGCCGAGCGCCAGCACGATCACCGGCACGACGATCGGCGAGACCAGGAAGAACTCGACCGCGGCCTGGCCCGGGAACCGGCCGCGCGCGAGCGCGTAGGCGGCCGGCACGCCGAACAGCAGCGACAGGAAGGTCACACCGGCCGCGAGCCAGAGCGACAGCAGGAAGGCCTCGCGCCATTCGCGGCTGGCGAAGAGCGTCGCGTACCAGCGCAGCGACCATTGCTTGGGCGGGAATTCGAACAGGGTCGAGTGGTCGAAGGAGACGCCGGCGATGATCACGATCGGCGCGAGAAGGAAGACCACGACCAGCAGGCCGTAGGCCCAGAGCGCCAGGCGTCCCGGGGCAATCCGCCTGCTCACGAATGCCCTCCCTGCCCGATCAGCCGCTCGGCGCCGACCAGCCAGGCGCCTGACGCGAAGATGGCGCCGACGATGCAGAGCAGCGTCAGGCTCAGCGCCGCGCCGAACGGCCAGTCGAGCAGGTCGCGCACGACCATCTCGATCAGCCCGGCGATCGTGATGTCGCGGTCGCCGCCGAGCAGCGCCGGCGTGATGTAGAAGCCGACGGCCATGATGAAGACGAGCACGCAGCCCGCCAGCAGGCCCGGCAGCGACAGCGGCAGCACGACCTCGGCGAAGGCGCGTGCCGGCGAGGCGCCGAGCGAGCGCGCCGCGATCGGCAGCGCGCGATCCATGCGCATCAGCACCGCCCAGCAGGGCAGCACCATGAACGGCAGCAGCACGTGAGCCATGCCGATCTGGACGCCGAGGCTGTTGAACAGCATCGGCAGGGGCTGGTCGAGCACGCCGAGATCGACCAGCCAGGTGTTCACCAGGCCCTTGCGGCCGAGCAGGATGACCCAGGCCAGGCTGCGCGCGAGGACGCTGGTCCAGAACGGGATCATGACCGCGGCGGCAAGCAGCATGCGCGCCCGCGGCCCCGTGGTCGCCATCAGGTAGGCGAGCGGATAGCCGAGCGCGGCGCACACGATCGTCGTGATCGCCGCGGTGCGGAAGGTCGTGACGAAGGCGGTGTGGTAGGCGTCCTCGGCGAGGACCTTGGCGAACTGCGCGAGCGTCGTGCCGGTCTTCGGGTCGGTGAACGCCCAGCGCACGAGCACGAGCATCGGCAGCAGGTAGATCGCCGCCGACAGCCCGAGCGCGCCGACGATGAGAAGACCAGGGCGCCCCTGCCACGCCCTGGTCCTCGTCGTCGCGGTGATCGCCGATGCCGACAAGGCCGCGTCAGCCCTTCTGCACCATCCACTTCGCGTAGCGCTCGGTCTGGATCTCGGTGTTGGTCTTGCCGCCCTCGGCGACGGCGCCCCACCAGTCGGTGTCGTTCCAGAACTGCTTCTTCAGGTATTCGGGATTTGTGTTGAGGTCCTTTGCCTCTGCCTCGCTGAGGTACTTGAACGCCTCGGCCGAGGACGGGCCGTAGGGCACGCGCTTGGCGAGCTCGGCCTGCACCTTGCCGTCGATGACGAAGTTCAGGAACTGGTAGACGGCGTCGATGTTCTTGCCGCCCTTCACGATCGCCCAGTTGTCCGGCGCCAGCTTGCCGCCCGCGTACTCCACGTCGACCGGCGCGCCTTCCTTCTTGGCCACGATGCCGCGCGGACCGATCGTGCAGCAGATGTCGACCTCGCCCTTGGACACGAGCTGGATCGCCTCGCCGTGGTTCGCGTACCACTTCGTCACCAGCGGCCGCAGGCGGTCCATCGCCTTCCAGGCGCGCTCGATGTCGAGCGGATACATCTTTTCGACCGGCACGCCGTCGGCCGCGAGCGCGATCTCCAGCTGGGGCGAAATGCCGCCGCGGAACGGGAAGGAGCGCGCGCCCTTGAACGCCGCGCCGTTCCAGACGTCGGCCCAGCTCTTCGGCTGCTTCCCGGCCGGATAGGTCTTGGTGTTGTAGACGATGTTGAAGCCGTAGATGAGGTGGCCGAGCCCGTAGGGATGGTGCAGCACCTTGGGGATCTGGCCGAGCCTCGTCGCGTCGATCTTCGTGTAGTCGATCTTCTCGAGCAGGTTGTTGTTGGCCATCGTCAGGATGGCCGGGATGTCCGTGTCGAGGATGTCCCAGCTGATGTTGCCGCTGTCGGCCTGCGCCTTGACCTTCGCCGCCTCGGGCGGGCCGTCGTCCTTGACGCGGATCCCCGTCGCCGCCTCGAAGGGCTTGAACATCACCTCGCGCATCGCCGTCGTGCGCGAGCCGCCCCAGCCGGCGACGACGATCTCGCCCTTGTCGGCGCGCGCCGGGCGGATGTGGAAGAACGGGACCGCGAGCGACGTGGCCGCGGCCGCCCGCAGCAGTCGGCGGCGCGGGAACCTGATCGAGCTAGACATGAGTCCTCTCCTTCGTTGGCGTGGTTGAAGCGACGGAAGCAGGGAGCAGCAGCGCCTCGTCGCGCGCCCAGCGCACGCGAACGTCGTCGCCGATCCGAGGCTGGAAGATGTCGCGGCGATTGGCCTGTTTGGCTGTGACGCGCAGCGAGCCGCCGAGCGCGAGTTCGAGGCGCGAGACGTCGCCGACATAGACGATGTCCTCGACCCTGGCGGCGAGGCCGCCGTCGGGATCGCCGGACGGGCGGACGAGCAGCTTCTCGGGCCGCAGGAGCAGGGCCGCCGGGTCGCCGGGCCGCAGCGTGCCGCTGCCCGGCAGGACGGGGCCGCCGAGGTCCGGCGCCAGCCCGATGCCGCCGTCGCCCGTCGCGGTCACGGTGCCCTCGACGATCGAGCTCTCGCCGATGAATCGCGCGACGAAGGCGCTGGCCGGCCTCTCGTACAGGTCGCTGGCGCTGCCGAGCTGCACGATCCGGCCTCGATCCATCAGCGCGATCCGGTCGGACAGCGTCAGCGCCTCCTCCTGGTCGTGCGTGACGTAAAGGATCGTGATGCCGAGCTCCCGATGCAGGCGCCGGATCTCGGCCTTCATCTGCTCGCGCAGCGCGCGATCGAGCGCGCCCAGCGGCTCGTCCATCAGCAGCAGCCCGGGCTCGAACACGATCGCCCGGGCGAGCGCGACGCGCTGCTGCTGGCCGCCGGACAGCTCGCCGGGAAGCCGGTGGCCGAGGCCGGCGAGGCCGACGCGCTCGAGCGCGCGCTCGGCGCGCCGCGTCGCCTCGCCGCTCGCCGCGCCGCGCATGCGCAGCGGGAACACCACGTTGCGCAGGGCGCTCATGTGCGGGAACAGCGCGTAGCTCTGGAACACGACCCCGATGCCGCGCCGCTCCGGCGGCAGATGCACGATCGGCCGGCCGTCGACGAACACCTCGCCTGCGTCGGGCGGCGTGAAGCCGGCGACGATCATCAGCGTGGTCGTCTTGCCCGAGCCCGAGGCGCCGAGCAGCGACACGAACTCGCCGGCGGCGACATCGAGCGAGACGCCGTCGAGCGCCGGCGCGCCCGAGCCCTCGTAGCGCTTTGACAGCGCCCGCAGCCCGAGCGACACGCCGGCGCCCGCGGCGCCGGCTTCGCGCGGATGCGGGCCGCCGCCGCTCACCGGCGGCTCGGCGGCGGCGCGACCGCGCCCGCCTGTGCGACGATCGGCCCGTAGGCCTGCGGCCGGCGATGCGCGGCGAAGTCGAACATCTTCGTCTTGCCCTGGGTGCAGAGATCGAGATCGCAGTCGGCGACGATGACCTCGTCGGCCAGTCCTTGCGCCTCGGCCGCGATGCGGCCGTTCGGGTCGACGATGCACGAGCCGCCGATCAGCCCGGCGCCGTCCTCGACGCCGGCCTTTGCCACCGCGACCGCCCAGGTCGCGTTCATGTAGGCATTGGCCTGGACGACGAGCTTGGAATGGAAGGTGCGCAGCGCGGCATCCTCGGCGTTGCCGCCGTTCGGATCGTAGGCGGCGGAGTTGTAACCGAGCACGACGAGCTCGACCGACTGCAGCCCGAGCACGCGCCACGCCTCGGGCCAGCGCCGGTCGTTGCAGATCAGCATGCCGACGATCGCGTCGTGCCATCGCGGCGCGCGGAACACCGGGAAGCCGAGATCGCCGTAGGCGAAGTAGCGCTTCTCCAGCTGCTGATAGCGCTCGCCGGGGCGCGGCTCGACCGTGCCCGGCAGGTGCATCTTGCGGTACTTGCCGAGCATGGCGCCGTCCGGTCCGACGAGCAGCGCGCTGTTGAAGCGGCGGCCGTCGGGCGCGCGCTCCGCATATCCGACATAGAAGCCGACACCGAGCTCGCGCGCGCGATCGAACAGCTTCTGCACGTTCGGGTTCGGCATCGCCGGCTCGAAATACGAGTCGAGCGCCGCATCGTCCAGCATGAGGCGCGGGAAGAAGGTCGTGAACGCGAGCTCGGGGAAGACCACGAGCTCGGCGCCCCGCCCCGCCGCCGTCTCAAGCAGCGCGATCAGCCGCGCGAGCGTGCGTGGGCGCGGATCGGCTTGCGAGATCGGGCCGGTCTGAGCACCGGCAATTCGGACGACTCGGGCCATGGCGATCGACTCTGTGGTGGGCTTGCAGGCCCAGCCTCACACCGCCACGGGCGCGTGGACAATAAGGTCCTCTATGATAATTTCCGCCGGTCTATTCATCGGGATGATATGACGCTGCGTCAGCTGGAGATCCTGCGCGCCGTGGTGCGCTACCGCACGACGGTCGCCGCCGCGCGTCAGCTCGGCCTGTCGCAGCCCGCGGTGAGCAACGCGCTGAAGACGATGGAGGCGCAGGCCGGCTTCGCGCTGTTCGAACGCATCAACAACCGCCTGTTCCCGACGCGCGAGGCGCAGGAGCTCTACGCCCAGGCCGAGGCCATCTTCGCGCATCACGACCTCTTCGCGACCAAGCTGCGCGACCTGAAGGAGAGCCGCGCCGGGCAGCTGCGCATCGTCGCCACGCCGCCCATCGGCTACGGCATCATCCCGGCCGCGCTCAAGCGCTTCCTCGCGGAGCGGCCGCAGGTGCGCGTGTTCTTCGACGTGCGCCGCTACGAGGGCGTCGTCGAGAGCGTCGAGACGAGCCTCGCCGAGCTCGGCTTCGCGCTGGGGCTCGAGGCGCACCCGACGCTGCACTCGGAGGCGGTGTTCGCCGGCGAGATGGTCTGCGTGATGAAGCCCGGCCATCCGCTGGCGAAGAAGAAGATCGTGTCGGCGACCGACATGCGCGACCACCCTTTCATCGCGCTGGAGCGCGGCACGCGGCTGGGCGAAGCCGTGCGCGACGCCTTCAGCAAGGCCGGCGCGCCGTTCCGCTTCGCCGTCGAGGTCCGCTACTGCAACACGGCCTGCGTGCTCGCCGACAGCGGCGTGGGCATCGCGGTCGTCGACCCGTTCTCGCCCTTCGCCGGCAACGGCTACGGACTCGTCACGCGTCCCTTCGCCCCGACGACCCGCGCGGTCGCCTATGCGACCTGGTCGACGGCGCGCCCGCTTTCGCGGCTCGCCCAGGCCTTCCTCGCCGAGGTTCATGCATCGGCGCGTGCCCTCGGACCACGCCCGGCCGCGGCGGCGTCGAGCAGCTGAGGGCCGGCCGAGCGCGCCCGGCGCCGGATCGCCCGGCGAAGACGCGCATGCGCCGATTGCAGTTCCGCGATCGCGAGTGCGCTGACCTAGGTCGCGGCGAGCGCGACCCAAGCCTTGCTTGGCGTGGCGTTCAGAAGAACTGGTTCGCCGCGGTACGGTGACGCCGGCATCATCAATGGATGGAGCGCCGCGGCCGATGTCGTGGGCTCGTTCGAAGCCCAGGGAGACCTGCGATGGCCGAACGTCTCGATGCGATCGATCGCGGCCTTACCGCTGTCCGTGACGCGATCCTCGCCCGCATGCTCGCCGCGCTGCGCGCATGCGGCTCCGTCCCTTGCTACGGCTGCCTCGTCTGACGTGGCGCGCCGCCATGTCAGCGCCCCTTCCACGCCGCACGCGCGCGCCGCGCGACACCATGGCCCTGCGGGAGTGGATCGCGCTCTCCGGCCGGGCTGTGCTGATCGTCGTATCGGCGCTCGCCGGCTTTGCCCTGCTCGGACTGATCCGGCCGTGACGCGCGCGGCGGCGTCGCCGACGCGCAGGCCCGGGATCGCCACGGCGCGCTGTTGCGGCGACGCGACAAGCGGCTAGTCTCGCCGCCGCGCGTCGCCCTGCGCGCGTGCCGACCCTTCAGCCGCCGATCCGCTCGAGCCCGGAGCACCGATCCCCGATGACGACCGCCGCCGCCCCGCTCCGCGATCTTCACGCGGACGCGCCCGCCCTGCCGCTGCTCGATCTCAGCCGGTTCGAGCCGGGACATCCGGCGCGCGACGAGAGCCTCGCGGACCTCCGGCGCCAAGCGCGCAGCTTCGGCTTCTTCTATGTCACCGGTCACGGCGTGCCGGATGCCCTCGTCGCCGACCTGCTCGCGACCGCACGGCGCTTCTTCGCCCTGCCCGAGTCCGCCAAGCACGCGATCGAGATGGTGAACTCGCCGCATTTCCGCGGCTACACCCGGGCCGGCCTCGAGCACACGCGCGGCCGGCCCGACTGGCGCGAGCAGATCGACATCGGCGCGGAACGGCCGGCCCTGCCCCGCGATCCCGCCGCTCCGGCCTGGACGCGACTGCAGGGCCCCAACCAATGGCCCGCGACCATGCCGGAGCTGCGGCCGATCGCGCTGCGCTGGCAGGAGGAGGCGACGCGCCTCGCGATCCGCCTCGTCCGCGCCTTCGCCGCGGCACTCGGGCAGCCCGAGGACGTGTTCGAGCCGATCTATGCCGCGAAGCCGAACCAGCTCATCAAGATCATCCGCTATCCCGGGCGCGAGGCGACGGCGAGCGACCAGGGGGTCGGCGCGCACAAGGACAGCGGCTTCGTGACCGTCCTGCTCCAGGACGATCGCGGCGGCCTGCAGGTCGAGACCGACGCGGGATGGGTCGATGCCAGGCCGATTCCGGGCACGTTCATCGTCAATGTCGGCGAGCTTCTCGAGCTCGCCTCGAACGGCTACCTGCGCGCGACGATCCATCGCGTGGTGACTCCGCCCGCGGGCACCGATCGCATCTCCGTCGCCTTCTTCCTCGGCGCGCGGCTGGACTCCACCGTCCCCCTGCTCCGGCTGCCGCCCGCGCTCGCCGCCCATGCCCGCGGCGTCACGCAGGATCCCGCCAATCCGCTGTTCCGCGACGTCGGGCAGAACTATCTCAAGGGGCGCCTGCGCTCGCATCCCGACGTGGCGCGCCGCCATCATGCCGACCTGATCGAGGCCCGGGACGCCGGCGCGGTCGCGTCGGGATACTGACGGCGACCGCCGAGCCGCGAGTGGCCCCTACACCGTCGCGACGGGCGTCGCCGGCGACCCGACGGCGCCGGGCAGCCGCAGCGGCGGCGCGGTGAGCAGGAAGCGGTTGCGCCGGTGCGCGCGCAGCCAGTTCGCGAGATCCGTCAGGAACCACAGCTCGCCGAGCGGGATGCCGAGCTTGAACAGGCAGTGCTCGTGCAGCGGCGCGAATGCCGCGGCGCCTTGCTGGTCGGGGCCCGGCAGTTCCTCCACCGCATAGTTGTCGGCGAGCAGCGCGACGAGCCCGGTGTCCGTGATCCAGCGCAGCAGGCGCGGGTCGCGGCCGTGGATCACGGCGCCGGACCGGCGAAGCCGTTCGCCGTCGGGCCTGCCGCCCATCTCGAGGACGAGCCGCGCGAAGCCGGTGTGCAGGCAGACCATGTCGCCGCGCTCCACCTCGACGCGGTCGCGCTCGAGGATCCGCATCAGGGCGTCGTAGTCGATGCGCTGCCGGGCATCGCCGACATGGGCATGCAGGTCGATCATCACGCCGCGCCCCTGGATCCCGTGCGCCGCCATCGTGTCGACGCCGACGGCCCGCGCCGCGCTGGTCAGGGTGGGATCGGCATCGTCGAAGGCGCCGGCGGCGTTCGACGGCCACACGATCTCCCGGCCGGCGCGATACCCGTTGTAGAACACCATCTCGGCCACGCCGTCGTCGTCGGCGTCGAACATCTGGCCGTTGTGCGCGAAGCTGTCCCACTGCGTCGAGTACTGGAGGTGGATGACGGCGAGATCGTCGTTGATCACGTCGGTGCGATCCGGCGCGTCGAGCGAAGCCGCATAGAGGAAGCACGCGCGACCGTTGCGACGCGTCGGGCGCAGCACGGGCGGATGCCGGCCGGGGTTGAGCACGTTGCCGCCGGGCAGGTCGAGCGGCAGGCTGAGGCAGAAGGTCAGGCCCTCGCGCACCTCCGCGACGCCCTGCTTCACCTTCTCGGGGGTCAGCAGATTGAGACGCCCGAGCTGGTCGTCCGGGCCGAACTCGCCCCAGTTGGAGCCCTCGGGGCGCCGCTTCCAGCGTGGCGACTTCGTCATGACGATCAGCTCCAGCGATACCGGTGCGCCGCGCCCGTCGTGACACGCCGTCCCGAAAGCGAATGAACCGTTTCACGCTAGGTTCGGGCCGGCAGCCTGACAAGCGCCTCGGCGGCCGCCGCGGATGCGGCGCACGGCGCCCGCTCGGCCTGCGCCCGGGATGTTGAATGGTTTCATTTTCTGTGCCATCGACGCTGCGGTGCCGGCGACCGCGGGTTTCGCGCCGCATGCCGCCGAGGCGATCCGCGCCGCGAAGCGCGACACGAGAGGACGAGAGAGGTTCCCATGCCGAGATACGAATCGCCGTACGACGGGTCGATGATGCCGACGAACCTGGAGCACATCGTGTACGAGAAGAAGGGCCACGTTGCGATCGTTCGGATCAACCGACCTGAGGTTCGCAACGCGCTTCATTCCTACGCGTATGCGGAGCTTCGGGCGTGCTGGCGGGACATCGGGATCGACCCGAA
>JAEULA010000033.1 GCA_016793165.1 Alphaproteobacteria bacterium | reverse complement strand
CGCCGTCCCCTCCGCCCAAAGCGGAACCGGGGCCGGTGCGCGGGCACCGACCCCGGTCCTGACGTCGCCGGACGCGGCGCCTCAGCGCATCGTCGGCATCACGAACTCGGCGCCGGCGCGGATTCCCGTGGGCCAGCGCGCGGTCGTCGTCTTGAGCTTGGTGTAGAAGCCGACGGCCTCGGGGCCGTAGCTGTTGCGATCGCCGAAGATCGAGCGCTTCCAGCCGCCGAAGCTGTGGAAGGCCAGCGGCACCGGGATGGGCACGTTGACGCCGATCATGCCGGCCTTGGCTTCGGCGGAGAACGCGCGCGCGGCGTCGCCGTCGCGCGTGAAGATCGCCGCGCCGTTGCCGTATTCGTGCTCGTTCACGAGCTTGATCGCCGCCGCGTAGTCCGGCGCACGCACAACCGAGAGCACCGGCCCGAAGATCTCCTCCTTGTAGATGCGCATGTCCGACGTCACGTCGTCGAACAGGCAGCCGCCCATGTAGTAGCCGTTCTCGTAGCCCTGCAGCTTGAGACCGCGGCCGTCGACGACCAGCTTGGCGCCTTCCTTGACGCCGAGATCGACATAGCCCTTCACCTTGGCGAGGTGCTCCTTGGTGACGAGCGGGCCCATCTCGCTCTGCGGATCCATGCCCGGCCCGACCTTGAGCGCGCTGACGCGAGGGCTGAGCTTCTCGATCAGCTTGTCGCCGATCTTGCCCACCGCCACCGCGACGGAGACCGCCATGCAGCGCTCGCCCGCCGCGCCGTAGCCCGCGCCCATCAGCGCGTCGACGGTCTGGTCGAGGTCGGCGTCGGGCATCACGACCATGTGGTTCTTGGCGCCGCACAGCGCCTGGACGCGCTTCGCGTTCGCGCAGCCGGTCCTGTAGATGTATTCGCCCACCGGGGTCGAGCCGACGAAGCTGATCGCGGCGACATCGGGATGGGCGAGCAGCGCATCCACCGCCTCCTTGTCCCCGTTGATCACGGAGATGACGCCCTCCGGGATGCCGGCCTCCATCATCAGCTCGGCCACACGCAGGCTCGATGTCGGGTCCTTCTCCGACGGCTTCCAGATGAAGGCGTTGCCGCAGGCCAGCGCCATCGGCGACATCCACAGCCCGACCATCACGGGGAAGTTGAACGGCGTGATGCCGGCGACGACGCCCAGCGGATGGCGCGCCGACCAGGTGTCGATGCCGCGGCCGACGTCGGGCGTCATGTCGCCGCGCAGCAGATAGGGGATGCCGCAGGCGAACTCGACGACCTCGATGCCGCGCACGACCTCGCCCTTGGCGTCCTCGAAGGTCTTGCCGTGCTCGAGCGTGATCAGCCGCGCGATGTCGTCCTTGTTCTTCTCCAGCAGCTCCTTGAGCCTGAACATGACGCGCGCGCGCATCAATGGCGGCGTGGCGCCCCAGGCGAGCTGGGCCTTGCTCGCCAGCTTCACGGCCGCATCCACCTCGGCCGCGGAGGCGAGCGCCACCGCCGCGGACTGCTCCCCGGTCGCGGGATTGAAGACCGGGCCGGTGCGCCCCGAGGTTCCCGCGACGCGCTTGCCGCCGACGAGATGACCGATGTTGTCCATGACTGGCTCCTTCGAAAACAGGCCGGGCAGTCTAGGCGGGCGCGAGGCCGAGGCAAGCGCCCGCTCCGCCGCACCACCGGCCGGCATGCGCGACCACGCGCCCCGCGATGCGAGGCTTGTCGCCGCCGGCGCGCCCGCGCCAAGCTGTGCCGATGAACCTGGAGACCGCCGCGCCCGACGACTACGCCGCCGACGGCGTCGTCGTCGTGCGCGGCCTGCTTTCGCCCGCGCAGGTGGCGACGCTCGCCGCCGCCGTCGATCGCGCCATGGCGGCACCGGGACCGATGGCGCTCGACTTCAACGACCGCGGCAGCCCGGGGCGGTTCTTCGGCGACATGTTCATGTGGCAGCGCGATGCGGATTTCCGCGCCGCGTTCTTCGACACCCCGGCGGCCGCGACCGCAGGCCGGCTCATGGCCGCGTCCCACGTCCATCTCTTCTACGACCAGATCTTCGCCAAGGAGCCGGGCACGCCGCGCCGCACGCCGTGGCATCAGGACGCGACCTACTGGCCCGTGACCGGCGACATGCTCGCGACGGCCTATCTGGCCCTCGACCCGATCGACGCGACGAACGGCGCGGTCGAGTACGTCGCGGGCTCGCATCGCTGGGCCGTCGACTTCGCGCCCGCGCCGTTCCGCGAAGGCGGCAGCGAGGCGCGGCGCTACGTCAAGTCGCCCCTGCCCCCGCTGCCCGACATCGACGCGCAGCGCGGCTCGCTCGACATGCGCAGCTTCGAGCTGGCGCCCGGCGACGCCGTGGTCTTCCACGGCCGGCTCGTGCACGGTGCGGGCGGCAATCCCAGCGGTCGGCGACGGCGCACCGTCGCGCTGCGCTTCGCGGGCGACGACGTGCGCTGGCGGCCGCACAGCGGCACGTTCAAGCCGCTGGCGCGTGCCGGGCTCGCGGCCGGCGCGCCGTTGTCGGGGCCGCTGTTTCCCATCCTGTGGCGACGCGAGGAGGCCGGCCATGTGGCGGCGTGAGGCGACCAAGTTCGGCCTGGGCCTCGCGGCCGCGGGCCTCCTGTCCGTGGGCCTCGCGGCCATCGGCCCGCGCGCGCCGGCGCAGGCTCAGGCGCGGCAGCGAAAGCTGGCGCCGCGCGACGAGAGCGGTCGCGACAAGGGCGTGAAGGCCGTCATCGACGCGCTGCGCGCGGCCGCCGCGGCCAAGGCCCCGGACCGGCTCAAGCCGCTGCTCGCCGAGGAGGTCCACGAATCCTTCGGGGGCGACGGCTCGGCCGCGGGGTTCGTCGAGTCCTTCCGCCGCAAGCCGGCGCTGTGGGCGGAGCTCGAGACGGCGATCAGGCTCGGCGGCAGCTTCATCAATCCGACGACATATGCCTCGCCCTACGTCTATGCGGACTTCCCGGACGGTCTCGACGGGCATCGCCATCACGTCGTGCTCGGCGAGAACGTGCCCCTGCACGAGGCGCCGCGCGACACCGCCATCGTCGGGCAGCGCCTGACCCACGACATCGTGCGGCGCGAGGCGCCTGAGCCCGGCGTGCGCGTGCCGTCGGATTGGCTGCGGGTGCGGCCGCCCTTCGGCCAGGTCGGCTATGTCCGCAAGAGCTACCTGCGCAGCCCGATCGACTACCGTCTGGTGATCGAGAAGCGCGGCGAGCGTTGGCTCGTCACCGCCTTCATCGCCGGGGACTGAGCCGGCGCGCGGGCCCGGGCGCCGCGAGCGGCAACCGGCCGCTCAGCTCTGCCACCACATGCGCACGAGGTTGTAGAGCCCGTTGCGCAGGTTGAGCGAGGCGGGATCGTTCGGCGCGTGCTTGTCGAAATACGCCTTCACCTGGTTGAGCTCGAACAGGATCTTGCGGTGATGCGGATCCTGGACGTGACTCTGCACCCAGCTGATCGCCGCCCAGCGCGAGCCACGCGTCACCGGCGCGACGCGATGCAGCACCGTCGTCGGGTAGGTGACGAGCTCGCCGGCGTCGAGGCGCAGCCGCGTCTCGGTGTTTCCGTCGGACATGATGAGCTCGCCGCCGTCGTAATCGGCCAGCGGCGTCAGGCACAGGGTGAAGGACTGGTCCGCGCGGAGGCGGCCGGCGTGCACGAACGGCGCGTCGACATGGAACCCGTATTCCATGCCGACGTCGTAGCGGTTGTAGGTCGGCGGCATGACCGACTTCGGGAACGTGACCTCCTGGAACATCACGCTGCGGCCGAGCGCGGCCATGACCATCTGGTCGAGCTCCTTGCGCGCCGGGTGGTCCTGGGCGAGCTGGAGATTGCGCTTGGCCTCCGCCGCCGCGCCGCTCGCCGTGCCGCGGCCGTCGACGAACTGCGCCGAGGCGAGCAGGGCGCGGGCGCGCTTCACCTCGTCGAGGGACAGCGCCCCGGGGATCCTGATCAGCATCCGTCGTCCCTCCGCGCCCGCGGCCGGTCACATCCGCAGGATCTTGCCCGGGTTCATGATCCCGTCGGGGTCGATCGACTTCTTGATCGCCCGCATCACCGACAGCGCATCGCCGCCGTGCTCGGCGGTGAGGAAGTCGATCTTGCCGTAGCCCACGCCGTGCTCGCCGGTGCAGGTGCCGTCCATCGACAGCGCGCGCGCGACCAGGCGGTCGTTGAGGCGATGCGCCTCGGCGAGCTCCTTCGGATCGTTGGGGTCGAGGATGATCGTGAGGTGGAAGTTGCCGTCGCCGACATGGCCGACGATCGGCGCGAGCAGGAACGAGGCCTTCACGTCGGCCTGCGTCTCGACGATGCAGTCGGCCAACCGCGCGATCGGCACGCAGACGTCGGTCGCCCAGAGCTGCTTGCCCGGCTGCAGCTTCTTGCCGGCATAGGCGGCGTCGTGGCGGGCCTGCCACATGCGCTTGCGCTCCTCCGGCGACGAGGTCCACTGGAAGCCGTCGGCGCCGTGCTCGGACGCGATCGCCTGGACCATCGACGCCTGCTCGGCCACGCCCGCCTCGGTGCCGTGGAATTCGAGCCACAGCGTCGGCTTCTCCGGCACGCCGAGCTTGGCGTAGAGGTTGAACGCCTTCATCTGCAGCTCGTCGCACAGCTCCATGCGCGCGACGGGGATGCCGGACTGTATCGTCTGGATCACCGTGTCGACCGCGGCCTTCACCGACGGGAAGAAGCACATCGCCGAGCTGATCGTCGCGGGGATGCCGTAGAGCCGCAGCGTCACCTCGGTGATCACGCCGAGCGTGCCCTCGGAGCCGACGAAGAGCCGCGTGAGGTCGTAGCCGGCGGCCGACTTGCGCGAGCGCCGCGCCGTCTTGATCACGCGGCCGTCCGGCAGGACGACGGTGAGCGACAGCACGTTCTCGCGCATGGTGCCGTAGCGCACCGCATTGGTGCCCGAGGCCCGCGTCGCCGCCATGCCGCCGAGCGAGGCGTCCGCACCGGGGTCGATCGGGAAGAACAGGCCGGTGTCGCGCAGATGCTCGTTGAGCGCCTTGCGCGTCACGCCCGCCTCGACGGTGCAGTCGAGGTCCTCGGCCGAGACGCGGACGACCCGGTTCATCTGCGAGAGGTCGATGCAGACGCCCCCGCGCAGCGCCGCGACATGGCCCTCCAGCGAGGTGCCGGTGCCGAACGGGACGACGGGAACCTTGTGCGCGGCGCAGACCTTCACGATCTCGCTGACCTCATCGGTCGAGCGCGCGAAGACGACGGCGTCGGGCGGCGCGGGCTGGTGCCAGGATTCGTCCTTGCCGTGCTGGTCGCGCACCGCCTGCGCGGTCGAGCAGCGCTCGCCGAAGCGCTGCTTGAGCACCGCGATCGCGGCGTCGCGGGCGGTCGGTTCCACGGGCTGAAGTGCTGGCAGGGCCATGGCGGCTACTCCGGGGCGGGCTTGACGAAAGCGGGGGACGTTACGGAGCGGGCGGGAGCGTGGCAATCGCCGCCGCGCCCGCGCGTCACTCGAAAGGTTCCGCCTTCTTGGGCGGCTGGTCGACCGGCGCGTCCGGCCGCTGGTACGACAGAATATAGAGGACGACGTCCTCGCGATCCTCGGGCGAGAGGAAGACGACCGGCATCACCGGCTTGGGCTCGCCCACCGTCTCGACGACGTGCCGCTCCGAGGCGTAGCGCCGCAGGTAATCGCGGCTGTGACCGGGAAGGTTGGCGATCTCCATGAAGCTCGGCGCCGCCGCCTCGCGCGCGGAGGGCCGGTCCGGCGCCACCTGGTGGCAGAGGCTGCACACCCGCTCCGCCACCACGCGCCCGCGCGCGACGGCGCCGTCGGGCGCCGCGGGGGGCGGGGCGTCGTTCACGCAGGCCGCGAGCGCGAGCAGGATCACGGGCGAGGCGTAGCGAATCCGTGCGGGCATGGCGTGATCCTAGCCGGACCCGGTCGCGGCGCGCGCGGCGCTTTCGGCCGCACGGACGCGCTCGCGCCAGATCACGTAGAGGCCGCTGGCGATCAGGATCCCGGCGCCGACCCAGACCTGCCCGTCCGGGAACTCGTCCCAGATCAGCCAACCGAACAGCGTCGCCCCGACCAGCTCGAGATACTGGAAGGGCGCCACGACGCCCACCGGGGCGAGTCGGAAGGCGCGGAACATGAACCACTGCCCGACCATCAGCGTCAGGGCCATGAAGACGATGATCACGAACCCCGAAAGTCCCATCGGCCGCCAGGCGAACGGCGCGAGGATGCCCATCACCAGCAGCACCCCGACATTCTGGAAGGTCATGCCCGCCGCATCGCTGTCGGTGCGCGAGAGCCGTCGCACCAGCACCATGCTTCCCGCCCAGGCCGCCGCCGCCACCACCGCCAGGACGGCGGCGGGCTGGAAGCCCTCGGAGCCGGGCCGCAGGATGACCAGGGCGCCGATGAACCCCACGACGATCGCCGACCAGCGATGCAGGCCGACCCGCTCGCCGAGCAGCGGCACCGACATCGCGGTCATCATCAGCGGTGCGACGAATCCGATCGCGATCGCGGTCGCGAGCTCGAGATGCCGCAGCGCCTCGAAGAAGCAGAACATCGAGACCAGCGACAGGCCGACGCGGATCAGGTGCTCGCCCGGCCTGCCGGTACGGAGCGTCGCGATCCCGCCGCTGCGCGCGATCACCGGCAGCAGCATCATGAGCACCAGGGCCGATCGCAGGGCGAGCATCTGCGGCGTCGACAGCGTCTGCAGCGCCGCCTTCGACAGCGCATCGGTCATCGACACGCAGAGGAAGGCGAGGATCATGAACACGATGCCGCGCAGCGGCCGGTCCTGCAGGCCCGCGCCCGCGGGCGACGGACCGGCGCTCATGTCGCGGTGGCGCGCGCGGCGGCGACCCGGCGCCGCTCGCGCAGGACGACATACAGGCCGCTGGCCACGATGAGCGCCGCGCCCGCCAGGACATGCGAACCCGGCCATTCGCTCCACAGCAGCCAGCCGAACAGCACGGCGAGCGGCAGCTCCAGGTACTGGAACGGCGTGACCAGGGCGATCGGCGCGAAACGCGCCGCGCGCAGCATCAGCCATTGCGCGGCGATCATCAGCACGCCGAGCACGACACAGAGCCCCAGCGTCTCGGGCGCTGCCGGCGTCCAGACGAAGGGCGCGGCCAGGCCGAGGCCGATCATCAGTCCGGTGTTGAGGTAGATCAGGATCGTCGCGTCGGACTCCGTCGCCGCGAGCCGCCGCACGATCAGCTGCGCCGTCGCCCAGCCGAAGGCGGCGACGACGGGCAGGATGGCGACGAGAGACAGCCCCTCCGGCCCGGGCTTCACGATGATCAAGGTGCCCACGAAGCCGAGGATCACCGCCGCCCAGCGGTGGATCCCGACACGCTCGCCGAGCACGGGCACCGACAGCGCAGTGACGAACAGCGGTGCCGTGAAGCCGAGCGAGACGACCATCGCCAGCGGCAGCATGCTGAGCGCCTGGAAGAACGCGACGATCGACACGAGCATGCAGGCGAGCCGCAGGAGATGCGCGCCGACGCGCCGGGACCGGAACAGGGCGAGCCCGCCGTGGCGCCGGAAGAACGGCGCCAGCAGCACCATGACGAAGAAGGCCCGCAAGGCGAGCATCTGGACGACGGGGATATCGGCGACGACGAACTTGGAAACGATGTCGATGCCGGACAGCGCCGCCGCGCCGCCGGCCATGTGCAGGATGCCGGCCAGGGGCCGGTCGTGCAGACCGACCGAATGCGACGTCGTGGCGGACATGGACGCGGGACTTATCAGGGACAGCGGCGGGCCGGGCAAGCTGCCTGATTCGGCAGCGAACCCGCCAGACGCTTGGCTCGGCTGCCCCGCGCGGCAGCCATGCGCTCAGGCGATGGCGCGCAGCTCCGGCGTCGCGACGATCGAAGCGGGCACCGCGGCGGCACCCGGCGCGGGCAACAGCAGCAGCGTCGTGGCCTTGAGGGCCGCCTCGGTGCGGTTCTTGGCGCCGATCTTCCGGAAGATCGCGCGCACATGGATCTTCACGCGGTTCTCGTCGACGCCGAGGACGTCGCCGATGGCGCGGTTGGTGGCGCCGGTGCGGATGTGGGCGAGGATCGTCGCCTCGCGCTCGGTCAGCGGCTCGGAGATGGTCTGCGCCTCCGCCTGGACGCGGGCCTTGCGGACCAGCGCATGCGACGCCTGGTCGACCGAATCGCCGATCGTCATCAGGGCGTCCGCGGACATGTAGCTCGAGCCGGCGGAAACGATCTCGAGCACCCGGCCGGCGTGGCGGGGACAGCCGGCGCGATCGAGCGTGGCACGCGCGCCGGCACGGGCCGATTCGGCCTCGACGACGCCGTCGAGGGTCTCGACGAGGGCGACGAGCCGGGCCTCGGGGCGGTCGTGATGGAGGGCCGCGAGACCCTCGGGCGCGCCGAGGCCGTGCAGGGCGCAGTCGACGAGGACGAGCGGCGGCAGGTTGGCGCTGCGCAGGCGGGCGCGAAGCGCCGGAAGCGAGACCACCGTCTCGCCCTCGATCCGTCTGCCCAGAGCCGCCCCTACGCGGCGCATGTAGGATTGGGCGAAGGTCGGGTCGTTGACGGCGATGGCGAGCTTGAGCGGCTTGGACATATGGCTTCCCTGTCCCCTGTTCTGCTCACGATGCGCCGGGAGTCGTGAAGGAACTGTGATCCAAGTCACTTGGACGCTGTGATTTTTCCGCCGCGCGACGGCGCGCATTCAATCGGCTCTTAACGAACCGGCGGCGAGGTCGGGGAGTGCCGACGGCGCGATCGCGCTCGGCCGCGCGCGCGAAGCCGGCTAGGGCCCGGGCGCCGACGCGCATCGCCGCCGTGCCGCCCGCGGCGCGTTTCGCGCACCGCGCGAGATAGCCACACGGCGGGTGTTCCCTCCCACGCGATGGTGCGTGGATGCGGCCGCGAATCGCGGCGCAATTGCTTGACACTGCCCGCGAACGGCACGCCAATACGCGTCCCCAAAAAGCGAGCGAAGTAGTCGGGGCAGGAGCGTTGAATGGACGATGTAGCGCTGCCGGACGAGCACAAGCAGCCGGCGCAGGGAATGCCAGCCACGGACATCCGCAACCCTGAGTACTTTCACAAGGTCGTCGATTGCCAGTGGGCCTGCCCCGCCCACACGCCGGTCCCCGAGTACATCCGGTTCATCGCCGCGAAGCGCTACGCCGACGCGTACATGATCAACTGGAAGAGCAACGTCTTCCCGGGCGTGCTCGGCCGCACCTGCGATCGCCCCTGCGAACCGGCCTGCCGCCGCGGCCGCGTCGAGGAGGAGCCGGTCGCGATCTGCCGCCTCAAGCGCGTCGCCGCCGACTACAAGGGCGATGTCGGCGACCGCATGCCCAAGCCGGCGACCGCGAAGAACGGCAAGCGCGTCGCGCTGGTCGGCGCCGGCCCGGCTTCGCTCACGGTCGCCCGCGATCTGCTGCCCCTCGGCTATCACGTCGTCGTGTTCGACGGCGACAAGAAGCTCGGCGGCATGATCCGCACCCAGATCCCGAAGTTCCGCCTTCCGGAGTCGGTGATCGACGAGGAGGTCGGCTACATCACCGCGCTGGAGCCGGAGGTCCGTGCCGGCACGCGCGTCGACAGCCTGAAGTCCCTCCTGGCGGAGGGCTATGACGCGGTGTTCGTCGGCTCCGGGGCGCCGCGCGGTCGCGACCTCGACATCCCCGGCCGCAAGGAGGCGGCCCCGAACATCCATATCGGCATCGACTGGCTGTCGAGCGTGTCGTTCGGGCACATCTCGAAGATCGGCAAGCGCGTCATCGTGCTCGGCGGCGGCAACACCGCCATGGACTGCTGCCGCTCGGCCAAGCGCCTGGGCGGCGAGGACGTGAAGGTCATCGTCCGCTCCGGCTTCGAGGAGATGAAGGCCTCGCCGTGGGAGAAGGAGGACGCCCAGCACGAAGGCATCCCCATCCTGAACTTCATGGTGCCGAAGTCGTTCGTGCACGAGAACGGCAAGCTGACCGGCATGACCTTCGAGAAGGTCAAGGCCGTGTACGACGAGAAGAAGCGGCGCAACCTCGTGCCGACCGGGGAGCCCGAGGTGCTCGTCGCGTGCGACGACGTGCTCGTCGCGGTCGGCCAGGAGAACGCCTTCCCCTGGATCGAGCGCGACATCGGGCTCGAGTTCGACCGCTGGGGCATGCCCAAGGTCGATCCCGACACGATGCAGTCGACGATCCCCAACGTCTTCTTCGGCGGCGATGCGGCCTTCGGTCCGAAGAACATCATCTGGGCCGTCGCGCACGGCCACGCCGCGGCGGTCTCGATCGACAAGCTGCTCAACGGCGAGGACGTGACCAAGCGCCCGCCGCCGGGCGTGAACCTGACCAGCCAGAAGATGGGCATCCACGAGTGGAGCTACGACAACGACGTCTCCCTCGACCTCCGCTACAAGGTGCCGCTCAAGGACAAGGACGTCGCGCTCAAGGACATCAAGGTCGAGGTCGAGCTCGGATTCGACGAGCAGCTCGCCTTCAAGGAGGCGCAGCGCTGCCTCAACTGCGATGTCCAGACGGTATTCAAGGCCAGCCTGTGCATCGAGTGCGACGCCTGCGTCGACATCTGCCCGATGGACTGCATCACCTTCACGCCGAACGGTCCCGAGGCCGAGTTGCGGGCGCGCCTGAACGCGCCCGCGACCAACGCGACCCAGGACCTCTACGTCGCCGACGGCCTCAAGACCGGCCGCGCGATGATCAAGGACGAAGACGTCTGCCTGCACTGCGGCCTGTGCGCCGAGCGCTGCCCCACCGGCGCGTGGGACATGCAGAAGTTCCTTCTCAACATCACGCACGCGGGGCCCGCATGCCGCAGCCGTTAGTCCGCATCAACGACTTCGTCGTCAAGTTCGCCAACGTCAACGGCTCCGGCTCGGCGAGCGCCAACACGCTCTTCGCGAAGTCCATCCTTCGGATGGGCGTGCCGATCAGCCCGCGCAACATCTTCCCGTCGAACATCCAGGGACTGCCGACCTGGTACGAGGTGCGCGTCAGCGGCGCTGGCTGGCTGGGCGCGCGGGGCGGCGGCGCCGACCTGATGGTCGCGATGAACCCGCAGACCTGGGACAAGGACATCGCCTCGATCGTGCCGGGCGGCTACCTTTTCTACGATTCGACCAAGCCGATCCCGGCATCGAAGTTCCGCTCGGACATCACGGTGATCGGCATGCCGCTCACCGAGATCTGCAATCGCGAATACTCGGACCCGCGGCAGCGCCAGTTGTTCAAGAACATCATCTATGTCGGCGCGCTCTCGGCGCTGCTCGACATGGATATCACGGCGACCGAGAAGCTGATCGCCGAGCAGTTCGCCGGGAAGGACAAGCTGATCGCGCCCAACCACAAGGCGCTGCACATGGGCCGCGACTACGCCCGCCAGCACCTCAAGTGCCCGATCGGATTGCGCGTGGAGAAGAGCGACGCCGTCGGCGACAAGGTGTTCCTCGAGGGCAACAGCGCGATCGCGCTCGGCGCCGTCTACGGCGGCGCCACGGTCTGCGCCTGGTACCCGATCACGCCGTCCTCGTCGGTCGCCGAGGCCTTCGCCCGACACGCGCGGCGCTTCCGCACCGACAAGGAGACCGGCAAGGCGAAGTACGCGATCGTGCAGGCCGAGGACGAGCTCGCGTCGATCGGGATGGTGATCGGCGCCTCGTGGAACGGGGCGCGCTCGTTCACCGCGACGTCGGGCCCCGGCATCTCGCTGATGCAGGAATTCATAGGCCTCGCCTATTTCGCCGAGGTGCCGGCCGTGATCGTCGACGTGCAGCGCGGCGGCCCCTCGACCGGCATGCCGACGCGCACCCAGCAGTCCGACGTGCTGTCATGCGCCTACGCGAGCCACGGCGACACCAAGCACGTGCTGCTCTTCCCCGAGGACCCGCGCGAGTGCTTCGAGTTCGCCGCCACGGCGCTCGACCTCGCCGAGCGGCTGCAGACGCCGATCTTCGTGCTGACAGACCTCGACATCGGAATGAACGAGCGGCTGTGCGAGCCGCTGGCCTGGGACGACCGCCGCAAGTACGACCGCGGCAAGGTGATGACCGCGGCCGAGCTCGAGGCCGGCAAGGAGTTCGGCCGCTACCTCGACGTCGACGGCGACGGCATTCCCTACCGCACCTATCCCGGCACGCACCCGACGCGCGGCTCGTTCTTCACCCGCGGCACCAGCCGCGATCGCCATGCGCGGTACACCGAGGAGGCCGCGCCCTACGTCGACAACATGGAGCGGCTGCTCAAGAAGTTCGCGACCGCTGCCAAAATCGTGCCTGCGGCGATCCGCAAGCCGGCCAGGAAGGCGACGCGCTTCGGCGTGATCTACTACGGCTCGACGAGCCCGGCGATGGCCGAGGCCCTGTCGCTGCTGGGCGACGACGGTCTCGACGTCGACGCGCTGCGCGTGCGCGCCTTCCCGTTCGGCGAGGAGGTCGCGGAGTTCGTCGCCGCCCACGAGCGCATCTACGTCGTCGAGCAGAACCGCGACGCGCAGCTGCGCACGCTGCTGGTCAACGAGCTCGAGATCGACCCGAAGAAGCTCGTGCCGGTGCTCCACTTCGACGGCACGCCGATCACCGCCCGCTTCATCGCCGGGGCGATCGGCGAGCGCCTCAAGTCCGCCAACGTCCTCCCGCTGCGCAAGGCCGCGCCATGACCTATCTCGCCAAGCCCAAGCTCCACCACCCGTCGCTGCCGACCAACAAGCTCGGCTACACGCGCCGCGACTACGAGGGATCGATCTCGACCCTCTGCGCGGGCTGCGGTCACGACTCGATCTCGGCCGCGATCATCCAGGCGTGCTTCGAGCTCGACCTGCCGCCGCACCGCATCGCCAAGCTCTCGGGCATCGGCTGCTCGTCGAAGACGCCGACCTACTTCCTCGGCGCCAGCCACGGCTTCAATTCGGTGCACGGGCGCATGCCCTCGGTGCTCACCGGCGCCAACCTCGCCAACCGCGACCTCGTCTATCTCGGCGTCTCGGGCGACGGCGACAGCGCCTCGATCGGGCTGGGCCAGTTCGCCCACGCGCTGCGCCGCGGCGTGAACATGATGTACATCGTCGAGAACAACGGCGTGTACGGCCTGACCAAGGGCCAGTTCTCGGCCACCGCGGACGCCGGCTCGCTGAGCAAGCGCGGTGCCGAGAACCGCGACGCGCCGATCGACCTCGTCGCCATGGCGCTCCAGCTCGGCGCGACGTTCGTGGCGCGCAGCTTCTCCGGCGACAAGCAGCAGCTCGTGCCGCTGATCAAGGCCGCGATCCTGCACGAGGGGGCCGCGTTCATCGACTGCATCAGCCCCTGCGTGGCGTTCAACAACCATGCCGGCTCGACCAAGAGCTTCGACTACGTGCGCGCCCACAACGCCGCGCTCAACCGGCTCGACGTGATGCCGCCGCGCGAGGAGATCACCGCGGACTACGCGCCGGGCGAGGCGCATCCGGTCGCGCTGCACGACGGATCGACCATCCTGCTGCGCAAGGTCACCGCGGAGCACGACGTCCACGACAAGATCGCCGCCATGAACCTGCTGCAGCAGCGCCAGGCCACCGGCGAGATCGTGACCGGGCTCCTCTACATGGCCAAGGAGCCGGAGGACCTGCACAAGCACCTCAACACGATCGACACGCCGTTCAACACGCTTGCCGAGGCCGATCTCTGCCCGGGCTCGGGCGCGCTCGCCAAGTTCAACGCCTCGCTGCGCTGATGCCCGGAGCCGGCGCCCGCCGGCCCGCGGCCCTTCCTCGAGAGACGCCATGAAGACCCGGGACAAGCTCGAGGCCTGCCTCGCGCGCATCGCCGACCCCGCCGGCGAGGGTGTTCGCGCCTTCACCAGGGTCTATGCCGAGCACGCACGCGCCGAGGCCGACGCCATCGACCGCCTGCGGGCCGCGGGCGTGCCGCTCGGGCCGCTGGCGGGACGCATCGTGTCGATCAAGGACCTGTTCGATGTCGCCGGCGAGCCGACGACCGCCGGCTCCGTCGTGCTGCGCGACGCCCCGTCGGCGCGTGCCGACGCGCCCGTCGTCGAGCGCCTGCGTCGCGCCGGCGCCGTCATCGTCGGCAAGACGAACATGACGGAGTTCGCCTTCTCGGGCCTCGGCCTGAATCCGCACTACGGCACGCCGGGCAATCCCGCGGACCGCGCGCGGATTCCCGGCGGCTCGTCCTCCGGCGCCGCGGTGGCGGTCGCCGACGGCTTCTGCGAGATCGCGATCGGCTCCGACACCGGCGGCTCGGTGCGCATCCCCTCCGCCTTCTGCGGCCTGGTCGGATTCAAGCCGACCGCGCGCCGCGTCCCGCTCGACGGCGTCGTGCCGCTGTCGCCGACGCTGGACTCGATCGGCCCCCTCGCCCGCACGATCGACGACTGCGCACGCGCCGACGCGGTCATGTCCGGCGAGGCCCATGCCCCGCGACCGGCGCCGGGCCGCATCGCCCTGCTGGAGCCGGGCAATCTCGTCTTCGACGACGTCGACGCCACCGTCGCGGCCGCCTACGAGCGCGCGCGGCGCGCCCTCGAGTCCGGCGGCGCACGGGTCGCGCGGCGGCCGCTTCCGCTGCTCGACGACATGGTGCGCGCGACGGCCCGCGGCGCCTTCGCGCTGGCCGAGTCCGCGGCTTGGCATCGCGATCTGCTCGCCCGGCGCGGCGACGGCTACGATCCGCTCGTCCGCGCCCGGATCGAGCGCGGGACGACGATCGCGGCGATGGACTACATCGCCCTGTGCGAGGCCCGCCGCCGCCTTTGCGCCGCGATCGCCGCCGTGTTCGACGAGATCGACGCGCTGGTGTTCCCGACCGTGCCCACCGTGGCCCCGCGCATGGAGGAATGCGCGACCGCGGACGGCTTCACGCGCTGCAACCTGCTGGCGCTGCGCAATCCCACGGTCGCCAACTTCTTCGACCTGTGCGCCGTGACGCTGCCGGTGCACCGCGCCGGGGAGCTCCCGGTGGGCCTGATGCTGGTCGGCCCGCACGGCGGCGACCAGCGGCTGCTCGCTCTGGCCACGGCGCTCGAGCCGCATCTCGCCAGGGCCCGCGCGTGACCGCGCGTCGCGACACGCTGCTCTTCGACCTCGACGGAACGCTCACCGACACCGACGCGCTGCATTTCGAGGCGTTCCGCATCCTGCTCGCGCGCTTCGGCACCGCGATCACGCACGACGACTACAAGTCGCGGATCATGGGCGCGACGAACGCCGCGATCATGGGGTGGCTATTTCCCGGACGGCCCGAGGACGAGCACCGTGCGCTCGGCGAGGAGAAGGAGCGCCTGTTCCGGTCCCTGGCCGGCCGCATGACGCCGCTTCCCGGGCTCACGGAACTGCTGGGCTGGGCCGACGCGCTGTCGCTGAAGACCGCGGTCGTCACCAATGCGCCGCGCGCGAACGCCGAGATGATGCTTGGCGCGCTGGGACTGGGCGCGCGGTTTCCGGTGCTCGTGATCGGCGACGAACTCGCGCGCGGCAAGCCCGACCCGCTGCCCTATCGCACGGCGCTCGAGCGGCTCGGCGCCGATGCGGCGCAGGCCTACGCCTTCGAGGATTCGCGCTCCGGCGTCGCCGCGGCGCACGGCGCGGGCGTCGACACTTTCGGCATGATGACCGGACTCGATGCGGCGACGCTGCGCGCGGCGGGGGCCTGCGCGGCGATCCGGGACTTCACAGACCCGCTGCTGCTGAGGTCGCTGGCGCGCGAGTACGGGAGCGCCCCGCGCCCGGCATCGGCGGCTTCCTAACGCCGAGCACCGCTTCGAGCGTGCCGCCGCCCGCGAGCGCTCCCGGCGCCAGCGCCAGGGCCTGCAGGCGCGCCGGCGACTCGCCCGGCATGACGAAGCCGCGCGGCGCCGCCGGCTCGAACCCGAACTGTCCGTAATAGGCGACGTCGCCGACCAGCAGCACCAGCGCATGGCCGGCCGCCCTCGCCCGGTCGAGACTCTCGCGCACGAGCGCGCGCCCGATGCCGCGGCCCGCCAGCGACGGCTCGACCGCCAGCGGCCCGAGCAGCAGCGCCGGGCGCCGCCGCCGCCCCTGCCGGACGACGAGCGGCCAGTATCGGATCGTGCCGACGAGGCGGCCGTCGCCGTCACGCGCCGTCAGCCGCAGTTCGGGCAGGCTCGCGCAACCCTGGCGGTAGGAATAGGAGCGCTTCGAGCGCCGGTCGGCGCCGAAGGCGCGATCGAGCAGCGCCTCGATGGCCGGCGCGTCCTCCGCCCGCTCGGGGCTCAGGACGAAGGAGGAGATCGGGGGCAGTGCTGCGGGCAGGGACATCGATCGGAACCTCGGCGAAGGCGGACGGGGCACGGCAGGCGTCAAGCGCGCCGCCCGCAGGGCACCGAGGTCGAAAGAACGTTCCGGGGACGAGAAAAGTCCGGGCAGCCGGTCGCGCTACGCCTCGACACCGCCGCAGCGGGCGGAGCGGACGCGTCGTCGTCGCGCGATCGAGAGGACCGGAGCCATGTCGCGCACCATGCGAGCGGTGGCCGATGCTGTCAACAGGACAGCCGCGCGCATGGCGTCGCGGCGGCGGCGCATGCTATCGACCGCCGCACAAGCATCCAACGCCAGGGAGGCCAGCTTGAGACCCATCCACCGACTTCTCACCGCCGCCGCCATCGGGGCCGTCGCTGCCCTCGGCTGGACCGACGGCGCGCTCGCCGGCCCGACGATCGAGGCCATCAAGAAGCGCGGCAACATCCGGTGCGGCGTTTCGCCGAGCACTGCGGGCTTCTCGATCGTCGACAGCCAGGGCGTGCGCCGCGGCTTCGACGCCGACGTCTGCCGAGCGGTGGCGATCGCCATGTTCGGCGACATCTCGAAGGTCGAGTTCGTGGCCACCACGACGCAGACGCGCTTCACCGCCCTGCAATCGGGCGAGGTCGACATCCTGTCGCGCCTGACGACCTGGAGCCTGACGCGCAATTCGACGCTGGGCCTGAACTTCCCGGCCGTGACGTTCTACGACGGCACCGGCTTCATCGTGCCGAAGAAACTCGGCGTGAAGTCGGCGAAGGAGCTCAACGGCGCCACCGTGTGCCTGCAGCCGAGCACGACGACCGAGATGGTCGTCGCCGACTACTTCCGCCAGAACAACATGAAGTTCACCGCGGTGGTGATCGAGAACGCCGAGGAGATGCGCAACGCCTACTTCGCCGGGCGCTGCGACGTCTACGCCAACGACCGCTCGTCGCTCGCCGCGATCCGCGCCCAGACCGCGACGCCCGACGACCACGTCGTGCTGCCGGAACTGATCTCGAAGGAGCCCCTCGCCGTCGCCGTCCGCAAGGGCGACGAGGAGTGGGGCGATGTCGTGCGCTGGACCGTCTACGCGATGATCGAGGCCGAGGAACTCGGCGTCGACTCGAAGAACGTCGACCAGATGCTGGGCTCGAACGACCCCAACGTGAAGCGCCTGCTCGGCGTCACGCCGGGCAACGGCAAGTCGCTCGGGATCGACGACAAGTTCGCGTACAACGTCGTGAAGATGCTGGGCAACTACGCCGAGATCTACGACAAGAACCTCGGGCCCACGACCGCGATCAATCTCGAGCGCGGGCTCAACACGTTGTGGAACAAGGGCGGCCTGCTCTACTCGCCGCCGATGCGCTGAACGCCGGCGACCGGGCGCGCCGGTCGTCTGCCGGACGGGGTCGGAGCGCTCGCTCCGGCCCCGTTTTCGTCTGCGCCGGCCGGCGGCGCGGGAGCCCGTCGGCGCCGCGCCGTCAGCCCAGCGGCGCCCGATGGCGGACGAAGTCGGCCTGGGCCGCGGTCTCGATCGCGCCCGGCCGCACCTGCCGGACGCGGGCGATCGCCGCCTCCGGCTCGGTTCCGAACACGACGAGCAGCCGCGCCGCGACGGTCCCCGTGCGGCCGAGGCCGCCGACGCAATGCATCGCGACCCGCGATCCGGCGCGCAGGGCGGCGACGACGTCCCCGCCCCGCGCCCGCCACGCCGCGGCGAAGGCCTCGTCCGGCGGCGCCATGTCGGGAATCGGGAATCGGCGCCAGTCGAGACCGCTGCGCGCGACCTGCGCCGCGAAGTCGGCGACCCCGTAGCGCTCGAATTCCTCGGCCTGCACCAGCGTGACGAGCATCGCCGCGCCCCAGGCACGGATGGCGGCGAGGTCCGCGGCGAGATCGCGCGGCGGCCGGCCCGGCAGCGCCATCAGGCCCAGCGTGCCGCCGCCCGGCACCGGCAGGGGATCGATGCGCAACGGCGCGTCGACGCCGCTCACGTGCGGAACTTCGGGTCGAGCCAGTCGCGCAGGCTGTCGCCGAACAGGTTGAAGGCGAACACCGCGAGCGATATCGCAACGCCGGGGAAGACGATCATCCACGGCGCCTCGCGGTAGAAGTCCGCGGCATTGCCCGCCAGCATCAGGCCCCAGCTCGGCGTCGGCTCGACGACTCCCAGTCCCAGGAAGCTCAGGCTCGCCTCGAGCAGGATCGCCTGCGCGATGTAGGCGGTGAGCATGATCAGGTACGGCGCCACGACGTTGGGCGCCATGTGGCGGAAGATGATCCGCGCGTGGCTGTAGCCGCCGGCGCGCGCCGCATCGACGTAGGGCATCTCGCGGATCGAGAGCGCGGCGGCGCGCACGACGCGCACCACCTTCGGCACGATGGGGATCGCGATCGCCAGGATGAGGTTGAGATCGACACCGAGCACCAGGTTGCGGCCCAGCATCGCGACCACGACGAGCGCCAGCACGACGATCGGGAAGGACAGCAGGACGTCGTTCACGCGCTGGATCGCGTCGTCGACCCGGCCGCCGAAATAGGCCGAGGCTACGCCGATCGCCGCCCCCAGCGTGCAGCCGACGAAGGACGACAGGAAGCCGATCGACAGCGCGGTGCGCGCGCCGTAGATCAGGCGCGAGAGGATGTCGCGGCCGAAGGCGTCGGTGCCGGCCCAGTGCTCCGCGGAGGGCGCCGCGAGCATCGCCGCGAAATCGATCGCCACCGGGTCGTAGGGCGCCGCGATCTCCGCCAGGACGCCCGCCGCCATCATCGCGGCGATGACGGCCAGGGCGACGAGGCCGAGCGGCTGCGTGCGTGCGAAACGCAGCATCGCGCTCGATCGCTTCGGCAGGCGGGTTGTATCGGCGGCGGCCATGTCAACGGTACCGGATCCGCGGATCGAGCGCGGCATAGAGCAGGTCGACGACGAGATTGGTGAGGATGAAGGCCAGCGCGATCGTCATGACGATGCCCTGGATCAGCGTGAAATCGTTGCGCCCCACGGCCTGCACGAAGAGCCGACCGATGCCGTTGAGATTGAACACCTGCTCGGTCACGACGAGCCCGCCGATCAGGAACGCGAACTCCAGGCCGATCACCGTGATCGCGGGCAGCAGCGCGTTGCGCAGCGCGTGGCGGGTGACGACCAGCCGCTCGAACACGCCCTTGGCGCGCGCGGTGCGGATGTAGTCCTCCTTCATCACCTCGATGATCGACGAGCGCATCATCCGCGCGACGACCGCAGCGTAGCGGTAGCCGACCGCGAGCGCCGGCCAGATCAGCTGCGAGAAGTTCGCCACCGGATCCTTCAGGAACGGCGTGAACGTGATCGGCGGCAGCCAGTTGAAGAACGTCAGGAGCGACAGGATCACGATCATGCCGAGCCAGAAGGACGGCACGGCAAGTCCGGCGATGGTGAAGAGGCGGATCGCGTAGTCGATCCAGCTGTCCTTGAACAGCGCCGAGATCGTTCCCAGCGGTATCGCGATCAGGACGGCGATGATCGTCGCCATGACCGCGACCTGCAGGCTGAGCTCCAGGCGCAGCGCGAGCTCCTCCGACACGGGGTTCCCGGTCCACATCGAGATCCCGAGATCGAGCGTCGCCAGCCCCGCCATCCAGCTGCCGAACTGCACGACGAGCGGCCGGTCGAGGCCCAGGCGGCGGCGCTCGGTCTCGATCTGCTCCTGGCTCACGTTGCCGCCGTCGCCGCGAAGCTTCACCTCGACGATGTCGCCGGGCACGACGCGCAGCATGAAGAACGTGATCACGGCGACCCCGAGCAGGGTCGGAACGACCTGCACGAGGCGCCTCAGGAGATAGCCCAGCATCGCGGCCGCGCCGCCCCCTTCACTGGTCCAGCCAGATCTCGGCGAGATCCTGGCCGAGATTGTGGCTCGGCGACATGCGCCAGCCCCGCACCGCCGTGTGCGTCGCCACGATGCGGTGCCACCACAGCAGCGGCACCTGATAGGCCTGCGTCAGCGCGCGCGCCTCGAATTGCCGGATGATGGCGCGGCGGGCGGTCTCGTCGCGCTCGCGGATCTGCCTCTCGAACAGGCTGTCGAGCTCGCGGTCGATCGCGCGGCTGCGGTTCTCCGGCGACTTGTCGAACGACAGGTATTTCGAGAGCCCGAGCGACGGCTCGTCCATGAACAGGTTGGAGAAGTCGATGGCCACGTCGAAATTGCCGCCGCCGAGGGCCGCGAGGTAGGGAGAGGTCTCGAGCTGTTTGTGCTCCGCCGTCACGCCGATCTGACGCCACGCGTCGACGAGGAAGATCCCGGCGGGCGTGTAGGGCTGCGCGATCGTGCGATTCAGCAGTCCGAAGGAGAGGTTCGGGACGCCCGCCTCGCGCAGCAGGCGCTGCGCCTCCGCCCGCGCCGCGCGCATGTCGCGCGCGTAGCCCGGGAACTTCTCGAGCTCCTTGGGATCGATCGCATACGGGGCGCCGGGACGGACGACGCCCCCGACCTCGCGCATGACCGTCGTTCGCGACAGCCCCTGGCTGCCGCCCCAGCGATCGATCGCCATCGTCAGCGCCTGGCGCACGCGGACGTCGTCGAAGGGCTTCTTCTCGGTGTTGAACACGACCATCAGGTTGAGCGTCCAGCTGCGCTCCTCGGTCCGGATCCGGTCCCCCAGGGCCTGCTTCAGCCGGTCGCGCTCGGCCGGCGAGACGGTGCGGAACTCCGCCAGGACCTGTCCGCCCTGCAGTGCATTGATCATCGCCGCGGGCTGCAGCATGAACGTGCCCTTGAAGCCGTCGAGCAGCGGCAGGCCGGGCTTGAAGTAGCGGTCGAACCTCGTCCCGGACACGTGGCTTCCGCGGACATGCTCGACGAAGCGGAACGGCCCGCTGCCGAGCACCGTCTTGCTCGGGAAGGTCGGGTCCTCGGCAAGCTTCACCGCCGAGTAGATGCAGTTCCAGGGGCTCGCGAAGTGCTCCAGCATCGCCGCGTTCACGTCCTTGAGCTTGAAGACGACCGTCGCCGGATCGGGCGTCTCGATCGTCGTGATGTCGGCGAACGTCGCCTGCCGCACCGATACGACGCCGGACGCCGGCTTGCGCAGCCGCTCGTAGGTGGCCTTGACGTCCGCGGACGTCAGCGGCGAGCCGTCGTGGAACACGACTCCGGGACGGAGCTTGAACGTGTAGGTGAGCTGGTCGGCGCTGACCTGCCACGATTCCGCGAGGTCGCCCTTCACCTTGGGAAAGGCGTCGAGGTCGAAAGCGAGCAGCGTCGAATAGAAAGGCGCGAGGAAATGGATCGCAGCGAAGGTGTCCGTGGCGTGGCAGTCGTAGGTAGGCGTCTCGGCCGTGATCGCGAAGTTGAACGTGCCGCCGCGCTTCGGGGCCTGCGCCGCGGCGATTCCGCTCGCGGCGACCAAGGTGATCGCGGCCAAGGCAGTGATGAATCTCATGGCACCTCTCCAGTTCGCTCCGATGTTCCTTCGGATCATATCCTGATGCACGCGGCCGCGTGTCCCGGGCGGATCTCGCGGAGGACCGGCACCTCGGCGCGGCAGGCCGCCTCCGCCCTGGGGCAGCGCGTATGGAAGACGCAGCCGGCCGGCGGGCTGAGCGGCGACGGCAGCTCGCCGCCCAGCGTGCGCGGCGCCCGGGCGCGCTCGCTGATCGGGTCCGGCGACGGCGCCGCATCGAGCAGCGCCTGCGTGTACGGGTGCAGCGGCCGCGCGTAGATCTCGTCGCGGTCGGCGATCTCCATGATCCGGCCCAGGTACATCACCGCGACACGGTGCGCGATGTGGCGGACGACCGCGAGGTCGTGGGCGATGAACAGGTAGGAAAGCCCGAACTCGCGCTGCAGGTCCTCGAGCAGGTTGACGATCTGGGCCTGGATCGACACGTCGAGCGCGGACACGGGCTCGTCGCAGACGATGAAGCGCGGGCCGAAGGCGAGCGCCCGCGCGATGCCGACGCGCTGGCGCTGGCCGCCGGAGAGCTCGTGCGGGTAGCGCTCGGCCATGTAGGCGTAGAGCCCGACCTTACCCAGGAGCTCCACCACCTTCTCGCGTGCCGCCGACCTGTCCGCGACGAGGCCGTGGACGCGCAGCGGCTCGGCAACGATGTCGCCGATGGTCATGCGCGGATTCAGCGACGCGAAGGGGTCCTGGAAGATCACCTGGATCTCGCGTCGCAGCGGCCGCATCCGGCGCGCGTCGAACCCGGTGACGTCGACACCGTCGAAGCTGACCGTGCCGCCGCTCGCCTCTTCCAGCTTGAGCAGGAGGCGCCCGACCGTCGTCTTGCCGCAGCCCGACTCGCCGACCAGCCCCAGCGTCTCTCCCGCATGGACGGTGAAGCTGACGCCGTCGACCGCGCGCACGACGGCGCGCGCGTCCGAGAAGAACCCGGCATCCTTGGCCCGGATGCTGAAGTGCTTGGTGAGCCCGTCGACGACTGCCACGGGTCCGCCGCGGGATGCCGCCGCCATGCCAGCGGGGCGCGTCGCAGGCTCGGGCTCGGGCGTCGGGCCGCCGAGCTCGGCGCTCCGCCAGCAGGCGGACAGGTGATCGGGGCCGACGGCGGCCAGCGGCGGCACGCTGTCGCAGGCCGTCGAGACGAGCCGGCAGCGCGGCGCGAAGCGGCAGCCCGGCGGCGGCGCCAGCAGGTTCGGCGGCAGCCCCTCGATCGTCTCCAGTCGCCGGTCGCGGGGCCGGTCGAGGCGCGGCACGGAGCGCATCAGACCGATCGTGTAGGGATGGCGCGGACGCAGGAAGATCTCGTCGGCGGTGCCGCTCTCGACGATGCGCGCGGCGTACATCACGTTCACGCGGTCCGCATAGCGCGCGACGATGCCGAGATTGTGCGTGATGACGACGAGCGCGATGCCGAGGCGGCGGGAGAGATCCTTCATCAGCTCGAGGATCTGGGCCTGGATCGTGACATCGAGCGCCGTCGTCGGCTCGTCGGCGATGAGCAGCTTGGGATCGCAGGCCAGCGCGATGGCGATCATCACGCGCTGGCGCATGCCGCCGGAGAGCTGGTGCGGATACTGGTCGAGCCGGCGGTCGGGATCCGTGATCCCCACCAGCGCGAGAAGCTCGGCGGCGCGCCGCCGCGCCGCCGCGTCGCCAAGGCCGAGATGGATCTGCAGCGGCTCCATGACCTGCGCGCCGATCGCGAGCACGGGATTGAGCGAGGTCATCGGCTCCTGGAAGATCATCGCGATCTCCCGGCCGCGGATCGCGCGCATCTCCTCGGCGGACAGCGCCAGCAGGTCGCGGCCGTCGAAGCGGATCCGCCCGCCGGCAATGCGTCCCGCGGGCTGCGCCAGCAGGCGCATCACCGCGAGCGAGCTCACGGACTTGCCGCAGCCGGATTCGCCGACGATGGCGACGATCTCGCCTCGATGGACCTTGTAGCTGATCCCGTCAACGGCACGGATCACGCCGCGCGACGTGACGAACTCCACGCACAGATCGTCGATCTCGAGCAGGACATCCCCGCTCGCCGAAGCCGCCGGCGCGCTCGCGGCCGTCATCCCGTCCTCCCGCTTCGCGTTTTCAAGCTGCGTAGCATGGAGCCCGGCGGGATCGCTATGCTGTCCGGCGATGAGGACCATCTGGAGCCAGATCGTCGCGGCCTTCGCCGCGCTGTTCGGGACCGACGGCACGCGCCGTGTCGAGCGGCCGGTCGCGTTCACCGTGGCCGTGATCGCGCTTGCGGCGAAGATGGCGAAGTCCGACGGGCGCGTCACGCATGACGAGGTCCGCGTCTTCCGCGAGAGCTTCTCGGTCCCCAAGGAGGAGCTGCCGAACGTGGCACGCGTGTTCGATCTCGCGCGTCGCAGCGCGGACGGGTTCGAAGTCTATGCACGGCGGCTCGGCCGTCTCTTTGCCGATGATCGCGCCGTTCTCGAAGAGGTGCTCGACGTGCTGCTCCTGATCGCGGAGCAGGACGGCGGCGTGAAGCTCCCGGAGCTCGCATTCCTGCGCGCCACGGCGCGCGAGATGGGCCTGCCGGATGCCGCATTCGAGCAGCTGCGAGCGAGCCACTTCGACGATCCCGAGGCGATGCCGCACGACGTGCTCGGCGTCCCGGCCGATGCCGACGCGAAGACCATCAAGTCCGCCTGGCGACGGCTCGTGCAGGAACTCCATCCCGACGTCCTGGTGGCCCACGGCATGCCGGAGGAATTCATCGCCGTGGCCACGCATCGCCTCCAGATGGTCAATCGCGCCTATGCGGCGCTGACCCGTGAAGCGCGCGCTTGACCGCCGCCATCTCCCGTCCCTACATCACGGGGCGCCAGATGGTTGGACGGCCGCGGGCGGCCGCGAGGTCGCTCGAGGAAAGTCCGGGCTCCACGGAAGCAAGAGTGCCGGGTAACGCCCGGCGGGTGCGAACCCAGGGAAAGTGCAACAGAGAGCAGACCGCCGACGTCTCCTTCACGGGGACGGGCAAGGCTGAAAGGGTGCGGTAAGAGCGCACCGCGGCCTCGGTAACGAGGCCGGCTGGCAAACCCCACTCGGAGCAAGACCAAATAGGGGCGGCACATGCGTCGCCGGTTCGCCGGAGGTGCATAGGCTTGTTTCCGAGCCGCCGCCCGGGTCGGTCGCGCGAGGCGTCCGGCAACGGACGTCCCAGAGGAATGGTCGTCGCCCGTCCGCAAGGGCGGGGCACAGAACCCGGCTTACAGACCATCTGGCGCAGCGCCGCTGACAATGGCCCAAGCAATCCGGCACGGGACGGATGCGCAATGCGCGGCGCAAGGGCCCGTGCTGGAAAATGAGAACAAATCATGAAAATCACACTCCGAGATGCAACATCTGGTGGAGCGAACTAATCGCTAACCCATTCGTAGCGCGCAGCTTTCCCACGCTCTTCCTTTGACTCCCCACTGTTTCCCATGATATCCCATGAAATCCCATGTCGGCCCGAGAAGTGTCCGGCGGGCGCCCTGCGGGATGGGTTTTTCTCCAGGAACTTCAAGGCGTTGACAGAGGGACGACGGCTCGGTTGCGGATCGCATGAAGGCTTTCACCGGAACATTTGAATTCAAGGTCGACGCCAAGGGCCGCGTCTCGATCCCGGCTGCGTTTCGCAACATTCTCGTCGCCTCGGGCGACGCCACGATCTACGCCGCCATCGCGCCCGGACAGAACGCGATCCGCTGCCTCACCGCGGCGACGGTCGAGGCCGCCCTGCAGAACGTCAGCGCCACGCAGTCGCTCGTCGGCGGCGAGCCTTCCGACGAAGAGATCCTCGTCGCGCGCATGCAGACGATCGAGCCGGACAGCGACGGCCGCGTGACGCTGCCGCGCGGCCTGCTCGAAAAGGCGGGGATCACGACGACCGTCACGGTCGCCGGTCGCGGCCGCCATTTCGAGATCTGGGAGCCGGCCGCCTTCCTCGCCTTCCAGACGCAGCACGAATCGCGCATCGCGGCTCGCCATCGGCCGTCGCCATGACGCCGTCGCATGCGCCCGTCCTCCTCGCCGAGGTGACCGCCGCCCTGCAGCCGCGCGACGGTGCCGTCCTCGTCGACGGCACGTTCGGTCGCGGCGGCTATGCGCGGGCGCTGCTGGATGCCGCGGCGGTGCGCGTGATCGCGATCGATCGCGATCCCGACGCGATCGCCGCGGGCGCCGAACTCGCGCGCCGCTATGCCGGGCGGCTCACGCTGCACGAAGGCAGGTTCAGCGATCTCGACACGATCCTCCACGACGAGCACGTCGCCGCCGTGGACGGCGTCGCGCTCGATCTCGGGGTGTCGTCGCCACAGCTCGACGATCCCGAGCGTGGGTTCTCGTTCCGGGCGGATGGGCCGCTCGACATGCGCATGGAGAAGTCCGGTGTCTCAGCCGCCGACGTCGTCAACGCCGCCACTGAATCCGAGCTTGCCGAGACGATTGCGCGTCTGGGCGAAGAGCGGCATGCGCGCCGTGTTGCACGGGCAATCGTCGCGGCACGCCGCGAGGCACCGATCACCCGCACGCTGGAACTCGCGGAGATCGTGCGCCGTGTGGTCCCGCGCTCGAAAGACGGCATTGACCCAGCAACCCGCACCTTTCAGGCCCTTCGGCTTCGCGTGAACGGCGAGCTCGAGGAGCTCGACCGCGGACTCGCCGCCGCCGAGCGGGTGCTGTCGCCCGGCGGCCGTCTCGCCGTCGTCAGCTTCCATTCGCTAGAAGACCGCGCCGTGAAGCACTTCCTGCGCGAGCGCAGCGGCGGCGAGGGCGTCTCGCGCCACATGCCGCAGCGCGACACTCGACCTGCGACCTTCACGCTGGCCAGCCGCAAGCCCATCGAGGCTTCGGCCGCCGAGATCGCGCGCAATCCGCGTGCCCGGTCCGCCCGCCTGCGTGTCGCCGAGCGCACCGCGGCGCCGGCCTGGGCCGCGGCGCAGGTCGGGGGGCACGCATGATCCGCGCGGCGACGCTGCTCTGGACGGCGCTGGCCGGTGCGGTCGGCTTCGGTCTCTTCCATCTCAAGCACGAGGTCCAGGCGCTCGACGAGGAGCTCGTCCGGCTCAATCGGCAGATCCTCGCCGAGCACCAGACGATCCACGTGCTGAAGGCGGAGTGGAGCTATTTCAACCAGCCGCAGCGTCTCGAGGCTCTCGCGCAGCGCCACCTCGACCTCGCGCCGATGAAGCCGCAGCAGATCGGGCGTCTCGCCGATCTGCCGCGCCGGGCGGCACCCGACGCCGCGGTGTCGACGGTCGCCGCCCCGCCGGCCGTCGCCACGACGCCGGCGGCGCCGATCGCGCCCACCACGCTGAAGCCGCTGCCGCGTCCGGCCACGCGGCCCGCGCCGGCCGCGCGGCCCGCGGTCTCGCCGGTGCGTCCGGCCGCGCATGCGCTGACGCCGTCCTCGGGAGCGCCCCGCTGATGGGCAGCCGCGTCGGCGACATCCTCGCGCGGGTCCCGGCCCGCCTGACCCTCGACGGCACGGCCAAGGAGGCGCTGGAGACCGCGCGCCATCGGCTCGTGGTCGCCGGCGCCCTGTTCGGCCTCGCATTCGCCGTCGTCGGCGTGCGGCTCGTCGACGTCACCGTCCTCAAGGAGGCGCAAGAGCCGCGCGCCCCGCGTGTCGCCGAGACTCAGCGCGTCCAGATGGACCGCGCCGACATCGTCGACCGCAACGGCATCCTGCTCGCGACGTCGCTGTCGACCGCTTCGCTCTACGCCAATCCGCGCCACGTCATCGACCCGCAGGAGGCGGCCGCGAAGCTTGCGCGGACGCTGCCGGGCCTCAACGAGCGCGAGATCCACCAGCGCCTCGCCGGCGAGCGCAGCTTCGTTTGGATCCGCCGCAACCTCACGCCCAAGCAGCAGGACGCCGTCAACCGGCTCGGCCTCGCGGGCGTCTACTTCCAGCGCGAGGAGCGGCGGGTCTATCCGCACGGCGCGCTGACCGGACACATCGTCGGCTTCACGGACATCGACAACCGCGGCCTGATGGGCGCCGAGCAGGCATTCGACGACCGCCTCAAGTCGCGCACCGAGCCGCTGCAACTCTCGATCGACATCCGTGCCCAGCACATCCTGCGCGAGGAGGTGGCGGCGGCGATCAAGGAGTTCAGCGCGATCGGCGGCGCGGCGATGCTGCTCGACCCGAACTCCGGCGAGACTTACGCCATGGTGTCGCTGCCGGACTTCGACGCCAACAATCCCGGCACGGCCGCGGCCGAGGCGCGCTTCAACCGCCTGACCCTCGGCATCTACGAGCCGGGCTCGGCATTCAAGACCTTCACCGCCGCGATGGCCCTCGACTACAACACCGGCAACCTCGCGACGCCCTACGACGCGACGCGGGCGATCTCGATCTCCCGATTCCGCATCGACGACTACAAGCCGCAGCGCCGGATCATGAACATGTCCGAGGTGTTCATGCACTCCTCCAACATCGGCTCGGTGCGCATGGCCGAGGTGGTCGGGCGCGAGCGCCAGCGCGAATTCCTCGCCAAGCTCGGCCTGCTCCGGGCGCCGCAGTTCGAACTGCTCGAGATCACGCCGCCGCAGGTCCCCTCGCCCTGGCGCGACATCAACATGATGACCGTCGCCTTCGGCCACGGCATCTCCGTGAGCCCGCTCGCCCTGACCGCCTCGACGGCGGCGATTGTCAACGGCGGCATGTACCGCAACCCGACGATCGTGAAGCGCGCCGAGGGCGAGCAGTCGGTCGGCGAGCGCGTGATCGCGGGACGCACCTCCGAGCAGATGCGCCGCCTGATGCGGCTCGTCGTCGAGAAGGGGACGGCCAAGAGCGCCAACGTCCCCGGCTATCTCGTCGGCGGCAAGACGGGCACGCCAGAGAAGATCGAGAACGGCCGCTACAAGAAGGACACGCGCATCTCGTCCTTCGTCGGCGCCTTCCCCATGAATTCGCCGAAATTCGTCGTCTACATGATGCTCGATGAACCCAAGGGCAACAAGTCGACCTTCGGCTACGCCACGGCCGGCTGGGTGGTCGCGCCGTCGATCCAGCGGATCGTCCAGCGCATCGCCGCGCTCTACGGCATCGAGCCGGTCGACGAGATGGCGCCGATGGTCCGCGACCAGATGCTGATCAACGTCGCGGTGCGCTGACCGGAAAGCAGGGAGGATGACGGCCATCGACGTGCGCGCCTCTGCCCTCACCGATGCGGACGCCACGCTGCGTCCAGGTACGGGCGACCCGGACGTGACCGGGTTGGCCACGGATTCGCGCGCCGTGCGGCCGGGCATGCTCTTCGCCGCGCTGAGCGGCACGCGCACCGACGGCGCGCGCTTCGTCGCGGACGCCGTCCGCCTGGGCGCGCGCGTGATCCTGGGCCCGCCGGGGATCGCCGCGCCCGACGGCGTCGCCGTCATCGAGGCGACCAATCCGCGCCGCGCCCTGGCGCTCGCCGCCGCACGGTTCTTCACGGCGCAGCCGGAGACCATCGCCGCCGTGACCGGCACAAGCGGCAAGACGTCGGTCGCCGCCTTCGCCCGCCAGCTCTGGACGATCCTGGGCCGCTCGGCCGCGAGCCTCGGCACGCTCGGCATCGTCGCCCCGCACATGGTGCGATCCGGCGCCCTGACGACGCCGGACCCGGTCGCCCTGCATCAGGACCTTGCGGAGCTCGCGGGCGCCGGCGTCACCCATGTGGCGATGGAAGCGTCGAGCCACGGTCTCGACCAGTTCCGCCTCGACGGCGTGCGCCTGAAGGCGGCCGCGTTCACCAACCTCAGCCGCGACCATCTCGACTACCACCCGACGATGGTCGCCTACCTCGCGGCGAAGCAGCGGCTGTTCACCGAACTGCTGCCCGCCGGCGGCACGGCGGTGCTGAACGCGGACGCCCCCGAGTTCGAGACGCTGGCCGCGGCCGCCCGCGCCCGCGGGCAGAGGATCATCGGATTCGGGCGCGCCGGCCGCGAGATCCGCCTTGTCGAGCAGACGCTGGACGAGGACGGGCAGAGCCTGTCGATCGAAGCCTTCGGCCGCCGCAGCGAGCTGCGGCTGCCTCTGGCCGGCGCATTCCAGGCGATGAACGCGCTGGCGGCGCTCGGGCTCGTGGTCGGCAGCGGCACCGAGGCCCCCTGGGCGGTCCAGGCGCTGGCGAAGCTCGAGGTCGTGCCGGGCCGCCTGCAGCGCGTCGCGCGCCGCTCCAACGGCGCCGCGATCTATGTCGACTACGCCCACAAGCCCGATGCGCTCGAGACCGTTCTGCGCGCGCTGCGACCGCACACCGCGCGCGAGCTCGTCGTCGTCTTCGGGTGCGGCGGCGATCGCGATTCCGGCAAGCGTCCGCTGATGGGCGAGATCGCGGCGCGGCTCGCCGACCGCGTGTTCGTCACCGACGACAATCCGCGCAGCGAGGAGCCCGCCGCAATCCGGTCGCAGATTCTCCGCGCCTGCCCCGGTGCGACCGAAGTGGCGTCTCGACGCGAGGCGATCTTCCTCGCTACGGCCGGCCTGCAGGCGGGCGACGTGCTGGTCGTCGCCGGCAAGGGCCACGAGCGCGGACAGATCGTGGGCAATATCGTGCATCCCTTCGACGACATCGAGGTCGCCCGGGCCGCGCAGCGGACCGCCGACGAGCGGGTCGCGTCGTGACCCGGGCCCTGTGGACCAGCGCCGCGGTCGAGGCCGCCACCGGGGGACGCTCGAACCGCTCCTGGCACGCCACGGGCGTTTCGATCGACAGCCGCACGCTCCAGCCCGGCGACCTCTTCGTGGCGCTGCGCGGCGACACGCATGACGGTCATGACCACGTCGCCGCCGCCGTCGCGGCGGGCGCCAGCGCGGTGATGGTGTCGCGGGCACGCCAGGCGCTGCCCATCGGCACCGCCATCCACCTCGTCGACGACACGCTCGAGGCCCTCACGCGCCTCGGCGCCGCGGCGCGGGCGCGCACGCCGGACCTGCGCGCGGTGGCCGTCACCGGCAGCGTCGGCAAGACGAGCACCAAGGAGGCGCTGCGCCTCGTGCTCGCCGAGCAGGCGCCCACCCACGGCGCGGCCGCCAGCTTCAACAACCACATCGGCGTCCCGGTGACGCTCGCCCGCCTGCCGGTCGAGGCGGTCTACGCCGTGTTCGAGATCGGCATGAACCACGCCGGCGAGATCTCGCCGCTCGTCCGCCTCGTGCGACCGGAGGTCGCCGTGATCACGACGATCGCCGCTGCCCATACGCAGAACTTTCCCGACGGCATCGACGGCGTCGCCGCCGCCAAGGCCGAGATCTTCGAGGCCGGCGGCAGGGCCGCGGTGATCAATCGCGACATTCCCCACTATGCGATGCTCGCCGCGCGGGCCGCCGCGCGCGGATTCTCGCGCATCGTCGGCTTCGGCGCCGACCCCGCGGCCGAGCTGCGGCTGGTCGGCCTCGAGCCCGACTCCGGCGGATCGGCCGTCGCTGCGACGATCCGCGGTCGCGTGCTGCGATATCGCATCGGCGCCCCGGGCCGGCACTGGGCGATGAATTCGCTCGCGGTCCTCGCGGCGGTGGAGGCGATCGGCGCCGATGTCGAGCGCGCCGCCGTCCGGCTCGCCGACGTCTCGGCGGTCAAGGGTCGCGGACGCCAGCAGCCAATCGGGCGCGGCGACGCGCGCTTCGTGCTGATCGACGAGTCCTACAACGCCAATCCGACCTCGATGCGGGCGGCCTTCGACGTCCTTGCCCAGGCCCGCCCCGGTCCGGCCGGCCGCCGGATCGCGGTGCTGGGCGACATGCTCGAGCTCGGCCCTGAGGCGACGGCGCTCCATGCCGAGCTCTGCGAACCGCTCGTGTCGACGGGCGTCGAGCTCGTGTTCACCTGCGGCCCTGAAATGGCGCATCTGCACGCGGCGCTGCCCGCCGCGATGCGCGGCGCCCACGCGCCAAGCTCGGTCGAACTCGCCGCCGTCGTCGCGGCGGCGGTGCGCGGCGGCGACGTCGTGATGGTCAAGGGCTCGCTCGGCAGCCGCATGAGCCGGATCGTCGAAGCCCTGCTGGCACTCGACGTCCCAGCGACGGGCGGCCGCGCGCCCCGCACGGCGGGCTGAGGAGGACCGATGCTCTACCTCCTGCTGTTCCCCCTCGCCGGCGACGTCGGGCCGCTCAATCTCTTCCGCTACATCTCGTTTCGCTCGGGCGGCGCGCTGGTGACGGCGCTTATCGTCAGCTTCATCCTCGGGCCGTCGCTGATCCGCTGGCTGCGCTCGAAGCAGCCCAACGCGACGGTGCGCGAGGACACGCCGGAGACGCATCTCGCGAAGAAGGGGACGCCGACCATGGGCGGCGTCCTCATCCTGCTCGCGGTCTCGATCTCGACGCTCCTGTGGGCCGATCTGCGTAACGGCTACGTCTGGGCCGTGCTCGCCGTCACCGTGAGCTTCGGGCTGATCGGCTTCTACGACGACTTCCAGAAGCTCACGAAGCGCGGTCGCGGGATAACGGCCCGGCTGAAATTCCTCCTGCAGATGCTCGTCGGCGTCTCCGCGACCGGCTGGATCGTGTGGGTGATGCCCGAGCGCGACGCCCTGTCGACGTCGTTGGCGGTGCCGTTCCTCAAGAGCCTGCTGATCGACCTCGGGCCCCTGTTCTTCGTCTTCGCGGCGCTGGTGATGGTCGGCGCCTCGAACGCGGTCAACCTGACCGACGGCCTCGACGGTCTCGCGATCGTTCCGGTCGCCATCGCGGCCGGGTGCTTCGCGGCCTTCGCCTACGTCGTCGGCAACAGCGTGTTCTCGAACTACCTGCTGATCCACTACGTGCCCGGCACGGGCGAACTCACCGTGTTCTGCGCCGCCATCGTCGGCGCCGCGCTCGGCTTCCTGTGGTTCAACGCGCCGCCGGCCATGGTGTTCATGGGCGACACGGGCTCGCTGTCGATGGGCGGCGCGCTCGGCGCCGTCGCCGTCGTCACCAAGCACGAGATCGTGCTCGCGATCGTCGGCGGCCTGTTCGTGCTCGAGACCGTCTCGGTTATCGTGCAGGTCGCCTCGTTCAAGCTCACGGGCAAGCGCGTGTTCATGATGGCGCCGCTCCACCACCACTTCGAGAAGAAGGGCTGGAAGGAACCGACCATCGTCATCCGGTTCTGGATCATAGCGATGATCCTGGCGCTCGCCGGACTCTCGACGCTGAAGCTGCGGTAGCCGAGATGGGGCTCATCGACGTCTTCGCCTTCAACGGATTGCCGGTCGCGGTGCTGGGCCTCGGCAAGTCGGGACGCGTCGCGGCCGAGGCGCTGGTCGCGGCCGGCGCCGAGGTGCGCGCCTGGGACGACAGCGAGGCGGCGCGCCAGGCGGCGGCGGCCCGGGGCATCCCGATCGTCGACCTGCTCAAGACCGACTGGCGCGAGATCACCACGCTCGTCATCAGCCCGGGCATCCCGCACACGCACCCTGCCCCGCACCCGGTCGCGGCGCTGGCCCGGCAGCACAATGCGGAGCTGATCGGCGACATCGAACTGCTGGCGCGGTCGATCCGCGAGCCGAGCTGGATCGGGATCACCGGGACCAACGGCAAGTCGACGACGACCGCCCTGGTCGGCCACATCCTGCAGACGGCGGGGCGCGCGGTGCAGGTCGGCGGCAACATCGGTACGCCGGCTCTGAGCCTCGAGCCGCTGGGTCCGGAAGGGATCTACGTCCTGGAAATGTCGAGCTACCAGCTCGAGATCACCAGCTCGATCACCTTCGACGTCGCCGTGCTGCTCAACGTGACGCCCGACCACCTCGATCGCCACGGCGGGATGGACGGCTACGTCGCGGCGAAGCGCCGCATCTTCAATCGCCAGACCAGTCCGCGCGTTGCCGTGGTCGGCGTCGACGACGCGATCACCGCCGGCATCTGCAGCGCCCTGCAGCAGGCGGGCGACCAGGTGGTCGTCCCGATCTCGGCCGAAAAGCGGCTGACCCGCGGCGTGTTCGTGCTCGACGGGCACCTGGTGGACGCCACGGGCGCCGCGGCGCGCGAGATCGCCGACCTGCGGCCGATCGCGACGCTGCCGGGCCGCCACAACTGGCAGAACGCCGCCGCGGCCTATGCCGTATGTCGCGCCGTCGGCGTCCCGGAGAACGCGATCGTCGCCGGGCTGTCGAGCTATCCCGGCCTCGCCCATCGCCAGGAACGCGTCGCGACGCTGCGGGGTGTCGCCTATGTCAACGACAGCAAGGCGACCAACGCCGACGCCGCGTCCAAGGCGCTGGGTTGCTACGACTCGATCTGGTGGATCGCAGGCGGCCTCGCCAAGGAAGGCGGCATCGATTCCCTCGGGCCGTTCTTCCCGCGCATCCGCAAGGCCTATCTGATCGGCAAGGCCGCCGGCGACTTCGCCGTCACGTTGGCCGCCGCGGGCGTGCCCTACGAGCCGTGCGGCACGCTGGACGATGCGGTCGCGGCCGCCGCCCGCGACGCCGATGCCGCCGGTACGAGCGCACGCGAGCGAATCGTGCTGCTCTCCCCTGCCTGCGCATCCTTCGACCAGTTCGCCAACTTCGAGGCGCGCGGCAACCGCTTCCGGGAACTCGTCCACGCCCTCGAGCAAGAAGGTCAGGCGGCATGAGCGTCGGGTTCGCCCGTGCAGACAACTCGCTGGTCGCCCGCTGGTGGTGGACCGTCGACCGCTGGTCGCTCGCCGCGATCGCGGCGCTGATCGCCATCGGCGCCATCCTGGCGATGGCGTCGACGCCGCCGGTGGCCGAAAAGCTCGGCCTCGAGCCGTTCTACTTCGTGCGTCGCCAGTTCCTGCTGCTGCCGGTCGCCATCGGGGTGATGCTGGGCGTTTCGCTGCTCGACCTCTCGAGCGTGCGCCGGGTCGCCGCCTTCACGCTCCTCGCCGCCGTCGCCCTCCTGGCATTGACCTTTGTGGTCGGCGCCGAGATCAAAGGCGCGCGGCGCTGGATCAACCTGCCGGGCTTCTCGCTGCAGCCCTCGGAGTTCGTGAAGCCGAGCTTCGCGGTGATCGCCGCCTGGCTCTTCGCCCTGCAGCGCCGCCAGGTCGGCGTACCCGGCGACCTCATCGCGATCGCGCTCTACGCGACCGTCCTGGTGCTGCTCCTGCTGCAGCCCGACGTCGGCATGGCCGTCGTCGTATCGTCGGTCTGGTTCGCGCAGTACTTCCTCGCCGGCCTGCGGATGCTCTGGGTACTGCTGCTCGGCGGCGCCGGGGCGGGGGCGCTGACGGCCGCGTACTTCTTCTTCCCGCATGTCCAGAGCCGCATCAACCGCTTCCTCGACCCGAGCTCGGGCGACACCTATCAGGTCACGCGCTCGCTGGAGGCCTTCACCAACGGCGGGCTCTCCGGCCGCGGCCCCGGTGAGGGCACGGTCAAGACCCACTTGCCCGACGCGCATTCGGACTTCGTCTTCGCCGTCGCCGGCGAGGAGTTCGGCCTGATCGCCTGCCTTGCGATCGTGCTGCTCTTCGCCTTCGTCGTGCTGCGGGGCTTCGGCCGGCTGCTGTCGGAGAACAACCTGTTCGCGATGCTCGCGACCGCCGGCCTGCTGGTCCAGTTCGGCCTTCAGGCGATCATCAACATGGGCTCGACGCTGCACCTGCTGCCGACCAAGGGCATGACGCTGCCGTTCATCTCCTATGGCGGATCGTCGCTGCTCGCGCTGTCGCTCGGCATGGGCTTCGTGCTCGCGCTGAGCCGCAAGCGCTACGGCCCCGGAGAGGGCGAATGAGCAATCCGCTCGTCGTCCTGGCGGCCGGCGGAACCGGCGGACACGTCTTTCCGGCGGAAGCGCTGGCCGAGGCGCTCCTCGGACGCGGCCGACGGCTGGCGCTCGTCACCGACATCGCGACGCGCAACTACGGCGGCACGCTCGGCAAGATCGAGACCCATGCGCTCGGGCTGCGCCGGATGGGCGACGGCGTGATCTCGCGCGTGCTCGGCCTCGCGAGCGTCGCGACGGCAGTGCCGCGCGCGCGCCGCCTGATCGATTCGCTGGCGCCGGCGGTCGTCGTCGGATTCGGCGGCTACCCGTCCCTGCCCACGCTGTTCGCCGCCGCGCGCGCGGGTGTGCCGACGCTGCTGCACGAGCAGAATGCGGTGCTCGGCCGGGCCAACCGACTGCTCGCGGGCCATGTCCGCCGGATCGCGACATCCTTCGCCAGCGTCGCCCGCGCACCGCGCGGCGCGGTCACGGACTATGTCGGAAATCCCGTGCGCCCGGCGATCCGCGCGCTGCGCAATGTCGGCTATCCGGCGCCGGTCAGCGGCCAGCCCTTCCACCTGCTGGTCGTGGGCGGCAGCCAGGGCGCCCGCGCGTTCAGCGACGTCATCCCCGCTGCCCTCGCCCGGCTCGACGAGGACGACCGTCGTCGCCTGCGCATCACCCACCAGGCGCGGCCGGAGGATGCGGCGCGCGCGAAGGCCGCGTATGTCGCCGCGGGAATCGACGCCGAGGTCGAGACGTTCTTCGCCGACATCGGCCAGCGCATGGTCCGGGCGCATGTCGTGATCTGCCGCGCCGGCGCCTCGACCTGCGCCGAGATCGCGTGCATCGGCCGGCCGGCCCTGTTCGTGCCCTATCCCTTCGCGACCGACGACCACCAGACCGCGAACGCCCGGGCACTGGCGGCTGCGGGCGGGGGCTGGGTCCTGGGCCAGGCGGGCTTCACGGCGGCGGCGCTCGCCGAGCGCGTTCGAGGCTGGATGTCGGACGCGACTCCCCTTATCGCGGCCGCCGCGGCCGCCCATTCGCTGGGCCGTCCCGAAGCGGCCGAGCGGCTGGCCGACATCGTCGACGCGCTCATGCCGGCCAACGGCAACTCGCTGGAGAAAGCGGCATGAGAGCCCTTCCGCTCGACCTCGGCATCATCCACTTCATCGGCATCGGCGGCATCGGCATGTCCGGCATCGCCGAGATCCTGCACAACCTCGGCTACAAGGTTCAGGGATCCGACCAGGCCGAGAATCCCAACGTGAAACGGCTGGCCGGGCTCGGCGTCAGGACGATGGTCGGCCACCGCGCCGAGAATCTCGGCAATGCCGAGGTCGTGGTCGTCTCGACCGCCGTGAAGTCGGACAATCCCGAGATCCGGGCCGCGCGCGAGCGCCATCTGCCGGTGGTCCGCCGCGCCGAGATGCTCGCCGAGCTGATGCGGCTGAAGTGGTCGATCGCCGTGGCGGGCACGCACGGCAAGACGACGACGACGTCGATGTGCGCGGCGATGCTCGACGCGGCCGGGCTGGACCCGACCGTGATCAACGGCGGCATCATCAACGCCTACGGCACCAACGCCCATCTGGGCTCCGGCGAGTGGATGGTGGTCGAGGCCGACGAGAGCGACGGCAGCTTCCTGCGCCTGCCGGCGACGATCGGGGTGATCACCAACATCGACCCCGAGCACATGGAGTTCTGGGGCAGCTTCGACGCGGTCCGCGACGCCTACTACGGCTTCGTCGAGCGGCTGCCGTTCTACGGCTTCGCGGTGCTCTGCATCGACCACCCCGAGGTGCAGGCGCTCTACAGCCGGATCACCGACCGCCGCGTGGTGACCTACGGCTTCAGCCCGCAAGCGGACGTGCGTGGCACTGACGTCTACGC
>JAEULA010000078.1 GCA_016793165.1 Alphaproteobacteria bacterium | reverse complement strand
GCCGGCGCCTTCGTGCTGCTGATCTGCGCGCTCACGCTGGTCGGCGCATTGATCAGCGACGTCCTCCTCGCGCTCGCCGACCCGCGGATCCGGCTGGAGTGAGGGCGATGGTGACCGGTCACGCTCGTCCCCGCCTGTCGCGCGTCAGCGCGATAGGCGGGGTGGCCGCGAAGCGGCCGGAGAGGTCGGAAGCGGCCCTGCGAGACGTCATCGACCTCGCCGTCACGCGCTTCGCGCGTGCCGCCCCTGCTATTCGGCGCCGCCGATCGGAAGGGGAAGAGCGAGGCCACGAACCCGTGACGCAACCATGACCGACGCGACCCTCGGCACGGTGGAGGCCTCGCGCCTCGCCGTCGCCTCGCAATGGCAGCTGATGTGGTGGGCCTTCAAGCGCCATCGGGCCGCGATGGTCGGGCTCTGGATCACGGTGCTGCTCTACATCGTCGCCAGCGTGCCGGGCTTCTTCGCGATCAACGACCCGTCGCGCCAGAACGCGCGGGCCGGCTACCACCCGCCGCAGGCGATCCACTTCATCGACACGACCGAGGACGGCGGCTGGCGCATCCGCCCCTATTTCCACCCCTCGGTGCTCAAGCGCGATCCCCAGACGCTTGCCGCGGTGTTCACGCCGGACACCTCGCGCAAGGTCTATCTCTCGTTCTTCGGCGAGGGCTACACCTACACCGTCTTCGGCCTGTTCGAGACCAATCGCCATCTCCTGGCCGCGGAGGGCGCGCGCGATGCGTTGTTCCCGCTCGGCGCCGATCGGCTGGGGCGCTGCGTCTGGAGCCGCATGATGCAAGGCGCGCAGATCTCGCTCTCGGTCGGACTGGTCGGCGTGCTGCTGTCGCTGACGCTCGGCGTGCTGCTGGGCGGCGTGTCCGGCTATTTCGGCGGCCGCGTCGACTTCGCCGTGCAGCGCGTGATCGAGTTCGTGCTGTCGCTGCCGAGCATCCCGATCTGGCTCGCGCTGTCGGCCGCGATGCCGCACGACTGGCCGGCGGTGCTCAACTATTTCATGATCACGCTGATCCTCTCGCTGACCGGCTGGGCGCAGCTCGCGCGCGTCGTGCGTGGACGCTTCCTCAGTTTGCGCACCGAGGATTTCGTGATCGCGGCACGCCTCGACGGCGTGTCGGAGGGCCGCATCATCTTCCGGCACATGCTGCCGAGCTTCACCAGCCACATCATCGCCTCGGTGACGCTGGCGATTCCCGCCATGATCCTCGCCGAGACCTCGCTGTCCTTCCTCGGGCTCGGGTTGCAGCCGCCAACCATCTCCTGGGGCGTGCTGCTGCGCGAGGCGCAGAACATCCGCTCGATCGCGACCGCGCCCTGGCTCTTCGCGCCGGGCGCGGCCGTGGTGTTCGCCGTCATCGCGCTCAACTTCCTCGGCGACGGCCTGCGGGACGCGGCGGATCCGTACAACAAATGACCGCGACGAACCCCTTCGCGCCGCGCCCGATGGACGGCCCGGTCGTCCTCGAGGTCCGCGACCTGGTCACGCATTTCCCCGTGCGCAACGGCGTGGTCAAGGCGGTCGACGGCGTTTCGTTCACGCTGCATCGCGGCCGCACGCTGGCGATCGTCGGGGAGTCGGGCTCCGGGAAATCCGTCACCGCGCGCTCGATCCTGCAGATCGTCGACCCGCCGGGGCGCATCGTGTCGGGATCGATCACCCTCCACCGCCCCGACGGCAGCTCGGTCGACCTCGCCCGGCTCGATCCGCGCGGCCGGCCCATCCGCGAGGTGCGCGGCGGCGAGATCGCGATGATCTTCCAGGAGCCGATGTCGTCGCTCTCGCCCGTGCACACCGTCGGTGAGCAGATCATGGAGGTGCTGCGGCTCCACCGCAGCATGAACGGCAAGGCGGCGCGGGCGCGCTGCGTCGAGCTGATGACGCAGGTCGAGATCCCCGACCCCGAGCGCGCGGTCGACCGCTACACCTTCGAGTTCTCCGGCGGCATGCGGCAGCGCGTGATGATCGCCATGGCGCTGGCCTGCAATCCCTCGCTGCTGATTGCCGACGAGCCGACGACCGCCCTCGACGTCACGACCCAGGCCGAGGTGCTCGATCTCGTCCGCCGCCTGCAGCGCGAGCACGGCATGGCGGTGATGTTCATCACCCACGACATGGGCGTCGTCGCCGAGATGGCGGACGAGGTCCTGGTCATGTACCGCGGCAAGGTCATGGAGTCCGGGCCGGTCGACCGAATCTTCCACGCGCCCCAGGACGACTACACGCGCATGCTCATCGGCTCGGTCACGAAGCTCGAGAGCAAGGCGGAGGCCCGCGCGAAGCGGGCGCCGATCGCCGAGACCGCGCCGGCGGTGATCGAGGTCGAGGACCTCCGGATGCACTTCGCCACCGGCAAGCGCGCGATCAAGGCCGTCGACGGCGTGTCGCTGCAGGTGCGCGCCGGCGAGACGCTCGGCATCGTCGGCGAGTCGGGCTCGGGCAAGACGACGATGGGACGCTGCCTGCTGCGCGTCTACGAGCCGACGGGCGGGCGCATCGCGTATCGCCGTGCCGACGGCACCACCACCGACATCGCCGCCGCCGACAGGGACACGCTGAAGGCCTGCCGTCGCGAGATCCGGATGATCTTCCAGGATCCCGTCGGCTCGCTGAATCCGCGCATGACCGTCGCGCAGATCATCGGCGAGCCCGTGCTGGTCGCGGGCCTCGCCGAGGGCAAGGCGCTCGACGAGAAGGTCGCCGACCTCATGCAGCTGGTCGGGCTCGAGCCCGCCTGGCGCGAGCGCTACCCGCACGCGTTTTCCGGCGGCCAGCGCCAACGCATCGGCATCGCGCGCGCGATCGCCCTCAACCCGCGCGTCGTCGTCGCGGACGAGGCGACCTCGGCGCTCGACGTGTCCCTGCGCGCGCAGATGCTGGACCTGATGATGGACCTGCAGGACCGGCTGGGCCTGAGCTACGTCTTCATCAGCCACGACATCGGCGTCATCCGCTACGTCTGCGACCGCGTCGCGGTCATGTACCGCGGCAAGGTCGTCGAGACCGGCCCGACCGACCGGGTCTGCGACGCGCCCGAGCATCCCTACACGCGCGCCCTGCTCACCGCGATCCCCCATCCCGATCCGCGCCGACGCCGTATCCACGAGCGAACGCGCTACGGAGGCTGAACGACGCCATGAAGATCACCGGCATCAAGACCTTCCTGATGCATGCGGGCTCGCCGAGCCTGAAGCGCTGGGCCTCGGACGGCTCCTTCGGGACGCAGTCCTTCTCGAAGAACCTGACGGGCACGCGCAACTGGCTGTTCGTGAAGGTCTCGACCGACGAGGGCATCATCGGCATCGGCGAGTGCTCGGGCTGGCCGCGCGTGCTCCAGACGGCCGTGCACGACCTGACGCCGCTGCTCGTCGGCGAGGATCCCACGCATATCGAGCGGCTCTGGCAGAAGATGCAGATCGCGATCATGGGCCACGGCATGACCGGCGTCGTCGGCGCGGGCGCGATGACCGGCATCGACATGGCGCTGTGGGACATCAAGGGCAAGGCGCTGGGCGTGCCGGTGTGGAACCTCCTGGGCGGCAAGATGCGCGACCGCATCCGCATCTACGGCCACGCCAACACGCCGGAGAGCGCGCTGTCGCTGAAGGAGCGCGGCATCACGGCGCTCAAGTGTGGCGGCGTCTCCAATCCCGTCGCCAAGGTGGCGCAGCTGCGCGAGGCCGTAGGCGAGGCGATGGACATCGCCATCGACCTGCACGGCCCCCCCTGGCTCACGCCGGCCGACGCCGCGCAGGTGTGCCGCGCACTCGAGCCCTACGGCATGATGTGGGTGGAGGACCCGATCGCGCCGGAGAATGTCGACGGCTATCGCCGCATCCGCGACGTCTCGGCGGTGACGCTCGCCGCCGGCGAGCGCCAGGCGACGATCTTCGGCGAGCGCGAGCTGATCGAGCGCGAGCTGGTCGACGTGATCCAGCCCGATACCGGGCGCGCCGGCGGCATCACGCAGATGAGGAAGATCGCGGCGATGGCCGAGGCGCATCACATCATGATGGCCCCGCACTCGGGCTCGCTCGGCCCGGTTGCCGAATACGCGGCGCTGCATCTGCTCGCGGCGATCCCCAACGGCCTGATCCTCGAGCGCATCGAGGACGACTGGGAGGGCCGGGCGAAGACCGTGATCCCGCATCCGGTCTCGAAGGACGGCCACCTCGACGTGCCGAACGCGCCGGGCCTCGGCGTCGACATCGACGAGGACTTCGTCGCCAAGTGGCCCAGCGAGATGAACGTCTCGGTGCCGGTGTCCGAGGCGTCGGGCTCCTATGCCGAGGGCACGTTCAGCGAGCACGTCTACGTCCAGACGCGGCGCAAGCGCGGGGTGTACTTCAAGGCGAAGTGAGGTCAACGGGAATCCCCTCCTGTCGCGCGACGACAAGAGGGGTGGCACGCGCGAGGCGCGTGACGGCGAGGTCAACGGCGTCTCGCGCAAGAACGCCATTGACCTCCGCGCCGTCGCTGCGCTCAGGCATCCCTCCCGCCGCTGCGCGACAGGAGGGGATGAGGGAGAGGAGAACCGCAATGAAGATCGACCGCCTGCGCGCCTTCATGTCGCGCGACAAGGACCGGCCGCGCGTGATCGTCGCGATCGACACCGACGACGGGCTGACCGGCTGGGGCGAGTGCTACAACCACGGCCCGGACAAGGCGCTGTTTCCGCTGTTCGACTATCTCGTCGGATTCATCCGGGGGCAGGATCCGCGCCGCATCGAGTACATCGTCCATTACCTGATGCAGCAGACGCGGTTTCCGCCCGGCGCGCTCGGCCTCGCCGCGATCTCCGCCATCGACCAGTGCCTGTGGGACATCTCGGCCAAGGCGCTGGGCGTCCCGGTCTACATGCTGCTCGGCGGCAACGCCCGCGACCGGGTGCGCGTCTATGCGGGCGTCTACACCGCACCCGATCCCGCCGCGGCGCGCGAGGAGTTCGACGAGCTCAATGCCGCGTGGGGGCTGACCGCCTTCAAGCTTTCGCCCTACCGCATCGACATGCACCGCAACCGCTGGGGCGAGGTCGTGCGCACCAGCGCCGAGTATTTCCGCGGGTTGCGTGAGACGGTGCGCGCCGACTACGACATCGCCTTCGACGCGCACGCCAAGATCTACGAGCCGGTCCAGGCGGCACAGCTCGGCAACGCGCTCGCCCCCTACGACCCGCTCTTCTTCGAGGAGCCGATCCGGCCCGAGAACGTGCAGGCGTGGGGCGAGCTCAAGCGCGCGCTGACCTGCCCGCTGGCCACCGGCGAGTCGCTCTACTCGCGCTTCGAGTTCCTGCAGCTGCTGCAGGCGCGCGGCTGCGACATCATCCAGCCCGACGTCTGCGTCGTCGGCGGCGTGCTCGAGATGCGCAAGATCGCGGCGCTCGCCGAGGCGCATTTCGTGTCGATCGCGCCGCACAACCCGATGGGCCCGCTGGCAACGGCGGTGAATGTCCATTTCTGCGCCGCGCAACCGAACTTCAAGATCCTGGAATACCGGCTCCCTCACGGGAAGGGCTACGCCTTCGGCACCGGCGCCGGCGAGACCGCGCAGCCTGGCCAGGGCGCCTGGTACGTGAAGGACCCCTACCTGCCGAAGGACGGGTACCTCGAGCTGCGGCCGGACCGCCCGGGCTGGGGCGTCGAGCTCGACGAGAAGCTGCTCGGCACGGAGGACTACGTGCACTGGGAACGCAAGGTCCCGATCAAGCCGGACGGCTCGAGCGGGTATGCGTGAGGGACGGCGACGTCTGCCGCATCCGTCGTCAAGGAGGTCCGGCAATCGTCTAGTCACGGCGTGCCTGCCGCTCGATGACGCGACGGCTCGCCCTTCACGTCACTGCATGGCGTCGAGCGTCATCGCTCGACGGACTATCGCCGTAGCCCGCCGTCGCGACGACAGGGTTACCGCAGCGCCAGGTTCATGGCCGGCCCAATGCGCCGGCGCGCGAGGAAGCACGTCATGGCGGCACCGGCCAGGAGCAGGCCCGTACTGGGCTCGAGAACGGCGCTCGGATCGTCGGCCAGGCGCAGCTCGAAAAATCCGGCCGGCGAACTGACGAGGATAGACAGCTCGTCGTCGACGGTGAGAAAGCTCGTCGGCGACCCGAAGAACGTCTCCGCAAATTCGTCGGGCGGCCCCACGATCTGCACGGGGAGCCTCGATGTCGTGTCGACTGCGGAAGCGAGGAACGGCCCGTCGACGTCGTCGCCGACGACAAATCCCGCGCCGTTGATATCGATCAGCTGGAACGGGAAATCGCGCGTGCAGCACAGGACATTGCCGCCGGCGAACACGAGCGGCGTCCAGATGCCGCCCGGCCCCATGATCGACCCGATGACGATACCGTGCTCGCTGCTGTCGATCAGCGCCAGCATCAGCGGCTCCGGTCCGACGGTGACCCCACTGGAGGTCAAGAAAGTGCGGACAAGCTCTTCCGTCAGGCCCGCAATATCCTCCGGCGTCGGTTCGCGGCGCTCGAGTGTCAACGTGCAAGCTCGAAGCGCGCCGCCGCAAGGCGTTGCCATGTAGCGCAACGCCTCGGCGGGACTCGACCACATCGCGATCAGGACGCCGAGAACTCCGATCAGCTTCCACATGGCGCTCCCCTACTTTCCGAATCCCCGAAAGCGGAACAGAGACGGTCTGCTTCGACCAGGAGAGGATAGCAGCGGCGCACTTCTCCGGTGATGGATTCTCGCACTCCAGCCGCCGGAGCGATCCGGCAAGAGCTTCTCGCAAGCAAGCAGATCCATCGCCGAATTGCGATTGAGCGCAATCTGGGTGGCGTGACCCTGATGCGTGCAGCCCGGTGCCCGAGACCAGCGTGGGGGCTTGGCACGCATAGGATCCCTACCTGCCGAACGACGGGTACCTCGAGCTGCGGCCGGACCGCCCGGGCTGGGGCGTCGAGCTCGACGAGAAGCTGCTCGGCACGGAGGACTACGTGCACTGGGAACGCAAGGTCCCGATCGAGCCGGACGGCTCGAGCGGGTATGCGTGAGCCGGTGCCGGCGCCGAACGACTCTCAGCGGCTCCGGATGCAATAGGCGCCGCTGGTGTGATAGCCGCTCGGGCAGGGACCCTGCTTCGGCACCGCCGGTGAAGCGGCGGCGGCGCTCGCGACGCAGTAGTTGCCGCTGGTGTGGTAGCCCGACGGGCACGAGCCGACCTTCGGCACGGCCGCGTGCGCGTTGGTGGTCGGCGCGCAGTAGGCGCCGCTGGTGTAGTAGCCCGAGGGGCACGCACCGTCCTTGAGGAGCGGCGTCTGGGCGCTCGCTGTCGAGGTCGCAAGCGATGCGCCGATCGGCACGAGCAGGGCGAAGGGCAGAGCGAACGGCACGGGGCGATCTCCGTTTCCTGATCCGCATCGACAACGAAGCGGTTCGTCGGGGCATTCCCCTGAAGCCGCACGCGAACGGGCGTTAACCGTGCCAAGCACGGACTGGATCGCGCCCCCGGGCTGACGCAGCATGCGCGCCGACATTGCAAGGAGAGCGACGTGGATCGTTACGACATCGCCGTGATCGGGGCCGGCATCGCCGGCGCCTCGGCGGCATGGGCCATGGCGGAGCGCCATCGCGTGGTGGTGCTCGAGCGCGAGAGCCAGCCGGGCTACCACACGTCGGGCCGCTCGGCGGCGCTGTTCTCCGAGACCTACGGCAACGCGGTCGTGCGCGGGCTGTCGGTCGCCAGCCGCGACTTCCTGATGGGGCCGCCGGCCGGCTTCGCGGCGCACGCCCTGCTGGGGCCGCGCGGCGCGATGTTCCCCGGCACGCGCGGCCAGGAGGCGATCGTGGCGAAGCTTGCCGAGGATGGATCGCGGCTCGTGGCGAGCGTGCGTGCCATCTCGGCCGCGGAGGCGCGCGAGCGCGTGCCGGTGCTGCGGGCCGGCTGGGTGACGAGCGCGGTGCTCGAGCCCGACGCGATGGACATCGACACGCACGCGATGCTGCAGGGCTATCTGCGCGCGTTGCGTGCGCGCGGCGGCACGGTGAAGCTCGACGCGGAGGTGGGCGCATTGACGCGCGATGGCGACGGCTGGCGCGTCGCCACGCGGGCGGGCGAGATCCGCGCCGCCGTCGTCGTCAATGCGGGCGGCGCATGGTGCGACGAAGTCGGGCGGCTCGCCGGCGCCGCGCCGATCGGGCTCGTGCCGAAGCGGCGCACGGCGTTCCTGATCGATCCGCCCTCGGGCGCGTCGTCGGACGGCTGGCCGCTCGTCGTCGCCGCGGATGAGAGCTTCTACTTCAAGCCCGACGCCGGGAAGCTGCTTTGCTCGCCGGCCGACGAGACCCCGAGCGAGCCTTGCGACGCGCAGCCGGAGGAGCTCGACATCGCCATCGCCGCCGATCGGATCCAGCAGGCGGCGGAGCTGCCGATCGCGCGCATCAGCCATCGCTGGGCGGGCTTGCGCTCCTTCGTGAAGGACAAGACGCCGGTCGCCGGCTTCGACGACGCGGTGCCCGGCTTCTTCTGGCTCGCCGGACAGGGCGGCTACGGATTCCAAACCGCCCCCGGCATGGCGATGGCGGCCGCCGCCCTCGTCGACCGCCGCGACCTGCCCGCCGCCCTGACCGACCGCGGCGTCACCGCCGCCGCCCTCTCCCCCAACCGCCCCGCCTGCCGCGCGCGTTGATCATCTTGAACGCGGAGGGCGCGGAGGAAACGCGGAGGACGCGGAGGTTGAGTACGCGCGCGAAGCGCGCACCTGCCCCTTTAAGAAATTGCGCCACGCCATCGCGTGGCGCGAACGCCTCCGCGCTCTCCGCGTTCCCTCCGCGCCCTCCGCGTTCAAGAATGTCAGCTGCCACGAGCGGGCCTGCCGGGAAGACGCCCGGTCACGCGCGGAGGCGTTCGGCGGCGAGGACTTCGTCGACGGTGCGCTTGAGGAGGGTGACGAGCTCGCCGAGCTCGGACTCGGAGGCGATGAACGGCGGCGCGACGAGCAGGTGGTCGCCGTTGACGCCGTCGGCGGTGCCGCTCGAGGGGTAGCAGATCAGGCCGATCGCCTGGGCGTGCGCCTTCATCTTCGCCGCGAGCGCGTGGCGGGCCTCGAACGGCGCCTTGGTCGCGCGGTCGCGCACGAGCTCGACGCTCCAGAACAGGCCACGGCCGCGCACGTCGCCGACATTCGGGTCGTCGCGGAACGCCGCGCGCAGGCGCGCCTCCAGCGCGGCACCCCGCTCGCGCACCTGGCGCAGCAGGTCCTCGGCCTCGATCGTGCGCAGCACCGCGAGCGCGCCGGCACAGGCGACGAGATGGCTCATGTAGGTGTGGCCGTGCGCGAGCAGGCCGCTGCCCCCGAGGATCGGCGCCACGGTCGCCTCGCTCGCCATCACGGCGCCGATCGGCTGGTAGCCGGCACCGAGGCCCTTGGCGATGGTGATGATGTCCGGCGCGACGCCCTCGCGCGCCGACACGAACAGGTCGCCGCAGCGACCCATGCCGCACATCACCTCGTCGGCGATGAACAGCACGCCGTAGCGCCGGCAGATCTCGGCGATGCGCTTCATGTAGCCGGGGACCGGCGGCGTGCTGCCCATACTGGCGCCGACGACCGGCTCCGCGACGAAGGCGGCGACCGTTTCGGCACCGAGCGTCTCGATCGTCGTCGCCAGCTCGTCGGCGACGCGACGGCCATAGGCCTCGGCCGTCTCGTCGGCGCGGCGGAAGCGGTACTCGAAGCACGGCGCGATCTGCGCGGTGTCCATCAGCATCGGCTGGTAGGTCGCGCGCCGCTCGACATGGCCGCCGACGGCGAGCGCGCCCAGCGTGTTGCCGTGGTAGCTCAGCCGGCGCGAGATGAAGCGCACGCGCTTCGGCTCGCCCTTCTCGACGAAGTGCTGGCGCGCGAGCTTGAGGGCCGCCTCCATCGCCTCCGAGCCGCTGCCCACGAAGGCGACGCGGCCGGCGCCGAAGCCCGGCGGCGCGCGATCGATCAGATGCTGCGCCAACGCCTCGGTCGGCTCATTGGTGAAGAACGAGGTGTGGGCGAAGGCAAGCGTGCCGACCTGCGCCCGCACGGCCTCGATCACTGCGGGATGGCTGTGGCCGAGGCACGAGACGGCCGCACCGCCCGAGGCGTCGAGATAGCGCCGGCCGCCGGCGTCGATCAGGTAGCAGCCCTCGCCGCGCACGACGGTGGGCGGCACGCGCTTGAGATTGCGGTGGAGGACGGCGCTCATGCGGGAGACCCTTCGGAGTCGAGGAGGAGATGCGCACAGAGTGACCGATCCCCCACGCGAGGCAACGGGGGAATGCACGCAAGCGCGGCGACATGCACATCCGACGGCGCAGGCCGCCGCGCGGCGCCCTTGATGCGGCTCCGGCGGCGGCACAATGCCGTCGCCGCGATCGGAAGGCCGGCGGCCCCTGACGGTTCCACACGAGTGCGGCGCCCGGTCGTGGCGCTCTTGGCCTCGGACAGGGTGACGGGCGACACTGCACCGATCATCCCGTCGAGGCCACGCCGATGCCCATCACGACCTTCCGCGACCTGCTCGCCCATCTCGATGCCCGCGGCGAGCTCGCGCGCGTCAAGCGTCCGGTCGATCCCGCCTACGAGCTGATCGCGGTGCTGCGCCGGATGCAGAAGGGGCCGAACGATGCGCTGCTGTTCGACGCGCCACGGGGCAGCCCGACGCCCGTGGCGACCAACGTCATGTCGCGGCGTCGCACGCTCGCCGCGACGCTCGACATCGATCCGGCACGCATGCTGCCGGAGATGGTCGCGCGCGAGTCGCGCACGCTGCCGTGCGAGGCCGTCGAGCGCGCGCCGGTGCAGCAGGTCGTGATCGAGGGCGGCAAACTCGACGTCGCGCGCGACGTGCCGCAGGTCGTGCATTGCGAGCGCGACGCCGGCGCCTACGTGACGGCCGGCATCTTCATCGCGCGGGATCCGGCGACCGGAGTCTACAACGCGTCGTGGAACCGCGCGCAGCTCGCGGGCGGCGACCGCATGCGCGTGCGCATGATGCCGCCGCAGCATCTCGGCCAGTACCAGGCCGCCGCCGAGGCCGCCGGCAAGCCGCTGCCCTGCGCCGTCGTGATCGGCGCGCCGCCGGCGGTGATGATCGCCGCCGCCTCGAAGATCCCCTACGAGGCCGACGAGCTCGACACCGCCGGCGCCTGGCAGGGCCGTCCCTTGCGCGTCGTGCCCTGCAAGACCGTGCCGCTGATGGTCCCGGCCGACGCCGAGATGGTGATCGAGGGCGAGGTCGTGCCGGGCCTGCGCGAGGAGGAGGGGCCGTTCGGCGAGTTCATGGACGGCTACGTCGAGGTCGGCCGCAACCACGTCTTCCGCGCGACCGCGCTGACGCGGCGCGAGGACGCGATCTACCACGTGATCCTCGCCGGAGGCACCGAGGACCTCGCGCTGCTCAGCCTGATGCTGCAGACCGAGGTCTACAAGCGCATCCAGCCGATCGCACGCGTGCGCGACATCGGCATGCCCGGTCAGATCCTCGGCTGCGTGGTGGCGATCGAAAAGACGAGCGACGAGCAGGCGCGCGCGGTGATGCTGGCCGCCATGGCCGCCCATCCCTGGATGAAGATCGTCATCGTCGTCGACGCCGACGTCGATCCGCACGACTCAGAGGACGTGCTGTGGGCGATCCACACCCGCTGCCGTCCGGACAGCGGCGTGCACGTGGCACCGGGCGTGCCGAGCTTCCCCCGCGCCGACATCAAGCCCGTGCACAGCGGCAAGCTCGCGATCGACGCGACGGTGCCGATGTCGATGCGCGACGTGCTCAAGCGCCGCCGCTTCCCGGGCATCGAGTCGATCGACCTCGCGGACTACGTGACTCGTCCCTCGAGCTGACGCGAGGGCTGCCCGGACGCCAGTACTCGCGGGATCCGGCCTCGATTCGGAGGGAGCGGGGCCATGACCCGGATTGGTTCGTTCGCGGCGAGGCGTCAGGGCGTCTTGCCGGCGCACTGACGGTCACCGTGAAGGACAGATCACTCGATCACCTCGTCGGCTCGGGCGAGAAAGGACGGCGGCAGCGCGAGACCGATCGCGCGCGCGGCCCGCAGGTTGACG
>JAEULA010000080.1 GCA_016793165.1 Alphaproteobacteria bacterium | reverse complement strand
TGCATTACCTCGGCGTGAACCACTCCGACAATTCGCTGGTGATGCGACTGCCCAAGGAGAAGATCGTCTTCACCGTCGACTGGGCGCCGGTGATGGGCTTCCCCGGGGTCGGCATGATCGATTCCAATCCGCTGGAGTGGGAGAAGTCGCTCAAGCGCCTGATCGCGATGGATTGGGATCGCCTGATCCCCGGCCATCCCGGGCCGGGCGGCCGCCTCGGCACGAAGAAGGACATGCAGGACTTCCTCGGGCTGCTGCAGGACGCCTCGGCGGAGATGCAGGTCGCGGCGCGCGCCGGCAAGTGCTGGGAGCCCGCCGTGTCGGAATTCAAGCTGCCCAAGTACGCGAGCTGGCCCGGCTACGAGGCCGGCCTGCCGCATGTCGCGCGCCGCTACTGCGCGCTGTGGGGCCGCGGCACCTGAGCAGCGGGTCCGGACGGGCGCCGCTCGACGCGGCGCCCGTCCTCCGCCGCGCGGATTGACAGTCCCCGGTCTTTCGCGTTCGCCTCGTGGTGGCCGCTCGAGGCCGTCGGGAAGTGCGATGTCGAACGAGACCACGCCGTCCGCCGGCGCCGCCGGGGGCGCAGAATCGTCGAGCCGGGTCCCGCCGCAGTCGGCGACGGCAGGCGCTCCGCCGCCCGCGCCGCCGCTCGCTCCGTCGCTCGCTCCGCCGCTCGCTTCACCCGTGGTTCCGCCGCCGCCGGCCGTCGACGAGAAGGCGGTCTCGGCCATCAACGAGGCGAGCAAGCGCGAGCTCGCCAACTGGTTCACCTTCCTCACGCTCGGCACCTACCTCGCCGTCGCGGTCGGCGCGACGACGCATCGTCAGCTCTTCCTCGAGCAGCCGGTGAAGCTGCCGCTGTTCAACGTCGACCTGCCGCTCGCCGCCTTCTTCGTCGTCGCGCCGGCGCTGTTCGTGGTCCTGCACTTCTACGTCCTGCTGCAGCTGCAGATGCTGACCGACCGGGTGCGCGCCGCGATCGCGAGCCTCGCGGGGCCCGGCGACGTCGACGAGCGCCTGGCGCAGTTCGGCCGCCGGTTGGACACGTTCTTCGTCTCGCAGCTGCTCGTCGAGAAGGGCGACCGGCTGACGCGCGTGGCGCTCTACGCGATCACCTGGATCACGCTGATCGCCGCCCCGGTGGCGCTGCTCGCGGTCTTCCAGCTCGTCTTCCTGCCGTATCACGATCTGCGCGTGACCTGGTTCCATCGCGCGCTGCTCCTGGCGGACCTCGCGCTCGTCTGCTTCCTCGAGCCGCGCCTGCCCAACGTCCTGCACATCGTGCGCCGCGGCTGGGATCCGTTCCTGCGGCCGCGCCGCCCCTCGATCGCGGGCTGCGTGGCGTCGCTGGCGATCGCCTATCTGTCGATCGCCGTGGCGACGATCCCGGACGAAGCGATCGAGCGGCCCGTCGACGCCTTCCTCGGCGCGGCGACGCTGCGCGGCCACGTCTTCAGCGACGGCGTCGACGTCGTGCGCGGCCGTCCCGCGGGATTCTTCGCGCGTCGCCTCGTGCTCGCCGACCACGACTTCGTCGATCAGTCGGACGCCGCACTGGCCGCGGCCGACCGCACTGTCGTGCTGCGCGGCCGCGACCTGCGCTTCGCGGTGCTCGACCGCACCGATCTTCGCAAGGCCGATTTCACGGCGGCGGACCTGCGCGGGGCCTCGATGATCGGCGCGCGACTCGATGGCGCCCGGTTCGCCTGCGCGCGCGATCCCACGCCCGGCGAGGCGGACGACTTCGCCGCGGCCGGGCGGCCGGGTTGCGTGCGCCTCGACGCGGCGCGCTTCGACGGCGCCACGCTGCGGCGCGCGCGGTTCGACTGGGCTGCGGCGGACGGGGCGAGCTTCGCATCCGCCGACCTGGCGGGCGCGGGATTCTGGCGCAGCACGCTGCGGCTTGCCGACTTCACGGACGCCAAGCTGCCGGGCGCGCGATTGCCGGAGGCGCAGGTCGAGGGCGCGGTTTTCATCGATGCCTGCGCGATCGGAGCGGATCTCGCCGGCGCGCGGGGGTTCGGCGCCGTCTTCCTGCGCGCCGACCTGCGCGGCGCGGCGCTCGGCGATGCCGACCTGATCTTCACCGCGTGGGACGACGCCGATCTCCGCCAGACAGATCTGCGCAAGGCCGATCTTGCCGGGGCCACGCTGGTCGGCACGGATCTGCGCGGGGCCGCGCTGGGGCCGCCGGCTCTCGACGCGACCATCCTGCGTGGCGCCGAACTCGAGGGCGCATGGATCGAGCCTGCGGATCAGACGGGTGTCGTCGACCTCGGCGAGCGGCTGGCGCCGGTGCCTTCGCGGCGCGTGATCGCTGCGCCCGCGTCGGGCCCGCCGGCGTGCGAACGGCCGGCCATGCGCGCGTCCGGATTCGATGCCGTGGCGGCGATTGGCATGGCCCCCGGACTGCTGCGTGGCGCCGATGCGCTCGCGCCGCCCGATGCGGACGCCCAGTGGCAGCGCTTGGCGCAACCGGTATCGACCGAGCTCTTCATCCGGCGCCTCGTCGAACTTCTGGAAGGTTCGAATGCCTGCCCAGGGACTTCGCGCGACGCCGCGGCTCGCCGGCTGTCCTGGTATGGCTGGGGAATCAGAGGCGAGAGCATCCGTACGCGGCTGCAGGCCGCGTGCCCGTGAGAGATCCGGGCGCCGGGGGCGGCCTTCCTTCGATCCTTCGATCGCGATTTGCGCGACGCGCTACCGAGGCGGAACGGCGGCCGCATGCGCGAGCCGCACTGCCTTGCCTGACATCGCGCCAGGGGCCGGAACTGGCCCTTGTCCGGGTCCGCCGGTAGAGTACGAACATTGAACGCCGCCGAGGCGGCAGGGGGAATCGCATGCGAAACACGATCCTTTGGTTTGCCGGCGCGGCGAGCGCGCTGCTCGTCGGCGCGACGGCGCAGGCCGCCGAGATCCAGCTCTGGGCGCGGGCGCGGACCGAGGGCTACGTCAAGCCGCTGGTCGAGGCTTGGAACCAGCAGAAGCCCGACAAGGTCGTGCTGAACATCATCCCCAACGAGCAGTTCATCGCCAAGGTCGGCGCGGCGATCGCAGCCGGCACGCCGCCGGACGTCATGTCGATCGATCTCATCTACGTGCCCGCCTTCGCGCGCGCGGAGCAGCTGACCGAGATCGGTCGCGAGGCGAAGGCGCTGCCGTTCTACGACAAGCTGATCTCCTCGCATCTGCGGCTCGGCACCTACGAGAACAAGCTCTACGCCGTGCCGTTCAGCGCCGAGGGCTCGTTCCTCGTCTACAACAAGGGCCTGTTCCGCAAGGCCGGCCTCGACCCCGAGAAGCCGCCGCGCAGCTGGGCCGAGATCAAGGACGCGGCGCGCAAGATCACCGCCCTCGGCGACGAGCATTACGGCTTCTACTTTCCGGGCGGATGCGCGGGCTGCAACGTCTTCACCTTCCTGCCGATGATCTGGGCCGCGGGCGGCGATGTCCTGAGCCCCGACGGGATGACCCCGACGATCGACCAGCCGGCGGTGAAGCGCGCCCTGCAGTTCTACCGCGAGCTTTGGGCCGAGAAGCTGGTGCCGCAGGCCGCGCGCGCGGATGGCGGTCAGAATTGGACCGCCGCCTTCGCGAGCGGGAAGATCGGCATGTTCTCGACCGGCGCCTTCGCGGTCGGGGCGATCAAGAGGCTCGCGCCCGACCTTGATTTCGGCGTCGCCTACCTGCCCGGCGAGCAGGCCGGGCAGTGGTCGTCCTTCGCCGGAGGCGACTCGATCGCGGTGCCCAAGGGCACGAAGAACGCGAAGCTCGCCTGGTCCTTCATCGAGTGGACGATGCAGCCCGACGTGCAGGTCGAGCTGCTGGCCAAGAACAGCTCGCTGCCCGTGCGGGCCGACCTGGCCGAGAACAAGTACGCCGCGAGCGAGCCGCGCTACGTCCTCGCCGCGCAGGCGATGGCCGCGGGCCGCACGCCCTACAGTTTCGTCTACAACGACCTGTTCAACAGCCCGCAGGGGCCGTTTCTCCAGATGCTGCAGAAGGCGGTGTTCGACGGCGACGTCGACGGGGCGGTCGCCGAGGCGCAGCGCCGCTTCCGGCAGGTGATCGCGACAGGCGGCTGATCGTCGCCGGCAATCCGGGAGGGATCGGGGTCAGAGCCTTCGCTCTGACCCCGTTTTTCGCCGGCCCCGTCCTTCGCCAGTCGCATGCGCCGCCCATTTCTCGGGTTCCTGTTCGTGCTGCCGAGTCTCGTGCTCGTCGGCGTGTTCTTCGTCTGGCCGCTGGCGCTGGTCGGCTGGATGTCGATGCACAACTGGCCGCTGTTCGGCCGCGTCCGCTGGCTCGGCACGACGAACTATGCGCTGCTGCTCGAGGATCGCGAGTTCTGGCACGCGCTGCGCTTCACGGTCGAGTACACGCTGATCCTGACGCCGATCCTGTTCGTCTGCGCCTTCGGCCTGGCGCTGCTCGCCGACAGCACGCGCCGCGGCGTGGCTGCAGCGCGCACCGTCTGGTTCCTGCCGACCGCGATCGGCATCGGCACCGCGAGCGTGCTCTGGGTCTGGATGCTCAACGGCGATGTCGGGATCTTCAGCCGGGTCGCGCGCGAACTCGGCCTCGCCGCCGGCCCGCTGCCCTATCTCGACTCCACCGCCCATGCGCTCGCCGCCGCCTGCTCGATGGTCGTGTGGAAGACCGTGGGCTTCAACATGGTCCTGCTGCTCGTCGGGCTGCAGGCGATCCCGCAGACGGTCAAGGAGGCGGCCCTGCTCGACGGCGCCAGCGGCTGGCAGCGGCTTCGCTGGATCACCATCCCGCTGATGCGCCGGAGCTTCGCGCTCGCGCTCGTGCTCTCGGTCACCGGCTCGCTGCTCGCCTTCGACCAGTTCTACATCATCACCCGCGGCGGGCCGCAGAACGGGACCATCACGCTGGTCTACTGGATCTACCACAACGCCTTCGTGTCCTACCGCCTGGGCTACGCATCGGCGATGTCGATCGCGCTGCTGGCGATCGTGCTGGCGATCAACGTCGCGCAGCTCGTCGCGCTGCGCGGGCGACGCGGAGCCGAGGAATGACGCACATCACGCCGCGCTCGGCGCTGATCGCATTCTACGCGCTCATCGCCGCGATCACCCTCGTCATGGCCTTCCCGGTCGTCTGGGTCCTGCTGTCCTCGCTGAAGCCGGCCGCCGAGGCGATGCGCGTGCCGCCGACCTGGTTCCCGTCGCGCTTCTCGCTCGAGAACTACGCCGCGCTGCAAGGCATCGGCAGCGGACTGCTCCGCCACGTCTGGAACAGCTTCGGGGTCGCGATCGGCAGCGCGGTCGCGGTCGCCGTCCTCGCGGCGCTCGCCGGCTACGGCTTCGCGCGCTTCGACTTTCCGGGCCGGCAGGTCGTCTTCGTGCTGCTGCTCGCGACCCTCATGGTTCCGTTCCAGATCATGCTGATGCCGCTGTTCGTCGTCCTGCGGCAGCTCGAGCTGCACAACTCGCTGCTCGGCCTCGGCCTCGTCTACACCACGTTCCACCTGCCGCTCGGCATCTTCATCATGCGCAACGCCTTCGAGTCCGTGCCGCGCGAGCTCGACGAGGCGGCGACCATCGACGGCGCCGGGCACATCGTCCTGCTGCGCCGCGTGCTGCTGCCGGTGGTGGCACCCAGCGTGGTGACCGTGCTGCTGGTCAACTTCATCACCTGCTGGAACGAGTTCCTCGGCGCGCTGATCCTGATGACCCAGCAGGCGAACTACACGCTGCCGGTGATGCTGGTGAACCTGCAGTTCGGCTACATGGGCGTCGTCGACTGGGGTGCCCTGCAGGCGGGAACGGTCGTGACCATGCTCCCGCCGCTGCTGCTGACGCTCGCCTTCCAGCGCTACTACGTGCAGGGCCTGGTCGGCGGCGCCACGAAAGGATGACGTCATGAGCATCGGAACCCCGGCATTCCGGCCGCTCGCGCCCGGCCGCATCCGTCCGCGCGGCTGGCTCGAGCGCCAGCTGCGGCTTCAGGCCGACGGTCTCACCGGAAAGATCGAAGACATCTGGCCGGACCTCGGGCCCAACAGCGCCTGGCTCGGCGGCAGCGGCGAGGACTGGGAGCGCGGCCCTTACTACCTCGACGGTCTCGTGCCGCTCGCGCATGCCCTCGACGACGCCGCGTTGAAGGCGAAGGCGCAGCGTTGGATCGAGGCGATCCTCGCCAGCCAGCGCCCGGACGGGCAGTTCGGGCCGGCGACCAACGACGACTGGTGGCCGCGCATGGTCGCGATGAAGGTGCTGATCCAGCACGCGGAGGCGACCGGCGACGCGCGCGTGGAGCCGTTCCTCGAGCGCCACCTGCGCCTGCAGCATGCGACGATCGCCGCGCGGCCGCTGCAGAAATGGGCGGTGCCGCGCGGTGCGGAGAACGTGCTCGCGATCCTCTGGCTCGCCGCGCGCCGGCCGGCCCCTTGGCTCGACGAACTCGCGCGCGCGTTGTTCGCGCAGACCGCGGACTGGGCCGGCTATCTCGGCGAGCGCCTGATCGACGCTCCGGCGCGCAGCTTCGACCACTCCAACCATGTCGTGAACGTCGCGATGGGCGTGAAGACGCCCGGCGTGAGCGAGATGGCCGGCCTCGGCAATGACGGCCTCGCCGAGGTGCGCCGCGCGCTCGCCAATCTCGATCGGCTGCACGGCCAATCCACCGGCATGTTCTCGGGCGACGAGTGGCTCGCCGGGCGCTCGCCGCATCACGGCGTCGAGCTCTGCGCCGTCGTCGAGCTGATGTTCTCGCTCGAGCTGCTCGCCGCCCATTACGGCGAGGCGGAGTTCGGCGATCGCCTGGAGCGCGTCGCCTATAACGCGCTGCCGGCGACGCTCTCGGCCGACATGACCTCGCACCAGTACCACCAGCAGCCGAACCAGGTGCTGGCGACGATCGCCCGGCGCGACTGGACCTACTCGACCGACGCCGCCAACACCTTCGGGCTCGAGCCGCATTTCGGCTGCTGCACGGCGAATTTCCATCAGGGTTGGCCGAAGCTCGCCACGCATCTCTGGATGGACGACGGCGCGGGCGGTCTCGCCGTGGTCGCCTATGCGCCGGCGCGCGTCGAGGGCGACGGATTCGCCCTCGAGGTCGACACCGACTATCCGTTCGAGGAGACGGTCCGCGTTCGCGTCGTCGCGAGCGACGGGACGCCGCGCGCCATCCGCCTGCGCCTGCCGGCCTGGTGCGAGGCGCCCGGACTGCGGGTCGGCGGCGCGACCACGCCGCTCGAGCGCGACGCGACGGGCTACGCCGTGCTGCGTCGCGCCTGGCGCGTCGACGACACGCTCGAGCTGAGCCTGCCGATGCGCCTCGAGACCGCGCCGCGGGTCGCCGGCGCGGTGAGTCTCCATCTCGGCCCGCTGACGATGGCCTTCAGCCCGGGCGAGATCTGGCAGCGCATTCCGGAGACGCCGGGATTCGGCGACTGGCAGGTCACGCCGCGCACCAGCTGGAACCTTGCGGTGGAGTTCACGGCGGACACGCGGGTCGTCGACGCGAAGATCGAGCGCCGGCCGTCGGGCCCGATGCCCTTCGCGCTTCAGGATCCGCCGGTGCGCGCGCGCGTGCGTGCGCGGCTGTTGCCGGACTGGGACCTCGCGCGCAATTCCGCGGCACCGCCGCCGCAGAGCCCGGTGACGACGACGCTGCCGCCGCGCATGATTCCGCTCGTGCCCTACGGCTGCGCGCGCCTGCGCATCGCCGAGTTTCCGCGCTGCGATCCGCAGGCCTGGGACGGCTACGACTTCAGCGCGCTGCGGCCGCGGGGATGAGCCGGACTCGCCGGTGCCGGGCGACGAGCACGAGGCCGCCGAGCAGCGTGGCGCTGAGCGCGAGGGCAGACGGCGTGGGCACGGGCGCCGCATCCACGAGGCTCGCGG
>JAEULA010000060.1 GCA_016793165.1 Alphaproteobacteria bacterium | reverse complement strand
TCAGTACGCGATCGTCTTCTCGAGCCCGAGCGGCATCGCCTTGAGCGCGGCCGCGATCTTCGTCCCCGCGTGGCCGTCGCCGTAGAGCGGGTCGCTCGCGTAGCGGCCGTGGGCGAGCTGCTGGCGGATCGCGGCCTCGATCGCGTCGCGCGCGTTCGCCACGTCGATCACGTTGCGGCCCCGCCGCCGACCATGCTGCCGGCTGCCGACATTGACCACCGGCACGCCGAGGAAGGCGCCCTCGCGGATGCCGCTCGAGGAGTTGCCGACGAGGCAGCGCGCGCCATGCAGGAGCACGGCATAGGGCTCGAGCGGCAGGCTCGGATAGAAGCGCAGCGGCGCGCCGATGCCGCGGGCGCGCAGCGCGTCGAGCACGCGCGCCACGCCGTCGCCGCCGGCATCCATGTTCGGGAGCATCCAGGCCGTCGGCAAGCCGATCCGGGCGACCGCGGCCGCGGTCTCGTCGATCTGCGACGCGGCCGATTCGCTCTCGGTCGGCACGGGATGCTGCGAGACGACGAGGTAGCCGCCGGTCCAATCGATCGCGTCGCCGCTGCCGCCCGGCGCGCGGGCGACGAGGCCGGCGTCGCGGAGGTCGACGGCCGCGAGGAGGTCGAGGCTCGGCGTCCCCACCACGACGATGCGCTCGCGCGTCTCGCCCATGCGCTCGATGCGCTCGGCCGCCTCGTCGTTGGCGGGAAGGTGGAGATGCGCGAGCTTGGTGATGGCGTGGCGGAAGCGCTCGTCGATCGAGCCCGAGACCTCGCCGCCCTCGAGATGGGCGATCGGCACGTTCATGCAGGCCGCCGCGAGCGCGATCGACACCGCCTCGTAGCGGTCGGCGATCACCAGCGCGATGTCGGGTGCCAGCCGCCCGAAGGCGGCTCCCGTGGTCGTCACCGCGCGGCCCGCCGATTCGGTCTGCGCGGCGAGCGTGGCGCCGTCCTCGACCAGGAAATCGATCACCGCGTCGATGCGGAAGCCGTCGCGCTCGATGATGGGGCGGTAGTCGCCGAAGCGGCTTTGGACGATCCCGCCGCCGACCAGCGTCGCGAGCTCGAGCGCAGGGTCCGCGGCGATGGCGCGCATCGTCGACTTCATCTTTGCGTAGTTGCCGCGCGTCGTGAGCGCGATGGCGATGCGACGCCTGGTCATGCGGCGCGCGCGGTCCGTCCCGCGGTGAGTTGGTCCGCAAGATCCGCGAGACGCTCGCCGTAGCGAGGGCCCTCGAGGGCGACGTAGTTGCGGGCATGGGCACGCAGGCCGTTGCGCACCGCCGGATCCTGATGCTCGGTCAGCAGCTTTCGGCATGCCTCCGGCAGGGCTCCGCCGTCGGTGCAGACCTGGATCCCCTCGGGCCCCCAGAACTCCTTGAAATGCGGCAGCTGGCGGCCGAGCTCGATGATCGGCCCGGCGACGCCCTTCGCGCCGTCGGGCCAGAACATGATCATCGGAAGGCCGTGGATCGCGGCCTCCAGCAGCATCGTCGAGAGCGGCGAGATGATCCCGCTGACGAGCCGCAGCAGCCGTGCGGTGACCCGGTAGTCCGCCATGTCGAAGCCCTGGTCGGGCTTGTCCGCGACGCGCTTGTAGTAATCGGCCATGAATGGGTCCATGCCGACATGCTTGAAGGGCACGTCGTAGAAGTTCTTCTCGCCGGCGACGAGCCCGCCGCGCCAGGGATGCGGCCGGTAGATGATGTGCGCGCGCGGCATGGCGCCCGTGGCGATTGCGGCCTCGAGCGCCTCGAGATGCGCGGTCTCGTTCACGCTCTTGCTGACGCCGGCATAGAGGATGACCGGGACGCCGGCAGGGACCTTGAACATCGCGCGCAGCTCCACGTCGCTCTCGGCGATCGGGTCGCGATAGACCTCGAATTGCGGCGCACCGAACTCGAGGACGCGATCGGGCGGCATCTTCATGTATTCGATCGCGTGCTTTCGGGTCTGCGGCCCCCAGACCACCAGCCGGTCTGGCAGCTGCGTGTTCATCGCTTTGGTGCTCGGGTTGTCCCAGGAGTTCATCAGCAGGACCAGCGGGATGCCGAGGCGCGGGCAGGCCTGGGTGAGCTCGTTGATGAAGTAGCCGGACAGCACCGAGGGATGCAGCACGATATCGGGCTTCTCGGCCCGCAGCAGCGCCTCGAGCGGCGCGTAGACGCCCTGGACCGCGCGCATGATCGGCCGCGCGACATGGAACAGCCCCGGCAGGGAAAGGACCCGGTAGAGCCGCACGAGCTTGTGTGGTCGCGTGTCGAGGATCTGCTGGTATCGACGAGCGTAGTTGGCCGTGCCGCGCTGGTTGAACAGCGACGTGGTGCAGAACAGGTGGTCCCAGGAGCCCATCCGCGCACGCGGCAGCTCGAAGCGCAGGACGTCGCCAAGCCTCAGGGTGTCGACGTCGACATTGACCCCCTGCTTGGGAGAGGTGGAGTCGCGGTGGATCACATAGCGCACCGCGAAGCGCTTCTCGAGTTCGCGAAAGGCGCCCGACAGCACGAAATGGCGGATCACCATGTCGTAGTCGATGAAGACGAGCGCCTTGCGCCTGGGCACGGCGGTGCCGGTCACTGCTTCCACTTGATCGTCGGCATGATGGTCGCCGGCTGCACCGCGCCGCTGTGGCGGCGGACCGTGTCGAGCATCGTGTCGACGACGGCGTCGGTGAGCAGGTTCGGCTTGAGGCCGAGATCGAGCAGCTTGGTGTGCTTGGCGTTGTAGTAGTGCTCCTCCATCTCGACGCGCGGGTTCGGGATGTTGTCGATCTGCACCCGGAGTCCGGCGCGCTTGCCCGCGGCCTCGACCTTGTTCGCGATGTCGCGCACCGAGAACTGCTCGGTGAACTGGTTGAAGATCCGGAACTCGCCGGCCTTCGCCGGCTTGTCGCAGGCCAGCGCAACGCATTGGATCGTGTCGCGGATGTTGAGGAAGCCGCGCGTCTGACCGCCCTTGCCGTAGACGGTGAGCTTGCGGCCGGTCGCGGCCTGGACGAGGAACCGGTTCAGCACCGTGCCGAAGACGTGGTCGTAGTGGAACGACGTCCGCAGCTCCGCATGCTTGCAGGTGTCGTCGGTGTCGATGCCGTAGACGACGCCCTGATTGAGGTCGGTGGCGGCGAGGCCCCAGACGCGGCACGCGAACTCGATGTTCGCCGAATCATGCACCTTCGACAGGTGATAGAAGCTGCCGGGCTTCTTCGGATAAAGAACCGTGTCCGTGCGGCCGTTGTGGTTGACCGTCAGCCAGCCCTCCTCGATGTCGATGTTGGGCGTGCCGTACTCGCCCATCGTCCCGAGCTTGACCAGGTGCGCCTGCGGGCAGAAGCGCTTCATCGCGAACAGGACGTTGAGGTTGCCGACGACGTTGTTGTGCTGGGTGTAGACGGCCGCCTCGCGGCTCTGCATCGAGTAGGGCGCCGAGGGCTGCTCGCCGTAGTGGACGATCGCATCGGGCCGGAACCTCTCGATCACGGTGTAGATGAAGCGGTGGTTGCAGATGTCGCCGACATGGAGCTCGATCTCCTTGCCCGTCTCGGCCTGCCAGCGGCGGACGCGCGCATGGAGCGTCGGGATCGGCAGAAGCGGCTCGATCCCGTCCTCGAGTTCCCAGCGCCGCTTGGCGAAGTTGTCGACCACGGCCACGACGTCGCCGCGCGCCGAGAAGTGCATGGCGGTCGGCCAGCCGAGATAGCCGTCGCCGCCGAGAATGAGAATCCTCATGCGTCCAGTCCTTCCTGGTGTTTGATGGTCATGCGACGGGCGGGGCTCGCCCCCGGCCGTGCGATTTCGCGATGGATCGTCGCCGGACTCAGCCGAACTGGCTGAGCCCGGTAAGTGCGGCCTGGCCGAAGCGCAGGTCCTTCTGGCTCACCTCGAGCGACGCGCTGCCGGTGACGTCGACCGGCGTGCGGAACAGCTTGCGGACGTAGACCTTCGCCAGGATCCGGCTCAGGCCGGCGAGCGAGGTGCCGTAGATCGACGTGTAATTCTGCACGGTCTGCAGCTGTTCCGGGGTGTGCACGAAGCGGTAGGTCAGCGGCGTCGGAAGGCGATAGGCGTCGACGTCCTGCGCCTTCGGCCGGTCGGAGAACGCGACGACGTCGAAGGTGAAGCTGTGCTCGACCGTCCGGTCGTCGTGCTGGAAGATCCCGGTCATCCGCGCCTGGCCATAGGTGATGAGCTCGTCGCCGAGCCGGCGCGTGTCGGCGTCGGCGCCGGCCGTGGCGAGGATGTCCGCCAGGGCGCTGCGGCCCACGGCCGCGAGGCTCTCGGCATGGTCGAGCAGCGCCAGGGACCGGTACTTGAAGATCAGGTTGGCGCCCAGCTCGCCGGCGATGAAGCGCTTGACGTTGTCGCGCTCGCGCGTGAACGCGCGGAACTGGCGCTGGTCGACCCAGAGCTCGCTGCCCGTCTCGTCGAGGAACGCGTCGAACAGCGCGTCCAGCCGCGCATCGCCGCGATGCGCGTAGATCCGCTCCAGCCAGTCGTAGATCGACAGGCCGAGCATCCGGATGAAGCGCAGCACCTCCTTGAACACCCCGTCGTTGTAGAAGAGGTTCACGACGAGGTGCATGCGCCGGCACTGCAGATACTGGTCGAAGGTCAGGCTGTCGTTCGACACGCAGATGCGCTCGATCTCGCAGGCGTTGATCTGCTCGCCGAACAGGTCGAAATACCCGTAGCAGCGCGGGATCGCGCGATAACGGGTGACCATCTTCCACTGGCTGACGCTGGCCTCCGAGGCGAGATCGGTGCCGGGCAGGAGCATCAGCTGGTACAGGCACACGATGTTGAAATCGGCCTCGACGATCGTGCGGATGGTCTTGAGGTGCCGCTCGACGGTGTCGCCGGGCAGGCCCAGGATGACCTCGGAGTAGGAGTTGGCGCCGATCCGCGAGGCGGCCAGCGCGAGATCCATGATCTGCTCGACGTTGATGTTCGAGCGCTTGATGTTCTTGAGGACCGTCTCGTCGAGGCTCTGCACGGCGCCGGAAAGGCGCAGCGCGCCGTTGATCATCGCCGCCGCCTCGAGGACGCGTTCCTTGTGGTTCTTGCCCGTCGCGACGTTGATGTACTCGGGGTAGTTCAGGCGCTTCTGCTTTTCCGCGATCGAGCGGCAGATTTCGAGATCCTCCTTGTACATGCCGAAGTTCGAGTCGGCGATGTGCAGGTCGGCCCGTCCGCGCTTCTCGTCGCGCAGCCTCGCCATGCGCTCGGCGATGTAGTCGAGTTCCTGCTCGATCTTCTCGAGGTTCCGCGTCTTCGCGACCTTGCTGTAGTAGTCCATGCCCTCGACGCAGAAGGTGCACTGGAAGGGGCAGCCGCGATTGGTTTGGATGATCGGCAGCATCACCCCGTCGAAGAACGCGTCCATCTTGCCGGTCAGGTAGGGCGAGGGGATCTCCACGAGGTCGGTGATGCGCGCCACGGTCGGGGCCGCGACGAAGCGTCCTCCCGCCGTCAGGCGATGCACCGACGGCACGTCCTCGGAGACCTTGCCGGCGTCAAAGCCGGCGTCGAGGAGGGCCTCGATCAGCTTCGCGAAGCCGATCTCCCCCTCCTTCACGACGTAGAAGTCGATCTGGGGATAGCGGCGCAGGAAGGCCTCCTGCTCGCCCGGTGTCGTCGGATAATTGGGGCCGCCGAAGATCGTGAGGATCCCGGGGCGGTGCCGCTTGATGACGCGGGCGAACTCGGTGCTGAGGTCCTCGTTCCAGGCGTAGTTGGAAAAGCCGATCGCATGCGGCGCCTCCTCGTTCTCCAGCGCCTCGATGAGGCGCTCGGGGAACTTGAAGATCCGCACGTCGATGCGCTCGCCGAGCATCTTCTCGGCATAGGTGGCGATGCACCCGACTGCGGCCGGCATGATGTCGGAGGAGATGGTCTGCTGCGTATAGGTCAGGTCGCAGATCCAGACGCGCGCACGATCAGCCGTCATGACGTCCTCGTCTCCTGGAAAACAGGCGGGGCGGGTCGTGTCGTCAAATACGCCGCCGGGTCGCCGCAATGCAAACGGTGCCTGGGCCGGCCGTCAGACGATATCCGCGAGCCGGACCGGTGCGTCCGCCTCGACCGGCCGCGCGAGGCGCCGGCCGCGCAGGTCGGCGATGCGGTTGGCCGGCACGCCGTCGCCGGGCCGCTTGGCGATCAGGTCGTCGTCGACGAGCACGTGGCCGGCCGGCAGCGCGCGCGCCGCGACGTAGGACTTGGTCGCCCAGGCCATGCCGGGGACCTCGCTCGGCGCGGGCTCCTTGCGGCCGTGGCCGAGCATCGCCTCCAGACGGCGGATGTCGCGCACGAGCTGGGCGAGGTTCTCGGGCCCGGCGGAGACCTTCCAGTCCTGCGCGTTGGGCACGTTGCGCAGGATCGTGACGTGCTTCTCGATCACCTTGGCGCCGCGCGCGACGGCGCCGAGCACGGCGAGGAAGTCCTCGGTGTGGTCCGAGTAGCCGACCGGCACGTCGTACATCGCCGCCAGCCGGTCCATGGCGCGCAGGTTGATGTCCGCCGGCGGCGCGGGGTAGCTCGTCACGCAATGGAGCAGCGCCAGCTCGCTGCAGCCGCCGCGGCGGCAGGCCATGACCGACTCGTGGACGTCGGCCTCCTCGTGCATGCCGGTCGAGACGATCATCGGCTTGCCGAGGCGCGCGAGGCGCTCGAGGAAGGCCGGGTTGTTGCGCTCGCCCGATCCGACCTTGATCGCCGGCACGTCGAGCTTCTCGAGCCAGGGGATCCGCGACTCCGAATGCGCCGTCGACATGAACAGCATGGCCTTGGCGTCGCACAGCGCCTTGAGCTCGGCGAACTGGTCGAGCGTGAGATTGCGCGGCCGTAGCCGCTCCTTCCAGTCGGCGGCGCGCGAGGCGATCATCGCGTCGACGTCGTAGAACTGGGTCTTGAACACGTCGGCCTTCGCCTCGGCCGCCATGTGCACGAGCTCGAGCGCGAGCTTCATGTCGCCGAAATGCGAGACGCCGGCCTCGGCGATGAAGAGCAGCGGCGCATCGCCGCCGACCCGACGCCCGCCGATCGAGAATGATTGCTTCACGCTGCCTCCTTGCCGCCCGCGGCGTCGACCATCGCGCGGAAGACCGGCGAGCCGGCGAGAAGTTCCGACCAGCTGCCTTCCGCCACCAGCCGACCGCCATCCATCACGAAGATCCTGTCGCAGTTGCGCACCGTCGACAGCCGGTGGGCGATCGCCACCGTCGCGACGCGGCCGCGCAGCCGCTCGATCGCCTCCTGCACCGCGCGCTCGCTGACCGTGTCGAGCGCGCTCGTCGCCTCGTCGAGGATCAGCAGGTCCGCCTCGTCGTAGAGCGCGCGGGCGATCGCGATGCGTTGGCGCTGGCCGCCCGAGAGCCGGACGCCGCGGTCGCCCAGCGGCGTGTCCACGCCGCGCGGCAGGCTGGCCACGAGCTCGGCGAGATTGGCGCCCTCGAGTGCACGCGCCAGGCGCTCGCGATCCATCCTCTCGGCCGGCACGCCGAACGCCACGTTGGCGGCCAGCGTGTCGTCTGTGATGAACGGCGCCTGCGGCACGTAGCCGACCCGCCGCTGCCAGCGCCGCAGGCCGGCGCCCGCGAGGCTCGTGTCGTCGAGCCGGATCTCGCCCTGCCCCGGCGTGAGCAGCCCGATCACCAGGTCGACCAGCGTGCTCTTGCCGGCGCCGGAGGGGCCGACGACGCCGTAGGCGCGGCGGGGCTCGAGCGTCATCGACAGCTCGCGGACCGCAGGCCGGTCGGCGCCGGGGTACTGGTAGGCGACGCGATCGAGGACGAGGCGATGCCAATCCGTCCGCGGCTCCTGCGCCTCTTGCGGGGACGGGAGCGCCTCGCCCGCCGCCGCCCCGGCTCTCACGTCGGCGACCAGCCGACGGATCGAGCGGATCGCCGGCAGTACGCCGTAGAACGTCGTCGCCGCACCGGCGAGCCGGTTCGCGGCGGGCAGGATGCGCGAGGTCACCAGCACGAGGAGGGCAAGTTGGGCGGCGAGCTCGCCGCGATCGTTCCCCAGGCCCCAGAGGACCAGTGCCACGATGAACATGCCGATCTGGCCTGCGAGGAGGATCACGCTCACCGGCAGCTGGTGCCAGTTGGTGAGATTGGCGTGGGCCCAGGTGTAGCTGCCGTAGGCCTTGGCGAACTGGTGCGTGAACTCGTGCTCGCGCCCCGAGATCTTCACGTCCTTCACCCCGGCGAGCGCCTGCACCGCGAGCAGGTTGGCGCGGCCGTCCGCCTCCTGCTTGAACTCGACCAGCCAGCGGATCTTCGGCCGCGCGAGTCGCAGCACCGCGAAGACGAGCACGCCGATCGCCGCCAGCGCCGCGAGGCCGGCGAGCGGCGTCGCGACGATCACCAGCAGCGCGGGGAGCACGATCATCGCCAGGTCGCGGACGACCGCGAGGACCTTCTGCACGAGCTCGCGCGCCCACAGCAGCACATCGCGCTGGAAGACGTGGCTGATGCTCGTCGCGTTCACGGTCAGGAACCAGGCGTAGGGCGCGGCGACCAGATTTCCCATGATCTCCCGCGCGAGCCGCGACTGGCAGGCGGCGGCGAACCGGTTGACGCGACGCTGGAGCAGGAAGTTGAGGACGCCGCTGGCCACGATCAGGGCGAGGCTGAAGGCGCCGATCGCGACGACGAGCTGCGCGTAGCCCGGCGCGCCGACCGCCTGGCGCAGGCGCTCCAGCGCCGGATAGCGCAGCAGCGTCTCCGGGTCGACCAGCAGGCCGATGAACGGCATCGCGGTCGCCAGCGCCACCATGTCGAGCGCGCCGGCGAGGATCGTGGCCGTCACCAGCCAGATCGCCTGCCGACGCTCCGCGGGCTCGAGCAGCGCGAGGCCGTCGCGCACGACGCGCAGCACCGAGGCATCCGGCGGGCGCTTGGCGCTCACAGGCGGAACGCGTCCCGGCGCGTCTCGCCGGCCGGGATCTTGCGGACGAGGAAGTCGTGCGAGGTCTGCAGGCGGCCCTGGGAGTTGGTCTTGTCGACGGCGAAATGCACGCAGATCTCGAAGCCGAGCTCGCGCAGCATGGCGGCGATCGTTCCGGCTTCGACCCGGTCCTCCTTCCATCTCGTCCCGTCGGGATCGTAGGTCGCGCTGAACGCAAAGCGGCCGCCCGGCTTCAGGACGCGCGCGACCCCCGCGAGCGCGGTGCGCGTGTCGTCGGCATAGGAGAGCGTGTTGGCCATCGCCACGGCGTCGAAGCGCTCGTCCTCGAACGTCATCGCCTCCATGTTCATCACGGCGATCTTGGGATTGGTCGAATAGAGGTCGATCGCCTCGATCAGCGGCCAGCTGTAGCCGTAGGTCCACGCGGTGAGGAGCTCGTGCACGTTGCGCGGCCCCACGATCAGCAGGCGGTCCCGGCCGAGATCGCGGCGCGGCTGGGCGAGGAGCTCGTAGTAGCGCTCGACGCGCCGCGTCGTGGTGATCAGCTTCCCCTGCGTGACTCCCGCGTTGTAGTCGTGGACGTCGCGATGATGCGCGCTCTCCACGGCGTAGGAGTCGCGGATGCGGGTCACGCGGGCGAGGTCGCGCAGCTGCATCGCGAAGGAAAGCAGGTCGAAGACCACCGGGGTCCGCAGTACGGCGCGCAGCGGCATGACCGGCGCCTCGCGCCGCGCCGGCCGCAGCACGGCGCGGGCGGCGGCGCCGAGGACGGATTTGATCGGCAGGGCCATCAGAACTCGGCCGCGGGGTCGGCGGGATAGGGGGCCGACTTGGCGATACCCTTGGCGCGATAGCGCGCGAGGTCGATCGCGCGATGCGACGGATAGCAATGGAACACGATCGCGGTCCGGGCGTGTCCGGCCGCGGGATAGCCGCCGCGGTGCAGCGTGTTGTTGAGGAACGGCACCACCAGGCCGGCCTGGCCGCTCGGCTGGAGCACCGGGCCGCCGTCGCCGGCGGCGATGCGCTCGGCGTACCAGTTGCTGATGCGATCCCGCTTGCTGGCGCCGTAGCGGTCGAGGGCGCCGCGGCGCATGAGCCGCTTCTCGGTCTCGTAGAGGGCGAGCGACCGGTTCCAGGGCAGCGCCTCGAGCGGCCCGTTCGCAGGCGTCGTGTCGTGAAGGTAGAACATCACGTTGATGCAGATCCCGGGCCCCGAATCGCTGTGCCACATCTGCGAACCGATGCGGTGCTCCTGCAGGTGCTCGGAGCGGTACATCGCGCCGTAGAGGATCTTGAAGGCGGAGCCGAAATAGGCCGACAGGAAGCCTCCAAGGTCGCCGGCGAACAGCTCCTCGAAGGCGGGGAAGTCGAGCCAGGCGTCGCCGGCGTAGTTGCGCACGGCATAGTCGTTGATCGGCTTCCAGACCGCCTCGCCGGCCGCCTCGCGAAGCTCGAGCCCGCTGCGCACGGCATCCGCGACCGCGCGCGTGCGCGGAGTCCAGAACGACGCGACGCCGTCGCGTCGGAACGTCTCGACCGCTGCCGCCACCGCGGGGTCGAGGTCGGGCTTCAGCGGATTCTCCCGACGGCATCGCTCCAGGTAGTCCGAGTAGCGCGGCGCGAGGCGCCAGCCGATGCGCGACCGGTGACGTCGCATCGACCGCCGCTCGAGCCAGTCCGAGATCGCGCCTTTGACGTCGAGCATCATCATCGCCTCCGAGAAGACGTATCGATGGGAAACAGCGCCATGACGCGCGCCAGACCGGTCGCGTCCATTGCCGCGCGATAGCACGCCCCCGTCGCGGATTGGGGCTCGGCGGCGGCGGCACCCTGCGCCGCAAGCCGATCGAGCGCAGCGATCAGCACGCGCGCGCAGTGGGCGTAGAGATTCGCGCGGAACGCCGCGTAGCTCCAGCCGGGCTCGATCGTGTAGCGCGCGGCGCAGACCACGGGTCCCGTGTCGATGCCGGCGTCGATCAGATGCGCCGTCGCGACGACGTCTTCGCCCTCGAGGACGGCCCATTCCGGGCACGCGTTGCCGCGATAGGCGGGGAGCGCGCCGGGGTGGACATTGAGCCAGCCGATGCGCGGCGCGGCGAGCACGGCATCGCGCAGGATGCCGACGCCGCCCTGGATCGCCACGTCGATTGCCTCGTCGCGCAGCCACGAAGCGAGGGCCGGGTCGGCGCTCGACTCGAAGCGGCGATCGATCGCGCCTGCCGGCAGCGCCGGAGGGTTCCACAGGCCGCCGGTACGCTCGAGCTCGCGCGCGACGCTCTCGGGCTTCATGCGGCCCACCGCGGCGACGCGATCGGGACGGCGACCGGCCTCGGCCAGCCGCGCGAAGTACTCGCGGCCGACGAAGTTGCCGTCCTGGAAGCAGAGCGCCGTGCGCATGCTCAGTTGTGGTCCCAGATGTTGTCCTTGATCCACTGGCCGTACTCGTTCCGCGCCCAGACGCGCGGGTCGCGGAAGGTGTCGGCGACGGCCTCGAACTCGGTCCGCGTCATGCCGACATAGTCGAGCCAGCGCGGCAGGTCGCCGGGCACGACGTGGTCGTATTGCCGCACGCGCTCGATGCCCTCGGCCCGCGTCATCGCGCCGCTTCGGATGTCCCGGCAGACATGGTCCGTGCACCGGCCGTAGCCGAACTTCACGTACTTCATGTAGTCGTGCACGCCGTTGTCGTGGATGTTGTTGAGGTTCGAGTCGCGCTTGTAGGTGCGGTCGAACGGGATCGGGTTCACCTCGAAGCCGTACTTCTCGATCATCAGCTTCGTGTGGTCGTCCTGGTTCCAGCCGAAGAAGTTCGAGATGAAGACGCCGCGGATGCCGACGCGCTCGATCTCGGAATCCTCGGGATACTTGGCCCAGAGCAGGTCCTGCTCGCGCAGCCCCTCCTCGCCGACGAAGTCCTCCCAGTCGAAGCCGCGCAGCAGGTGCTCCTTCCTGTAGCGCGCCGTGTACTCGACCATGTCCTTGTACGAGTGCATGCCGCCCAGGTTCATGAACCCGTGCTCGCCCCAGATGATCAGCGGCACGCCGAATCGCACCGCCATCTGGATCGGCACCGAGTTGATGCCCATATGCGCGTGCATGTCGGGATCGCCCATCCGCCGCAGTCCGACGCGGTTCATCTTCTTGAGCACGTGCACCGACGGCGTGACGTTGACGTAGTCGCAGCCGAACACGTCCTTCATGCGCTGGATGTTGCGCCGGCCCAGCTCGGTCTCGTTGTTCTCGTTGTAGGTCACCAGCAGCGGGTTCATGCCGTAGACCACCTTGAGCAGGTGGATCTGGTAGAAGCTGTCCTTGCCGCCGCTGACCGGGATCAGGCAGTCGTAGGTCTTGCCGTCGCGCGAGCGGTAGTCGTCGCAGAGCTCGCGGAACATCCGCTCGCGCCGCTTCCAGTCGACCGTCTTCTGCTCGTCATGCGTGCGGCAGCCGCTGCACACGCCGTCCTTGTCGAGCGTCAGCGGCGTCGCCGCGACGATCGGGTAGCAGCAGCGCGTGCAGTAGGTCATCCGCGGCGGGATCGTGCGCGGCGTCAGGCTCATCGTCGTCGTCATCGGGTCAGCTCGCATAGGGATAGCGCACGTCGTAGCCGCGGTCCTTGAGGTGCTTCTTGGCGCGTTTGTACGAGTGCTCGGTGAAATGGAAGATGTTGCCGGCCGCGACGGCGCTCGCATGGCCGTCGTCGATCGCGGTGCGGAAGTCGGAGAAGTCGCCCACGCCGCCGCAGGCGATCACCGGGATGCGCACCGCGTCGGCGATCGCGCGGATCGCCTCGACGTCGTAGCCGTCGGCGGTGCCGTCGCGGTCGATCGAGTTGACCAGGATCTCGCCCGCGCCCGCTGCCTCGACCCGCTTCGCCCAGGCCACCGGATCGGCGTCGATGCGCGTGCGGCCCTGGTCGACATAGGCGTGGAGCGCGTCGCCCTCGCGCCGCACGTCGATGCCGACGACCACGGCCTGGCTGCCATGGCGCGTCGCCGCCGCCGTCACGAGGTCGAGGTCGCGCCACGCCGCGGAGTTGACCAGCACCTTGTCGGCGCCTTCGAGCAGATAGGTGTCGATCTCCTCGAGGCCGCGGATCAGCCCGCCGAAGGTCAGCGGCATGAACGCCTTGCGCGAGATCGCGCGCAGGATTTCCAGCTTGTCGCCGATGTTCTTGATCTTGTGGTCGTCGCGGCGGATGTCGTGCTCGCCGTCGCGCGTGATGTCGACATAGACGAGCTCGTCGGCGAGCCACTCGGAGTAGCGCTCGAGCTCGGAGAGCGGATTGCCGATCACCTTGAACTCGCTGAAGCGCTCGCTGCGCACGATCAGCCCGTTCATCAGGAACAGCACGGGGATGACGCGGATCTTGAGCACGGGATCAGAGCGTCCAGAAGTTCTCTAGCACCTTCAGCCCCACGCCCTGGCTCTTCTCCGGGTGGAACTGCATGCCGAACACGTTGGCTCGCGCGACCGAAGCGATGACCGGGCCGCCGTAGTCGACATCGGCGGCAACGTCCGCCGGATCGTCGGGAACGAGATGGAAGCTGTGCACGAAATAGGCCGAGGTGTCGGCGCCGAGCCCGCGCAGCAATGCGCAGTCGCCGCGCAGCCGCAGCGCGTTCCAGCCGATCTGCGGCAGTCGCAGCTCCGGCGTGGTGCGCGGGATCTGCACGACGCGGCCGGGGACGAGCCCCAGCCCGGGCCGCTCGCCGAACTCCGTTCCCAGCGTCGCCAGCATCTGCATACCCACGCAGATGCCGAGCAGCGGCTTGCCCGCGGCGGCGTGCGCGAGCACCGGCTCGCGGAAGCCGCGCGTCGTCAGCGCCTCCATGCATGCGCCGAAGGCGCCGACGCCCGGGACCAGCAGCTTGTCGGCACCGGCGACCTCGGCCGGCGAGCCGATCAGCGCGAAGCGCGCGCCGACCTGCTCGAGCGCATTGGCGACCGAGCGCAGGTTGCCGATGCCGTAGTTCACGATCCCGATCATCGGCCGCGCTTCTTCCACTCGCGCGCGAGGATCGACCAGCAGACGACGTCGACGAGTTTGCCGTCGACCAGCAGCGCCTCGCGCTTCAAGCCTTCCCTGCGCCAGCCCAGCGACGCGACGGCGCGGTTGAAGGCGGGGTTCGGCGACTCCGCCCAGATGCGGTTGAGCCCCATCGAGGCGAAGCCGTGCGCGGTCAGCAGCGCGATCGCCTCGCGGCCATAGCCGCGGCCGCGCGCGTCGGCGGCGCCGAGCATGATCGAAAGCTCGGCGCTGCGATGGACCCACAGGATCGTGTTGAGCGCGATGTTGCCGACGTGCCGGTCGCCGCGCTTCGTGCGGATCGCGAGCACGAGATCGCCGCGCCCGGGCAGCGAGGCGATCCAGGCGCGCAGCTGCGGCATCGTGGTGGGGAGGGCCTTCGGCGCGCGATAGCGCAGCACCTCGGCATCGTTGAGCCAGGCGAGGTAGTCGCGCGTCGCGTCCGCCGCGACCAGCGGCCGCAGCACGAGACGCTCGCCCGTCAGGAACGGCGGTTGCGAGGGATCGCGGGTCATGCCGCCTCCAGTCGCGGAAAGGCGCGCGGCGCGTTGCGCCTGAGGATCGCGTCGAGCGCCGCCGCGGAGAGATCGAGCAGTGCCAGCTTGCCGAGTGTCCAGGCGGGATCCATCAGCGGCGCGTCGGAGGAGAACAGCACGCGCTCGACTCCGACCGCGGCGATCAGGTCGCCGATATCGGACTCGTCGACGAGGCCGGTCGAGGTCGAGATGTCGAACCAGACATTCGGCAGCGACGCGAGCTCGCGATGGCGCCAGGTCGAATGTGCGGCGACGAACTGCAGCCGGGGATGCGCAAGCGCCGCCTCCTTGAGCCCGGGCAGGTGTGCCTTGATCGGGAAGTCCGGCAGCGCCGCGAGGTGCACGAGGATCGGCCGGTAGGCCGGGTCGTCGAGGCGCAGGCCGTAGAAGTCCTGGATCGTCTTCGCGCCGACGAAGCCGGGATGCGCGCGCCAGCGCTCGATCTCCGCGATCGACGCCTCGGGCCGCCGCGGATTGACGACGACGAGGCCGCGCGCGCGGGGCTCGCGCGCGAGGAACTCCGCGGTCTCCGCATTGCCCGCCTCGAGCGAGTCGCTGAGCGCGCGGATGGACGAGGTGACCGCGCGCGTCAGCGCGTAGCCGCGCATCGTCGCGGAGAGATCCTCGAAGCCCGTGCGCGGCTCCATGAGGTTCCAGCCGGAGGTATGCCAGTGCGTATCGATCTTCGGCGTCTCGGCCAGGGCGCGCCAGGCGCGCGGCTCGGGCGCGGTGTCGGGCTCGGGCAGGCCGAGCGCGCGCGCGAGATTTGCGCCGCCGATCAACCGGCGCGCATCCGCATCCAGCCCGCTCGCGCGGAGCATGAACCAGCCCGCACCGGCATGCGCGTTCGGCGCGTTGGACGCGACGAAGAGCCGTGCGGGGCCGATGCGTTCCACGAGATGCGCGATGCCGCCGCTTTGCGTGATCGTCGCCACGTCGAACAGGAAGCGCGGGCAGTCGCGCGCGATCGCCAGCAGGTCGGGCAGGTTGGTGTAGCCGCCGCCGCGCATCCATCGGATCATCACGGTGCCGCCCGCGGCACCCGCGCCATCGGCGGCGGCGGCGAGATCGCGGCGCTCGCGCACGCAGAGCTGCAGCGGCAGGCCGAGCCGGGCGGCGTCGCGCGCGAGGCTGCGGAAGGCGTAGTCCTGGAGCGTCCAGCCGAAGACGCCGGCGACGAGCGCGATCGCGGCGAAGCCGTCGCGCTTGAGCTGCTCGAGATAGCCGTCGAACGGGTCGTGGCGCGTGAGGTTGATCGCGGCCATCGGGATCAGCCGGCCGCCGCTCCGCGCCGCGGCCTCGCGCATCGTCGCATTGCCCTCGCGGTCGTCGAACCAGATCGCGCGGTAGGCGGCCGCGAGCGCGCGCTCGACGCCGCACGCGTCGAGCAGAGACAGCAGCCGCGTCGCGTCGGCCTCGCGGCCCGTCGTCTCGTCGCGCCCGAAGAAGACGCCGCCGTCGAGGCCGGATCGGCTCACGCGCGGATCTCCACGCCCGTCAGGGAAACGACGGGCCGTCGCAGCGCCGCCGCCTCGCGCAGCAGAGTCGAGTCCATGCCGGCGATCGCGTCGGCGGCATACAGCGCCTCGAGCGGCGCCCCCGCGGCGCTGATCACAAGGCGCGGCGCGCGCGTGTCGCGCCAGGCGTCGTATTTGCCTGCTCGATCGCGCGGATGCGGCCGCACGACGATCAGCGTCGTGGCCGGCGCCGTCGCAACGCCGGCGACCGGCGCGCGGGCGCGCACCAGGGCGATGAGCCTGTCGAGGGTCGCGAACTCGTCGAAGGCGCTGGGCCGCCCGGCCGCCGCCATCTCCGCGTTGCACTCGGAGGCGTAGAGCACGACCACGTCGGCGGCGCTCGCGCCCCAGGCGCCGCGGAGCGAGTCGCGTGCCGCCGCGGCGCCGGCCGCGACGCCGCGCGCGAGCCGCGCGAGATGGAGGTCGCCGGCCACGGTCATCGCCGCGCGCGGGACGCCGAGGGCGGCCAGCGGCGCCAGATACGCTTCGTCCGGCACGTAGACGCGGTCCGGGAAGGTCGGCACGCCCGATGCCTCGAAGAAGCGGCGATCGAGGTTCGCGGGATGATCCATGAAGACGTGGCTGTCGGCGCCGATGCGACGCGCGGCGCGCCACAGGCGCCGGTCGGTGTCCTCGTCGATGTCGCTCGTGCCCGTCGCGACGATGCGCACGCCCTCGGCTTCGAGCATCGCCACGATGGCGTCGTCGTCGGGCGCGCTCGCCCAGGGCTGCGGGTCTATGCCGGCGCGCCGCCACACCTGATCCCCCGGCGGCTTGCCGCGCACGGCGATCGGCAGGCCCGCCGACGCCTCGCGCAGCGCGCGCAAGGCGGGCGGGCACGCGGCGGCATCGCCTGTGATCGCGGCGTGCACGGCGACCAGCTGGTTGGTCGGGCCGGGGTCGCGGCTGAAGAAAAGCAGCGTCACCGCTTCTCCGCCGTCGGCGCGTTGGCGTGGTCGTGGGCGCGCAGCGCAGGCAGGTTCTCGGCCACCTTGTGGAAGGCCCGCGCGACGTCGTCGAGATCGGGCCCCGTCATCGGCGGGCGCATCATCTCGTGCGTGACGACGCGATTGAAGTGCGCGTCCTCGGCGTTCGGGCAGAGGCCGAGGCGGTAGTCGGGCTTGCCCTTGTAGTGCGGGCAGAGGAACGGGCAGCCGACTTCGCCGTAGCCGGCGAGCTCGCGATACATCGGCGCAAGGTAGATCGGCTTCACGTAGCCCATTCCCATGAGCACGCCCTCGTGCTCGCGCAGGCCCGTCGGCGGCAGCTCGGCCTTCACCGCCTTGACGAAGGTCTCGCGCGACACGCCGGTCGCCTTGGCGTCGTAGCTCATGGCATGGACGTAGTAGACGTGGTCGCCCGCCGGGCCGACCTTCGGCATCGTCAGCCCCGGCACGCCGGCGAGCGCCGTCTCGAGATGGCGGACATTCGCCTTGCGCCGGGCGATCAGCGCCGGCGCCTTCTTGAGCTGCGCGCGGCCGATCGCCGCCTCGATCTCGCCGAGCCGGAAGTTGAAGCCGATCATGTTGGCGAGGTTCTTGACTCCCTTCTTCTCGACGACCGCCTCGGCGTGGTTGCGGATCAGCTGCAGTCGCTCGGCAATGTCGTCGTCGTTCGTCGTGCACATCCCGCCTTCGCCGGTGTGGATGTGCTTGTGGTAGTTGAGGCTGAACACACCGACATCGCCGAGTGAGCCCACCGGCCTGCCCTTGTAGGTCGCGAGCGGCACCTGGGCGCAGTCCTCGATGACCCTGATCCCGTGCCGGCGCGCCAGCTCCATGATCGGGTCCATGTCGGCGGGCTGGCCGAATATGTGCACCACGATGATCGCCTTGGTGCGCCCGGTGATGCGCGGCGCGATCGTCGCAGCCGAGATGCCGTAGGTCTCGGGATCGATGTCGGCGAAGACCGGTACGGCGTTGAACGCGATCGCCGCGGTCGCCGAGGCGATCATCGTGTAGGGCGAGCAGATCACCTCGTCGCCCGGCCCGCAGCCCAGCGCGCCGACGGCGGCATAGAGGCCCGAGGTGCAGGAGTTGACCGAGATCGCGTGCTTCGTGCCGCTGATCGCCGCCCACTCCTTCTCGAACTCCTGGACCTCGGGGCCGCCGAAGAAGTCGGGATGCCAGGTGCCGAGGAAGCGCGACAGCACGCCGGAGTCGAGCACGGCGTTGACGGCCGCCTTCTCCTCCTCGCCGATGACCTTGTAGGCGGGGAAGGGCGCGGTGCGGACGGGGTCGCCGCCGAGCAGGGCCAGCGTGCTCATTTCGCCTCCTTGGTGTGGTCCGGGTTCCTGCGGGCCAGCGCCATGCTGCGCAGGCGGTCGTTCACGGCGAGCGTCTCGAGCGCGTTCTCGCCGTCGCTGACGAGGCGCATGCCCGGCTTCCAGGCGCGGATCTCGTCGAGGGCGCGGAGCATGGCCTCGCCGTACTTCGTCTCGACGATCGCACCGTCGTCGAGCGTCGGCACGCCGGTGATGGCGGCCGCGGGCTTCGGCCGCCGGCGCCGGACCTGGAAGCCGAACTTCTCGATCACGATCTCGCCCTTCGCGAAGGCGAGCGTGGTGTCGAACACCGCCCAGTCGCGGCCTTCGGAGCCGATCAGGTGGATCGGCGTGCCGTCCGTCAGCTCGAGCCGCGCGTCGACCGTGGGATCGTTCGGCACGCCGTCCCAGCGCGGATGCTGGGCCGCGACCGCACGCGGCGTCTCGCCGAGCAGGAAGGCGATCAGGTTCACCATGTGTCCGGCGTTGTTGACGATGCCGCGCATGTAGCGGCCGATCACGGTGCGCAGCGGGCCCCATTCGCCGCCCCGGATCTCGTCGCGCAGCGCATGCATTTCGGTGTCCCAGCGGCGCTGGAAGTTCACGGCGAAGGGGATGCCGCGCGCGGCGAAGTGCCTCACGAGCGGCGCCGCGGCCGTCGGATCGGCGCCGATCGGCTTCTCGACGAACAGGGCGCGCATCGACGCGTCCTTGAGACGTGACAGCGTCTCGATATGCGCGGCAGTGGAATTGGCGACGCTGATGATGTCGTAGCGCTCCGCGGCGAGTGCTTCGTCCAGGGTCGCGTAGCCCTTCGCCACGTGCCATCGGCGGATGAACTCGGCGCGGCGGTCGGCGTCGGGCTCGACGCAGGCCGCGAGATCGAAGCCGGGATGGCGCCGGTAGGCGAGCGCGTGCGTCATCACGTGCGGGTCGCCGGGACCCTCGTTGAAGGTGCCGCCGATGCGGCCGCAGCCGACGACCAGTGCCTTCCAGCGCTCAGACATGGCGGTGCCTCACGGTCGCGTTGACGTGCGCGACTTCGGGATGCGCGTCGAGCCATTCGATCATGCGCCCGACGGGAAAGACGGGATCCGCGGGCCGGAGCGCCGCGAACAGCGCCCGGATCACCTGGAGATCCTCGCGCGTGTCGAGCGTCAGCCGCAGCCCGGGCCGGTGCTCGGGCGGCGGCGCCTCGATGCCGTGCAGCGAATAGATCTCCGGGTGGCGGTAGATGTAGAGGCTGACATGCTCATGGTCCTGCGCATCGTCCGTGCGCCGCGCGACGTCGGCCAGCACCTCGGTCGCGAAGACCTGCGTGTCCATGCCGATCGGCCAGCTGCGCTTGAGGATGTTCGAGCAGTAGTCGACCTTCGACTTGCGATAGGCCTGGATCGTGCGCGAGACGAGCGCGGGATCGATCAAGGGGCAGTCGCCGGTGAGCTCGACGATCACGTCGGCCTGGTGGGCGCGCGCCGCGTCGAGCACGCGCATCAGCACGTCCTCCTCCGAGCCGCGCCAGAAGCCGATGCCGAGCCGGCGCGCGAGCGCCTCGATCGGATCGTCGGTCGCGTTGACGGTGGTGGCGATCACGATCTGGTCGAGCTCGGGGACGGCGCGCAGCCGTTCGACCATCAACTCCAGCATCGGCCTGCCCTCGGCCTCGAGCAGCACCTTGCCCGGCAGGCGCGACGAGGTCATCCGCGCCTCGATCGTCGCGACGGTCTTCATTCCACGAGGTCCCAGCGCATCGCGGTGCCGCGTGCGATGCGGCCGCGCGCCTTGCGGCCAAGCAGCTCGGAAAGGAACTTCGGCGCGAGGCCGTAGCCCGGCCGGATCGAGCGCACGTTCGCCTCGGTCAGCGTCTCGCCCGGCGCGATGTCCGCGACGGCGTAGAGCGAGCGGCGGAACACCAGGTTGGCGCGCTCCGACTGCTCGCGGGCGTAGGAGACGTGGCCCAGCGCGCCATGCGCCATGCGGCAGGATTCCACGAGCTGCTTCACCTCGGCCGGCTCGAGCGAGAACGCCGCATCCGGGCCGCCATCGGCGCGGCGCAGTGTCACATGCTTCTCGATCACCGCGGCCCCCAGCGTCACCGCGGCGACCGCGACCGCCGTGCCGAGCGTGTGGTCGGAGAGCCCGGCGACGACGTCGAAGGCGCTCGCGAGATGCGGGATCGTCCGCAGGTTCATGTCCTCGGCGGGCGCGGGGTAGGCGCTCACGCAGTGCAGCAGCACGAGGTCGCGGCAGCCCGCACCGCGCGCGGCCTCGACCGCCTCGGCGATCTCGCCGAGATCGCTGATCCCGGTCGACACGATCATCGGCTTGCCGGTCGCCGCCGCGCGGCGGATCAGCGGCAGATCGACCGCCTCGAAGGACGCGATCTTGTAGGCGGGTGCGCCGAGCTTCTCGAGGAGATCGATCGCCGTCGCGTCGAAGGGCGTGGAGAAGACCGTGATGCCGATCTTCCGGCAATGCGCGAACAGCGCCTCGTGCCAGGACCACGGGGTGTGCGCCTCGCGGTAGAGCTCGTGCAGCCGGCGTCCGTCCCACAGCCCGCCCTTGATCAGGAAGTCGGGCCCGTCGTGGTCGATCGTCAGCGTATCGGCCGTATAGGTCTGCAGCTTGATCGCGTCGGCGCCCGCCGCCTTGGCGGCGTCGATGATCGCGAGCGCGCGCTCCAGCTTCCCGCCGTGGTTCCCCGACAGCTCGGCGATGATGTAGGGCGGCGCGTCGCCGCCGATGGCGCGGCCGTCGATGGTGATCGTCCTCACGGCTTGCCCCCTCCGGTCCCGGGCATCTTCTCGATCTTCAGCACGTAGCGCGCGCCGCGCAGCTCGAACCACGCGGGGTACTTGTCGTTGTCGACCGTGCGCAGCAGGTCGAACTGCGCGGCGAGCGGCTTGTCCGGATCGATCCGGCTGTCGACCGGGCGCCGGCGGGGATAGACGCCGGGCTCGCCCCGCTGCGGCACGCCTGCCGGCGGCGTCGGCGCGGCGAGGAATCGCATCGGCAGCGTCACGTGCATCTCGCCCATCGGTCCGCGCAGCTCGTCGATCAGCTCATCGCCGCGATACTCGATCCAGTCGCGGTAGACGACCGGTCCGGCATCGACCGACTCGGCCGCGTCGAGCAGGCACACCGGAATGCGGTTGATTCCGGCGATGATCTGCCACGTCAGCGGCGAGAAGCCGCGTCCCTTCGGCAGGTCGCTGGCGTGGACCACCAGATTGCGTCGCGCGCGGGCGAGCACCGCCGGCGGGGTGATCTTCACGCAGCCGAGATAGAAGGCGACGGCCGTGCCTTCCTCGACCTCGGCGTTGTCGCGCAGCAGACGGGCGGCGTCGCCCGCTGCCGTCGCTTCGGCGACGAGGCGTTCCGCCCAAGGCAGCACCCAGCTCGGATTGTCGACGACCACCGCGATGCGTCGCGGCTTGCGCCACCAGGCCGGCACGTCGCCGCTCATGCCGCGAGCACCTCGACCAGGCGCCGGGCGCCGATCCCGTCGCACATCGCGGCAGCCGCGCGCGCCATGTCGATGCGGCGCGTCGGCTCCGCGAGGAGCGACGCGATCGCGGCGCGCAACCGTTCGACGGTGACGTCGCGGAGATCGCCGAAGACCGTCGCCGCGCCCGCGCGCTCGAGCGCCGCGGCGATGCCCTGCTGGTTGTCGACGATCGCGATCGCCACGCTGGGCAGGCCGAGGCAGCAGCGCTCCCAGGCCGTCGAGCCGGCGGCACCGATCGCCAGATCCGCCTCGGCCATCAGGCGCGGCATCTCCGCCGTGTCGACATGCAGCGTCGCCCAGCCCGCGCAGGTCGCGCGTACGCGCGCGAGATGCGGTGCCTGCGCGCCGATGACGACGTCGACCTGCGGCGGCGCGATCGGGCGCAGCGCCTCGAGCGCCACGCTCGTGGCGTCGACCGGATCGGTGAGGCCGAAGCCGACAAGCACGCGCGCGACCGGTGCCGTCGTCTCACGCCGCTTCAGCGTCGCCTCCCGAAGGGCCGCGAAGGCGGGGGCGAGCGGCGCGTAGCCGGGGCCGAGCAGGAGCCGGCATCCCTCCGGGACGAGTCCGGCGTATTGGGACGGTGTCGCCGAGGCGCTGGTGTTGACCAGCACGTCGCATGCATGCGGCCGGTCGTGCATGTCGTCGACGACGACGAGACGGCGCGCCGCCGGGCGCGCGGCCGTCTCCTCACGCCGGCCACTGCCGAAGAGATCGAGGACGAGAACATCGGCGGTTCCGGCGCCGCGCGCCTCGAGCACCTGTGCGAGCGGCTCGTCCGCCGCGGCGAGCGTGAGCCGCGCATGCGCGCTGCGGTCCAGCCCCGGCGCGCAGGCGATCGTCTCCGGCGAGATCGCGAACAGGACACGGTGCCCGGCCGCGGCGAAGGCGTCGGCGTAGCCGAGGCAGCGCGCGACGTGGCCGCCGCCGATGCTGGGCGAGGCGTCGCAGCGGAACACGACCGTGCCTCCGCTCATGCGCCCCCCGCGCCGGCAAGCTGCCGGCGGCGCGGATCGCCGTCGAGGCTCTGACGTGCGCGCGGCGGCGCGTAGCCCGCGGCCTGCGCCATCTTGTAGACGTGGAAGTAGCGCGCGGGCGAAGCCATCCAGCCGCGCAGCAGGCCGATGTCGCGATCGAGCTCGCCGCCATGCGCGTCGAGGAACGGGTCGAGATCCCACCAGATCGCGTCCTGGTTGGCATCGTCGTGCAGCGCGTAGCCGCCGTGCCAGTCGGGCACGCAGAAATACCAGCCGGCGAAGCGATGCGCGCGGCGTCGCGCCGCCTCGGGATCGTGGCCGTCCCACCAGCGCGTGGCGAGGCGCTGCAGGTAGTCGTCGCGTCCGTCGGCGACGACCGCGAAGCCGAGATCGCCGTACCAGCCGGCATAGGGCACGAGCACCGGCTTGCCGAGGGACGCGGCCTCGATGCCGCCGGTGCCGTGGAACGTGGTCAGCCCGTCGACGGCGCGCAGCAGGTCGGCGCCGTTCCAGCGCGTGTCGGCGAGTCCGACATGCGCGACGGGCGATGCGGCGATCAGGTCGGCGAGGCGCTTGCCGTGGATCGTGCCGTACCACTCGTCGCAGGGATGCGCCTTGAACAGCCAGTTCACGCCGGATGTGGCTCGGGCGACGGCCAGCGTGCGCTCCGCCCATTCCAGGAAGTCGCGGAACGGCATGCGGTCGCTGGAATGCGGATAGTCGAACCAGTTCGGCGCGTAGACGGCGATCACCGGCTTCGCGGCGTCCCAGCCGTAATGCGCGCAGAGTTCCGAGCGCGAGACCTGGCCGGTGCGTCGCTTGAACGCGTAGATCGCACCGACATCGTCGGTCCGCCCGCCCAGGCGTGCGTCGACATACGCCGCGCCCGCGGCTTCGAGCGCGGCGGCCTGTGCGCCGTCGAGCGCGCCATCGTCGCTGCGCATCGGCCGGTTGGGGACCGAGAACAGCGCGTCCGGCGCGGTCATCCTGATGAAGCGCGCGACGCCATAGTCGCCGTAGAGAGCGATCACCGGGATGCCGCGTTTGAGCGCCGCCCAGGCGAGCGCGCCGTAGGTGAAGTCGAGCGCGTGGCTGAGCAGCACGAGGTCCGGCGCCTCGCGCGCCAGGATCGCCTCCGAGACGTCGATCGAGGCGAGCGCCTCGGCCAGCATCATCGGCAGCTCGGGATCGGCGAGGTCGGCGGCCGCGCGGCGCTGGCGCTTCAGGATGCCGTCATAGACCAGCGCCGGCGGCAGGCCGCCGGGAAGCTCGAGGGCAAGCAGGTCGCCGGGACTGCGCGCGGTGGCGAGCAGCCGCCGCGCGGCCGCGAGGAATTCCGCACGGCGCTCGAAATGGACGCCGTGATCGGCGCGGCCGGCGATCCCGAAGGCCGCGAAGGCCGCGTCGACCCGCGCGCGGCTGAAGCGGCCGAGAAGCCCGGTCGCCGTCGCGCCATCGATGCCGAGCGCGCGCATCACCATCGCGATGCGGATCCAGTAGTTGGCGTTGTCCCACTGGCCGTCGATCAGCGGCTTGCGGAACAGCGGCGCGGTGCCGCCGCGCGCGAAGCCCGCGAGGCGCGCGAGGCCCTGCGCGCGCAGCCGTTCGTTCTCGCGCGCGGCCCGGCGGGCCTGCGGCGAGAGGGCGCGCAGACGCGCGCCGATGCCGTCGCGGAGTCGCGCGAGCGTGCTCACGCCTGCGCGACCTCCGGGATCTCGAACAGCCACCAGGTGAGGTCGTCGACCGCGCCGTCGCCGGTCCAGAAGAAGCCGTAGTCGAGCAGCTTCAGCTCGGGGCAGGTCTCGCGCCAGAAGCGACCGAAGTCGCGCAGGAAGAGCTGCCCGTCATGGCCGCGATACGGGATCTCGCGCGGGCTCGCGGAGAAATACTCGGCGCAGAGGATGTGCCGGCGCGCGACGCGACGGATCTCGCGGCAGCACGCGGCGAGATCCGCCGGTGCGATGTGGATCATCACGCCCGAGGTGAAGGCGAGGTCCACGCTCGCGTCGGCGAGCGCGATGTGCTGCGCCACGCCCTCGATCACGTTCGTCGGCGGGCAGACCTTGTCGTCGACGAGACGCCGGCGCGCCTTCGCGTTCGGCTCGAGAGCCACGAGCTCGGCTTCGGTCACGCGGCCCAGGGCGCGAAGGTTGAGGCCGACATTGGCGCCGACCTCGAGGATGCGCCGGGGTGCGGGCCGCGCGCGCTCGAGCATTCGCGCCCACATCGGAACGAGGGCCGCGACCGTGCTGCTCGTCGGCGCGTTGCGGTCGATGTACGCGCTGCCGAAATCGCCGCGCCAGAGGCGCAGCTGCGGGGTCTCGATCGGGTCGGTCATGGCTCTCCGGTTAGCGCTGCACGCGGCGTGCCGCGTTGATGGCTGAGATCTCGGGATGGGCGTCGATGACGGCGAGCGTGGCGCGCCAGTCCGGAATCGCGGGCGGCGGCGGCAGTTGCGCGAACACGGCCTGGAAGAACGCGTAATCCTCGGGGAAATCGAGGGTCCAGCGCTGCTGCGCCGCGTCGCCGCCCGGCCCGTCGAGCGTCGCGCGCGTGATCGCCGGGTTCCTGCGCAGCCACGGCGTCACGTGCTCGCGCTCGTAGGGATCGCGCGCCGCATCGTCGGCCCGGCGCAGCGACTGCGCGGTGAAGGCCTCGCAGTCGAGGCCGTGCGGAAATCGCGGCGGCATGTTGTTGGCGGCGTAGTCGACGCCGCGCGCGGCGCGCAGCGCGATCACGTCGCCGCAGAGCCCGGGGTCCGCGAGCGGGCAGTCCGAGGTGATGCGCACGACGACGTCCGCATCGACCTGGTCGGCCGCCTTGCGGTAGCGGCCGAGCACGTCGCCGGCGCTGCCGCGCGCGACGACGGCGCCGGCGCGCGTTGCCGGCGCGATCAGCGCATCGTCGGCCGTGTCCTCGGGGATTGCGCAGACGACGACGTCGGCGCCCGGGATCGCGCGGCAGCGGCGCAGCATCTCCTCGAGCACCGTGGTGCCGGCCAGCGGCATCAGCACCTTGCCCGGCAGGCGCGTCGAGCCCAGGCGCGCCTGGACGATGATCGCCGTCGTCACCGGCCGACCAGCGCCGCCAGAGCGTCGGCGACGCGCGCGACGTCCTCGTCGCGCATCGCCGGATAGAACGGGATCGACAGGCAGCGCGCGTAGTAGGCGTCGGCGCCGGGCAGATCGAGGCGGCCGCCGTGATCGAGGTAGTAGGGCTGATGATGCACGGGGATGTAGTGCACCTGCGTGCCGATGCCCTGCTCGCGCAGCGCTGCCATGAAGCGCGCGCGCGTCGTGCCGAGCGCGGCGAAATCGATCAGCACGGCGTAGAGGTGCCAGCCATGCGGCGCGCGGCGCGCGATCGGCCGCAGCGCCGGCGCGAGCGGCGCGAGCAGGCGGTCATAGGTCGCCGCGATCGCCTGGCGGCGCGCGAAGAACCGCCCGAGCTTCCTCAGCTGGCTGATGCCCAGCGCGCAGAGCACGTCGGGCAGCCGGTAGTTCCAGCCGATCTCCGGCATCTCGTAGTACCAGGGGTTCGGCGTGTCGCCGTCGTAGGCGAGCTCGCGGTTCGCGAGCGCGGCGGGATGACGGACCATGCCGTGGGAGCGCAGCATGCGCATCCGTGCCGCGAGCTCGGCGCGCGGTGTCGTGACGACCCCGCCCTCGCCGGTCGCGACTGCCTTCACCGGATGCGTCGAGAAGCAGGCCATGCCGCCGTGGCGCGCCGCGCCGACGTCGGCGAGGCCGAGCGCGTGGCAGGCGTCCTCGACGATCGCGAGCCCGTGCCGCGAGGCGATCGTCTCGATCGCCGGCATGTCGCAGAGCTGGCCGTTGAGATGGACCGGGAACACGGCCTTGAGGCGCTTGGCGCCCGCGCGGGCGATCGCCGCCTCGAGCGTCGCGGGCGTCAGCAGGCCGCTGTCGGGATCGACGTCGGCGAACACGACGTCGGCGCCGCAGAAGCGCATGGCGTTCGCGGTCGCCAGGAACGTCACGCTCGGCACGATCGCCGCGTCCCCCGGCCCCATGCCGAGCGCCATCGCCGCGAGGTGCAGCGCCGCCGTCCCGCTGTTGCAGGCGACCGCGTGCGCCGCGCCGGCGGCCGCGGCGAAGTCGCGCTCGAAGGCCTCGACCAGCGGGCCGGTCGTCAGCATGTCGGCGCGCAGCGCGGCCGCCACCGCGGCGACGTCGTCGTCGTCGATGGCCTGGCGGCCATAGGGCAGGAACCCGCTCATGACTTATTCGCGCCCAGCAGGGCCGCCAGCGCGACGCCGTCGAGCCACTCGGGATTCGCGTCGCTCGAGTAGCGGAACGCCTCGGCGACCGGCTTGGCGCCGCGGGCCTTCAGGTGCGCGTCGCTCCAGCGCGGTGCCGGCGGCGTGATCACGAAGCGATCGGCGAGCTCCAGCGTCGCGCGCGAGTCGTCGTCGGTGATCATCACCTCGTGCAGCTTCTCGCCGGGTCGGATGCCGACGGGCTTGTGCGGCAGCGCCGGCGCGATGTGGCGCGCGAGGTCGACGATCCGCATGCTCGGGATCTTCGGCACGAAGATCTCCCCGCCCGCCATCAGCGCGAGGCTCGACAGGACGAAGTTCACGCCCTGATCGAGCGTGATCCAGAACCGCGTCATGCGCTCGTCGGTGATCGGGATGGCGGTCGCGCCCTTGGCGACGAGATCCTGGAACAGCGGGACCACGGACCCGCGCGAGCCGATGACGTTGCCGTAGCGCACCACCGCGAAGCGCGTGTCCTGGTCGCCGGAGAGGTTGTTGGCGGCGACGAAGATCTTGTCGGATGCGAGCTTGGTCGCGCCGTAGAGGTTGACGGGATTGGCCGCCTTGTCGGTCGACAGCGCGATCACGCGCCGCACGCCCGTGCGCAGCGCCGCCTTCACCACGTTCTCGGCGCCGTGGATGTTGGTGAGCACGCACTCGAACGGGTTGTATTCGGCGGTCGGGACGATCTTCAGCGCCGCCGCGTGCACGACGTAGTCGACGCCGCGCATCGCGAGTTCGAGCCGGCTCTCGTCGCGCACGTCGCCGATGAAATAGCGCATGGCGTCGGCGTTGGGATGGCCCGCGAGCTCGCGCTCCATGTCGTACTGCTTCTGCTCGTCGCGCGAGAACACGATCAGGCGGCGCGGCCGGCCGCGGTCGAGCACGCGCTTCACGAAGGCGCGGCCGAAGGATCCCGTGCCGCCGGTCACGAGGAGCCCGGCGCCGGCGAGATCGACCAGCGGGTCGTCGAAGCGCCGTTGGACGGCTGAGGTCATGCGCGTGTCTCGGCTCCGGGGTTCGGGGATGCGGCGGCGCGCCCGTCGGGCACGCTACCGCCATTCGGGTGACGGCCCTGCCGTCGCCCGTGGTCGTGTCTCTCAGGCGGCGGCCGGTGCTAGGCCGCGACGACGCTCCCGGCCGGGAGCGCGACGCGCACCCGCCGGCCGAGAAGGTCGAGTAGGACCGTGACGCGCGCGTCGTCCGTCATCGCCTCGAACAGGCCGAGGCGATCGGCGAACGCGCCGTCGAGAACGCGGACCGCGGCGCCGGCTGCGAGCGACGCGGCGGTGCCGAGGCGGATCCAGCCCTTGTCGTCCTCGCGCGCGCGGATCGCCTCGACGACGCCGTCGGGCACGGCCGCGGGCTCGTCGCCCCGGCACACGAGGTGGCTGACGCCGAAGGTCGATTGGATCGCGCGCCAGCGCTGCTGGGCGATGTCCATCGCGACGAAGAGATAGCGCGGGAAGAGCGGCTTGGAGACGTCGTCGACGCGGCCCGCGTGGCGCCGTCGGCCACGATAGCGCGGCAGATAGGCGGCGAAATCCTGGCGCAGCAGGTTGGCGAGCGCGCGGGACTCGCCGTGCGGCTGGGTGTGCACGACGTACCAGCGCGGGGCGGCGGGGCTCGTCATGCCGACACCGGTGCTGCGCTCGCGACGCGCCGGATGCGCAGGAACTCCGGCACGAGGACGCGCTCCGCGCCGAGCGTCGCGACCGCCGCGTCGAACGCCGCCTGCGGCGCCGTGAGGTCGACGACGAGCGCGGCATCGACGGGCCCGAGGCCGGCGAGCGTGGCGGCGACCGGCACGCCGAGGAACTGTGCGCCGTCCTGCCCGGCGTCGACGATTCCGACCAGCTCGACATCGTGTTGCCGCGCGCAGAGCATCGCGATCTCCGCGAGATCGCCGGCGCCGAACAGCGCGACGCGTCGCCAGCCGCGCTGGTGCGCCGCGGCGAACTGCTCGCCGCAATGCGTGCGTGCGCGGCGGAAGAAGGCGAAGGAGTGCGAGAGGTACTGCGCCATCAGCCGCGACTTCTCGGTGAAGCCGTGCGGCGTGAGGTAGTAGGCGTAGCGGCGACGCGGCACCTGCTGGACCTTGATCAGGCCCTTGCGCACGCAGCGCTTCAGGTAGGCGTTGGCGAGGCCGAGCGCGATGCCGAGTTCCTGCGCCACCGTGCGTTGCGTGATCTGGTGGTCGCGCTCCACGGCATCGAGCACGGCGAGGACGATCTCGTCCGAGTCGCCGTCGCGGTCTCGCAGGGCGCGGGTGGTGCCGGTCACGGGTGGGGCAAGCCTTTGATTCGGCGGATTCGCGCGGCCGGTCTATCGCGTTCAGAATCTGAACGTCAAGCTGTTTGTTCAGCCGATGAACCCGACCAACGGTTCCGAATCAAGGGTTTGACAGGGATGCCCCGAGCGGCCTAGAGCCGCTGGCCATGCGCATGGACTTCACTGCGGCCGAGGCCGAGGCGGGCGAGGAGATTGCCGCCATCGAGGCGCAATGGACCCGGATCTGGCAGGCCGCCGGCGGGCCACAGGGCCTGGTCGAGCGCGTGCCGCGCAAGGAGGAATACGGCGTCATGGCGCCGTACGTGGCGCGGCTGCCCAAGGGTGCGCGGCTGCTGGACGGCGGATGCGGCCTCGGCGACTGGACGCTGCACTTCACCCGCGCCGGCTATCCGACTCTCGGACTCGATATCAGCCGAGCCACGGTCGAACTGCTGCAGCGCAAGTTCCCCGAAGCCCGGTTCCAGGCGGGCGACATCCGCGCCACCGGCCTGCCCGACGCGAGCTTCGACGGCTATTTCTCGTGGGGCACGTTCGAGCATTTCCAGGAAGGCCTCGGCGGCTGCGTGCGCGAGGCGTTCCGCATCCTCAAGCCGGACGGGCTGCTTTTCGTCTCGGTGCCGTTCGACAACGTGCGGCACAGCCTGCGCAGCATCCTGGTCGACCGCTATCGCCGTCCGCCCGAGACGGCGCGGCGGCGTTTCTATCAATGGCGGCTGACGCGCGCGGAGCTCGCCGACGCGCTGGCGGCGGGCGGCTTCGCGGTCGAGGACGTGCGGATCATCGGCAAGCGGCAGGGCGTGCAGCGGTTGCTGCAGCACAATCTCGGGATGGCGCCGACGTCGCTGCCTGCGAAGGGTGCGGCGGTGCTGCTGTCGCCCTTCGTGCCCGCGGTCGTCGTCGGCCACATGATCCTGGCGGTGGCGCGCAAGCCCGTCTGATCGGTTCTGCCCGCAAGGCCGGGCTAGGGTCTGTACTCAATAAATTCTAGGCGCGACGCGCACTGGCGTGATTCGATTCCTCCGCAGCTTTTCGGGGAGGGCTCGATGAAGAAGGGCGTGTACTGGCTGAGCGATACGGAATGGGCCCGGATCGAGCCGCTACTTCCACGCGGTCGACGGGGTGCGCATCGGGTCGATGACAGGCGGGTGATCAGCGGAATCGTGCACATGCTGCGCTGCGGCGCACGCTGGCGGGACTGT
>JAEULA010000049.1 GCA_016793165.1 Alphaproteobacteria bacterium | reverse complement strand
GCGCTGGGCACGTACACGCTGACGCTGCTCGGGACGGTGGTCGAGGGCGGCGGCACGGACGTGCCGGTGCCGGCGACCTGGACGCTGTTCGGCGTCGGCGCCGCCGCGCTCGTCGCCTGGCGCCGCCGGCGCGGCGCCCGGCGCGCGGCGTGACGCGGGCCGAGCTCCCGCCAAACCGCGCGCTTCGCGTACGATCGTTTCCCCTCATTCGAGGGAGACGTTGCCTCGGGCCAACCGTCCCCCTCGAATGAGGGGGACGGGCGGTGCGAAGCGGCGCAAGGGGGCCTGCGAGCGACATGCTCTCTTGCTTCGGCGCCGGATCCGCGCGATCCCTCGCGGACGATGACGCCGTTCGGACTCAAGGTGCGCGCGTTGCGGCGCGAGCGCGGGATCGCGCTGAAGCGGATGGCGGCGGATCTGCAGCTCTCCGCGGCTTATCTGTCGGCGCTCGAGCACGGACATCGAGGCCGTCCGACGCCGGCGCTCGTCGTTCAGATCTGCGAGTACTTCCATCTGATCTGGGACGATTACGAGGAGATGCATCGCCTCGCACGTCTGTCGCATCCGAAGGTCGTCGTCGACACCAGCGGCCTGTCGGTGGCGGCGACCGAGCTCGCCAACGAACTGGCGGCGCGCATCGGCCGCCTGTCCGACGAGACCGCGGCGACCCTGCTCGCCACGTTGCGCGCGGAACCAGACCATCAGATCCGGCAGCGGCGCGTCCGGCCTCGGCGGCGCCGCACGACCGCGATCGCCAAGGCGACATCGCGTCGCGATCGGTGAGGCCGGAGGTCACGGCACGCGTCCGCCGCCTCCCGCCGCGCGGTGTTGTGGCCTAGACTGGCCGTCTCGGGGGGACGCACGACATGACGGACACGATCAGCGGCGCGCAATACATCGCGGCGACGCTCAAGGGATATGGCACGACGCATGTGTTCTTCGTCGACGCCATCCTCCGCCGCACGCTGATCGAGCTCGAGGCGGTCGGCATCACACGGGTGATGGCGCATTCGGAAAAGGCCGCCGCCTACATGGCCGACGGCTATGCGCGCGTGAGCGGCAGGCCGGGCGTTTGCATGGCGCAATCCGTCGGCGCGGCGAATCTGGGTGCGGGACTACAGGACCCGTTCCTTGCGCGCAGCCCGGTGATCGCCATGACCGGGCGCAAGCTTCCGGTGTTCCAGCACCGCAACGCCTATCAGGAGCTCGACCACCGCCCGCTATTCGCGGCGACGACGAAGTTCTCCGCGAATGTCGACGCGATCGACCAGCTGCCCACGCTGCTGCCGCAGGCCTTCCGCGAGGCGACGACCGGATCGCCGCGCCCGGTGCATCTCGACCTCGCCGGGCTGCAGGCGGAGGCGATCGAGAGCGCGACGATCGCGCGCGATGCGGTGGTGCAGGTGCAATTCGCGCGCGCGCCGGCCTTCCGGCCCGCGGCCGATGCCGCGGCACTTGCCGCCGCCGTCCGGGCGATCGACGCAGCACAGCGCCCGCTGATCGTCTGCGGCTCGGGCGCGGTGCAGGCCGGCGCGCACAATGCCGTTCTGGCGCTGGCCGAGGCGCTCGACGCGCCGGTGGCGACCTCGCTCGGCGGGCGCGGCATCGTGCCGACGACCCACCGCCTCAGCCTCGGCGTGATCGGCACCTATTCGGCGCCGCCCGCCAACCGGATCGCGCATGCCGCCGATCTGGTCGTCTATGTCGGCTGCAGCGTCGGCGACCAGGTCACGCACAACTGGACGATCCCCGCGGCCGGCACGCCGATCGTCCAGATCGACATCGATCCCACCGAGCTCGGCCGCAACTATGCCGCGACGATTGCGATCCTCGCCGATCCCGGTCTCGCTGCGGCTGCGCTGGCCGCAGCCGCTCGACGCCGCGACGCGGGGACCTGGTCGCGGCGGGCGCAGGAGGCGCTGGCTGCGTGGCGCGCCTCGATCGCGGCGATGCTGGCGGCGAGCGACACGCCGATCCGTCCCGACCGGCTGTGCGCCGAGCTGTCGCGGGCGCTTCCAGAGACCGCGATCCTGGTGAGCGATACCGGCTACTCGGCGGTCTGGTCGGGCACGCTGATCGATCTGCCGTCGCCGCGGCAGACCTATCTTCGCGCGGCCGGCTCGCTCGGCTGGGCGTTTCCGGCCTCGCTCGGCGTGAAATGCGCCGCCCCTGACCGGCCGGTCGTCTGCTTTTGCGGCGACGGCGCCTTCCACTACCACCTGCCCGAGCTCGAGACCGCCGTGCGCAAGGGAATCGCCGTCACCGTCGTCGTCAACAACAACTCCGCCTTCGCGCAGGGCCGCGCCACGATCCGTCGCCTCTACGGCAATCGGCCCGGCGACCCGGACGACATCAACGCCTTCCGCAAGGTCGACTTCGCCGCGATCGCGCGCGGCTTCGGCGCCGAAGGCATCCGCGTCGAGTCGCCGGATGCGATCGCTGCGGCGCTGCAGTCGGCATTCGCAAGTCCGCGCGTCACCGTCGTGGACGTCGTCACCGATCCCGCGCCGCGCGCGCCCGAAGCCTGGATTCCCGCCGCGCCGTGAGCGCGACGCCGCCCCGACCCGGAACCTCCCACCAGGGACCCTGATGACATGACCTACAAGATCGACACCGTGGCCGTCCTCGGCGCGGGCCTGATGGGCCACGCGCTCGCGCTCATCCACGCGCTCGGCGACAAGCCCGTCGCGTTGCAGGACACCTCGCCCAAGGCGCTGGCGAAGGCGCCGGGCCTGATCGAGGCGGCGCTCGCCACGCTGGTCGAGGCCGGCGAGACGACCGCGGCCGAGGCGAAGGCCGCGATCGGGCGGATCCGCTGCACGCCGAGCCTCGAGGATGCCGTTCGCGGCGCCGACCTGATCGTCGAGGCCGTGGTCGAGGATCCTGGCGTGAAGCGCGAGGTCTTCGCGGGACTCGACCGCGTCGCCAAGCCTGCCGCGCTGATCGCGAGCAACACGTCCTATCTCGACGTCTTCCCGCTGTCGCCGCCGTCGCGGGCGCGCACGACGCTGGTCGCGCACTGGTACACGCCGCCCTACATCGTCGACCTGGTCGACCTCGTCGGCAGCGACAGGACCGATCCCGCTGCGATCGAGACGCTGCGCGCGCTCTATGCCGGTTGGGGCAAGAAGCCGGTCGTGCTCAAGCGCTTCATTCCCGGCTATGTCGCCAACCGCATCCAGGCGGCCATCACCAACGAGGTCTTCCGCCTGATCGACGAGGGCTACGCCACGCCGCAGGACGTCGACGACGCGGTGATCCATGGCCTGTCGCTGCGCATGCCCCTGCTCGGGCACATCAAGAAGGCGGACTTCACCGGCCTCGAACTCGTGCAGCGCGCGCTGGCGAACAAGACCTGGGAGCCCGCCCCGGTCACCGGCCGCAGCACCACCGTGGACCGGCTGATGGCCGAGGGCCGCACCGGCGTCATGGTGGGCAAGGGCTTCTTCGACTATTCCGGACGCACGCCGGACGACCTCTTCCGAGAGCGCGACCGCCGGCTCCTGTCGCTCAAGCGCCATCTGCGCGAGCTCGGCGACATCTGAAGGGGGACGCTGCGATGATCACCGCCGACCTGCGCGGAAAGCGCGTTCTCGTCACCGGCGCCTCGTCGGGCATCGGGCTCGCTACGGTCACGGTCGCCGCGCGCTGCGGCGCGCGCGTGGCGCTCAATCATCTCGCCGACGATCCGCGCGGGCCGGAGCAGGTCGCGCGGCTGCGGGGCGAGGGGCTCGACGTGATCGCGGCGCCGGGCAACGTGTCGAAGCGCGGCGAGGCCGAGGCGATGATCGGCGGCGCGATCGATGCGCTCGGCGGGCTCGATCACCTCGTCAACAACGCCGGCACGGCGCATGTGCGCGAGCCGGTCGACATCCGCGATCTCGACGCCGTGACGGACGAGCTGTGGGACGCGGTGCTGTCCACGAACCTGCGCGGCACCTTCGTCTGCGCACGCCGCGCGGCGGCGGCGCTCAAGGCCGCCAGGGGCGGGATCACCAACATCGCCTCGGTCGCCGGCCTCAACCAGCCCGGCAGCAGCATGGCCTATGCGGCGAGCAAGGCCGGCGTAGTGAGCTTGACCCGCAATCTCGCGCGCTCGCTCGCGCCGGACGTGCGCGTCAACGCGATCGCGCCCGGCCTCGTGCTGTCGAGCTGGACCGCGCCCTGGCCGGAGGCGCGCAAGCAGGGCTCCGCCGAGGCAGCGCTGCTCAAGCGCAACTGCACGCCCGAGGACATCGCCGACGCGGTGCTGTTCTTCATCGGCGGCGCGGCGATGGTCACCGGCCAGGTGCTGGTCGTCGACGGCGGCCGGGTGCTCTGAAGCGCCCCGGCCGCGCGACGCGCGATCGACGCGTCGTTCAGGCCGACCGACGCCGCAGCCAGCCGAGACCGGCGATCGCGCCGGCGATGAGCGGCAGCGTCGCCGGCGCCGGCACCGGATCGACCGCGCCGCCCGGACCCGCGAGCTCGACCACGACATTGTCGATCGCCGGGCCGTAGCAGCAGTTCGGGCCGCCGCTCAGGCTCTCGAAGGTGAGGGTGGTGAGGGCCGACGTCGCCATGAAGATCAGCTGCTCGCCGACCCAGCCCATCGCGCTGCGGCTCGTCGCCGTGGTGTCGAAGTCGAAGGTGCTCGAGGTGTCGCCGGCGCTGACCAGCACCTGCTTGATGCCGTCGAACCCGTCGGGGTTGCCGGAGAGATCGAAGGTCAGGCGATAAAGCGAGCCGACGGCCGTGGCGAAGCTCTGGCTGATCGTGCCGGGCGCGTTGCCGTTCAGGTCGACGCTGTGCGTGCCGTCGGACGCCTGCCAGAAGGCGTTGATCCAGTCGATGTTGCCCGCCGCGACGGACCAGCCGCTGAGCGCGGTGCCGCCGGTGCCGATCGTCGCGAAGCTGCCGACGCCGGGCTGGGGCGAGCCGGACTCGAAGCTGCCGTTGGTGATCATGTTCGCCTGGGCGGCGGTGCCGAGACCGACGACGAGGGCGGCGGCGAGAGCGGCGTGGCGGACGGCGTTGCGCATCATTGGTCTCCTGCGAGTGCGACGAGGAATGTCGTCGCCTGTCGCCGGCAAGTTGAGACAACCGCGCCGCGAATTGCACAGATCGCTCGGGCTAAGCCGAAGCGCGTAGAGGCAGCATCGCGCTTAACGTAAACGCGCTGCCGCGACGGCCGCGGCGCCGCGCCTTTCAGGGACATGACGACGATTTAATCCCGTCGCGACGCAGGACGTGGCGTGGTGGCGCGTTGAGACATCCATCGAGACGTTGCGGATCGGCCGCATCGCTCGCCCGAAACGAAAGGTCGTCTCCATGTCGAACCGTTGGAATTCCGGTCGTGCGTTCGCCCTCGCCGTCGCGCTGCTCGCGCTCCCGGCCGTGGCGTCTGCGCAGGCGCCGGCGAGCGGCACGAACACGCCGGGCGTCGACAAGCGCCAAGCCAACCAGGAGCAGCGCATCGATCAGGGTGTCGGTTCGGGCCAGCTCACGAAGCGCGAGACGCGACGCCTGAACCAGGGTCAGAACCACGTCGACAACGTCGAGAACCGCGCCAAGGCGGACGGCAAGGTCACCAAGCGCGAGCGCGCCCACATGAAGCATGCGCAGAACGCCCAATCGCGGCGCATCTACCGCCAGAAGCACGACAACCAGACCCGCCCGCAGTCGGGCGGCTGATCGCGCGTCCCCGGGGCAAGCGGCTCAGGCGAGGCCTGGGCCCCTTGCTCCGAGGGTCTACCGGGGAGTTCAAGCAACTTTCATAACTTTTGCTGCGCAAAAAACTTTCCGATTATTGCGCGACGGCGAGTTGAGCAGCAGATGCCGCCCCGACGGGTGGCCCCCGACTCTCGGATCTTGGGCCCGACCCGACCCGTCCCCAGTCGCTGCGCTTCGAGGCGGGGGCTCCGTGATCCCCGAAATCTGCGGTCCTGACGCAAGGCCGCGCGCACCCGCCCGGGAGCGCAGGGACTGGGGATGTCGGAGCGCAATCTCGCTGCGGGTCCGAAACTTCCGGGTCAAGGCTTGCGATCCGATCATGGAGCGGCGCATCGCGCGCTCCCTGCCGATCCGAAGCCCGCCACGGCGGCGACCTGGTCGCGGCCGGCACGCCTTCGCCGTTTGCATCTTCCCCGTTTCGAGAACACCGGTGACTTGCACCCCGGGCGTCCTCGTCCGGCGCCGCGACGACATTGCCGCCCGCAGCCTCTTGCATGACCAGGTCCGCTCTGTTGCCCTAAGCCCCGAATTCCAGGGGGACCGACATGTTCGTCATCAATCCGCTGCCGCCGCAGATCGACCCGGCGCTGCTCGATCTGCTCGTCAAGGCCGAGCCGGCCACGATCGGCCACTTCCTCGATTTCGGATTCGTGGATCCCGAGATCCGCGCCTTGTTGCCCGAGCGCCGGATCGCCGGGACGGCCGTCACGGTCCGCTTCCTCGGCGACGACTCGACGATCGTGCACTACGCGCTGGGTCAGCTGCGCCCCGGCGACGTGCTGGTGATGGATCGCGTCAACGACCGACGCCATGCCGCGGTCGGCGGCGGCGTCGCCTTCGCGGCACGCGAGGCCGGTTGCCGCGGCATCATCATCGACGGCATGGCCACCGATGTCGGCGAGATCCGCGACTACGGCATGCCGGTCTGGTCGCGCGGACTGTCCACGATCACCGGCAAGCGGCATTTCCGCCACGGCGAGTTCTGCGTGCCCATCAGCTGCGGCGGCGTGCCCGTGATGCCCGGCGATGCGATCCTGGCCGACGAGAACGGCGTGCTGGTCCTCAAGCCCGACCAGATCAAGGCCGCGGCCGAACGGGCGATCGGCATGCAGAACGACGAGAAGGTCAGGCTCGCCGAGGTCAAGGCGGGCAGGAAGCTGCCCGACCTCAACGGCACCAATCAGCGCATCCGCGAGATCCTCGCCAAGCAGCAGGCCGGGAAATGAAGAACGGGCTCGCCCTCGTCGGGGGGGCGAGTCCTTCACGCCAGCACTGGAGCCGACGATGCCCATCACGTTCAGACCGCTGACTTCCCATTTCGGCGCCGAGGTGATCGGCGTCGATCCGACGCTGCAGTTGAACGACGCCGATTTCCGGACCGTCGAGGATGCCTGGTACCGGCACTCGATTCTGCTGTTCCGCGGCATGTCGATGACGCCCGCCCAGCACATCGCGTTCACGCGTCGGCTGGGGCCGCTGCACATCATGACGCCGCTGCAGTACAACCATCCCGACCATCCCGAGATCTTCGTCGTCGCCAATGCCGAGAAGGACGGCCAGCCCTTCGGCATGCGCCGCGTCGGCCTGGGCTTCCATACCGACGGCGAGGACAAGGTCCTGCCCAATGCCGGATCGTTCCTGCATTCCAAGCAGGTGCCCGACGAAGGCGGCGATACGATCTGGTCCGACCTGTATGCCGCCTGGGACGCGTTGCCGGCGGCGACGCAGAAGATGCTGATCGGCCGTCGCGCGCGCTTCAGCCGCATCGACCTGCATCACGTCCATTATCCCTATGAACCCGCGCTCACCGAGCAGCAGAAGCGCGACCGGCCCGATGTCTGGCATCCGATCGCGCGGCGCCATCCTCGCAGCGGGCGCACCGCGCTGTTCATCGGCCGCTGGGCCGTCGACATCGAGGGCATGCCGCACGACGAGGGCAACAGGATCATCCGCGAACTCCAGGCGCTGACGCGCGAGGAGCGCTTCCAGTATCGCCACAGCTGGCGTCTCGGCGACGCGATGCTGTGGGACAATCGCTGCACGCTGCATTGCGCCACCGGCTTCGACGACAGCAAATACGTTCGCATGATGTTCCGCACGACGCTCGAGGGTGAGACGCCGATGATGGCGGCGGCGTAGCGCGCCGCCATCACCAGATCTTCGCGATCCTCTGCATGCCGCCCTGCCGCATCGCGACGATGGCAGCCTCGGCAACCGCCTGGGCACGCACGCCGTCGCTCAGTGTCGCGATCTCGACGCGCTCGCCCGCGGCCAGGCGCAGGAAGTCGCGCAGCTCCTCTTCGTAGGTCGGCGCGAAACGCTCGTACCAGCCGCCATGCAGCCCGACCTCGGTGACGGTCGCCTGCTTCCAAAGCGCGACGCCGAGCGCCGGCTGCCGGCGCGACTCCAGCATGCCCTCGGAGCCGAAGACCTCGATCATCTCCTCGAAGCCATGCGCG
>JAEULA010000041.1 GCA_016793165.1 Alphaproteobacteria bacterium | reverse complement strand
TCGACATGCGCGGCGGCATCATGGTCGTCGGAACCTATGCCGCGGTGCCCGGCGAGCTCGTCGACGGCACGGTTGTCGTCGGTCTCGACGGTACGTTCTCCGGCAGCGGCACCGTGCTCGGCAGCCTGTTCCGCGTCGTCGAGGGCGGCACGCTGGCGCCCGGCTCGTCGCCCGGCCGGCTCATCATCGAGGGGGACCTCGTGATCGAGGATGGCGGCACGCTGCAGATCGAGATCGCGGGCCTCGATGGCGCCCTGCACGACCTGATCGATGTCGGCGGCAACGTCGTGATCGGCGCCGGCGCCGTGCTCGACCTGCGCTTCCTCGACGGCTTCGCACCGGATGCCGGCGACCTCGTCGACTTCATCAGCTACGGCGGCAGCGTGACCGGCGGCTTCGCGTCGGTGCGCGTGAGCGGCCTCGCCGACGGTTGGGACTACGGAATCGGACTCACCGCGAGCGGCGAGTTTCGCCTGACGTCGCTGAGCGACGCCGTAGCGGGGGACGTACCGGCGCCGGCAACGCTGACGTTGATGCTGGCAGCCGTCGGCGCGATCGGCGCGGCTCGTCAGCGCCGGCGGACCGCCGCGTAGGCGATCGCCGCGGCGACGGCTCCGATCGCGCCTGCCGCCCAATCGCCGAGACCCGGCGTGCGGCCCGGCGCGAAGGTTTGGCCGCACTCGAGCAGCGCGGCATACCCGGCGATCGCCGCGGCCAGCCACGCCACCCCGACGCGTTCGCCGTAGGCGAGCGCGAACAGCGCCGTGGTGCCGGCATAGGCGACGAAGTGCTCGATGCGTCCGTCGGCGCCCGTGCGCACCATCTCGTCCTTGGGCAACAGGGACAGGACGGCGAGAGTCGGAAGGCACGCCCAGGCGCCCCATCCCAGGAGCCGTTTCAACCGGGCTCGTTCGGCCATTTCAACGGGCCATGCCGACGGAGCCGAGCGCCGCGCGAAGCGAATCGAACTCCGCGGTCCACTCGCGTCGCCAGCGCGCGCGCGTGGCCTCGTCGATCCAGGCGCCGTCCAGGCCGTTGAGCATGAATCCGCGCAGGTCGTCGAGCGTGTAGCCGAAGTCGTCGATCATCATCCGCCAGCTGCGGGTGGGCGTCGTCAGATGCAGCGTCGGGTCGTCGGTGTTCGGATGGATCCGGAGGCCGGCGGCCGCCATGGAGCGGATCGGATGGCGTGCCGCCCACTCCGCCGGCGGCAGGGTGCGCAGGTAGTAGGAATTCGTCGGCACCACGGTGAAGAGGATGCCGCGCTCTGCACATCGCCGCGCCAGCGCGGGTTCGTCGAGCACGGTGTAGCCGTGGTCGATCCGGTCGACCTCGAGCAGGTCGAGCGCGGTCTCCACATGCGCGGCCGGGCAGCCGAACTCGCCGGCATGTGCGGTCAGCTTGAAGCCCGCGCGCTTGGCCAGGCGATAGGCCTTCCAGAAGCGCTCCGGCGGGCCGTCAGGCTCGCGATAGTCGATCCCCAGACCGATCGTCTCGGGCGTCCGGTGTGCGATCATCCATTCCACCAGCTCGACCGCGGCAGCCGGCGACGCCTCGCGATCGATGCTGGGCACCAGCCGCGCGACGATGCCGTGATCGCGTGCCGCATCTCCGAAGGCGGCGACGATCGCCTCCTGTGCAGCCGCGAACGGAATGCCGGACAACGCCGCCGTGCCGGTCGGGTTCCAGAAGATCTCGGCGTACCGGACGCCGTGCGCCGACGCGTCCTCGAGATACTCGCGCGTCATCCGGGCGAGATCGTCGGCGCGCCTGACGATCTCGCGGTCGAGCGCGCGGAAGACGTGGAGCACGCCCTTCGGCTTGGGGCCGCGCACGAAGTAGCCGGCGATCTCGTCGCGCGGGATCGCCGCGCCGCTGCGGGCCACCAGGTCCGCGAGCGTCGCCTCGCGGATCGTGCCGAAGAGATGGCAATGCAGCTCGGCCTTGGGCATTCGCTGCAGGAACTGATCGAGCGTGAGCGTCATTTCGGCTAGATCAACAGCATGACCGAGGCCTTCTGGCAAAGGCTTGAACGCGAACCGCCGCCGGGGCCGCCCCATGGCGACCGCTACGGTGCGCGCATGCCCGACGGGCGGTACCTGATCCAGCCGCTGCGTCCATTGCCGGCGGATCCCGGGCTTGCCGTCGCCTCGCTGATCTCGACCCAGGCCTCATTCGCGGTCGAGCGAGCCCTGAGCGGATGGCTGGCCGAGCTGGCGCAGCGCTTCGAGCCGGAGGTCGTGGTCGGCCTGCCGACGCTCGGACTGGTCTTCGCGCGTCCCGTGGCGGAGCGGCTCGGCCATTCGAACTGGGTGGCCGCCGGCTACAGCCGGAAGTTCTGGTACGACGAACGGCTGGCCGAGCCGGTGTCGTCGATCACGAGCCCCGGGGAGGCGAAGCGGCTCTGGCTCGATCCGCGCATGCTGCCGCGCCTTCAGGGGCGGCGGGTGCTGGTCGTCGACGACGTCATCTCGACCGGCACGTCGATGGCGGCGGCGCTGCGGCTGCTCGCGCGCGCGGGTGTGCGGCCGGTGGCCGTCTGCGCGGCGATGCTGCAGTCTCGGCGCTGGTTCAAGGCGCTGGGCGACGCGCCGCCGGTCGTCGGCGTCTTCGCCACGCCGCTGTTCCGGCGCGAGGCCGGAGGCTGGATTCCCGATCCCGGGACGCTGGCGGACTCGACCTGCGCTTTGCTTCACTCCGGCGGGTCGGTATGAGCGGGAGAACGACGATGCGCATGTTCAGCTTCCTCGCGGCGGCCGTCGTCGTCGCCGGTCTCGCGGCACCCGCACCGGCGCAGGACTTGCGCGTCGGGGTCGAGGCCGGGCCGACCTCGAACGATCCGCACTACCATTCGCTGATCACGAACATCGCCTTCTCGCGCCACATCTTCGAGCCGCTCGTCGTGCAGGACGCGCAGCAGAACCTCGTGCCCGGCCTGGCGACGTCGTGGAAGGCGATCGAGCCGACGGTCTGGGAGATCAAGCTGCGGCCCGGCGTCACCTGGCACGACGGCGCGCCGTTCACCGCCGACGACGTTAAGTTCACCCTCGGCCGCGCGGGCAACGTGCCCAACTCGCCGTCGAGCTTCTCCGTCTACACCCGGCCGGTGAGGGAGGTGGAGGTCGTCGATCCGCTCACCGTGCGGCTGCATACCCACGCGCCGACGCCGCTGATGCCGAACTACCTGAGCCTCGTCATGACCGTGTCGCGCAGGCACGGCGAGGGCGCGACGACGGCCGACTACAACAGCGGCAAGGCGATGATCGGCACCGGCCCGTTCCGCTATGCGGGCTGGGAGCCGAACCAGTCCCTGGTCGTCCAGCGCAACGACGCCTACTGGGGGCCGAAGCCCGCCTTCGCGCGCGTGAACTACAAGGCGATCCCCGTCGCCGCGACCCGCGTGGCGGCGCTGCGCGCCGGCGACGTCGACCTGATCGAGATCGTGCCGCCCGACGAGATGACGAAGCTCAAGCAGGAGACGGCGCGCTTCGCCACGGCGGAGAGCATCTCCAACCGGCTCATCTTCCTGCTCGTCGATGCGGACCGCGAGGCCAGCCCGCACGTGCAGGCGAAGGCCGGCGGCGCCATCGCCAATCCGCTGCGCGACCCGCGCGTGCGCAAGGCGCTGTCCAAGGCGATCAACCGCGACGCGCTGGTCGACCGGATCATGGACAAGGCGGCGTTGGCCGCCGGCGACCTCGGGCCGCCCGGCTATTTCGGTACCAGCCCCGACCTCAAGCCCGAGGCTTTCGATCCGGAGGGCGCGCGCCGGCTGCTCGCCGAGGCCGGCCTGCCCGACGGCTTCACGCTCACGCTGCACGGCCCGTCCGACCGCTACGTCAACGACGAGAAGGTGATCCAGGCGATCGCCCAGATGTGGTCGCGGATCGGCCTCGCGGCGAAGGTCGAGGCTGTGCCTCGCGCCAACTACTTCAGCCGCGCTTCGCGCCTCGAGTTCTCGGCGATGCTGCTCGGATTCTCGCCCAACCCCGAGGTGATCGGCATGCTGGAAACGCTGGTGCACACGTTCGACGCCCAGCTCGGGCTCGGCACCAACAACCGCGGGCGTTACTCCAACAAGGCGACCGACGCGATGATCCGCGAGGCGCGATCGACGGTGGACGACGACAGGCGCCGGGCGCTGACCCAGGCCGCGACGCGCGCCGCGCTCGCCGACACCGCCGTCATCCCGCTCTACTTCCAGTACAACACCTGGGCGATGCGAAAGGGCCTCGCCTACGAGCCGCGCACCGACGAGATGACCCTGGCCACGAGCGCGCGCCCGGCGAACTGAGCGGTGCCGCCGCCGGGGCGCACCGCCACGTCCCGATCATGCGCGCGCGGGCCGGTCCTCGTCCGGCGCGAGGGTCCTGAGCTGCAGCGCGTGGACGCGATCGCGCATCTCGTCGGCGACGGCCGCATAGACCTTGCGCTGGCGCTCGACGCGGCCGACTCCGGCAAAGACGGCCGACACGATCGTGACGTTGAAATGCGTCTCGCCCTCCGGACGCGCGCCGGCGTGGCCGGCATGGCGGTGGGAGTCGTCGACGATCTCGAGTCGCTGCGGGTCGAACGCAGCCTCGAGCTTGCGGCGCAGGCGGTCGGCGATCTCGCCCATGTTTCCTCTCGCAGGTTTGCCTCCGGGCAGATGTCGCAGCGCACGCCCGCACGGGTCAAGCCGCTTGACCGGCCGGCGCGCCGGCCCATCATGACCGGCGATGTCCGATCCGAACCTTCTGCATGTCGCTGCGCTCGCGGGCGACGCTCGCGCCGTCGCCGCCGCCCTGGCGAGCGTGCCGATCGATGCGCCGACTGCCGGCGGCGAGACCGCGCTGATGCTCGCCGCCCAGAGCGGCGATCTCGCCAGCGTCGAGCTGCTGCTCGACCGCGGCGCTGTGGTCGACGCGACCACGCCCCAGGGCAACACCGCCCTGATGATGGCGGCCGCATGCGGCCGGACTGCGGTGATCGGATGCCTGGTCGCGCGTGGCGCCGCGATCGGGCACCTCAACCGCTTCGGTCTCGGGCCCCGCGACTGGGCGCGCTGGGCGTCCGATCCGGCAGCGGTCCTGCCGCTGCTCGAAGGGCGCTGACGCGCGGCGACGCGCGAGTCAGCCCGGGACCTGCGGCGGTCGCGCACCGCTGCCGGGCGCGCGCAGCGTCCACTCCACGATCCGCTTCATCACGCCGCCGAGGGCTTCGTCGAAGGCCTCCGCGATCGCGACCATGTCGTCGCGGGCGGCGCGCTCCGCGCGCTCGAAGGCCGTCGACGCGATGATCGAGCGGTCGACGACGCGGACGAGCTTGGCGATGATCCGCGCGCGGACCTGCGGCGGCTGGCGCGGCTCGGGGAAGTACTCGGCCTGGAACTCCCTCAGCTCGGTCTGCAGCAGGTAGTCCGGCCGCAGGCGAACGGACTCGCGCGCGACGGCGACGATCTTGCCGGTGTTCTCGAAGGATTCGATCAGCAGAGTCTGGACCATCAGCGGCGCGGAGTCGGTCCAGTTCGCCTTCGCGTAATAGTCGAGGCTAACAGGCGTGCGCTGCAGGGCGATGCGCGACGTGTTGAGCCCCGCGGCCGCGACCGGCGGATCGACCACGAGCTGCCAGGCGACGCGCGGCAGGTCGTCGGCGAAGGTGTTCTTCGGCGTCAGCGTGTAGAGCTGCGCGGGATCGCCCTGGCCGGGGAGGATGCTGCTGCAGGCGCCGAGGCCGGCGGGCAGGGCGAGGAAGAGGGCGCGGCGTTTCATCATCGGCGGCTGCTGTTGCTGCGGTTCGGTTCGAAGCCCTTGGTCTGGTCGCCGAAGAGGAAGCGGGCCGGGTCGCGCTCGAGCTGCAGCATGAGGCGCTGCATGTTGGCGACGAGCTGGCGCGCCTCGACGACGAATTGCGAGACCTCGTAGAGACCTTGGTCCGCGAAATTGCGCACGGGCACGCGCGTCTCGCGCGCCAGCGCCTCGAGCTGGGTGGCCATCTTCGCGAAGTTCTGGGCGGTCTGGCGCAGATCGTTCATCGCGGGCTGGGCCCCGAGGACGAGGCGGTCGGCGTCGCGCAGCAGCGTGCGCGTGTCGGCGAAGGCGCCGCTGGCGTCCTTCTCGATGCGGCCCAGCGTGCCGCGCGACTCCCCGAGCAGGGCGTCGAGCGATGCCGCCGCCTTGCGCGCGTCCTCGATCAGCCCGCCGACATCCTTGCCGTGGCCGGCGAGCGACGAGGTCAGTGCCTCGACCTGCGCGAGGATCTTCGTGATGTTCTGGACGTTCTCCTCGCTGAGCAGCGCCACGGCGCGCTCGGCGACGACGTTGGCGTTGGCGATGACGTTCGGCGCCTCCTCGACCAGCCGCTCGAGCGGCGACGGCACCGAGGGGATGGTCGCGCGGCGCTTGCCTTCGCGCGGCACGAGGAGCTCGGCCGCCGAAGTCCCGCCGCTGAGATTGACGTAGGCGAGGCCGGTGATTCCCTGCGCGGCGAGCGTCGCGACCGTGTTGGTCTTGATCGGCGTGCCGGGCTTCACGGCGATCGTGACTTCGATCAGCTCGATGTTCTTGGCGTCGATCTCGATGTGCGTGACGGTGCCGATCGGCACGCCGCGCAGCCGCACGGCCGATCCCTCGGCCAGGCCGGCGACCGAGCCGCGGAAGTAGATGTAGTAGTAGGTCCGCGCGTCGCGCAGCTCGAAGCGCGCGAGCCATGCCACGAAGACGACGCCGCACGCGATCAGCGCCAGGACGAACGTCCCGACGAGAAGGTAGCTGGCGCGGTTCTCCATGACGGGCGGGGGCTCTCAGGTCTCGTGGCGGGCGGCACGGCCGCGGGGGCCGTGGAAGTACTCGCGAATCCAGGGATGAGGATGCTCCAGCAGCTCGGCGAGAGTCCCGACGATAATACGTTTGTCGACCAGCACGGCAATCCGGTCGGTGATGGTCACCAGCGTGTCGAGGTCGTGAGTGACGATGACGACCGTGAGCCCCAGCGTGATCTGGAGGTCGCGGATCAGCAGGTCGAAGGCCGCCGCCGAGATCGGGTCGAGGCCGGCCGTCGGTTCGTCGAGGAAGAGGATGTCGGGATCGAGGGCCAGCGCGCGCGCCAGCGCGGCGCGCTTGCGCATCCCGCCCGAGAGCTCGGACGGGTACTTGGCGCCCGCCTCGGCCGGCAGGCCGACCATGTCGATCTTCACGCGGATCAGGTCGCCGACGAGCTTGGCCGACAGGTCGGTGTGCTCGAGGAACGGCACGCGGACGTTCTGCGCCACGGTCAGCGCCGAGAACAGCGCGCCGTTCTGGAACAGCACGCCCCAACGCGCCTCGATCTCGCGGCGGCCGCGCTCGTCGAGCTCGGAGAGGGTGCGCCCCAGGATCTCGATGCGCCCGCCCTCCGGCTTCTTCAGGCCGATGATCGAGCGCAGCATCACCGACTTGCCGGTGCCCGAGCCGCCGACGAGGCCGAGGACCTCGCCGCGGCGGACGTCGAGGTCGATGCCGTCGTGGATCGTCTGCGTGCCGAAGCGCGTGACGAGGCCGCGGACCTTGAGGATGGGGGCGGGATCGCTCACGCCTCAGAGACCCAGGAAGGAGAACAGGATCGAGAAGGCGGCGTCGGCGACGATCACCAGGAAGATCGACTCGACGACCGACTTGGTCGTGCGTCGACCGACGCTCTCGGCACTGCCGGAGACCTGAAGCCCCTCGTAGCAACCGACGAGCCCGATCAGGAACGCGAAGACCGGCGCCTTGACGATGCCGACCCAGAAGGTCGACGCGACGACGGCGTCGGAGAGCTGCGCGAGGAATTGGGACAGGCTGATCTCGAGCACCGCCATGGCCATGATGGCGCCGCCCGCCAGCGCCATGATGTCCGCGTAGATCGCGACGAGAGGCAGCGCGATCAGCATCGCCATGATGCGCGGCAGGACGAGGACCTCGATCGGGTCGAGGCCGAGCGTGCGCATCGCGTCGACCTCCTCGTTGACCTTCATGGTGCCGATCTCGGCGGTGAAGGCGCTGCCCGACCGGCCGGCGACCATGATCGCGGTCAGCAGGATGCCGAGCTCGCGCAGCACGGAAACGCCGAGCAGGTTCACGGTGAAGATCTCGGCGCCATAGATGCGCAGCTGGTCGGCGCCCTGATAGGCGAGGACGACGCCGATCAGGAACGAGAGCAAGCCGAGGATCGGCAGGGCGTGCAGGCCGATGCGCTCGACATGCGCGAACAGCGCCGTGACACGGAAGCGCGTCGGCCGGAGCAGGGACCTTCCGAGCGTCACCAGCACGAGGCCGAAGAACGCGAGGAGATCGGCCGCGGCATGGGCGAACTCGAAGCTCGCGCGCCCGGTGCGGATCGCGAGCGCGGCTAGCGGCGAGTTCTCCCGGCGGCGCAGCGATTGCCGCTCGGAGATCGCCACGCGCTTGAGCAGGGCGGCCTGGGCGGGATTGGCCCCGAGAAGTTCGAAGGCCGCATGGTCGCGGGCATTGCGCCGCATCCATCGCGACAGCAGGAAGGCCCCGGCCGTGTCGAGCAGATCGACGGCCGCGACGTCGACCCGCAGCTTCGCCGGAACGGCCGGCTGCGCCGCGTGCAGGGCGGCCTCGATCGCGTGCACATGGGCGAGGGTCCAGGCGCCGCCGACAGCGACCTTCAGGGTTTCACCCTCCGTGGTCGCCTTCACCCAGGCCGGGGTGGTCATCGTGCCACCGTCCGTCCGCCGGGCTCCCGGCGGGCCGCCGGGACGACCCGAAGGCATGCGCCCGCACCCTCCGAGACGCTTGCAAGCACGCGTTGCAGCAAGAGCCGGGCGAGGCTGTGCCGATTCACTGAGTCTCTGTGATTCGTATTCCGCCTCAGAGGATTGCTCCGGTGTAGAGGCCTGATGTCGCAGGCCAGGAAAGGTCTTGATTTTTGCGTCGCACAAACTAACTTGTGCGATGCGACATCGCGAGATGTCGTACTGGAGATGGCCTCCCGCCGTCTCCTGGGCGTTTCCTCCCTAGACTTGGGCCGCGCTGCATAGCGCGGCCCTTTTTTTGTTCGTCGCCCCATCGGCCGGCGGATCAGGCCGCCTGTGCGAGGACGGTCCGCGCGTGGTCGCGGATTTCGCCGACGACCCGCGCGATGTGCAGGCTGAGTGTCGCGAAATACGGCCGCGGCAGGATCCGCTGCTCGTCCATGTAGAGGGCGCGATTGATCTCGATCTGGAGCGCATGACGGCCGTCCTGCGGCCGGCCGTAATGGCGCGTCGTGAATCCGCCGGCGTAGGGATCGTTGCGCGCCACGGTATAGCCGAGGTCGCACAGCACCTTCTCGACCCGATCGACGAGGCTGCTCGCGCAGCTCTGGCCGTGGCAGTCGCCGAGCACGAAATCCAGCCGCCGCCGCCCTGCGTCGCGATCACGGGTGCCGCCGACCGAGGGCATCGAATGGCAGTCGACCAGGACGGTGCCGGCCCAGCGGGCCCGCATCTCGCGCAGCAGCGCCTCGAGGCGGTCGTGGTACGGCATGTAGAGCGTCTCGACGCGGCGCTTGGCTTCGGCGAAGCGCAGCTTGCCGCGATAGATCTCGCGGCCGGCGGCGACGACCCGGGCGATCGTTCCGAGACCGGCATGCGCGCGCGGGCTGGCCCGGTTCACGTAGTCGGGCAGGTGATCCGTGAACATCGCCGGATCGAGTTCCCAGGGCTCGCGGTTGACGTCGACATAGGCGCGGGGAAAGCGCGCCTTGATCAGCGGCATACCGAGCGTCGGCGCGGAGGTGAAGAGCTCGTCGATGAAAGCGTCCTCGGAGCGACGCAGCGTCACCGGATCGAGTTGGGCCGCGGCGAGGAAGCTGGCTGGGTAGATGCTGCCGGAGTGCGGCGAGGCGAAGACGACGGGCGCCGCGTAGTGCGTCGGCGCGATGACCTCGATCGGGGGGTGCAGCGGATCGGAAGGCAGACCGGAGTCCATCGAGGGGCGGGGCCGCGCTGGGGAGGTTGCGTTCGATGTAACCCGAATGGGACTCCGGTGTCACCTTGCGGGGCGTCGTCGGCGCGGATTGAATCCGCCGACGTCGACGGGATCGGCAACCGACCGTCAATGTTTTCGGGCGAGGTTGCCTGTTCCGGCGAGGCCGGGCCCCCGGGCGAGGTCGGGGCCCCGATCGTCGGGCGGTGCCGGCGATCGCGATTGCGGCGGGCTGGCGAGTCCCGTGCCGTGTCGACGCGGGCGGCCGTGGTCTCCGACGGTCGTTGTATTCTTGGGGCTGACGAGGCAGGACGCTGATGGCACGCATCATGTTGGCTGAAGACGACGACTCGATGCGGTCATTCCTGACCACGGCGCTGCTGCGCGCAGGACACGACGTGGCGAGCTTCGCCGACGGCTGGGCGGCGCTCGCCGCACGCCCGTCGGACTACGACCTGCTGATCGCCGACATCGTCATGCCGGGCATGGACGGCGTCGAACTCGCGCGGCGGGCCCGCCAGTCGAGGCCTGAGCTGCGCGTCATGTTCATCACCGGGTTCGCAGCGGTCGTGCTCGACGGCGGCCGCGCGCCGTTGCCCGGCGCGTCCGTGCTGTCCAAGCCGTTCCATCTCAAGGATCTCGTGAATCACGTCGATCGGCTGCTCGCCGCCTGAGCGGCCGTGGCGTCGACGAGCGCTTCGGCGCTGCGCTTGCATTCGAGGTCGCCGCGGCTATAGTCCGGCCGCTTTTTTCGGGACGGGCGCTTAGCTCAGCGGGAGAGCACTTCCTTGACATGGAAGGGGTCGCAGGTTCAATCCCTGCAGCGCCCACCATCCGAAAAGCAGAATGCGCCGGCGATGTCCGGCGCGGAACGGGGCCCCGAGCGATCGGGGCCTTTCGCTTTTCGGCGCTTGCCGCTGCTGCCGTGTCGCTCCTGCCGTGCCCTTGAACCCGGCTTCGCCCGAGACGCGCGGGGAGCGTGCGAACTTGCGGCGGGCGCCGCGGCTCAGGCCGCCTTCGAGTCCGCCGCCGCGTCGACGGGGCCCCAGACCGGTGCGAGGTCAGGCCGCTGCAGGACGTCGCCGTGCACGCGATCGAGGCGGTCCCAGCGGAAGTCCCGCACGAGACGGCGCAGCCGCGGCGCCGTGCGCTCGAGATTGACGTAGTGGCGGAAGCGGCTCTTCGCCGACAACCCGCCGACGCGCGGCTGCTCCGCGTCGATTTCCCAGGGATGGAAATAGAAGATGCAGGCATGGCCCGAGGCATTCAGCCGCGCGATCGACCACCGCGACACGCGATAGGGCAGCAGCCGGAAGAATCCTCCGCCCCCTGCCGGCAGGTTGCGGCCGCCAGCGGTCAGCGTGGGCAGCGTCAGTTCAACGATCGTCGGCGCCGACGCGGGCCGGAACGGCGTACGCGGAGCATCCGGGATGCCGTAGTTGTCGTGCCGCACCGGATAAACGCTGGAGCTGTAGGCGTAGCCCTCGGCGGCGAGGACTTCGTAGGCCCAGAACTGGCTGCGGCCGATCGAGAAGCTCGGGGCGCGATAACCGCGCACCGGCGTCCCGGCCAGGTCCTCCAGCAGCTTCTTCGTCGTGCCGATGTCCTGCCGGAAGCTGGCGGGATCGTGCCGGTCCACGCGGACGTGTTCCAGCCCGTGGCTCGCCACTTCATGCCCGGCAGCCGCGATCCTTCGGACCAGGTCCGGGTGGCGGCGGGCGACCCAGCCGAGGATGAAGAACGTCGCTTTCGCGCCCGCCTCGCCGAAGATCCCGAGGATCTCGTCCGTGTTCCGCTCGACCCGGACCTCCCGGCTGTCCCAGCTGTCTCGGCTGACCACGCGCTCGAGAGCCTGGACCTGGAAATAATCCTCGACGTCGACGGTCAGGGCGTTGGCACGGCCGTTGATGCGGTGCGGCATGTGACTGTCCGAAGCTGCGGGGTCGCGGAGACTAGGCGCTGCGCTTGCGGCGCCGCAACCCAACCTGTGGCTTAGGTCGGCGGCGTCCGTCGGATGGGCGGAAGCTTATGGTTAATAAGGCCATCTTCGGGTGGCGGGCATGTTCGCGCTTCTCAATCTTGGGTCCGTGGCCTAAGAGTCGGGTCGGTGATCAAGCGCAGCCGGGGTGCGACGCCCCGGTCAAGAAGGTCGGCACCGGCGTTGCCGGTCGACGGCCCGAGGGACCTGCAGGGGTTTGCGCGCGTTCGTCGCCACATCGGGACGAGGGGAAAGTCATGGCCAATCAGCAAGCGGCGCACGCCGCTTTCGAGCCGTCCGTGGTCGCATCGCGGCCCGAACTCGCCGGCGCAGTGGTCCTGGACGCCGTCGACACCCTGACGTTCCGGCGCAGCGCGCCGGCGCGCGCGGCCGCCAAGCGCGTCCTCGACATCGTCGTGGCGCTGGCGGCGGCGATCGTCTTCCTGCCGCTGATGCTCGTGATCGCGGTCGCCGTGGCGCTGACGCATCGCGGCTCGGTCCTGGTGACCGAATGGCGCGTCGGTCTCGACGGCGAGCGCTTCGCCGCCGTCCGCTTCCGCACCCAGGGCGAGAGCAACAGGCACCGTTCGCCGCTCGGCCGCGCGCTCTATCGCTCGCGGCTCGACGAGCTGCCGCAGATCATCAACGTGCTGCTCGGCGACCTCAGCGTCGTCGGGCCGAGCGCGGCGTCGCCGGAGGAGACCGCGCGCCTGACCGCGGTACTGCGCGGCTACGGGCTGCGGCACCTCGTGCGCCCCGGCCTCACGGGCTGGTCGCAGACGATGGGCGACTGGTCCCACGGCGACGCGTCGCGACGGCTCGCCTACGACCTCTACTACGTTCGCCATTGCGGGCTGTGGATGGACCTTCGCATCCTCGCCCGCACGGCGTTCCTGATGCTGCTCGGTCGAACCGGGCGCTGACCCGCCGGTCTTCATCCTTCCTTTGCCGCCGTCGAACGACATTTCCTCGGGGACCGGGAACGGCCGGACGACGTGAGTCCGGCCGCCAGGCGGCTTCAGCACGGCGGAGACTCTCGACGATGCGGTATCTCGTGACGGGTGGGTGCGGCTTCATCGGGTCGCATCTGGTGGACGCCTTGCTCGCCGCCGGTCACGGCGTCGACGTCCTCGACGACCTGTCGACCGGCCACCGTCGCAATCTCGATCCGCGCGCCCGCCTGCATGTCGGCGACGTCGCCGACGGCGCCGTCGTCGACCGCGCCGCCGCCGGCGTCGACGGCATCTTCCACCTCGCCGCGATCGCTTCGGTCCAGCGTTGCCTCGACGAATGGCAGCGCTCCTCCGCCGTCAACCTCGGCGGCACGATCAATGCGCTCGAGGCTGCCCGCCGTCCCGGCGGCAGAGGCGTCCCAGTCGTCTTCGCGTCCTCGGCGGCGATCTACGGCGATGCCGGCGCCAGGGCGGTCGACGAGACGGCGGTGCCGGCGCCCATCTCGTTCTACGGCGCCGACAAGCTCGGCGGCGAGCAGCACGCGCGCATCGCGGCGGCGCTCGTGGGCGTGCCGTCGACGGCGATGCGCTTCTTCAACGTCTATGGCCCGCGCCAGGATCCGCGCTCGCCCTATTCGGGCGTGATCTCGATCTTCGCGGACCGGGTCGCCCGCGGCGAGCCGGTCACGGTCTTCGGCGACGGCGGCCAGGTCCGCGACTTCGTCTTCGTCGCCGACGTCGTCCGCCACCTCGTCGCGGCGATGACGCGGCTCCAGGGGCTGAACGCGCCCCGGTTCGACGTCTACAACGTCTGCACGGGCCGGCAGACGTCGCTCAACGAGCTGCTGGCGACGCTCGGAGCCGTGCTCGCGGTCGCGCCGCGCGTGACCGCCGCGCCGTCGCGCGCCGGCGACATCCGCGTCTCGATCGGCAATCCGGCGGCGGCGCGCCGTGACCTCGGGATCGCGGCCACCACCAGCCTGCACGACGGCCTTGCGCAGCTGCTCGACCGCGCGCCCATGCCTCGGAGCGCCGCCGCCGGCTGAGCCGTCGGCGGCCCGGCCGGCCCGAAGACTCTCGACAGACCCGAGCGCGGCCGGCCACCCTCCGCGCACCCGGGCCCGAGTCGAACGGCGCCGGACCAGCGTCCGAGCAAGAAGGCTTCCTCGATGTTCATCGCCGAGATCGATCGGCTGCTTCGCCGGCACAATCCCGTGTGGCGATGGGCCATCCTCCTGGCCTTCGTCATCGCCGCCACCCAGAGCATCGCGGTGGTGATGCGCCCGCTGCCGATCCGGGCCCTGATCGAGCCGCCCGCCGCCGGCACCCCCTTCGCGACGCTCGAGGCCGCCGCTGCCGGCCATGTCAACCGGCTCTGGCTCTACGCCGGCATGATCATCCTGCTCGAACTCGTCATCCTCTGCGCGATGATCTCCACGGAATGGGTCATCAGCCGCATGAGCGAGCGCGTGATCCGGTCGATCCGCGGCTCGATCGTCGCAAGCCTGCTGCGCGGACCCTATCGCATGCTGAGCGACACCGGCCCCGGCGCCGTCCTCGCGGCGGCGTCGAGCGACGTCGAGGCGGTGCAGCGCCTGATGCGCGAGGCGATCGTCGCGACCGGCATGTCGATGCTGCAGATGTCGCTGATGCTGGTCGTGGTCATGTTCGTCGAGACCTGGCTGTTCTGGTTCCTGCTGGTCGAGATCCTCGTGCTCACCGCGGGCATCGCGATCTACGCCCAGTGGCGCAAGTCGCGCTTCCTCGTGAAGATCGGTCACGAGCAGAACTTCCTCGGGCTGCTCGCGACGATCTACCAGCGCAATCTCGACCTGCGGTTCTCGGGCCTGCGGACGCTGTTCCTGACCCGCACCACGGCGTTCACGCGCAGGCTCTACTGGTTGAACCGCCTGCTGTGGATGCGCCACAGCCATTATCACGCGACCATGCAGTTCGTGATCGGCACCTCGGCGGCGCTGTGCCTCGTGTTGCTGATGGTGATGTCCGAGGAGAGCACGCCGCCGGTCGGCAAGTTCCTTGTCTTCGCCTACTACACGATGCTCATCTTCCCCTGCCTGTCGCAGATCGGCGAGGCGTGGCCGATGATGAACGACGCGCGCGCCGCTTTGCGCCGCATCTCCGCGAACACCGGCGAGGCACAGGTGCGGGCGCCGGCGGCGCCGACCATCGTCGAGGCGCCGCGGCCGGGCTGGGGGCGCATCGAGTTCGAGGACGTCACGGTCAAGAACCCGCGCGGCGACATCATCCTCGACCGGATCTCCTTCGCCATCGATCCCGGCGAGAAGATCGGCCTGTTCGGCGATTCCGGATCCGGCAAGACGACGATCATCTCGGTGCTGCTCGGGCTGCAGACGCCGGCGGCCGGTCGCGCGACGATCGGCGGCTACGACGTCACCAAGCTCTCGCTCGCCGATCGCAAGCGGCTGTTCTTCTTCATGCGTGCCAACCCCGCCTTCGTGCCGGGGACGATCTACGACAACATCGCCCTGGCGCAGTCGCCCGACGAGGCCGCGATGCGCGCGATCGTGCGCGACGCGCGGCTCGAGGCGCGGCTGCAGCAGGACCCCGCGGGGCGCGGCACGCTGGTCAGCGAGAAGGGCGAGCCGTTCTCCGGCGGCGAGCAGCAGCGCATCGCGATCGCGCGCGCCTTCCTGGCGCGGCCGCCCTGCGTGATCCTCGATGAATCGCTGAACTCGCTCGACGAGGCCGGCGAGATGGCGATCACCCAGGCGCTCCTGGCGACGCTGCGCGACAAGACGATGATCGTCGTGTCGCATCGCCGGCAGGTGGCGACCCTGTTCGCCAACCGCATCGAGTTCGTCCGGGGCGGCAAGACCACCGTGGTCCGCCCGACGGCGGCGACCTGACCGTGCGCCTGCTGTCGCTCCTGTTCGGCGCGCTGCTCCTCGTCCTCGCCGGGGCCGCGGGGGCGCAGGATCTCGATCCCGCGCATGTCCGCGCACAGCTCGTCGAGCACGAGCGCGGAATCGACCGCCTGGGCCGCGAGATCGGCTCCCTCAAGCTGACCGAGTCGGGCATCCAGCGGCTCAACGCCCAGGCCTTGCAGGTCAAGGGCGAGGTCGAGCGCCTGCGCTCGGCGGCCGGCACGCGCGCCGACGAGCAGCGCGGGCTGCTCGAAGCGCTCGGCAAGCCGACCGAAGGGCAGGCCGAGGCGGCCGATGTCGCACAGCAGCGCAAGGCCCTCGCCGACGCCGTCGCCGAGGCCGACGGCTGGGTCCACCAGGGCGACCTCATCCTCGCCAAGGTCGAGCAGGTGCTCGACCGGCTCTCGACCAAGCGGATCGAGGCCCTGGCGCGCACGCTCTCCGAGGTGAAGCCGATCCCGGTGGATCCGCGCAACTGGCTGCGGGCGCTGTCCGAGCTGGGGCAGATCCTCGACATCACGCGCGTGTCGGTGCACGTCTGGATCCTGCGCAACATCGACGAGCCCGGCGTGCGCGGGGCGGCGGGATTCGTCCTGCTGCTCGCCGTGGTGGGCATCGCGATCGGGCTCGTCGCCGCGCGCGGGCTCGCGCGCGCGGCCGCGCCGCTCGGCCTCGCCTGGGGCGCCGAGCCCGCCCCGGAGGCGGCGGCCACGCGCATGCTCGCGGCGCTGGTCGCGTGGATCGGACGCGTCGCGCCCTGGGCGATCGGCGGCGTGCTCGCCTATCGCGGCCTGCCCGACGAGGCGCTGCTGCCCAACGCGGTCGCCCGCGCCATCGGCGGCGGCGCGGTGCTCGGCGTCGCGGTGTTCTTCGGTCTCTACTGGCTGATTCGCCTGACGCTCGCCGTCGAGCGGCCGGCATGGCGCGTGCCGGCGCTCGACGACGCCCGTGCGCAGGCCCTGCGCCGCGCGCTGATCGGCCTGGCCGCGATCGTCGCCGTCGACTGGGGCGTCGTGCGCGCGGCGAGCTCATTCGAGTATGTCGACGCCTTCATCGCATTGTGGGGCCTCCTGGCGACGGCCGCGATCGCCTGGAGCGTGGTCATGCTGCGCCGGCGGTCCGGCTGGAGCGGCGGGCACGGGTGGACTCTGCTGCGCTCGCTTGCGGCGCTCGCCGCGATGCTGGCGGTCCCGGTGGCAGCTGTCGGCTTCAGCACCCTGGCGCAGTACCTGGCGCTCGGCGTGGTCGGCAGCGGCGCCGTGCTCGGGGCCGCGAGCGCCGCGCGCCATGCCGTGCGCGAGGGCCTGCCGCGCGTCCTGACGCCGGGATCGCGGATCGGCGACCGGATCCTCTCCGGGCTCGCGCTCGGTCCCGACGTCCTGAGGCTGGTCGAGTTCTGGCTGTCGCTCGCCCTCGAGCTGGTGATCGTCGCGCTGATCGTCGTCGGGCTGCTGCTCGTGTGGGGCGCCACGCCCGACGACATCGTCGTGTTCTGGGCGCGGCTGCTCGAGGGCGTCCGCATCGGCTCCTACACGTTCTCGCTGGCCGACCTGCTGCTCTCGAGCGTCGTGTTCTTCGCGGCGGTCTCGATCACGCGCTATCTCCAGCGCGTTCTCGACACGCGCGTCTTCCCGCGCACGACGCTCGATGTCGGCGTTCGCCACAGCCTGCGCTCCGGGCTCGGCTATGTCGGCCTCGTCGTCGCCGCGACGATGGCCGTCTCGACGCTCGGCCTCAACATCTCGAACCTCGCCTTCGTGGCCGGCGCGCTCACCGTCGGCATCGGCTTCGGCCTGCAGAACATCGTCAACAACTTCGTGTCCGGCCTGATCCTGCTCGTCGAGCGGCCGATCAAGCAGGGCGACTGGGTCGTGGTCGGCGCGAACCAGGGCATCGTCAAGCGCATCAACGTCCGCGCGACCGAGATCGAGACCTTCAGCCGCAGCACGATTCTCGTGCCCAACGCCGAGTTCCTGCAGACGCATGTCGTCAACTGGACGCACAAGGACACCTCGGCGCGCGTCGACGTCACAATCACCATTCCGCAGTACCGCGGCGACGCGGCGAGCCTGCGCGAGATGCTCCTCGGCTGCGTCCGGCAACGCTCTGACGTGCTCGCGCATCCGCCGCCGATCGTCCTGCTCAAGGACCTGACCGCCGACGCCTACGTGTTCGACGTGTTCTGCTTCACCTCGGAGGCGCTGCGCCGCGGTTTCATCGCCAGCGAGCTGCGCTTCGCCATCGACGCGGCGCTGCGCGCCCGCTGAGCCCGTTCCGCCGGAGGACGCCATGCGCGACGAACTCCTCGAGCCGCCGCTGACCTTCATGGGCGTGCCGGCGACGACCGACCTCTCCGCCGCGCGCGCCGCGGTGCTCGGCATGCCGTTCGACTGCGGCACCCATCCGTTCCGCGTCGGCTCGCGCCAGGGGCCCGCGGCGATCCGCGAGCAGTCGCGCCTGATCCGCCGCTACAATCCGGAGTCCGCCGACTTCGATCCGGCGGTGCGGCTGGGGCTCGTCGACTGCGGCGACGTCCGCCTCGTGCCGGGCCGGATCGAGGAGGCCTTCGCCGCGATGGAGGCCGCGACCGCGCGGCTCGTCGATGCCGGGGTCGCGCCGATCACGATGGGCGGCGACGGGGCGGTCACCCTGCCGCAGCTGCGTGCGCTGCGCCGCCGCCATCCCGATCTCGTGGCGCTGCACATCGACAGCCACACCGACGCCTACGCCTACTCGAACGAGGAAAAATACAACAACGCGACGCAGTTCACCCACGCGGCGGGCGAGGGGCTGATCGACGCGCCTCGATCCTTCCATATCGGCGTCCGCGGCCCGGCTTCGGTCGGCGGGATCGTCGGGCGCGCCAGGGGCCTGGGCTACGGAGTCGTCACGCTGCGCGAGCTTGTGCGGCGCGGAACGCCCGACGTCCTCGCCGAGATCCATGCCGCGATGCGCGGGCGGCCGGTCTATCTGTGCTGGGATATGGACGTGTTCGATCCGTCGGTCGCGCCCGGCGTGGCGACGCCGGTCTGGGGCGGCCTGACCGCGCGCGAAGGCATCGCGCTCATGCAGGGATTCGCCGGCCTGCGCATCGTCGCCGTCGACGTGAACACGGTCAGCCCGCCACATGACCATGGCGGCATGACGGCCTTCCTGGCGGCGCACATGCTCTACGAGGGGCTGGTGCTGCTGTGCCGCGCGCTGGGGCTGGACGCGGCGGAGGCGGGCTGATCCGACGCGGGCGCCATGCGGCGATCCGTCGCGCGGACCGCCCGTATTGAACCTGCGGCGCCGGCTTCCTTCATGTGGCGCAGGCCGGTCGTGGCAGCGACCGGCGAACCGCCAAGGAGGATGCCATGAGTCTACGTGACCTGATGCCGTTCGGTGGCCGCGAACTTTCGCGAGCGACCGACCCGTTCTCGTCCCTGCAGCGCGAGATCAACCGCGCCTTCGACGATCTCTGGCGCGGCGCGCCGACGCCGGCCACGCGGGCGGCGATCGGGTGGAGCCCGAGCGTCGACGTCAAGGAGGAGAAGGACCGTCTGGTCGTCCATGCGGATCTGCCCGGCGTCTCGGAGAAGGACGTCTCCCTTCAGCTCGACGGCGACGTGCTGTCGATCCGCGGCGAGCGCCGCACCGAGAAGGAGGAGAAGGGCGAGGGCGGCGCGTGGCACGTCGCCGAGCGCAGCTACGGCGTCTTCAGCCGCGCCTTCACGCTGCCCTTCGTGCCGCCGGTGGGCGGAGTCGAGGCCGAGTTCAAGAACGGCGTGCTCACCGTCACGATCCGCAAGCCGCCGCAGTCGGAGCCGGCCAACAAGTCGATCCCGATCAAGGCGGGCTGATCGCCCGGTTTGACAGGCACACGGGCGAGGGCAAGGTTGGCGAACGAACGTCAGCCTTGCATCTCGCTTGTCTCCCCCGCCGACCGAGCCGCCGCCCGCCGAGATCGTCGACCGCGCCAGTGCGCGGCGGGGGCTGCGCGCGGGCATGGTCCACGCGCTCGGCGCGCCGGCGCTCGTACTCGGCGCGAGCTATGTCGGGTTCGGCAGCCTGATCCGCCAGCTCGGTCTCGGCGTCGAGATCGGCCTGCTCTCCACACTGTCGGCCTGGGCCTTGCCCGGTCAGGTCGCGGCGATCGAGCTGCATGCGCTCGGTGCGTCGCTGCCGTCGATCTTCATCGCCGTTGCGCTGGCCAATGCGCGGCTGCTGCCGATGGCGGTCACCCTGTCGCCCGTGATCCATGTCGACGGACGGCCGCGCTGGCGCCTCTACCTCGCAGCCCATTTCGTCGCGATCACGGCCTGGGCCATGACGATGCTTCGCGGACCCGCGATGCCGCGCGGCGAGCGCCTGTCGTTCTTCGTCGGCTTCGCGGTGGTGCTGTGGCTCGCCTCGCTGTTCGGCACCGCGTTGGGCTTCGGTCTTACCGGCGACCTGCCGCGCTCCGTGGCCGTGGCCCTCGTCTTCATCAACCCGATCTATTTCCTGCTGCTCTTCTTCGTGCCGCCCGGCAGCCGCAGCCGCTGGGCGTCTCTGGGGTTCGGAGTCGTGCTCGGCCCGCTGTTCCAGGCGCTGTCGCCGGGATGGGGGCTGCTGCTGGCGGGCATCGTCGGCGGCACGCTCGCCTTCGCCGTGACGCGCCCGCGGCCGGCGGGCGGTCCGCGATGAGCGACATCGCGATCTACGGCACCCTCATCGCCGGCGCGGCGGCCACCTATGTCTGGCGCGCCGGCGGGATCGCGCTCGCCCGTCGCATCGATCCCGAGAGTCCGGCGATGGGATGGTTCGCCTGCGTCGCCTATGCGCTGGTCGCGGCGCTGGTCGCCCGCATGATCCTGCTTCCGGGCGGTCCGCTGGCGACGACCGGCCTCGTCGCGCGTGTCGCTGCGACCGGCGTCGCCGTGACCATCCTTCTCGCGACCCGCGGCAATGCGCTGGGCGGCGTGCTGGGCGGCGCCGGCGCGCTCTGGCTCGCGATGTCGCTGGGGTTGTGAGGGACCTTCGGCCTCGCCGTTTGTTAACAAGTTTTCGCGAGAGTGGGGTGGTTTCCCTCTGGCAATGAGCCCCGGCAGCTCATGAAGCTCGCCCTCGCCCCCAACGTCTCGCGTTTCAAACGGCGCTTTCATGCGTGGTGGGAGGGCTACGACTATGTCGAGCCCGACATTGCCGAGCTCGTCATGGAGGCCGATGCGCCGGCGGACGAGGCGGATGACGGCGCCGCTGCCGCGCCGCCGGCCGACGCCGTGCCGATCCCGGATGCCTGGACGGCGGAGCGGGTCCGGGTCTCGGAGCTGATCTGGGGCGACGGCTTCAACTTCCCCGGGGGTGCCGAGGCGGCGCTCGACCTCATCAAGCCCTTCGCGCTGTCCAAGGAGAAGACCCTGCTTGATGTCGGCTGCGGGCTCGGCGGCGGTGCGCGCGCCGTGGCCAAGTCGATCGGCGCCTGGGTCGAGGGGCTGGAGCCGTCGGCGACGCTGGCGGTCGCCGGCATGCACGCCTCCGAGGCCGCGGGGATGGGCAAGAAGGCGACGGTGCAGCATTTCGACCCGCAGGCGGGGAAGCTTCCGACGAAGCGTTACGACGCCGTCTTCGTGCGGCAGGTGCTCGGCCTGGTGACAGATAAGCCACGTCTTATCAAAGGGTTGTCTTCGTGCGTTAAGCCCGGAGGCCAGATCATGTTCGTCGAGCTTGCGCTGGCGAAGGCGGACGGCGATTCCGAGGCGCTCCAGGCCTGGCGGGCGGTGGAGGATGCGGCCCCGCATCCGCCCACGGTCGAGTTCATCGCCGGCGCGCTGAGCCGCGAAAAGGTCGATGTCCGGATCGCGGAGGACTTCTCGCCGACCTTCAAGGCCCAGGTCCTGGCCGGGTGGGCAAGCTTGGCCGACCAGCTCCAGGGCAAGGAGGTCACGCCCGAGGAGAAGCCGCTGCTGGCGCGGGAACTCGACCTCTGGGCGAAGCGCATCGCCGCCTGCGAGGCGGGCGACCTGAAGATCGCCCGGGTGTCGGGGATCAAGAAGGCCTGAGGCGGCCGGACCCCTGTCGAGGTTTGACTTGGCCAGGGGCCGTCCCTATAACCCGGCGCCCATTTCCTGTTCCCGCGCCCGGCGCGGGGATGCCTGTCGGAGTTCGTGACATGAAGGTCCTCAACTCGCTGAAGTCCGCGAAGAAGCGCGACAAGAACTGCCGCGTCGTGCGCCGCAAGGGGCGCGTGTTCGTGATCAACAAGACGAACCCCCGGTTCAAGGCCCGCCAGGGCTGATCCGTCGGCGCGCCGCTTCGGGCGCGCACGACCTTCGAGCCGTCCCGCCGCGCTGATCCCTGGATCAGCGCGGTTTCTTTTGGAAGCAACACCGGTGGACCCGACTCCGGTGGACCCGACACCGGTGGACCCGACTCCGGTGGACCCGACTCCGGTGGACCCGACACCGGTGGACCCGACACCGGTGGACGCGACGACCGGTGGACGCGACACGGGCCGCGTCACCATGGCGCGGGTCGAGCGGTCCGATCTCCTCCCTTCGACCGGCCTTCAGCTGGACAGCCCGGAGCGCCGCCTCTAGTTCTTCCCTCCGCTGGAGGGAGACGCCGCAATGCTGATGATGCCCGCGCTCGACGAAGGGGTGCTCGCGTGCCGCGAGCAGATCGTCGCGGATTTGCGGCGGTTCGTCCCCGGCGAGGGCGTCATCGACTCGGAAGCGGGTCGCCGCGCCTATGAATGCGACGGCCTGACCGCCTATCGCCAGCTGCCCATGGTCGTCGTGCTCCCCTCGACGACGGCGCAGGTCGCGGCGGTGCTCAAATACTGCAAGACGAACGGAATCAAGGTCGTGCCGCGCGGCGCGGGCACCGGCCTGTCGGGCAGCGCCTTGCCGCTGGGCGACGGCGTGCTGCTCGGCATGGGCAAGTTCAACAGGATCCTCGAGATCGACTACGCGAACCGCGTCGTCGTCTGCCAGCCCGGCGTCACCAATCTCGGCATCACGACCGCGGTCCAGGGCGACGGCTTCTACTACGCGCCCGATCCGTCGTCGCAGATCGCGTGCACGATCGGCGGCAACGTCGCGGAGAATTCCGGCGGCGTGCATTGCCTGAAATACGGCGTGACGACCAACAACGTGCTGGGCGTCGAGTTCGTGACGATCGACGGCGAGGTGCTGCGCCTCGGCGGAAAGCATCTCGAGGCCGAGGGCTACGACCTGCTGGGCGTGATGGTCGGCTCCGAGGGCCTGCTCGGCGTCGTCACCGAGGTGACGGTGCGGATCCTGCGCAAGCCCGACACCGCGCGCGCCGTCCTGCTCGGCTTCCCCAGCGTCGAGCAGGGCGGGGCGACGGTGGCCGCGATCATCTCCGCCGGCATCATCCCCGGCGGCATGGAGATGATGGACAAGCCCGCGATCGTCGCCGCCGAGGCGTTCGTGCACGCGAACTACCCGCTCGACGTCGAGAGCCTCCTGATCGTCGAGCTCGACGGGCCGGCGGCGGAGGTCGAGGAGCTGATCGGCGCGGTCGAGTCGATCGCGCGCGACAACGGCGCGGTCTATGCGCGGACCTCGGCGAGCGAGGAGGAGCGGCTGCGCTTCTGGGCCGGCCGCAAGGCGGCGTTTCCCGCCGTCGGCCGTATCGGCCCCGATTACTACTGCATGGACGGCACGATCCCGCGCAAGCGCCTGCCCGAGGTGCTGCGGCGGATGGAGGCCCTGTCGCGGAAATACGACCTGCGGCTCGCCAACGTGTTCCACGCCGGCGACGGCAACCTCCATCCGCTGATCCTCTACGATGCCAACAAGCCGGGCGAGATCGAGCGTGCCGAGGCCTTCGGCTCGGACATCCTGCGTCTGTGCGTCGATGTCGGCGGAGTCCTCACCGGCGAGCACGGCGTCGGCGTCGAGAAGCGCGACCTGATGGGCGCGATGTTCTCCGACGACGATCTCAAGCAACAGCAGCGGCTGAAATGCGCCTTCGATCCCGACGGGCTGCTCAATCCCGGCAAGGTGTTCCCGGTGCTGCATCGTTGCGCCGAGCTCGGCCGCATGCACGTGCGCCGCGGCGAGCTCCCCTTCCCCGAGCTGCCGCGCTTCTGATGGTCGAGACCCTCAAGCCCGCCACCGATGCGCAGCTGCGCGACGTGGTCCGCTGGGCCGCCGCGGAGGAGGTTCCGCTGGAGGTCCGTGGCGGCGGCAGCCGCGCCGGATTCGGCCGACCTGTGCAGGCGGGCCACGTTCTCGTGACGTCGGAGCTTCGCGGCATCCTGAGCTACGAGCCCGAGGAGCTCGTGTTGACCGCCGCCGCGGCGACGCCGATGGCCGAGATCGAGCAGGCGCTGCAATCGCGCAGCCAGATGCTCGCCTTCGAGCCGGTCGACAGCAGCGCCGTGTTCGGTGCGCCGCCGGGCTCGGGCACGATCGCCGGCGCGCTGGGCGTCGCGTTGTCGGGGCCGCGCCGGATCAAGGCCGGCGGGGCGCGCGACCATCTGCTCGGCTTCCAGGCGGTCAGCGGTCGGGGCGAGATCTACAAGGGCGGCGGCAAGGTGGTGAAGAACGTCACCGGCTACGATCTGCCCAAGATCATCTGCGGCGCCTTCGGCACCCTGAGCGTCCTCACCGAGGTCACGGTGAAGGTCCTGCCGGCGCCGCCGAAGACCCGCACCGTGCTGCTGTTCGGGCTCGGCGACGCGGCTGCCGCGCAGGTGATGGCCGATGCGCTGAACTCGCCCTGCGAGGTCTCGGGCGCCGCGCACCTGCCGGCGGCGATCGCCGGGCGCTCCGGCGTCGACCTGGTGCGCGATGCGGGCGAGAGCGTGACCGCGCTGCGCGTCGAGGGCACGCCGGGCTCCGTCGCCGCCCGCTGCGAGAGCTTGCGGCGGCTGCTCGCGGGACGCGGCCGCGACGAGGAGCTGCATTCCATGCGCTCGCTTCGGCTCTGGCGCGAGATCCGGGACGTCGCTGCGCTGCTGCCGGATCCGCAAGCCTGCCTGTGGCGGCTGTCGATGCCGCCCGCGGCGGCCGCGGCGGCCGTCGCCGGGCTGGGCGGCGCGCGCTATTTCGACTGGGGCGGCGGCCTGGTCTGGCTTGCGATGCCCGCGACCGGCGACGGCGGCACGGAGACGATCCGCCACGCGGTCGGGAAGGCGGGCGGGCATGCGACGCTGGTGCGCGGCAGCGAGGCGATGCGCGCCGCGGTCCCGGTCTTCGAGCCGCAGCCTTCGGCCCTCGCCGCGGTGACCCGACGCGTGAAGGAAGGCTTCGATCCGCGCCGCATCCTCAATCCCGGCCGCATGTACGCGGGCGTCTGACCGACATGCAGACCAGCTTCACCCTCGCCCAGCTCGCCGACGCCGCGATGGCGGAGTCCGAGAAGATCCTGCGGACATGCGTCCATTGCGGCTTCTGCACCGCGACCTGCCCGACCTATGTCCTGCTCGGCGACGAACTCGACAGCCCGCGCGGCCGCATCTACCTGATCAAGTCGATGTTCGAGAGCGGCGCGCCGGCGGACGCGAAGACCGTCCGCCACGTCGATCGCTGCCTGTCGTGCCTGTCGTGCATGACGACCTGCCCGTCGAGCGTGCACTACATGCATCTCGTCGATCATGCCCGCGCGCACATCGAGGCCACCTACCAGCGCCCGCTGCTCGACCGGCTGCTGCGCCGGGCGCTGGGGGCGGTCCTGCCGCGGCCGTTCCTGTTCCGGCTCGCGCTGCTCGCCGCGATGATCGCGAAGCCGTTCGCCCGGTTGTTGCCCGCGCGCCTCGCCGCGATGCTGGCGCTGGCGCCGCGCACGCTCGAGGCGCCGTCGCCGGTCGATCGGCCGCAGGTCTTCGCGGCGGAGGGGCCGGTGCGCATGCGCGTCGCGCTGCTCACGGGATGCGCGCAGCAGGTGCTCGACCCCGCGATCAACGAGGCGACGATCCGCCTGCTCACGCGGCTGGGGTGCGAGGTGGCCGTCGCGTCCGGCACCGGGTGCTGCGGCGCGCTCACCCATCACCTCGGCCAGGAATCGGCCGCGCATCAGGCGGCGCAGCGCAACATCCTCGCCTGGCTCGCGCTGTGGGGCGGCCAGGGTCCCGATGCGATCGTGGTCAACGCGTCGGGCTGCGGCACGACGGTGAAGGACTACGGATTCATGTTCCGCGACGACTTCGCCTGGGCCGAGCCCGCGCGGCGCGTCGCCGCGCTCGCGCGCGACGTCAGCGAGGTCGTGGCGGCGCTCGGGCTCGGCGATCGCGCCAAGGCGCCGGCCTCGGTCACGGTCGCCTATCACAGCGCATGCTCGCTGCAGCACGGTCAGAAGATCACGGCGTTGCCGAAGTCGCTGCTGGCCGCCGCCGGGTTCGCCGTCAAGGACATCCCCGAGGGGCATCTCTGCTGCGGCTCCGCGGGAACCTACAACCTTCTGCAGCCGGCGCTCGCCGGCGAGCTCAAGGCGCGCAAGATCGCCAACATCGCCCGCGTTGCTCCCGACGTCGTCGCGGCAGGCAATATCGGCTGCATGACCCAGCTCGCGGGCGATGCGCGCGTGCCGGTGGTGCACACGGTCGAGCTGCTCGACTGGGCGACGGGCGGGCCGCCGCCTGCTAAGCTCGCTGCGAGGCATTCCGGGCGTGCCTGAGGGCCGACCGAATCCGCGCGCGCCCGCCCGTCCGCTTGATGGCGCGGCAAGAAAAACTAACGAACGGCTGCGATGCCGATCGGCCTAGGGTCCCGGGAACCTCGCAAGGAGACCAGGACCATGAAGGCGCAGACGATCCTCGACACGATCGGCAACACGCCGCACATCCGGATCAACAATCTCTTCGGCCCCGGCCACGAGGTGTGGATCAAGTCCGAGCGCTCGAACCCCGGCGGCTCGATCAAGGACCGGATCGGACTCTCGATGGTCGTCGCCGCGGAGGAAGCGGGGCAGCTCAAGCCCGGCGGCACGATCATCGAGCCGACCAGCGGCAACACCGGCATCGGTCTCGCCATGACGGCGGCGGTGAAGGGCTATCGCCTGATCCTGGTGATGCCGGATTCGATGTCGATCGAGCGGCGGCGCCTGATGCTCGCGTACGGTGCCGAGTTCGTCCTCACGCCGCGCGAGAAGGGCATGAAGGGCGCGATCGAGAAGGCGCTCGAGCTCGTCGCGGCGACGCCGGGCGCCTGGATGCCGCAGCAGTTCGACAATCCGGCGAACATCCAGATCCACGTCGACACGACGGCGAAGGAGATCGCTGCGGACTTCCCCGACGGGCTCGACGCGCTGATCACGGGCGTCGGCACCGGCGGCCACATCACCGGCGTGGCGCGCGTGCTCAAGCCGCTCTTCAAGCGGCTAAAGGTCTTCGCGGTCGAGCCGACGCTGTCGCCGGTGATCTCCGGCGGCAAGCCGAGCCCGCATCCGATCCAGGGCATCGGCGCGGGATTCATCCCGAAGAATCTCGACACGACGCTGCTCGACGGCGTGATCCAGGTCGATCCCGAGGCCGCGCGCGAGATGGCGCGCCAGGCGGCGCGCCGAGAGGGCATGCTTGTCGGCATCTCCTCGGGGGCGACGCTCGCGGCGATCAAGCAGAAGCTGCCAGAGCTGCCCGCCGGCAGCCGCGTGCTCGGCTTCAACTACGACACCGGCGAGCGCTACTTCTCGGTCGAGGGATTTCTGCCGGCATGACGCCTGCGACAGTCTGGACTTTCGCAGCAGCAGGAGGGTGAGGGGCCATGACGACATCGCAATCGGGCAACGCGGCGGACGTGATCAAGGTCGGGCAGCTCGAGATCCGCTACATGCAGGACGGCGCGAAGGAAGGGCGCATCGGCGCCTTCGAGCTGACCGTCCCGCCGCAGTCGAACGTGCCACCGCCGCATTCGCACAGCGCGAACGAGGAGCTCGTCTACGTGCTCGACGGCGTGCTCCGCTACACCGTGGACGGCGTGACGCGCGACTTGCAGCGCGGCGACAGCATGGTCACGCCGCGAGGTAGCGTGCATGCGTTCAGCAATCCGCATGCACAGCCGGCGCGCGCGCTGGTGGTGCTGACGCCGGACATCGGCGCGCAGTATTTCCGCGACGTGGCGGCCGTCATCGGCGCGGGCGGTCCCCCGGACCGTGCCAGGCTGGTCGCCGTGATGGCGAGCTACGGCCTCGTGCCCGCGCCGCCGCCCGCGCCGCGGCCGCCGGGTTGAACGTGGCGCGGCCGTCGCGCCGTCGCCGCCACGTCAGCCTTTCGTCAGCCCCGCCATCATGCGTCGCGTGATGTCGAAGGCGCGGTCGACGATCATCCGCTTCCAGTCCGGCTCGTCGCCGTAAAAGGTGTCGCGGATCTGCCGCTTGATGGCGCGACCTTCGGGCGAATCGAGATCGCCGTGGGCGTGCAACCAGTTGTCGGCGCGTACCGCGTCGATGGTGCTTTCCAGCGCGCGCACGCCGTATTCGAGCGCGATCATCGTCAGCCGGGCCCCCGGCGCCGCCTCGCGCATGCCGGTCGGATTGACGCCCACCAGCGGTGCCGAGGTCGAGGTGCCGACATCGGGCGACGTCACCTCGTTGCCGCCGATCCAGGCGCAGGCGCGCTTGAACGAGTCGTCGTTGCCGGCGACCGGGGCGATGGGCTCGCCGTAGCCGTAGGGCCCGAGGCCGGTGTGGTAGTCGATCACCGCGATGTCGGTGGCGTGCGCGCCCACGCCGGCGAAGATCCGCCGCATCGTGCGGTTCGACCACGTCGGCGCGTGGCCGCCGAAGAACACGCCGAGCGGATCGCCGTACTGGCCGCCCGAGATCGCCTGCTGCAGGCGCATCGGCCCGTGCGCCTGCGCGTAGGCCTGCAGCCGCGCGCGGGTCCGGGCCTGCGCTGCGGCGCTCCAGTCCGACGGGCAGATCGCGTCGCGCAGCTCGGCATAGGGCGCGTTCGCGGGATAGGGCGCGCCGTGGTCGACGAAGTTGCGGTTGAGGTCGACGTTGTCCTCGGTGACGCGCCGGCTCCAGGCGAAGCCGTACGGATTGATCGCGTGGATCATGACCGCCCGGGTGCCCGCCGGAAGCTCGCGGAACAGCCCCTCGCGCAGCGCGGCGACCTGGGCGCCCGATCCGCAATGCCCCTCCACACCGTGGGTCGCGGACATCGACACCATCGCGCGTGGCGCGCGCGGATCGCCGAGCGTGGCGACGTCGCAATAGAGGCGCTCGCCCGCCGGACCGCGCAGCGGATGCTGGATCGTCTCGATCGTCGCGCCGGCGGCCGCGGCCGCCGCAAGGAACTTGGCGCGCGCGGCACCGTAGTCGCCGGCGAAACAGTCGCTCACGGTCATCCGATTCCTCCTGGTCAGCCGGCACTCTTAACCGACCCGGCGCCGGAAGGAACCATTCCCGGGTCGGCGCCTCGAGGGGGCTGCCGCGGCCGCCCGCGGCCGTACGGCGCGACGGCCGGGGGCCGATCGCGCGGCCGTGATTGCCGCCGGCCGGCGGGCGGGCCTAGTGTCGCCTCGATGCGCGCGCTCCGCCTCGTCCTCGTCCTGGCCTCGGTGCTGCTTCTCGGCGCCGCCGAGGTGCATGGCGCGGATGCGAAGCTCGACCCGCTGTTCGAGCGCCTCCAGGCCGCGCGCGATTCCGCCGAAGCCAAGCAGGTCGAGGCCCTGATCTGGCAGGGCTGGCTGCAGGGCGGCGGATCGGCGGCGACGAGCCTGATGGAGCTCGGCGTTGGCGCGATGGCGGCAGGCAACCTGCCCGCCGCGCTCGGCATCTTCGACGCGATCGTGAAGCAGAGCCCGGACTACGCCGAGGGGTGGAACAAGCGTGCCACGGTGCTGTTCCTGATGGGCGCCCTCGACAAGTCGGCGGAGGACGTCGACCAGGTCCTCAAGCTCGAGCCCCGGCATTTCGGTGCGCTCGCCGGGCTGGGCATGATCCGCGCGCAGCAGGACCGCACGGAGGAGGCGATCGCCGCCTTCGAGCGCGCGCTGGCGGTGCATCCCAATCTCGATCAGGTGCGCCGGAACCTCGACATCCTGAAGAAGAAGCGGCGGGACGGCGCAATCTGACGTCGGCGCGCCGCCGCGCGAGGTCGACCCGCGCTCGCCGGGATGTGAATGCGGGAACGGCGCCGTTCGTCGTAGAGAAGCACCGTCGAGACCAGGAGCGGATATCGATGCTGATTCGTCGCAAGCGCGGTTGGGAAGTCCCGGAGTCCTCGGTGACGCCGGAGCATCTCGTGATGAACCGGCGACGGCTGCTCGGCGCGGGGGCCGTGGCGGCCGCCTCGCTGGCGCTGCAGGGCCAGGGCTGGTTCAGCTTCGGGGACCAGAAGCTGCCTGACTTCGCCGCCGGCGATCCTTCGCTGCCGCTCTATCCGGCGATGCGTTCGATGCGCTATCGGGTCGATCGCGACCTCACCGAGGAGAAGGTCGCGGTCACCTACAACAATTTCTACGAGTTCGGGTCGTCGAAGAACGTGTGGCAGCCGGCGCAGAAGCTGGCGCTGCGCCCCTGGGAGATCCAGATCGACGGCATGGTCGAGCAGCCGCGCACGGTCGGCGTCGACGACCTGTTGAAGGCGATGGCGCTGGAGGAGCGGACCTACCGGTTCCGCTGCGTCGAGGCCTGGGCGATGACGGTCCCGTGGACCGGCTTCGCGATGAAGCAGTTCGTCGAGTTCTGCAAACCGCTCGCCTCGGCCAAGTACATTCGGATGGAGACGTTCAAGAACCCGGAGGTCGCGTCCGGGCAGCGCGCCAGCTGGTATCCCTGGCCTTATGTCGAAGGCCTGGCCATCGACGAGGCGACCAACGAACTCGCGATGATCGCGACCGGCGTCTACGGCAAGCCGCTGCCCCGACAGATGGGCGCGCCGATCCGGCTGGTGGTGCCGTGGAAATACGGCTTCAAGAACATCAAGTCGATCGTGCGCTTCCACTTCACGGACCAGCGGCCGAAGAGCTTCTGGGAGGAGATCCAGGGCTCCGAGTACGGATTCTGGGCCAACGTGAACCCGAAGGTGCCGCATCCGCGCTGGAGCCAGGCCGACGAGGAGCTGATCGGCAAGGGCGGCACGCGCGTGCCCACCCAGCTCTACAACGGCTACGGCGACTTCGTTGCCGGGCTCTACACCGCCCGCGAGAACGAGAAGCTGTGGATGTGAGGCGTCGCCGGGACCGCGCCCGGCTGCCGGTCAGCGCGGCCGGCCGCGGCCGGTGAGATCGCTGCGCCCGACCAGGTCGCTGCGCCCGACCACGTCGCTCCGGCCGACGACGTCGCTGCGTCCGACCGCCTCGCCGCCGCGCCCCACAAGATCGCTCCGCCCGACCACGTCGCTGCGCATCACCTTGGTGACGCCGTAGTCGGGATCGAGAAGCAGCTCGTCGATCGAACCCGTCTCCATCTCGACGCGAACGGTGAAGTCGAGGCGGTCGACGATCCACATCAGCATCTGGGCATTCGCAAGCTCGTCGCGGACCTCCTGGCCGAGCGCGCCGATGTCGGCGCCGCCCTCCGCCTTGATCGCGTCGCCGTCGCCCCGCACCAGGAACAGGGTGGGCGTCGCGAGCCGGTAGTAGTGGCCCTGGTAGACGAAGGCGTAGATCCGCGCGAGGCGCCCGGCCGGATACCCGCCTCCCTTGCGGTCGTCGGCCGCGCCGAGCAGGGCCTCGAGGCGGCTGGCGGTGTGGCCTTGACGCTCCGCGCCGCCTTCCGCTCCGCCCGTCGATGGCGTCGCAAGCGTGACGCCTTCGAAGGCGCGGCCGAACAACCGCACCATGGCCGGCGTCAGGAGCGTCTCGGTCGGAGGCGTTGTGCGGCCGCTGGGCATGACGTGGATCCTCGGGAAGCGGGGCGGGGGGTGGCGGTCCCGCATCCGGACCGCCCGCGTCGCACGACAGGCTAGCACCGGGCCGCTGCGCCGCGAAGGCCGGGCTCACCAAGCCGGATCGGCGCGGAATCCGTGCGGCATCAGGCGACGCATCGCCACGAAGTCGTCGACCGCAAGGCGCCGTCGGACGACGGTTCCGAGCGCGCGGACCTGCTCGGCGACGAGGACCCGCTCGAGGTAGCTTCGCCGCCGTCGCACGGCGCGCGCCTCGACCGGGCGGCGCACCGGCACCTCGATGTCGCGATCGAGGAAATATCCGGCGTAGGCCTGCTCGTTGCCCTCCGGACCCTCCTCGCGCGCCACCTCGAGGAAGGTCCGCGCGATCGCGGCGAAGGTCATGTCCTCGGGCGTCAGCCGCTTGAGCAGCCGTGCAAGGCAGCGCCCGGTCCAGTCGCGCGCCTCGCGCAGCGCGGCGCGGAACTCCGGCCGCAAGGACGCGAGGCTGGCGCCGATCCGATCATGCAGGCGGGCAAGATCGGCCTGGACCTCCGCGGGGCTCCAGCCGCGCGAATCGTCGTCGGGCGCGATCACGCCGCGCCGGACGAGCGCATCCTGGTAGACCTCGATGAGCGCGCAGAAGATCGCCGCGGTCAGCGGCTGCGCGAGCTGGTGCTGCGTGCGGCCGAGTCCCGAGGGGTCCGTCCAGCCGCCGTCGGGGCGCAGCCGGAAGCCGTCGAAGGCCGACAGCCCGACCGCGAAGTCGACGGCCCGGATCTGCTCGATGTCCGAGAGCTCGCCGACGCGGTTGACCAGACTGAGGGCGTAGAGATTGCCCCAGGCCTGGTCGAGGAAGCGGTCGATCACGCTGTCGAACTGCAGGGCGGTGATCAGGGCCACGAGGTCCGAGAACGATTCGTGGAAGGCGAGATACTGCGCGCCGAGCCGGCCCGGCGCCGGCACGCCGAGCTCCGAGAACACGATCGCGTGCCCGATCTCGTGCGCCACGACGTCGAGGTTGAGGCAGAATCGATTCGCCTCGCCGGCGCGGTTGCGCCGCGTGCCGGTCTCGATATAGCCCGGGCCGGAATGCGCATTGTCCCAGGCGACATTCGCGATCAGCTCGAGGCGCGGCAGTCGGTCGGCGTGCCACCAGCGCACCGGTCCGCCGAGGTAGCGCTCCCAGGTGTCGAGCGCGAAGCGCGCGGCACCGAAGAGGTGCGCGGCGAGGAATTGCGGCGATCCGGGATCGATATGGTCGAAATGCCCCTGCGGATCGGGCATGGCCGGCGCCAGCGTCGGCCCCGCGTAGGGCGGCATGCGAAGCGGCGGCGCATAGGGCGGCTTCTCGATCGCCGGCAGCACGGCGTGGAGCCGTCCGTCGCCGGGCCCGGGGCCGATCGATCCGGGCGGCGAGTCGATCCACACCAGCTCGGGCTCGGCGAAGCTGGGCGGCGCTTGCGCGAACAGCCGGAAGCGCGTGCCGGGACGGCTCATCGCGCCATCTCGGGCGCGGTGGCGGCGCGCGCGAGCACCGCGAACAGATGCGCCTCGTCGCGGCAGTCGAGCAGCCGGACCAGCGCCGCGACATCGCGGCGACGGGTGCCGAGATCGGGGTGGCGATCGAGGAAGGCGGCGAGCAGCGCGGTCTCGCGCGCGGCGCGATGCGGTGCCGGTCCCTGCGTGGAGTCGCCGGCGTGCGCACGGGCGCGGCGGGCGAGGGATTCGAACGCGCCATCGAGGCGCAGGATCTCGAGCATCGCGACGGCGAGGGCGTCGGGATCCGCATCGGCGGCCGCGTCGAGGACGGCCTCGCGGTCGACGAGTGCCGTGAAGCCGTCGGGCGTCAGTGCGTTGCGCGCGATCCAGTCCTCGATCTTCGCGCGGTCGTGCAGGCCGTGGCGGCGCTGCAGGGCGGCCAGGCTCCGGCGCCGCGCGTCTTCATGCGGGCGGGGATCGCGGGCGGGTCGGAGGGCCGCGAGGCGCTGGGCGGCGCGGAGCCGCAGGGCCCGCCAGGCCGCGGGATCGCCGCGCAGCTCGTCCAGCACCGCCGACTCGATCGCGGAGACAGGGGCGGTGACGGCGCGCTCCATCGTCTCGCGGAAGCGCTCCCACACCAGGGCGGGCTCGAGCGTGAAGTCGGCGGAAAACGGTGGCGGCGAAGCGGCAAGAAGGCGGGCGAGTGTCTCGAGGGCGGCACGCGCGTCGGCGGCCTTGAGCCCGGCGCCGGGATCGGCAATCCGCGCCGCGAGCCGCTCGCGCGCCGGCGCATCGGAAATCCGCGCCGCGAGGATCTCCGCGACGCGCTCGACGCTGCGCTCGGCGTAGGGGAGTGCCGCCGCCTCCGCGAGCACGCCGTCGCGCTCCTCCTGCGCGAGCCGCCCCGCGGACCAGGCCTCCGCGAGGGCGTGGCGCAGGTCGACGAGCGCGATCGACAGCGGCGCGCTGCCGAGCTCGGGCGGGGCGTGGACGACGGCGACCTCGCCGTCGTCGTCGAAGCGGTCGCCGTAGGGCTCGAAGCGCGCGTCGCGATACGCCTCGAAGATCCGGCCGATCCCGCGCATGCCGAAGCGCGCGAGCTCGGCCGCGCGCAGCGCGCCCATGCTCGCGGCGCCGAGCACATGCACGCCTTCGCGCAGCGCCCAGAGGATCTCGCGGTGCCACACGGCGGCGGTGTCGTGGAAGCGGCCGTCGATCAGCAGGATCGCCGCGGGGCGCAGCGCGCGGACGGCGCGGTAGATGTCGCCGCGCCGCGCCGGCGGCAGCCAGGTGGCCGCGAGGCGCGCCTCGGCCTCCGCGCGCGCGAGGCTCGGCCCGAGGAAGACGACGGCGTTCATGACGCGCGCAGGGCGCGCGCGCGGGCGCCCGGGACGTAATCGATGTCGGTCGCGTGCGCAGGGCCCTCGAGGCCCGGGACGATCACGCGCGCGACCGGGACCCCGATCCCCGGCCGCGCGAGGTCGACATGAACGACCTCGTCGAGGCCGCGCGCGGCGAGCGCGGCCAGCGTCGCGGCGACGTCGGCGCGCAGGGAGTCGCCGGCCGCGCTCGGCAGCATCGCCAGGTCGCCGTCGGCCCGCGACGGGAACCAGCGCGCACCGACGCGCGGTGCGAGGCCGGGATCGTCCGGATACGCGTCGTCGCCGACGTCCTCGCGCGCGCCGGCAATGCGCGTGAGCCGCGCCTGCGCCGCCTCGGTGATCGCGCGAAGCAACGCGATCTCGCGATCGGCGTGGCAGCCCGAACCCATGTCGACGACCGACTCCGCCTCGCTCTGGAGCAGGCACGCGACGACCGGGATCGCGATGTCCGACGTCGCGTTCCACAGCGCCACGCGCAGGCCGGCGCGCCGGCAGCGCTCGACGAGATCCGCCGCCGCCGGCGCCGCGAGCCGCGACGGATCGAGGGCGCGCGCAGAAGCCGTCGGCGCGTCGCTCCGCAGCCACAGGGCGAGCGCATCGCGCTCGATGGTCTCGTAGAGCGCATGCGCGATCGCCTCCAGCGGCGTGTTGCCCGAGGCGAGGCCGTTGGTCGAGGCGGCGAAGCACCAGCTGCCGGGCGGCTGGTCGGTCGTGAACCGCGCGCTCACCAGCTCGAACGGCACCAGCCGGCGGCGGCCGGAGACCAGATCGTCGCCCGCGATCCACAGCAGGCCCCGATCGTCGCGCAGCGCGCTCGCGCGGCACAGCGGCAGGCGTCTCGGATCGACCGCGGCATCCTCGGCGCGGAGCTCGTTCCAGCTGGCGAGCCGCAGCGGCGCGGCGATCGCTTCGGCGTGGAACGATTCCAGCGCCTCCATGAAGGCGGAGACGCGCGCCGCCGCGGCGGTCAGGCCCTTGCCCTGGAACGTTGCCAGCGAGCGCGAGTTGGGACGGCAGGCGACGGCGACGGGAATCCCGACGCGGTCGAGGCCGGTGATCATGCCGAGCCGCGTCAGTCCGATCTCGTCGGCGAAGCGCTGCACGCGCGCCAGTGTCGTGTCGGGATCGACGACGCGGTGGGTGCCCTCGCGGTAGCGCTTCACGTCGTCGGCGAAGCCGGCCAGACCCGCCGGGAGGTTCGCGGTCGCGAGCGGTGCGCCGGGCGACGTCACGTGACGCCGCCGGACGACCGGCGGACGGCGCGCAGCACGGCGTCCGCCGCCGCGTGGTCGGGGTTGCCGTCGACGTCGCGGGCTTCCGCGGCGACGGGCTCGAGCCATGCATGCGCGCCCGGCGCGTCGCCGACGGCCTGGAGGGCGCGTGCCGCCTCGATGCGCGCGCGCAGCGCCAGTGCGGGACTGCCCTGGCGTTCCGCCAGCGCCCGCGCCTCGGTGAACATCGCCAGCGCCCCGTCGACGTCGTCCGGTCGCGCGGCCCGCTGCAGCAGTCCGGACCAGCGCAGCAGCTCGGGCATCCAGATCGCGACGCCCTTGGAATCGAGCATCGTGCGGGCCCGGGCGAGTTGATCGGCGGCGGCATCGGGCTCGCCGACCCGCAGCAAGACCTCGGCCAGCATCGCGTAGTAGAGGGGCATGTCCTCGTAGGTGCCGATGTCGTGCTGATGCGCGAGGCCGGTCTCGATCGACTCGCGGCCGCCGCGCAGCTCGCCGGCCAGCGCCTGGGCCCAGCCGCGGAAGATCAGGCCGCGCGCGCGGTGGTCGGCGAAGCCGCGCTCCTCCGCCAGCTGGATCAGCCGCGCGGCCTTGGCGAGCACTTGCGCCTCTTCACGGCAGTAGAAGCCGAGGATGAGCTCCATGTCCATCAGGTGGAAATGCGTGCCGAGATGATCGAGGCGGCGTGCCCAGGCGAGCGCCCGTCGCAGCTCCGACCAGGCCCGTGCCGGCACCCCCTGGTGCCAGAGCAGGAAGGCGCGCTCGCCGTGGCCGCAGGCCTTGGCGTCGTGGTTGCCGTAGAGCACCGCGTGGTCGCGGAAGTCGCCCTGGTCGTAGATGGCGAGCCCGCGGTCGATATGCGTGCCGCAGTCGCACAGCGCGCCGGCGCTGAACGCGCTCGCCCAGCTGCAGTGATGCGCCTGCAGCAGGAGCTCGGGATCGCGCCGGCGCTGCGCGCGGCGAAGCAGCTCGTCCGCGCGCTGCTGCTTGACGTGGAAGTCGCGCGCAATCCGCCACCAGCCCCAATAGATCGGGAAGTGGCTGCGCGCCTCCTGCAGCTGCTGGCACAGCGCGAAGGCGCCGGCGTAGAGCTCCTCGACCTCGCGCGAGCCGGGGCCGCGAAGGGCGAACAGCGTCGGGCCGAGCAGGCCCATCATCTCCAGCCGCGCCTCGAGCAGGGTCGCGTCCTCGGGCGTCGTCGCGGCCAGCGCGATCCCGCGCTGGAGATGCTCGGCCGCCTCGGGCAGTGCGGACTGGCGCAGCGCATGGCGCGCGGCATGGGTCAGCTGGCGAACGGCCTCGGGGACCGCCGCCGCTTCGGCGAGGTGATGGGCCAGTGCTGCGGGTTGGGTCGCGACGTATTCCGGCATCAGCGCCGAAAGGGCCGCGGCGGTGCGGCGGTGCAGATCGCGGCGCTGGTCGCGCAGCAGGCCCTCGTAGGCCGCGTCGCGCAGCAGCGCGTGGCGGAAGGAGAGACGCTCGTCCCGCGCCTCGAGCACCTCGGCATCGAGAAGGATGTCGATCGCCGAACGGGTCGCTTCAGCGTCGAGCCCGCTGACATGCTCGATCATCCTGGCCGTCAGCGGCTGGCCGATCACCGCGGCGACCTGCGCCACGCGCCGGGCCGCTCCGGCCTCGTCGAGCCGCGCCATCAGGGATTCGTGCAGGGTCGCCGGGATCTGGCGACCGAGCAGGTCGGACGTCCCGCCCGCGCGGCCTTCGATTTCGGGCTCGGTGAGCGAGCGCACGAACTCCTCGACGAACAGCGGCACCCCGCCGCTGCGCAGCAGAACGGCGGCGGCCTGCTCGGGCGTCAGCCCGCGCGGCCCGGCGACCGCGTCGAGCAGCGTCCGGGAGGCCTCGCGTGCGAGCGGCCCGAGCACGATGGTCTCGGCGCCGTCGTTGAGCCAGTCGGGTTCGGGTCGGCGGCGCGAGGTCACCACGAGCATCGCGCGCCGCTCCGGCACGCGTGCGCGGATGCGCTCGAGCAGGGCCAGCGAGGTCGGGTCGAGCCAGTGCAGATCCTCGAGCGTGATCAGAACGGGCCCGAGCGCCGTCATCGCGTCGAACTGCTCGATCAGGCAGTCGAAGACGAAGCGCTTGCGCTCGTCCGGGCTGAGCTCGGACGTGGCCGCGTCCTCGGGCAGGGACAGCACGCTGGCGAAGGCGGCGACGGCGCGCTGGCGCATGGCGCTGTCGCCCGCCGCGATCGCATCGAGGCGCAGTCGCTTTGCCGGCAGGGAGTCGTCGTCGCCGTCGGCGACGAGCTCGAGATTGCTGATGAGCGGGCCCAGCGGCGTGGTCGTGCCCAGCGGCGAAGCGGCGAGCACGGTGTGTCGCACGCAGGTGCCTTCGGTGATCGCCGCGAACTCCTCGAGCAGGCGCGACTTGCCCATGCCCGGATCCGCGACCACGACGACGACCTGGCCATGGCCGTCGACGGCCGCCGACCACAGCTCGCCGAGCCGCGCGAGCTCGTGGGTGCGGCCGACGAATGGCGAGCGCACCCCGGCGCCGCGCACGGCGCGGAAACGCGTGCTCGGCGGCAGCTCGCCGACGACGCGTGAGACCTCGATCGGGGCAGGGAGCCCCTTCACCGGCGTGGGGCCCAGCGCCTCGATGCGGAAGAACCCCTGGACGAGGCGCAGGGTCGTCGGCGCGATGATGATTCCGTTCGCCGGCGCGAGGTTCTGCAGGGCGGCCGCGAGGTTGGGCGTGGTGCCGACGACGGTGTCGCGGTCCGGTCCGCCCGACGAGAACAGGTCGCCGACCACGACCATGCCGGTGGCGATGCCGACGCGCACCGTGATCGGGCGGTGGTCCGGAAGCAGCACCGTGCCGATGTCCGCGGATATCGCCAGCGCCGCGCGGACCGCGCGCTCCGCGTCGTTCTCGTGCGCCACCGGGTAGCCGAAATAGGCGAGGATGCCGTCGCCCACGAAGCGCGCGACAAATCCCTGATAGCGCGCGATCGCCGCGCAGACGACCTCGCGATACTTGCGCAGGGCCTCGATCATGTCCTCGGGCTCGAGGCGCGCCGTCAGCGCCGAAGAGCCGACGATGTCGCAGAACAGCACGGTCATCGGGCGGCGCTCGAGCACGCTGACGATCGCGTCGAGGCGGCCGGCGCCGGGCTCGCTCCGGTGCTGGCGCAGCGCGCGCATGAGCCGCTTGCGCTCGCCGATCGCGAGCCCGAGCTCGCGCAGATCGCTCTCCGTCAGGTCGGCCAGCATCTCGAAGTCGATGCGTTGCGCCAGGAAGATCGGCACCAGGGATGCCAGATCCTGCTCGCGGAGCCATTGCTCGATCGACGGCACGCTCTCCCCTTCACGCTCCGATTGCGGTCGCCACGCCAGTCCGGTGTCGCGCCACGCGGTGCTGCGGGCGGTCGATCCGGGGCGACTTGGTTAAGCGCCGCAATCCCGGTGTCGGGCGCCGGCGGAATGGCGTGATTGTCGGCGGGAGGCCGGGAATTGCCATCATTTTCCCGACGCCGCGGCGCCCGCGGAGGTGCCGGAGTCGCATGGCTAAGTGCCGGTGAATATTGCCGTGGATTTTCGACAAACCCCCAGGAAATCGTGTGATTTCAGCGTCTTATTTGGCTGGATTCAGATTCTCTTAGGGCCGGCGAGGCGATGTTGGGACGTGCTCGGAGAAGGGTTTCAGCCCCTTTGGATCCGGGTCCAACGACGGCCGCCCGACGCGATGCGACGCGTGGATCGGCCGAGGACAGGGCGCAAGGACGTTCCAAGATGCCGGACGGTACCGCGAAGGACCCGACACTCGAGCGGCTGATTCTCGACGATCTGACGGTGATGCAGAGCGTGCCGCACCGCGGGCGGCGCCCGGCCGAGGATCTGGACCACCCGACCTCGACGACGCCGGCAAGCGAGGACCTCCGCGAGCTGGCAGGCGTCCATATCGGCGATACGCCCTCGACTCAGGGAAGCGACGCCAGCGCGATCGCTCAGTCGCGCGAAGCGGCAGCCCGGGGCGCCATCGTGGCGCCGTCGCCGAAGGACGAGGCCGAGGTCGCGTCGTCCGTCGCGCGCGACCGGCTCGCGTCCGATCCGCCTGCGCATCGCGATTCCGAGTCCGGCGAGCATCGCGGCGGCGACGATCCGGCACGGGCGGCGGGCGCGGCGCTTGCGCCGGTGCGCGACGCCTCGGAGCACGCGGATGCGGATGCATCGGCGGACGAGACCGCACCGGTTCCGGCACCGGCAACGGGCTCCGAGATGCAGTCGATCACTGCAGGGATTTCGGTCGACGCGACCGCGCAGGGCGCGACCCAGGCGCGCGTCGTTGACGATCCTGTCGACATCGATGTGACGGCGTCGCGCCCCATGATCGTGACGAGCGGGGCGACCGGCATCGAGAATTCCGCGATCACGCTTTCGATCGCGGCGAGCCTGACCGACACAGATGGCTCGGAGAGCCTGAGCCTGGTCATCGCCGGAGTGCCCGCCGGGGCGACGCTGTCGGCGGGCGTCAACAACGGCGACGGCACCTGGAGCCTGGCGCCGTCCGATCTTGCAGGCCTGACGGTGACGCCGCCAGCCGGCGACGACACCGACTTCACCTTGACGGTGATGGCAACGGCGACCGAGTCCGCGACCGGTGACAGGAGCACGGCGATCGCGACGGTGCCGGTGACCGTGGTCGGCGTCGCCGACGCGCCGAATCTCTCGACGAGCGCTGCGGCAGGCGGCGAGGACGGCGCCATCGCGTTGTCGATCGCGTCGTCCCTGACCGACACCGACGGTTCGGAGAGCCTGTCGATCCTGATCTCCGGCGTTCCCGCCGGCGCGACGCTGTCGGCCGGTACCGCGAATCCGGACGGCACCTGGACCCTGACGTCGGGCCAGCTCTCCGGGTTGACGATCACGCCGCCGGCCAACAGCGATGCCGACTTCACGTTGACGGTCGTCTCGACGGCGACCGAAAGCGATGGCGGCGATACGGCGCATACCACGACGATGCTGGCCGTGACGGTCGCGGCCGACGCGGATGCGCCGAGCCTGAGTGCCAGCGCGGCGTCCGGAACTGAAGACACCGCGATTGCATTGTCGATCACCTCGGCGCTGACCGACACCGACGGCTCGGAGAGCCAGTCGATCCTGATCTCCGGCGTTCCCGCCGGCGCGACGCTGTCGGCCGGCACCGCGAACCCCGACGGCACCTGGACGCTGTCCTCGGGCCAGCTCTCGGGCCTGACGATCACGCCGCCGGCGAACAGCGATGCCGACTTCACGCTGACCGTCGTCTCCACGGCGACG
>JAEULA010000003.1 GCA_016793165.1 Alphaproteobacteria bacterium | reverse complement strand
ATCGCCGAGAGCGACGTCACGTTGCGCGCCATCTTCGGCCTCGTGATCGCGACCATCCATGCCGCCGCCGGCGACCCGGCCCGCGCCGCGACCGATGGCGCCGCGACCGCCCGATACATTCTCAAGCTCCTCGGCGTGCCGAGCGTCGACGCCGATCGGATCGTCGCGCTGCCCCTGCCCGCTGCCGCAGCCGACGACACCGCGCTGGTGCGTCGCGCCCACGGCACCCGGGCCCCCACGAAGCCCGGTCACGGATGATCGGCCGGCCCGGCCAAGCGATCGGCGCCGCGGGTCCTGCGATCCGCGGCGCTTCGCGTTTCAAGGCCCGGGGGCCAGCCGCCGGTTGACCCTTCGCGGGAAGCAAGGGTAGCTAGCGAGAGCCGAGCGCGCCCGACAGAACAAGCCGCCGGCAAAGGGACTGAAGGCTCGAGGGCATGGGAGGCTGGGAGTGATCGTCACCGTTCAACTCGCCGCCGGACGGCGCCGCGGATGACGGCGCGCGCGGATCCTCCCGGCTTCGCCGCCGACCGCGACACGTTTCCCAAGCTGCTCGAGCACGCGATCAAGCAACGCGGCGATCGGCCCGCCTTCCGCGAAAAACATCTCGGCATCTGGCAGACCTGGACCTGGCGGCGCTGGCGCGACGACGTGCACGCGATCGCCGCGGGCCTGCTCGAGCTCGGGGCGGCGCGCGGCACGACGATCACGGTCACCGGCGACAATCGCCCGCTGCTCTACGGCGCCCTGTGTGCCGCGCAATGCATCGGCGCCATCCCCGTTCCGCTCTATCAGGACGCCGTCGCCGAGGAGATGGCGTACGTCATCGACCATGCCGAGGCGGGAATCGCCTTCGCCGAGGACCAGGAGCAGGTCGACAAGCTGCTCGCCGCAGGCGCCCGCACCGCGCGGCTCGGGCGAATCATCTACGACGATCCGCGCGGCCTGCGCGACTACGACCACGCGCGCCTGACCTCGCTCGAGAGCCTGATGGCCATGGGCCGCGAGGCGCTGGCGAAGGACCCGGAGCGCGTGCGGCGCGAGATCGCCAAGGGCAAGGCCGACGACATCGGCGTGATGCTCTACACCTCGGGCACGACCGGCAAGCCCAAGGGCGTCATGCTCACCTACGCCAACGTGATGGTCACCGCGGCAAACGCCGTGGCGTTCGACCGGCTCACCGATCGGGACGAGATCCTCGCTTATCTTCCGATGGCCTGGGTCGGCGACCACATCTTCTCCTACGGCGAGGCCCTGGTTGCCGGCTTCTGCGTCGCCTGTCCGGAATCGGGCGCGACGGTCCTGACCGACCTGCGCGAGATCGGCCCGACCTTCTTCTTCGCGCCGCCGCGCATCTTCGAGAACCTGCTCACCCAGGTGACGATCCGGATGGAGGACGCAGGCGCTCTCAAGCGCCGCATGTTCCGCTACTTCATGGACCACGCGCGGCGCGTCGGCATCGACATCCTCGACGGCAAACCCGTCGGCGCGGCGGACCGGCTGCTCTACCGCCTCGGAGAGCTGCTGGTCTACGGACCGCTCAAGAACGTGCTCGGGCTCAGCCGCATGCGCGTCGGCTACACCGCCGGCGAGGCGATCGGCCCCGACCTGTTCGCGTTCTACCGCTCGCTCGGCCTGAACCTGAAGCAGCTCTACGGCATGACCGAGGCGAGCGTGTTCATCTGCCTGCAGCCCGACGGGCAGATCAAGGTCGACACGGTCGGTCCGGCCGCGCCCGACGTCGCGATCCGGCTCGCGGACAACGGCGAGGTGCTGGTGAAGAGCCCGGGCGTGTTCAAGCTCTACTACAAGAACGAGGCCGCGACGGCCGAGGCCAAGACTTCCGACGGCTGGCTGCGCACCGGCGATGCCGGCGTCTTCGACGCCGACGGCCACCTCAAGATCATCGACCGCGCCAAGGACGTCGGCCGTCTGCGCGACGGAACGCTGTTCGCGCCCAAATACATCGAGAACAAGCTGAAGTTCTTCGCCTTCATCAAGGAGGCCGTGGCCTTCGGCGCCGGGCGCGACATGGCGACCGCCTTCATCAACATCGATCTCGAGGCCACCGGCAACTGGGCCGAGAAGCGCGGCATCGCCTACGCCTCGTACCAGGAGCTCGCCGCGAAGCCGGAGGTCTACGATCTGGTCGCCGACTGCGTCGCGCAGGTGAACCGCGATCTCGCCGCCGACCCTGCGCTGGCCGGCTCGCAGGTGCGCCGCTTCCTCATCCTGCACAAGGAGCTCGACGCCGACGACGGCGAGCTCACGCGCACGCGCAAGGTCCGGCGCAGCTTCATCGCCGAGCGCTACCAGTCCCTGGTCGAGGGCCTGTACGGCGACGCGCCGCGCGCGCACATCGCCACCGACGTGATCTTCGAGGACGGCCGCAAGGGACGGCTCGAGGCCGACCTCGCGATCCGCGACATGCCCGCCGCCCGTCCGCAGCGCGAGGCCGCGGAATGACCGCGGCGACCAAGCCCCGCGTCATCGGCGATGCGCTGCTGCAGGTCGAGAACATCTCGCTCGCCTTCGGCGGCGTGAAGGCGCTGACCGACGTCTCCTTCGACATCCGCAAGGGCGAGATCCGCGCGATCATCGGCCCGAACGGCGCGGGCAAGTCGTCGATGCTGAACTGCATCAACGGCTTCTATCATCCGCAACAGGGTCGCATCACCTACCAGGGCGTCGAGCGCCATCAGATGCGCCCGCATCTGGCCGCCAAGCAGGGCATCGCGCGGACGTTCCAGAACATCGCGCTGTTCAAGGGCATGTCGACCCTCGACAACATCATGACCGGGCGGCTGCTCAAGATGCGCGCGGGGTTCCTCTCGCAATGCGTCTGGCTCGGCCCGGCGCGCGACGAGGAGATCCGTCACCGCGAGTTCGTCGAGCGGATCATCGACTTCCTGGAGATCCAGTCGATCCGGAAGGTGCCCGTCGGCCGACTGCCCTACGGCCTGCAGAAGCGCGTCGAGCTCGGCCGCGCGCTGGCCGCCGAGCCGACGCTGCTGCTGCTCGACGAGCCGATGGCCGGCATGAACGTCGAGGAGAAGGAGGACATGTGCCGCTTCATCCTCGACGTGAACGACGAGTTCGGCACGACGATCGCGCTGATCGAGCACGACATGGGCGTGGTGATGGACATCTCGGACCGCGTCGTGGTGCTGGAATACGGGCGCAAGATCGCGGACGGGACGCCCGACGAGGTACGCAGCGACCAGCGCGTCATCGACGCCTATCTCGGCGTGCAGCATTGAGGGCGGAGGCGATGCGGGCCGCGGGACGTTCGATCGGGCGAGAAGCAAGCCGGCGCGACACCGGGAGGGGGAGCGCATGATCGCCCAGGTCGTCGAGGTCCTCATCGGCGGGCTGCTCGCCGGCGTCCTCTACTCGCTCGTCGCGCTCGGCTTCGTCCTGATCTTCAAGGCCTCGGGCGTCTTCAACTTCGCGCAGGGCGCCTTCGTGCTCTTCGCCGCCCTCGGCCTCGCGCGCATGGGCGAGGTGATGCCGCTGTGGCTCGCCTTCATCATCGCCGCCGCGATCATGGTCGCGGTCGCCTTCGCCGTGGAGCGGCTGGTGCTTCGCCCGCTGGTGAACCAGGAAGGCATCATTCTGTTCATGGCCACGCTCGGCGTGACCTTCTTCATGGACGGCTTCGGCCAGCTCGTCTGGGGCTCCGACATCTACAAGATCGATCTCGGCCTGCCGCAGGACCCGTGGTTCATCCTCGAGGGGGTCTTCGAGGGCGGGGTGCTGCTGCCGCCGATCGACGTGGTCGCGGCGGTCGTCGCCGGCGCGCTGGTGGTCGCGCTGGCGCTGTTCTTCCAGCGGACGCCGACGGGCCGCGCGCTGCGTGCCGTCGCCGACGACCACCAGGCGGCGCAGTCGATCGGCATCCCGCTCAACCGCATCTGGATCATCGTCTGGGCCGTCTCGGGCATCGTCGCCCTCGTCGCCGGCATGATGTGGGGTGCCAAGCTCGGCGTGCAGTTCTCGCTGCAGCTGGTCGCGCTCAAGGCGCTGCCCGTGCTCATCCTCGGCGGCTTCACCTCGGTGCCAGGGGCCATCGTCGGCGGCCTGATCATCGGCGCGGGCGAGAAGCTCGCGGAGGTGTTCATCGGTCCGCTCGTGGGCGGCGGGATCGAGAACTGGTTCGCCTACATGCTCGCCCTCGGCTTCCTGCTCTTCCGTCCGCAGGGGCTGTTCGGCGAGCGGATCATCGAGCGGGTGTGACGCCGTGTTCTATCGCGAAGCCGGACAGTTCAAGACCAGCTACGCCGCCGACCAGGCGGTGTTCCCGATCGCGCAGGACCGCATCGCCATCGCGATCATCCTCGCCGTCGCCTTCCTCGTCGTGCCGATGGTCGCGAGCGAATACCTGCTGCGCGCGATCCTCATCCCGTTCCTGGTCCTCAGCCTCGCCGCGCTCGGCCTCAACCTGCTGGTCGGCTATTGCGGCCAGGTGTCGCTCGGCACCGCCGGCTTCATGGCGGTCGGGGCCTACGCCGCCTACAACCTCGCGGTCCGCATCCCCGAGCTCAACCTGCTGGTCGTCTTCGCGCTGTCCGGCGGGATCGCGGCGCTGGTCGGCATCGTCTTCGGCGTGCCGAGCCTGCGCATCAAGGGCTTCTATCTCGCCGTCGCCACGCTGGCCGCGCAGTTCTTCCTCGACTGGCTCTTCATCCGCGTTCAGTGGTTCACCAACTACACGCCGTCCGGCTCGGTCTCGGCGCCGGCGCTGATCATCCTCGGCGTCGATTTCCGCGCACCCGCCGCGCGCTATCTGCTCGTGCTCGCGATCGTCGTGCTGATGGCGGCGGTCGCCAAGAACATCGTTCGCGGCCGGATCGGGCGCGCCTGGATGGCGACGCGCGACATGGACATCGCGGCCGAGATCATCGGCATCCGCCCGCTCGAGGCGAAGCTCTCGGCCTTCGCGGTCAGCTCGTTCTACGCCGGCGTCGCCGGCGCGCTCTGGGCATTCGTCCATCTCGGCGCCTGGGAGCCGCTCGCCTTCGACATCAATCGGAGCTTCAACCTGCTGTTCATGGTGATCATCGGGGGGCTCGGATCGATCCTCGGCTCCTTCCTCGGCGCCGCCTTCATCACGCTGCTGCCGATCCTGCTCAACCAGATGCCGCACTGGCTCAACCTGCCGATCTCCACCGCCGACGTCAGCCATCTCGAGTTCATCATTTTCGGCGCGCTGATCGTCTTCTTCCTGATCGCCGAGCCGCACGGGCTCGCCCGCCTGTGGCAGATCGGCAAGGAGAAGCTTCGCCTCTGGCCGTTCCCGCATTGAGCCGGCAGCGGGTCGCGGCGGCCATGCGGTCTGCCTGCGCCGCCGTCGAGGACGATTCACATCGGCTTGTTGCAGCCACCCGGACCGCGTCCCATCCTGGCGCCCGGGATCGATCGGGCGAACTCTTGCGCCGCATGGCGGCCTCGACCGAGGGCCGCGCGTCGACGCGGCCGGCCGCGCGTCGCAGCCGCGCCGAGGGATCGCGCTGAAGGAGGCGACGCCGCGTGCATTGGGCGGTCATCCATTCGCTCTTCGACCTGCTGGCCGTCGCCGCCGGATGGCTGGCCGGCCGGCTCGTCGCCACATGGCTGCCGCCCCCGGGCCGGGGCCGCGGCCTCGACTACACGGCGACGCTGCTGGCGGGCGCCGCGCTCGGCGCCTACTGGTTCGGCACCGTCAATCTCGTCCTTTCGGGCCAGCCGGGGATCGGCCGCAGCGTCTTCGGCGCGATGGTCGGAGGCGTCGTCGCCATCGAGATGTGGAAGCGGGTGAAGGGCGTGCGCGCGTCGACCGGGGCGCGGCTCGTCGTGCCGCTCGCGGTCGGAATCGGCGTGGGTCGCATCGGCTGCTTCATGGCCGGGCTCGAGGACTTCACGCACGGAACGCCCAGCTCGCTGCCCTGGGCCGTCGATCTCGGCGACGGCATTCCGCGCCATCCCGTGCAGCTCTACGAAACCGCGCTGATGCTCGGCTTCGCCGGCTGGTTCGCCGCCTGGCTGCGCCGCGATCCGGCCGCGGCCGCCGCGCGCGGATTCTACGTCTTCGCGGGGTTCTACGCGCTCGATCGCTTCGCGCTGGAGTTCCTCAAGCCCTACGGCACGGTCGCCGGCACGCTGACGATCTTCCAGCTCGGCGCCGTGCTGCTGCTCGCCTACGCCGTCGTCATGTATCGGGGAGTCGCGCATGGACCAGCGAAAGCCTAGGCCCTACCTCTTCCTCGGCGAGACGACGTCGCTGTGCGAGCACTGCCTGGAGCTGGTGCCGGCGAAGATCCTCGCCGAAGGGGACGACGTCTATTTCCAGAAGCGCTGCTCAGAGCACGGCGTGCAGAAGGCCCTGGTGTCGACCGACCGCGCCTATTGGCAGCGGACCCGCGAATGGGTGAAGCCCGGCGACGTGCCGAAGCGGTTCTTCGGCCGCACCGAGCACGGCTGCCCGTGGGATTGCGGCATCTGCCCCGACCACGAGCAGCACACCTGCCTCGGCCTGGTCGAGATCAACGAGCACTGCAACCTGACCTGCCCGGTCTGCTTCGCGGGCTCGAGCCCCGCCCATGCCGGCACGCGCTCCCTGGCGGAGGTCGAGCGCATGCTCGATGCGCTGGTCGAGGCCGAGGGCGAGCCCGACCTCGTGCAGATCTCGGGCGGCGAGCCGACGCTGCATCCGCAGATCCTCGAGATCCTGCACGCCGCCAAGCGCCGGCCGATCCGCCACGTGATGCTCAACACCAACGGCATCCGCATCGCGCGGGAGCCCGACTTCGTGAAGCGGCTCGCCGAGCTGAAGCCGGGCTTCGAGGTCTATCTGCAGTTCGACTCGCTGCGTCGCGAGGCCCTCGTCGACATCCGCGGCGCCGACCTCGCGCGCATCCGGCTGCAGGCGCTGGAGAACCTCGAGGCCGCGGGCGTCTCGACCACCCTGGTCGTCGTCGTCAAGAAGGGCGTCAACGACGCGGAGCTCGGCGAGATCGTGCGCTTCGCGCTGACGTACAAGTGCGTGCGCGGAGTCACGTTCCAGCCCGTCCAGGACGCCGGCCGCAACGAAGGCTTCGATCCGAACCGCCACCGGGTCGTGCTGAGCGACATCCGCCGCGGCCTCGTCGCCCAGGGCTCGGGCTTCGCCGACACAGACATCGTGCCGCTGCCCTGCAATCCGGAAAACATCGCCATCGGCTACGCGCTGCGCAGCGCCGAGCGCCTCGTGCCGCTCACCAGCCTGCTGCCGCGCGAGGTCTTCGTCGATGCGGCGCCAAACGCGATCGCCTTCGAGAAGTATCCGGAGCTGAAACGGCGCGTCTTCGACGCGCTGTCGCTGTCCACCACCGGCACGACGACCTCGAAGATCCTCGGCGACCTGCTGTGCTGCCTGCCCAGCTTCGAGCTGCCCGCCGGCCTGGGCTACGACAACGTCTTTCGAGTCGTGATCGTCCAGTTCCTCGACCGCTACAACTTCGACCTCGGCCAGGTGAAGCGGAGCTGCATCCACTTCGTCACGCCGGACGGCGGAATCATCCCGTTCGACACCTACAATCTCTTCTACCGGACGCGGACGCATCGCAGACTGCGGACGCCGGCGCCCGCCGCCGGATGACACGGGAGCGCGAGGGATGAACGAGCCGCCTGCCACACCGGCGATCGAGCCGCCGCCGCAGCAGCGCCCGTCCGGTTGCCTGCTCGTCCTCCTGTGCCTCGTCAGCGCCGTGCTGCTGATCTTCGGCGGCTGCTGCATCATCGTCTCGAGCGACTTCGCGACGAACACGAGCGACTGGCTGGCCTTCGGCATCCCTTCGGTGCTGATCTTCGTGGTCGGTCTGCTCTGCGCGCGCGGCGCCCGGCGGATGTACAAGCGCTGGCGCGACGCAAAGCCGCCGGCCTGACCGCCGCGCGGGGTCGTCAGCCGCCGCCCAAGGCGCGCGCGACGAGCTCGGCCTGCTCGCGCTCGTGGCGGTCGATCGATCCGCCGGCGGCGACGGGAAGAGGCGGCCGCGCCACGACGCCGATCGCGCGCAGGCGCGTCGCCTGGTGCCGGCGCAGCGCCTCCAGGACGAAGGCGGCCGCTCCCTGGTTCTCCGGCTCCTCCTGGCACCAGACGCATTCGGCATCCGGACGCGCGGCGATCGCCGCAGCGAGGGCATCGATGGGCAGCGGGTAGAGCTGCTCCACGCGGAGGATCGCGACATCGCGGTCGCGGCGCCGCGCGGCGCGCGCCTGGAGCAGCTCGTAGGCGATCTTGCCCGAGCACATCACCAGCCGTCGCCGCTTCGTTCCGGCGGCACGAGTCGACCGACCCGCCGGCGGCGACTCCGGTGCGTCCTCGTCGTCGATCAGCGCCCGGAATCCCGTGCCGGGGCCGAACTCGACCAGCGACGACACGCAGGCGCGCTGGCGAAGCAGCGACTTCGGCGCGATCACGAAGAGCGGCTTGCGCCAGGCCGCGACGACCTGCCGTCGCAGCAGATGGAAGAGGTTCGCCGGCGTCGAAGGGTTGGCGACGATCATGTTGCCGCCGGCGCAGAGCTGCAGCAGCCGCTCGATGCGCGCCGATGAATGGTCCGGGCCCTGGCCTTCCAGGCCGTGCGGCAGCAGCATGACCAGCCCCGAGAGCGTCTCCCACTTCGCCTCGGCCGAGACGATGAACTGGTCGACCATGATCTGCGCGCCGTTGAGGAAGTCTCCGAACTGCGCCTCCCAGACCGTCAGCGCGCGCGGATCGCCCTGGCTGTGCCCGTACTCGAAGCCGAGCACCGCGTACTCGGCGAGCGGCGAGTTGATCGGCTCGAAGCGCGCGCCCGACGCCGCGACCGCGGCGAGCGGCAGTGCGCTCGCCCCGGTCTCCATGTCGTGGACCGCGAGATGGCGCTGGGTGAAGGTGCCGCGCACGCAATCCTGCCCCGAGAGACGGACGGAGTTGCCGGCGGCAAGCAGCGAGGCGAAGGCCAACGCCTCGGCCGTCGCGAAGTTCAGCCCCTCGCCCGCCTCGATCGTCTCGCGACGCGCGCGATAGAAGGCCTCGACCTTCGGATGCGAGGCCACGCCCGGCGGAATCGTCGCGCCGAGTCGTCCGATCTCGCGCAACGTCGCAAGGGGCAGGCCGGTCTCGACCGGCGCCAGCACCGCGGCCGCATCGGCGCGCGCGATCGCCTCCCATCCCGGGGCACGGATCGGCGCCGTGTTCGGCCGCAGCGAATCGATGCCTTCATAGCCGCGCTGCAGCGCCTCGCGGAACGTCGCGGCGGCGGCGCCCGCGGCGGTCGAGGCCGCCGGATCGGCCGCCGCCATCACCGAGCCGAAGCTCGCGTGCAGCGACGGATGGCGATCGACCGCGGCCCAGACGCGCGGCTGCGTGAACCGGGGCTCGTCCAGCTCGTTGTGGCCGTTGCGGCGGTAGCAGACGAGGTCGACGATCACGTCGCGGCCATGCGCCTGCCGCCACGCGAAGGCGAGCCGGGCGATGCGCGCGACGGCGACCGGGTCGTCGCCGTTCACGTGCAGGATCGGCACGCCGACCGACTTGCCGATGTCGGTGCAATGGACGGCGGAGCGGCCCTCGGACTCCAGCGTCGTGAAGCCGATCCGGTTGTTGACGACCAGGTGGACCGTGCCCCCGACGCGATAGCCGTCGAGGCCTCCGAGCTGCAGCAGCTCGGCGGTCAGGCCCTGCCCCGAGAACGCGGCGTCCGTGTGCAGCAGCAGCGCCATCGCCGCGATCCCGGCGTCGCGACGCGCGCGCGCGAGGCCGGTCACGACCGGCGCCACCGTCAGCAGGTGCGAGGGATGCGGCGACAGCAGCAGCCGCATCGTGCGCCCCCCGTGCTCGATCGTGCCGTCATGGCCGAGGTGGTAGGGCACGTCGCCCGTGTAGTCCGGGCCGCCCGCCGTGAGGTCACGGCCCTTGATCTCGGCGAGCAGCACGCCCGGCGACTTGCCGAAGACGGTCGCGAGCGTGCACAGCCGACCGCGATGCATGCCGCCGACCACCGTCTCCTCCACGCCGTCCAGGCACGCCGCGCGCAGCAGCTCGCGCAGGAACACGATCGCCGACTCCGCGCCCTCGATGCCGAAGCGCTTCTTGGTCGGGAACTTCACCGCGAGGAATGATTCGAAGGCGTCGGCAAGCGCGACTGCCTCGAGCGCGCGCGCCGCCAGCGCGGGATCCGGCGCCGCGGCGAAGGCGCGCTCCCAGGCATCGTGCAGCCAGTCGCGCTGCGCCTCGTCCGCGAGATGCATCGCCTCGATCGCCGCGGTACCGGCATAGGCGCGCTGCAGCGCCTCCGCGCCGTCGGCAAGGGACGGCTGCGCCGCCGCGGCCACGCGCAACCGCGCAAGCGTCGGCGGCTCCTGCCTTGGCGCCAGGGCCAGCGGATCGAGCGCCGCGGCGCGGTGGCCGTGCAGCCGATAGGCCTCGCGCAGCCGCGACAGCAGGTCGGCGGATGCCGGCGCCGCCTCACCGGTCTCGAATTCGACGCGCCAGTCCGCCGGGACGGACAACGGGTCGCGCCGGAAACGCGCGTAGAGGTCGAGCAGGAAGGATCCGTCGGCGGCGAGGGCGGTGGACATCGGTGGAGCCCGAATGAGATTCGAAGTGGCAACCATACCCACCGGGAGGGAAAGTGCGTCCGGGTTTCGATCCGGCCCGGACCGGCACCCGTCCTTCACGCCACGATCACGAGCCTTCCGCCATGACCGAGCCCGCTCCCGGCGCAGCGCACGCCACGCCGCTGCTGTTCACGCCCTTCACGCTGCGCGGCGTCACCTTCCCGAACCGCATCGTCATCGCGCCGATGCAGATGTACGTCGCCAAACCCGACGGGCTGGCGACCGACTGGCATTTCCAGCATCTCGCGAAATACGCGATCGGCGGCGCGGGCACGGTGATGACCGAGGCGATGTTCGTCGATCCCGTCGGTCGCAACACCTACGGCGATCTCGGGATCTGGTCGGACGCCCATGTCGCGGGCCTCCGCCGCATCGTCGACTTCCTGCATGCGCAGGGCTCGCTCGCCGCCGCTCAGCTGCACCACAGCGGGCCGAAGTCGGGACGCCGCCGGCCGTGGGACGGCTTCCATCCGCTGGACGAGACCGACGCAGCGCGCGGCGAGCCGCCCTGGCAGGCGATGAGCTCGACCGATCACGCGACGACGACGGGCTGGCGCGCGCCGCGGGCGATGACGATCCCCGAGATCCGCACGCTGCTCGAAGCCTATGGCCAGGGTGCCCGGCGCGCGGCCGAGGCCGGGTTCGATGTGCTCGATATCCACGCCGCGCACGGCTACCTGATTCATTCCTTCCTTTCGCCGATCAACAACGACCGCAAGGACGCCTATGGCGGCGACTTCGCCGGCCGCACGCGCTTCGCTCTCGAGGTCGCGGAATCGGTGCGGCGCCACTGGCCGGCGGACAAGCCGCTCTTCTTCCGCCTGTCCTGCGTCGACCGCCTGCCCGGCGGCTGGGAGATCGAGGACACGATCGCCCTGGCGCGGGCGCTCAACGAGCGCGGCGTCGACGTCATCGACTGCTCGTCGGGCGGCATCCGCGACATGACGTCGATCACGCAATTCGCCCGCACGCGACAGAAGCTGAAGCGCGGACATCAGGTTCCCTATGCCGACGCGGTGCGGCGGGCGACCGGGATCCCGACCATGGCCGTCGGCGTGATCCTCGACGGGCCGCAGGCCGAGGCGATCCTCGCCGGCGGGCGCGCGGATCTGATCGCCATCGGGCGCGAGGCGCTCTACGATCCGCATTGGGCCCTGCACGCCGCGCGCGCGCTCGGCGCCGACGCGGGGTGGTCGCGCTGGCCGCCGAGCTACGGCTGGTGGCTCAACCAACGCGAGACGATCGGCATCGACTACGAAGGCTGAGGCGCACGGCTTCCTGTTCCGGACCGGCGATTGCGAAGGAGACGACGATGGACGGCGGCAACATCATCCCGGGCGATGCGGTCCGGTTCGACCCGAACGTGGCGCTCGAGACCTGGGAGGAGATCCCGGCAAGCGGCCTCGTCAGCGGCACGCCCGTGCAGCGCGGTCGTCTCTACATCGACGACAAGGCGCGCGGTCTCACCGCCGGCATCTGGGCCTGCAGCGCGATGACGACGAAGTTCCGCCCGCACGACTGCGACGAGTTCATGCTCGTGCTCGAAGGGCGCATCGAGATCGTGACGCCCGACGGCCGCGTGACGCGGATCGACGCCGGCGAAAGCTTCATCCTGCCCAAGGGACTGGTCTGCCAATGGCGCCAGCCCGGCGACGTGAAGAAGATCTTCGTCATTCTCGAGACGCCCGACGACGCCGCGACGCGCGACCAGGCCGGCCTCGCCGTGATCAAGCCCGATCCCGCGGTCGCGTTGTCGCCTTCGCCGGGACCGAAACCCGAGATGCTCCACAGCGGCAGCCCCGTGCAGCGCGGCCACGAGGTGTTCGAGAATCGCGACGGCAACTTCACCGTCGGCGTCTGGGACACCACCGCCTACCATCGCAAGGCCGTGCCGTTCCCGCGGCACGAGCTGATGTGCCTCCTCGAGGGCAGCGTCTCGATCACGGGTCCGGGCGGGCGCACGCAGACCTTCAAGGCGGGCGACTCCTTCTTCGTTCCCCACGGGGCGGTCACCGACTTCCGCACCGACGGCTACGTTCGCAAGATCTACGCGATCCTGCAGCCCTGAGCCGCGGCGCGCAGGCGCGCGCCGATCAGACCCGGAAGCGCTGGGCGCTCGACCTGAAGGAGTGCAGGAAGGCGCGCGCGACGTCGGCGCCGGCCGAGCCATCGGGCCGGTCGAGGAAGTCCGAGTAGCCGGGCAGGGCGTCGAGATCCCGCCGGGCGCCGCGCCGGAAGCCCATCGACCAGTCCGCGAAACTCCGGTCGGGGACGCCCTGGCGCAGCATCTCGATCAGGGACCGGTGGCGCGGATCGCGACGGATCCGCCCGTAGGTCGAGATCAGCGGCTCCGCCGGCCCTTCCAGCGCCTGCATGAACTGGCCGTCGGCATAGAGCAGCATGCCGGTCAGGCCGGCGGCCGCATTGCGCTCGCGTGAGACGTCGAGCAGGGTGGCGAGCTCGCTGTCGCTCATCAGACGCGCGGCGGTGCTGAGATACACGAGTTGCAGGAGCATCCGTCGACTGGGGTTCGATCTCGAACGCCGGGTCCGCGACCGCAGGAAGACGCGCGCGACGGCGGACCGGAACCGCAAGCCTAGCGGCGATTCGTTAACGATCGGCGGACTCTGCGTCCGCCGCGGTGCGTTGCGTCCGGGCCGCCGCTAGATGCGGTCGCGAAGCGCGACGCGCCGGTTCCCGTCGCGGCCGGTGACGCTCTCCGCCGCGTAGAGCGCGTCGAGCACGGCGTCCTCGGTCGCCTCGGCCGCGGCGCGGAACAGGGCGTCGATCCGGTTCTCGTTGAGGACCCGGCGCGCCACGAGATCCGACTTCTCCGCGTGGCGGATCGGCTCGGCATTCGATACCGCGAGCGCGATGTCGCCGCTGCCATGGCCGAGATGCGATCCGGTGCGCACGAGCCCGACGCTCGCGCGCATCGCGACGCGGCGCAGCTGGCGATGGTCGAGCGGCACATCCGTGATCAGCACGACGATCACCGATCCCCGCTCGGCCATGTCCTCGGCGCCGGCGAGCTCGGCGCCGAGCGGGCGGCCGGCGATGGTCAGGTCCGCAAGCCGCCCGAAATTGGCCAGCACCAGTGCGCCGAGATGGAACTCCCGACGATCGAGCGTCATGCGCCGCGACGCACTGCCGATTCCGCCCTTCAGCCCATAGCAGCTCATGCCGCGGCCGGCGCCGACCGCGCCGCGCGCGAACTCCGCCGCGCAGGCGTCGAGCGCCGCAAGCGCATGCCCCTCGGTCACGTGCAGGCCCTGGATGTCGTTGAGATGACCGTCGTTGCACTCGAACACGACGGGATTGACCGTCGAGGTCCGCCGGCCGATCTCCGGATTCTCGCGGATGGCGCGCCGGATCAGCGCCGTTCCCACGGTCCCGACGTTCAGCGTGTTGGTGAGGCCGATCGGAGTCTCGAGCTGTCCCAGCTCGTCGACCTGCACGAGACCGATGCTCTTGCCGAAGCCGTTGAGGACGACGCTCGCCGCCGGGAGCTTGTCGCGGAACATGTCCCCGCCGTGCGGCCGGACCATCGTGACGCCGGTCTGCACCGGGCCGTCGGCGAGCGTGACGTGGCCGACAGTGACGCCGGGCACGTCGGTGATCGCGTTGCGCGCGCCGGCGGGCATCGCGCCGACGGAAGGCCGGGCGGCGGGGCTCATCCGGGCGGGCTCATCGCCAAACCTGGCGCGCGACGCGCAGCCAGTTGCCGCCGAGGATGCCGAGCACCTGCGCCTCGGCATAGCCGTGCCGCAGCATCAGCTCGGTGAGCTGAGGCACCTGCTCGGGCTGGCCGAAGGCGATGTCCTTGTCGTAGCTCTGGCCGCTCGGGTACTTGTCCGCCTTGGCCTGCACGAGGTTCATCAGCACGGCCTTGTCCGAGACGCAGTCCATGCCGATGCCGACGTGGTCGGGGCCGATCAACGTCACCCAGTAGTCGAGGTGGCGGAACATGGCCTCGGCGCTCGAGTCGTTGTCGCCGAGGAAGATCCCGACGCCGTTGATGCCGACCACACCGCCCGTGCGCGCGCAGGCCTTCGCCTGGTCGTCGCGGATGTTGCGCTCGTGGTCGACGAGCGCGCGCACGTTGGAATGCGAGAACACGACCGGCCCGGTCGCGACCTCGAAGACGTCCATGCTCGTGCGGTAGCCGGTGTGCGAGCAGTCGACGATCATGCCCACGCGGTTCATCTCGCGCACGACATCGACGCCGAAGCGGCTGAGCCCGGCGTCGGTGCGCTCGTGGCAGCCGTCGCCGACGTTGTTCTTCTGGTTGTAGGCCATCAGCGCCATGCGCACGCCGAGGCGCCAGTACATCTCGACGAAGCCGACGTCGCGCTCGAAGGGCAGCGTGCCCTGGAAGGTGAAGACGACCGCGAGCTTGCCCTCGCGCTTGGCCCGCAGGACGTCGTCGGCGCGCTCGACCGCCACGAAGCGGTCGGCGAAGCGGCGGAAGAAGCGGCTGTCATGCGCCAGCTTCTTCATCGCCAGCGGCATGTCCTCGTTGTCGCTGGCGGTCGTGAGGCTGACGCAGGTGTACCCGGCGGCACGCATCCGCTCGAGCGTGGCGACATGGGCCACATGGGCGCCGCAGCTCGGTCCGAACGGGAAGGTGTTGTCCCACACGATCGCGTCGCGATGCAGCGCCGCTGCCCGCCCCGACACTCCCCAGTCCGCCATCACTCGTCCCCCTCCGCAGCGGCCCGGCCCGCGCTTCCGCCCGCGCGACCCCGCGCCGCGGCGCGCAGACTAGGCGAGGCGTGCAGCGCGGACCAGATGCCGCATCGCGACAACGGGCCTCAGAGGCCGCCGAGGTCGGCGATCGCGTCGACGACGATCGACGTGCCGATCGCGATCATCAGGATGTCGCCGGCAACCCGGACATAGCGATGCCCGGCCGGCAATGGCCGCAGCTCGACCAAGAGCTGAGGCGGCACGGCGTGGAACACGAGCGACGGCGGCAGCGGACGGCCGAGCCGCCACTTCTTCGCCTGGCCCGGCGGCAGGCAACCATTGCCCTTCTTGGCGAGCCCGGGCGGACAACGGCCGCCGCTGCCGAGCGCCGCGTAGTAGTCGCGGACCAAGGCACGGTCGCGGTCCTCGAAATGGACGGAGACCGCGACCGAAGGCGCGGGCTCGCGCCGGGCCTTGCCGGCCGCGCCGTCGCGCGCAGCCCATGACTTGCCGTGGCCCTTGCCCTGCCCCTGCCCGGCCCAGGACGGCCTCTCGGCCGCCGCGTCGGCGACTCCGACGAACAGCGCGACAACGGCGATCAGACTGCGAATGGCCATCACCGATCTCCTCCGTCCCGAGGTGCCGGGGTCGCAATCAGAACGCGCGACATCGGCGCCTTGATCCCGCGCATGCGACGCCACCGCGACGCGAGCCACGCACGCCCACGACATTGTCGCGTCGATCCTGAACTTGTCCCGCACTTCGCAGCATTCGCCTCGCGTTCGGCGCGTTATCCAGGCACGTGGCTCCTTCGAGGAATCCCCATGATCGATAAGCCCTACTCCGTTACTGCCAAGGCGACCCGATCGCGCCTCGCGACCGGCTTGCTGACGATCGCGCTGGCCGCGATGCCGTTCACCTTCGATGCCGGCCGCGGTTTCGATCCGCTTCTCGCAGCCGCGAAGGGTGGCGGTGGCGGTGGCGGTGGCGGCGGCGGTGGCGGCGGACCGGGGGGCGGCGGCGGCGGGCCCGGCGGATCGGACCATGGGCGCGGCGGATCCGGCGGCAGCGCCGTGGATGCGGGCGGCCGAAGCGATGGTCGCGGCGGCGGCGAGCGCGGAGGCCGCAATGGCGGCGGCGCGACCGCCCATGACGGCACATCCCGGGCTTCGCAACGCGACGGCAAGTCGGGCGCCCGGTCCGATCGCAGCGGCACCGCCGCGGCGTCGACCCACGGCGCGAATGCGCGCAATAGCGGCGCCGCGTCGCGCACGCGCGACGACGCGACCATCGCGGCTCGCCACCGCGACACCGTCGAACGGATGCCCGCACAGGCGCTCGATCGCCGCTCGATCTCCGCGGCCCTCGGCGCCCTCAATGCCGCGCACGCCTCGCCGACCGCGCGTGCCAACGCGGCGCCGAACTCGCGGGTCGGCCGCATCGCCGCCTACGAGGACGCGATGCACGTGGCGCTCGCCATGCCCGAAGCGACGCCGGCGCAGCGCGCCGCCAAGGCCGACGCGATCGCCGCGGCGCGCGCGCAGGAACTCGCGGCGGCCGCGAACAAGCCGATCAGCCCGGCCGTCGTCGCCCGCGTCGACTCGCTCCTCGGATTGCCGCCGACCGATCCGACCCTCGGCGCGCCGCCCTGAGCGCTCTCCCGCCACCGGTCGTCCTGCGCTATCCGCCCGCGAGTTCCCGGCGACGCACCCGCAGGCGGTCGAGCACCGCAGGCACGTAGCCCTCTGCGCGCGGCAACTTCTCGTCCCGGGCAAAGGCCGCCAGCGCGCGGCGGGTGGCGGGGCCGTCGATCCCGTCGACGGTGCCCGGATCGCGGCCGAGCGAGGTCAACGCTTGCTGGACGAAACGCAGGAGCGGCGGGTCCGGATTGGCGACCGCGCCCCGTCGCAGCGGGCGCTCGAGATGGCGTGCGAGGTCGGCACGCTCGCCGTCCGACAGCTTCGAGGCCGCCGCATCGCGATAGCGCGCGGCGTCCGGATGGCCGGCCGCCGCGACGCGTGTCAGCCACGCGGTGGCCTCGGCCATATCGTGTCGCGTGTTTTCGCCGGCGATCAGCAGCATCGCGAGCTCGAATTGAGCCTCGCCGTCGCCGCGCTCCGCAGCGCGCGCGAGCCACACCACCGACCAGGCCCGGTCGCGCGGCACGCCCTCGCCGTCCGCATGCAACCGTCCCAGCCGCCGTGCGGCGCCGGCGTGACCTTGCAGCGCCGCGCGCTCGAGCCAGTAGGCGGCCGCCTCCGCACGCGACGCGTCGACGGTGCCGACGAGATGACTGGTGCCGACGAAGGCCTGCGCCTCGGCATGACCGAGCTCGGCGGCCCGGCGGATCATGTCGCCGCCGCGCTCCGGATCGGCGGCGACACCGTCGCCGCGCGCGAGGCGCAGGCCGTCGCGATACAGGGTCGCGGCGCGCTGGCGCTCCTGGGCGCGCACCGTCGCGGCGGCGGGGTCGGCGCCGGCGAGAGGCCCGGGATCGACACTCGCCGCACAGGAGGCAAGCGCCGGGAGGACGAGAAGCACGAGCGGGATGCGCATTGCGCGATCCTGCCGCAGGAATGCCGGCGGCCGCCTGCGTCTTCCCGATGACCTCGCTCAGGCGTAGTCGATGCGCGGGTCGATATAGGCGTAGAGCACGTCGACCAGGACGTTCATCAGCACGTAGATGACGAGGATGAACAGGATGCACCCCTGGATCAGCGGATAGTCGCGCGTGCCGATCGCCTGGATCAGCAGGCGGCCGAGCCCCGGATAGGTGAATACCGCCTCGGTGATCACGGTGCCGCCGATGAAGTTCGCCATCATCAGGCCGACGATGGTGACGAAGGGCAGCAGCGCGTTGCGCAGAACGTGGCGTCCGATCACGTCGCGCTCGGGCAGGCCCTTCGAGCGCGCCGTGCGCACGTAGTCGGCCCTCAGCTCGCTGAGAAGCGAGGCCCGCAGGAAGCGGGCGAAGATGCCCGAGACGTACACGCCCAGCGTCAGCGCCGGCATGACGATGTTCTTGAGCGCGTCCCAGGGCGAATCGAAGATCGAGACATAGGCCGAGGCCGACGGCAGCCAGCGCAGCTCCACCGCGAACAGCAGGATCAGCAGGATCCCGAGCCAGAAGGTCGGCACGCCGAGCGCCAGCGCGCTCCAGCCGCTGAGGGCGCGGTCGAGCCAGGAATTGGGCGCAAGCGCGCTGGCGATGGCGACGGGAACGCCGAGCAGGAGCCCGACGATCGTCGCGGCGAGGCCCAGCTGCAGCGTCGCCGGCACGCGATGGAGGATCAGCTGCAGCACGGGATCGCGCGATTGCAGCGACTCGCCGAGATCGCCGGCGACGGCGCGGGTGAGCCACGACCAGTATTGCGCCAGCACCGGCCGGTCGAGCCCGAGACGCTGCGTCACCTCGCGAATCTGCTCGGCGGTCGCGTTCTCGCCGACGAGGCTGCCGACCGGACCGCCGGGCACGGCGTAGATCATGCCCCAGATCCCGATCGAGGCGACGAGCAGGACCGGCAGCAGCTGGACCAGACGGCGGACGATGTAGCCGATCATGGGCCGCTCCGATCGGCGGGCGCGATGTCCGCGCCGATCTCCCGGCGATCCTCGAGCACGCTCGCGAGCGTGCGGCCCAGCGTGTCGAGCGACAGGATGGTGAGCGTCAGCGCGAGCCCCGGCAGCACGGCGTAGGTCGGCGCCTCGTGAAGGAACGACTTGCCCGTGCGCAGCATCTCGCCCCAGCTCGGCGTCGGCGGCGGGATGCCGACGCCGAGGAACGCGAGCGCCGCCTCGAGCAGGATCGCGACCGAGGACAGCACGACGACCTGCACCAGGATCGGGCTCCAGGAGTTCGGCAGCACCGTTCGGAACATGCTGTAGGTGGCCGAGCCGCCGAGCGCCTCGACCGCGGTGACGAAGTCGCGCTTGCGCAGGCTCAGCACCTGGGCGCGGGTGATGCGCGCGAAGCTCGGCACGCCGGTGATGCCCACGGCGACCAGCGCCGCTGTCTGGCTCCGCCCGAGGACCGCGATCAGCGCCATCGCGAAGAGGATGCCCGGCAGCGCCAGCAGGACGTCGACGACCCGCATCAGCACCGCGTCGCGCCAGCCGCCGAAGAAGCCGCCGACCAGCCCGATGGGAATGCCGATCGCCGCCGCGATGCTCACCGCCCCGGCTGCGGTCAGCAGGGAGGTGCGCGCGCCGTAGATGACGCGGGCGAGGATGTCGCGGCCGAGCTCGTCGGCGCCGAACCAGTAGGTCGCCGAGGGCGGCTCGAGCGTCGCGGCGAGGTCCTGCGCCAGCGGATCGATCGGCAGCAGCCACGGCGCGAGGAAGGCGACCAGCATCGTCGCGACGAGGAACAGCGCGCTGAGCAGCGCGCCCTTGCGCGCGAACACGCGTCGCGCGATGTCGAGCTTGCGCTGCAGGCCGCCGCTCACGGCGCCGCTCCGCGGTCGAGCGGGCCCGCATGGTGGCAGGCGACGCGGGTCGGCGAGCCAGGCTGGGCCCGGAACACGGGCGCCTCGCGCGCGCAGAGCTCGCTCGCCTTGAAGCAGCGCGGGTGGAAAGCGCAGCCCGACGGCGGCCGCGCCGGGTTGGGGATGTCGCCCTCGAGCACGATGCGTCGGCGCGTCGCGCGCGACGCGGGATCCGGCACCGGCACGGCCGAGAGCAGAGACTGCGTGTAGGGGTGCACCGGCCGCCCGTAGAGCTCGGCCTTGTCGCTCTCCTCGACGATGCGACCGAGATACATGACCGCGACGCGGTCGGAGATGTGCCGCACGACCGAGAGGTCGTGCGCGATGAAGAGATAGGCGAGGCCGAGGTCGCGTTGCAGGTCCTGCAGCAGGTTGATCACCTGCGCCTGGATCGACACGTCGAGCGCGGCGACCGGCTCGTCGAGGATCAGCAGCCGCGGCTGCAGCGCGAGGGCGCGCGCGATGCCGATGCGCTGGCGCTGCCCGCCGGAGAACTCGCTGGGGAAGCGGTTGATCATCGTGCGCGACAGGCCGACCAGCTCGAACAGCTCGGCGATGCGCCGCGCGCCGCCCATCTCCTCGAACAGACCGTGGATGTGCAGCGGCTCGGCGACGATGTCGCCGACGGTCCGGATCGGATTCAGCGACGAATAGGGATCCTGGAAGATGTACTGCATGTGCCGCCGCACGCGACGCATGTCGGTCCGCGGCAGGTTCGTGATGTCCTGCCCGGCGAAGGCGACGCTGCCGCCGGTGACCGGGATCAGGCCCATCACCGCGCGGCCGGTGGTCGTCTTGCCGCAGCCGGATTCGCCGACCAGGCCGACCGTCTCGCCGGCGCGCACGACCAGGCTCACGCCGTCGACGGCGCGCACCCAGCCCACACGCCGGCGCAGGATGCCGGCCTTGATCGGGAAATGGATACGCAGCCCGTCGATGACGAGCAGTTCCTCGGCCGGCGCGGCAGTCGCCGACGCCGCGCCGGCCACACGCGGCGCCGGGGATGCCGGCGTCGCGGCGGCAATGGCGGGACCCGGGGTCGGCGCCGCCGCGGGCCGCTCGAGCTCCTCGGCGAAATGGCAGGCGGAGCGGTGCCCGGGCGCGACGTCGCGCGATACGGGCTCCTCCGTGCGACAGCGCTCGCGCGCGCCGCCGAGCGGACAACGCGGATGGAAGCTGCAGCCCGGCGGCAGCTGCGCGGGCGTCGGCGGCTGGCCCGCGATCGGAACGAGGCGCGCCTCCTTGCCGTCGAGCCGCGGCAGGCTGCGCAGCAGCCCGACCGTGTAGGGATGGCGCGGCCGGCGAAAGATCTCCTCCACCGGACCGCTCTCGACGATGCGGCCGCCGTACATGACGGCGACGCGATGGGCGACCTCGGCGATCACGCCCAGGTCGTGCGTGATCAGGATGACGGCGGCGCCGGATTCCTTCTGGCGCTGGGCCAGCACCGAGAGGACCTGCGCCTGGACGGTGACGTCGAGCGCGGTCGTGGGCTCGTCGGCGATGATCAGCTTCGGCCGCCCGGCCATCGCCATGGCGATGACCGCGCGCTGGCGCATGCCGCCGGAGAACTGGTGCGGAAACTGGGCGACGCGTCCCTGGGGATCGGGGATGTCGACCTCCCGCAGCAGCTCGACGGCGCGCCCGCGGGCCGCCCCCGCCGCGACGCGGCCGAGCGCCACCTGACCTTCGATCACCTGGCGGCCGATCGGCAGCACCGGGTTCAGGGTCGTCGTCGGGTCCTGGAAGATCATCCCGACGTCGTGGCCGCGCATCCGGCGCAGCGTCTCGCGATCCGCCCTCGTGACGTCGATCTCGCCGAGCCGGATCGTTCCCCGGACTCGCGCCGTCGGCGGCAGCAGGCCGCTGATCGCGAGCGACGACACGCTCTTGCCCGAGCCCGACTCGCCGACGATGCCCAGCACCTCGTTGGCATGCACGTCGAAGTCGATCCCGCGGACGGCCGGCACCGGATGGCCGGTGCCGACGAAGCTGACCTCGAGGCCGCGGACGGTGAGGACGGGCGCGGTCACGGAGAGCGCGCTGCGCTCCGACCGGCCTCTCGCCCGCGCCGGACGATCGCGTCCGGAGTCACGGGACGCGATCGGACCGGCCCGCGGCCCCGCTCCCGCGCTGCGACCGGGCCGGGCCGGGCACGCCGCGCGCGACGACCGGCCTCGGCGCAGCCCGCTCCCGCCCCCGCAGCGAAGCGGAGGGAGGGTCGGGGCCGGCCCAGCGGCGTCGCTCGACGGCTCAACGGAAACCGATCGTGCGCGCGACCAGCATGTTGTCGATGTCGAGCGTGATGCCGCCGACATTCTTCGCGGCCACGATCAGGCCGATGTCGTAGGAGTTCGTCGCGACGCCGAACGCCTCCTCGACCAGCACCTTGTTGAGGTTGTCGTAGGCCGCCTTGGTGTCGGCGCCGGGACCGAAGGTCTTGTTGACGCGATCGATCGCCGCGACATAGGCCGTGTGCGGGTTCGGCTCCCCGAGGATCGGGTTGTTCGCCGTGCGGTAGATGCTGTTGGTGGTGAGCCGCGTCGGGAACTTCTGGATGTTGCCGACGCCGCCGAAGGTCGCCGCGAACTTGCCCGTGAGCAGCGCGTCGACGTACTCGGCGCCCTGCTTCAGATCGAGCTCGATCGCGATGCCGACGCGCGCCAGCGTCTGCTGGACGATCTGGCTGATCGCGACGGAGTCCTGGTCGCCGCCGTTGACCAGCATCTTCCAGTCCTTCATTTCCGCGTCGGACAGGCCGGACTCCTTGAGCAGGGCCCGCGCCTTGTCGAGATCGAACGCGTATCTGGTGTTGTAGGACGCGTCGAAGGCCGGGTTGGCCGGCGCCCAGGGCAGCGCGGTCACCTGGCCGAGGCCGGCATAGCCGACGCGCAGGATCGCGGCGCGGTCCATGAGATGATTGAACGCCTGGCGGAACTTCTGATTCCGGAACGGCCCGCGCGTCGAGTTGATGCGGAAGACCTGGATGAGCGGCCCCGGCCCCTGGAACAGCTGGTGCCCCGCGTTGCGCAGGCGTACCGCGGCGCGCCCGCCGCCGCCGTAGACGATGTCGACCGACCCGGATTCCAGCGCCGCGCTGGCGGCGTCGTTGTCGCTGAATATCGTGAGCACGACCTCGCTGACCAGCGGCTCCTTCTCGCGCCAATAGGCGGGGTTGGCGACCAGGCGGATGCGCTGCCCCAGCACGCGCTCGGCGACCGTGAACGCGCCCGAGCCGCCCGCCTTGGTCTCGACCGTGTCGATCACGCTCGGATCGATGATCGAGATGAACTGCAGCAGGTCGGTGATCTGCTTCTCCGGCACCGGCGCCTTGAAGTTCAGCCGGATGGTGCGCGGATCGACGACCGTCCAGTCCTGCACGATTCCCATCGTGGCGTAGACGTTCTTGCCCTTGGCCGGGTCGGCGCATTTCTTCAGGTTGACCGAGACGGCCTCGGCGTCGAGCGCGGCGCCGCCATGGAACTTCACGTCGCCGCGCAGCGTCAGCGTCACCGACTTCGCGTCGGGCGCGATCGTCCAGGCCGAGGCGAGGCTCGGGATCGCCTTGCCGTCGGGCGTGTACTCGATGAGGCTGTCGTAGACGTTCTTGATGATCGGGAAGTTCACCGACGAAAACTGGTGCGGGTCGAAATTCGCGATGTCCGCGAGCAGCGCCACGCGAAGCCGTCCGCCCTTCAGCGCCTGCGCCTCGACGTCGGTCGGCACGAACAGCGCCGTGGTCGCCAGAGCCAGCGATCCCGTCAATCCGGCTCGACGTGTGAAGCCCATCGTCATGACCCATCCCTCCGCTGCTGGTTGTGCCGTGGCAGGCCGCCCCCGCGACGGGAAGCGGGCGCATCGTCCCCCGGACCTGTCACGACAGTGCCCGCGCCGCTCGAGACCCGTCAAACCGGGTTTCGGGACGTGAAACCGCCGTGGCGGCGCCGCTCCGCCGCCCGAGCCCGCGCCGGCGCGGCACCGATTCGCGCGCGCGGCGCCGGGCGGCGCGGCTAGCGCAACCGCGCGACGATCGCCGCGACATGGAGCGCCGTCGTGTCGAGCGCCGGCATCCCGGCGATCGTCGTGCCGGGGATCAGCAGCGGCAGCTCGGTGCCGCCCAGCACGACGGCGTCCAAGCGCTCCGCCTCGCGCAACCGCTCGGCGAGGGCGACCACCTCGGCCCGCGTCTCGTCGCGGAAGTCGCCCGGCAGCAGCTGCTCGACATAGCGGGCGTGGAGCCACGCCCGATCCGCTTCGGCGGGAACCACGACCTGCATCCCGTGCCGCGCGAACACGTCCGGAAAGAAGCTCGCCTCCATCGTGAAGCGCGTGCCCAGCAGCAGGAGCCGGCGCAGCCCGCGCCGTTTCGCCTCCTCGGCGCAGGTCTCGACGATGCTCAGCAGCGGTACCGGCGACCGGGCCGCCAGCTCGTCGAAGACGATATGCGGCGTGTTCGCGGTCATGACGGCGAAATCGACGCCGGCGCCCGCGAGGCGCCGCAGCGATCCGAGCAGGTAGTCGACGAGGCCGGGCCGGTCCGAGGCGACGAGGCGCAGGCCCCGCCACACGTCGAGGCTGTCGATCACCATGGAGGGCGCGGAGCGCGGCTCCACCTGCTCCCAGGCCTTCAGGATCCGCTGGTAATAGTCGATCGTGGCCTCGGGGCCGAGGCCGCCGACGATGCCGACCGTCGTCATGTTCCGCTCCTTCCTCGCACGCGACCCGCGTCCTCGCGCAAGTCAGCGACGTCCGCGCCGGTCCCGGCGCCGCACCGGCTTTCGCGATGCGGAACCGCGCGGCGACCGCTCGCGCCTCATCGAGCGGGAAACACCGGCCCGCCCGCAGCGACCGACGGATGCCACGCGATGATCGACGATCGGCAGGCCGCGCAACGCAGCAACGCCACCGGCGAGTCCTCGGTCGCGCGATCGTAGGGCGCCGGCTCCTCGTAGCGCACCGAGGCCGGCAACACGAAGCGGCGCGCCAACGCGGCCGTGTCGATCATGCAATCCGCCCCGACATCGGGGCCGGCCCAGCGCCGCACCTTGATTCCGGCCGCGCGGATGGCGCGCTCGACCGGCTGCAGATGCGCGCACGTGGCCGTCGTCGCGGCGTCGAGGTCGTAGGCGATCTGCGCATCCGACCAGCTCTCGCCGCGCTCGATCAACGCGACGTAGCGGCGGCGAGTTGGATCCGCGGCGAGCTGCGCCAGCCGGGCGCGGCGCTCCGCCTCGCCCGCCTGGCGCGAGCGGAGCAAGTCGGCCCTTCCGGCGTGCGACCAGGCCCGGCCGACCGGCGCCGCGCGCGGCGCTCGCCACATTGCCGCCAGCGCCCGCACGCCGAACGCGAGCGCGACCACAAGCACGGCGAGTGCCGGATAGAACAGGCCCGCGATCTCCACGGGCGCGGGCGCGCCGGTGATCATGAAGCCGCCGTCGATCGCGACGACGAAGCCGGCCGCCACGCCGGCCATCGCGAGCAGGACTCCGCCGCGCCCCGACGCCGCCGCATCGGGCGCGGCGGCCGGCGCGGCGATCGGTGCGCGGACCGCGCCGGTCGACCCGGGCGTCTCGGCGCGCGCCGACGATGCCGACGCCGCGGCGCTCGCATGCGAAGTCGGAGGCGGCTTGGCCTCGCGGTCGAGCGTTGCGTTCGCCGCCGCAAACGCCGCCGCCGCGTCGCGGCCGAGAAGGATCCACAGGCCGAGCAGGCCGATCACCGTGCCTACGGGAATCGCGAGCATTTCGAGCAGCGAGAAGACGATCATCGCGGGGCGGGCCCAGGGCCGCCGCCGCAGCAATCCCCAGCCGCCGACCACCGCCGGGAGGAACAGCGTCGCGGAGAGCATCAGCACGATCGGCACCACGGTCTCGCCGGCGCGGCTTCCCTTGTCCGTCGAGGTCGCGACGGCGAACAGGAGAATGATGCCGAACCCGAGCCCGGCGCCGCCGAGCAGGAGATGCAGCCACGCCAGCAGCCTGACCTTGGTCGCTCCGCTCATGGACTCCTGCGCCACCGCCTCATGCCGCCGCGATCGGGCGTCGCCCGCGAGCGATCACCCGCCGGTCGAGAGGCCCGGAACAGCAGCATGACTCAGGACAGCGGGTTCGACCCAATCGAAATCCGCGGCATGGCCGCGGCCCGGCGCCCACGACCGGGCGTGGCGGTCGATTGCCCGGAGGTCGGTTCTCGGCCCCGCCTCGCGCGTGTGGTCGTAGCCGAGCGGAACATTGCAGGCCACCGGGGCCGTCAGGACGGTCGCCCGCGGCCGGTCGACGGTGATCTCCGGCGCCCCGCACCGCGCACGTCGTCACCGTTCGCGAACAACGTCGTCGCGGCGAACAGGACAGCCGCCACCGTCCAGGCGGCAGCCATTTCGCGAAAGCCGATCGCGGCACTCTCCGGAATCGGTGGTCGGGCCGGCCGCACCGCGGGCGCGGCGCTCCGCCCCAGCAACGGGGGACGGAGCATTCGGTTCGATCGGCCGCCGCGATTCCGCTTCGTCGGGGCGACCGCTCCCGGCCCGCGGGCGCCCGGCCCCGGTCAGTACCCCTTGTCCAGATCGACGAGATTGTCGAGCTTCCGGCCGGCGAGATAGCGCTTCAGGTTGGCGGCGAAGATGTCCAGCCCGCGCTCGACATAGACGCTGCCGTCGTCGACGCCGGCATGCGGGCTGACGATCAGGTTCGGCACGTCCCAGAGCGGGGAGTCCGCCGGCAGCGGCTCGGGGCTGAAAACGTCGAGCAGCGCGCCCGCGAGCGTGCCGGCGCGAAGGCGCTCGACCATCGCGTCGTAGTCCATGACCTTGGCGCGGCCGAGATTGACGATGCCGCAGTGGTCCGGCAGCAGCCCGATCGCCTTGCGGTCGATCAGGTTCTCGGTGCCGGGCGTGATCGGCAGCGTGACGACCAGGAAGTCGGCCTTGGGCAGCACCTTGGCCATGTCCCGCGCCTTGACCACGCGGTCGAATCCGGGCGCCTTGCGCCCGCTCGTATTGATGCCGATCGTCGTCATCCGGTGGCGCTTCGCCTGCAGCGCCACCGCCTGGCCGAGCGCGCCCGCACCCGCGATCACCACGGTCTTGCCCTCGATCGGAGTGGTGAACACCGGCTCCCAGGCGCGGCGGCGCTGGCTGCCGACGAAGCGCTGGACCGCGTGGTTGAGCAGCAGCATCGCGGCGAGCCCGTACTCGCCGCCCTTCGGCCCGTGCAGGCCGGAGGCGTTGGTCAGCTTGAAGCTGCGGTCGAGCTTGGGCGCGAGCTTCTCGACGCCGGCGTTGAGCGACTGGATCCAGCGCAGCTTCGGCGCGTCCTGCCGCAGCGTCGCGGCGTTGAAGCTCACGCCGAGCACGATCTCCGCCTCGGCCAGCGCCTTCGGGTCGGGCCCGTGCACGATCCGCACGCGGGAGAAGACGCCGGGATGGCGGCGCGCAGCCTGCCGGATGCGCGCCGGCGAGATCGCATGCGCGTCGGCGGGGGCGGGCTCGTCGGCGACATAGACCAGCGGGCGGGTGGCAGGCTTGGGCATCTTGGGTTTCCTCCCTCGATCGGGCATTCGCGCACTATCCCCGCCAATGCCCGATCGGATCGAGCGGGAAGATCGGTCGCGGCACGCGGCACCACGGCAGGGTCTCCACCTGCGACTGGCCGGGGCCGATCGTGTCGACGCGGATCACCTCCGAGGAGATCGGCGCGAAGTACTGGAAGTTCGAGGCCGTCTTCAGCACGGCCATCTTGTAGTCGCGCGGCTCGACGCCGAAGGCGCGGTAGGCGTCGGGCACGTTGCCGGCGACACCGCGCAGCTCGCTGATGAGCATCGTCACCGGGCCGACGTCGAACACGACGACGCGGCCCATGTCGATCTCGCTCTGGTGGTGCTCGCCGACCTGCACCAGGCCGCCGCCGATCCGGCGCACCGTGCCGGTGACCTCGAGCGGCCTGAAGAACTTCGTGGCGAGGTGGCCGCCGACGGGCAGCGTCACGCGCGCGCCCTCGCCCGCCGCGACCAGGCGCGCCACCGTCGGCGGCTCGATCAGCGGGATGATCGCCCGGCTCGCGATGCCGAGCCGCAGGATCGACTCCAGGATCAGGTTGCTGTCGCCGGCGGAGCCGCCGAACACCGTGTCGCCGGTGTCGCTGAGCACCACGATGCCGCGCGGCGCCTTGTCGGCGCGGCGCACCGCCTCGTCGATCGCCACGGCCTCGCGTCGCTGGAACTCGTCGCGCATCGACCAGGCGAGATCGGCGAGCTCGTCGGCGAGGCGCTCGGCCAGCGCCTGGTCGTCGTCGGTCACGACGATCGTGGCCCAGCCGCCCTCGGCGACGTCGAGCCAGGGCTGCATCGGGTAGTTCGACGCCTGCAGCACGCGCCGGTCGGCAGCCTCCATCGCGCGCGCGCGGTCGAACCACGTCTTCATCGGGTGGCGCGAGGTCAGGAACTGCTCCTGGTGCGTGATCATGCGCAGCTTGCGCCAGGCCGTCGTCGGCCGGACCTCGCCCGCGACGATGCGCAGCAGCAGCTCGGCGCCGATGCGGCCGGTGTCGAACGGGTCGTGCGGTTGCGTGCGATGGCCGACGATCGCGGTGCTCTGGTCGACCATCCGCTGCGTGATGTTGGCGTGATGGTCGAGCGACACGACGATCGGCACGTCGGGCCCGAGCACGGCGCGGCACAGTGCGATCTGCTCGCCTTCGACATCGTCGAGGCCCTCGGCGGCGCAGGCCCCGTGCAGCTGCAGCGCCAGCCCGTCGATGCGGCCGGCGGCGCGCAGGCCCGCGACCATGCGGTCGGCGAAGAAGCGGTGGCAATCGCCGGTGATGCGGCCGCCGGCGGTTGCCCAGCCGCGGACGATCGGGATCGTCTCGACGTGGCGGCCGGAGGCCTTCACCGCCGCGCAGTAGCCGCCGACCTGGCCGAGCGCGCCGAGCTTCTCGAGGATGCGCGCGCCCTCGTAGACGCCGAACGACTCGTAGTCGCGCATCGTCGTCGGCACCGGATTGAAGTCGTTGGTCTCCTGGCCGACATGGATCAAGGCAAGCCGCATGGATCTCCTCTCGTCGCGTCGCACCACACCCCGACCGCGAGCCCGCGGGACCGTCGGGTTCATGCGAGCACCTCCGGTCGACTCGGTATCACCCGTCCAAACGGGTCGACAAGCCGGTATTCCGGGATCGAGCTTTGCCGTCGGCGAATCGCCGCTAGAATCCGGGCGATGACTCGTGTCCTCACGAACTGCTTCGTCTACACAGGTGACGCCACGCATCGCTGCATTCCAGATGCGGCGATCCGGATCGACGGCGGCCACATCCGCTGGATCGGACCCCGCGGCGCGCTTCCGACCGGCGTCGACGACGAGGCGATGGATTGCCAAGGACGTGTCGTGATGCCCGGCCTAGTCAACACGCATACGCATGGCGGGCTCGGCCTGCATCGCGGCGTGTGCGACGTCGGCGACTTCCAGGCCTGGGCCAAGGTCCTCTCGCCGCACACTTCGACACTGACGATCCAGGACAACCGCCACGGCTGCGAGCTCGCCGTGCTGGAGATGCTGCGCAACGGCATCACCACCGCCTGCGACTGCACGCGTTATGGCGCCGACGTCTTCTCGGAGGTCGCGCGGACCATCGGCATGCGCTCGCTCAGCGGCGCGCTGGCCAACTCGCCGAACTTGCGCAGCGCCGGCCGTCCCAACTGGCCGCTGGCCCTCGAGGAGACGAAGCGTGCCCTGGAGCGGCGCGGATCGGATCCGCTCTGCCGCTTCTATGTCGGCGCACATTCCCCCTACAACTGCACGCCCGAGCTGCTGGTCGAGATCAAGCGCGCCGCCGACGACCTCGGCCTGCCGGTCGTGATCCATGCCGCGGAGAACCGCGCCGAGATCGAGATCGTGCAGCAGCGCCATGGCTGTCGGCCGATCGCGCATCTCGACAGGCTCGGCCTGCTCGACTCCAGGGCGCTGCTCGCACATTGCGTCTGGCTCGACGACGACGATCTCGCGCGCCTCGCGCGCAGCGGCGCCGGCGTCTCGCACAATCCCATCAGCAACGCGAAGCTGGCTGCCGGCATCGCCCCGGTGCCGGCGATGCGCCGGCTCGGCATCCCGGTCGGCCTCGGCACCGACAGCACGCTGTCGAACAATTCGCTGAACATCTTCCAGGAGATGAAGTTCGCGGCCCTGATGCAGCGCGCATCCAGCCTCGACGGCAGCCTGATCGAGAATCGCGACGCGCTCGCGATGGCGACACTGGAGGGTGCGCGGGCGATGGGCTGGGACGACGAGATCGGCAGCCTGGAAGCCGGCAAGGCCGCCGACCTGATCGTGCTGGACCTCGATCACCCGCTCGGCCTGACCGCCGAGCGCGTGATGTCAGACCTCGTCTACGCCGCCGGGCCGCAGCATGTGCGGCATGTCATGGTCGCCGGCGAGACGGTCTTCGCCGACGGGCGCTTCACGCGCGTCGACGAGGGCGAAATTCTCGGGCGCATCCGTCGCCACTACCGGTCCTGAACGCAGTCGAGGATGACGACATGAACGGCGAGCCGATCGGCCTGATCACGAGTGCCGCCTCCGACCAGCTGGTCGCAGGGCGCGCGATGACCAAGGTCGACACGCCTTTCGGCAGCGCCGATATCGTCACCGGCCGCATCGCCGGTCGCGCCGTCGCGATCGTGCTGCGCTACGGCGCCGACATGACGCTGCCCAGCCACAAGATCAACTTCCGCGCCAATATCTGGGCGCTGAAGTCGCTGGGCGTCACGCGCGTGATCTCGCAGAACGCGATCGGCTCGGTGAACCCGGTGATCCGGCCGGGGGACATCGTGATCTCCGACGACTTCCTCGACCGCACCAAGACGCGCCCGCTGTCGCTGTTCGACGACGAGGCCTGCTGGGTGCGCGTCGACATGACCGAGCCCTTCTGCCCGCAGATGCGTCCCGTGCTCGCCACCGCCGCGGCGAAGCACAGCCCGCGCGTCATCGATCGCGGCGTCTTCGCCTGCACCGAAGGCCCGCGCTTCGAGACGCCGGCCGAGATCCGCGCCCTGCAGCGCGACGGCGGCGACATCGTCGGCACGCCGCTGGTGCCGGAGGTCGTGCTGGCGCGCGAGGCCGAGCTCTGCTTCGCCTCGATCGCGCCGGTCATCAATTTCGGCGCCGGCATGGCGCCGGCGGTGACGCATTTCGGCGCCGGCAGCATGGCCGAGTTCTACTACACCGGCGGCCTGCACGATCGCGTCGAGAAGGCGATCGCCGACGCGGTCGCCGCGATGCCCGCGGAGCGCACCTGCAAATGTGGCCAGGCGCTGAGCGGCGGCTTCCACGGCAAGCGGCCGGCCTGGCTCACCGCCTGCAGCCTCGACCGCAAGCCCGGCGGCGGCGCGTGACGCGCAGCTGGATCCGCGGCGGGCTCTGCCTGCTGCCGGCCGCCGAGGGGCATCGCGCGGAGCGCCGCGAACTCGAGATTCGCGACGGCGCGATCGCGACACTTCATCCTGCCGACACGGCGGTGCCGCCGGACGCGACGGTCGTCGATGCACGCGACATGCTGGTGACGCCCGGCCTCGTGAACGCGCACACGCACTCCCCCGACAATCTCGTGCGCGGCACCGCGCCCAACTTGCCGCTGGAGCTGTGGTCGCTCTCCTCCGCCGTCGGCCGCGAGGGGCGTGGCCCGCGCGAGGTCTACGTCTCGACGCTGCTGGGCTGCATCGAGATGCTGCGCGGCGGCACGACGACGGTGCTCGACCACATCCGCTTTTCGCCCGATCTCGATCCGGCGGGACTCGAGGCCGTGGCCCAGGCCTATCTCGACTCGGGCATGCGCGCCGTGATCGCCCCGGTCGTCGCCGACCGCGCGGTCGTCGACACGCTGCCGCTCGACGCCGCCGATCTGCCGCCAGACGGCTATGGCCGGAAGGCACAGATGCCGGCCGCCGAACAGGTCGGCCATGTCGAGGCCTTCCTGCGCGCGTGGCGCGGCCGCGATGGCCGCCTGGACATCGGCATCGGCCCTTCGGGACCGCAGCGCTGCAGCGACGATCTGCTGCTGCGCGCCGCCGATCTCAGCCGCCGCCATGCAGCACCCTTCCACAGCCATGTGCTCGAGTCGCGCGCCCAGCACGCGATGGCGCTGCGGCTCTATGGCGGCAGCATGATCGCGCATCTCCAGCGGCTCGGCGTGCTGTCGGCGCGCGCGAGCCTCGCGCATGTGATCTGGGCCGACGATGCCGATCTCGACGCGATCGCCGCCGCCGGCGCGTCGGTGGTCCACAATCCGGTATCCAACGCCAAGCTCGGCAGCGGCGTGTGCCGCGTGAGCGACCTCATCGATCGGGGCGTGACGATCGGGCTGGGCACCGACAGCGCCTGCTGCAACGACTCCAACAACCTGCTCGAGACGGCGAAATGGGCGGCGCTGCTGCACTCGCTGCATGTCCGCGATCCCGCGCGCTGGATCGGGCCGCAGCGCGCGCTGGCGATGGCGACGCGTGGCGGCGCGAAGGCCCTGGGCCTGGGCGATCGCATCGGCGCGATCGCGCCGGGCAAGGCGGCCGACCTCGCCTTCTTCCGCCTGCGCGCGCCGGCCTTCGTCCCGCTCAACGACGCGGTGCGCCAGCTGGTGGAGGGCGAGAACGGCGGCGCGCTCGCGATGACGATGGTCGCGGGCCGCATCGTCGCGCGCGACGGGCGCTGCACCGCCTTCGACCAGGAGGCGATCTGGGACGAGGCGGCCGAGCTCTCCGCGCGCAGGCTGCGCGCCAATGCCGGGATCTACCAGTCGGCCTCCGCGCTCGCCGAACCGATCCGGCGCATGTATCGCCGCATCGGCGTGCTCGACCCGGAGGCGACGCCATGACCACGACCTGGTTCCGTCAGCCCGTGCGCGTGTTCCAGCACCTGCTGCGCGAGCGCGACGCGATCGGACTCGATCCTGCGGCGTTGATCGACGAGGCGCGCGAGATGCAGGCCGAGGCCTATGTGTCGATGGGCGCGGGCTTCTCGGCCTGGTACCCGACGGCGTTGAGCAGCCAGCAGGTCAATCCGCATCTCGAAGGCGATTTTCTCGGCGACGTGGTGGCGGCGGCCCACCGCCACGGCATCAAGGCGATCGCGCGCGTCGACATCAGCAAGGGCCGCGCCGCCTGGCTGGCGCGCGACCCGGACTGGTTCGTCCAGCAGGCCGACGGCGCGCCGAAGCTGATCTGGGAGATGCCGCAGACCTGCGCGACCGGGCCGTTCTGGCAGCGCGAGGCCTTCGCGATGCTCGAGGAGATGCTCGCGCGCTACCCCGTCGACGGCTTCTTCTTCAACTACTTCAACGTGGCGCAATGCCACTGCCCGCGCTGCCAGACGACGGTGCGCGCGGCGACGGGCGCCGGCGTGCCGAAGCCGGGCGCGCGCTCTCCGGTCTACGAGCGCTGGCGTCAGCGTTTTCTGGCCGACTATCTGCGCCGCGTGCGCGACTTCGTCCACGCCCGTGCTCCGCATGTGGCGCTGATCCCCTATCACCACGTGCGCGACGGCTGGAGCTATCGCGCGATGGCCGCGCAGACCGACATTGTCAGCGCGCAGTGCTCGAACCCGGTCGTCGTCAATCCGATCGACCCGCAGCCGCAATGGACGCATTGGGCGGCCGAGGAGGCGCTGCTCGCGCGCGCGGTGAAGCCGGACGCCGCCCCGATGCTCGTGCATTCCGGCTCCGCTTTCTTCGCCAGCCGCCAGACCGCGATCCCCGCGGGTCGGATGATCCGCAGCCTCGCGCAGGCGACCGCGCATGGCGCCAGCCCGATGCCGGCGATCAACGGCCGGCTGGCCCAGGACGATCCGCGCAGCATCGCGCGCTTGCGCGAGTTCTCGCGCCTGCATGCACGCAACGCGGACTGGTATCGCGGGCTGCGCTCACTGGCGCGCATCGCCATCCTGCGTTCGCAGGACAGCATCGACTGGGGCTCCGATCGCGGCAGGCCCGCCGGCGATCCACTCGTGCCCGGCCATGTCGCGGAATTCCGCGGCAGCTACGAGATGGTCGCGGCGCTGCGCTACCCGTGCGACGTGCTGCCTGATGGCGGATTGAGCGTCGAGGCGCTGATGCGCTACCAGGCGGTGATCGCGCCGGCCGTGTCGTGCCTGAACCCAGCAGATGCCGCCGCCCTCGACGCCTATGTCGCCGCGGGCGGCACGCTGATCGCCACCGCGGACTTCGCCGCCTGCGACGGAGACGGTGGCCGGCGCGCGGCGCCCGCGCTTGCCTGCCTGCCCGCTCTACCGGGCGAGGGACGCCCGATCTTCGGCGCCTATTTCAAGCTCGCCGACGCAGCGCTGCGCACGCGCCTCGAGGACATCCCGCATGTCGGCGCCGACGGCGCGTTCTGGACGCCGCATCTGGCGGATGCCAGGCAGGATCTGCGGCTGATCGGACCGTTCCGCAACAACGCGCCCGAGTTCACCCTGGTCGAGGGCGATGGCGCCGAGCCCGGTCTGCTCCGCCGCGCGCATGGCAAGGGCGAGGCGATCTGGTTGCCTTGGCGCATCGGCGCGCTGCATCACGCCTTCGCCATCGCCGATTACGCCGCGATCCTCGGCCACGTGCTCGAGCCCGCGATCGGCGCGCCGCCGATCCGCACCGACGCGCCGGCCGCGGTCGAGTGCATCCTCTACGGGCACGCCAGAGGCGAGGTGCTTCACCTCGTCAATGGGGCCGCCGCGCAGACCAAGCCGATGATCGCCACCGTCCCGCTCGCCGGGTTCGAGGTGGCCGTGACCACGGCGGCGACGAACGCGATCCGGCTCGATACCGGGGCGGCCCTGCCCGCCGCGCGCGAGGGCGATTCCCTCCGCTTCGCCATCGAGCGACTCGACAGCTTCCTTGCCATTGCGCTTACCTCGCCCCGCGCCCGCTGACGCCGCACGAATCGGAGGTCTCCCATGCTCGACCGTCGCTCGACCCTGAAGCTCGCGGGCACTGCGCTCGCCGCCGCCGGTGCGGCCCCCGGCACGCTGCGCGCGCAGACGCCGTCGCGCGACACCATCGTGGTCGCCCAGGGCGCGGACGCCTACACGATGGATCCGGCGAAGCACTCCGTGTTCCCGACCGCGAACATCCTGTTCCACATCTACGAAGCGCTGGTCACGCAGGACGAGACCGGCAAGTTCCTGCCCCTGCTGGCGCTGTCCTGGAGCAACCCGGAGCCCACGGTGTGGGAGTTCAAGCTCCGGCCCGGGGTGAAGTTCCACAACGGCGAGGCGTTCGACGCCGCGGCGGTCAAGTTCTCCTTCGACCGCGCCCTCGATCCGGAGTTCAAGTCGCCCTACCGCTCGCGCATCGCCGTGATCAAGAGCGTGACCGTGGTCGACGCCCTCACCGTCCGCTTCGCGACCGAGAAGCCCTATCCGACGATGCTCTCGACGCTTTACGAGGCGTCGTTCCCCGCGCTGATCGTGCCGCCCGCGCATGTGAAGGCCGGCGGCCCGGACGCGCTGGCGCGTCGCGCCATCGGCACCGGCCCCTACCGTTTCGTCGAATGGGCGAAGGACGAGCGCGTGGTCATCGAGGCGAACCCCGACTACTGGGGCGGCGCACCGAAGATCCGCCGCATCGTCTGGCGTCCGATCCCCGAGGCGCGCACGCGCATCGCCGAGCTCAAGAGCGGCGGCATCGATCTCGGCGGCGACATCCCGCCCGAGGAGATCGCCGGCCTCAACAGCGGCCGCACGCGCGTCATCAACGTCAACAGCGACCTGCTCTACTTCGTCGGTCTCGACACCCTCAAGCCCGGCCCGCTGCAGGACAAGCGCGTACGCCAGGCGCTCAACCACGCTGTCGATGCCGACGCGATGCAGCGCACGCTGCTGGCCGGCCTCGGCCAGCGCATCGCGGTGACCCTGCCGCGCAACGCCTTCGGCTACGACGAGTCGGTGCAGCCCTACGCCTACGATCCCGCGCGCGCGAAGCAGCTGCTCGCCGAGGCGGGCCATCCCAACGGCTTCAAGATCCAGCTGATCACCCGCCAAGGCCGCTATCTCAAGGACAAGGAAGTCACGCAGGCGGTCGCCGGCTATCTCGCGCGCGTCGGCGTCGAGGTCGAGCTCAAATACGTCGAGCCCGGCGTGTGGGCGCAGATCTCGGAGCGCAAGGGCCGCGACGGGCTGAGCTTCGGCGGCTGGAGCGGGATGGACGCCGACCTCGTCTGGTACCCGCTGCTCTTCACCGGCCAGTACCAGAGCTACTACTCGAACAAGGAGCTCGACGAGCTGCTGATCAAGGGCCGGTCGACCCTCGACGACGGCGAGCGCAAGGCCGCGTATGCCGCTGCCGCGCGCCTCATCAAGGAGGAGGCGCCGCATATCCCGCTCTTCGTGCCGCCGCTGATCTACGCGACCAGCACGCGGCTGGCCTGGGTGCCGCGCACCGACTCGATGATCGATCTGAGGCGGGCCGAGATCAGGTAGCCCGAGACGATCGGGGATGCTGCGCTACCTGACGACGCGATGTCTCTACGCCGTTGCGGTGATCGTCGGCGTCTCGGTGCTCGTGTTCTTCCTCGTGCGGCTTGGCGGCGACCCCACGGCGCTGTTCCTGCCGCCGGAATCGAGCGCCGAGGAGATCGCGAAGTTCCGCAAGCAGATGGGTTTCGATCGGCCGCTGGCGGAGCAGTATCTCGATTTCGCGATGCGCGCCCTGCAGGGCGATTTCGGCCGCTCGCTGCGCCACCAGGACTCGGCCCTGCCGCTGGTGCTCGAGCGCCTGCCCGCCACCGCGCAGCTCGCGGGCGTGGCGCTCGCGCTCGCCGTGCTGTTCGGCGTGCCGACGGCGATCTACGCCGCGACGCGGCGCGACTCGCTCTTCGACCGCGCGAGCCTTCTGGTCACCGTCGTCGCGCAGAGCTTCCCGACCTTCTGGCTCGGCATCATGCTGATCCTCGTCTTCTCCGAGCATCTCGGCTGGCTGCCGCCCTCGGGGCGCGGGACGATCTGGCACCTGCTGATGCCGGCGACGGCGCTCGCCGCCTACTCGACCGCGCTGATCACGCGGTTGCTGCGCGCGTCCATGCTCGAAGTGATGCAGGCCGACTACGTGCGCACCGCGCGCGGCAAGGGGCTGAGCGAGAAGGTCGTGGTCCTGCGCCACGCGCTGCGCAATGCCGCGATCCCGGCGATCACGGTGATCGGCCTGCAGGTCGGCGCGCTGCTCGGCGGCGCCGTCATCACCGAGGAGATCTTCGCCTATCCCGGCATGGGGCGGCTCGCGATCCAGGCGATCTCCAACCGCGACTTCGCGGTCGTCCAGGCCTTCGTCGTGCTGATGGCGCTGATCGTGGTGACGATCAACCTCTGCGTCGACGTCGCATATTCGCTCCTCGACCCACGGATCCGGCTGTCGTGATGGGTGCCCTTCGTCCACCCCATCCCCTCCTATTCGCGCGCAGCGCGAACAGGAGGGGTGGCCGAGCGCAGCGAGGGCGGGGAGGACAATGGCGTCTCGCACGAGACGCTCATGTCCTCCCCGGCCGCTTCGCGGCCACCCCTCCTATGCGGCTCCGCCGCACAGGAGGGGAGTGAATGACTCTTCTCGCCCGCCTTCTCGCGAGCCGGCTCGCGGCCTTCGGCGTCGTGGTGCTCTCGGTGGTGCTGGCATTGGCGCTGCTCGCCCCGTTCATCGTGCCGCACGATCCCGCGGCGCAGGACCTGCTGAGCCGGCTGTTGCCGCCGCTCGCGCGCTCGGAGGTCGGCTTCCACGTGCTCGGCACCGACGCGCTGGGCCGCGACCTGCTGAGCCGGCTGATCATGGGCGCCCGCGTCTCGCTGCTGGTCGGCGTGGCGGCGGTCGCGGTCTCGGCGCTGCTCGGTGTGACGATCGGGCTGGTCGCCGGCTACGACGACGCGCGCATCGGCCGCTGGCTGATGGGGCTCGCGGACATCCAGCTCGCCGTGCCGTTCCTGGTGCTGATCCTCGCGGTGATCGCGGTGCTCGGCCCCAGCCTGTTCAACCTCATCCTCGTTCTCGGCGCGGCGCACTGGGTGCAGTACGCCCGCGTCGTTCGCGCGGAGACCCTGGCTCTCCGCGAGCGGGAGTTCATCCAGGCAGCGCAGGCGCTCGGCGCGCGCACCGTCCGCATCCTGGCGCGCCATCTGCTCCCGAACCTCACCTCGTCGATCATCGTCATCAGCAGCCTGATGGTCGCGCGCATGATCCTCTACGAGGCGTCGCTGAGCTTCCTCGGCCTCGGCGTGCCGGCGCGCATTCCGACCTGGGGTGCGATGATCGCCGACGGCCGCAGCTACATGGGCACCGCCTGGTGGGTCGCGGCGATCCCCGGACTCGCGATCTTCATCACCGTCGTGGCGATCAACCTCGTCGGCGACCGGCTGCGCGACCTGCTCGACCCCAAGCTTCGACATGCGGAGAAGTGAGCCATGGCGATCGACTTCAATCCCCAGACCGGCGAGGTCAGCGAGCCGCCGCGGCGCACGCGGATCTCGCGCGAGGTCGACATCCTGGTGATCGGCGGCGGCACCTCGGGCTGCAGTGCCGCGATCGCCGCCGCGCGCATGGGCGCCAAGGTCATGCTGATCGACCGCTACGGCTTCCTCGGCGGAACGGCGACCGCGGCGATGGTCGGCGTGTTCTGCGGCGTCTACACCTGCGGGCCGCAATCGACGCACCAGCTGCTCGTCGGCTCGATCCCCAAGGAGGCGATGGACCGGCTCGCGGCGATCAACGCGGGCCACAAGTACCGCCACCGCTTTCAGATCGACCACGAGATGTTCAAGGTCGTTCTCGACCGGTGGCTGGTCGAGTGCGGCGTCGAGATCCTGTTCCAGGCCGTGGTCGTCGAGGCGTTGATCCGCGACGGCGAGATCCGCGGCGTCGTCGTCGAGCACAAGGGCGGGCGCGAGGCGGTGCTGGCATCGCGCATCATCGACGCCTCGGGCGACGGCGACGTCGCGGCCTTTGCCGGGGCGCCGTTCGAGAAGGGCGCCGCCGACGGCACGCTGCAGGCGCCGACGATGGTCTTCTACATGGGCGACGTCGACGTCGAGCGCGCCATGGCCTTCCCGGAGGCGGAAATCAAACGGCTCCTGACGGAGAAGACGGCGAGCGGCGAGTTCGACTTCCCGCGCAACAGCGGCTCGTTCTCGCCCTCGCCGCAGCCCGGCAAGGTGCATGTCAACATGAGCCGCGTGCACGGCATCGACGGCACCGACCCGTGGAGCCTGACGCGCGGCCATCTCGAGGGCCGCCGCCAGGTCGACGACTTCGCGCGCTTCCTGGTGAAGTACATCCCGGGCTTCGAGAAGTCGCGCATCGACGCGATCGCGCCGCAGCTCGGCATCCGCGAGACGCGGCGGATCATGGGCGAGTACGTGCTCACGCGCGAGGACGTGCTCGGCGCGCACAAGTTCGACGACGCGATCTGCCGCAGCTCCTGGCCGATCGAGGACCATGTCGGCCAGGGCACGGTGCGGCTGCACCTGCCGGGCGACGAGTTCTACCAGGTGCCCTATCGCTGCCTGGTGCCGCTGGAAATCGACAACCTGCTGCTCTCGGGGCGCTGCGTCTCGGCGACGCATGACGGCCAGGCCTCGGTGCGCGTCATGGGCCCGGGCATGGCGATGGGCCAGGCCGCGGGCACGGCGGCGATCATGAGCCTGGAGCGGCGCGTGCGCCCACGCGATCTCGATCCGTCACTGCTGCGCGGCAGCCTCCTGCAGAAAGGCGTGCTCATCTGACCGGCGGCACCGCCATGGATCCGACAGCCCCGCTGCTCGACATCCGCGACCTGCGCACGGTCTTCGAGACCGAGCGCGGCCGGGTGACCGCGGTCGACGGCGTCAGCTTCACGCTGGCGCGCGGCGAGATGCTCGGCATCGTCGGCGAGTCGGGCAGCGGCAAGAGCGTCACCTCGCTCTCGATCATGCGCCTCGTCGCCGAACCGCCGGGCCGGGTGAGCGGCGAGATCCGCTTCGAGGGCGAGGACCTGCTCGCCATGGGCGACGCCGGGATCCGGAGCCTGCGCGGCAACGTGCTGGCGATGATCTACCAGGAGCCGATGACGGCGCTGAACCCCGTCTATCCGGTCGGGCTGCAGATCGCCGAGGCGGTGGCGCTGCATCGCGGCGTGACGCGCGCCGAGGCGATGGCGCGCGCCGCCGAGATGCTGCGGCTGGTCGGGATCCCCGGGCCGGAGCAACGGCTGCACGACTACCCGCACCAGCTCTCCGGCGGCATGCGCCAGCGCGTGATGATCGCGATGGCGCTGGCCTGCAATCCGCGGCTGCTGATCGCGGACGAGCCGACCACGGCGCTCGACGTGACCATCCAGGCGCAGATCCTCGAGCTGATGAAGCGCCTGCGCCGCGAGCTCGGCATGGCGGTGATGCTGATTACCCACGATCTCGGCGTCGTGGCGGAGATGTGCGAGCGCGTGATCGTGATGTATGCGGGGCGCATCGTCGAGGAGGGCGACGTCCTGTCGATCTTCACGAACCCGCTGCATCCCTACACCGAGGGTCTCCTCGCCTCGATGCCAAGGCTCGACGCGCCGCGCGGGCGGCTGCACTCGATCGAGGGCACGGTGCCCGATCCCCTCGACCTGCCGCCGGGCTGCCGCTTCGCGCCGCGCTGTCCGCACGTGCAGCCGCGCTGCCGCGCCGGGATTCCGGCGCTGGAGACGATCGCGCCGGGCCGGCGCGCGGCGTGCTTCCTCGCCGCGGAGCGCCGCGCGCCATGAGCGACGAAGCGATCCTGCTCGAGGTGCGCGACCTCAAGCGCCATTTCCCGCTCGGCGGGCGCGGCTTGTTCAGCCATGCGCCGGGCGCCGTGAAGGCCGTCGACGGGGTCTCCTTCACGATCCGCCGCGGCGAGACCTTCGGCCTCGTCGGCGAGTCCGGGTGCGGCAAGAGCACGCTGGGCAAGGTCATCGTCGGGTTGCAGCCGGCGACCGCCGGCCAAGTGCTCTTCGAGGGTCGCGACATGGCGCGCCTCGGCGCATCCGAGCGCCGCGCCCTGCGCCGCGAGATCCAGATCGTCTTCCAGGATCCCTACGCCTCGCTCAACCCGCGCATGACCGTGGAGGCGATCGTCGGCGAGGCCTTCGACATCCACGGCCTCGCGCGCGGCGAGGACAAGCGGCGCGAGGTGCGTACGCTCCTCGACGCGGTCGGCCTGTCCGCCGCCTTCGCGACGCGCTGGCCCCACGAGCTCTCGGGCGGCCAGCGCCAGCGTGTCGGCATCGCACGGGCGCTCGCGCTCAAGCCCAAGCTGATCGTCTGCGACGAACCGGTCTCGGCCCTCGACGTCTCGATCCAGGCGCAGGTGCTCAACCTGCTCGCGGATCTGCAGCGCGCCTTCGGCCTCTCCTACCTGTTCATCGCCCACGGCCTCGCCGCGGTGCGCCAGGTTTCGGACCGCATCGGCGTCATGTATCTCGGCAAGCTGGTCGAGGTGGCGCCGGTCGACGAGCTCTTCGCGGCGCCGCGCCATCCCTATACCCAGGCGCTGATGTCGGCGATCCCGGTGCCCGATCCGCGCCTGCGCCGCGAGCGCATCGTGCTCGAAGGCGACGTGCCCTCGCCCGCCGCGCCGCCGCCGGGTTGCCGATTCCACACGCGCTGCCGCTACGCCCAGGAGGTCGGCGAGGCCTGCCGCACGCGGGAGCCGGGCCTGCTCGCGATTGGCGCCGACCACGTCACCGCCTGCCACAAGACGGCCGCCGCGATCGCGTGACGCCGGCGCGGCCGCGTTCAGCCGTGCCACTCCAGGTGGCTCAGGAACTCGCGCGTGCGCGGCTCGCGCGGCGATTCGAAGATCCGCGCCGGCACGCCCTCTTCCACGATCTGACCGCGGTCGATGACGACGACCCAGTCCGCGACGCGGCGCGCGAAGGTCATCTCGTGGGTGACGACCATCATCGTCATGCCCTCGTCGGCGAGCCGCTTCATCACCGAGAGCACCTCGCCGATGGTCTCCGGGTCGAGGGCCGAAGTCGGCTCGTCGAACAGCATCACCTCCGGCTCCATCGCCAGCGCACGGGCGATCGCCACGCGCTGCTGCTGGCCGCCCGAGAGCGCGCTGGGGTACTGGGCGTGCTTGTCCGCGAGGCCGACCTTGTCGAGCAGCGCGACCGCGCGTTCGCGCGCGCGCGCGGCATCGATGCCGAGAACCGTCGCGGGCCCCACGACCACGTTCTGCAGCGCCGTCATGTGCGGGAACAGCTCGAAGCTCTGGAACACCATGCCCATGCGCTGGCGCACCTTGCGGATCCCGTCGGACGAGCTCGGCAGCGGCTCGCCGTCGAAGACGATGCGCCCGCCCTGGATCGGCTCGAGGGCGTTGGCGCATTTGAGCAGCGTCGACTTGCCCGAGCCGGAAGGTCCGATCACGCAGACGACCTCGCCAGGATGGACGTGCATCGACACGCCGTCGAGGACCGTCAACGCGCCGAAGCTCTTGCGCACGCCCTCGAAGGCGAGGCGCGGCACCGGCTTCGCCTTGCGCCGCGTCGAAGTGTCGGGGGACGCCGTCATTCCTTGCCTGCCATGCGCCGGTGGATCCAGTCGGTCAGCTTCGCCTGCGGATAGCCCATCGCCCAGTAGAGCAGCGCCATCGCGGTGAGGAACTCGAGGATGCGGAACGTCTTCGAGCGCAGCTGCATCGCGGTGTAGGCGAGGTCGGAGACCGCGATCACCGAGACCAGGGAGGTGTCCTTGAACAGCGCCACCCAGGTCGTGGCCAGCACCGGCAGCACGCGCTTGACCGCCTGCGGCAGGATGACGATGCGGAAGACCTGGAGCTTCGACATGCCCATCGCCAGGCCGGCATCGCCCTGGCCGCGGCGGATCGAGGCGATGCCGGCGCGGAAGGTCTCGGAATTGAAGGCCGAGACGTTGAGCGAGAGCGCGAGCAGGCCGGTGGCGAAGCCCGAGAGCTGCATGCCGAACTCGGCGGGGAGCACGTAGAAGGCCCAGTAGACCTGGATCACCAGCGGCGTGCAGCGGAAGAACTCGACGAAGGCGGCGGCCGGCCAGCGCAGCAGGCGGGTGGGCGCGAGGCGCATCGCGGCGAGCAGGATGCCGCCCGGCACCGCGATCGCCATCGTCAGCACCGTAAGCACGATCGTCATGCCGGCGCCCTCGAGCAGCGCCCAGCGATGCGTCCACACCACCGACCAGTCGAGGGTCAAGAGCGACCCCGGTGGCCGATGCGGCCGTAGAGGTGATCGACCGCCCTCGCGATCGGGAACAGGATCACGAAGAACACGACCATCGCGAAGGTGTAGGTCTCGAACGGCCGGTAGGTCTGCGCGACGACGGTCTCCGCATGGCGGATGATGTCGGGGACCGCGATCACCGAGGCGATCGCCGAGTCCTTGATCGAGATGATCACGACCGACCCGAAGGACGGCAGCATGCGCACGACCGCCTGCGGCAGGATGATCTTGCGCAGCAGCTGCCAGCGGCTCATCCCCAGCGCGAGCCCCGCCCAGCTCTGGCCCTGGCGGATCGACTCGATGCCCGCGCGCACGATCTCGGCGACCGAGGCCGCGACGTGCACGGAGATCGCGCCGACCGCCGCCACGATCGGCTTCATGGTCAGGCCGAACAGGATCGGGAGCGCGAAGAAGGTCCAGACGATGACGACCAGGACCGGGATCGCGCGCATGGAGTCGATGTAGAAGACCAGGACGGGCTTGAGCCAGCCGGGCCCGTAGATCCGCCCCAGGCCCACCGCGAAGCCGAGCAGCAGGCTGAACAGCACCGAAAGCGCCGAGACGAGCAGCGTCGTCTCGATGCCTGCCCAAAGGAAGGCGAAGTTGTCGGTGATGGGTTCGAGGAGGTCGAGCATGAAGGCGGATGGCGTCCCGTCCTGTCCGGCGACGCCGAACAGGCGGCGTGCCCGGGCGAAGCGAGGGCCGGAAGCGCGGGCGCGGCTCCGGAGCGGCGCCCGCGCTTCCTGGCCGCGACGCGGCCACCCCTCCCGTCGCTCTGTCGCGCGACGGGAGGGGATGCGCCGAACTCAATCGGCGTTGGCGATCGACAGCTCTTCCGCCGTCAGCTTGTCCTGGATCTCCTTGGCGACGCCGCGCAGCCATGCGAGCCAGGCATCCTGGCCCTTGTCGATGGCGACGCCGACGGGCTGCGCCTTCTCCTGCGAGCCCTGGCAATCCTTCTCGCTCGGCAGCACGGCGAGGCCCTTGATCTTCTTCGAGACCGACAGCCACTGGATGCGGTTGATGGGGGCCGCGTCCGCGCGGCCGGCCATGATCTCCTCGATCGGCGCCGGCGAGCCCGTGTTCACCGCCCCGCGGCCCTTCGCCGCCGGGAAGCGCTGCGGCACCCAGGTCTCCTCGGCGCCGCCGGTGATGTAGGCGATCGTGATCTCGGGCTTGTTGAGATCGTCGACCGTCTTCGCCGCCATGAACTTCGCGTTGTTCGCGCGCCCGAACATGCACACGCTGGTGTTCGAGTAGCTGATGAAGTCGACGACCTTCAGGCGCTCCGGCGTCTCCGCCAGCGCGGTGATCGAGATGTCGACCTGGTTGGTCGCGAGCACCGGCACCTTGGTCTCGTGCGAAACCGCGATCGGCTGCACCTTCACGCCCATCCGGTTCGCGGCCTCGACGGCGAGCGTCCAGGCCGGGCCGCCCCAGGGCTGCTGCGGGTTCTTGGTGTTCTCGGTCAGCCAGGGCGGATTGGCGAGCACGCCGACGCGCAGCGCGCCGGCCTTCTTGATCGCGTCGACGCGCGGCGTCGACGGCGGCGGCGTCTGGGCGACGGCGCCCTGGACGAGCGCGACGGTGATGACGGCTGCGAGCGCGAGCGCGCCGCGGCGCGCGTGACGAATGAGCATGGAATCCTCCCGAGTGGCCGGTGACCGCCGACGACCGCTGCCCGTGCAGCCGCATCGCGCCGGATCCGATGCGGTCACGCTACCACATCGGCGCGGCTCGTCAGCCCCGGGGCGCGTCGAACCGGGCTCAGAGCGGCTCCGGATGCGAGTCGCGATCCACGTAGAGCGTGCAGTCCCCGTGCAGGCGCAGGGCCGTGCCGGGGCAGGCCGCGCCGATCGGGTCGTGGAGGCTCCGCCGCACGGCCTCGCGCTTGGCGGGACCGGGCACGACGCAGAACAGCCGGTCCGCGCGCAACAGCCGCGGCACCGTCAGGGTGACGGCGACCCGCGGCACGTCGTCGAGCCGCGTGAACGCGCCGTCGTCGACCTGCTGCCGGCGGCAGGTCTCGTCGAGCTCGACGAGCTTCACGTCGAGCGGATCGGCGAGGTCGGCGACCGGCGGGTCGTTGAAGGCGAGATGGCCGTTGACCCCGATGCCCAGGCACACGGCATCGATCGGCGCCATCGCGAGATGGCGCGCGTAGTCGGCCATCGCCGCGCTTGGGTCGGCCTCGGCCTCGATCAGGCGGATCTCGCCGATCGACACGTGCGCGAACAGCGCCCGGCGCAGCCAGTTGCCGAAGCGCTGCGGCGCGCCCGCGGGCAGCGTGTGGTACTCGTCCATGTGGAAGGCGACGACGCGCGGCCAATCGATGCCGGGCTCGGCGATCAGCGCCGCGAGCATCTCGCCCTGGCTCGGCGCGGCGGCGAAGATCATCCGCAGCCTCGGCTGGCGCGCGAGGCGCGCGCGCATGAACGCCGCGATATCGGCCGCCGCCGCGGCCCCGAGGGCCGGGCGGTCGGGGAAGCGCCGGACGTCGAGCCCGGCAATCCGTCGCCGCTCCATCGACGACCGCCGCTCAGGCCCGGTGGTGGACGGGCTGCAGCGCGTGGACCGGCGTGGGCATGCCGAGCTGGCGCGCCTTCAGCTGCAGCGCCAGGGTCAGCGAGAAGAACCGCGCCTGCGCGAGATTGCCGCCCATGAACCACAGTCCTTCCTGCTGCGTCGGCTTCCACATGTTGCGCAGCTCGCCCTCCCACGGGCCGGGGTCCTTCGCGGTGCCGGAGCCGAGGCCCCAGCACTTGCCGACCTTGTCGGCGACCTCCTGGCTGATCAGCTGCGCCGCCCAGCCGTTCATCGAGCCGAAGCCCGTCGCATAGACGATCAGGTCCGCCGGCAATTCGCTGCCGTCCGACAGCACGACGCCGCGCTCGCCGATGCGGGCGACCTCGACCCGGCTGCGCAGCTTGATCTGGCCGTCGGCGACCAGCGCCGAGGCGCCGACGTCGATGTAGTACCCCGAGCCTCGCCGCGCGTATTTCACCGCGAGCCCGGAGTCGTCCTCGCCGAAATCGAGCATGAAGCCGGCCTTCTCGAGCCGCGCGTAGTGGTCGTGGTCATGGGCGCGGATGGCGTCGTAGATCGGTTTCTGCCGCTCGGGCACAAGGCGATGCGGGACCGAGGCGTTGAGAAGATCGGCCAGGTCGGTGCCGACGCCGCGGGCCAGCGCCTGCTCGGAGTACAGGTGCTTCCAGGCGAACTCCATCATCGACTCGGAGCGCACGACCGTCGTCGGCGAGCGCTGCACCATCGTGACGTCGGCGCCGTGCTCCCAGAGATCGGCCGCGATATCGTGCGCCGAGTTGTTGGCCCCGATGATCACGCAGCGCTTGCCGGCATAAGCCTCGCCCGAGGGATGTCGGCTCGAATGATGCTGCTGCCCCCGGAAAGTCTCCATGCCGGGAAAGCTCGGCACGTCGGGAACGCCGGCCATGCCGGTGGCGAGCACGAGCTGCTTGGGCCGCAACGTCGTCTCGATGCCGGCGCGGTCGACGACGACCTCCCACTCGCCGCGCGCCGCGTCGAAGCGCGCCCGACGACAGGTGGACGACGTCCAGACGTCGAGCTCCATCACCCGGGCGTAGAACTCGAGCCACTCCGCGAGACGATCCTTGGGCGTGAAGACCGGCCAGTGGTCGGGAAACGGCAGGTACGGCAGATGGTCGTACCAGACGGGGTCATGCAGGCAGAGCGACTTGTAGCGCCGGCGCCAGCCGTCGCCCGGGCGCGCGTTGCTCTCGAGGATGATCGTCGGGACGTCGAGCCGCCGGAGTCGCGCGCCGAGCGAGAGCCCGCCCTGACCGCCGCCGATGATCAGGCAATAGGGCTGGCGGACCACGCCGAGCTCGGCCGCCTCGGCCTCGCGCGCCTCGAGCCACGTGCGCCGATTCCGGTGCACGCCGTGCTCGACGCCCAGTTCGCGCCTGGGGCCCCGCTTCTCCTCGTGGCCCTTCAGCTCGGTCAGCCGAGTGAGCAGCGTCCAGGCGCGACCGTCGCGCAAGCGCACGTAGCCCTCGCCGCGTCCGACCGCCGTCTCGAAGGTGATCCGCGCCTCATCGACGCCGTCAGCGGAGACCACCGGCCCGCCGAGCAGGAACGCGCTTGGGCGGATTGCGCCGAGCGTCGCGCCCAGCATCGAAGCGATTGCGTCGCGCCCCTCGAAGGTCCGCAAATTCCAGGTGAAGGCGACCAGGTCCCGCCAGAAGGCCCCAGG
>JAEULA010000067.1 GCA_016793165.1 Alphaproteobacteria bacterium | reverse complement strand
CATGATCTTGCCCGAACGGGTCTTCGGCAGGCCGGGCGCCCACTGGATCAGGTCGGGCGACGCGATCGGGCCGATCTGCTTGCGCACCCAGCCGACCAGTTCCTTGCGCAGTTCCTCGCTGGTCGCCTGGCCGGCCTTGAGGGTGACGTAGGCGTAGATGCCCTGGCCCTTGATGTCGTGCGGATAGCCCACGACGGCGGCTTCCGCGACCTTCGGATGGGCCACGAGCGCGCTTTCGATTTCGGCCGTGCCCATGCGGTGGCCCGACACGTTGATGACGTCGTCGACGCGCCCGGTGATCCAGTAATAGCCGTCCTCGTCGCGCCGGCAGCCGTCGCCGGTGAAGTAGTAGCCCTTGAAGGTCGAGAAGTACGTCTCGATGAAGCGCTTGTGGTCGCCGAACACGGTGCGCGCCTGGCCGGGCCAGCTGTCGGCGATGCACAGGTTTCCGTCGGTCGCGCCTTCGAGCAGCTTGCCGTCGTTGTCGACCAGCAGCGGCTTCACGCCGAAGAAGGGCTTCGTCGCCGAACCCGGCTTCGTCGCGATGGCGCCGGGCAGCGGCGTGATCAGGATGCCGCCGGTCTCGGTCTGCCACCACGTGTCGACGATCGGGCAGCGATGGTCGCCGACGACCCGATGGTACCAGAGCCACGCCTCCGGATTGATCGGCTCGCCGACCGAGCCGAGCAGGCGGAGGCTCTTGCGGCTCGTCTTCTTCACCGGCGCCTCGCCGTCGCGCATCAGCGCGCGGATGGCGGTGGGCGCGGTGTAGAAGATGTTGACGTTGTGCTTGTCGACGACCTGCCAGAAGCGCGAGCTGTCCGGATAGTTGGGCACGCCCTCGAACATCAGCGTCGTCGCGCCGTTGGCGAGCGGTCCGTAGACGATGTAGCTGTGGCCCGTGACCCAGCCGACATCGGCCGTGCACCAGTAGATGTCGCCGTCGTGGTAGTCGAACACGTACTGGTGCGTCATCGACGCCCAGACGAGATAACCGCCGGAGGTGTGCAGCACGCCCTTCGGCTTTCCGGTCGAGCCGGAGGTGTAGAGGATGAACAGCGGGTCCTCGGCGCCCATCGGCTCGGCCGGGCAGTCCGCGGCGACGCTCGCCATCTCGTCGTGGCACCACAGGTCGCGGCCTTCGACCCAGGCGACGTTGCCGCCGGTGCGCTTGACCACGAGCACGTTCTTCACGCTTGGGCAGGTCTTGAGCGCCTCGTCGGCGTTCACCTTGAGCGGCACCTTGCGGCCGCCGCGCAGGCCCTCGTCGGCGGTGATCAGGAAGCTGGAATCGCAGTCCTGGATGCGGTTGGCGAGGCTGTCGGGGGAAAATCCGCCGAACACGATCGAGTGGACCGCGCCGACGCGCGCGCAGGCGAGCATCGCGTAGGCGGCCTCGGGGATCATCGGCAGGTAGATCGTGACCCGGTCGCCCTTGCGCACGCCGCGCTTCTTCAGGACGTTGGCCATCCGGCACACCTGCTCGTGGAGCTCACGATAGGTGATCTTCCGGTCCTCGGCCGGATTGTCGCCTTCCCAGATGATCGCGACCTGGTCGCCGCGGCTGGCGAGGTGGCGGTCGACGCAGTTGGCGGACACGTTGAGCGTGCCGTCGTGGAACCAGCGGATGTGCAGGTCCTTGGCGTCGTAGGAGACGTCCTTGACCTGGGTGTAGGGCTTGATCCAGTCGATCCGCCGGCCATGCTGGGTCCAGAACCCGATCGGATCGCGCACCGACTGCTCGTACATCGCCTTGTACTTGGCGGCGTCGATCCAGGCCCGCTGCTGATGCTCCTTGGCGACTGGGAAAAGAGACCCCTCCGGCATGGCATTCGCTCCCTTGCTCGAGTGTTCGACGTACCCACGGGGCACGGCCGTTGGGGCCACTCTTAATCCACCGCCGCTGCGCCGCACAAGCTGGCGCGGCCGGACGTCGCATCGAAATCGCGGCGATGGCCCCGGAGCCACTTGCGGTGGTAGCGACCGCCGCCGACCCCTGATAAACGGATCGCCGTCATGACCAAGCCTCTCCTCCGCATCGGAACGCGCGGGTCGCCGCTGGCCCTCGCCCAGGCGGCCCTGTTCCGCGAGCAGATCATCGCGGCCTGGCCGGATCTCGGCGATCCCGGCGCCCTCGAGACCGTCGTCATCAAGACCACCGGCGACCGGATCCAGGACCGGCCGCTCTCGGCCATCGGCGGCAAGGGCCTGTTCACCAAGGAGCTGGACGAGGCCCTGCGCAACGACGTCATCGACGTCGCGATCCACTCGGCCAAGGACCTGCCGGCGACCACGCACGAGGACCTGTTGCTGGGCTGCACGCTGGAGCGCGAGGACCCGCGCGACGCGTTGATCAGCCGGGTCGGCGCGATCAGCCTCGGCACCTCGCCCAAGGGCTCGTCGATGGGCACCTCGGCGCTGCGTCGCGCCTCGCAGGTCCTGTCGCTGCGCGACGACATCCAGATCAGGCCGCTGCGCGGCAACGTCGACACGCGGCTGCGCAAGCTCGAGTCCGGCGAGATGGACGCGATCATCCTCGCCGCCGCGGGGCTCAAGCGTCTCGGCCTGGAGCACCGCATCTCCGGCTATTTCGATCCCGTCGAGATCCTCCCGGCGGTCGGCCAGGGCGTGATCGGCGTCGTCATGCGCAGCGACGACGATCACATCTTCGAGTACCTCCAGCCGCTCGACCACATGGACACGCACAACGCGATCATGGCCGAGCGCTCGATGCTGCATCAGCTCGAGGGCAATTGCCGCACGCCGATCGCCGGCCTCGCCGTCATCGAGGACGACAGGCTGGTGCTGCACGGGCTCGTCGCGACGCTCGACGGCGTGACGACCTGGCGGGTGCAGAGCTCCGCGCCGCCGGCCGAGGCCTTCGCGCTCGGCCGCGAGGTCGGCCGCCGCCTCCAGGAGATGGCCGGCGACGAGTTCCCGCGTCTGCCCTGAGCCGCGCGATGCGTCTGCTCGTCACGCGACCGCTGGACGACGCGCAGGAGCTGGCCGCGACCTTGACGGCGCGCGGCCACGAGGCGCTGGTCGAGCCGCTGCTGATCGTCTCGCCGGACCTCGAGGCGCCGCTGCCGCTGGAAGGTGTCCAGGGCCTGCTCTTCACCTCGGCCAACGGCGTGCGCGCCTTCGCGCTGCGCAGCCAGCGGCGCGACCTGCCCGCATACGCCGTGGGCGACGCCACCGCCGCCGCGCTGCGCGAGGTCGGCTTCGCGCGCGTCGAGACGGCGGCAGGCGACGTCGCGGCTCTCGCACGGCTGGTGGCCGCGTCGTGCCGCCCGGGCGACGGCCCGCTGCTGCACGTCGCCGGCACGGTCGTCGCGGGCGATCTCGCCGGCGAGCTGGGCGCGCACGGATTCGAGATCCGTCGCGCCGTGCTCTACCGCGCCGAACCCGTCGTGCGGCTCTCCGACGCGGCGGTGGCGGCGTTCCGCGGGCGCAGACTGGACGGCGTGCTGTTCTTCTCGCCGCGCACGGCGCGCGCCTTCGTCGAGCTCGTCGATGCGGCCGACCTGCGCGCGATGCTGCACGGTATCACCGCCTTCGCGCTCAGCCCGGCCGTGCGCGACGCGCTCGGGCAGCTCGCCTTCCGCCGCGTCGTGGTCGCGGCGCAGCCCAACGAGCCCGCGCTGCTCGCCGCGATCGACGAGAGCCTCCGAGCCGACCCGCCCCCGTCGCAGCAGGAGACCCCGACCATGTCCCAGGAGACGAATGCCGCCTTGCCGCCCGCGGCGGCCGTCGCCGCCCCGCGCCGCGGCTGGGTCCTTCCTGTCGTGATCGTCGGAATCGTCGCCGTCGTCTCGCTCGCCTTCGACGTACAGACCCTCATGCGCCTGCGCGACCCGGCGCCGGCGCAGCTGGCGGCCGAGACCGCCGCGCGCCTGGACCGCATCGAGCGTGCCGTCGCGCCGCTGCAGCCCGTGGCGGCGCAGGCGGGCGCGACCGCGCAGCGGCTGCAGCAGATCGAGGCGACGCTCGGCGGCCTCGGCACGAAGCTCGACGCGCTTGCCGAACGCCTCGGCGCCGTGGAGCGCGACCTGCGCCAGGAGATGGCGCGGCCGCGCGAGCCCGCCGGCGCCGATCCCGCCAGCGTCGCGGCCGTGGCCGGCGAGGCGCAGAAGATCGCGGGCGACCTGCAGAAGCTGCGCGACGACGTCGCGCGCGCGACTGCCGCACGCACCGGCGCGCGCGCGCGCGACGCGCTGCTCGTCACCATCGGCCAGCTGCGCGAGTCGGTCGCATCCGGGCGCGCCTTCCGCGACGAGCTCGCCGCTGTGCGCGCGCTGACCGCGGAGATGCCGGCACTCAATGCCGCGCTCGATCGCCTGGCGCCGGCGGCGGCGCAGGGCGCGGCACCGCACGCCCGCCTCAAGGACGCCTACGCCGCCGCCGCGACCCGGGCGATCCACGCCGCGCGCCTGGGTCAGGACGACGGCGCCTGGTGGCGGCCGCTCGCCGATCGCGTGACGTCGCTGGTCTCGATCCGCCGCGTCGGCGAGGTCGAGGGCGACGACGTGGAGGCGGTGCTGGCGCGCGCGGAACGCCGGCTCGAGGCCGGCGACCTGCCCGCGGCGATCGCGGGGGTGGCGACGCTCAAGGACGCGCCGGCCGCGGCGATGGCGGAGTGGCTCGCGCTCGCGCGGGCGCGCGCCGCGATCGACGCGGCGCTCGCCGAGCTCGCGCGCAACGCGGCGCAGGGCTGACCGCCTTGCGTCGCGCCCTCGCCTTCCTCGTCGCCGCCGCGCTGCTGATGCTCGCGGCGGTGTGGTTCGCCGATCGCCCCGGCAGCGTCTCGATCGTCTGGCAGGGCCATCGGGTCGACATGTCGGTCGGCATGCTGCTCGCCGCGATCCTTGCCGTCGCCGTCGGCGCCGTGGCGCTGCACGGGCTCTGGCGGCTGGTCGTGCACGGGCCGCGGCGCCTCGCGCGCTGGCGCCACGAGCGGCGCCGGCGCAGCGGCTACGTCGCGCTCACCCAGGGGATGGTCGCGGTCGCCGCCGGCGATCCGCGCGAAGCTCGCCGCCACGCGCGCCGCGCCGACGTGCTGCTCGACGAGCCGCCGCTGACGATGCTGCTCGCGGCGCAGGCGGCCCAGCTCGTCGGAGACGAGAGCGAGGCCAAGCGGCAGTTCCGCAAGATGCTGGAGCGACCGGAGACCGAGTTCCTCGGCCTGCGCGGCCTGATCACCCAGGCGCTGAAGACCGGCGCGCATGACGAGGCGCTGCGACTTGCCCGCCGCGCGCGCACGCTGCGCCCGCAGACGGCGTGGGTGCAGACGACGCTGTTCGAGCTGGAGTCGCGCAGCGGCGACTGGCGCGCCGCGCAGGAGACGCTGCGCCAGGCGTCGCGCCTGGCGGCGCTGCCGCCGGCGACCGCGCGCCGCCACGAGGCGGCGGTGGCGCTCGAGCGCGTGCGCCAGGCCGCGGCCGAGCAGCGCGGCGCCGACGCCCTGGCCGAGGCCGAGCACGCCTGGAAGGCGGATCCGGATCATCCCGCGGTCGCCGCGGCGCTCGCCGAGCGCTACATCGTCGCCGGCAAGTCGCGCGCCGCGGCCCGCATCCTCGAGCAGGCGTGGTCGCGCCAGCCCCAGGTCGACCTCGTCGACCTCTATCTGCGCGCCAAGGGCGCCCAGGCGCCGTTGCAGCGCGTGAAGGCGATCGAGCACCTCGCGGGGCTCGCTCCGCGCCATGTCGATTCGTCGCTGGCGCTGGCGCGCGCGAATCTCGAGGCGAAGCTGTGGGGCGAGGCGCGCCGCCACGTGCAGCGCGCGATCGAGCTCGCGGGCGGCACGGCCACGGTCCGGATGGCGCGGCTGATGGCGCGCATCGAGGACGAGGAGAAGGGCGACCAGCTCGCCGCGCGCGTTTGGCTCGGGCGCGCCGCCGAGGCGCCGGCCGATCCCGCCTGGACATGCGGCGCCTGCGGCGCCGTGCACGCGCGCTGGCAGGCGATCTGCGGCCATTGCGGCGCCTTCGACCGCATCGAATGGAGCGCGGGCCACCGCGTCGCGACGCCCCCGCCGGTGATCGAGTCGCCGAACTCCACGCCCCCGGGCGTGCCGGCGGTGATTCCGCCGGTGACATCCGACCCGCCGCGCGCGTCGTGACGCCGATCCCCCACGCGGAGCGCCCATGACCTCCATCCTCTCCTGGAACATCCAGTTCGGGCTCGGCGTCGACGGCGAGGTCGACCTGTCGCGAATCGCGCGCGTGGCGAAGGCGATGGGCGATGCCGATGTCGTCTGCTTCCAGGAGGTGTCGGCGGGCTACGACATCTTCGATCGCGGCGAGGACCAGGCGAAGGCGCTTGCCGCGCTGTATCCCGGCCACGAGCCCGTCTTCATCCCGGCGGTCGATCGCGCCGGCACGCCGCGCCGGCGCTTCGGCAACATGATGCTGTCGCGGCTGCCGGTGCTCGACATCGTGTCGCACGCATTGCCGCGTCCGGCGGACCCGAGCGTGATCCACATGCAGCGCCAGGCGCTGGAAGCGGTCGTGGCCGTCGGCGACCGGGCCCTGCGCGTCGTGACGACGCATCTCGAGTACCACTCGCTGACGCAGCGCCACGCCCAGGCCGCGCGACTCGCCGCGCTCGAAGCCGAGTGGCACGAGGCGGCCGCCAACGTGCCGCCGTCGGGCAAGGGGCCCTACGGCACGCTGCCGCCGATCGACGGCACGGTGCTGTGCGGCGACTTCAACTTCCCGACCGACGAGACCAGCTACGCCGCGATCACCGCGTCCGGAGCCGACGGCGCCCGGCTCGTCGACGCTTGGCCCGCGCTGCATGGCGGTCGGCCGCACGACCCGACCTGCGGCGTGCACGACCACGTCCAGTGGAAGCAGGGCGCCCACGCGCGCGACTTCTTCTTCGTCTCCGCGGCGTTGCGCCCGCGCCTGCGGGCGCTCGCGGTCGACACCCGGACCGACGCGTCGGACCACCAGCCGCTTCTGCTGTCCCTCGATTGAGGCGTCCGCCGTACGGCGCGTCAGGCGACGGCGCGGGGAGCCTCGGCGACGGGCTGTCGCCGCGGCAGGCGGACGGTGAAGGTCGAGCCCTTCTGGACGGCGCTGCGCACGGACACGCTGCCGCCGTGCATGGTGACGAACTGCTTCACGAGATGCAGCCCGATGCCCGTCCCCGGGATCGTCAGCGCCGTGCTCGCCCGATAGAAGCGGGTGAAGAGATGCTCGATCTCGTGCTCGGGGATCCCGATGCCGTGGTCGCGGACGGAGACGACCGCCTCGTCGCCGGTCGTCGTGGCATCGACTTCGACCGACGTCGAGGCGCCCGCGTACTTCACCGCATTGGCGACGAGATTGGTGAAGATCTGGTCGATCAGGCGCGGGTCGGCGTCGATCGTCATGGCATCGCCGGCGATCGTCAGCCGGATCTCGATGCGCTTGTCGATGACCCGCAGACGGCCGCAGACCTCGCGCAGGATCGCCCCGAGATCGCAGGACTCCGGATGGAACTCCACGCGGCCCTCGTCCAGCCGCGCCGTCGACAGCGTGCGATCGATGATGTGGACCATCCGGGTCACCGCCGATCGGATGCGATCCACGCGCTTGGGCAGGTCGGATCCGGGCATCGCGGCGGCGAGCGGCAGGAGGCGCTGCGAGGCGCTGTCGATGATGGCGAGCGGCGTCCGGAACTCGTGGCTCGCCATCGAGACGAACTGCCGCTGCTGGCTGTTGATCTCGCGCTCGGCGGCGAGCGCCCGCTGCAGCTCCGCCTCGCTGAGCGTGAGCCGCGTCAGCATCCGCCGTTCCTCGGTCATGTCGCGGAAGACGGAGACGCAGCCGCCGCTCGAGGTCATGGTCTCGCGGATCTCGATGATGCGACCGTCGAGGGTCGTGAACTCGCCCGTGCCGCCGCGGCTGCGATGCTGGGCGAGCCGCTCCGCCACCCGCCGCGCGCGCGCCTCGGCGTCCCATGAGGCGTGGTTCAGGGCGACCGATCGGGTCACGTAGGCCTCGAAGCCGAGGCCGGGGCGCAGCACCTCGCGCGCATAGGGAAGCAGCTCCTCGCAGCGCCGGTTCCACGTCGCGATCCGATCGTCGCGGTCCCAGAGGATGAGACCGTCGGCGAGGCTGGCGATCGCCTCCTGGAACTCCGCGGCATTCGCCGCCGAGCTTGCCGCGAGCGCCCGCAGCCGGTCGTTCGCGGAGCGGATGCTGCGGTTCTGCCGGATGGTGATCACCGCCAGCATCGCGCCGCTGCAGGCGAGGCAGGCGACCACGGCCCAGAACTTCCACTGCAGCTGGCGCAGCTCGAGCCAATTCTGCGACGTGCGCTCGTTGTCGACGACGAAGGCCTCGGCGGCCGCCCGCGCCAGCGCCTTGTCGTAGGGAACCAGCCGGGAGATGTAGCGTCCTGCGGTCTCCGGGTTCTTCAGATCGTTCGCGTGGCCATCGATGTCGGCGACGAGCTCGGCGAGCTCCCGCACCATGCGCGTGCGGTCCTGGTCCCTGGCGATGTAGGCGCCGATCCGCCCGGTCGCCAGCGTGTCGACGCGATTGTGCAGGATGTCGAGTCGCAGCCGCACTTCCGCCTCGGACGTGCCGTCCGAGGTGAAGGCGAGCAGGGCGAGATGCTGCAGGAACTGGTTGATCTCGTTCGTCGCCTTGTGGAGCGCCCAGGCGTTGAAGTGGGTCGTCTCGTACTCGACGCGCGACTGCTGCTTGTAGACCGACACGGCGATCGCCAATGCGCCGAGCCCGAGCGCCGCGACGACCAGGATCAGCAGACGTCCGAGCCGCGACATGTCATCGCGCTCCCGCGCCGAGGCGAGACGTCAATGCGCCTGGCATCGGGGCGCGGCGGACCGGGGTCCGGATGCGGTCGAAGCGAAGGGCAGACCGGGCGACGAACCCCGGAATGCGCGCGGAACGGACGTCATGGCGATGCCTTGAAGGAGCGGCCGCCAGGATCGGTTCGAATCGTTAATCGATGGTTGCCGCGGCGGGCCGATCCGGCGCGGCCAGCGGCGCTACCTGTAGCCGAGCAGGTGCGGCATGCCCGTCGCAAGCCACGGGGCCGCGATGACGAGGACCATCGCGCCGCACATGGCGACGACCATCCAGATCACCCAGGGCACGGTCGCCTCCATCGGCACCTTGGCGATCTTGCAGGTCACCATGAGGTTCACGGCCATGGGCGGGGTGAACTGGCCGATGGCGAGATTCATCGTCATCACGACGCCGAACCAGGTCAGGTCCCAGCCGAACTTGCGCGCGATCGGCAGCAGGATCGGCAGGAAGACGAGGAAGATAGAGACGGCATCGAGCAGCATGCCGGCGATCAGCAGCATGATCATGATCATCGTCATCATGATCCACTCGTTGCCGGTGAAGCCGATCAGCGCCGCCGCGAATGCATCGAAGGCGCCGAGCGTCGATCCGGCATGGGCGAACACCGAGGCGAGCGCCACGATGATCATGACGACGGCGGAGATCTCGGCCGACTCGACGAGCACGCCGTAGATGCCCCGCCACGTGAGCGAGCGGTAGACGAAGATGCCGACGGCGAGGCCGTAGAACACGGCCACGACGGCCGCCTCGGTCGGCGTGAAGGCGCCGGTGCGCAGGCCGCCGAGGATGATCACCGGCGCCAGCAGGCCCCAGATCGCCTGCCTGAACGTCTGCCACAGCGGTGGCCGCGACTCGTCGGCGGCCCGGCCGAAGCCGTCGCGATGGGCGAACCAATAGAGCGGAATCAGGAGCGACAGCCCGGCGAGGATTCCCGGGATCATCCCGGCCGCGAACAGCGCGGGCACCGAAACGCCCGGCACCAGGACCGAGTACACGATGAAGGCGATCGAGGGCGGGATCAGGATCGCGGTCGAGCCGGCGGCCGCGATCAGGCTCGCGGAGAAGGCCTTGGGATAGCCCTGCGCGGTCATGCTCGGGATCATCACCATCGCGACGGCGGCGGCGTCGGCCGGGCCGGACCCCGAGATGCCGCCGAGGATCATGCACACGACGATCGCGACGATGCCGAGCGCGCCGCGGCGGTTGCCGACCGCGGCGATCGCGAACTCGACGAGCCGCCTGGCGACGCCCGCGCGCTCGAACACCATGCCGGCGAGCACGAACATCGGCAACGCGAGCAGCGGGTACTTGGCGATGCCCGTGTAGACGTTGGTCGGCACCGCCATGATGCCGAGCTTCTCGACCAGGATCACCGCGGTTCCGGCAAGGCCGAGCGCCACGCCCAGCGGCACCCCGAAGCCGAGCAGCGCGAAGAACCCGACCAGCAGGATGGCGCTGCCCTCGATCAGCATCGGCTCAGGCCCTGGCCACGCGCATGAGGCGGCCGACGAGCCGCAGGACGCACAGGCCCGCGAGCAGCGGCATCCAGATCGTGTAGAGCCATTGCGGTACGCCGAGGCCGGGCGACAGAACGTCGAAGCGATACTCGTCCCAGGTGAGCGACGTGCCGAGGCCGGCCAGCGTGCCGAACATGACGATCGACAGGGCGAGGCACAGCATCTCGACGGGCCTGCGCGCCGCCGGGCCCAGCTTGTCGATGAAGTAGGTCATGCGGATGTGGCGATCGCTCGCGCAGGCCGCGGCCGAGCCGATCAGCGCCATGATCACCATCAGGGCGACCGAGTACTCCTCGGTGAACGCGAACGAGATGTTGGTGAGGTAGCGGACGACGACGTTGGCGAAGGTGATGCAGGCGATCGTCGCCATCACCGCCGCACCGATCGCCTGCTCGATCTTGATCGGGATGCGCGGCCGGTCGTCGCTCGTTCCGTCGCTCATGCCGTCGCTCCGCTGGCAGGGGCCGATCGCCGGGCGCCGCCGGCGCGGCACGCGGGCCCGCCGCGATCGGGGAGGGCGCGCGCCGCCGCGCGCCTCCCGCGTCGCGCCGGCCGGGGGCTCGCGCGCGGCGTGCGCCGCGGCGGCGCGTCCGGACTGCGCATCACGCCCGCGCCGCGATCGCCTTCTGGGCCTTGGCGACGAGGTCGGCGCCGGTCTGCTGCGCCCACTTCTCGAACACCGGCTTGGTCGCGGCCTGGAACGCGGCCTTCTCATCGACGCTGAGCAGCTGCACCTCGACGCCGAGCTTGCGGGCCTCCTCGATCGAGGAGAGGTCCGGCGCGATGATGCCCTTGCGGGCGTCGGCGATCTGCTCGCGCGCGGCCTGGCGCGCGGACTCGCGCACGATCTCCTTGTCGGCGTTCGAGAACGACTCCCACACCGGCTTGGCGACGTGGAAGATCCCGGCGTCGGCGCAGTAGTTCCACACCGTCAGGTGCTTCTGCGCGAGTGTGTGGATCTTGAACAGCAGGAACAGGTTGACCGGGTTCTCCTGGCCGTCGACGGCTCCGGAGGACAGCGCCGGCTGCAGGTCGGCGAAGCTCATCTGCACCGGGTTGGCGCCGAGCGTGGTGAAGATCTCCGCGAAGATCGGGCCGGCGGCGTAGCGGATCTTCAGGCCCTTGAGGTCGTCGGGCTTGCGGATGGCGCGCTTGGAGTTCGACAGCTCGCGGAAGCCGTTCTCGCCCCAGGCGAGCGGCACCACGTCGCGGGTCTCCATCACCTTGAACAGGTCGCGCCCGGCCTCGCCATTGATGATCGCGTCGAAGGCCTTGTGGTCGGGCATCAGGAAGGGCAGCGAGAACAGGTTCATCTCGCGGATCTGCGGCGACAGGTTGATCGTCGAACTGACGGTCATGTCGATCACGCCCTGGCGCATTGCCACGAGCTCGCGCGTCTGGTCGCCGCCGACCAGGCTCGAGCCCGGGTAGACCTTCATGTTGATGCGTCCCTGCGTGCGCTCGGTGACGAGCTCGGCCCAGCGGAAGGCGCCGACCGACAGCGGGATCGGGCGATTGCCGACCACCGAGACCTTGTACTCGGACTTCAGCTGCTGGGCGCGCGAGATCGCCGGCGCGCCGGCGATGCCGATCGCGGCAGCCGACTTGATGAGCGTGCGACGTGACGTCATGGCTTCCTCCCCCTTAGTTGGTCCTCGAGTTCAGGCGCGGGCACCGCGCCGTGCGTTGGTCATCGCCACGACCGCGGCGACCATCTGCTCCGCGGTGACGCGGGCCTGGTCCTCGAGCGGCGGCGAGTAGGCGATCGGGATGCGCGGCGCGCCGAGGCGCCGGACCGGCGCCTTGAGCGCGTCGTCGCAATGTTCGGCGACGGTGGCGGCGATCTCGCCGCCGAAGCCCGCGACCTGCACCGCCTCGTGGGCGACAAGGAGCCGGCCGGTCTTCGCCACCGAGGCGAACACGGCGTCGCGGTCCCAGGGCCAGAGCGTGCGCAGGTCGACGACCTCGATCTCGACGCCCTTCGCCGCCGCGGCCTCGGCGGCCTTCAGCGCGACGTGCACGGTCTTCGACCAGGTCACGATCGTCGCGTCGCGGCCTTCGCGCGCGACGCGCGCCTTGCCGATCTCGACGCGATGGCCGGCGGGCACCTCGCCCTCGAGCGGCCAGAGGTCCTTGTGCTCGGAATAGACGACGGGGTCGCCGCAGGCGATCGCGGCCTTGAGCAGCGCATAGTTGTCGGCCGGCGTCGAGGGCGTGATCACGACGAGGCCGGGGATATGCGTCCACCACGCCTCGAGCGACTGCGAGTGCTGCGCGGCCGAGCTGCGCCACATGCCCGTCGGCTGCCGGATCACGCACGGCACCTTCGCCTGACCGCCGAACATGAAGCGCGCCTTCGCGGCCTGGTTGACGATCTCGTCCACCGCGCACAGCGCGAAGTCGGAGAAGCGCAGCTCGACGACCGGGATCTGGCCGGCGAGCGCCATGCCGACCGACGCGCCCATGATCGTCGACTCGGAGATCGGCGTGTCGATGATGCGGTCGGGCCCGAACTCCTGCTGCAGCCCGCGGTACTGGCCGAACACGCCGCCGCGGCCGAGATCCTCGCCCAGGGCCACGATGCGCGGGTCGGCGCGCATCGCCTCGGCGAGCGCCTGCTTGCCCGCCTCGATGTAGGTCGTCATCGCCATTGGCCGTGACCCGTGTCCTGGATGTGCGCGTAGGCCTGGTCGAGCGCGGGCCAGGGGGCGGCCTTGGCCGCCGCATGGGCCGCCGCGATCTCCTCGCGCGCGCCGCGCTCGATCGCCGCGACCTCGGCGTCGGCCACGCCTAGCGCGGCGAGCCGCGCGCGCGTGCGCGCCACGGGGTCGGCGGCCCATTTCGCCTCGACCTCCTCCGCCTTGCGGTAGGCGCCGGCATCGGCCGCGGTGTGGCCCTTGAGGCGGTAGGTGTGGACGTGCAGGAAGCGCGGCCCGCCGCCGGCGCGGATCTCGGCGACCAGCTTCGCCGCCGCGGCGTCGAGCGCCTCGACGTCGTTGCCGTCGAGCGTCGTCGCCGGGATGCCCATCGCCGCGCCGCGCGCCGCCGCGCCTTCGCCGGCGGTGAGGTCGCGCGTCCGCGTCGTCGAGGCCCACTGGTTGTCCTCGCACACGAACAGCATCGGCAGGCGGTAGATCTGCGCCCAGTTGAGGGCCTCGAGGAACGGCCCGCGATTGATGGCGCCGTCGCCGAAGAAGCACACCGAGACGACGTCGCGCTTCTGCAGCTTGGCCGCGTGCGCGGCGCCGACCGCGATCGGCAGGCCGGCCGCGACGACGCCGTTGGCGCCGAGCATGCCGATCGTGAAGTCGGCGATGTGCATCGAGCCGCCCTTGCCGCCGCAGTTGCCGCCGTCGCGGCCGAACAGCTCCTTCATCATCGCGGCCGGATCGGCGCCCTTGGCGATGGTGTGGCCGTGGCCGCGATGGGTCGAGGCGATCATGTCGTCGCGCCGGAGGTTGGCGCAGACGCCGCTCGCCACCGCCTCCTGGCCGATCGAGAGATGGATCGCGCCCTTGACCAGCCCTTCCTTCGACGCCGCCTCGGCGGTCTCCTCGAAGGCGCGGATGCGCAGCATCGTCTTGTAGTGCGCCTTCAGGCGCTCGACCTGCGCATCGTTGCGCCGGTCCGGCGTCGCGGATCCCCTCACGTCCCGTCTCTCTCTTTTCGCGGTGACGGAGCGGAGAATGGCGGAGCGGCCATCATCGGCGCAAGGGATCCGCCGCGTCGGTGCGCAGCCGGTGCAGGGCCAGCAGGTGCTCGCGGTACGATTGCGCCTCGCGTCGCGTGCGCGCCTGGTCCCAGCCGTAGACGGTCGCGACGGCCTCGGCGGCGCGATCCGCGGCCGCGTGGCCCATCGTCTTCGTCCAGCCCGCGCCGACGCGGCGGAACATCAGGTCGACCAGGCTGGTGGCGTGCTCGTGCCGTGCCGCGTGCACCAGATCGGCGAACTTGGCCTCCGTCCAGTCGTCGACGATCGGCGGCGAGTTCTGGTTGTCGGGAAAGCGTCGTGCCGAGTAGTCGACGGCCTGCGCCGGCCGCGAGGGCGCGAGGCGCTTGCGCACGATCTCGGTCATCTCCGTCCCCGCGGAGCGATGCGTCATCACCGGCCCCGCCGTCATCGCGAGCACGCCGGGCATTCCGTCGGCGGCGAGGTCGTGCACGTCGCGCGAGCGCTTGCCCATCGGCAGGGCCGGGTCGTAGCTGAGCGGCCGCACGCCCGCCCAGGTGAAGAGGATGTCGTCCCGCCGCAGCTTCAGGCTCGGCAGGAGATGGTTCGCCTCCGCGAGAAGATCCTCGATCTCGTCGTCCTCGGCGCGGATGTCGTCGGGGTTGCCCTCGTAGACCGTCTCAGTCGGCCCGAAATAATGCATGCCGCGCCAGGGGATGCAGTACAGCGGTTCCTTGCGCCGGTTGTACGTCACCACGCCCTTGTCGGCGCAGTCCGGCGGCAGTTGCACCATGATGTGGATGCCCTTGGTGCCCAGGATCTTGCGTGCGCGCGTCCCGCCGCTGGTGTTGTTCACGCGGTCGATCCAGATCCCGGCCATGTTGAGGACGAGCGTGGCGCTCACCGTCGCACGGTCCCCCGCGAGGACGTCGCCGAGCTCGATCTCCCACTGCTCGCCGCGCCGCGTCAGCTTCGTCGCCGAGGTGTAGTTGCGCACCACGGCGCCCAGGCGCTCGGCATCGAGCACCGCGTCGACGCAAAGCCGCTCGGGCCATTCGAACTGGTACTCGCAGAACGCGCCGATTGCCTGCAGCCGGTCCCAGTCGCGCAGCCCGCCGACCAGCGGAATGGAGCGCGCCTCGGCGGGCGAGAGCATGCGATGGCCGAGCGGCACGTCGCCCGGCGCGAGCTGAGCGAGCAGGCCGAGGCCGAGGCGCAGTTGCCAGGGCCGATAGACCGAGTCGTCCCAGATCGGGAAGTGGAACTGCAGCGGTCGCACGCGCTCGGGCGCGGTCTGCACGAGCTGGCGTCGCGCCTCCATCGCCAGGCGCGCCATGCGCAGTGCGGTCTGCAGCCGCGAGGGGTGGCGCAGGAACTCGAAGATCGACGCGCCCGGCGCGAGATAGCGCAGGCCGCAATGCAGGAGCCGGCTGGAGCGGCTCGACGAGCCGGAGCCGTAGTCGCCCTTCTCGACCAGCAGCACCGAATAGCCGGCCGCCGCGAGGTGCTGCGCGGCGCTGGCACCGTTCACGCCGGCGCCGATCACGCAGACGTCGAACGTCCGTCCTTGCAGCGACGACAGGTCGACCCTCATTTCCCCCCTCCGATGCCCCTCGCGAAACGGCGTGCAGCATAGGCGGGCGAAGGCCGCCGGCGCGATTCCCGTGATGCGCTGACTCTCCCCCTGGCCGCTTCGCGGCCTGTCCCCCTCATGCGAGGGGGACGGTTCGGGAATCGCATGCGTAACCGTCCCCCTCGCATGAGGGGGACAGGCACCGCGAAGCGGTGCCAGGGGGAGAGCACGAGCCGGAGCCAAGCCGCGTTGCGCTCGCGATCGGCGCCACGCATTGCCGGTTTCCGATCGGCGGCGGCATAGTCGGTCGCCATCCCGAAGCCTCCGAGGGCCGACCATGACCGAGACCGTTTCCGAAACCCCGCGCGCCGCGGCCCGTCGCGCCGATCCGCTGCTGCAGCCGCTCGCGATCCGGCACGTGACGCTGCGCAACCGCATCATGAGCACGAGCCATGCATGCGGCCTCGAGGAAGGCGGGATGCCGACGGAGCGCTACCAGCTCTATCACGAGGAGAAGGCCAAGGGCGGCCTCGCCCTGACCATGTTCGGCGGCTCGTCGAACGTCGCGCCGGACAGCCCGAACATCTTCCGGCAGCTCAATGTCGGGGTCGACGCGGTGATCCCGTGGTTGCAGCAGTTCTCGGCGCGCATCCACGGCCACGGCGCCGCGATCATGTGCCAGATCACCCATCTCGGGCGGCGCGGCGAGCCCTATGCGACGAACTGGCTGCCGACGATCGCGCCGTCGCCGATCCGCGAGACGCTGCATCGCAGCTTCCCCAAGGAGATGGACGAGCACGACATCGCCCGCGTCGTGAAGGCCTACGGCGCGGCGGCCAAGCGCTGCCAGGAAGGCGGGCTCGACGGCATCGAGACGCTCGCGGGCGGCCACCTCATCGGCCAGTTCCTGTCGCCGCGCACGAACCGGCGCACCGACCGCTTCGGCGGCTCGCTCGAGAACCGCTGCCGGTTCGGCCTGATGGTCTTCGAGGAGATGCGGCGCCGGGTCGGCGACCGGTTCCTGCTCGGCCTGCGCTATGTCGTCGACGAGGGCCCGACCGGGCTCGGCTTCGACGACTGCGTGGCGATCGCGAAGGTCTTCGAGCGCACCGGGCATCTCGACTTCTTCAACGCGATCTACGGCCGCATGGACACCGAGCTCGCGCTCGCGGTGGACAACATGCCCGGCATGGCCTCGCCGATCGCACCGTGGCTCAAGCCTGTCGGCGCGTTCAAGCGCGAGATGAAGCTGCCGGTGTTCCACGCCGCGCGCGTGTCCGACGTGGCGACGGCGCGCCACGCGATCGCCGAGGGCATGCTCGACATGGTCGCGATGACGCGCGCGCAGATCGCCGATCCGCATCTCGTCGCCAAGATCGTCGCGGGCCGCGAGGCGGAGATCCGCCCGTGCGTCGGCGCCACGCATTGCCAGTCGCAGTACCGGCCGCACTGCCTGCACAACCCCTCGACCGGGCGCGAGACGACGCTGCCGCACGCGATCGAGCGCGCGCGGACGCCCGGGCGCAAGGTCGTCGTGGTCGGCGGCGGTCCCGCCGGCCTCGAGGCGGCGCGCGTCTCGGCGCTGCGCGGCCACGTCGTCGTGCTGCTGGAGGCGGCCGATCGTCTCGGCGGCCAGCTCACCATGGCGACGCGCGCCAGCTGGCGCCGTGACCTCGTCGGCATCGTCGACTGGCGCCGCGCCGAGCTCGAACGGCTCGGCGTGACCGTGCGCCTCAACGTGTTCGCCGAGCCCACCGACGTGCTGGCCGAGAATCCCGATGTGGTGATCGTGGCGACCGGCGGCACGCCCGATCTCGAATGGATCGAGGGCGCCGAGCACGTGACCTCGGCCTGGGACGCGATCACCGGCGCGGTGCCCTTCGGCGCCGAGGTGATCGTCTACGACGGCACCGGCCGGCATCCCGCACCCCAGGCCGCGGAGGCGGCGGCGCGGCAAGGCCGCCAGGTGTCCTACGTCTCGATCGACAACCAGATGGCGCAGGAGCTGACCTACGCCGAGCGCATCATCTGGAAGAAGCGCGCCTACGAGCTCGGCGTGCCGATGCTGCAGGACCACCAGCTCGAGAAGGTCGAGCGCAACGGCAACCGGCTTCGGGTCACGTTCCGCTGCCTCGCCAGCGACACCGCCGTCGAGCGCGTCGCCGACCAGCTGATCGTCGAGCACGGCACCGTGCCCGCCGATCCGCTCTACCAGGCCCTGCGCGACGGCTCGTCGAACGCCGGCGTGACCGACATCGACGCGCTGCTCGCGCTCCAGGCGCAGCCGCGCGCGCACAATCCCGGCGGCCACTACGAGCTGCACCGCGTCGGCGACGCGGTGGCGAGCCGCAACGTGCACGCGGCGATCCTCGACTCGATGCGCCTGTGCCGGGCGCTTTGACCGCGGCAGCGATCCGTCGGGGGCAATGAGCGAATCGGCCGCGACGTCCTCATCCCCTCCTGCCGCTGCGCGGCAGGAGGGATAGCCGGCCGAAGCGAGGGCGGGGTGGTCGATAGCGGCTCGCAGAGCTGCGCTTGACCTCCCCGTCACGCGCTTCGTAAGTGCCACCCCTCCTGTCGCGCAGCCGCAGGAGGGGATGCGATCTCCACCGGCGATTCCTTCAGGGCTTCTCAGCCGGCGGCGGCGTGCGGGCAGGCGACCTCGTGCCCTGCGCCGGTAACTCGGTGCACTGCCCCGGTGACTCCGAGCCCTGCTCCGGCGATTTCGTGCCCCGCGCCGGCGACGGCCTGCAGCTCGGGCCGCTGCGTCCGGCACGACTCGCGCGCGATCGGGCAGCGCGTGCGGTAGCGGCAGCCGCCGGCGGCGAAGGGCGGCGGCGGCTCGAGCGCCGCGACGTCGCCGCCCTCGTGGTCGAGCGTGGCGAGCAGTGCGCGCGTGTAGGGATGCGTCGGCCGCGCGAAGACTTCGGCGGTCGGTCCCAGCTCGACCAGTCGGCCGAAGAACATCACGCCGATGCGGTCGCAGAGATAGCGAGCGACGCGCAGGTCGTGGGTGATGAACAGCATCGCCACCCCGGTCTCGGCCTGGACGTCGCGCAGCAGGTTGAGGATCTGCGCGCGCACGGAGACGTCGAGCTTGCTCACCGCCTCGTCGGCGACGATCAGGCGCGGGCCGACGGCGATCGCGCGCGCGATCGCGACGCGCTGCAGCTGGCCGCCCGACATCTCGTGCGGATAGCGCGGCGCGAATTGCGGGCCGAGGCCGACGCGCGCGAGCAGCGCGGCGACCTTGGCATCGAGCTCGCCGGCCGTCACGCCACCATGCAGGCGCAGGGGCAGGGCGAGCGCGTCGCGGATCCGCACGCGCGGATTGAACGAGGACAGCGGGTCCTGGAAGACCATCTGCATGTGTCGGCGCAGCGGCCGCAGCGCGCCCTCGCCGAGCGTGGTGATGTCCCGGCCCGCGAAGCGCAGCGTGCCGCCGCCCGGCCGGTACAGCCGCAGGATCGCCTTCGCGAAGGTCGTCTTGCCCGAGCCCGATTCGCCGACCAGGCCGACGACCTCGCCCGGCGCGACCGCGAGGCTCACGGCATCGACGGCGCGGAAGGTTCCGCCGCCGTCGTGCTGGCGGAAGCTGACGACGAGGTCCGAGGCCTCGACCAGCGGCGTCGCCCCGTCAAGCGCAGAGGCGTCAGCCATGGCGGATGCACCGGACGACGTGATCGGGCGCCAGCGCGACGGCGGGCGGCGGGGCCGAGCGGCACGCCTCGGTGGCGAAGCCGCAGCGCGGCGCGAACAGGCAGCCGCCGCCGCGCAGCGTGCCGGACGGCAACTCGCCGGGGATCTCGCGGAGCCGATCGGCGCGCGCGTCGAGCTGCCGCGCGGTCTCGATGAGGCCGGCCGTGTAGGGATGGGCGGGGCCGGCCAGCAGGCGCGCCGCCGGCGCGGTCTCGACGATCTCGCCCGCGTACATGACCGCGATGCGATCGCAGAGACCGGCGGCGAGAGAGATGTCGTGGGTGATGAAGATGATCGCCGAGCCGAGCCGCGCCTTGAGGCGGCGCAGCACGGCGATGATCTGGCGCTCGACGATGTTGTCGAGATTGGTCGTCGGCTCGTCGGCGATCAGCAGGTCGGGCTGCAGCGCGACCGACAGCGCGATCAGGGCCCGCTGCAGCATCCCGCCGCTGAGCTGATGGGGATAGAGCGGCAGGATCCGCTCGGGATTCGGGATCCCGACATCGGCGAGCCAGCGCTTGGCGTCGGCCGCGAGATCGTGCCCCGGCCGGTCGGCGCGCGTCGCGGCGCGCGCCATGATGTGCTCGAGATGCCAGCCGATCGACTTCGCCGGATTGAAGGCGCCGACCGGGTCCTGGAACACCATCGCGAGATGGGTGCCGCGAAGGCGCCGGAACGACTCGTCGTCGAGATCCTGCAGGTCGCGGCCGTCGAATCGCATGCGCTCGGCGCTGACCATCGCGTGGCCCGGCAGCAGGCGCAGCAGCGCGAGCCCGGTGACGGACTTGCCCGAGCCCGACTCGCCGATGATGCCGAGCACCTCGCCGCGTCGGATCTCGAGATCCACGCGGCGCACCGCCGCGACCTCCGCGCCGCCCATGCGGAAGCGCACGGCGAGGTCGCGCAGCTCGAGCAGCGGCGGCGCGGCCCCGCTCACGACGTCGTCCTCTCGCGCAGCTTTGGATCGGTGAGATCGCGCAGCCCGTCGCCGAGCAGGTTGAGGCCGAGCAGGCCGAAGGAGATGAACAGGCCGGCGAGCGTCAGCACCCAGGGCCCTTGATTGAAGTACTCCCGGCCGTCCGCCATGATCACGCCGAGCGAGGGTGTGGGCGGCTGCACGCCGAGGCCGAGGAAGCTCAGGCCCGCCTCGATGATCACGCCGAAGGCGATCGAGATGCTCGCCTGCACCATGATGGGGGCCGCGATGTTCGGCAGGATCTCGCGCGCGAGGATCCGCGGCGTCGACTGGCCCATCAGGCGCGCCGCCTGGACGTACGACTCCTCGCGCACGGTGAGCGCGAGGTTGCGCGCGAGCCGCGCGAAGATCGGCACGTAGACCAGCGCGATCGCGAAGACGACGTTGGTGACGCCGAAGCCCAGCACCACCATCAGGAACAGCGCGAGCACGAAGCTCGGGAACGCGAACAGCAGGTCGGCGAGGCGCATCGCGAGCTGGTCCGTCCAGCCGCTGTACCACGCCGCCATCAGGCCGGCCGGGATGCCGATCGCCGCGGCGAGCGCGACGCCGGCGATCGAGATCGCCAGCGACACGCGGCCGCCGAGGAGGACGCGCGTGAGCACGTCGCGCCCGAACGAATCCGTCCCGAACGGATGCGCGATGCTCGGCGGCGCCAGCAGGTTGACGAAGTCCATGTCGGTGGCGGAGTACGGCATCAGCGCGCCGCCCAGCGAGATGGCGAGCACGAACAGCGCGACGATCGCCGATCCGACGCGCGCCGTGCGATTGCGCCACAGGGCCTGCAGCGAGGACCTCATCGCGAGCGCCGCGGGTCGAGCAGGCTGCAGGCGACGTCGACCAGCAGGTTCACCGACAGCACCAGGACCAGGAACACGACGGCGCAGGCCTGGACGACCGGATAGTCGCGCGCGAAGGCGCCGTCGACCATCAGCGAGCCGATACCGGCGATCCCGAAGATCCGCTCGATCACCACCACGCCGCCGAGGATGTAGCGGATCTGCAGGCCGATGATCGTGATGTAGGGGATCAGCGCGTTGCGGAAGATCCAGTGGACGAAGACGAAGGCGGGATGGAAGCCGAACGAGCGCGCCGCGACCACGTAGTCGCGATGGCTCGATTCGAGCAGCGCGGTGCGCAGCGTGCGCGAGAACACCGCGGCGAGCGGTGCGGCGACGGCGAGCGCCGGCAGGAAGCCCGAGTGCAGCGCGCCGACCAGGGACTGCGACGGCGCGGTGAATCCGTAGGCCGGGAACAGGCCGAGGCCGAGCGCGAGGACCAGGATCAGCACGTAGCTCAGCCAGAAGTCCGGCATCGAGATGCCGAGGGCGGCGAGCGAGGTGGCGACGGTGTCGGCGGCGCGGCCGCGATGAAGGGCGGCGATCGTGCCCGCGAAGAGGGACAGCGCGACCGCGAGCACCAGCGCGAGCGCGCCGACGAAGATCGTGTTCGGCAGCCGCGCGGCGATCAGCGAGGCGATCGGGCGGTCGGCGGCGACCGTGAGCGACAGGCCGAAATCGCCGCGCGCCGCGGCGGCGAGCCAGCGCCCGTACTGCACGGCCCAGGGGACGTCGAGATTGTGCTTGGCGCGGAACGCGGCGACGAGCTCCGGCCGCGCGTTCTCGCCCAGCGCCGCCACGGCCGGGTCGCCCGGCGCCGCCTTCATGACCAGGAAGACGGCGACCGAGCCGACCAGCACCGTCAGCAGCAGGGCCGCGATGCGCGTGGCGACGTAGCGAGCCAGGGACATGATGCCGTGCGCCCCGCGCCCGCGCGCCGCCCGCGGCGGTCAGCCGAGGCTGAGATTGGCGAACTGGTCCCCGAAGTTCGAGTAGGGCAGCTGCCGGAAGCCCTGGACCTTCTTGGTCATGAGATTGTGCACGTTCGAGACGAACAGCGGCACGACCGCCATGTCTTCGATGACCTGGTTCTCCGCCTCCTTGTAGAGCGCGCCGCGCTTGTCGCGATCGAGCTCGCGCCGCGCGCGCTCGAGCAGGTCGTCGACCTTCGGGTTCGCGTAGCCGTAGAAGTTGCGCCAGCCCTTGGAGTGGACGATGTCGTACATGTACTCATCCGCGTCGAGCAGGCCGAGCCAGCCCCAGACCGACGCCTGGTAGTCGCCGGAGCGGTGGCGTTGGAACACGGTGTTGGCCTCGGTCACCTGCACAGTGAACTTCGTGCCGAGCGTCTGGTTGCACTGGGCAACGAACACCTCGGCCATGCGCTTCCACCACGACTGGCCCCAGGTCATGATCTCGGCCTCGGCGCCGTTGGGGTACTTGGACTTCGCCAGCTCCGCCTTGGCCTTGGCCGGGTCGAAGGTACAAAGCGGCCGGCTGGTGCCGCCGAAGGCATAGCCGAGCGACGGCGGGATGAGACCGTGCGCGACGACGCCCTCGCCGAACAGCACGGCGCGCACCATCGCGTTTCGGTCGAAGGCCATGGAGCAGGCGCGCCGGAAGGCGGGATCGTCGAACGGCGCCTTGCGGTGGTTGAGCGAGATCATCCGGCAGTTGAGGCCGGCCTGCTTGAGCACCGTGATCGAGGCGTTCTTCTCGAGATTCGGGATGTCGGCGAAGGGCGCGGTCGAGGTCAGGTCGACCTGGCCGCCGAGCAGCGCGGTCACGCCGCTCGACTCCTCGGCGATCAGCGGCATGTCGATGGTGGCGATCTTCGGCGCGCCGCCGAAATAGCCGGGGAAGGCGGACAGCGTCACGCGCTCGCCCGGCACCCAGTCCTTGAGCGAATAGGCGCCGGTGCCGATCGGCTTCTTGCCGAAATCGTCGCCGGCCGCGGTCACCGCCTTGCGCGGCAGGATCTGCGTGCCCGTGCGCGCGTTGGTCAGGAAGGTCAGCAGCGGCGCGAACGCCTCCTTGGTGACGATGCGCACGGTGTGCGGATCGCGGATCTCGATCGCGCTGACGCCCGAGACCTTGCTCTTGTTCGGCGAAGCGACCTTGTCGTCGAGCAGGCGCTCGATCGTGAACTTGACGTCGTCGGCGGTCATGTCCGAGCCGTCGTGGAACTTGATCCCGCGCCGAAGCTTGAATTCGAGCGTCGTGCCGTCGACGACCGTCATCGACTCGGCCAGGTCGGGCACCGGGTTGGAGTTGGCGTCGAGCTTGAGCAGCCCGTTGTACAGCGCCCAGATCACGTAGAACTCGGGGATCAGCGTCGCCTTGCCCGGGTCGAGCGTGTTGATCACGTTGTAGCCCGTGATGCCCGCGCGGAGGGTTCCGGCCGCCTGCGCGTGCGCGTTGCGCGCGATCGACAGGGGGCCCGCGGCGAATGCGGCGGCGGTTCCGCCGAGCACGCTGCGCCGGCGCAATTGGGACTGGAAATTCTCGCTCATCGGGACCCCTCCATGCCTTCCTGATCGGCTCGACACGCCGTCTTCTCACGGCCGGCGGAGGCTATCGGCGGCGCGACGGAGCGTCAATTCGCGGTCGGGCATCGCGTCGGCGCCATTCTGCGCTCGACTTGACGTCGTGACGCAGGCACGTCTGGGATGATCGGATCGACGGGATCGGGGAGATCGATGACTCGCATGGCCAGTATCCTCACGGGCACGAGCGTGACGAAGCTCGGACCCGAACATGTCGGCAGCGTGCTGGTCGCCGGCTCGCATGCCGGGGCCTACGCCGCCTATCTCAGCGCGAAGGCGGGGCTGCGCGCCGTGATCCTGAACGATTGCGGCGTCGGGTTGGATCGCGCCGGCATCGCGGGGCTCGACGATCTCGAGCGGCTCGGCTTCCCGGCGGCGACGGTCGACTGCCGGACCGCGCGCATCGGCGACGGTGCGGACATGCTGGCGCGCGGCGTGATCAGTCACGTCAACGCCGCCGCCGCGGCGCTCGGCGTCGCCCAGGGCGATCCCTGCGCGGATGCCGCGCGCAAGCTCGCGGCGGCCCCGGCGCGGCGGGTCGATCCGCCGGCCTATGCGGAGGCGCGCTTCGTCCTGCGCGACCGGCCGGGCGAGCCGGCGGTGTGGGGCCTCGACTCGGTCTCCCTCGTCGGGCCCGAGGACGCGACGCGCATCCTCATGGTCGGGTCGCACGGCGCTCTGCTCGGCGGCGACCCGAAGTCGGCCCTGCGCGGCGACGCGATCGCCGTCGTCTACAACGACGCCGGCGTCGGCATCGACGGCGCCGGGATCACGCGGCTGCCGGCGCTCGACCTGCGCGGCATTCCGGCCGCGACGGTCGGCGTGATGACGGCGCGTCTCGGCGACGGCCGCTCGACCTGGGAAACCGGCGTGATCAGCCACGTGAACGCGACGGCCGCGGCGCTCGGCGCGAAGCCGGGCATCACGGCGCAGGATTTCGCCGCCCTGGTCGTCGCGCGCGGGCGCCGGCCATGACCGCGATCGCCGATCGCGAGGCGCTGCTCTTCGCCAACGAGGCGTTCTATCGCGCGTTCTGCGATCGCGACATCGACGCGCTCGACGCGCTCTGGGCGCAAGCCGAGCCGGTGCTCTGCATCCATCCCGGATGGCCCGCCCTGGTCGGCCGCGACGAGGTGATGGCGAGCTGGACGCGCATCCTCGCCAACCCGGACGCGCCGAAGATCGAGTGCCGCGACCCGCATGTCCATCTGCTGGGCGACGTCGGCATGGTCGTCTGTTACGAGGTCATCGAGGGTCAGGCGCTGGTAGCGACCAACATCTTCCGTCGCGAGGGCCGGACCTGGAAGCTCGTGCACCATCACGCGGGTCCCGCGCCGGCGCCGCCCGAGACGAAGCCCGAAGCCGCGCCGCGGCCGAACTGACCGCGGCGGCCAAGTGGCACGCGATCCGCGGCTTCGGCTCTGGGGCTACCTGCTGCTGATCTCGGCCGGCTGGGGCAGCGGATTCCTGATGATCAAGGTAGCGGCATCGTCGATGCCGCCTTTCGCGATCGCGACGGGCCGCGGCGCGGTCTCGGCCGCCGCCGTCCTGCTCTTCGTGCTCGCGACCCGCCACCGCCTGCGGCCCAACCTCCTGCAGCTCCGCCACATGGCCGTGCTCGGCACGTTCAGCGGCTGGCTGCCAAACGTGCTGTCCGCGATCGCGATGGTCGAGATCGGCAGCGCGCTCGCGGCGATGATCCAGGCGTCGACGCCGCTGATGGTGGCGCTGCTCGCGCATGTCTTCCTCGCCGACGAGCGGCTCACCGCGCGCCGCGGCACCGGCGTGCTGGTGGGACTCGGCGGCATCTTCCTGCTCGTCGGCCCCGCCGCGGTGATGGGGGCCGGCGGCACCGCGCGCGGCGGCGTGCTGATGGTGCTGGTCTCACTCTCCTACGCGATCGGGACGGTCTACATGCGCCGCGCGCGCAACGCCGAGCCCGTTGCCACCGTGCTCGGCCAGCAGGTGTTCTCGATGCTGCCCGCCCTCGCCCTGGCGCTCGCCTTCGAGCCGCCGAGCGCGTGGCAGCAGCCGACGACGGTGTGGCTCGCGATCCTCGGCCTCGGGGTCGTGGCCTCCGCCGTGCCGATGGTGCTGTTCCTTCGCATGCTCGCCTTCGCCGCGGCCACGCAGGCGTCGAGCGTCGGCTATCTCATGCCGCTCTGGGCCGCGGCGCTCGGGATCCTGGTGCTCGGCGAGCACATCGGCCTCGTCGCGGCCGCAGGTGCCGTCGTCGTCCTCACCGGCGTCTGGCTGGTGACGAGCGCACCCGCGCGTCAGGCCGGAAGCTCGTAGCCGACCGCCGCTTCGGCGGCGCAGGTCCTGATCACCGCCGGTCGCTCCATCATGCGCGCGTAGTGCGCCTCGAGATTCGGAAAGCTGCCGCGCGCCGGCTTGGCCGCGCCGCTGTAGCGCCAGAACAGCCGGAAGAGATGGATGTCGGCGATCGAGTAGCGGCCGACCGCCCAGGTCGCCGCGCCCAGACGCCGATCGGCGAGCGCATAGGCGGCCTTCGCGGCCTCGGGCCCCTTGCCGCGCGACGGGTGGACCGTCGAGGCGAGGAACGACATCCAGGAGACGACCTTCGCCTCCGCCTCGATGTCGCCGGCGGGCAGCAGCCCCGCTTCGGGGAAGCGGCGCGCGAGGTAGTAGAGAATCGCCGCGACCTCGCTGAGGGGGCGGCCGTCGATGGCGAGCACCGGGACCTTGCCGGCCGGGTTCAGCGCGAGGAACCACGGCTCGCGCATCTCGGCCCGGGCGAAGGACATCGGCCGCGGCTCGAAGGCCGCTCCGACCTCGTGCAGCGCGATGTGCGGCGCCATCGAGCTGGAGCCGGGCGCGAAGTAGAGCGTGAGCATGGGCGAGGCCCTCGTCGGCGGGATGGCGGGACACGGATGCGCGGCCCCGAGACTCCGGCCGAATCGCGCTGCTGGCAAGATGCCGCCCGCGCAGCAGCCTACGCGCCCGTGGCGAGCGTGAAGCCTTCGTCGAGCCATCCGGTGATGCCGCCGATCATCAGCTTCACCGGGCGGCCGAGTCCGGCGAGACGCAGTGCCGCCCGGTCGCCGCCGTTGCAGTGCGGGCCGGCGCAATAGACGACGAAGAGCGTGCCGGCGGCATGGCCGGCGAGGCGTTCAGCCGTGATCTCGCGATGCGGAATGTTGACGGCGCCGGGCAGGTGACCGCGGGCGAAGGCGGTCGGCCCGCGCGCGTCGACGAGCACGAACCCCGGTGCGCCGCCGGCCATCGCGGCGGCGACGTCGGCGCAGTCGGTTTCCAGGGCGAGCCGCCCGGCGAAATGCGCGGCGGCGTCGGCGGACGTGGCAGGCGGCGTGGCGAGAACGGCGTTCATGGCGGGGCTCCTTGGCGTGGCGCGGCGAGGGATCGCTTGTGCGTCGTCTCGCCACCCGCGCAGGATGGCGGCCTCCCGCCGAGCCAGCCAGTGGCCGAAATGACAAAGACCGCGAGAATCCTGCCAGTTGCCGCGCACCATCCCGACGGACCGGAAAATCTCCGGGTGGCGGTGCTCGCCTATCGCGGGCTGTGCACCTTCGAATTCGGCATCGCGGCCGAGGTCTTCGGTCTGCCGCGGCCCGAGTATCCGCGCTGGTATCGCTGCGAGGTCGTCGCCATCGAGAAGGGGCCGCTCGCCGCCGTCGGCGGCATCCGGGTTCAGGCCGACGGCGGGCTCGAGCGGCTGGCGCGCGCCGGCACGATCGTCGTGCCGGGCTGGCGCGGCGCCGACCAGCGCCCGCCCGAGGCGCTGCTGCAGGCGCTGCGCCGCGCCCATGCCCGCGGCACGCGGCTGGTCACGCTGTGCTCCGGAGTGTTCGTGCTCGCCGCGGCCGGCCTGCTCGACGGCCGGCGGGCGACGACGCATTGGCGCTACGCGGACCGGCTGCGCGCGATGTACCCCGCGATCCGGGTCATGCCGGACGTCCTGTACGTCGACGACGGCGACATCCTGACGGCGGCCGGCAGCGCGGCAGGCCTCGACCTCTGCGTCCACGTGGTGCGCCGGGACTGGGGCCCGCGCATCGCCAACGAAGTGGCACGGCGCCTCGTCATCGCCCCGCATCGCGACGGCGGCCAGGCGCAGTTCGTGCCGCGGCCGATCCCCGACGAGGCCCATGCCCTGGCGCCGGTGCTCGACTGGGCGCGCGCGCATCTCGACGGCGATCTCGGCATCCCGCGCCTGGCGCACAAGGCCGGGCTGAGCATGCGGACCTTCGCCCGCCGCTTCGTGGAGACGACCGGCCTGACGCCGGCGGAGTGGGTCATCCGCGCGCGCGTGGATCGCGCCCGCGAGCTCCTCGAGGCGACGCGCCTGCCGGTGGAGCGCGTCGCGACGGGCTGCGGCTTCGGGGCCGCGGATACGCTGCGGCTCCATTTCCGGAATAGACTGGGCGTCAGCCCGGCGGCCTATCGCCGGCGCTTCCAGCACGCGGCGTGACGACGGAGGACGACATGGAATTGGGACTCGGCGGCAAGGTCGCGCTGGTGACCGGCGCGAGCCGCGGCATCGGCCGCGCGATCGCCATCGCGCTCGCACGCGAGGGCTGCGACATCGTGGCGACGGCGCGGGACTCGGCGCTGCTCGAGACGATGGCGGCCGAGGTTCGCGCCGCCGGCCGCACGGCGGTGACGCAGGCCGGCGACCTGCGCAAGCCGGACACCGCCGCCGCCGTGCTCGAACTGGCGAAACGTGCCTATGGCCGGCTCGACATCCTGGTCAACAACGCCGGCGCAACCAAGCGCGGCGACTTCTTCTCGATGACCGACGACGACTTCCTCGACGGCTTCGCGCTCAAGTTCCACGCGCATGTGCGGCTGGTCCGCTCGGCCTGGCCGATGCTCAAGGCGTCGGGCGGCCGCATCGTCAACATCATCGGCGTCGGCGGGCGCACGGCTTCGGCGGACTTCACGATCGGCGGGCCGGTGAACGCCGCGCTGTTCAACTTCACCAAGGCGATCGCGCAGCTCGGCACGCGCGACGGCGTGCGCGTCGTCGGCGTCAATCCCGGCTCGATCGAGACCGAGCGACTCAAGGGCCGCCTGGCGACGATCGCGCGCGAGGCCGGCGTCGACGAGGCGGAGGCGCGACGGCGCAATCTCGCGCAGCTCGGCGTCACCCGCTTCGGCCTGCCGCAGGAGATCGGCGAGCTCGTCGCCTTTCTCGCCGGCGATCGCGCCGGCTACATCCACGGCGCGCTCGTCGATTGCGACGGCGGCGTGACGCGCGGCGTCTGAATGGCCGCGGCCGCGCCCGGACGGATGCGCGCCGAGGCGCTGGAGGCGGCCGCCGCCGCCCGGCGCCTCCTGGACGACGGTTCCGGCGCGATCGCCGCCGCAGCCGCGGCGATCCGCGCGCGCGCGCCGCGCGTGGTCGTGGTGTGCGGCCGCGGCAGCTCCGATCATGCCGGCTTGTTCCTGCGTTACCTCGTCGAGACGCGCCTCGGCCTCATCGCGTCGCTCTCGGCGCCCTCGGTGCACTCGAGCTATCGACGCGCGCTGGCGATGGACGACGCGCTGTTCGTCGTCGTCTCGCAATCGGGCCGCAGCCCCGACCTCGTTGCGGCCACACGGTCCGCGCGCGCCGCGGGCGCGCTCACGGTGGCGATGGTCAACGAGGTCGACTCGCCGGTCGCCGCCGCGGCGGGCGCGGTGGTCCCCATTCTCGCCGGGCCCGAGCGCTCGGTCGCGGCGACGAAGAGCGTCGTGAACTCGATGCTCGCCGGGGCGCTGCTCGTCGCCGCCCTCGGCGGCGATGACGCGCTGCTGGCCGCGCTGCACGGTTTGCCCGAGCGGCTCGCGGCCGCCGGTGCGCTCGACTGGTCGGCCTGGGCGGATCGCCTCGTCGCGGCGCCGGTCGCCTGCATCGCCGCGCGCGGGCCGGGCCTCGCCGTTGCGCTCGAGCTGTCGCTCAAGCTTGCCGAGACGGCGCGCCTGCCGGCGATCGCGCACTCCTCGGCCGAGCTGCGCCACGGGCCGCGCGCGATGCTGGGCGCGCACACGCCGGTGCTGGCGCTGCGCCTGCCCGATGCCACGGCCTCCAGCGTCGACGACCTCGTCGTCGACCTCCGCGCCCAGGGCGTGCCGATCGACGTCGCCGGCGGCGCCGCCGGCACGCTGCCCTGGATCGGCGACGGCGACGCGATCGCCGACGCGATCACGATGCTCGTGCCCGGTTACCTCGCGATCGAGCGGCTCGCCCGCCGGCGCGGCAACGATCCGGACTCGCCGCCCTTCCTGTCCAAGGTCACCGAGACGCTCTGACCGGGCGCCGCTCGGCGAGGAAGTCGCGCAGATGCGCGCCGAAGGCGTCGACGAACTCGGTCGCGATTCCCGACGGCGGCCGCAGGGTGGAGCGCACCAGGGCGATGTCGAACAGGATGCGGTGCGCGAGCGGCCGGACGGCCGCGCCGCGCGACTCGTAGTCGGACGCCGTCATCGGATCGACGATCGAGACGCCCACGCCGGTGGCGACGAGGGCGCAGGCCGTCTCGGACATCGGCGTCTCGATGCGCAGCTCGCGCTTGATCCCGGCGTCCATGAACGCCGCGTCGATCCGGTAGCGGATCAGCGAGGCGGCGCCGAGCGAGACGAAGGGCAGGTCGCGGAAGTCCCCGAGCGTCAGTCGCGGCTTGCGCGTCAGCCGGTGCGCGGCGGGAAGCACCGCCACCGCCTGCGCGCGCACGAGGGTCTCGATCGCGACGCCGGGAACCTCGATCGGATCGGCGACGAAGCCGGCATCGCATTGGCCCGAGGCGACCCAGTCGATCACCTGCGGGGACGGCAGCGCGAACAGCGCGAAGTCGAGCTTCGGCCGCTCGAGCAGGAAGGTGCCGGCGAAGCGGGGCAGGAAGCGGTTGGCGAGGGCCGGCATGGCGGCCACGCGCAGCGTGCCGGCGCGCCGCGTCCGGATGTCGGCGGCCGCGCGGCTCAGGCGCTCGAGCCCGACGAAGGAGCGCTCGACCTCGCGGAACAGCGCCAGCGCCTCGGCCGTCGGCACGAGGCGCGTGCCGCGCCGCTCGAACAGCGCGAGGCCGAGCCGGGCCTGGAGATCGCGGATCAGGCGGCTCACCGCCGGCTGGGTGACGTGCAGGAGTTTCGCCGCCGCAGTGACGCCGCCGGTCATCATCACGGCGCGGAAGGCTTCGATCTGGCGCTGGTTCATGGCAACGCCGACCATAACATCGCGGCATGGCTAGTGCCGCGCCGCGGCATTTGACCGGCCGTGCGCCCGCATGACAGCGTCGCGATCCTCGTCTTTCGACACCGATCAGGGGGTTATCGATGCGGCATGGATTGATCGGCGGCGCGCTCGCCGCCTCGCTCGCGCTGGCGCTGCCGGCGGCGGCGCAGCAGAAGACGCTGTATCTCGGCGCCTATGGCGGCTCGTTCGAGCAGACCATGCGCCAGAAGATCCTGCCGGCCTTCGAGAAGGCGGCCAACGTCAAGGTCGAGTACGTCGCCGGAAACTCGACGGACACGCTCGCCAAGCTGCAGGCCCAGAAGGGCAACCAGCAGATCGACGTCGCGATCATGGACGACGGCCCGATGTACCAGGCGGTCGAGCTCGGCTTCTGCGCGCCACTGGCGCCGGGCGCCGTCTTCGCCGACCTCTACGACGTGGCGACCTATCCGTCGAAGAAGGCCATCGGCCTCGGCGTGGTCGGCACGGGCATCATGTACAACAAGAAGTACTTCGACGAGCAGAAGTGGCCGGCGCCCAGCTCGTGGAACGAGCTCAAGGACGCGAAGTACAAGAAGCGCCTGGTGGTGCCGCCGCTGAACAACACCTACGGGCTGCACGCCCTCATCGTCGCGGCGGTGCAGGCCGGCGGCGGCGAGAAGAACATCGAACCCGGCTTCAAGGCCTACAAGGACGAGATCGGTCCCAACGTGCTCGCCTTCGAGCCGTCGCCCGGCAAGATGACCGAGCTGTTCCAGAGCGGCCAGGCGGTGATCGCGGTGTGGGGTTCGGGCCGCGCCAAGGCGCTCGCCGACACCGGCTTCCCCGCGGAGTTCGTCTATCCCAAGGAAGGCGGGATCGCGCTGGGCGTTGGCGGCTGCCCGGTCGCCGGCGGCAAGGGCCATCCGGAGGCGCAGGCGCTGCTGCAGCACCTGCTCTCGCCGGAGATGCAGACGCTGCTTGCCACCGATGCCGGCTTCGGTCCGGTGAACAAGAAGGTCAGCCTGCCGGCCGACAAGCAGGTCGGCATTCCCTACGGGCCCGAGCAGGTCGCGAAGCTGCGGGTGGTCGATTGGGACACGGTCAACGCCAACCGCGACGCATGGAACCGTCGCTGGACACGCGAAGTCGAGCGCTGAGGCAGCTCCCCTCCGGTTCGCCGCGGGCGGACGGGAGGGGCGGCCGCGCGTCGGCCGGGGCGGACATCGAGTCGCGAGCGGCGACGCGTGACGCCCCGACCGCCTCCGGCGGCACCCTTCCCGGCGCTCAGGCGAAAGGCGGCGACGAGCGCACGCGATGTCTTTCCTCGTCCTTTCCGGGCTGACCAGGCGCTTCGGCGACCAGCTCGCGGTCGATGCGCTCGATCTCTCGGTCGAGCGCGGCGAGTTCGTGTCGCTGCTCGGGCCGTCCGGCTGCGGCAAGACGACGACGCTGCAGATGATCGCCGGCTTCGTCGAGCCGAGCGCGGGATCGATCGCGCTCGAGGGCGGCGACCTGCTGGCGGTGAAGCCGGCCCGTCGCGGGCTGGGCATCGTGTTCCAGAGCTACGCCCTGTTTCCGCACATGACGGCGGCGGAGAACGTCGCCTTCGGGCTCGAGATGCAGAACGTCGCGCGCGCGGAATGCGCGCGGCGCGTCGGCGAGACGCTCGATCTCGTGGGCCTGGGTGCCCTCGCCGATCGCTTCCCGCGCAAGATGTCCGGCGGCCAGCAGCAGCGCGTCGCGCTGGCGCGCGCGCTGGTGATCCGGCCGCGCATCCTGCTGCTCGACGAGCCGCTCTCGAATCTCGACGCCAAGCTGCGCGAGGAGATGCAGATCGAGCTGCGCGCGATCCAGCGCAAGCTCGGCACGACGACGATCCTCGTCACCCACGACCAGGCCGAGGCGATGGCTTTGTCGGACCGCATCGTGGTGATGAACAAGGGCCGCGTCGAGCAGATCGGCCCGCCGCACGAGGTCTACGAGAATCCGGCCAGCGCCTTCGTCGCGGGATTCCTCGGCAAGACGAACGTGCTGCCGGGCGAGGCGGCCGGCGACCGGATCGCGATCGGGGACGGACGCTGGCCCGCGCGCGCCGGTCTCGCCGGGCGCGTCGAGGCGACGATCCGGCCCGAGAAGATCACCTTCATCGATATCGCCGCCGGCGGCCTCGGGGGCACGGTGCGCACCCGCATCTTCCAGGGCAATCACTGGCTGTTCCAGGTCGACACGCCCTGCGGCCTCGTCACGGTGATCCGCCAGAACTCGGGCGAGGCGGTGCCCGCCGAGCGCGCCGCGGTGCGGCTGGGCTGGCGGCCCGAGGACATGACGGTGCGGTCGGCGCGGTCATGAGCATGACGACTCGGCGCGACCTCACCCCTTATCTGCTGAGCGCGCCGGCGCTGCTGCTCTTCGTCGGCATCGTGCTCGTCCCGATCGCGATGACGGTGCTGCTCTCGTTCCACGACTGGGGCCAGTACAAGGGCATCGACCCCGTGCTGATCCTCAAGAACTGGCGGGAGATCGTGGACGACGACTACTTCCACGAGATGTTCCTGCGCACCTTCCGCATCGCCGGGCTGGTGACGCTGCTCGCGGCCGTGCTCGGCGCGCCCGAGGCCTACATCCTCAACCGCATGCGCAATCCCTGGAAGGGCATCTTCCTGCTCGTGATCCTCGGACCGCTGCTGATCTCCGTCGTCGCGCGCACGCTGGGCTGGGCGCTGCTGTTCGGCGGCGAGACCGGCGTCGTCAACAAGGCGCTGCTCGGCCTCGGCCTGATCAAGGCGCCGATCGCCTTCATGTTCACGGAGATCGGCGTCGTCGTCGCGCTGACCCACGTGCTCATGCCGTTCATGGTGCTGTCCGTCTGGGCCTCGCTGCAGCGCCTCGATCCGCAGGTCGAGAATGCCGCGCTCTCGCTCGGCGCCTCGCAACCCGTGATCCTGCGCCGGGTCGTGCTGCCGCAGGTGATGCCCGGCGTGCTCTCCGGCGCGATCATCGTGTTCGCGCTGGCGGCCAGCGCCTTCGCCACGCCGGCGATCATCGGCGGCCGCCGCCTCAAGGTCGCGTCGACGCTCGCCTACGACGAGTTCCTCAACACGCTGAACTGGCCGCTGGGAGCGGCCGTCGCGACCCTGCTGCTGGTGGCGCTGGCCGCGATCATCCTCGGCTGCAACCGGCTGGTCGAGCGCCGCTACGCGCAGGTCTTCGCATGAGGCTGGCTGTGCGCACCGGAGACCGGTCGAACGCGGAAGGCGCGGAGGTCCGCGGAGGGCGCGGAGCGGTCGCGCGATTCGCGCGCGCAGCGCGCAATCTCGATCTGCCGGAGTGGCGCGCTTCGCGCGCCGAGAGTGCTCGATCCCCGCGCTCACCGGGGACCTCCGCGCCCTCCGCGCTCAACTGGTTTCCCCCTCCCGCCGCGGGCCGGCCGGCATGACCCGCAACGGCCCGCTCGCGCTCGCGTACCACGCGCTGTTCGTCGGCTTCGTGCTGGCGCCGATCCTGATCGTCTGCGTCGTCGCCTTCACCCCCGAGGGCTACCTGTCGGTTCCGACCACGCACCTCTCGCTGCGCTGGTTCCGCGCCATCGCGAACTACCCGGAGTTCGTCACCGCGTTCTGGAACAGCGTGTGGCTCGCCGCCCTGTCCTCGGCGATCGCGGTCGCCTTCTCGGTCCCGGCCGCGGTCGCGATCGCGCGCCACCGCTTTCCCGGACGCGAGACGATGACGGCGCTGTTCATGTCGCCGCTGATGATCCCGCACGTCGTGCTCGGCATCGCCTTCCTGCGATTCTTCACGCAGATCGGCCTGGGCGGCACCTTCGTCGGGCTCGTCCTCAGCCACATCGTGATCGTTCTGCCCTTCGCGCTGCGGCTCGTGCTCGCCTCGGCGGTCGGGCTCGACCGCGCGCTGGAGCACGCGGCGATCTCGCTGGGCGCCTCCGACGCCGTCGTCTTCCGGCGCGTGACTCTGCCGTTGATCCTGCCCGGGCTCGCCAGCGGCTGGGCGCTCGCCTTCATCCAGAGCTTCGACGAGGTGACGATGACCGTGTTCATCGCCGCCCCGAGCACGGTGACGCTGCCGGTCCGGATGTTCCTCTACATCCAGGACAACATCGATCCGCTGGTGACCTCGGTCTCGGCCTGCGTCATCGTCGTGACCGTCTTGTTCATGCTGCTGCTGGACCGCCTCTACGGGCTCGAACGCCTGCTGGTCGGCCGCGGCAGCGCACGGGAGGAGTGATGCAAGCGACTGCTCGGCATGACGCCGATTTCGCCATCGTCGGCGGCGGGCTCGTCGGCGCGGCCACGGCCTGGGGGCTCGCGAAGCTCGGCCAGCGCGTAGTCGTGCTCGACGAGGGCGACGTCGCCTACCGCGCCTCGCGCGGCAATTTCGCGCTGGTTTGGGTCCAGTCGAAGGGGCTGGGCATGGCCCGCTACGCGGCCTGGACCAAGCTGTCCTCGGATTCCTGGGGCGGCCTCGCCGACGAGCTGAACCGCACGACGGGCATCGACGTGCATTTCAAGCGTCCGGGCGGATTCCAGCTGGCGCTGAGCGAGAAGGAGCTGGAGGCGAGCGCGCTTCGCCTCAAGCGGCTGCACAACCAGCCGGACATGACGATCGGCTACGGCTACGAGGTGCTCGACCACGCGCGCGTGCGCGCGATGCTGCCGGCGATCGGACCGGAGGTCGTCGGCGGCATCTACTGCCCGCTGGACGGCCACACCAACGCGCTCAAGCTGCTGCGCGCGCTGCACACCGCGTTCCGCGGGCTGGGCGGCGACTACCGGCCTGCGAGCCCGGTCGCCTCGATCGTGCCGGCCGGCGGCGCCTTCCGCATCGAGCATGCCGGCGGAACGCTGACGGCCGGCAAGGTCGTGCTGGCGGCCGGCATCGCGAACGCCAAGCTCGGCCCGATGGTCGGCCTCACCGTGCCGGTGCGCCCGCAGCGCGGCCAGGTCGTGGTGACCGAGCGGCTGCAGCCCTTCCTCCATCACCCCGTCGTCACGGTCCGCCAGACCGACGAGGGCACGGTGATGCTCGGCGACTCTCAGGAGGAAGCCGGGCTCGACGATACGGTCGGGACGGGCGTGATCTCCACCATCGCCGAGCGCGCGGTGCGGACCTTCCCGCTGCTCGGCCGCGCCAACATCGTGCGCAGCTGGGCGGCACTGCGCGTGATGACCAAGGACGGCTTCCCGATCTACCAGCAATCGGCGTCGCATCCTGGCGCCTTCGTCACGACCTGCCACAGCGGCGTCACGCTTGCCGCCGCCCATGCGCTCCATCTCGCGCCGATGCTCGTCGCCGGCGCCTTTCCCGAGGATTTCGCGCCGTTCGGCACGAGGAGGTTCGATGTTCCAGAGGCTGCCTGAGGCCGCCGCCGGCGAGTCCGTCACGATCAGCGTCGACGGCGCCGCGATCCGCGCGCAAACCGGCGACAGCGTCGCCGCCGCGCTGCTTGCCGCGGGCCGCGCGCAATGCCGCACGACCCCGGTCACCGGCGCGCCGCGCGCGCCCTACTGCATGATGGGCGTGTGCTTCGAGTGCCTCGTGACGATCGACGGCGTGGGCAATCGCCAGGCCTGCCTCGTGGGCGTGCGCGAGGGCATGACGATCGAGACCCAGGCCGGCGCGCGGGAGTTCGGGCGATGAAGGCGAGCGAGTTGAGCGACGCCTACGATCTCGCCGTCATCGGTGCCGGGCCCGCGGGCCTCGCGGCGGCCACGAGCGCCGCGCGGCTCGGGCTCTCGACGGTGCTGTTCGACGAGCAGTCGGGACCGGGCGGGCAGATCTATCGCGCCGTCACCCACACGCCGCTGCGCGCGACCAAGATCCTGGGCGACGAGTACTGGCGCGGCGCGGCGCTGTGGAGCGACTTCTCCGCGAGCGGGGCCGCCTATTGCCCCGGCACGACCGTGTGGAGCCTGTCGCGCGATCGCGAGGTCGGCGTGTCGATCGACGGCGTGGCGCGGCTCGTCTCGGCGCGGCAGGTCGTGCTGGCGACGGGCGCGCTGGAGCGGCCGTTCCCGATCCCGGGCTGGACGCTGCCGGGCGTGATGACCGCGGGCGCCGCGCAGATCCTGCTCAAGACCGGCGGCCTGGTCGGGCAGGGCCGCGTGGTGCTCGCCGGCTGCGGGCCGTTGCTGTGGCTGATCGCCTGGCAGTACCTGAACGCCGGCAAGACGATCGACGCGATCCTCGACACCACGCCCCGCGGCAACTGGGCCGCCGCCTGGCCGCACCTGCCGGCCTTCCTCGCGTCGCGCTATCTCAAGAAGGGCCTGAAGCTGATGCTCGCCGTGCGTCGCGCCGTGCGGGTGATCGGCAACGTCACGGCGTTGCGCGCCGAGGGCCAGGCGCGTGTCGAGCGCATCGTCTATCGCTGCGGCGACGGCGCGGAACAGTCTCTGCCGGTCGACCTGCTGCTGCTGCACCAGGGCGTGGCGCCCAATGTGAATCTGGCGAGCTCGGTCGGGTGCGCGCATGAGTGGGACCCGCGCCAGCTCAGCTGGCGGCCGCGGCTCGACGACTGGCTGCGCACGAGCGTCGCGGGCATCAGGATCGCCGGCGACGGCGCCGGTATCGCCGGCGCCGAAGCGGCCGAGGCGCGCGGTCGGATCGCGGCGGTCGGCGCTGCGCTCGCGCTCGAGCGGTGCAGCGAGGCCGAAGCGGCGCAGGCCGTGCACGAGCCGCGCCTCGATCTTGCCGCCGCCGAGCGCGGCCGCACCTTCCTCGACGTGCTCTATCGGCCCGCACCGCAGTTCCGCGTGCCCGAGGGCGACACGCTGGTCTGCCGCTGCGAGGAGGTGAGCGCCGCGCAGGTCGTCGAGGCGGTGAAGCTCGGCTGCACCGGCCCCAACCAGCTGAAGTCCTTCCTGCGCTGCGGCATGGGACCGTGCCAGGGCCGGCTCTGCGGCCTCACCGTCACCGAGCTGATCGCGAGCGCGCGCGGCATGACGCCCGCCGACGTGGGCTATTACCGCCTGCGCCCGCCGGTGAAGCCGATCACGCTGGCCGAGCT